>NZ_JBWKWL010000002.1:387169-1042097 GCF_059422205.1 Bacillus sp. GW821-FHT01G09
CAACATCGTTCATGAGTAAAGTGGACGGAATTGCGACGAAATTCAGTCCAGAAACGATTTTGTCACAGCTGGATAAATTCACAACATCGTTCATGAGTAAAGTGGACGCAATTGCAACGAAATTCAGTCCAGAAACGATTTTGTCGCAGCTGGATAAATTTACGACATCGTTCATGAATAAGGTAGATGAAGTCGCCACAAAGTTTAGTCCAGAGACAATTTTGTCGCAGCTGGATAAGTTCACAACATCGTTTATGAGTAAAGTGGATGCAATTGCAAGTAAATTCAGTCCAGAAGCGATTTTTAAGCAGCTTGACAAGTTTACAGATTCCTTTATGAAAAAAGTGGATGATATCGCAAGCAAATTCAGTCCAGAAGCGATTTTTAAGCAGCTTGACAAGTTTACAGATTCCTTCATGAAAAAAGTGGATGATATCGTAAGTAAATTCAGCCCGGAAACAATCTTTAACGAGCTTGACAAGTTTACAGATTCCTTCATGAAAAAAGTGGACGATGTCGTAAGTAAATTCAGCCCGGAAACGATTTTTAACGAGCTTGACAAGTTTACAGATTCCTTTATGAAAAAAGCAGATGATGTCGCCAGCAAATTCAGTCCAGACGCCATTATTACTAAAGCGGAAGACTTTGTAACAAATATTGTTGACAAAATTTCAGAGAAATTTAATTTCCTGAACCCGGATAAAATCGCTAATAAAGCAGAAAAGTTTGTTGATAACATTGTTTCAAAAATCGCCAAGAAATTCGAGAAATTCAGCCCTGATAAAATTATTGAAAAAGTGGGAGAGTTTTTTGAAAAAATTATAAAAGGCATTGCTGAGAAGCTGGGGAATCTGGATATTGGCGGGTTGTTTGGCGGCAAATCCAGCGGAAGCAAAGGCAAACAAAAAGCTTCAAAAGCCAATACAAAGAACTCAACTTCTAACAATTCAAACCGCACTAAAAAACCTTCTATGAACCAAAAATCTTCAGGTTCAAAATCGAAAAAGTCAGGCGGCAAATGGGGCGGGGCTTGTGGTTGCTGCTGTGCCGGAATCAGTACAGGCAAAAGCAAAAAAGTCAAAAATAGAAACGGTTCATCAACAAAAGGGAATAAAACAAATCCTGTGAATACACCTAAATCTGCTAAAGGAGCAGCAGGCAAAGGTTTTTCAGGCCTTCTGAAAACATTGGGTGAATCAAAAGGCTTAAAAGGCGGACTGAAGGGCTTAAAAGGAGCTGCAAAAGGAATACCGGGATTGGGCGAAATACTGTCCCTTGCTGACTTAGCCGGTATCAATAAGGATAATGCTGGTGAAAAAGTAGGTTCAGCCGGCGGAGGTTTAGCAGGAGCCGCTGCAGGAGCGGCTATTGGAAGCGTTGTGCCGGGAGTCGGGACCGCTATTGGCGGTGTTGTAGGAGGAATTGCCGGTACTTTCGGCGGTGAAAGTTTAGGCAAGGCAATTGATGCCGGCGCTCTAGAAGATACATGGAACAGCATCACAGAGGGTGCGCAAAATGCCTGGTCAGCCATTCAGGATACTTGGGGAACTGTATCAACATGGTTTATGGACAATGTCTGGACGCCAGTATCAACTGCAGTTGTGGGTGTAGCAACAAGCATATGGTCCAACATCGTAAATGCATGGACAACGATTCAAACGATATTTAGCACGGTGGCAACATGGTTTATGGACAATGTCTGGACGCCGGTTTCATCAGCAGTTGTGGGTGTAGCAACAGCAATATGGTCTAAAATCGTAAATGCATGGACGACAATTAAAAATGTGTTCAGTACAGTTGCTTCATGGTTTATGAGTAATGTGTGGGGGCCAGTCAAATCTGCTGTAATAGGAGCGGCAACTACAATCTGGGATAAAATGACCGGTGCTTGGAATAAGATTAAGAGTGTTTTCAGTACGGTATCGGGATGGTTCATGGATACAGTTTGGAACCCGGTCAAAAATACAGTCTCAGATGTAGGCAAGGGAATCTCAGAGGCTTTCAAAAAAGCGATAGACACCGTTAAGAACATTTGGAAAGGCCTGAGCGGCTGGTTTAAAAAGAATATTCAAGAACCTCTTACAAAGGTGGGAGAAGCGATTTCAGATGCTTTTTCTAAAGCGTTCGGCTGGGTGAAGCAAATCTGGGATAAAGCTGGCGGCGTAGCTAGTAAAGTAATTAATTTTGTAACCGGCGGCGGTGATCCGAATAAAGGTAAGGATCCGGATAAAAATGCCACAGGCGGCTACATCACCAAACCAACCATCTCGTGGATCGGTGAAGCCGGCAAGGAATTCGTTATCCCGGTCGATAACAACCGAGGCCGGGGGAAGATGCTTCTTTCACAAGCGGCGTCTAAGCTGGGTATGCAAGTTGTAGACGACATGGGAGCAGCTTCGTCTTCTGGCGGAAGTCCAGCATCTATTTCAGGAGGAGCAGCTGTCAGTCCTTTATCAGGCTCAGCCTCCCCAGCAATGAACACTGCAAATCTTACAGGCCAAGCGTCCACACTTGGACAGCAATTTTCAGAAGGCTTTGGTAAAGGCATCAGCGATCAGCCGGTCAAAATGGAAGACTGGAAAAAGAAAAACATCAATACGCCATTTACACAAATGATTTCTGCTTCACCAAATTACGGTAAACAAATGGTAAGCGGGTATGCCAAGGGCCAAAACGGCACTGCAACCGGAACGGACGGCTTTTTGCAATCAAAAGTTAAAACGCCGTACCAAGCCACTATGAACAAATCGTCTTCATGGGGCACAGGAACGGTCAAAGGCTTTGCGCAAGGACAAAACTCAACCCAAACAGGGACTGCACAGTATGTGAGTACACATGTTGACAAACCGTTCCTGCGTTCAAAAGACACATCGAACAGCTGGGGTTCAGGCATGATCGGTAACTTTGTGACAGGCATGAATTCTAAATCCAGTGAAGTAAAACAAGCAGCAAAGGATATGGCCAAGAGAGTGGAGCAGGCTTTCCGTGAGGAGCTAGATATCCATTCACCTTCCCGTGTCATGATGAGCTTGGGGCGTTTTGCTTCAATTGGTGTTGTCAAAGGCCTTGGCTCAGTAGATGTAAAGAAATATGCTGAAAAACAAGCCGGATCACTGGCGGCTGCCTATTCGGGAATGGGAGCCATGGGCGGGAACGTAAAACAATGGATTATGGCTGCTCTCATGGCCACCAAGACACCGATGAGCTGGCTTCCGGGACTCATGACGATTGCGCAGCATGAATCCGGAGGCAATCCGAATGCAATTAACTTGTGGGACAGCAACGCAAAAGCGGGGCATCCGTCGCAAGGGCTGATGCAGACGATCCCAAGCACCTTTAATGACCATAAAGCACCGGGGATGGGTAACATTAAAAACCCGATTCACAATGCAGCTGCTGCGATCGGCTACATTAAAAGCAGATATGGATCAATCAACAATGTGCCGGGTATTAAAAGCCTGAATCATGGCGGACCGTATGTCGGTTACGCAAACGGCGGGCTGATTACAAAAGAACAAATTGCCCGTGTCGGAGAAGGAAACAAGCGGGAATGGATCATTCCGGAGGAGCGAGGCATCCGCGGCCGCTACCTCCTTCAGAGAGCTGCGCAAGCTCTTGGTATGGAAGTGACAGATCCGTCTCAATCCCAGCAGTCTGAGCTTTCTTCAGGACAAGTTTCAGCAGTTACATCCGGTACACGGCAAACGATACAAACAGCCGGAACGAAAGAAATAAAGATTGAGTTTAACGGCGATCAGCATTTCCATAATGGACAGGATGCTGATGGCCTGGTTGCGAAAATCAAGCAGGCATTACTTGATGAATTACAAAAAGACATTAACACCGGAACAAAGGGGGTCGTGGCTTTTGACTAAGTCTATCTATGAATTTTGGATATCACAGGGGAAAGAAAAGCTGCGATTCCCGGTTCTTCCTGAAGCGATTGATATAGCGAATAGTGTACAAAATGACTCAGTAAAGATAACGGGATTGGGTGAACTAACGTTTATTGAAGAACCCGGAGCAAAAGAAATTTCATTTTCTTCTTTTTTTCCAAAAAAGTATACGCCGATAGCTGAATATCAAAATCTCCCGTCTCCGGAAAATGCCATTGCGAAAATTGAAAAATGGATGAAGGCAAAAAAGCCTGTTCAATTTTTAATTACGGGAACAAAAATTAATATGACATGCAGTATTGAAAGCCTTAAATATAGTGAGGGAGACAATGAAATAGGTGATCGGGATTTTGATATTGTGCTAAAAGAATACAAAACCGCTTCTCCGCGGAAAATCAAGCAGAAGAAAAAAACAAAGGCAAAACGTCCGTCGAAGGCTGCGCCGAAGACGTACACAGTGAAAAAGGGAGACACGCTATGGGACATTGCAGGCAGATTTTACGGGAACAGTACTCAATGGCGCAAAATTTGGAACGCCAATAAAACAGCAATGATCAAACGAAGCAAACGGAACATTAGGCAGCCGGGCCACTGGATTTTTCCCGGCCAAAAATTAAAGATACCGCAATGAAACAGGTGATGTATGATGATAGAACTGTTCGTCATTAAAGACACAGAGTGGCTTGAGCTGGTTGCAGAAAGCGTATCGCTTGAAGGCCATCGTTATCAGGCGCCGCGCTCCATTGAAGCGACCATCGTCACCAAACAGGGCGACCAGACGTATTACAGTGTCTCAGAAGGAGATACGGTCTTGTTTAAATGGAAGGGAAAAGAGCTTTTTCGGGGCATTGTTTTTGCAAGAACCCCGGACGAGCATACGCTTGCCTTCAGCGCTTATGACATGCTGCAGTACCTGGTCAAAAACCAGGATATGTACGTGTTTTCCAATCAGCGGGCCGACCAGATCATCAGAAGGATTGCTAGTGACTTCCAGATACCGACAACCTCGATCGCGAACACAGGCCATACGATCAAAAGTCTTGTCATTAAAAATGATACGACATTGTATGACATCATATTAAAAGCGCTGAAACAGACGAAAAGCCAGACAGGACGACATTACCAGCTGTATTCGGAAAAAGGAAAGCTCGGTCTGCGCGCTTGGCCAGATCCGTCAGAGGTATGGGTGCTTGAAACGGGCGTCAATATCACGGGCTACCAATACAGCACTTCTATAAACGACACTGCTACTCGGGTGGTGCTTCGCCGGCAGAAGGACAATAAGACATATAAAGCCTCTGCCAAGGACAGTTCAGGCTTAAATAAATACGGTGTGCTTCAATATACGGAAACGGTCACAGATGACATCAACCAGGCACAGCTTCAGCAGCGGGCAGATGTACGGCTTGCTGAAAAAAAGGGCGTGAAAAAAGAACTGAAAAATATTCAGGCAGTGGGCATCCCGGAAGTGCAGAGCGGCTTGCCTGTCTATATTTCTATTCCGGAGGCCGGCATCAAGAAAACCTATTGGGTAGATACGGACCGGCACGAATTTAAAGGAACGAAACATACGATGACGATCGATGTTGTCGAAAAGAATACGATGCCGGAAGGAGTTTCCTGATGAGATTAAGTGAGGCTATAAAACATTTGGCAGTCGGCGCAGTTGACGCTGAGTCTCCGGTAGAACTGCTCCCGGCTGAAGTCGTTTCGGTTTCTCCTGTGGAAATCAAATTAAAAGAAAACAGCAAACTGATCATACCGGAAGACGCCATCATTATCCCAAAACGAATGCAGTCCGGAGGAGACGATGCACTCGAGCCGGGGGATCGCCTCATGACCGCGGCTCTGACTGGCGGGCAATCGTTTTTTATTTTAGATAAGGTATAGACAAAACCGCTTCAGTACGAAGGGGTTTTTATTTAGCATGTAAAAGGAGTGGGCATCATGGCCCTGACACCAGAAGTGGAGTTTGAAGATATTGAAGATGAGAGCGAAGTCATTGAAACCTCGCAAACGTACAAAATAGATTTTGAAAACGGAAGAATTACGAATGAGCTGATTACCGGGCTTGAAGCGATCAGGCAGTTCGTGTATATCGCCTTACAGACAGAACGCTATGCGTATTCCATATACAGCCATAATGTCGGAAATGAGCTTCAGGACGTGCTGACAGATCATGAGACGACTGATGCCTATAAAAAGATGGAGATTCCGAGGCTGATAGAAGAGGCGCTGGTTTATGATGACCGGATATCGGCTGTAACAGACTTTGAGATAGAAAAACAAGGCGATGCGTTTCATGTGTCCTTTGTGGTGGAGACGGATGAAGGAACGCTTGAGATTGAGGAGGTGATTGGCGAAGATGTTTGAAGATCAGACTTTTGAAGCGATTATGGAGCGTATGCTGAACAGCATTTCCGCAGATATTGACACAAGAGAAGGCAGCGTCATTTATAATGCGTTAGCCCCGGCGGCGGCCGAGCTTGCGAAGTCTTATATATGGCTGGATACTGTGCTTGAGCTAGTTTTTTCTGATACCGCACAAGGCGAATTTTTAGACAGGCGTGCAGCGGAAGCGGGAATTGAACGGACAGCCGCGACAAAGGCGGTCAGAGCGGGAGAGTTTACATCTGGAGTTACTATTCCTGTCGGCTCCCGCTTTTACGTGGATAATCTTTATTTTCAATATACGGCAGACGGGACGCTCATCTGTGAAACACCTGGTGAAGCGGGAAACGCCAATCTGACCGGACGCAATTTACTGTCATTGGATACCATTCCCGGTTTAGAAACGGCCATTGTCAAAGAAATCCTGATTCCGGGGCGCGAGGAAGAGGGAGATGACAGCTTGCGAGAACGGTATTTTACAAGGGTTCGGCGTGAGGCCGTCAGTGCCAATAAAATGCATTATAAAGAGTGGGCTGAGGAAGTGGACGGTGTGGGAAAGGCAAAGATCTTCCCGCTTTGGAACGGTGAAGGCACGGTCAAAATTGTCGTCACGAATGCGAATCTTGAGCCCGCTTCTCCTATTTTAATTCAAAAAGTGAAAGATTATATCGACCCTGAACCAGGACAGGGAGAGGGACAGGCGCCAATCGGAGCCGTTGTCACAGTGGAGAGCGCGGTCTGGAAAGAAGTTGAGATTTCTGCCGAAGTGCTGCCTGAGATCAATCACTCAATTGATGAAGTGAAGTCAGAAATTGAGGAAGGCGTTTTAAATCTCTTTAAGAAAATGGCGTTTGAAGACAACGTTATCCGCCTTTCTCAAATTAACAATATCGTCTATAATTCACCGTCAGTCAGTGATTACTCCAATATTCAAATCAACGGCACGTCTGAAAATCTGGTGCTGAGCGACGTGGAAATTCCTAAGCTTGGGCAGGTGAAGATCATTGAGCAAACAAGATGACATGACAGCGTATCTGCCGCCGTTTCTCACCAGCCTTAAAGAAATGGCTGAGCTGCTGAAAGCGGAAGCGCCTGAGTTTGATAAACAGAATAACAGCATATTTGATCTGACGGATCAGTTATTCGTACCGACGGCGACATGGGGGCTCAGCCGCTGGGAAAAGATTTTAAATGTGCCTCGGGAATCAGGCGACACAGATGAGATCAGACGATTGCGGCTCATTTCCAAAATGTCGAACATCCCGCCAATCACATATAGGGCCATTGAGCAGGCGGTAAACCGTTTCTTGAAAAACCCGTCTGCACAGATCCGTCTGCTTCCCGGTGAATACCGCTTTAACGTGGATATCAATGTTGATGACCTCCAGCACATGAATGAGCTGATTGAAGCCATAGAAAATATGAAGCCAGCTCATTTGGCGTATACGCTCAGAGGCGGATTAAATGAGACGCTTCAAATCAAAGATACAGTCATCCTGAATCACCGCAGATACCGAACGGCCAGTGAACTCAAGGTCGGTTATTCTGTCACTCTTAACAACAATGAGGTGGTTTTAACTTGATTTCAACCATATACAGAGAACGTACAGCGGCTGATCTAAAAAGCAGAATCGATCACGTGCTGCTCAACGGCCAAAAAACAGAAATAGTAGAGCTCGCCATTGACGGTGCGACCGTCACCGTTCTGACAAAACGTGAGGAAGACATTAAGCATATCGAAACGGTACAAATTTTTGACGAGCTGGGCAACATCATCACAGAGAGAAAGGCTGACCTGGACGTCAGCGAAAACAGAACACTTGATTTCAGATTTACTTTTGAGGTGGTGTAAACATGGCATACGAAGAAAAAACAGACTGGCTTCCGGACGACCCCATCAACGAAGATGACGTCAACCGCTGGGAAAAAGGCATAAAAGAAGCCCACACAGACATGGCTGCCCACAAAAACGACATGAACAACCCCCACAACACAACAAAGGCGCAAATCGGGCTGGGGAATGTGGATAATGTGCAGCAGGCGGCGAAGAAGGATTTTGACAAGCATGAGCAAGATCAGGTGCGGCATGTTACAGAGGAAGAGCGAGAGAAATGGAACAAAGGTCAATTATCTAAGATTACAAAAGATGATGGCTCAGTCTTTATCAACATAGACAATGGACAAGATTTTAACAAAGCAGCTGCTGAGCAAAGGAAGTCATTTACTTTTCATACAGAAAATACAGGAGTGAATACACCTCCACAATCAACGAAAGGCATTTATTTATACTTTTCCGAAAACGACGGGGAAGCGATTGCTATGACAAATGACGGGGGAATTTGGAGAAAAACATTAACGAGCGGAGTGTGGTCCGAATGGGTATCATTCGAGACAGAAGCAGGATCTAAGAGTAAGTCTGAACAGGCTGAGGAAAATGCTAAAAATTATATAGACAAACATATTGGTAATAGCAACATTCATATCACTAATGATGAACGTGTGAAATGGAATGGTGCTCAACTCAAAAAATTGACCAAAGATAATGGTAGAAGAACTAGGGTACCTGATGGGACAGATATTCTATCATTATCAACCGGTTTTTATTATGCATTAGGTAAAAATATAGTAAACAACCCAGTTGAAGGAGATAATGCTTGGTATAACTATGATGTCATAGAGGGGGAGAGCAGCAGAAAAACAATTGTTGCTTACCAAAGCTATGAAGTGACCATGTGGATCGGAATGGTTCATACTGACGGTGAGTTCAGAGGATGGAAGCGGCTGATTACTTCAGAAGAATTAAAAAGTGAAAATATCAATAAAATTGCTGATGAGTCACTGTATCAAGATGCAGCATATTCAGGTAACAATTATCCAATCGGTATTACCACCGTCAGTATTCTCCAAGGGTCTACAGGTTATCCCTATGAATTTGGTGAAGTGCTGAATATAAAATCGAGCATATATCGATTTGCACAGTTTTTCTTTTATGCCGGAAACGCAGGTCAAAAGAAAATATTTATTCGTCACTGGTATGATAGCACAGGCTGGACTGAGTTTATTACGATCCCTTCATCAGATGAACTAGAAACTGTTTTAAATACAGCAAAGCTTTATACGGACAGTCATGCTAATAACACGGAAATCCATGTCACGCAGAACGATAAAACTAAGTGGAATAACAGTCAGATTTTCAAATTGACTCAAGATGATGGAACGTTGGGAAAATTCTACAATGAAGATTTAAATAATATAATTAAAACAGGATTTTATTATATTTATTCTTCTACGACTGAATTAAATGCTCCTATTAATAGAAATGGGTATTTGCTTGTATATAATGTTGGTACCTATCCGTATCAAGAATTTACTACTTATTCGGGAGAAACAGCTTCTATTCCAGACAATAGAAGAAAATTTATCCGAAATAAAAAGCAAGATTCAGAAGAATGGACTCCGTGGATGGAGATTGAAAATTCACAAGGAGCACAGGCAAAAGCAGACAAAGCTTTAGCTGATGCTAAAACCTATGTAGATACAAATTATACAAATCAAAAATTAACCAAACTTTCAGGCTCTGATGCAATAACAGATGCTAGAACTGGAGGGGATGAGTATCCTCAGGGATTAACTTTAATAGATATTGGTCAAGGAAATAATACCGGTTACCCGCTTCGTTACGGCTTCGTGAAAAATGAGAAACACAGTGATTTTAGATTTGTTCAATATTTTTATGGCACTGGAAATGAATCTGGCAGTTACATTGATAGTACTGGTACATGGATAAGGCATTGGTGGAGTGGGTCAGGCTGGACAGCTTGGCATAAAATTTCTGGATTTGCTCATGCAAATATAGGAACTACAGGCATACAGTATTTGGATAAAAAAGCCCACACAAAAATTCAATTTAACCGCAAAAGAAAAGATAGTCACAATGCATTTGATACAAAAAATAGTAGATTCGTTGCTCCTAATGATGGAATGTTTTTAGTAGGAGTGGGGCTGTATATGATAAATACACCGGCTTACATCAATTTTCATCTGAAACTCTATCTAAATGGATCATTGTATAAACCAATTGACCATTTGAGGGGGGACTTTAATGATAAGGAAAGTGAAATGAACCTTGACTTAAATGGTACTGTAACCGTTCCTATGAACAAAGGTGATTATATAGAAATCTATTGCTATTGCAATTATAGCGGTGATGATAGAAGAGGTGTATCCGATTATAACGAGGCATACAACTATATAGACATTCAAGAACTTGGAGGGCTTAACTATCCTACAGTATAAGTATAGGAGGAAAAACGATGATCGCAGAAGCAATCATGTATAAATACCCCAATGCAGATCCAACAAAAGATTTTATCGTTCAGAATGATGGGGAAGGGTCTTATATAGCTGAATGGAACCTGCGCGCCCCAATCCCAACACAAAAAGAACTCGAAACCTGGTGGGAAGAGCTGCAAAAAAATCCGCCGTACGAGCCGCCTGATCAGGTGGAGCTTCTCGCTCAAGAATTGTCACAAGAAAAGCTGGCACGCAAGCAGCTTGAAGAGCTGAACAAAACTTTGGGAAGCGAGTTGTCAGATATAAAGCTATCATTACTTTCCTTGAAAGGAGATCTTGCCGAATGAATTATTGGGTGCTAGCCCTTTATTATGAGTGGGCGACAGCAGATATGGTAAAACAAGCATTAGCATATAAAGACTGTTCAATTGAGGATCTGGCAGAGGGTGTGAACAAAAAGCTGATCACAGCTGACCAGTATAAAGAAATTACCGGTAAAGCCATGTAAGGCTTTTTTATTTTGCCTGTTTTTAGATCAAAGGAGGATGAAGATGGTGAAGTATCAATATGAATTTCCTCTCGATAAGGCTGGAAAAGCCGGCGCTGTAAAGCCCTATCGAGGAGGAAAAAATGATTTTGTGACACCTGTTTCGAATTTGTCAGGCGTAGCGGAGATTTTAACAAATGCTGCTTTAAAGGCGACTGAGGCATACAGTCAGCTCGGGCAGGACAGGCTTGGCGCAGTTCTGATTTCGAAAGTGAAGGGCTGGGCGTATGCAGATCGTGAAGGTACGCTCTTTATAGAAGAAAGCGACAACAACAATGTTTGGACAACGACAGCAGCAGTTAATGTCGCAGCAGGCGTCCTGACAGCGACGGACTGGGTATATCTTTCTAAACGCTATTACCGTTTCCGCTATGTGAACGGGAATCTTCAGCAATCTGAGTTTGTATTATACCAATCAGTCGGTGCGGGTGAGATGGATGTGCGTGTCAATGAAAAAACGCCTTTACAGATTGACTTTGCGGAGAATCAAACACAAGATGGACGGCTGAAAGTCGAGGCTCGCAAAACATTTGACTTTGTCTTTCATGAAAATGCAGAGTCCGCCGGCGAGGGGGCTGCTTTACCTGTTGACGGTGCCGCGCATTTACTCGTTGAAGTCTACGGCACAGCAGAAATGAGCGAAGTCAAATTTTGGGGCAAATCGGTGTCAGGACAGAAACTGCCGATCAGAGGCGTGAAAACTGATGATGCTACCACTGCCTCCAGTACATTAGGAAAAGCTGAGGCATGGGCCTTTGATATTAAAGGGTTTAAGGAGATCATCATGGAGATTATCAGTATCACCGGCGGTACTCTTTCGGTAAAAGGGACCGCGGTTTCATAATAGTCTCGGCCCTCGGAAGGGAGGTGATCTGCATGTGAAGGAGGAGTGAGAGATGCAGCAAGAGGCAGACGTGAATGTGTTTCAGCAGGATTTAGCAGACATGAAAGGCGAGCACAAAGCACTTGAGCAGAGGGTTTCCGCATTAGAACGCGTGTCTGACCGGCAAGACCAGCAAATCATGACGCTGAACGAAAAATTAAACAAAATTGAAGAAAACACCACGTGGATTAAACGCACCATCACAGGTGCCATCATTACAGCAGTGTCTACAGGCATCATTGGCGGAGCCATCGCCATTATGTACAGCCTGCTGCAGCATTAAAGGGGGATTTTTATGAACACGTTTGACAAGGGCACGGTCATCAGGACGGTGCTTCTTTTAATTGCTTTAATCAACCAGACCATGCTGATGCTCGGCAAATCACCATTGGACATTCAGGAGGAGCAGGTCAATCAGCTCGCTGACGCTCTTTATTCAGCCGGTTCCATCGCATTTACAATTGGAACGACACTTGCCGCTTGGTTTAAAAACAACTATGTAACAGAAAAAGGGAAAAAACAGCGCGACTTGTTAAGGGACAATAATCTGACGAAATAAGGAGAGATGAAAATGGTTAACATTATTCAAGACTTTATTCCGGTTGGCGCAAATAACCGTCCAGGCTACGCAATGACGCCGCTTTACATTACGGTGCACAACACAGCGAATACCGCAGTAGGAGCAGATGCTGCAGCGCATGCCCGCTATTTGAAAAATCCTGATACGACGACAAGCTGGCATTTTACAGTTGATGATACAGAAATTTATCAGCATCTACCTTTAAATGAAAACGGCTGGCATGCGGGAGACGGAAATGGCAGCGGCAACCGGGCTTCTATTGGAATTGAAATTTGCGAAAATGCCGATGGCGATTTTGCAAAAGCAACAGCAAATGCCCAGTGGCTCATCAAAACATTAATGGCTGAACATAATATCAGTCTCGCCAATGTCGTCCCTCATAAGTATTGGTCAGGGAAGGAATGTCCGCGAAAATTGTTAGATACGTGGGATTCGTTCAAAGCAGGAATTGGGGGAGGCGGCAGCCAAACTTACGTCGTGAAACAGGGCGACACACTTACATCCATAGCGAGAGCATTTGGTGTTACGGTTGCTCAGCTGCAAGAGTGGAACAATATCGAAGACCCGAATCTTATTCGCGTTGGTCAAGTATTAATTGTAAGTGCTCCATCGTCCGCTGAAGAACCCGAGCTCTATCCGCTCCCTGATGGTATCATTCAATTGACAACACCTTATACCTCAGGAGAACACGTCTTTCAGGTGCAACGAGCACTTGCGGCTCTGTATTTTTACCCTGATAAAGGCGCTGTTAACAACGGAATTGACGGCGTTTACGGACCGAAAACAGCTAACGCAGTTGCCCGTTTTCAGTCTGTTAACGGTCTAACTGCTGACGGTATCTACGGGCCTGCGACGAAAGAGAAGATCGCAGCGCAATTAAGCTGATCAAAGACCATAAAAATCCCGGAGCCGCTCCGGGATTTATTTTTTCTTCTTCAACTTTTTTATAATTCCAGCACTGCGCTCCCTCACCCGAAGCGAGTACCCGGAAAGCCCAAACCTTCCGTAATCAACAAACTTCACACGCCTCACCAATTTTTTCACTGTATCACCTGACATTATCCTCTGTTTGTATTTATTATATGTCACCCTTTAAGAAAAGGAATAAGGACAAGAGCTGTTTTCCCTTGTCCTTTTAGTGTGATCATGCTTTTTTTCGTTTATACTCGTCAATCAGCCGTTCGTTTTCTTTGAAGATTCTTGCTGTATGCGGACTGACTTGATAGCTTGCGACACTGGTGGTTGAACGTTTTTTCAGGATTTTAAACGGCTTCGCCGCTCTGGGCTCGCATCTGTTTTGAAACGCACGTTCCATTATCCTTCACCTTCCTCCTCAATTGGCAGCACCAAATCATATATGCTCGTTAATGACGTAAATAGCAAATAATCAAATTCCGTGACAATGCTGTCAGACGTCAGCTTGATGACATAGTTCTGTGTCTCGATGGTAAAAGGGATGAGAACCACTTTTCCGTATTGGTCGTAATAAACATCCTTTCGATCGAGCCGTGTTTGTACATCTGCCGGATCATCCATATGCTCGGTTAACCGGTCTTTATCAGCCTGTGTCGAATAGTGGCAAAGAGAAGCCGTTAAGTTCATTTTATCAGCATAGGTTTTCAGCAGCTTATCAATACCTTCAGCATAAGCATCTATACTTCCATAATAAACATGGATCGGTTCGTTTTTCAATAGGTATTGGTATGTTTTCAGCCGATTGAGATACATGTGGAGCATTTCGTTGTTTTCTTCAAGAATTTCTCTTGTGTCTGTTTCAAGCTCGCTGCCGGCCAGTTTTTTGACGTATGCACTTAAGAAGATAAAAGCATCAATCAAAGCAAAACTGACTGCGACAATGAGATACCGTTTCCAGTGGGTAAATAGGGAAGTGGGCTCATATGTCCAGTATACCATAGCGCCTAGAACAAACAGCAAATACCAAGTTTTCCGGATGGCGGACATTTTTTCTTTGACCTTCGCTTCGAAACGCCACGTGGCATATACGTATAACCCCAGTCCGGCCACGATGCACCAGACCATGATCTGAAAGAATAAAACCATATTCGAATCCCTCACATCTGAAATAGGTTCTGCTTATTGTATTCGAGAGATCCGGATGGTTTTCCTGTTCCATCAAAAAAACCGCTCCTTTGACAGAAGCGGTGTGACATTAAAATATCATATTTAAAATAAAGTAGGCGATGGCACCAAGTGTCGCTGAAATCGGAAGCGTGATGACCCATGTAATGAGCATTCGCTTGGCCGTACCCCAGTTTACGCCTTTTACGCGGTGGGACGCACCGACGCCAAGAATTGATGAAGAAATGACGTGGGTTGTACTGACCGGCAAATGAATAAATGTGGCGCCGAAAATAATGGCTGCTCCGGTTAAGTCAGCGGAAACACCGTTTACCGGGCGGATTTTCATGATCTTTCCGCCAACGGTTTTGATGATTTTCCAGCCGCCGATTGATGTTCCGAGACCCATAGCTGTCGCGCAGGCGAATTGCACCCAGGTAGGAATATCATTAGCAGAAGTATGTAAATTCGCTGTGATGAGAGCCATTGTGATAATTCCCATTGCTTTTTGCGCATCGTTTGTTCCGTGTGTATACGATTGCAGGGCAGCTGTTACAATCTGCACTCTGCGGAATTGCTTATTCGTTTTCGCCAAGTTGCTGTCTTTGAAAATCAGCTTAACGATGCTATAAAGAATAAAACCAAGGACAAAGGCAATAATTGGTGATAGGATCAGTGCTTCAATGATTTTAATGAAGCCCTTATAGTTTAACGCTGCAAATCCGGCTGCCGCAATGGCTGCACCGGCAATAGCGCCGATGATGGCATGGGATGAGCTGCTTGGGATACCGTAGTACCATGTGATAAGGTTCCAGGCAATTGCAGCGAGTAGCGCAGCCAAAATGACAACAGAGCCATTTTCCAGCGTATAAGGATCTACGATGTCTTTCGTAATGGTTTTGGCAACACCTGTAAACGTCATTGCTCCGACAAAGTTCATCACAGCAGCCAATATAATGGCATGGCGTGGTTTTAACGCTTTTGTTGATACCGAAGTCGCAATTGCGTTTGCCGTATCATGAAACCCGTTGATGAAATCAAACGCCAGAGCACAAATGACTATTAGTATCGTTAATATTAATAGAATATCCATTTTTACCCCTCGTTACGCGTTTTTCATAATGATGGTTTCAAGATTATTGGCAACACTTTGACAAGAGTCGGCGATTTCTTCAAGCGTTTCGTATATTTCACGATATTGAATGACTTTGATTGGATCTGTTTCATTTCCGAAAAGATTCTTTAATGATTTTCTGTGCAAGTTGTCACAACTGTGCTCATACTCTTTAATTTTGATTGCGTGAGGCTGAATATCCTTTAAGCGATTTTCTGCCAGCAGCTCGATCGTAATCAAAATCTCTTTCGCACATTCTCTGATATATCCGCTGAATTTATCAATATGCTCGTCTGATGAAGTAATTGAGAAAATCTCCATCATGGCAGAGAAATGTTCGATTCCGTCAAGCACATCATCCAAGCTGTTTGTCAGCTGAAGGATATCTTCGCGCTCAATAGGAGTGATGAACGCTTTGTTAAGCTCTTTAATCATGACATGAACATGATTGTCACCTTTTGTTTCATATTCCTTTAACGTATCTGCAAATTCTTTAAGAGTCGTTTGGTTAGTGACCTTAAAATTCACAAAATATTCTGCAGTTTCGTCTATGTTCTTTGCAATTTCTGTTAAAAGGAGTGAGAACTTATCTTTTTTTCTTCTTATCATTAAAAACCCTCCATAGTTTGAATGAACAATGCACACATCAAATTATTATATAGCCTTTTGTCGAAAAAAAACAGGTAAAGTCGAAAAAAACGTATCTTGACTTTTTTGATAAATCGTGTCTCCTTATTTTGACCTACTTCGCTTTAAAAAAACGACCCAAGTTTGCAAAAACTTTCTGCTTAACGTAAAAAGTATATCAAAAGTTGTGTTTTTCCTGTCAACTTTTATCTTCTGTTTCACCAAAAAACGGTTCCCTAAACAAGGGAACCGTTTTATCAGCTTGCTTTTCGTTTTTTCATCCCGTAATAGACAGGCAGTCCGGCAAGGCCGATGAGGATGGATAATCCGCAGCTCATTGTATCTGTAATGAGTGTGCTGCCTAACACAAAGAAGGAGCCCGCGATTGCCAGAATTGGCATAAATGGATAAAGCGGAACACTGTAGGCGCGCTTTTCTCCCTTTGCTCGCTTGCGGAGAATAAACACTGCAAAAAAGGCCATCACATAAAAAATGTAGATCATGAAAATGGAGATTTCTGAGAGCTTATCAGGGTTGCTGATAAGCATCATAATCAAAGCCAAAGCAATTTGAAAAGAAATCGCAATCCATGGTGTGCGGAACGACGGGTGTACATGTGACAGTTTTTCAGCAAATGGAAGCTGTTTGCGTTCCGCCATTGCAAATGAAACACGCGGGAAAGAAAGCACCTTTCCATTTAAGCACCCAAAGATGCTGACGATAATCCCTACACTGATCAGCTTTCCGCCAATTGAACCGAACAGCATGGTTGCAGCGGTGCTTGTCGCATTTTCACCAAGCGTGACAATTTCGTTCGCTGACAGGATGTGAAGCAATGCAAAATTAATGAAAATATAGATCGCCGTTACAATTAATAATCCGCCCGTCATAGCGCGTGGCAGCAGCTTTTCGGGATTTTTCATTTCTCCGCCGAGAGCGGCAAGGAGAATCCATCCGTCATAAGCAAACAACGTAGCTAAAATAGCCGCCCCGAAGTTCATATCAGAAATGCTTTCGTTTACTGCTGTGAAGATGTGCTGATCGCCTTTCCAAAGGCCAAAGATGATGATGCAGGCAATCGGAATCAGTTTTCCGATCGTTGTCAGCGTTTGGACAAAACCGCCGTATTTTGTACCGATAATATTAATGACGCATAAAAAGAGAACTGCTATAATTCCAATGACTTTTGATAGTCCAGATCCCCAGCCGAAAAGATTCGCCATTAAAGATCCAAAATATAAACCCAGCGCGCCGATAATCGCCGGGCCGTAAATGATAATCTGCACCCAGCCGCACAAAAATCCCCAAAACTCGCCGTACACTTCTTCAAGGTACGTATAAAGCCCGCCGGTTTTTGGAATCTGCGTTCCGATTTCCGCGATTGTCAAACCGCCCGCCAGTGTTAAAATACCGCCTAACAGCCAGGCGAAAAGCGCCATTTTTGAATCACCTGAATAAGCAAGCACAGCGCCGGGCTTCATAAAAACACCAGAACCGATAATGGTTCCGATGACAAGAGTAAGGGCAAACAAGAGGCCTATCTCTTTTTTCAAACCGTTGTCTTCAGTATGCATGTCCTTAACCTCCTATGACGTTGAAGCTTCATGTTGAATAATCTATTTTTTCATATTGTAAACCCTATTTTAGAAAAGTGAAATAAAATAAATTTTCTGATTTTCGAAATTTGCTTTGTGTACAGCAAATAAAACTGTAAAAACGCCTGTTTTAACAATCTATAAACGAATAAACTTCATGATTTTTATTTGCAAAGTTCGTGTTTTCTGTATTAGGATTTTAGCCGGTACGGAGGGGAGGTGAGAATTCAGAAAATGAACGAACCTTCGGTGAAGCTGATATGTTGACTTTCTCATGCGAATAAAATACTTTGTTATTAGAACAATAAATATACAATTATGATACGATATCTCGAAATCGAGATAAAATAACCTGGAGGGACACATATGAAAGTTAACGGCATTCACCACGTATCGGCATTAACGGCCGACGCACAAAAAAACTTGGATTTCTATAAGAAAGTATTAGGATTAAAGCTCGTGAAAAAATCCGTCAATCAGGATGAACCGACAATGTACCATCTGTTCTACGGAGATGAAGTGGCAAACCCGGGAACTGAGCTGACGTTTTTCGAGATTCCCCGCATTGCACCGTTTCATGCGGGAACAAACAGTATTTCTTCTATTGGATTGCGCGTTCCAAGCACAGAAGCCCTGCATTACTGGAAAGAACGTTTTGAAGAGCAGCAAGTAACGCACAGCGGTATATCCAAAAGAGCTGGACGTGACATATTGGCATTTCAAGATCATGAAGGGCAGCGACTTGTGCTGACTGCTGATGAGGAAGGAAAAGGATATGGCCTGCCTGTTAAACAGAGCGGCATCCCGGAAGAATTTTCGTTTCGCGGGTTAGGGCCGATTGAACTGACTGTGCCATATGCTGAACCAACCTTACACGTATTGACGAATATTCTTGGATTTACAGAAATCAGCCGTGAACCAGTCGAAGGGCAAGGAACCGCCGTTATTCTGGAATCAGGAGAAGGCGGTGCTGCAACGGAAATCCATTTAATAGAAAGAAACGATCTTCCGCGCGAGCGTCAAGGCAAAGGGAGTGTTCACCATGTCGCATTTCGGGTAAGAGATGAAGAAGAACTTGCCGGGTGGCACCGGATCATCAGCCGCGAAGGCTTTAGCAATTCCGGCATTGTGGAGCGCTACTATTTCAAGGCGCTGTATTTCAGAGAACCGAACGGCATTTTGTTCGAGTTATCAACGGACGGACCGGGCTTTATGGTAGATGAAAATCTTGACGAGCTTGGCCAAACGATTGCTCTTCCGCCATATCTAGAGCATCGAAGAGCAGAAATTGAAGCGAAATTGAAACCGATCCAATAAATTGTGATTCATTTGCCTTCCGGCGCCGCCGGAGGGCTTTTTTTATTACCATAATTAATTTTGACCTAAACAGCATGCCTTATTAGGGAGGAAATATCAGATGCTGATTGGGAGAAATGGCTTAAAACCCTTTGCAAATATGGGTGATTGGTATGGAATGGCCTCGGCAAAAATATTGTCTTTGTTTATTAATAGTTTATTCATATTTGCTTGTTACACTATTCCCAAGTTAGACAAAAAGGAGTGAAAAACACGTGGAAAAGAAAAAACGCGAGCTGGATATTTTCCTCATCCTCATTTTGCTCGCATCTGCATTCTTAAATATCTATAACATCTGGAATGATGATACGGTGAATCCTTATTACACCGCTGCAGTCACAAGTATGATGCAAAGCTTTCATAATTTTTTCTATGCCTCATTCGACGCGGCGGGGTTTATAACGGTTGATAAACCGCCTATTACGTTCCAGATACAAACCATCAGCGCACTTATATTCGGTATGCACGGCTGGAGCGTCATCCTGCCTCAGGCACTTGCTGGTGTAGGTTCTGTCCTTTTAATGTATCTGTTAATAAAACCGACATTCGGTAAGACAGCAGCAAGAATTGCCTCTTTCATCATGGCATGTACACCGATTGCTGTAGCTGTAGCACGTACAAACAATGTTGATGCATTACTGGTATTTTTCTTATTGCTTGCTACATGGCTTCTCTTTAAAGCGATCAGAAAAGGAAAGCTGATCTGGCTGTTAGCAGCATTTTTCGTTGTTGGAGTAGGTTTTAATACAAAAATGCTGCAGGCTTACATGATTTTACCGGCCTTCCTATTGTTCTATTTGATTGCGGCAAATGCCGCGATGAAGAAAAAAATCATTTCGCTGGTCAGTGCGTTAGCCGTATTAGCAGCCGTTTCGTTATCGTGGCCGCTCATTGTCGACAATATCCCTGCAAGCAAGCGGCCTTATATCGGAAGCAGCCAAACCAACTCTGTTTTGGAATTGGCTTTTGGCTATAACGGAATCCAGCGGCTGACAGGCCAAAATTCAGGCGGCGGCCAGGGTGCGCCAAACAAAGACGCTTCAAAAGAAATGTCTTCTTCTGATAACACTCAAGCACCGCCTAATCAGTCATCAAACAGCAGCTCATCAAATGATGACAAATCTTCAAATGGCAATATGACGGCACCTCCATCCAATGGCCAAATGCCAAGCGGAGGAGAAATGCCAAGCGGCGGTCAAGGAGGCCCTCCAAGCGGCGGAGATGGCGGCCAAGGCGGACCTGGCGGAGACGGAGGGAAAGGCGGTACAGGAACCGGTTCGAAAATGCAATCAGGTTCAGGGATGTTTGGAACGGGAACACCTGGTCCACTGCGGCTTTTCCAAACAGAGTTATCTGATCAAATCAGCTGGCTTCTGCCATTTGCGATATTTGGAATCGCAGGCTTACTGATCGCAGGCGCGAGAGAAAGAAGAAGATTATCTGTAGAGCAGAAGGAAACGGTGTTCTGGGTTGCGTGGCTTGTACCGATTGCCGGATTCTTCAGTGTCGCAGAATTTTTCCATCATTATTATCTCATCATGCTGGCACCGCCGATTGCGGCTCTTGTTGGTGCGGGATGGGTTGCCCTTGTTCATCTGTATCGCAATCAGACAGGCTGGAAAGCATGGCTTTTGCCAGGAGCAATTATTGCGACAACTGGATTTGAATTGTTTATTCTCAGAAACTACAACGATCAAATCGGTGTTGGATGGAGTATCGGGGTAGGTGTTATCGGCGTGTTGTCAGCGATTGCTTTGCTGCTGTTTAAACAGCGCCAAAAACCGTTCAGTTATTATGTTTCACTTGCAGCTCTCTTCGCATTGCTGGTGATGCCGATTTATTGGGCAAGTACGCCACTTCTGTACGGAGGCAACAGCTCACTGCCTGAAACAGGCCCTCAGCTCGCATCAATGAGCGGAAAAGGCATGGGAATGTCTGATGCGACTGTAAATGAAAAACTGATCAAATATCTAGAGGAGAATAACTCCGGAGCTGAATACCTATTCGCCACAACCGATTCGAACACAGCGGCACCATATATCATTAAAACGAAAAAAGCTGTCATGGCTATTGGCGGATACAGCGGTTCTGACCCGGCAATCACACTGACTCAATTCAAAAAACTTGTAAAAGAAGGAAAAGTGAAATACTTCTTGGCTTCTGGAATGGGAAGAGGCGGAAACAATGACATTGTTGAATGGGTTGAGAAAAATGGAAAAGAAGTAGCATCAGAAAAATGGCAATCAAGTTCTGATCAAAAAACAGAAAATACTGATTCAGCTGATACATCAAGCAGCAAGGCTTCAGGTGAAAACGGCAAAATGGGCGGACCTGGCGGAATGAATCAGTCAGCAACATTATACGAACTACATGCTGATGAATAGGAGGCAAAAACATGAGCAGACATATTCAATATTCAATTGTTGTACCTGTGTATAATGAAGAGCTTGTCATTCATGAAACCTATCAGCGCTTAAAAGAGGTCATGGATCAAACGAAGGAAAACTACGAGCTGCTTTTTGTAAACGATGGCAGCAAAGACCGCAGTATTGAGATTTTAAGAGAGCACAGCCTGATCGACCCGAGAGTGAAAATTATTGATTTTTCAAGGAATTTTGGACACCAGATCGCCATTACGGCGGGTATGGATTATGCACAGGGGAATGCAATCGTCGTCATTGACGCCGATTTGCAGGACCCTCCTGAACTGATTTTAGATATGATTGAAAAGTGGAAGGAAGGCTATGAGGTCGTGTACGCCGTGCGGACTAAACGAAAAGGGGAAACCTTTTTCAAAAAACAAACCGCGGCTATGTTTTACCGGCTTCTCAGCGGTATGACAGATATTGATATCCCGATTGATACGGGGGATTTTCGTCTCATGGACAGAAAAGTCTGTGATGAAATGAAGAGATTAAAAGAAAAAAATCCATTTGTCAGAGGGCTAGTCAGCTGGGTGGGCTTTAAACAGACAGCGGTCGAGTATGTACGTGATGAAAGGCTTGCCGGAGAAACAAAGTACCCGCTCAAGAAAATGCTGAAGCTGTCAATGGACGGCATCACGACATTTTCACATAAACCGCTGAAGCTGGCAAGCTATGCGGGGATTTTAATGTCAGGTGCTGGATTTCTGTATATGTTTATCGTGCTGTATCTGAAGCTATTCACAGACAGCACGATTACCGGCTGGTCATCACTTATTGTGATCCAGCTCCTGTTCAGCGGCATTGTCCTTCTGATTTTGGGCGTGATCGGCGAATATATCGGCAGAATCTACGATGAAGCCAAAGACAGGCCGCTTTACATCGTCCAAAAATCGTATGGAATTGAAAATAAAAGACTCTATAGAGACCAGCATATGTCATAACCTCAAACCCCCTGTCCGTTACGGACAGGGGGTTTTTATGTTCTGAGCACGATCTAAAGCAAAAGATGCTGATAGATATATGGAAATTGGGTAAAGAAGAGATTGTGAGCTTGTACTGCGGTTCAGTCATGCTGAAATAAAAACAGCAAAACTTAAAGATTTCGTCCTCGGCTTTGCTGCATGTCAGCTGTTATATTGGGGGGCTTTTAAGAAACGCATGATTAGAGCCGTACCAGTTATATTTAATAGAATACTGGTACCCAATACAATTCCCCACGTCAACGTCGATTCAGAGAGAAGAAAGCTCAGCAAAAGAAAAGCCAATCCTGCGCAGATCATACTCAGTCCCACGGTTTACATGTTCATGCCTCCTAGCAAACGATGTTTCTAGCATCTGATGTGAATGATGTCAATCTGTATGATATACGGATATCTCGTCAGAAAGTTTCATAGAACAATTAGGTCTTTTATCTAATAAAAAGCCTCAGACCGCTTTTACGGCCTGAGGCGTTATGTCTTACGAAGTTTTCTCTTCTTTTTGATCCAGTTTAATTTTTTTCGTCATTTCTTTGCCGTTTCGGAGAATTTTCACTTCAACGGTATCACCGATCTTTGCGTCTTTATATAAGATATTGCGCAATTCACTGCCTGTATCAATTTCTTTACCTTTTAGGCCGATGATAATATCCTCCGCTTTTAATCCGGCCTTTTCCGCAGGAGAGCCTGAAGCGACCTCACGGATGTAAACACCTTTATTCAGCTGGCTGCCGAACAGGCCGAGTGTGCCTTCTTGGTAATTTTGCGGCACTTGTTCTAGATCAAGCATGCTGACACCGATATATGGACGTTCAATTTGTCCTTTAGACAGCAATTCTTCAGCAATCGGTTTTACGTCATTGCTTGGAATGGCGAATCCGATACCCTCAACATCATCCTCACTGATTTTCATACTGTTAATGCCGACAATTTTGCCGTCTGCATTTAACAAAGGACCGCCGCTGTTACCTGGATTAATTGCTGCGTCTGTCTGAATGACGTTAATGCTCGTTTCGCCGGCTGATGTAGACATTGAAACCGTTCTGTCCACGCCGCTTACAATTCCTTGTGTTACTGTGCGGGACAGATCTTTTCCAAGCGGATCCCCAATCGCAATAACGGTCTCGCCTGTTCTGAGATCAGATGAATCACCGAAGTTTGCCACTTTTGTGACGTGGTCATCACTGATTTGGAGGACGGCTAAATCAGTTAACGAGTCACTGCCTACCAGCTTTGCAGTAACCTCAGTGCCGTCATATAAAGATACCTTCAGTGATGATGCCCCTTCTACGACGTGGTTATTTGTAATGATATAAGCCTTGCCATTCTCTTTTTTGAAAATGACACCTGACCCTGAACCGCTTTCTGTATCTTCGCTGGAATCAGAAGAACTAGAGCCGAACAAAGAGCTGTTTGATTGTGCCTGAAGATTTGTAATACCGACAATCGCTGGTGAAAGGTCTTCTACCATATCTGAGATTTTAGAAGAGTCCTCGCTCTTGAATGCAGATGAGCTGCTTGAGCTTGATGAGCTTTTTTTAGATTCAGAGGAGGTGCTTGTTGCTGTAACAGATTGCGTTTGCTGCTGGCTGGATGATTGTTTTGCAGTGTCCTGAGAATCATGGTCGCCAAGCGGTGTAAACGTGTAAATGCCAAGGGCGAGACTGCCGCCGATCACTCCGCCAAGCAACGGTCTGAACCATCCGAATCCTCGTTTTTTCTTCTCCTGATCATGAATGACATTGCGGGCCGAGTAGGAGGCGCTCTGATCGTTCTCTTTCGTTAAAAAGACCTCATTCTCATTACCTTTCGTTCTGTTTTCATCACGATAGTTATCCATCATGTTCACTCCGTTTCTCTATTTTCACATGTCTATTTATATTGATAGGTTTATGACTTGAGTTTATCATAAACAAAAACTGTGGGATAAAAATGAAAAGATTATGGGAAATTGTGAAAAAGTGCGGAAAACGGTACACTTCATATTGTATATGAAAGGACTGAGTAGATGGAACAGATTGGATTGATTGGATATGGCAGCATGGCGGATATGATCGCCAGACAGCTGTTGAAACATGAACAAATAAAAGAGAATGAGCTATTTATTGAGACGAGAACGAAGGGGGAGCGGCTGCGGGCACTCATGTCAGATTATCCAAACGTATCGGCTGATCCGTTGGAGAATTGGGCAAATACGTGCCAATTGATTTTGATATGCGTCCCGCCACTCCATGTCATCGAAACAATGCGCCGTCTGCACCCGTATGTGAACAGAAATACTCACATCGTATCCATAGCTGCCGGTGTGCCGCTGCGTCTTTTGGAGGCAGAAACAGAAGCGGGTATCTCACGTGTTATTCCTGCCATTACGTCCGAAGCAGAAGCTGGCATTTCACTTGTCGTTCACAGTGAAGCACTGGCTGCGGAGAAGAAAGAGCATCTGAATGAATTGTTATCGGTTTTCAGCCGTGTTCGAGAAATCAAAGAATCGAATGTTGATGCGGCCAGCAATTTAACGAGCTCGGCACCGGGATTCATAGCTGCAATCTTTGAAGAGCTGGCACTGTCTGCCGTCAGAAACAGCAGCCTGTCCAAAGAAGAAGCCTTTGATTTTCTGATTCATTCGCTATACGGAACTGGCAAGGTGCTGATCGAAAAAAATATGTCTTTCGAGGAGACGCTGGAACGTGTTGCAACCAAAGGCGGAATAACGGGAGAGGGAGCTGAGGTGATACACGCCTCTGTGCCGGACGTTTTTGATGAGGTGTTTGAAAGAACCCTGAAAAAATATGAACTGCTTACAGAACAGGTTGGTAAACAGACATGAATCCTTGAAAGAGGATTCTTTTTTTATCACTGAATGATTGAGATTTTTCCCAGTTATATTGCATTTTTCCTCTTTTTTTAATATAATTTGTTAGAATATTCATAATTTAGTAAAAAAGGAGGAGCGTTATGAAATTGTACATGTCAGTAGATATGGAAGGTATTTCGGGTCTTCCGGACGATACCTTTGTGGATTCCGGCAAGCGGAATTATGAACGCGGACGGCTTATCATGACTGAAGAAGCAAACTACTGTATTGCTGAAGCGTTTAACAGCGGGTGTACCGAGGTGCTGGTCAATGACAGTCATTCGAAGATGAATAATCTGATGGTTGAAAAGCTTCACCCTGAAGCAGACTTGATTTCTGGTGACGTCAAACCATTTTCAATGGTGGAGGGACTGGATGATACGTTTACAGGCGCTTTGTTTCTCGGTTATCATGCGAGAGCCTCGACTCCTGGTGTCATGTCACACAGCATGATTTTCGGCGTCCGTCATTTTTACATAAACGATCGGCCTGTCGGTGAGCTTGGATTAAATGCATACGTTGCCGGTTATTATGGTGTCCCGGTATTAATGGTAGCCGGGGATGACCGGGCGGCAAAGGAAGCGGAAGAGCTTATCCCGAACGTGACGACAGCCGCAGTCAAACAAACCATTTCAAGATCCGCAGTAAAGTGCTTGTCGCCTGCGAAAGCCGGACGGCTGTTGACAGAAAAAACTGCGTTTGCCCTGCAAAACAAGGACAAAGTCAAGCCGCTCACACCGCCTGACAGGCCGGTTCTGAGCATTGAATTCGCCAATTATGGCCAAGCAGAATGGGCGAATCTGATGCCGGGAACGGAAATCAAGACGGGAACTACAACCGTTCAATTTCAGGCGAAGGACATGCTTGAAGCCTATCAGGCGATGCTTGTCATGACTGAGCTTGCGATGCGGACATCATTCTGCTAAAGGGGTGTTTTAGGCTTTGGCGCGATACATGATAAAGCGTTTTTGGGCAATGGCAGCTACGATTTTGGTGATTACCACCCTGACTTTTGTTCTCATGAAGGTCATTCCCGGATCTCCTTTTAACGAGGAGAGAGGCACAAATGAAGCCGTTCAAAAAAATCTCGAAGCCTACTATCACTTAGACGATCCTCTCATTTTCCAATACATTTTCTACTTAAAATCCATCATTACATTCGATTTCGGACCTTCAATTAAAAAACCGTCGGACAGTGTAAATGATATGCTGGAACGCGGATTTCCCGTTTCCTTTGAGCTTGGGATGACAGCGATTGTCATTGCTGTGATTTCTGGGCTGGTGCTGGGCGTAATTGCTGCACTCCGCCGCAATGGCTTTTTGGACTACGCCGCGATGAGTCTTGCAGTACTCGGCATCTCCATCCCGAATTTTATTCTGGCAACATTGCTCATTCAGCAATTTGCTGTCAATCTCAAACTATTTCCCGCTGCGACATGGACGAGCCCGATTCATATGGTGCTTCCGACCGCAGCGCTTGCTGTAGGGCCAATGGCGATCATTGCCAGGCTGACACGGTCGAGCATGGTCGAAGTTCTGACACAGGATTATATCCGCACAGCAAAAGCAAAAGGGCTTTCTCCGTTCAAAATTATCGTAAAACACGCACTCAGAAATGCACTCATGCCCGTCATTACCGTCCTGGGCACACTCGTCGCCAGCATCTTAACAGGAAGCTTTGTCATTGAAAAAATCTTTGCCATTCCGGGAATGGGAAAATATTTTGTTGAAAGCATTAATCAGCGGGACTACCCCGTGATTATGGGAACGACCGTTTTTTACAGCGTCATTCTGATTATCATGCTGTTTTTGGTCGATTTGGCCTACGGTCTCTTAGACCCGCGCATTAAACTGCATAAGAAAGGGTGAAGCGTGTGAATCTCCCTGTACAAACGGATGAACGCCAGCCAGAACAGCACAATCAGGTGCCTGATGAGTGGTTTGTCTCGAATCAGGAAAAAAATCGGGAAGCCGATTCGGTCAAGCGGCCGAGTTTGTCATACACGCAGGATGCCTGGAGGAGGCTGAAAAAAAATAAATTAGCGATGGCCGGACTCTTTATTCTTTTATTTCTTTTTGTCATGGCAGTTATCGGGCCCTTTTTATCGCCCCATAGTGTCGTACGCCAATCGCTGACAGAACAAAATCTTCCGCCCTCAGCCGATCATTGGTTCGGCACCGATGAACTCGGCCGGGATGTGTTTACCCGAACATGGTATGGCGCGAGAATCTCGTTGTTTGTCGGCGTGATGGCAGCACTGATTGATTTTTTGATCGGTGTCATTTACGGAGGCGTTGCCGGCTATAAAGGCGGCAGGATTGACAGCATTATGATGCGGATTATCGAAGTGCTGTACGGGCTGCCGTACCTGCTTGTTGTCATTTTGCTGATGGTGCTCATGGGGCCGGGACTGGGCACTATTATTGTGGCGCTTACTGTGACCGGGTGGGTCGGCATGGCGAGAATTGTAAGAGGCCAGGTGCTTCAGATTAAAAATTATGAATATGTACTCGCCTCGAAAACCTTTGGCGCGAAAACCTTTCGCATCATCCGGAAGAATTTGCTGCCGAATACTATGGGAGCGATCATCGTACAAATGACATTAACCGTACCTGCCGCCATATTCGCAGAATCATTTTTAAGCTTTCTCGGCCTCGGCATACAGGCTCCGTTTGCAAGTTGGGGCGTGATGGCGAATGACGGCCTGCCTACGATTTTATCTGGGCATTGGTGGCGCCTGTTTTTTCCGGCCTTTTTCATATCTCTGACGATGTACGCGTTTAATGTGCTGGGGGACGGATTGCAGGATGCGCTTGACCCTAAGCTGAGGAGGTAGCTGTATGGAAAAAGTTCTGTCAGTCCAAAATCTGCACGTGTCTTTTACGACTTACGGCGGGACGGTTCAGGCGGTCAGAGGGGTGAGCTTTGATTTGTATAAAGGAGAAACCTTTGCGATCGTCGGCGAATCCGGCTGCGGCAAAAGCGTTACCTCCCAAAGCATCATGGGCCTGCTTCCGCCTTATTCGGCGAAGGTGACAGACGGCAGCATTCTATTTAAAAACAAAGACCTTTGCCGTCTCTCTGACAAAGAAATGAGAGGTATAAGGGGAGCCGACATTTCTATGATTTTTCAAGACCCGATGACGGCGTTAAACCCTACGCTGACTGTCGGCGACCAGTTGGGGGAAGCGCTATTGCGCCACAAAAAAATGAGCAAAAAAGCGGCACGGAAAGAGGTGCTTTCCATGCTGTCATTGGTTGGTATTCCAGATCCCGAAGAGCGCCTAAAGCAATATCCCCACCAATTCAGCGGCGGTATGAGACAGCGGATTGTCATTGCGATGGCGCTGATTTGCGAGCCTGATATCTTAATTGCGGATGAACCGACCACCGCCCTGGATGTAACCATTCAGGCACAGATTTTAGAGCTGTTTAAAGAGATTCAGAGAAAAACGAATGTGTCTGTCATTCTGATTACGCACGATTTAGGGGTTGTTGCCCAGGTAGCTGACAGAGTCGCAGTCATGTATGCCGGGAAAATGGCGGAAATCGGCACAAGAAAAGATATTTTTTATCAGCCGCAGCACCCATATACAAAAGGCCTGCTGGGCTCTGTCCCGCGGCTGGATTTAGATGGCGCTGAGCTGACCCCGATTGACGGAACGCCGCCGGATTTATTTTCGCCTCCGCCGGGCTGCCCGTTTGCCGCTCGCTGTCCGAACAGGATGGTTGTGTGTGACAGGGTGTACCCGGGCCAGACGATCAGATCTGACTCGCACACCGTCAACTGCTGGCTGCAGGATCAACGAGCAGAGCATGCGGTGCTGTCAGGAGATGCGAAGGATTGAACATGAAAAGGGGGAAGAGGATGAAACGAGTGAAAAAGCTATGGGGCATGGGTCTTGCATTAGGACTTTCGTTTGCGCTGATGGGGTGCACAGCAAATGAACAGGCCGGAAAAGAAGGCAGTCATGATAAGGCAAAAACCAGCGGAGAAAAGGTGCTGTATGTAAATAATGAAAATGAACCGACTTCATTCGATCCGCCGATCGGCTTTAATAATGTGTCATGGCAGCCGTTAAATAACATCATGGAGGGGCTGACGCGTCTTGGCAAAGATCATGAGCCCGAGCCGGCAATGGCGGAGAAATGGTCTGTTTCGAAAGATAATAAAACTTACACATTTACGATTCGGGAAAATGCGAAATGGACAAACGGAGATCCTGTAACAGCCGGAGACTTCGAATACGCGTGGAAGCGGATGCTTGATCCGAAAAAAGGCGCTTCATCGGCATTCCTAGGTTATTTTATTGAAGGCGGCGAAGCATATAACAGCGGGAAAGGGAAAAAAGACGATGTGAAGGTGACGGCAAAGGATGATCGAACCCTTGAAGTTACATTGGAAGCACCGCAAAAATATTTTCTGAGCGTTGTGTCCAATCCTGCGTATTTTCCGGTAAATGAAAAGGTCGATAAAGACAACCCAAAGTGGTTTGCTGAGGCGGATACATTTGTCGGAAACGGCCCGTTTAAGTTAACGGAATGGAAGCATGATGACAGCATCACAATGGAGAAAAGCGACACGTATTGGGATAAAGATACAGTGAAGCTTGATAAGGTGAAATGGGCGATGGTCAGTGACAGAAATACAGATTACCAGATGTTTCAATCAGGGGAACTTGATACCGCTTATGTCCCTGCTGAGCTGAGTGATCAGCTGCTTGATCAGGATAACGTCAATATTGTTGACCAGGCGGGTCTCTATTTCTATCGATTTAATGTCAACATGGAGCCGTTCCAAAATGAAAACATCAGAAAAGCCTTTGCGATGGCTGTGGATCAAGAGGAAATTGTAAAGTACGTCACGAAAAATAATGAAAAACCGGCGCACGCCTTTGTATCGCCTGGGTTTACGCAGCCTGACGGCAAAGATTTCCGTGAAGCAGGCGGAGACCTGATCAAGCCTAACGAAAGCAAAGCGAAGCAGCTGCTCGAAAAGGGCATGAAGGAAGAAAACTATAATAAGCTTCCTGCGATCACGCTTACTTACAGCACAAAGCCGGAGCATAAAAAGATTGCCGAAGCTATTCAGCAAAAATTGAAAAATAGCCTTGGAGTCGATGTGAAGCTGGCCAATATGGAATGGAACGTATTTTTAGAGGATCAAAAAGCGCTGAAATTCCAATTCTCTCAAAGCTCATTTTTGCCTGATTATGCAGACCCTATCAGTTTTCTGGAAGCCTTTCAAACGGGAAATTCGATGAACCGCACAGGCTGGGCCAATAAAGAATACGATCAGCTGATCAAACAGGCGAAAAATGAAGCCGATGAAAAAACACGGTTCTCTCTTATGCATCAAGCTGAAGAGCTGCTCATCAATGAAGCGCCGGTCATTCCGGTTTATTTTTATAATCAGGTTCACCTGCAAAATGAACAAGTAAAAGGAATTGTCCGTCACCCTGTCGGCTATATCGATTTAAAATGGGCAGATAAAAACTGATGGCGGTGATTGAGGAAATACTGCTTCTTTATGCGAAGGAGCGGTATTTTTTCTCTTTCTTGCACGTATACGTAGGGTGCAGAGCAAATGAAAGGAGTGTTTTCGTTGAATTACAAGCCGAAAGCGCTGAAAAAGGGTGATACAGTCGGAGTGATCGCGCCCGCAAGTCCGCCGGATCCAAAAAAGCTTGACACCGCGCTTTTATTTTTAGAAGAGCTCGGTCTTCAGGTGAAGTTGGGCAAGGCGCTGAAAAACCAGCACGGCTATTTAGCGGGACAGGATGATGAGCGGCTGGCGGATCTCCATGAGATGTTCAGAGACGATGAGGTAAAAGCAGTGTTGTGCGCATGCGGGGGTTTTGGCACAGGACGTATCGCCGCGGGCATTGATTTCAGCTTGATCCGCAAACACCCTAAAATCTTTTGGGGATACAGCGATATTACGTTTTTACATACTGCCATTCATCAAAACACAGGTCTTGTCACTTTCCATGGCCCGATGCTCAGCACGGATATTGGCCTTGACGACGTTCACCCGCTGACAAAAGCGTCATATAAGCAGCTCTTCCAAGAGACGGAATTCACCTATACAGAAGAGCTTTCTCCGCTGACCGAGCTTGTTCCTGGAAAAGCGGAAGGCGAGCTTGTCGGGGGAAATCTGTCTTTGCTGACGTCTACACTGGGCACGCCATTTGAAATTGATACGAGAGGAAAGCTTCTGTTTATTGAAGATATTGACGAGGAGCCTTATCAAATCGACCGAATGCTGAATCAGTTGAAAATGGCGGGGAAGCTGACGGACGCGGCCGGAATTCTAGTTTGTGATTTTCACAATTGTGTCCCGGTGAAGCGAGAGAAGTCTCTCTCGCTTGAGCAGGTGCTGGAAGACTATATTATATCTGCGGGCAGGCCCGCTCTGAGAGGATTTAAAATCGGCCACTGCTCGCCAAGTATTGCCGTTCCGATCGGTGCGAAAGCTGCTATGAATACAGCAGAAAAAACAGTCGTAATAGAGGCGGGCGTTTCAGAAGGGGCGCTGAAGACATGAAAATCATTCGAATCGAAACAAGCCGAATCGCCGTTCCGCTGACAAAGCCGTTTAAAACCGCGCTTCGCACTGTGTATACGGCTGAATCAGTCATAGTAAGGATTACTTATGACAGCGGTGCAGTCGGATGGGGAGAAGCACCCCCGACGTTAGTGATTACAGGAGACAGCATGGATAGCATTGAAAGTGCCATTCACAATGTTTTGAAACCGGCATTGCTTGGAAAAAGCCTGGCGGGCTGTGAGGCCGTTCTGCACGACATCCAGCATCTTCTTACAGGAAATATGAGCGCGAAGGCTGCTGTAGAAATGGCGCTATACGACGGCTGGGCGCAGATGTGCGGGCTGCCGCTTTATCAAATGCTTGGCGGATATCGAGATACGCTGGAAACAGATTATACCGTCAGTGTCAACTCACCTGAAGAGATGGCAGCTGATGCCGAGAATTATCTCAAACAAGGCTTTCAAACGCTGAAAATAAAGGTCGGAAAAGATGATATTGCAACAGATATCGCCCGTATCCAGGAAATCAGAAAACGTGTCGGATCAGCTGTGAAACTGCGTTTAGACGCTAATCAGGGGTGGAGGCCGAAGGAAGCGGTAACTGCCATTCGGAAAATGGAGGATGCGGGTCTAGGCATTGAGCTTGTCGAGCAGCCTGTCCATAAAGATGATCTCGCTGGGCTTAAAAAGGTGACAGATGCAACAGATACGCCGATTATGGCTGATGAAAGTGTTTTTACACCGCGCCAGGCGTTCGAAGTTCTGCAAACCCGGAGCGCAGACTTGATCAATATTAAATTGATGAAAGCGGGCGGCATTAGCGGAGCAGAGAAAATTAATGCCATGGCGGAGGCCTGCGGGGTGGAGTGTATGGTCGGCAGCATGATCGAAACGAAGCTGGGCATTACGGCCGCGGCGCATTTTGCGGCAAGCAAGAGAAACATCACACGCTTTGATTTTGACGCGCCGCTGATGCTGAAAACAGATGTATTCAAAGGCGGCATAACATATCGCGGCAGCACGATTTCGATGCCTGGCAAACCGGGCCTCGGAATCACCGGGGCTGCGCTTTTGAAAGGGGAAAAAGAGCAATGATGCACACTGTCATATCAGCAGTGGCCAACATCTGGACAGCGCCTAATTCACCTCGTCTGTCTGATCAATTCATGCTTCAACCGACTGTAATGATCAGAGACTGGCTGGAGCGCATGACGTATGATGAACGGCTTGGATTATGTACAGACAATGTAATCCAAACTCAGGTTCTCTTTGGCGAAAAGGTACTTGTGACGGCGGAACAGGGGGAATGGGTTTCTGTGATCGTGCCTAGCCAGCCATCCCGAAAGGATCCGCGCGGATACCCGGGCTGGATGAAAAAGTACCAGCTGGAAAAAACAAAGCCCATCCATACACAACACGATGTGATGATCAGCAAACCTGCTGCCTTTTTGTACAGAAGCAATGGGGAAAAGGAGATCGAATTAAGCTTTTTGACAGTTCTGCCCCTTATTGCAAAAGAAAACGGATATTTTAAGGTTTCGACCGTTTTTGGGGAAAGGTTTGTGAAGCAAAGTGATGCAGTGCCTGTCAGCCAACAGAAAGGGACTGCTGAAGACATCATTCAAACGGGTGCGTTTTTTCTTGGCCTTCCCTACCTGTGGGGAGGGATCAGCGGGTTTGGGTTTGATTGCTCCGGATTTATGTACAGTATATTTAAGGCGAATGGATACAGCATCCCCCGTGATGCGGGAGATCAGGCTAAGGCGGGGAAGGGTGTCCCGCTTGATGATATGAAGGCTGGTGACCTGCTGTTTTTTGCTTATGAGGAAGGAAAAGGAGCGATTCATCACGTCGGTCTGTATGTAGGCGGCGGGAAAATGCTGCATTCTCCAAAGACAGGGAAATCAATCGAAATCCTCACATTAAAAGAGACAATCTATGAAAAAGAATTATGTGCGGTGCGCCGCTGTTTTTCAGAATAAGGAGGGAGACAAATGACGCCACTGCCTTTGTTAGAGGTCAGCCAGCTGAAAATGCATTTTGACGCAGGGAAAAAGCGGACAGTCAAAGCCGTCGACGGGGTCACCTTTCAGATTCGTGAAGGAGAAACGTTCGGGCTAGTCGGGGAATCAGGGTGCGGGAAATCAACCTTGGGGAGAGTGCTGATGCGCCTTTATCAGCCGACAGAAGGAAGTGTGATATACAGAGGCACAAATCTTCATGCACTGAGTGAAAAAGAGCAGTTTGCCTTCAACCGCAAACTGCAGATGATTTTTCAGGACCCTTATGCTTCACTTAACCCGCGCATGACCGTTCGAGAAATTATTTTGGAGCCGATGGAGATTCATAATCTCTACAATACCCATAAAGCACGGCTTCTCGTCGTGGACGAGCTGCTTGAGGCAGTTGGGCTTCACCCCGATTTTGGCAGCCGTTATCCGCATGAATTTAGCGGCGGGCAAAGGCAGAGAATCGGGATTGCGAGAGCACTGTCGCTGAATCCTGAATTTATCGTGGCGGACGAACCGATTTCTGCACTTGATGTCTCTGTTCAAGCGCAGGTGGTCAACCTGCTGAAGCGGCTTCAAAAAGAGAAAGGGCTAACGTTTTTATTCATTGCCCATGATCTTTCGATGGTGAAGCATATCAGTGACAGGATCGGTGTCATGTACTTAGGGCACATGATGGAAATTACAGAGAGCGGCACCTTGTATCGTGAACCGCTCCATCCCTATACAAAGGCGCTTTTGTCCTCGATTCCGATTCCAGATCCTGAATTGGAGGACAAGCGTGAGCGTATTCTCTTAAAAGGAGAGCTGCCGAGCCCGGTCAATCCGCCAAGCGGCTGCGTGTTTCGGACCCGCTGTCCGGAGGCGATGCCTGAATGTGGAGAATCTCGTCCCCAGCTTCAAGAAATCGAACCCGGCCGTTTTGTCGCTTGCCATTTGTATCGAAATGCTGAAACGAAGGAAAAAGTGAGATAAATAAAAAGAGTGGCTCCTTTTTACTAGAGCCACTCTATTTGTTTATATTTGATGTAAAAACTTTACACAAACCGGGTAAGGGACAGAAACCGTTGATGGGAGGAGTGTCAATCGGCCGGTTTCTTTGTCTCTTTCAAACAAGACAAGGTTGCCTGTTTCTTCATTTGAAGCAACGAGGAACCCTTCCGTTGGGTCAAATACAAAGTCACGAGGCCAGTTTCCTTCTGTCGACACTCTTTCTACGAAAGCCAGCTCTCCTGAATATTGATTCACTTCAAATACGGCGATACTGTCATGGCCGCGGTTTGCGACATAAACAAAACGTCCGTCCTGCGTGACATGAATTGCGCTTCCCTGGCTGTTATCTGTAAAATCATCAGGTATGGCAGAAACAACTTGGATTTCTCTAAATTCGCCGGCTGTCGGGTTGTATTCAAGCGCAATCACTTCATTGCTTAATTCTGTCATGACATAAGCGTATTTTTCTTTCGGATGAAAAGCGATATGGCGAGGTCCTGCACCGGGAGCGAAGGAGTGGCTTCCAGATTCAGTCAATACGCCGTCTTTCAGCTTATAGGTGTACAACTTATCTATACCTAAATCAACCGCTACCACATAATTGTGTTCAGGTGTGAACCCCGCGTAGTGTGTATGCGGTTTTTCTTGTCTTTCGTGCGGCCCTTTTCCTGTGTGAGCGGCCTCTGAAACAGGTGATTGCAAACTGCCGTCTTCCTGAACCGGAAAAACGTGTACCTTCCCGCTGTGATAATTGGCAGTCAGTACGAATTGATTTTGATCATCAACGCTTACGTGGCATGGCGAAGGGCCATCAATTAACTGATGATTCAGAAATGTCAATTCGCCGCTGTTTTTATCGATTTGATAGGCAGCAACTCCGCCTTGGCCGTCTGCTTTTTCGATGGAGTAAAGGATGGTGTTGTTTTTATTCGGCGCCACATATGTCGGGTTGCCCAGCTTAGCGGCCAGCTTTGGCTCGCTCAGTGCTTTTTTCTCAGTATCAAGCTCAAATGAATAAATTCCTTCGCTTCCGCCTTTTGTATATGTTCCCACATATCCTATGTATTTTGTCATGCGATTTCCCCCTTAAAAATGATGTCACCTCTATATTAACGTATCTTGCTAAAATAAGCTGTTCAAAACATGAAAAAGGGGAAGATTCTTCAATCGCCTCGAATCAGCGGCATTGTGCAGCACCTGAAGGAGCCGCCCGATTTAATAATTTCTGACAGGTCAATTTCGATAATGTGATAGCCTCTTTTCGATAGCTGTTGATTGACATGGCGGTTGCCAGGGAGACTGATGATCGTTTTTTTTCCGATTGAAAGGACGTTGGTGCCAAGCGTAAATTGTTCGTCCTCGGGCACCTCAATAAGATCATAACGTTTTGCCAGCATATCGGCTGCCTTTGGCTCAATGGCTTGTGGATAAATTAACGCTTCGCTTTCAGATACAATGTTAAATACGCAGTCCAAATGCAAAAATTTTTCATGCAGCTTCACTGGAACGATCGTGTTTTCAGGAAGTGCCTCTTCCAGCTGGCCGATAGCTGAAATGTCGGTGCGCTGGCTGATTCCAACATAGACAATGTCATCATCGATAATGACGTCTCCGCCTTCAATACTCGTATCAAGCATGCGGGTGTAAGAGATACCTTGGCTGTGAAAAAAATCTTTTATAACGGCTTCTTCTCCTTGGCGAATCGGTTCAGTCATGCTCGATAGGAACGCTTTTTCTCCGATGACAAACCCTATATCCCTAGTGAAAACCTGTTCTGGGAGTCCGTCGCGAACGGGCAAAAGGACGACCTCAACGTTGTGTGACCTAAGTGCCTCCACTAAACGGCTGTGCTGGTCGTTGGCGGTTTTTACATGAATATTGTCATCTTCAAAATGTTTTTGTGTTTCGTTTATAACATCTTTTATGGTCATGTGCTCAGGTTTGCATAAGATCACTTTCTGAAGTGTGCCGTATTCCGTTCGGCATACTGTTTTGTGCTGAGATTTCGGGATGGATACGTCCATTTGTTTTTCCTCCTAAAGTGTGAAGAATACATTTATTATTCCCTCATCATGAAAATCATTAAACCATTTTAAATTTTAGACAAATGGAAGAGAATATTGTTTAATAGGAGAATATAAGTGCATTTAGCTAAAAGATCAGACATCAAAGGGGAGAAAGGTATGGAAACACCGGAAACAAGATTTTGTAAAGAGTCAAAGGTTGTAAAAACCAGCAGGGTGTTCCCGCTTGACACGAACAACCATAATACGCTGTTTGGCGGAAAATTAATGAGCTACATCGATGACATTGCCTCTATTTCCGCGGCGCGCCATTGCAGACGTGAAACCGTAACGGCTTCAATGGATTCTGTAGATTTTTTAAAGCCGATCGGGCAAAAGGATTCTGTCTGCCTAGAGTCATATGTGACATGGGTCGGCACATCTTCTATGGAAGTATTTGTGAAAGTCATTAAGGAGCATTTGATGACTGGCGAACGGGAACTCGCTGCCACATCCTTTTTGACATTTGTCGCATTAGATTCAAATGGCAAGCCGGTGCCTGTACCGAGAGTTGTACCGGAAACAGAAGAAGAAATCATGCTTCATAATACAGCAGTACAGCGCGCTAATGAACGAAAGAACCGCAAGAAACACAGCCAGGCGCTTGCAAATGCGCTCGGAACTGATAAACCTTGGTGACGTTAAACCCAAAACATAAGTTGTTTTGGGTTTTTTTTTGTACTTATCAATGGTGATTATTACAATGGTTAGTCCGTTTTTGCTAGGGGATTCTATAAAAAAGTAACAAATGTCATGTTAAATTGATAATTTTGTGACAACTTTATTAAAGATTCATTTTAGATATATCTTTTATTCCTAAGATCATGTATTTTAAAGATATATTCTAAATACATCTTTTCGAAAGGATTGTTTATACAATGTTAGATAACAAAACAATCGAAATTATTAAAAGCACTGTACCCGTATTGCAACAGCATGGAGAAACAATCACTGGCCGTTTTTACGATCGGATGTTTCAAGACCATCCAGAGCTTTTGAACATTTTTAATCAAACAAACCAAAAGAAAAAAACACAGCGAACTGCACTGGCAAATGCCGTTATTGCAGCTGCGGCAAACATTGACCAATTAGGAAACATCATTCCGGTTGTCAAACAAATCGGCCACAAGCACCGCAGTATCGGAATTAAGCCTGAGCACTACCCAATCGTCGGTAAATATTTGCTGATTGCGATTAAAGATGTATTGGGAGACGCTGCAACCCCTGACATTATGCAGGCATGGGAGAAAGCGTACGGAGTCATTGCTGACGCGTTCATCGGAATTGAAAAAGACATGTATGAACAGGCGGAAGAGCAAGCCGGCGGCTGGAAAGAGTATAAGCCATTCGTTATCGCAAAAAAAGAGCGGGAAAGCAAAGAAATTACATCCTTCTATTTGAAAACGGAAGACGGCAAGCCGTTACCTGAATTCCAAGCAGGGCAATATATCAGCATCAAAGTTCGGATTCCTGATTCTGAATATACGCATATCCGCCAGTACAGCCTGTCTGATATGCCGGGAAAAGACTATTATCGAATTTCCGTGAAGAAGGATGGTGTCGTGTCTTCCTACTTACACGATGGGCTGCAGGAGGGAGATTCAATAGAGATCAGCGCACCGGCAGGGGACTTTATTTTAGATCCTGCATCACAAAAAGATCTCGTTTTGATCAGTGCCGGAGTTGGCATTACACCAATGATCAGCATGCTGAAAACATCTGTTTCCAAACGGCCTGAACGGCAAATTCTGTTCATTCATGCGGCGAAAAACAGTGAATATCATGCATTGCGCCATGAGGTAGAAGAAGCAGCAAAACATTCTGCTGTTAAAACAGCATTTGTGTATCGCGAGCCGACCGAGGAAGACCGTGCAGGTGATCTGCATTTTCATGAAGGACAGATTGATCAGCAATTCCTCAAAGAACTGATTGCCAACACAGATGCGGATTACTATATTTGCGGTTCACCGTCGTTTATTACGGCAATGCATAAGCTTGTATCAGAACTCGGATCAGCGCCGGAGTCTATCCATTACGAGCTATTCGGTCCGCAATTAAGTTTGGCGCAGTCCGTTTGAACACATACATGAAACTCTTCTCCTTTCAGAGAAGAGTTTTTTATTGAGATATAAGAAGGTAGACAAACGCCGGTTTCTACATCCGGACAATCACAGACCCGCCGCCATTTGTGCATACACGGTTTTGCTGTTCTTGCATTGTTCTCAGCAATTCATTGTTTACCTCAATCGCTCTAATTAGTTGCTCCATCCTTAGCTCCAAACCGGCCAGCCTGTCGATTGTTTGCTGCTGGTAGCCCGCGGGTTGGGGAGCCAATGGCAGATCAAAGGGCCAAAGGGTATTCGACTTCTGATTTTTCATATTGCGTATTGCGCCTCCAATCGGTGTCACTTTCTATTATGTTATGTTCAGGCGATGTGCACGTTCGCCTATTTAGACACTGATGCATAGAGGGCCTGCCAAGGGGCACAATAGGCTCAATATGACCAGCGGATGGAGGTAAAGATCGGTGTTATGGATGATATGGGTATTTTTACTGAAGCCAGTTATCGTATTTTCGATTGCATATATTTTATTTCGGCTTGCCGGTAAAAAAGCTGTGTCACAAATGAACAATTTTGATCTGCTTTTGACCTTCGCAATCGGAACTATTATCAGTGAGCCGATCCTTACATCCAAGCTGCCGATGTCAATTTATTATGCGGGTGCTTTTTTGGTGCTTTATCTTATCATGAGCAAGCTCTCTTTATCTAATAAATGGCGATGGCTCCTAGTCGTGAGCCCGACTGTCCTAATCCGAAACGGGGATATTGATGAACGCGGCCTTCGTAAAGAAAGGCTGACTGTTAATGAACTGCTCGGAAAGCTGAGGGAAAAGGGCTATGCCGACCCGGCTGACATTGATCTTGCTATCATTGAAGAAACGGGAGAAGTAAGCGTCATCCCGAAAGAGGAAGCGAGAGCGGTGCAGGTGCGGGATTTGAATATGGAAGCTGAACGGAATTTTATCCCGATTCCGCTCATACTGGATGGCGAAATCCTTGATCATAATTTGAAATATCTCCAAAAAAACCGATCCTGGCTGTTTGAGAAGCTTGAGGAAAAAGGGTACAGCCCCAAACTGCTGTCTTCGATCACCTTAGGCACGATGAATGCGCGTGGTGATATATCCCTTGATTTAAATACCTCTAATGACCCGCAGCATGATCCTTACTTATATAAACCGGGAAATAACAACTAAGATGGCTCTCTCTTGTAATGAGAGCTTTTTTCTTTTTTAAAGGGGATTTTTGTTTGGTGTCAAATGTACCTAGTTAGGAGGGGAACTGAACATGAAGGACTTATCCATAAGAAACGACATGGCGCCAACGGTCAGTCTGCTGTATTCCGCAGTGGAAGAAAACAGTCTCCGTCTGGCTTCTATCGTAAGCCATATGACACACAGTGAACTTTACTATAAGGGGCGCTGCCAAACAAAAAACAGCACGGCTCAGCTTTTGCACCATATCACAAATGTTGATATCAGATGGGTCTGGCGTATCAAGGAAAATCGGATACCGAACCATATTGAACAGGCATACGGCCCGATGACAGATGAAAGCGGACGGCTGCCTGAACCGGTGAATCAGCCAGACTTAGATGAACTCCTGAAAAGACATCAGCATGTAGTAGACGAGCTGAAATCGGTATGCTTCACTTTAACTGAAAATGCTTTGAACCAGCCGCTTTCTTTCGAAGGTGACACCGCGACGATACGATGGGGAATTTGGCATATGGCAGATCATAACCGCTATCATCAGGCACATATTGAAGCTCTCAAAAAAGAATGGAAGCAGGATGTGGCGAAGTATGAACGCTAAAACGAAGCTTGTGACTGATCGAATTCGTTTGCGCTGTATGGAAGATCGGGATCAAGCCACTTTGTTTGGGCTGCTTTTTAATGATCCTGACGTCATGAAATATTATTCCGGTTTAAAAGATAAGAGGCAAACCCGCGAGTGGGTCAATTGGAACCAACGAAATGAAAAAGGGTACGGCGTTAGTCTGTGGATCGCCGAAGATAAGCGGACAGGGGAGTTTTTGGGGCAATGCGGCATCGTTCCCCAGCAGATCGAAAATCAAACCGTAATGGAAATTGGCTATATGTTTGCCCGCCGCCACTGGGGGAACGGCTATGCGCAAGAAGCGGCTCGGGCCTGTCTGGACTATGGCTTTAACGAGCGGCAGTTCGGCAAAATGGCGGCTTTGATTGATCCGGGTAACAAAGCGTCCATACGGGTAGCGGAGAAAATCGGCATGCATTACAGCAAAACGATCAGAAAATGGAATAAACAGATCGCGGTATATGAAAGAAAATCTTACAATTGAAAGATAGAGCTGAGTTTAGTATCATGATATCATGTAAAGTTTTCTAGGGTTCCGCATGTCAATTGACATGGACTGGTCCGAGAGAAAACACATACGCGTAAATAGAAGCGCGTATGCACACGGAGGGAAAAAAGCCCGGGAGAGTCAATCTCATGTGAGACGACTGTCCGGGGTTTTTTTGTTTTCGGAGAATCCTAATAGATAGAAAGGAATGACTCAAAATGAAATGGGGATTGGTCGTGCTTGCCGCTGTTTTCGAGGTTGTTTGGGTGATAGGCTTAAAGCACGCTGACTCAGCCTTAACATGGAGCGGCACTGCCATCGGCATCATATTCAGCTTTTACCTTCTAATAAAGGCGACTCACAGTCTGCCTGTTGGTACCGTGTATGCCGTCTTTACCGGACTCGGCACAGCGGGAACAGTACTTAGTGAAATCGTTCTGTTTCATGAACCGATTGGATGGCCGAAGCTATTGTTAATTGGCGTGCTCTTAATCGGTGTAATCGGGTTGAAGCTTGTGACACAGGATGAGACAGAGGAAAAAGGAGGCGAGGCATAATGCTGCACTGGATCAGTTTACTGTGCGCGGGCTGTTTAGAAATGGCCGGCGTGGCCCTTATGAATCAATATGCGAAAGAAAAAAGCGTGAAATGGGTGCTGTTGATCATTGTTGGTTTTGCCGCTTCATTTTCCTTGCTGTCGTACGCAATGGAAACCATTCCGATGGGAACGGCTTACGCGGTCTGGACAGGAATTGGCACCGCCGGCGGGGCGCTTGTCGGCATCCTCTTTTACAAGGAGCAGAAAGACGCCAAACGGATCTTCTTTATCGCGTTGATTTTATGCTCAGCGGTTGGTTTAAAAATTCTGTCATAAATTGATTTTTATCAAATCTTCAGTATAATGGATAAATAGTTTAGACTTACAAAGATAAGAGGGATTATTCATGAAATCATATATGACTCAGCGGTTGGACGAATACCGTGACGGAAATGAGGATAAAGGGCGGCTCTTGGTCAGCTGCCCCGATCAGCCGGGTATCGTCTCTGCAGTTTCCGCATTTTTATTTGAACACGGTGCCAATATTATAGAATCAAATCAATATACGACAGACCCTGAAGGCGGCCGGTTCTTCCTGAGAATCGAATTCGACTGCGCGGGCATTCGTGAGAAAAAAGCATCTCTTCAGGCGGCGTTTGCCTCTGTAGCGGAAAAATTCGACATGACATGGAGCTTAACTTTGGCAAGTGAATTGAAGCGTGTCGCCATTTTTGTTTCAAAGGAGCTTCATTGCCTGCATGAGCTGATTTGGGAATGGCAAACCGGCAACCTGATGGCGGAGATCGCTGTTGTCATCAGTAACCATGAGGAAGCGAGAGAGCTGGTTGAGCGCCTGAACATTCCATTCCACTATATGAAAGCGAACAAAGACATCAGAGCGGAAGTCGAAAAGAAGCAGCTTGAACTGCTGGAGCAGTACGATGTTGATGTCATCGTGCTTGCACGCTATATGCAGATTCTAACTCCTGATTTTGTTTCGGCTCATCCGAATCGCATCATCAATATCCACCATTCATTCCTGCCTGCTTTTATCGGTGCGAATCCGTACAAACGGGCTTACGAGCGCGGCGTGAAACTGATCGGTGCGACATCTCACTATGTGACAAACGATCTTGATGAAGGGCCGATCATTGAACAGGATATTGAGCGCGTGGACCACCGCGATAATGCGGAAGCGCTGAAAAACATCGGAAGAACAATTGAACGCAGCGTGCTTGCCCGTGCTGTGAAATGGCATTTGGAAGACCGTGTCATCGTTCATGAAAATAAAACAATCGTCTTTAACTAGACTGAAAGAGGCCCGCGCAAAGCGGGCTATTTTTGATGACAAAAAACCTTGACAAGTGTCTTTTTTCTTTGCATAATATAAAAAAATCATTGAGCGTTGAAGAGGATTAGTAAGCAGATCTTTCTGTGACAGAGAGCAAAATGAATCGCTGAAACATTTTGCCGCATGAAACCTGCCGAACCTGCCTTGGAGTCCTAGGGGGAAAACCTAGGCGCATAACCTGGCGTTACAGGAGAGCGGAGCGTGCAAAAGCGCGTTCAATCAAGGTGGTACCACGGAAACCCATTTCGTCCTTATGAATCAGGATGAAATGGGTTTTTTTATTGTAGAAGAGCCGCGGAGGAGAATAAATGAAAAAACAAAGAATAGTAGTGAAAATAGGAAGCAGTTCGCTCACAAATAGCAAAGGAAGCATTGATGAGGCAAAAATCAGAGAGCATGTTCAGGCGATTTCCGTGTTAAAAAAAGCGGGGCATGAAATGATTCTGATTACCTCGGGTGCCGTAGCGGCGGGGTTTTCCAGCCTCGGTTATCCGTCCCGTCCCGTTACCATCAAAGGAAAACAGGCGGCGGCCGCGGTCGGACAAACACTGTTAATGCAGCAATATATGAATCAATTTAAACAATACTCACTGACTCCGGGACAAATCCTTTTAACGAGAAATGATTTTTCGAAAAGAGAACGGTATCGAAACGCGTATGCTACGATAATGGAATTATTGGAACGCGGCGTCATTCCGATTATCAACGAGAACGATTCTACATCTGTTGAAGAATTGACATTCGGAGATAATGATATGCTTTCTGCGTTAGTCAGCGGATTGATTCACGCGGACCAGCTCATGATTCTCACCGACATTAACGGACTGTATGATGCCAATCCAAATGAAAATCCTGAGGCGAAACGATTTGATTATTTGCCGGAGATCACGCCTGAATTGCTTGGATATGCAGGTTCAGCCGGATCAAAGGTCGGAACCGGCGGAATGAAATCAAAGCTGTTAGCCGCACAAACCGCGCTGTCTCTGGGAGTGAAAGTATTCATTGGAACTGGCAGCGGAGAGCAAAAACTTGCGGACATTTTGGACGGCAGGGGAGACGGCACTTATATCGGAGACAAAGAACTATCTTCGGTTAACAACACAAGGCAGTGGATTCAGTTCCACTCGCCGATATCGGGAGAAATTATCATTGATGCGGGTGCCGAGGAGGCGATGATCCATAATGGAAGCAGCCTTTTGCCCGCTGGCGTTGTGGGTGTGAACGGAAGCTTTCCGAAAGGGGCGGTTGTGGAAGTCAGGGGACCGGGCGGCGTGATCGGCAAAGGCCAAACCCATTACTCCTCTGAGGAGATTATGGAAGCCAAAGGCAAACGCAGTGACGAACTTGATTTTGAGAAAACGTTTGAGGTTATTCATAGGAATGACTGGGTCAATGTAAACGACTAGGAGGCGGAAAAATGAGTGAAGTTTCTGTAAAAGCGAAGCTGGCGAAAGAAGCAGCAGCCGAAATGATCATGAAAACAACAGCCGAGAAGGATGAGGCGCTCAGCCTCATTGCAAACGGACTTCGCAAAGAACTTGATTTTCTCTTGGCGGAGAATGCAAAAGACATTGAGAACGGAAAAGAGAATGGTTTAACACCGGACATCATTGACCGTCTCACATTGGATGAGAAACGGATACGCGATATCGCGGACGCGGTGGAGCTCTTAATCGACTTAGCGGACCCGGTCGGCGACTCTCTTGAAACGATTGAAAAAGAAAACGGCCTGTTTATTGAAAAAATCCGTGTGCCGCTCGGTGTCGTAGGAATGATTTATGAGGCGAGGCCAAACGTCACAGTTGATGCAGCTACCCTTTGCCTGAAGACAGGGAACGCGGTTGTTCTGCGGGGAAGCTCCTCAGCCATCCATAGCAACAAAGCGCTCGTCAGTGTCATTCACAGAGCACTTGAGCAATCAGCGCTTCCGATTCACGCTGTGCAGCTGATTGAGGATACGAGCAGAGAGACAGCAAAAGAGCTCTTTACGTTAAATGATGGTTTAGACGTATTGATTCCGCGCGGAGGCAAGAAACTGATTGATCTCGTTGTGAGAGAATCAACAGTTCCTGTACTAGAAACGGGAGCAGGAAACTGCCACATATTCATTGACGAAACAGCCAAACCGCAAATGGCAGAAAAGGTTGTTGTAAATGCCAAAACGCAGCGCCCTTCTGTATGCAACGCGATTGAATCATTGCTGATTCACAAGGCTTGGGCGAGACAGCACGGGAAAGAATTGCTGGACCAGCTGGAAAACGCGGGAGTTGAAATTCGCGGTGATGAATTGGTATGTGAACTTCATCCTTCAAGCAAACAAGCATCAAAAGAAGATTGGGAAACCGAATTTTTAGCGCCTGTCCTCAGCGTAAAGACGGTTGAAAACGTCCGAGAAGCTGTAAAGCATATCCAACAATACGGCACCAATCATTCTGAAGCGATTTTAACTGAAAATGACAAAAACGCGGCATATTTTCAAACGGCTGTCGATGCTGCCGCTGTCTATCATAACGCGTCAACCCGCTTTACCGACGGCTTTGAATTCGGCTACGGAGCCGAAATCGGCATCAGCACGCAAAAGCTTCATGCAAGAGGACCGATGGGGCTTCCTGCACTGACTTCTACAAAATACATCATTAAAGGAACTGGGCAAATCCGTGAATAGCGGGGCAATGTTCAATGAAAAAGCTTATCTCGTAATGAGATAAGCTTTTTTATACGTGAAAAATTGACATACCAAAATTAATTGTGTACAATTTAATTGTATAAAATATATTGGGGGAATGAAAAATGAGTCAGCCATTATTTACAGCAACTGTTTCAGCGGTAGGAGGAAGAGAAGGAAAGGTCATTTCATCAGACCGCGTTCTTGAGCTTGATGTCGCAATGCCGGGGACACCGAGAGCCAAGAAATTAGAAAAAGCGACAAATCCAGAGCAGCTGTTTGCAGCAGGTTATGCAGCTTGCTTTGACAGCGCCCTGCAGCTTGTCGCAAGAACAGAACGAGTAAAAGTAGAGACAGAGGTTACAGCGAATGTAAGCCTGTTAAAGGATGAAGCGGACCAGGGCTACAAGCTTGGTGTGACGCTGCAAGTAAAAGGAGAAGGAGTCAGTGCATCAGAATTGGAGGCGCTTGTGAAAAAAGCGCACGGCGTCTGCCCGTATTCAAAAGCAACCTCCGGAAATATTGATGTGACACTTGAAGTTGCTGAATAAATAAAAAGAGGATGCCTGTACAAGGCATCCTCAATTTTTTTGATGAAGTGTTTCCAGCAATGTATATAGAGCGGATTTTAACTGTTTGAGATCCTCCCCAGACTGCTTTGAGAGCCCCAGAATTGTCTCTGGAATGTCAACCGCTTTTTCTTTTAATAACGCTCCGTCCTCTGTCAGGCTGATCAACACGGATCGCTCATCCTCTTCAGATCTTTTTCTCGTAATCAAACCCTGTTGTTCCATTCGTTTAAGCATCGGAGTGAGCGTCCCTGAATCTAAATACAGCTGTTCGCCCATTTTTTTGACAGTAAGCGTTTCATGTTCCCATAACAAAAGCAAAGCCAAATATTGAGGGTATGTTATATTCAGCTTATCAAGCAGAGGCTTGTATTGCTTTGTCATTTCCCGCGAACTCGCATATAGCAAAAAACAAAGCTGATTCTCCAATTTCATATGATCAAATTGATTTTCCATTTTGTTCACCAACTCTTTTTGTCATTCGATTCTATTGTATCTGAAAAACTTCACTTTTCCTATTCTCGGCAAACATAGCATGTTTAAAAAGATCAGAAAGGGAAATATAACAACTAGATACAAATAAGGGGGTTGGAAAATATGGCATTATTTACAGCAAAAGTAACCGCGCGAGGCGGACGGGCAGGACATATTACATCAGATGATGGTGTTCTTGATTTTGATATTGTCATGCCAAATGCCAAAAAAGAAGGACAAACCGGCACAAATCCGGAACAGCTCTTTGCGGCAGGGTATGCTGCATGCTTTGGCGGCGCGCTCGAACACGTAGCCAAAGAGCAGAATATCGAAATTGATTCGGAGATTGAAGGGCAGGTCAGCCTCATGAAGGATGAGAGCGACGGCGGGTTTAAAATCGGTGTCACACTTGTTGTGAACACGAAAGATTTAGATCGGGAAAAGGCACAAGAGCTTGTCAACGCCGCTCATGAATTCTGTCCTTATTCAAAGGCAACCAGAGGAAATGTTGATGTAAAACTAGAATTAAAATAATGACCGGCATCCTGAGGGTTCTCAGGATGTTTTTTGGTGTCGGAGCGGGTGTGATTTTTTCGAGGTCTGAAACATTTCTTATAAATGGATTCAGACTTATATCCATTATGAATTGACGCGGAACGGGGTAGGAGTGGGCACAGAAATTGATAAAACGTCAGAGAAGCGATCACAGCGTTTAAAGCCTGCAAAAGTTACAGATGAAGGGGGCGGCTGGCTCGGTGTCTGCCAAGCTGAATTCCGGCGCGCATGATGGCTGTTTTGTATTTGCACAGGGCATAGCGCTACTTGGAGAAATAACAAGGACCAGGCCGCGCATGCCTGATCCTTTTAATATTCTTTCTTATTGGCGAAGTTCCGCCATGCTTGAAAAGGGGATAAATGCTCTGTTAGTGTCACTTGATAAAAGGGGATCGTTCTTTCTTCAGCAGGTTTATCAATTTCTTTATAAATGAATGAATCATCAAACCCGGCTTCGGCAGCGTCTGTGTGCTCAGCTGCATAGAAAACGGCTTTAGGCCGGGCCCAGTAGATGGCGCCCAAGCACATTGGGCATGGTTCACAGCTCGTATACAAAATGCAGTCATCAAGCTGGTATGCTCCTAGCACCTTACAGGCTTTCCGAATAGCTGTGACTTCCGCGTGGGCAGTCGGATCATTGCTTGTTGTGACGTTGTTCTGTCCCTCTGCAATAATGGCTCCGTCTTTCACGATAACGGCTCCAAAAGGCCCGCCGATTCCTGCATTCACTCCTTCACATGCGAGAGTGACAGCCCGTTTTAAGAACGTTTCATGATTCATCCCAATCCCTCCTGTCAATAGAGTGTTATTAGTATAGCCGAAAAGAATGCAAAGAACATTCTTAAAAAAGTGCAAAATAAATAAAGTATTTGGGGGATTTGCTAAATAAGAAACCGATTGTGGCTGTATTATAGAAAAAAACCATCTGCCAAATGCAGATGGTTTTTTCAAATTATACTAGCTGTGTCTGCTGTGCTCTTGCCTGTTTTGCGGCTTCAACCATGTTTTTCAATGCTGCAACCGTTTCTTCCTGCTGTCTTGTTTTCAATCCGCAGTCCGGATTTACCCAGAAGCGGTCAGTCGGACAGACGGCAAGCGCATCAACGATAATATTGTACATTTCTTCAGTTGACGGCACACGAGGGCTGTGAATGTCATATACACCAAGGCCAAGCCCTTTCAAATACGGGTGGTTTTTTAAGTAATCTAAAAATCCTCCGTGGCTTCTGCTATGTTCGATTGTAATCACATCGGCATCAAGATCATTGATTGTATCAACGATATCTTCGAAGTTGCTGTAGCACATATGTGTATGAATCTGTGTCTCGTTTTTCACGGAAGAAGTGGTTAATCTGAATGCTTCTGCCGCCCAAGTCAAATACTCATCCCAATCGCGGGTTTTCAATGGAAGGCCTTCGCGCAGCGCTGGTTCATCAACTTGAATGATTTGAATGCCTGCGTCTTCAAGCGCTTTAACTTCTTTGCGAAGGGCAAGCCCGATTTGGAAGGCGATTTCTTTCCTCGAGATGTCGTTTCGAGGGAAAGACCAGTTTAAGATTGTAACCGGGCCCGTCAGCATTCCTTTCACATGCTTGGAAGTCAATGACTGTGCGTAGACTGTGTCTTTCACTGTCATCGGTTCAATAAATTCAACATCTCCGTAAATGACTGGCGGGCGGACACAGCGTGAGCCGTATGATTGAACCCAGGCATATTTAGTGAAGGCGAAACCGGCCAGCTTTTCACCGAAGTATTCGACCATGTCTGTCCGTTCAAATTCGCCGTGAACAAGGACATCAAGCTCCAATTCTTCCTGAATATCAATCCATCTTTTTGTTTCCGCATTGATAAAGTTTTGATACTGTTCATCGGACCACTCAGCTTTCCGCCATTTTTGGCGTGCGCTCCGCACTTCAGCAGACTGCGGGAAGCTTCCGATCGTTGTCGTCGGCAAAAGCGGAAGGCCGAGAGATTCATTTTGCAGGGCTAAACGTTCTTCAAACGGAATCGGGCGCTTGAAGTCTTTATCGGTTAATTGCTCAAGCTCTTTCTTTTGTTCGGAATTGGCGCCTGTTGCAAACTGTTTAAGCGCCTGGATATCAGCCTTAGCCTGCTGAATCTCTTCGCTGATCGCCGCTTTTCCTGATACTAAGCCTTCTTTCAAAGCTGTCAGCTCGGCCAGCTTTTCTTTTGCGTAGGATAATCCGTTCAATAGGTCTTTTTCCAAATGCTCATCAGGGTGTTTCGCTACTGGAACATGCAGCAGGCTGCTGGAAGGCTGAATCCACAGTTCATCAACTTTTGCAATGCTGAGAATATCAAGAACGGCATCGAGACGCTCTTCAAGGTCCGCTTTCCAAATGTTGCGTCCGTCGATAACGCCGGCTGCCAGCACTTTGTCTGTCGGAAAGCCATGTGTTTTAAGCTGTTCCAGGTTTCTGCCTTTGTCGTGAACGAAATCAAGGCCAATTCCCTGAACCGGGTAAGAGATCAGCTCTTCATAAGCATCAACAGAATCAAAATACGTCTGCAAAAGCACATTCAAGGATGAAAGCTCACTTGTAATGCTTTCAAATAATTCTTTTGCGCCGCGGACATCTTCACTAGAGGCGGTAACGAGCGCCGGCTCATCGATTTGAACCCATTTTACGCCTTCTTCTTCAAGCTCTTTCAAAAGCTGTACATATAATGGCACAAGGCGTTTTTGGATCGCTTTTGCTTCAGACGGTTCATAGCCTTTAGCAAGCGTAACGAACGTATAAGGGCCGACAATCACAGGCTTTGTTTCCACACCGTATTCCTGTTTGATCCGGCGATAATCTTCGAGTTGTTTGTTTCTTGTCAGACGGAACTCAATGCTCTCGTCATATTCCGGAACGATGTAATGGTAATTTGTATTAAACCATTTTGTCATTTCACTAGATACGGCGTCTTTGATTCCGCGGGCGATAGCGAAGTATGTATCGGTAGCGTCAGTCAAATGTCTGAAACGTTTCGGGATCCAGTTGAAGCTGACTGCTGTGTCGAGTACATGGTCATACTGTGTGAAATCAGAAACAGGCACAACATCAATCTGCTGGTCAATTTGTGTTTTTACTGCGGATAAAAATAGTTCGTCGATTTGCTTCAAAAACGTATCTTTATCAGTACTGCCTTTCCAATACGCTTCAAGTGCTTTTTTCCATTCCCGGTTCAGTCCGATTCTCGGAAATCCTAAATTCGATGTTTTGATGGTTGTCATTGTTTCTCCTCCTTTATATGTAAAACACTCTCGTTAACCCGCGGATACAGGCTGCTAAGAGGTTTTCTCACAACAAAAAGCCTCTTTCCCATGAGAGAAAGAGGCTTTTCTGCGTAAAACACTGCCTCTCTCATCTCTCAGATTCAATCTGATGGAATTAGCACCGTGCCTTATGAGACATCAGTCTCGGCGCGAAAAGCAGTGCGCCCCATTTCACAATGGTATTACGGTCGGTTGCTGTTGGGGTCAAAAGGCCAATCCCTCGCCCAACTCTCGATAAGAGAAAATGTTATTAATTTTTTGAAAAGTTGAATCATTTGTTGGTAATCTTAACAGTAATTCAAATTCATTGTCAACATAGAATTTGAAATTTTTATTTATATGATGTGGTGTATATTATATAAGAAAAATAATCTTATAGGGTCAACAAATGTGATTGCTCTGCTTTTTCTGCGAGCTCATCAGGAGCTGTTAAATACAGGAATCCATTGCCTGCCAGCGTTTTTGCAATATCAAGAGGAAGTGTCCTGCGGATTAGCTGTGCGAAAACCTCAGATTCAGAAAGCTTTCTTTGAAATGATTCTTCTTCATAGCTTTTGATTAAAGCAAGCGCACCGCTGACATGAGGGGCAGCCATTGAAGTGCCGGTCAGCTTACCGTACTTCTTGTTGGGAAGGGTAGATAAGATGTTTTCTCCTGGAGCCACAAGGTCAATCTCTTTATTCGCGTTAGAAAATTCTGATAATTCTCGCGCTACTGAAACAGATCCAACTGCAATGACTTCGTTATAAGCTGCGGGGTAGGAAAGCTCTTCTGTGCGTTCGTCGCCGTCACCCTCATTTCCCGCTGCACAAACGACAAGCACTCCGTTTTTGACTGCGTTTTTCACTGCTTCTTCCAGCTCTGGCACATCGCTTGGCCCTCCAAGGGACATTGAGATGATGTCGACTTTCTGTTCCACCGCGTAGTTGATGCCGTTGATTATCCATTCGTATTGTCCGCTGCCGTTCTCGCCGCCAAGAACCTTCACAATCAATAGGCTTGCCTCAGGCGCGACTCCGGCAATGCCTCCGTTTGAATCATTAGCTGCAATCGTTCCGGCGACGTGTGTGCCGTGTCCGTTGTAGTCGGAAATCGCATCTTCCTTGCCGCCGTCGTCATCCGTGAAGTTCTTTCCGCCGATGATTTGATTTTTTAAATCAGGGTGGCTTGTGTCGCAGCCCGTGTCTAATACAGCAACTTTAATATTTTTGCCTTTTACCCCTTTTGCCCACATTTCTGGCGCCTTAATCACTTTAATGCCCTCAGGAAGCTCGTTTACATCCATGATCTTCTCATTCGTCACATACGGGATCAAGCGGATTTCACCATTCATAAAAAAGCCCTCCTTTTTTATGCTTTCAAGTGGATTCAAGGGTGTTGCCTCATATTATATGAAAAAAGCAAGCGCTCGGACAGAGCCATTTGAAGCATTTTGAAAAAATAGGATACACACCAAAGAATTAGTAATCTTCAAAATATTGGATGGCTTCGGCGTGTATGACTGGGATTCAACTGTAAGTCAAGTTATAATAGTGTTGGGGAAAGGAGCAGTGTCATGAAACTGAATGAAAAATTATATGCATTTTTTTCAGAGCATGTGGAACAAATGGCCGAGGAATGGATTGAAACGATGGAGGAAAGTGATCCGAATTCGCTTTACGCCCTACATAATGCAACAGTAACGGAAGAATTGAAAGAGCAGGACAGAGAATTTTACCGGCATCTGAATTACATGTATGTTTTACCGGAAAAACAATTTCTCGAAGAGTTTCAAGAGTGGGTCATTGAGCTGACCAACGATCAAAAACATCTCGACACACCGGTTCAGTATGTCATTCGGGAGTTTATGAGAAACAGAAGATTATATACGAAGTATTTTGAGAAGTTCGCAGAAGAAAATGAGTCAGCGTTTGAACCGGGAGAGAAGCAAAAATGGGCAGATTTGATTGTAAAAGTATTTGATTTCACCATTTATACATTCGTTGATCACGCTGAAATGAATGCCAAGCAGCAATTAAACGCCCAAAGAGAAATGATATTGGAACTAAGCTCACCTGTCATTACCCTGAGCAAATCAACAGCTCTGCTGCCGCTTGTCGGTGACATTGATACCGAACGGGCGAAGTTTATTCTGGAAAACACGCTTCAAGCTTGTGCGAAAAGACGTGTGGAGCATCTGTTAATCGATCTGTCAGGTGTTGTTGTTGTGGATACGATGGTGGCGCACCAGATCTTTAAATTGATTGAGGCGCTTAATCTGATCGGTGTCCGGTCAACCCTGTCAGGAATCAGGCCTGAAATTGCGCAAACTGCTGTACAGCTGGGGATTGACTTTTCGAATATTACCATTAAAACCAACCTTGCCCAAGCATTAAACTATCATCAATAAAAAAATCCGCTATCTGTGATAGCGGATTTTTTATGATGCGAAACATAAAGATACGAGAAAGGATCCCGCGAATAATAAGAGGACGAGGCAAAAGAACACCCAGTCGCGCCGGTTCACGCTCAATTTCCTATAATATGTCCGGTTTCTGCTTCCTGTAAAACCTTTCGATTCCATCGCAAGTGCTGTCCGTTCCGCTTTTCTGATGGCGCTTGCCAATAGCGGTATGGTATATCGTTTTAACGCACTGATTTTCTTAATGATGCCGCTCTCCGCCGCTCCTCCTCTGATTTTATGAGCCTGCTGAATCAGCTGGATCTCATCCTTTAACAGCGGAAGAAAGCGAAAGCCTGCAATGACACCGTACGCGAGCTTTGGTGAGAGCCTGCACTGCTGGACAAGGCTCAGCATAAATAAAATCGGATCGGTTGTAAAAACAAACATCATCGATAAGGCGGAAAAGCATAAAATACGAAACCCAAGGGAGATGCCGACAGACACATTATCGCTGTTAATTGAGATAGGGCCTGCTTGAAACAAAAAATTATTCGGTGTTGTCGGCACCTTTCCAAAAACTGCGGCTGTCCACACGCACCCGAATGCTAAAATCAAAAACGGAATCGTAAACAACAACCATTTTTTCAATGGGATTCCGGCCGCCAGTAGAACGCCCGCAACGATGATGATATAAAAACATGCCGGAGTGTAAGGGTTGTAAATAAACGACAGCATGACGACACAACAAAAAACCGCCGCCGCTTTCACAGTCGGATTAATGAGATGTAACGGCTGCTTCATCACGCACCTCCTCTTGATATGCCATCCATTCATATAGAAGGGGAAGGGTGAGCTTTGCTTTTTGGACAAGCCCTGTTTCTTGAGAAAACAACTGCGCTGGAGATCCGTCAAAGGCCAGGCCCGGATCGTGAAGCACAAGCACGCTGTCAGCATACGAAGAGACTAGCTCCATATCGTGTGTAATCATAAGGACAGCGGTTCCCTCTGCCTTGATACGCTGAATCATTTCCATGCATTCAGCCGCCGTGCGGGCATCCTGGCCAAAGGTTGGTTCGTCTAATAATAAAACCTTTACGTCATGCATGAGCATAGTAGCTACGCTCAGTCGCCGTTTTTGCCCTTGGCTGATCGCAAACGGATGATGATCAGCCAAATGCGCAAGACCAAAACGCTGCAGCAGGTGTTGCGCTTTTTTCTCAGTTTCAGCATTTGCTTTCTGGCCGAACAGAAGCTCGTCATACACCGTATCGGTGACGAATTGATGCTCAGGGTTTTGAAAAACAAATCCCATCCGTTTACGCAATTCTTTTTCTTTATATTTCTGCAGCGGCTGGTCATAAAGAAGGATTTTGCCGCTTTGCGGTTTCATGAGACGGGCCAGAACTGATAAGAGCGTCGATTTTCCAGTGCCGTTCGGACCGACAAGCGCCGTTAAAGAGCCTCCGCGCAACGAAAAGCTGATGTCTTTGAAAATCGCCTGCTGTCCTCTCGCGAACGAAAGGCTGCTGACTTCAAGCACACTCTCCCCAGAAGGGGCTTTCTTCTTTTTGACATGCCCGGCAGGAATAGGCTCTTTGAACAGCATCTCTTTTGATAAAGTAAACGGCATACTCAGCTTTTCCTGCAGATGACAGACCTTTGGAATGGCGATGCCCAATTTCTTTAGTGTCTCCACTTCGTGTTGAAATAGATTTTTCGTCAGGCCATCCAGCGCCTTTTTGCCTGATTTGTCGAGTACGATCGTTCTCTCAATCCAAGGCGCCCATTCATCAAGCTGGTGCTCAATGACGAGGAGGCTGAAACCTTTTTCCCGCTGAAGATCCTTCATCAGATGAACGAACTCCCGCGCTGAGAAAGGGTCTAAAAGAGAGGTCGGCTCATCTAAAATAATAAGCTCAGGCTCCATCGCCAAAATACAGGCGAGAGCCACTTTCTGCTTTTGTCCTCCTGAAAGGGTTGAGATCGTTTTTTCTTTTAAATGGGTAATGCGTAATTTTTCTAATACGGCGTTGATTTTCTCTGTCATTGCTTCTTTTGGAATTTGCAGATTTTCCAGCCCGAACGCAATTTCATCCTCTACCGTCAGCATGCAGAACTGCTGATCAGGATCCTGAAAAACGACCCCGGCATGCTGAGCAATCGTTTCGGAGGTTTCAGCATCTGTGACCGGCTTTTGAAATAGAAAGACATGTCCGGACTGAATGCCGTCGCAAGCCTCCGGATATAGACCGTTTAAACAAAGGGCGAGCGAGCTTTTACCGCATCCGCTCGGTCCTAATAATAAAACGCATTCTCCTTTTTGAATCTCAAACGAAATGTCTTGAAAAACCGGTTTCTCGTCTTCTTCATAAGAGAAGCTGAGCTGCTCAACCGTCAGAAGCTCATCAAAGGCTTGCATGTTCTGACGCCCGCTTCCGTTTCTTTTTCAGTTCCTTTCCGAGTGCCATTCCGTTTAACACACCTGTATAAGCGAGAGAGTCGCTGACAGCTTTTCCGAGAAGCCCCGCCAAAAGCGCGCCGGAAATGAGACGGATCACAAGCATAATGAGCAGATAACCTGGTGAATAGGCTGCATAGCCAGAAACAAAGAGATCATAGATAAAGCTGGCTACTGAAGACCCCATACCGGCCAGCATAAGGACAGGGAGAGAGTATGCTTTCCAGCGTGTTGCAAGAAATACAGCCTCAGCCCCGAGCCCTTGAACAATGCCAATGACGATGACCATCGGGCCAGACGGATTTCCCAGCAGGCACTCAACGAGAGCGGCAATGATTTCAGAAACGAGCGCCGCACCCGGTTTTCGAATCATGTACGCGGCGATCACAGAAACGATAAACCAAATGCCGTAAATCGGTTCATAGGCGATTGGCCCAAACATACCTGCAAGCACGTTTCCGAAATGTGTAAATAATAAATAAACAACGGCAAATACGATACTGATAACGGACATGATGACAATTTCTTTTACTTTCCAGCTTTTCATGTTATCCCTGCTTTCTGTTTTTTCTTGATGGACTGTTAGCCGAAAGATTCACAGTCATGGTGATGTGGTTTGTTTGCTGCTCAGCCATGCGGAAAACGGCTTCCAATGTGCTGAATACGTCATGCGCATCCCCGTCAAGCTCGCTCGCGTAATGGACACCCTGTACGAAAGTGCCTTGGGCTTTTGCAATGTCGACAGCCTTCCTAATCAATCCCATATAATCCGGCTCGTTCATTGGATAAAGGGCAAATTGGCACGGCGCTTCCGCCTTCAAGCCTCGGACAGCATCTTCATTGACACGCTTATCACCTTTGGAAAGATATGTATCCCCCTGTGTGTCACCCGGGCATCCAATGGAAAACGTGCCGTTCATGACGATGTGTTTTTCGCTGTTTGCTGCATGAAGGTAAATGGCTTTTGCAGCATCGAATACATGATCAATCGATCCGCGTAACACCGTGCTGATATGGTCGGTTTTCGTCCATACATTGGATGTATCTGTTTTTTTCAGCGCAGACTTGATCACACTGATAAAATCATCCGTCATCGGATATAAAGAGAAGCGAAAACCGGCGATTCTGCTTGTACCGCAAATATGCTCCATTTCTCCGACCTCCTGTTTTTTTGGTAAAATAAAAAACTGCATATCCTAAGGGAATATGCAGTCATAGATCGATTAAGCGCACAAAAAAATACACCATTCGGTCAACCTGCACTTCCCCACGCTGGTATTATCCAGATCGGGTCATAAGGGATCAAAGCGCGTTTCTTCCGCGCTTTATCTCAGCCAAAACAGCACCCCTAGTGCTTTCCGTATACAATTTTTTATTTTGACATCATAATAGATGATAAGAATCATTTTGTAAACAACGAAATCATTTTTTTCATATAGGGACGGGAGAGGATGATCAAATTTGGAAAAAGGAAACATATTAATTGTGGAAGATGAAGAAAAAATCGCCAGGGTTCTTCAGCTTGAATTGGAATATGAAGGATACAGCGTCACCATCAAACACAATGGCACAGAAGGTCTGGATGCGGCAGCGAAAGGCGGGTATTCCTTGGTGCTTCTTGATGTCATGCTTCCGGGGCTTAGCGGACTGGAAGTGCTGCGCCGCTTGAGAAAAACGGATCCGCAGACACCGGTCATATTATTAACGGCGCGAGACAGTATTCCTGATAAGGTAACAGGTCTGGACATCGGTGCAAATGACTATGTCACCAAGCCGTTTGAAATCGAGGAATTGCTTGCGAGAATCAGGGCGGCGCTGCGGCAAAATGGAACAAAAACGGAAGATATCGGCACCTTTCTTACATATGACGATTTGCGGGTGAACGAAAAAACCCGTGAAGTGAGACGCGGAGACAAAGAGGTGGAATTAACGCCGCGGGAATTTGATCTACTCGTCTATATGCTAAAGCATCCGCAGCAAGTGCTGACACGGGAGCAAATTCTAAGCTCGGTATGGGGATTTGATTATATCGGTGATACAAATGTCGTGGACGTCTACATAAGATACATCAGAAAAAAACTGGACTATCCTTACGAAAAACAGCTGATCCATACGATACGCGGGGTCGGCTATGCCATTAAGGGGTAAACGATGAAGCTGAAGACCAAGATTCATCTATACACATCAATATCACTGTTGATTTTATTAATTTTGGTGCATACCGCAGTCTATCTCATTTTTTCGTCTGCGCTGACATCAAAGGATGCATCCCGGCTTGCTGATGAGACGGATAACATTGCCGAAGCGCTGCGTGCCGCTGAAACAGAAGGAGTGGCTTTGCAGGATATGCTGCAGGCCTATCTTCCGGCAAAGGGCATGGTGCGTGTAGTGAATGGTGATCAAAAAGCCGTTATGACGATCACAAAAGAAAAAGCCTATAAAGATTTTCCTCTCTCTTTTCATAGCGGAGAAACGGCAGATGTGAGGAAACATGACGGCAAGCTGTTTGCCGAGGCTGCTGTTCCGGTGATTTGGACCGATGGACAAGTGGTTTCTCTTCAGCTGGTTGAAAGGCTTGAGAACACAGAAGAGAGTCTGTTTCTGTTGAAAATCATCTTAATCGCTGCAAGTGCTGCTGTCTGCATTGCTTCTTTTTTTGCAGGCAGCTTGCTAGCCCGCCGAATCATCAATCCGATCAGACGATTAATGATCACAATGAAAGACATACAGCGAGACAAAGAATTTAAAACGATTTCTTTAGAAGGACAGTCCAACGATGAATTGTATCAAATGGGGCTGACATTTAATGAAATGGCAATGATGCTGAAGGAGCACTATGATAAACAGCAGCAATTTGTTCAAGATGCTTCACACGAATTGAAAACGCCGCTCACCATTATAGAAAGCTACAGCAGCCTGATGAAGCGGTGGGGGGCAAAAAAGCCGGAGGTGCTTGAGGAGTCGATAGAAGCCATTCACTCAGAAGCGGTGCATATGAAAAAACTGACCAATCAGCTTTTGGCGCTGGCCAAAAGTCATCAAGAGCTTGAGCTTGATCTGAAAACAATCGATCTGATTGAAGCGGCGCGCGCGGTTATGCAAACGCTCCAGTCCGTTTATCAGCGTGACATATTGCTTGAAACTGATAAAGAGAGCCTGCTTGTAAAAGCTGATGAAGAACGCATCAAGCAGCTGTTGACCATTTTGCTTGATAATGCAATAAAGTATAGTGAAAAGCCTATTGAGATGTCAGCTGGAACGAGGAATGGACGGCCATTTTTATCAGTGAGGGATGAAGGCATCGGAATACCTGAGGAGCATATCCCGCATTTGTTCGAACGGTTCTACCGGGCAGATGAAGCACGAAACAGAAAAACAGGCGGAACGGGTTTAGGCCTTTCCATTGCCAAGCAAATCGCCGATGAGCATGGCATTGAGCTGTCTGTCAAAAGCAAGCCGGGACAAGGAACAGCTGTCACCATGCAATTCAGCGAACAGAATGGGGGAGGCCGATGACTAAAACAATAAAAACAGTATCTTTTGCTGCAGCAGCCATTTTAGTTGTCATCATCTGTACGTTTCTCATCATTCGGCAAACCCATGAGAACGTATTGTCAAAGGAGACTGTCGTAAAAAAAGTCGAAGCCTCTTATGAAGGCAAGGTCACGAAAGCAACACAATCAAAGGATAAAAAAACATATGATATAACGCTTGAAAATCAAAAGGGAACTTACTTTGTAAAAGCAGACGCAATATCGGCTGACATTCTTTCAATGAATAGAGTAAAAGCAGTGAATCCATCTGCCATGACAGAAAAAGAAGCCGAGCATCTCGCGCTTGAGCGGGTGCCGGGAACGGTCAAAAAACAAACACGACAAAGTCGAGTTGCCACTTATACCATACAAAAAGAAGATGGGAAAACATACGAAGTGAAGGTAGACATGCAGGCAAAAACAGTCTTGTCTGCCGATCAAATCAGCAGCAAAGATCAACAAAAAACGCCGATTACGAAAAAAGAAGCCAAAACAATTGCTGAGCGAGAAACGGGAGGAACAGCGGATGACGCAGATCTCGAAGATAGTGAGGGCACTCTCATCTTTGAAGTGGACGTTGATCTTCCTGATAATAAGGAAGCGACAGTGAAAATCAATGCCTACACAGGAAAGGTAGCTAACATTGTGTATGAAGACTGACGGTTTCTCATCAAATTCTCATCTTGCTCTCGTTTTCCTTTCATGTTGAGTGTGTAAACTGTACTCATACAAAACAAAGGAGGACTCACAAATGCTCAAGAAAAAATGGATGGTCGGTCTTTTAGCAGGGTGCCTAGCGGCCGGAGGATTCAGCTACAACGCGTTTGCCAAAGAAAACAATGAAAACAGACAGGCTTCTTCTAAGACGGATGCACTCACTGAACAAGAAGCAGAAGCAATTGCTAAAACAGTTGTTGATGGCACAGTAGAAGACATTGACAGAGACCTTTACAACGGCAAAGAAGTCTATGAAGTGGAGATTGAAAAAGAAGGTGAAGACTACGACGTTTATGTAGATATTCATACAAAACAAGCGCTTAATGACCCGTTAAAGGAGAAAGCAGAACAAGTCGCCATAACCAAAGAAGAAGCTGAAGAAATTGCTTTAAAGCAAACAGGTGGAACCGTAACAGAAAGTAAGCTTGACGAAGATGACGGTGCTTACATCTATGAAATGGAAATCCAAACGAAGCAAGGAACTGAGACAGATTTTGAAATTTCCGCAAAAGATGGACGCATTATCAAACAGGAGATAGATGACTAATCAAAACCCCCGCTGCAGCGGGGGTTTTTCATGATAAGAAACCTTCTTTTGGACAATCTAAGTAGAAAAGGAGGCGAAACGCATGGAAAAGAAAGAGGAGCAATACATCAATCAGGCTGAATATGTCCCTCATCCGACGAAGGAAGGAGAGTACGCCTTATTTCTTCATGAAACGTATCATTTGCTTTCTGAAGATGACGAGACACAAACAACAGAATAAGGGCTTTGGCCCTTGTTTTGTTCCGTAATTGTGATGTAAGCGCATTTATTACTTTTTTGAGTTGACACAGCTTGTTTTTTTCTGTAATCTCAGTGTGTCAATTCAATTAGGAACTTCGTTAGGTGAGGCTCCTGTATGGAGATACGCTGCTGCCCAAAAATGTCCAAAGACGCCAATGGGTCAACAGAAATCATCGACATAAGGTGATTTTTAATGCAGCTGGATGCTTGTCCTATGCCATACAGTGCTAAAGCTCTACGATTGAAGGCGCCCGCACGCTTTTTTTGCCGTGCTTCTTTCACCTTCAATCCCGAAGGCTTTTTTTATGCCTTTAAAACGAAACCAATCAAAGGAGGTGCGGAGTATGGATTCTCCCCATTCGAGTCAATCTGAAGAAGTACCCATATACTATGACAGCAAGACAATTGATTACACGATGAGGAGACGAACTGCCGCACCTTCTGGCGAGGCCGGCACGTCTCCGTAGAGGAGGTACGAGTCCCGATGGTTCAAAACATGACCTATGACGAACTCATTTTACGCATCATTATTTTACTGCGAGACGGGAAAATCAGGGATTTCAGAAGTGTTATTGATGAGCTTCAGCCCTATGACATGGCATTTATTTTTAAAGAAATGCCGGAAAAACACCGCGCCCGCTATTTATCTTATTTAACTGTAGACGATATCACTGATATGATCGGGGAGCTGGAACGCGAATTTCAGCTTGTCGTCTTAAATAAAGTCGGAAAAACAAAAGCAACACTGGCGATGAACAAAATGGACAACGATGACCTCGCTCAATTGCTTGAAGAAATGGACGAAGAACTGAAGGAACAGCTTTTGTCCAGCATGGAAGCGTCAGAATCAAAAGCTGTACAGCTCTTGATGAATTACCCGGCTGATTCAGCGGGACGCATGATGACAAACCGGTATGTGTGGATTCCTCAGCATTACACGGTAAAAGACGCGGTCGTCAAACTGAAAAGCTTCGCTGAAATAGCTGAATCGATCAACTACTTATATGTTATTAATGAAAGCAAACAGCTGGTTGGGGTTCTTTCCTACCGCGATTTGATTCTGGGTGAACCTGAAGAAAAGGTGCAGGATTTAATGTTTACCCGCGTCATATCAGCAGATGCTCTTCAGGACCAGGAAGAAGTTGCCCGCCTGATTGAACGTTACGATTTTTTGGCAATACCGGTTGTAGAAGAAAACAACGTGCTTGTCGGCATTGTGACGGTCGATGATATTATCGACGTCGTTATTCGGGAAGCTGATGAGGATTACGAAAAATTTGCCGCTTCCGGTAAAGACATCACCTTTGACACAAAAGCTTACGTGGCGGCATACCGGCGCCTGCCATGGCTGATTTTACTCTTGTTTATCGGACTGATTTCAGGAAGCATTATCAGCTATTTTGAAGATGCGCTGAAGCAGGTTGTCGCGCTTGCGTTTTTCATGCCGATGGTGTCAGGGATGACAGGAAATACGGGAACACAATCTCTCGCGGTTGTCATCAGAGGTTTGTCTAAAGAAGAAATGAACAAAAAAACGATTGTGCGTCTAATCTTCCGGGAGTTCAGAACAAGCATTTTTATCGGAGCGGTTTGTTCTGTGCTGATTGCGATTGTCTCCATCATATGGCAGGGGAATGCGCTTTTGGGATTTGTTGTCGCCTCTTCACTGTTCTTAACCTTAATCATCGGCACGATGTCAGGAACGATTATCCCTATTATTTTACACAAACTGAAAGTAGACCCGGCAATTGCTTCTGGACCGCTGATTACAACGTTAAACGATATTTTATCTTTATTAATCTACTTTGGCATTGCCACTGCATTCATTCACTCATTATAAACGTAAAAAGTCCGTCTCAACTGCGAGCCGGACTTTTATTATTTAACGGTTTTTGTACCGAAAGTGAGCATTAAGCTGCCCCTCCAGCATTTTTTTCCGCACTTGCGGATCGTTTTTTAACATCTGTTCTTTTTTGCGCATATCCTTTAAAATCTCTGCCGTCTGTACGCCGTCTTCACGTTTATTGGCGATATCCATCAGCCGCTCTACATCAGCAAAGGAGTATTTTCTTGTCCCCCTTGAAGAACGCTGCGGGTAAATGAGCTTTCGTTCCTCATAATACCTGATCTGTCTTACGGACAATCCTGTCAATTCACTCACAATTCCGATTGAAATCACTTTTTTGTCTTTATAAGAATGATCTTCTGTGGTCATTTTTCCACCCCTGGATGTCTTTTGATAATAGTATATAAAAAACAAAGAGAAAAAACCTGACGCTTGTCATATTTTCTAACATCAAATAGAAGATTTTTGAAAAAATACGGAAGAAAAATTAACAAGAATAATGCGTAACACCCAAGCGCGTTTTATCCTTTATGTAACGAATCAAACGAGGAGGAAGGATAATCATGGAGGAAGAAAAAGCGGTCTCACTGGCGAAAGAAATTATAGAGTTGGATATCAAGCGTGATGAAATGCTGGAGACGTTTATGCAGCTTGCCGGAGAACAGGCTTTTCAATTATTAAGATCGGTTCAAAACGGACAATACCGAAAATCTTCGTAAACATAAATTCTTTACATTAGATTCATACCACGTTCATTTAAAAAGAGTATCTTTTGTATAGGATACCTCAAAATGAAGGAGGACGCTATGAGTAATTTATTGAAATCCGCTTTAGAAAAAGAACGACGCCATTATTCTGAAAAACTCTATCAGATAGGGGTTTATAATAAAGAGGTCATGAACAAAATGACGATTTCTGAGCTTCGGAAAGAATATGCTTATTTCTTTCGAAGCATTACAAATCATAAAAATTATCCTTATACAAGATAATGTATAAGGATTTTTTTGCTTTTAGAAGGAATTTCTCGAATTATAGCGAATACGTATAGTAAGGGACTGAACTCTTATTATATGTAAGGGTTTTCATTATTTTTTTATAAAAATCCTATATACGAGGTAGATATGATGAGATTATCGTTTAACGAAGAAGAAGTTGAGCGTGCGATGAATTTGTACAGAGTTTTTGCAAGGGCTTTCAAAAGTGTGTCCGAACATAGTATCCGTGATAGCAAAGAGCACGGTTTTAATCCCACTGAATTTGCTGTACTGGAACTCCTGTACACAAGAGGCCCGCAAAAATTACAGCAAATTGGGTCGAGACTTCTGCTTGTAAGCGGAAACGTCACATATGTTATTGACAAACTAGAAAGAAACGGGTTTTTAGTAAGGGAGCAGGACCCGAAAGATAAACGCTCTGTTTACGCACATTTAACTGACAAGGGAAATGAGTATTTGGATAAAATTTATCCGATTCATGCACTGCGTATTGCGAGAGCGTTTTCAGGCCTTTCGCCTGATGAACAGGACCAGCTGATCGTCCTGCTCAAGAAAGCAGGCATACACAGCCAGCATTTGCTGTTTCGTTAACTATTCTACACTCTCTGTTTCAGGAGAGTGTTTTTTTGTTTCATAAGATTCTTTTTAAAACATCTTCAATCTTCCTATCAGACATTTCGCCAAGGTATCTATTGACGTGTTTTTTATACTCCTTCATCTGTTCGTTCGATTGAAAAAATGCCGCGATATACTCTTCTGCTTTCTTCATGTCCCAGTTTCTCATATCTGTGACGAGTTTCCTTTCATGTAGAAGGTTTAAATTCATTTCCTCCTGTCCCGGCAGTGCATGATAAATAAATACCGGAAGCCGTTTCTGTAAGCATTCACTGATGGTCACGCCTCCGGGTTTAGTCATGATGCCTGTCGACTGTTCGTACAAATGGTTCATCTCTGCTTTGCTGTGAAGGTAAGGAATCGCCTCAATCAAGGGGTGGTGTAAACTTTTGACATAGGAGTAGAGCTTTTCGTTTCTGCCGCATAATATTTTGTATAAGATCTTTCCGCCTGGCGACAGTTCCTGCACCCATTTTAAAATCCCGCCGACCCCCATACTGCCCCCTGTGATGATGATGGTATATGGCGGGTGGTGCTGCAAGGTATCTGCTGATTCCATTTCAAAATTTCGGTGAACTGGAATACCGGTCAAGTATATGTTGTTCTGATCGATCCCCTCTGATATTAGCTGCTTCTTTACTTCCGTGCTCGGAACAAAATGGTAATCAATGTTCTTCCGTCCCCATAATTGATTTACGAAAAAATCAGTGTATACATTCACAACCGTCAGATTCGGATATTCAGGCTTTAATCGGTTCAGCAGATAAGAAGGCAGCGCATGTGTGCAGAAGGCGATATCAGGCTGTTTTTCTCGGAGAATGTGCCTCATTTGCTGTGTGAACAGCCATTCGTACATGAAATAGCGTTTATCATGCTGAAATTCTCCGCAGGCGAGGAGCCTGTAAATGCCGCTGTACGTTTTCGGGAAATATTGAATCCATTTTAAATAAGCCACGGAGGACAATTTTTCTAACCGTCTATACGCATGTGAAAAGATATCAATCTTTTCAGCTGCCAGCCCTTGAGACTCTAATTCAGCCTGCAATGCATCAGCCACATGATGATGGCCGGTGGAAATGCTTAAAAAAGGAAAAATGAGAATGTTTTTCATGACAGTCCTCCTTAAAAAATATGGCAACTATATTTTGAGGAGAACGTTCACAAAATATAAGGGTGTTTTTGATCATAAGGAAGGTGAAAAGATGAAAACCTGTTTCCTTTCCATATGGAGAGTGGTTGACCCGATTTATTTCTTTTTTTCAAGGCTAAGCTTGATTGACAACGATCAAAAAAGCGTTTTTCGAGTCAGGCTGACGAAGTATAAAGGACATCATGTCGTACTGAGCGATGGAACGCATATTAGAAAAAATGATGTGCTCGTTAAAATTCATCTGCACAATATTAAGCTGATAAGAGAACTGCAAAGCATTGAGAGCGCGGTCAGAAAAGGAATCATTATTTATCAGAAAGTATATCAATCGATGCCGCTTCTTCTTGACTATATCAACAATCATAAAAAAAGCGAGAAAATCAAAGGAATCATTGGGATTACAATGCTTGACAAAGGTGTGGAAAGGCTCGGCTTTGATGTGATCACCCCGGTGAACCCTTTTTACAGGTGCTTTAAAAAAGTGTCCCATGTGCCGATTTTATATTTGACTTCAAAGCCTGTGAGCTTGCGGCATTTACCGAATTCATCCTATTTGTTTATCTCAAAAGAAAAGCTGCAGAAAACCTATCAAAAAAAAGACTGATGCCTCGGTCAGCACAGTCTTTTTTGATTAAATCTGATGAAATGTCACTTCAGGGCGGCTTCCGACACGGATATTTACGCCGGTTTGTCCCAAGCCCTCGCTGATATAAAATGGTTTATCGTGATGATAATGAAGGCCTTTAATCATGTTCATTCGCACGAGCTTTCCCATTTTCACCAAATGATACGGTTTTGGCCAGTGAATTTGCCCGCCGTGAAAATGCCCTGACAGCAGGTAATCATAATGAACATCTTTCATATCCAGAATAATATTTGGGTCATGTGTTAAGACAAGATGATAGCCATTTTCCAGACTTTGATAAGAGCCGGTGATATTACTCCGATTCGTACTGTAATCATCAATGCCGATAATATTGACTGGCCCTGCAGCCGTCTCGATTCGAACATGTTCATTTTGCAGCGTAATACAGCCGTTTTCCTCTAAAACTCGCTTCAATCTCCGAAAGTCCTCTTCTTTCAATACATAATCGTGGTTACCGAACACCGCGTACATTCCATATGCAGGCTTTAGCTTTTGCAAGGCGTTCAAGTAACCTGCCAGCTTCGGAATATTACGTTTCCGATCAAGAAAATCCCCGGTAAGAGCAATGATGTCCACAGGCTGATCTTTTGTTAAATGATACAGCTCCTCAGGTGAGACTGAAATGTTTTCCAAGTGAAGATCAGATAAATGAAGGATATTTAATTTTTTTCTGGCTGGAAGGCCGTCTTTTTGGTCGATTGAAATGGTGTTGACTTTCACATCTTTTGTATTGCGGTTCGCTTTATATAGAAATGGCACAAATACGAGTATGGCCAATGAAAGTAAGATTGTAAACAAAATATATCCCCTCCCTTCTATCAGTATAGTAAGTGATCAAGCCCTATGGATAGCGGGAATTAATGGGTAGAGACAGGCTGAAAAACGGATTGTCATATGATGAATGATTTGGAAGGGAAAAGGGATAATAAATTTTGACACATGAGGCAGAACATGCCGACGGAGTCAGAATAACAAATGGATGTGTAAGCAATGTTACGATTGATGAGACAACAAAAAAAAGAAACATATTATCTCTGGATCGCATTATTTCTTCTTTTATTGTATGTATCCCCGCTTTTTATTTTAAAGGAAGATGCCCATATCCGGGTCCACGATAATTTAGATTCCAACATCGCTTGGTACAAGGTTCTGGCCGATAGCGGAGAAATCGTCGGCAAGGTTGACGCTGCCATTCCGCAAATCATTAACGGGCTGCCCCGGGATGCCTTTGGCACCGAGTGGAGCGGAATTGTTTGGCTCCATGCTTTCTTTTCTTCCATGACCGCCTATGCAATAAGCCAGACGGTTACAAGAGTTGTCGCTTTTTTTGGAATGTATGTGCTGCTGAAGAAACATATAATCCCGGAACCAAAAGCGGCTTTCATCCGAATTGGCGTATCGCTTGCATTTGCCTTAACACCGTTCTGGCCTTCGGGAATGCTGAGTACGCTTGGGTACCCTTTGGCACTGTGGGCTTTTTTAAATATCCGAAAAGGGGATATCTCATGGAGAGAGTGGCTGACGCTGGGCTTGCTCCCTCTATACTCAAGCTTTGTTCTAGGCTTCTTCTTTTTCCTGACAGGGATGGCGTGTTTTTGGCTGTATGATGCCATTACAAAAAGAAGATGGAATTTGATGTTCTTAGGCAGTATTGCATTTATGACGAGTATTTATCTTTTCGTTGAATATCGGCTTGTCTATTCGATGCTGTTTGAGCACGCACCGATGCATCGTATCGAATTTATCTCATCCAGGCATGACGTTTGGCATTCTCTTCGGCTATCCGTAAAAAACTTTGTCTATGGCCATAATCATGTGATGACCGTTCATACCGTTGTCATCCTTCCGATCCTGATGGTCGTATTTGCTGCTCTGCTGTTCAAACGAAATCGGACAAAGCCAGAAAATGTTTATCTGTTTTTATGTGTGCTTAATTACGGGTTGTCATTATGGTATGCGTTTTGGTTCAACAAAATTTGGGCTGTTCCAAAGCAGAAATTTGCCTTTTTAGCAGAATTTAATTTTGCCCGTTTTCATTTTCTTCGGCCGCTTGTTATATACGTGAGCTTTGCACTTGCTTTATATCTCATTTGGCGGATGGGGAAAGGATGGAAATGGCTTGTGTACGCCGCAGTCGCTGCACAGCTGATGGTGTTGGCGCCTTTTAATGAAGAATATACGTATGGCGTTCATTACAACGCGCCGACATTCAAGGAGTTTTATGCATCGGAGCAATTCAAAGAGATTAAGGAATATATCGGACGTCCGCAGGATTCGTACAGGGTGGCGAGCATCGGACTGCATCCGTCTATCGCCCAATATAACGGGTTTTATACGTTAGATACGTATAACAATCTGTATCCGCTTTCATATAAATATGAATTTAGGAAAATCATCGAAAAAGAGCTGGAAAAAAATTCTCGGCTGAAACAATACTTTGATGAATGGGGCAGCCGCTGCTACCTTTTTGTCGATGAACTCGGTAAACGATATGATTTCAAAAAGAACTCGAAGAAAACGATCAACAACCTTCAATTAAATATAGATGTATTTAAAAAAATGGGCGGACGGTACATTTTTTCTTCAGTTCCGATCATGAATGCTGAACAAAACCATCTCGCGCTCGTTAAGACGTTTGACCATAAAGATTCCGCCTGGCGCATTTATTTATATGAAACAAGATAAGGAGGATATCGATTGAAACAGTCACAGCCAGTATTAACCATCGTCGTTCCGTGTTTCAATGAAGAGGAAGTGTTTCAAGAAACAAGCCGTCAGCTGACAGAGGTTGTAGATGATTTAATTGAAGAAAAATTAATTGCTGAAGACAGTAAAATTCTGTTTGTCGATGATGGCAGCAAAGACCGCACTTGGGCTTTGATTGCTATGGAGAGCATTAGAAACAAGAAGATTACCGGCTTAAAATTAGCCTGCAATGTCGGCCACCAAAAAGCGCTTTTAGCCGGACTGCATAAAGCGAAGAATAAGTCAGACTGCGTCATTTCGATCGACGCTGATCTTCAGGACGATATCTCTGTGATCCGGGATTTTATGCTGAAATATCATGAGGGCTGCGAGATCGTTTACGGTGTACGCCGGAGCAGAAAAACCGATACCTTTTTCAAGCGCACGACCGCGTTAGGGTTTTATCGTCTCATGAATAAGCTTGGGATTAAATTAATTTATAATCATGCTGATTTTCGTTTAATGAATAAAAGGTCCCTCGAAGAGCTTGAGCGTTATCCGGAAGCGAATCTGTTTTTAAGAGGTATTGTCCCTATGATCGGCTTTAAATCGGCCGAAGTTTTGTATGACCGCAAGGAACGCTTTGCTGGCAAAACGAAATATCCGCTGAAAAAGATGCTATCCTTCGCTTTTAACGGGATTACTTCATTCAGTGTCGCACCAATTCGATTCTTTACGCTTTTAGGGTTTGTTTTGTTTTTCCTCAGCGCTGTGGCAGGGATTGGCGCGTTTATTCAAAAGCTGCTCGGCCATACGAATGCAGGCTGGGCGTCTCTCATCATATCCATTTGGTTTTTGGGCGGGCTGCAATTGATGGGAATTGGAATCATCGGAGAGTATATTGGAACGATTTTTTCTGAAGTGAAAAGACGGCCAAAATACGCGATTGATATTGATTTGTATAATGAGCAGCTGAGCCCGCTTCAGCGCCAGGAAAAAGAGCGGTTAGAAAAAAAGTACAGTTAAACACGGAAAGAGCTGACTTCATTAGTCAGCTCTTTTTCTTCAACTGATGCAATATGGCGCTAAGCGGTTCGTCTTGCGGGTTGCGGTAAAAATCAAAAAATGGGCAGCCCTGCTTCTTAATTCGATCGATGACCGTATCAATTGTAAACAGAGCGGGTGTTAAAGATGATTGCACCTCATGCCAGTAGAGCGGGGCTGCGACAGTCCCAAGCTCATTTCCTCTCGTCGAATAGGGACAGATAATCGTTTTTCCTTCTGCGTGCTGCAAATAATCAAGATACAATTTGCCGTGTCTGTTTTTAATCAAGCGTTCAGTGGTAAAGAGCTCGGGAAATGCATTGGTGCAGTACTCTGCGATCAGCTGTGTAAATTGGCGTGTTTCTTCATACGTAAATGCCTCGGGAGACAAGGGAATATAAAGCTGGATGCCTTTGTTGCCGGACAGCTTCGGGTACGATGTGATGCCAAAGGAATCCAACAGCCGCTTCAGTTCATTTGCGGCCTGCACGGCCATAAGAAAGTCATCTCGCGAAGGAGGGTCTAAATCAATGACAATCTCAGCCGGACGCCTGCTTTTAATGGTTTGAAAAGGAACGTGAAACTCCAAAGCAAGCTGGTTGCAAAGCCATAGCAATGTAGACATATCCTCACAGACAATATGTTCATGGCTCCCATCATAGAAAGATTGAACAAAATCCGGCGCATAGTCCGGCTTGTTTTTTTGGAAAAATGATTCGCTCCTAGATCCATGCGGATAGCGGATGACGGTGACAGCACGGTTTTTCAGAAATGGGAGCAGGTAGTCACTGACTTCAATCATATACTGAATAAAATCTTCTTTTGTTTTTTTATTCTTTTCAAATATGATTTTATCCAGGCTTGTGAACTGGAGCTTTGGGTGAACGGGTTTGGAGTGTCGTATGACTTGCGCATATGTGCATTCGGTCCAGTCCATTTGGAATTCGAAACCGATAAACGATACCTCTCTTAATGTACCTTGGAGAATTGTTAAGTATTGAACAGCTGCACAAATCGAAGGTTCAAGCGTAAACTCGCCTGAGGGTGTTTGATGTCCATGCTGTTCCATAATCTTGCGTATAGCGCTTTTTTCCTCATCGCGCATTCCGTGCGAGACAGAGGCAATCGGTGTCATTATTCCGTTTTTTAATACCGATACCGTCAGAAACCCGTTATTAGGGTTGAATCCTGTTATGCAAACATAAGCTTGTTTAAAGTTTTTATATTTGAGCCAATCGGACGACCGCTTCTTTTCAAGCCATTTGCTGTTTGTTTTCTTCGCTACAATTCCTTCTCCGTCATATTTTATTACCATCTCCCAGAGTTGATCAAAATGATCATAACAGGGAATGGATTGAATGGTTTCTTTTGCGTAAGGATTTGGAGATGCAGGAAGCTTTGCTGCGGATATGAGATCATGCAGCGATTTTTTGCGGTCCAAATACGAAAGAAGCGTTACATCTTTTCCGCTTCGCTCTAACAAATCAAAGGCGAGAAAGCAGCACGGCCGCGCGTTTGCCGATTCCTGAATCTTGTCTGGCCTTTTCAAACGCCCCCGCACTTGAAGGTGTTCAAAATCTGCACGACAAGGATTCACCAAACATACGATTTCACCATCAAGTGTCAGCGGAAGCTCTTTTTCCATGTGCTGAAAGGCAGTTTTGGCGAATTGTGTGATTTCAGGGAAGGTGCTGCTGAGCTCCACACCATTTCTGCTGGTTAAGGTCACACCTGAAGAATGGATGCGGAGAATACAGCGGTACCCATCATATTTTACTTCGTAACGCCATTCTGCTCCGATTGGCGGTGACGAAGTTAAGACCGGCTGCATGGTAAACGCCATGGGCTATGACGTGCCGGAGGCTTTTTTTCTAGTTGTTTTTTGTTTTTTATCTCCGGCTCCTTTCGGTTCAGCGGCTTGTGCAGGTGCGGCAGCCGGTGTCTCCCGGTTCGGCCTTCTGGTTCTGTCGATGCTGGCTTGCAGAGCGCTTACCAGGTCAATGACATCTTCACGAGGTGGCGCTTTATCAGGAGTGACAGCCGTTTCTTTATTTTCTAGCTTGTCGTTGACTCTTTGCAGCAGCGCCTGTCGGTACGTGTCTTCATATTTCTCAGGCTCAAACTCAGCAGTCAGTTCATCTATTAATGTGATAGCAGTTTGCAGTTCCTTATCGTTTACATTCGATTGATCAGGTACACCTGGGACATGAGCGGCGCTTCTGACCTCATCCGGATAATGGATAGACTCCATGACGATACAATTTTCATAAACGCGGAGAATCGCCAGCTGCTGCTTTGACCTGATTGTCAAATTGGCGATACCGATCTTTCCGGTTGAGCGCAGCGCCTCACGCAGCAGGGTATAGGCCTTCGTCCCATTATCCCCGGGGCCGACAAAGTAGGAGCGGTTAAAATAAATCGGATCAATTTCCTGAAGCTGAACAAAGTCAACAATCTCAACTGCTTTCTCCTCATGCTCCTGTTTTAAGCTTTTTAAATCTTCGTCCGTCAGCACTACATATTTGCCTTTTACATATTCATATCCCTTCACAATTTCATCAGGACTAAGAGTTTTTTCGCAATTTGTGCAAACTTTCTCGTATTTGATTGGTGCGTGATCCTCTTTATGGAGGCTGCGCAGTTTAATATCTTTATCTTCTGTGGCCGCATATAGCTTGATGGGGATGTTTACTAATCCAAAGCTGATCGATCCCTTCCACATTGTATGCATATCGATAAACCCCTTTTTTTCTTTAGTGTGAAGAGAAGGAGTACGATTCATGTGTAGTAACTTATGGGTGAAAAAAAGCCGGCGCAGTTATTGCGACGGCTGTTCAATAATGAATTGTTCGAATTGTTCCGGAGGTATTGGCCTGCTGAAAAAGAAGCCCTGCAAATGGTCGCAGCCTTTTTCAAAAAGAAGCTGCTTTTGAGCTGCATTTTCCACACCTTCGGCAATCACCTGCAAAGACAGCTGATGCCCCATGGCAATAATAGCTCCGGTAATTTGCTCTGATTTAGGATGGGTCTGAATATCGTCAATAAATGATTTGTCAATCTTCAGCCTGTGAATCGGGAAGTCCTTCAAATAGCTAAGAGAGCTGTGACCAGTACCGAAATCGTCAATACTGATTCTGATTCCTAATTCTGTTAGGGATGATAAAACCTTTTTGGAGTGATCGAGATTGTCCATTGTCATGCTTTCCGTCACCTCCACTTCAAGAAGCTGCGGGGGAAGCTGGTATTTATTAAGCGTATCCTTGATGAGGGGAATCAGATCTTTGGATTGGAACTGTCTGGCGGAAATATTAATGGCGACAGAAAGATCATAGCCTTTGTCATGCCAAATCCTTGCCTGCTTGCATGCTTCATCTATAATCCACTTTCCGATATCAATAATAAGTCCCGTTTCTTCTGCAACACCAATGAATTCTCCGGGCGGACGCAGCTGCCCGTCTGGTGTCACAAGGCGTATCAGTGCTTCTGCTCCTGTCATTTTTTGTTTTTTTACACTGAATTGCGGCTGATAATGCAACACAAATCTATCGTTTTCGATTGCTTCTCTGAGTACCATCTCTTGGTTAAGCTTGACGGTTTCTTTGTTGCCGATTGAAAAAGAATAGTATCTGTATTTGCTTTTGTTTCGTTCTTTAGCCGCATACATCGCCATATCAGCCTTTTTCATCAATTCAAGTCCATCCGTCCCGTCTTTTGGAGATATCGCAATCCCGATACTGACAGATGTGACAAGGGTGTGATCTTGAATTTTGAAAGGTTTTTTGAATTTTTGGATAATTTTTCTTGCTAAAATATCTGCTTCGCCTGTTCCTGTATTGGCATCTGTTAATATAATAATAAATTCATCACCGCCAAGACGGGCGATAAATCCGTTATCAGGGACTACAGATGACAGGCGTTTAGCTGCAAACTGAAGCAGTTGATCACCGACATTATGCCCTAATGCATCGTTAATCACTTTAAACCGGTTTAAGTCGAGAAAGAATACAACGGTGTTATAATGCAAGGAATGCTCGCGATTCAGCACCTTTGTTAGATGAGAGATGGCATGCCTTCTGTTAGGTAAGTCTGTAAGTGAATCATAATGAGCCATTCTATGGATTTCTTTTTCTGCTTTGTACTGCTTCGTCATGTCTTTGCAAATGACATAAATGCTGTCTAGTTCCTGATTGACCTCAACAGGTATAAGCGTAATATTTAAGTGGAACTGGCCTTTTTCAGTGATAAGATCGCTATCGCTGTTCATCGCTTGTTTATCTTTTTTAACTTGCTCAAAAAGGCGCTTAATCTTCTGTGATGTATAATTCCTCCAGTCATGCATGCTGAAGCCAAATTTGCTGATCATTTCCTCACCAGCGTGATTGGAAGATATTATGTCTCCTTCTAATGATAAAATAAAGATTGCATCAATATTGTGGACGATTAAAGACTGAAATCGCTGTTCGTTATCCTTTATGCGTTCGCTCTGTTTAATAAACTTTCGATCTGCATGGGAACTGAATAACAATAACGTTTGGATACAAAAAATAATTAAAGTAACAAAAATTGACCAATGAAACGTTTGCACCTCCATATGGCTTCCGGGCGGAGCCATGTTCTTATGGAAAGTTGCCGCAAGCATCCCTGTGTAGTGCATGCCCGAAATCCCAATACCCATTACAATTGAACTGATGACTTTATAGAATATAAGATGCTCAGAATGTTTTTTCACGGCCAAGTCAAAGAATATTTTTAACGAGACGAAAGAGGCTGCGATCGCAATGATAATTGAAACTGTAAATAAAATCGGTTCGTAAATAATCATTACCCGGGAAATGGCAGACATTCCGATATAGTGCATAGAAGCAATAGATGCGCCAAGTACAACTGATCCGGTAAGCAGTCTGTAATATGTAAGAATGTGCCGGCTGACAAAATATAATGACACAAATGATCCCGAAACAGATGCGCCAATGGCTGCCATTAAAGGCATGAATTCATATTCCATCGGCATTTCCATATGGACGGCCATCATCCCTACAAAATGCATTGACCAAATACCGAATCCCATAATAAGTGAGCCGCCGATCAGCCAAATTTTACTTTTTAAGCCTGTATTGATGGTGACTTTCCTTGAAAGTTCAAGGGAAATATACGAGGCGGTACAGGCAATTAGAATAGATAAACATATGAGCGTCGTATTATATGTAACGTGTATTTCCAAATGGAGATTCCCCCCGTATCGTGTGTTCCAGTCTTGTTGACTCTCTTTATTATCGGCTGCTTAACCGCAGAGTTTCAGCCTTCAAAACGATAGAAATACGAGGGAGATCTATTTTTAGTTCAAATGACCGTGAAAAATGTGTTAAAATCATCTTGACGTTTTCCGAAAAAACAAAAATGTATGATACATAAACATGAGACAAGGGAGTTGGTGGCTATCGAAGAGTTGGTTATGTCATGGATAGAAGCATTTAAAAGCTTATCTTATTTTGGAATATTTCTAGCGCTCAGCATTGAGTTTATTCCAGCCGAAGTCGTCTTGCCGCTTGCGGGCTATTGGGTATCTAAAGGCGATATGACACTTGCCGGCGTTGTTTTGGCAGGATCGCTTGGAGGAGTGGCCGGTCCGCTTACGCTGTATTGGATAGGCCGGTACGGAGGAAGGCCGTTTCTTGAACGTTTTGGGAAGTATCTCTTTATTAAACCTGAAGCGCTTGATAAGTCAGATAATTTTTTCAAAAAACATGGGGGCTTTGTCGCGTTCAGCGGCCGTTTCTTGCCTGGCATCAGGACATTGATTTCCATACCGTGCGGAATTGCAAAAATGAATGTTTGGGTGTTTTCGCTTTATACATTCATTGCTATGCTTCCGATTACATTTGTATATGTTTATCTCGGTGTGAAGCTCGGTGAAAATTGGAAGGAAGTCGGCTCTATTCTTGATCAATATATGCTTCCGATCGGGATAGCGATTTTGGCGCTGTTCCTGCTCTACTTACTGATGAAAAAGAGGAAGAAACGCACGCATTCCGAACAATTATCTGTATTTTTAAAAAATAAACGTTGACAAATCATTGCGCTGCGCATATCATTGACGTATAAAATCATATTTCTTGAAATCCCAAAGGGGAGTAGCGTCCGGAATGTACTCCGGAAACAAAGTCGTCATTTCATGGATTGTATCCATCGGCTTTGTTGGCATGCCTGAATTCATGTCTAGCAAGACCTTTGCCTTATGTCGGCAAAGGTCTTTTTTGCATGGTCCGGCCGGCATAAGATCGGATGAAGAGAAAGAAAACAACTTTTTTGGGAGGGTATCATTTATGGATGCAGCATTATTATTAGAGTATGGTTGGGTTCTTCTCGTCTTGATCGGGCTGGAAGGGATTTTAGCCGCCGATAACGCGCTGGTTATGGCGGTAATGGTAAAACATTTGCCGGAGGAAAAAAGAAAAAAAGCGTTATTTTATGGATTGGCAGGGGCTTTTGTTCTGCGATTTGGCTCTTTATTCGCCATTTCATTTTTGGTCAACGTATGGCAGGTTCAAGCGATTGGCGCGATCTATTTGCTGTATATCTCAGCAAGCCACTTATTGAAAAGATATGTATTTAAGAAAGAAGATACACATAAAGAGACGAAGCAAAGCGGTTTTTGGCCGACTGTTTTAAAAGTTGAACTGGCAGATATCGCGTTTGCTGTTGATTCCATCTTAGCAGCAGTAGCGCTGGCGGTTACACTTCCTGGGACATCACTCCCGAAGATCGGCGGACTTGACGGAGGACAATTTCTCGTCATTTTGGCCGGCGGTATCATCGGACTGGTGATCATGCGGTTTGCGGCTTCCATGTTTGTGAAGTTATTAAAGGAACGTCCAAGCCTAGAAACAGCAGCCTTTGTGATTGTCGGCTGGGTCGGAGTGAAGCTTGCTTTATATACGCTTGCCCATCGCGACATAGCGGTTGTTTCTGAGCACTTTATTCATTCTGGAACATGGAAGCTGATATTCTGGGGTGTCTTAGCAGCAATCGCGGTTTGCGGCTGGTTTATGTCAGGTGGGAAAAAACAGCCGGAGGGCGCACAAAACGAACAAAAAAACAGCACCCGTGAACGGGCGTAATCTGAAAGACTCTGCTTAAAAGCAGAGTCTTTTTGTGTTTGAAGCGTTTTCATAAGCGAAATAAAATAACATTTTTATAACATCTTTGTTACAAAAAACACGCATAAAACCCCCTTAATTCTTTAGAAAGGCACGAAATCATGTATAGGACGTCAGAATGGTTTGTCATAATTGAGACATTGGAAATCAATATTTCTTTTTCTCCTTTGCGAATCCCTATCAAATTAGCTATCATTAATGAGTAGTTATAGGGAGGAACTGAGGTGAAACCAGTGCTTAGCCTTTTGTTTAAATTGGGAAAAAAGAAGCAAACACTTGAAAAAGCTGTTGAGAGTATACAAAAAGGCAATAAAGATCTGCAAAATGAATTAATACAGCAATATAAGCCATTTATCGCAAAGACGGTTTCATCCGTTTGTAAACGATATATAGATGAAAAAGACGATGAGTTCAGTATTGGACTGATCGCGTTTAATGAAGCTATAGAAAAATATTCACCTGAAAAAGGAAATTCTCTGCTCGCATTTGCTGAGCTTATTATAAAAAGAAAAGTCATTGATTACATTAGAAAAGAAGCCAGAAGCGCACAAAATATAAATATTGATTTACAGGAAGGAGACGATCAGGAGTCATCACAAAGCCTGATTGAAGCCGAGCTTTCCATTGATGAATACCGCCGTCAGATTGAACAGGAGCAGAGGCGGGAGGAAATCCTCTATTTTCAAAAGCAGCTCAAGGATTATGGTTTATCGTTTAAAGAACTGCTTGAAAATTCTCCAAAGCACACGGATGCAAGGCAAAACGCCATAAAGGTGGCAATGACGCTTGTTGAACATGAAGAATTGGCCGCTATCCTGTATACAAAGAAGCAGCTTCCGGTCAAACAGCTTGAACAGCTTGTCTCTGTAAGCCGAAAAACGATTGAGAGAAACAGAAAATATATTATTGCGATGTGTATTATCATTACGGGTGATTATATTTATTTAAAAGATTATCTTAAAGGGGTGCTGCACTCATGAGAAGAGGGATTATAGTAGAGAAAAATAAAAAATTCGTCACGTTGCTGACCCCTGACGGACAATTTTTAAAAGCCAAAAATGATCGACACAGCTATGAAATCGGTGAAGAAATCATGCTTCCGAGTGAAACACGCATGGGCAGAAGGGCCAGCTTTTTTGATTTTTTTAAACTGCGCCCTTTCAAAATGGGGATTTTTACGATGACTGCTATTATGCTTTTTATTTTTATAGTTCTCCCCGTTTTTTCTAATAATAAGGCCTATGCGTATATGACAATCGATATCAATCCAAGCGTCGAAATGGCGTTAAACAGCGATTATGAAGTGATTGAACTGACACCTCTAAACGATGAGGGACAGAAAGTCGTGAATGATATAGATGATTGGGAGAAGACTGATTTTAAAAAGGTGATTGACGATATTATAACCGACTGCAGTGAACACGGGTATGTAAAGAAATCGAAAGAAATATTGATTTCCACTGTTTATGAAAACACAGAAGACAATACATATAAAAAGGCTGTGAAAAAACAGCTGAATGATGTGACTGAAAAATATAAAACGACATACCGCATGGAATCTCTCGAGTCAGATATGCAAACGAGGGAAAAAGCGAAGAAAGAAGGCGTCTCAACAGGCAGCTACATCAAATCAAATGAAAAGAATGACAATAAAGATTTAAAAGATGACTCCAGCAAACCATCCGGAGAAGAGGATCAAAAGAGTGATGAAAATGAGGATGAAAACACCGATCAAACTGACACCCAGGACAGCAAGCAAGGAGATAATGAACAGCTGAATGATGCGGATTCCGGAGACCAGAAAGAAGATAAAGCGGATGACCAGATTGGTGATAGTGACAAAGATAAAAAAATAAAGGAATCAGATGAAAACACAAATACCGAAAAAGATGGGGACCATGAGCAAACCCCAATACAAGATCCTCAAGATAAAGGAAATGAAAATAACGGCGCTGACAAGGGCCAAAGCCAATATCACAGGGACTGGAACAATGGTGAACAAGGCAAGAACCGTTCTTCGTCGAGAAGGGATAACGCTTCAGACCGACGTAATCCAAACGGCTACAGCAGTGATAATAATTCAGCTCAAAATGAAGATTCGCCGAGTGCCCCCGGCGAATAAAGACCTGAATTTATTTAGTTGTGCCATTTAATTGTGATTGTGCTTGCTGTACCAGCCGCTTTGTCATTTCTCCGCCTACAGAGCCGTTAGCGCGTGCGACTGTATCAGAACCAAGGTTCACACCGAATTCTTGAGCCACTTCGAGTTTAAATTGGTCTAGTGCCTGCTCCACCCCTGGAACAACGAGTTTATTTCTGCTCGCCATCTTTTTCATCTCCTTTTTCGATAAAGAAATTCTTAACGCGTATTTAGTTTGAAATATACGGGGTTTATTTATGCTGGCAATTGTTGTGGAGAAAAATAAAACCCCGGCCTCTGAGCCGGGGTGGCGCAGACTATAGAATGTCTGCTGTCATTTTATGTGCGGTTGCCTGAATATGGAATGTCAAAATGGAGAGGACTGTAATGGCGATAATCTGTCTGATTTTAAGCCATTGGCTGTCATTCAGTTCTTCAAAACGGTGACGGAGACGCTCTGTCTCCTGTTCGGCGATCTCCTGCAGATTTGATTCTTTCATGGAAGGAGTATCTTGGTGATGGATGGCATCAAGCACATATGCGCAGCTTTCATAATAAGCAATCGGGCTGATGACATCATCAGATCTGTCTGAGATTGTGTTAAAGGCCACTTTTAAAATAGCCCGTATGTGTTCAAAGTCATAAATGGATTTTAAATCACGTACAATTAAAAGAATAACTGCCTGTTCAATTGAGTATTTTTTGCCTAGCTCAGGGTGTCCGATCAGATCTTTGATATCACGCTTTACCCAGTTTTGAATCGCGGTTGACTTTAACGAAGTCAGCTCGCATAAGTTGCCAAGCTCTACGATTTCATTTGTAGACAGACCGTATTCTTTTTTCTGTTTTTTTCGTTCGTATCTTGTAAGAAATTCAGGAATTTCTAGGTGATTGGCTGCTTTTTCTGCTGACATGTTCGCTGATTGGACGAGAATGTCGAGCGGGCTATGTTCTCCTTGTCCTTTTAGGGAATAGAGCAGCCGCACCATATCGGTTCGAGAGAGTTTAAAAATGTTCATTGTTCACCTCTTTAAACAATTTGACGCGGATATAGGTCTATGTATAAGTTCAAAATTCAAGCGTCAGCAAATTACATTAACATCATACGTCGAATTCCTTGCATTTTCAAATGGATGTTTTATAATTTAAATATACGGGTTCTTTTGAACTTAAAATAACGGAGGTTGTTATGGCGAAAAGAATTTTTCTGTTTATTCTAACGAATATTTTGGTGCTTACAACAATCGGAATCGTTTTGTCTGTTTTAAGCTCTGTTACAGGAGTCGGGACGTACTTTACAGCTGATGGCGGTATCGATCCAATGGCGCTTCTTGTGTTCAGTTTAGTCGTTGGATTTGTCGGTTCCTTTACGTCTCTTGCGATGTCCAGATGGATGGCAAAGACGATGATGGGCGTCAGAGTGCTGAATCCGAAAAAACACTCGCTCAGCTATGAGGAACAGCAATTGGTTGATCGTGTTCACAGATTAAGCCGCTCTGCCGGTTTAACGAAAATGCCGGAAGTCGGGATTTACCGTTCACCTGAAGTAAACGCGTTTGCGACTGGACCGTCAAAACGCCGTTCACTTGTCGCAGTATCGTCAGGGCTGCTGGAGCAGATGGATGACGCAGCGGTTGAAGGTGTGCTTGCCCACGAGGTCGCGCATATCACAAATGGTGATATGGTAACAATGACGCTTTTACAAGGTATCGTTAATACCTTTGTCGTCTTTTTATCGCGTATCGCCGCTTGGATTGCAAGCCGTTTTGTCAAAGAAGATCTAGCGCCGATCGTTCATTTTATTGCAATGATTATTTTTCAGATTGTCTTTTCGATACTTGGCAGCCTGGTTGTGTTTGCGTATTCACGCCATCGTGAATTCCATGCTGACAGGGGAGGAGCGGATCTTGCCGGCAAGGACAAGATGATTCATGCGCTGCGGACGCTTAAAAGCTATTCTTCCCGGATTATGGAAGACGATCAGACAGCTGTCCAAACGTTAAAGATTAATGGCAAGAAGCGCTCTTCGCTTTTCTCTACTCACCCTGATTTAGATGAGCGAATCAGACGGCTGGAAGCTAAATAATACAAACACATTGTTCCTCTGAGAGAATTCTCAGAGGTTTTTTATTTTATCCATTGACTAAAATCATAAAAAAATAAGCAAGTTAAGAAAATGTTTCGTAAAAGCCTTTAAAAATGGACCTAATATCTTTAGAATAATTACCGTACTTAAAAAGAGAGGCAGAAGGATTTTACATGAGATTAAAGTTTGGAAAATTGATACAGGCCTTGTCACCGGCCCAGTTGATCGCATTATATTATTTTCTTGCTGTTACTGTGGCCGTTATATTGCTGAGTTTGCCGGCGGCCCATAAACCGGGGGCGGATTGGACGTTTATTGATGCGCTTTTTACAGCTGTCAGTTCAGTCAGTGTAACGGGGCTGACGGTTGTTGATACAGCTGATACATTCAGCACAATAGGGATTTTTATATTAGCATTTGTTCTGCAATTTGGCGGAATCGGAATTATGACGCTCGGAACGTTCATTTGGCTGATCATGGGAAAACGAATCGGGCTGAAAGAACGGAAGCTGATTATGGTTGATCAAAACCAATCCCAGTTTTCAGGAATTGTCAATCTGATGAAGCAGGTACTGTTTCTGATCTTGTGGATTGAATTTTTTGGCGGGCTGATACTCGGCACATATTTCTTAACCTACTATGACTCCTATCAGGAAGCTTATTTACACGGATTTTTTGCCAGTATCAGTGCAACGACAAACGGCGGATTTGATATTACCGGTAATTCGATGATTCCATTTCGCCACGATTACTTTGTGCAGTTTATTACAATGCTTTTAATTATATTTGGAGCGATTGGATTTCCTGTGCTTGTTGAAGTAAAGGATTTCCTGTTTTCAAAGCATCGGCGTTATCCATTTACGCTTTTTACAAAGATCACGACGATTACGTTCGGCTCACTTGTCTTGTTTGGAGCCATTGGCATCTTTGCTCTGGAAGCAAACCATGCGTTCGCAGGAAAATCATGGCATGATATTTTGTTTTTGTCCTTGTTTCAATCAACGGCAACCCGAAGCGGGGGACTGGCAACAATCGATATCAGCCAATTATCAGATTCCACACTCTTTTTTATTTGTGCGCTGATGTTTATCGGAGCGTCGCCAAGCTCAGTCGGGGGCGGCATACGGACAACGACTTTTGCTTTGAACCTTCTTGCGCTGTTTCATTTTGCCCGCGGCAATAAGGCCGTAAAGGTATTCAAACGGGAGCTACACCCTGCTGACTTGATGAAGTCGCTTGTTGTCACGATGATGGCGATCCTGCTCGTTTTTGGCGCGACACTCATTCTGACCATTACAGAAAAGCATTCCCTGCTGGAGCTTTTGTTTGAAGTGTGCTCGGCATTCGGTACAACAGGCCTGTCGCTTGGAATTACGGCAGATTTGAGCAGTGTTGGAAAATGCGTCATTATGGTTGTCATGTTTATCGGGCGAATCGGCATCCTGACCTTCCTGTATCTGATCGGAAGAAAGGAAATTGAAGCGAATTATCACTATCCAAAGGAAAGAGTGATTATCGGATAGGCAAAACACCGCATATTTTGCGGTGTTTTTTGATTGCCAAAAAAAAGATGTGTGCCTCCTGTTCAGTTGGAGAAACTAACTTCGACAGGTGCAATTAACGCTCCTGCATCTTGAAGTGAGTAAAATGTCTGAAAACTGGCGAGGAGGATTCGTATGAAGCGTAAAGCTGAAGTGAATGAAGCCATTAAAAATAACAATACACCTACCGAGAGCATGGACCCCAATTCATATAAGACACAATATCATGACGACCCTAATTTTAGAGGGGCAAACCGCAATTCCAAACAGGGCCAGCAGGGAGGCATGTAATTGTGAAGAAAAACCGTCATAGCAGAGACATGCAAAATCATAAAAAGCCTATGAATAAAAAGGTGCTGGAGGAAGAATTCTCAAGTGAACTTGGGGATTACAATGCCGGAAAGATCATCGAAACGCTGGAAGTCACTAAGCCTGAAAAGAAAAAAGAAAAAAACAAAAATAAAAAACAACAATAAAAAAGACCTCTTAGGCGGCGTCCGCTTAAGAGGTGCTTTTCTATTTTAAATAAGCATTTTTGCCCGTTCCTCTGACAAATTGCAATAAGCTGGTCATCCTCAGCTCAATGAAGGGCTGAGCGACTGTCTTAACAAAGTTGCTGGAGAGGACTGATGTCAGGGCTGCTGTTAAAAGCAAGAGGATCACTAAGCTTTGATAGTCAGTAAGCCAATCCTCAAGCCCGACCTGCCGTAATGTTTTAATAATAAACCCGTGAAGCAGATACACGTAAAATGTCCGGGTTCCCCATCTGGTAAAGAAATACCGTTTTTGCGGAACAAGCGCTAAAAAGCTGAAGGTTGCCCCAAAGGCGAGTACATACCAGCCGATTCGGGATAGTCCGCTTACAAGGGTAACGTCTCCAAATGAAGAATACGGTTTTGAACCAAACAGAAAAGAATAGTCAAAATCGATGCCCCAGCAGATGACGAATACTGCGGCAAGCACTCCGAGCGCAATTTGTTTGCCGCGTTTTGATCTCAATAAATCAAAATGATGTTTATTTAAATAAAAACCGACAAGGAACATCGGTAAGAATACGAATGTCCGTGACAAGCTCAGCGTGCTGCTGACAAAGTCCAGATAACCGATCAGCACGGCGATTCCGCAGCTGACAAACAGCGCCCACTGCTTTGAAAGCTTTGAAAAAGGATATAGGAGCAGGTTCCAAAAGAATAAGCTTACAAGAAACCATAACGACCATTGCGGATCAATCGGGTTCACATTTGCCATGCTTTCATCTTGCATAATGTAATAAAAGACGGAATAAATGATTTGGAAAATCAAATACGGAATAATCAGCTTGACCGCCAGCTTTTTTACATATCCCGCCCGTTTAAAGCCTTTCGCGAAATAACCGGATACAAGAATAAATGCAGGCATATGGAATGTGTAAATGAACTTGTAGAGGTAGAGCATAAAATGATTATCATTAATAAAGGAACGAAGGATATGACCGAATACAACAAGGAATATCAATAAAAATTTTGCGTTATCGAAATAACTGTCCCGCGATTTACTCATAGCATCACCTTCTCTTTCATCAGTCACTAAGAGATTATTCCCTGCTGGTACATATTTTAAAATAAAAGATGAAAAAGGAATCTAAAAAAATGCTGATTGTTAGGTCGATGTAAAGTGACGGTAAGGATCGTAGAAAATGTCTTCGTAATGTAATGGCGCTGAAATTTTCTGAAATTTATAGGGCAAATGAAGGAAGTTCCCGCATTTTGTAGAAATATTGAGGGATAGGTTTTGAAGAAGGAGTGTACATGCATGGAAACTCTTGGTGTCCAGACAAACTCGGAGCTGCGAGAGGAACTGAATCGCCTCAAAGAAGAAAACGCGCGACTGAAAAAGGAATTGAATCAGCATCAAGTGATTGTCAACAATACGCTCGATGCTATTTTTATTTGTGATAACGAAATGCGGATTGTTCAGGCAAATGAAGCAACAGAAAGGATGCTTCAAGTTGACTCGGAAGATTTGAAAAAGCGTTCTGTTTTGGATTTTTTGTTTTCCATCCCAAAGGATGAACTGAATCTTTCCGTAAAGAAGTTTTTTAAAAAAGGCTTTCTGTGGAAGGAGGTTCCGATCAGGCTTGATTGCGGGGCAACAAAATACATAGAGTTTCTGGCCAAAAGAGGCATTGGTGAGGATTTCTTTTTTGTTGTCATGAGGGACATATCTTCTAAGAAGATTCTGGAGCGGGAATTCTCTATGAATGAACAGCTTTTTAAGGACTTGTTTGACAGAGCAGTTGACGGAATCGTCCTGTTTGATAAAGATGGCGGTTTTATTGATGCCAATTTGTCCTTTTGTAAAAGCTTTGAAATCAATCATAATGAGCTGTCTCATTTATCTTTGTATGAGTTCATAGACAGCGGCTCACGAAAAGATTTCGACAATATCTGGAAGGCGCTCAACCGCAAGGGAAAAGCGAAGGGGGAGCTGCCTGTCAAGCTTCGTTCAGGAGTTCAAAAACTATTTGAATTCACGATTACATCAAACATCATCAGCGGTTTTTATATGTCCATTATGAGGGATATCACAGAGAAGCGGTCTATGGAGCTGCAGCTCTTTAAAAGTGAGGAGCGCTTCAGAGAAATCTTTGAAAATGCAATGGACGCCATCATCATCTGGTCGAATGACGGAAGAATCGTAAAAGCGAATCAATCAGCCTGTAAAATTTTTGAGCTGCCGATGAATTTGCTGTTGAAAAGAAAGCTGTGTGATTTTCTCGTTGACTCGCAGCAGAAATACAGCATAACGAAAAGGAAATACGCAAAATACGGAGAGATCAGAGAAGAGCTGCTGTTTCAAATGGGGAACGGGCAATTCAAAGAGCTTGAATTTACTTCAAAACGGACAATCCTTGAAAATCAGCATTTGACGATCTTAAGAAATGTAAGCGATAGAAAGCGGATGGAAAAGGAGCTTCGGGAAAGCGAGCTGAAATTCAGAAAAGTGTTCAACGGCTCAATGGACGGCAATGTATTGTTCGACAATCAATACAGGATCATCGACGCCAACCCATTAGCAAGCCATATTTTGGGCCTGTCACATGAAGAGATAAAACAGCACAGCCTGTTAGACATTATTTCTGCTTATGAAATAGAAAATCTGGCATCACCGGCAAGGCAGATTAATTTTGATGAAATGGACAACGAAATTCCATTTTTGCTGAGCAGCGGTGATAACAGAAAACTCGAATTCTCATTTAAACGGAATATTATTCAAAATATGAACTTGGCTATCTTTAAAGACGTAACAGAGCGAAAAGAATTGGAGGAACGCCTGCGCAAATCAGATACCCTTCATGTTGTCGGCGAACTTGCAGCCGGCATTGCTCATGAAATCAGAAATCCGATGACTGCTCTTAAAGGCTTCATTCAGCTTCTGAAAGGGAGTGTCGAGGGAGACTACGCCCTTTACTTCAACGTGATCACCTCAGAACTAAAGCGCATCGAATCCATCATCACCGAATTCTTGATTTTAGCTAAGCCCCAGGCCATTATGTATGAGGAAAAACATGTTACCCAAATTATGAGGGACACGATAGACCTTCTAAATGCGCAAGCCAATCTCAGCAATGTACAAATGCAACTTGATTTAATTGACGACATTCCCCCGATTTACTGTGAACCGAATCAGCTGAAACAGGTTTTTATCAATATATTAAAAAACGCCATCGAAGTGATGCCTGACGGCGGAAATATTTTTGTAACGATAAGGGCATTGGATCAAGATCATGTTCTTATCTCCTTAAAAGACGAGGGAATCGGAATGACAGAAGATAAATTAAAGCGCCTTGGTGAACCATTTTATACGACAAAGGAACGGGGAACTGGACTTGGGCTTATGGTAAGCTATAAAATTATTGAAGAACATCAAGGCGAGATTATGGTAGAAAGTGAAGAAGGGAAGGGCACCGTTTTCCATATTACGCTTCCTGTCAGACAGAATGCTGAAGAAAGAAGGAATGATGAATGAACTACTATACGACAGCCGAAACGCCGCTCGGTGAACTTATCATTGCCGAAGAGGAGGACCGGATCACTCGTCTATTTCTCAGTCAGGAAGATTGGGTGGATTGGAAAGAAACGGTTCAGAATACTGAGCACAAGGAAACACCTAATCTTGCAGAAGCGAAACAACAGCTTCAAGAATATTTCGCAGGCGAAAGGAAGACATTCTCCCTGCCGCTCAGCCAAAAGGGCACTCCTTTTCAGCAAAAAGTGTGGCAGGCGCTGGAGAGGATTCCATATGGCGAATCCCGAAGCTATGCGGATATTGCCGCTGCGGTCGGCAGTCCGAAAGCGGTGCGCGCTGTCGGACAGGCTAATAAACGTAACGACCTGCCGATTTTTGTCCCGTGCCACAGAGTGATCGGCAAAAACAGTGCGTTAACAGGATACGCCGGAACCAAAACGGAGATCAAAGCATTTTTGCTAAACATCGAGCGAATCTCCTATAAAGAAAAATAAAACATATGGCACGTTCCCTTTTTTCACGGCCGACATATCATTTTATTAAGTTAAAAAAGTTGGTCTGATGAAAAAGGAGGACAAAGCAATTGAAGCCGAGCCGCTCTGAGAAACTTGCCGTTTTTGCCGAACTGTTTGTGAAACTGCATATCTTATCAAGCGCTCAAAAAGATGAAATCATCAATGTTAACAAAAAGAAACAAAAAAACCGCTGACTCGGCTCCAAATGAGCAAAGTCCAGCGGTTTTTTAATGCACCTTTTCTCCTCTAAACAGCTGTTCAATCTCTTCTTCATAGTTTCCGGTCATAATCCCTTTTTCTGTGATGATTCCTGAAATGAGATCATGAGGTGTAATGTCGAAAGCGGGATTAAAGACAGGCACATTGGATGGAGCGGTCCGAACTCCGGAAATCTGCCTGACTTCCTCGGGATCCCGTTCCTCTATCGGGATATCAGCGCCGCATTTGACCTTTGTATCAAATGTAGATAAAGGTGCGGCGACAAAAAACGGAATATCAAAGGCGTTTGCTAAAATAGCAAGACCGTATGTGCCGATTTTATTTGCCGTATCACCGTTCTTTGCAATTCGGTCGGCTCCGACGATAACAGCGGAAATTTGTTTTTCCTTCATCGTATGGGCAGCCATGCTGTCTGTGATCAGAGTGACATCAATGCCCCCCTGCATCAGCTCCCAAGCAGTAAGGCGTGAACCTTGCAGGACAGGCCTTGTTTCACAGGCATAAATGTGTAATCCCAAATCTTTTTGTTTGGCCAAGTAAAACGGAGCTAGCGCCGTTCCATAGCGGCTTGTCGCGATTGAGCCGGCATTGCAGATTGTCATGATCCTGTCGCCTTTTTTGAAAAGCTGCAGGGCGTTTTGGCCGATCAACCGGCACGTTTCCTCATCCTCGACCTGAATCTGAATGGCTTCATGGACAAGGTTTGTTTTTGCTTCATTTACGGAAATCGCGTTTTCGACCGAATGACTCAGTCTCTCAAGCGCCCATGACAAATTAATGGCGGTAGGCCGTGAGCTGTTTAAATATTGTTTGATGTCTTCCAGTCTGCGGCGGAATTCCGTGACATTATCTGTTTCAATGTTTTTGGCAGCAAGCGCCAGTCCAAAGGCAGCCGTAATGCCGATCGCCGGAGCGCCCCTTACTTTGAGCGTGACAATCGCATCAAATACATCCTCTTTCGTCGTCAGCTCCAAATATTCCGTCTCATCAGGAAGCTTTTGCTGATTTAAAATGGTAATAGCTGTTTCTTTCCATTCAACAGAACGTGGAACAGCAAATGAATGGGTCATGAATGGATCATTCCTTTACAAGTAACTTAAATAATTCAATAACATCTGTTATCGTTTTGAATTCCGAACGTTTTTCGATAAAGGCTGTGCCGGTTTCGAGCGCCAGGCGTTTTCTGCCGATTCGTTTATCAAACGGCACGATCGTATCCAGGTCAGCTACATGGGCAAGGCCGATCGTGCGTCGTATCAGCTCACAGCCCGCAAATCCGATTGCTTCTTCAAAAATATGGCTGAGCGTATCAGTGAGGTAACCGTCGATGTTGGCGTAAACATCCAGACTGTCCTTCTGCCAGGCTTCACTAAACGTCTCTTCAAACGTTTCCCAGACCTGGTTGACATGTTCATATAACGGCTCTCTGTCAGCCCCGTCACGGCTGAGTGCGTTCAAAAATAAGTTGGCGATAAATTGCCCTACATCAAAGCCGATCGGTCCGTAAAAAGCAAACTCAGGATCAATCACCTTTGTTTCGTGCTCACTTGCGAAAATGCTTCCTGTATGCAAATCACCATGAATCAACGTTTCTGCAGACGTTAAAAATGACTTTTTCAGCTTAGCGGCTTCGATTTTAACGCTGTCATTATTCCAAAGCTTTTCGACAAAAGGACGAAGCTCTTCTTCAAAATCATTTGTGTCATGGTCGAAGAAAGGATCTGTAAAAACAAGTCTTTCCGTAATGTCGCATAGCTCTGGATTTGTAAACTGTTTAACAAGCTGTTTTTTCACCTTAGGTTCAAGCGCGTAATCTGATGAGTAGAAAAGTGTTTTTCCTAAAAATTCACCGATGTGCTGCGACAGATGAGGATAGTTTTCACCCTCAATGAGTCCTTTTCTTGCGATCTTGAGGTGAGAGAGATCCTCCATGACGGTAACCGCCATTTCCGTATCAGAATAAAAAACTCTTGGAACCAGGTGAGGCACATGCTCGCTCTGACGGATGAGAGCGCTGCTTTCGATTCTTGCACGGTCGATTGTCAGCGGCCAGCTTTCTCCCACCACTTTTGCATACGGAACCGCCTGTTTAATGATCAATGCTCTGTCATGTTCTTGATCATAAATATGAAAAACGTAATTTAAGTTGCCGTCTCCGATCTCTTGGCATGTCAGCGTGCTTTTGCTTGGAAATAGGCCAAGCTTCACCGCCAACGCCACAGCGGAGCTTTCATTTAATGTTTCGTATAAAGGTGTTTTTGTGACTCCCATCATCATAACCTCCAATTATGTAATCACTTAATATGTGGCCGTAAAAAAGCCTCCTTCTCAGAGAGAAGGAGGCTTAACATCTATGTCCGCCTCTCTTATCTCTCAGATCAGATCTGAATGGAATTAGCACCGTGCCTTAAGAGACCAGCGTCTCGGCGCGAAAAAGATGCGCCCCATTTCACAATGGAATTACGGTCGGTTGCTGTTGGGGTCAAAAGGCCAAATCCCTCGCCCAACTCTCGATAAGAGAATATATTCACTTGTTTGACAATTCTAATTTATCAGTTGATGAACATGGTAACAGGTAATTTAGTTAGTTGTCAATATATTTTTTAATATAAATCTTTTCTGATATCATCGAAAACAGGAATGCTCTCCCGAACTTCTGCGCTTTCTTGAAGGTCGATTTCCGCTCGGACTATGCCTTCTTCCCGGCTGCCTTCAGCAAGTACACGCCCCCATGGATCAATAATCAGGCTATGTCCTGCAAATTCATTATCCGGATTTGAACCGGTACAATTGCAGGCTGCGACAAAGCATTGGTTTTCAATGGCCCGCGCAATAAGCAGGCTTTTCCAATGATCAAGGCGGGGAAGAGGCCATTCCGCAGAAATAAACAGCACGTTGGCGCCTTTTGTCGTATGTTTTCTGATCCATTCCGGAAAACGGATATCGTAACAGATCAATCCTGAGCTTTTGACGCCGTCAAGCTCAAAGTATCCGTCTTCGGAACCGGCTGATAAATACAGATGCTCATCCATCAGCTGAAAAAGATGGGCTTTTCTGTACTCTTTAATGATTTGCCCTTCCTTATCCGCGATGTACATTGTATTATAAACATCAGAATTCTTCCTGACAGCGACCGATCCGGCGACAATATGAACACCATGTTTTTTTGCCGTTTTCTTCAGCCAGCTCTGAGCGGAGCGGCCGTCTTCGTCAGCGAGTTCATCAAGATTGGCCAGATCATATCCGGTCGTCCATAATTCAGGCAGAACAAGAACATCAGCATGTTTGCTTTCTATTCCGATGAAAAATTCAGCCTTTTTTATATTTTCCGAAGGTTTTCCGTATGAAATATCAAATTGAAGACAAGATATCGTCCATTTCATCTTTTTAACACCCCAAATTTTTCTTTACTTTTTTCATTTAACCATATATGATGATGGACTATCATTTCAAGATTTTTTTAGAAGGTGAGAATAGATGAAATTTGAACAGTCTCATGTATTGAAGGAATTGCCTAAACAATTCTTCGCTTCTCTGGTGCAGAAAGTGAACCGAAAGCTCGCAGAAGGACATGACGTTATCAATCTAGGACAGGGAAATCCAGATCAGCCGACTCCTGAACATATTGTCGAGGAGATGAAACGAGCTGTTGCTGATCCTGAGAATCATAAATATTCGTCTTTTCGCGGCTCATACCGTCTGAAGTCAGCGGCTGCTGCATTTTACAAAAGAGAGTACGGCATTGATCTGGATCCGGAAACCGAAGTCGCTGTATTATTCGGCGGAAAAGCCGGTCTTGTCGAGCTCCCGCAATGCTTGTTGAATCCCGGTGATACGATTTTAGTTCCCGATCCGGGTTATCCTGATTACTGGTCGGGTGTCACACTTGCAAAAGCAAAGATGGAAATGATGCCGCTCGTAAAGGACAGGGCGTTTCTCCCTGATTACAGCAGCATAACCGCTGAAGTAAGGGAACAGGCGAAATTGATGTATTTGAATTATCCGAATAATCCGACCGGAGCTGTTGCTACTTCCGAGTTCTTTGAAGATACCGTGCGTTTTGCGGCTGAAAACGGAATCTGCGTCGTTCACGATTTTGCTTACGGCGCTGTAGGATTTGACGGCTGCAAGCCTTTAAGCTTTTTGCAGACTGAAGGTGCGAAGGATATCGGAATTGAAATTTACACGCTGTCAAAAACGTATAATATGGCAGGATGGCGGGTTGGCTTTGCCGTCGGAAACGCTTCGGTCATTGAAGCGATCAATCTTTATCAAGACCATATGTTTGTCAGTCTTTTCAGAGCGACTCAAGAGGCTGCAGCAGAGGCACTGTTAGCCGATCAGACGTGTGTGGCAGAGCAAAATGCCAGATATGAGAGCAGGAGAAACGCTTGGATCACGGCATGCCGGGAAATCGGCTGGGATGTAACAGCTCCCGCAGGTTCTTTTTTTGCATGGCTGCCTGTGCCTGAAGGCTATACTTCTGAGCAGTTCTCAGATCTTTTGCTGGAAAAAGCGAATGTGGCGGTTGCGGCTGGAAACGGCTTCGGTAAATATGGCGAGGGCTACGTCAGAGTCGGACTTTTAACAAGTGAAGAAAGACTTAAGGAAGCCGCTTATCGAATTGGCAAACTGAACCTGTTTACCCAAAAAAGCATTGACAAGACTTTATAACGATGGGATAATTCAAAATAATTTATAAAATCTATATTTTCTTATCAAGAGCAGGCAGAGGGACGAGCCCGATGAAGCCCGGCAACCGACTTATAAAGCACGGTGCTAATTCTTGCAGCTAGCGGCTGAGAGATAAGATTCGGACGAGAAACGAAACCTCTTTAGACGCGATTGCAGTTTGAAGAGGTTTTTTGATATGGATGAAAATGAAAGGAGCTCTGGCATGAGTGAGTTATTAGCGACATATCTCCTGACCGAACCGGGAGCCGATACAGAGAAGAAAGCAGAACAAATCGCAACAGGATTGACAGTAGGCTCCTGGACTGATCTGCCCCTTGTAAAACAGGAGCAAATGCAAAAGCACAAGGGGCGGGTGATAAAAGTTGAGGAGAGAGAGGGAACTGCATCAGAAAAACAAGCGGTCATCACAATTGCCTATCCTGAAATCAATTTCTCTCAGGATATTCCGGCTTTGCTGACAACAGTGTTTGGCAAGCTGTCCCTGGACGGAAAAATCAAATTAATCGATCTTCACTTCTCTGAAGCATTTAAGCGTGCACTGCCGGGACCGAAGTTTGGCGTATACGGCATCCGGAAGCTGCTGGGAGAGTTTGAGAGACCGCTGTTAATGAGCATATTTAAAGGCGTAATCGGAAGGGACCTGAGTGATATTAAAGAACAGCTCCGGCAGCAGGCGCTTGGCGGAGTTGACTTGATTAAAGACGATGAAATTTTCTTTGAGACTGGTCTAGCGCCTTTTGAAACAAGAATTGCAGAAGGAAAGCAAATATTGAAAGAAACGTATGAACAAACCGGACATAAAACGCTGTATGCGGTGAATTTGACCGGACGTACGGCTGATCTGTTAGACAAAGCGAGACGCGCCGCCGAGTTGGGAGCGGATGCGCTTTTGTTTAATGTCTTCGCTTACGGCTTGGACGTTATGCAAGGCCTTGCAGAAGATCCTGAAATCCCAGTTCCGATTATGGCGCATCCAGCAGTGAGCGGAGCGTTTACGTCTTCTCCGTTTTACGGTTTTTCTCACGCTCTTTTACTCGGAAAATTAAACCGATATTGCGGTGCTGACTTCAGCCTCTTTCCGTCTCCATATGGTTCGGTTGCGCTTCCAAGAGCAGATGCACTGGCGATTCATGAAGAATGTGTGAGAGAGGATGCTTTTAACCAAACATTTGCTGTTCCGTCAGCAGGCATTCATCCCGGCATGGTTCCGCTATTAATGCGTGATTTCGGCATAGACCACATTATTAACGCCGGAGGAGGCGTACATGGACATCCGAACGGTGCCCAAGGCGGGGGGCGAGCGTTCAGAGCCATTATTGATGCGGTCCTAGAGGCCCAGCCGATTGATGAAAAAGCCGAACAATGCAAGGACCTTAAGCTTGCGCTAGATAAATGGGGAAAGGTTGAAGCCGTATGACGACTCGAAAACCTTTTATTATTTGTGATTTTGACGGAACCATCACGATGAACGACAACATTATAAATATCATGAAAACATTTGCTCCCCCAGAGTGGGTGGCATTAAAAGACGGCGTACTTTCCAAAACGCTGTCGATCAAGGAAGGTGTCGGGCGGATGTTCGGCCTTCTGCCCAGCAGTTTAAAAGAAGAGATTACAAGTTTTGTATTAGAAGATGCAAAAATCAGGGAAGGCTTTCGGGAATTTGTAGCATTTATCAATGAGCACGAGATTCCGTTTTATGTTATAAGCGGTGGAATGGACTTTTTTGTATATCCTTTGCTTGAAGGCATTGTGGAGAAAGACCGCATTTATTGCAACCATGCTTCATTTGACAATGACTATATCCATATTGACTGGCCTCATTCCTGCAAGGGCACATGCAGCAATCAATGCGGGTGCTGTAAGCCGTCGGTCATCCATGAACTTTCTGAACCGAACCAATATATCATCATGATCGGTGATTCGGTTACAGATGTGGAGGCAGCAAAGCTATCTGACCTATGCTTTGCAAGGGATTATTTATTAAACGAATGCCGGGAGCAAAACCTCAATCATCTTCCGTATCAAGATTTTTATGAGATCAGAAAGGAAATTGAGAATGTAAAGGAGGTACAGGAATGGCTGCAAAACAAGAACGCTGGCGAGAGCTCGCTGAAGTAAAAAGGGAATTGGCAGAGAGAGATTGGTTTCCGGCGACTAGCGGCAATCTGTCAATTAAGGTTACAGATGATCCTTTAACATTTCTCGTCACTGCAAGCGGAAAAGATAAACGCAAAGAGACGGTTGAAGATTTTCTGCTGGTTGATCAAAACGGAGAGCCTGCTGAAAGCGGGCATTCTCTGAAACCGTCAGCAGAAACGCTTTTGCATACACATTTGTACAATAAAACCAATGCCGGATGCTGCCTGCATGTCCATACGGTAAACAATAATGTGATTTCAGAGTTATACGGAGACCAAAAGAAAATCACATTCAAAGGCCAGGAAATTATAAAAGCACTCGGCTTGTGGGAAGAGAACGCAGAAGTGACCATTCCGATTATAGAAAATCCGGCACATATCCCGACGCTTGCGGCACTGTTTGCGGAAGAGATTTCAGAAGATTCAGGAGCTGTTCTGATCCGAAATCATGGTATTACGGCTTGGGGGAGAACAGCATTTGAGGCAAAAAGAGTGCTTGAAGCGTATGAATTTTTGTTCAGCTACCATTTGAAATTGAAAACACTCCAGCATCAGCTGGTTAAATAAAAGGAGGAATTGAAATGGCTACAATTCGAATTCATGATGAGGCAAATACAACGATTGAAAATCAAGAGGAAGTGGCAATCTTTCTGGACAGTCAAGAGGTTATTTATGAGCAATGGGATATCACGAAGCTTCCGGAACATCTCTCAGAGAAATATGACCTGACAGAAGAAGAAAAACAGCAAATTCTTGATACCTTCGAAACTGAAATTAAGGATATCTCAACCCGCCGCGGCTATAAAGCACAGGATGTTATTTCATTGTCAGACAGCAATCCGAAACTTGATGAACTGCTTGAAAACTTTAAAAGAGAGCATCACCATACAGACGATGAGGTTCGTTTTATTGTAAGCGGACACGGTATTTTTGTCATTCAAGGCAAGGACGGCACGTTTTTTGATGTCCGTTTAAACCCTGGAGATTTAATCTCTGTGCCTGAGAATATCCGTCATTACTTCACGCTTCAGGAGGACCGCAAAGTTGTCGCGGTGAGAATTTTTGTCACAACTGAAGGCTGGGTTCCGATTTATGAAAAAGACAGCGTGAATCAATAAGTATGAGAAAGCCCCGTTCATCGAACGGGGCTTTTTATATTTATTGCAAACGCCACTTTTCATACTGTGACAGTTCTTTTTTAATCAGTGTCCAAATCAAACCTAAAACAGCTGCATCGTCAATGAACCCAAGACCGAGGATTACGTCTGGAATGATATCGAGCGGCATGACGATATACAGAATTGCGGCAGTTAACAGCAAAAGTGTTTTAACCTGTGAACGAGGGTAGTCGCCATTACGCCAATCGCGAAGCATCTGAAAAAAAGTAGTGATGTGCTGAATACATTTTTTTCGGTTTTTCCTCTTCAAAATTGCTTTTCCGCCTGCCGCTCCGAGCATAATTGCTTTCTTTTTCTTCATTGGGCATACCTCCTGCCTGGCGGCGTGTTTAAGATATTCTTCACCTGGGTATTGTTCTTCTAATCCTATCAATATATCTATTATACCTGAAAAATTAACTTATTTAATGAAAATATGTTTACAAATAAAGTATAATCTGTAATAATGCACAATAACCCAATCAAACTTGTTTCCTATTTCTTAGCGGCGAGGGGTGAAGTGAATGGGCGGTTCTTCTGAACAAGAAAGATTGTTGGTGTCTATTGATGAAAAAAGAAAGTTAATGATAGATGCCGCTAGAAAGCAGGGATTTACAGGGCATGACACGATCAGGCACAGTCAGGAGCTGGATTGTTTAATAAATGAATATCACCAGCTTATGCACGAAAACGAACATTCCCAAGGGATTCAAGGCCTTGTAAAGAAATTAGGCTTGTGGCCCCGCAGAGATGTTATGCCAGCATATGATGCAAATAAATAGCGGCCTATCAGATGCATATATAAAGAGAGAGCTTTTCGGAAGCGCTCTTTTTTTCTGGAAAAAATTCATATGAAAGAGGGAACTAATGAAAGAACTGGCGATTCTCATTACCGAAATGGTCAATCAATTTCATGATGCTTTTATTTCCTTATGCGGAATATTTGGCATTCATTTAACTGACAAAGAAATGCATTTTTGGGTGATCGGCATTTTTGGCATATTCTTTTTCGGCGTCACTCACGCTGTGTTTACATGGCTTTCTAAATGGAGTATGACAGCCTTGTCCTTTATCTATACCGTTACAGTCATCATTGTCATCGTATTTGCGATTGAGATTCAGCAAAAGGTGACGGGGAGAGGGAATATGGAGTTTTTAGATGCCACGGAAGGTATAAAGGGTTTTTTAGTATTTTTTATGTTTTTTTTGCTTTTGAAAATGCTGTTGCGTTTCATCAAAATCCTTTTTTCTGGAAGACCAGCAAGCAAATCGAATGGCAATGCCCGATCACGAAGATAAAAAACCCTCCTGACATGGTCAGGGGGGCTATGATGCGGATACGGGGAGGGTGATTGTCACCTCTGTGCCTCTTCGCACTTCACTTTCAATATGAATAGAGCCTCCGTACATCAGCACGATCCGTTTACAAACAACAAGGCCGAGCCCGGTTCCTTTTTCTTTAGAAGTAACAAAGGGAAGGAAGATGTGATCCAGCATTTCCTGAGAAATCCCTTCACCGTTATCCACAACTTTGATTATGGCTTTTTTATCTAAAGCTCCCAGGGAAATCGTTAGTTTGCCTCCTTCAGGCATTGACTCGAGGCCATTTTTTGCTACATTTAAAATCACTTGTTTAATATGATCTTTTGTACATTTTACGAGTAAGGGCTGCTCGGTTAAATACTGTAATTCGACTTCAACATTGTATAGATTGCCCTCAGAATAAATGATCGGCATAATCTCTCCGATAATGTCCTGAAGTGAGTTCAGCTCCCATTTTTCAGCTGTCGGCTTGCCGAGAACAAGAAACTCACTCACTATTTGATTGATGCGCTTTATCTCCTGTTCGATAATGGAGAAGTAAAGCTGATCTTCCTCACCTTTATATTTCTTTTGCAACAGCTGAATAAAGCCGCTTATGCCGGTAAGAGGATTACGGATTTCATGGGCTGTGCTGGCAGCAAGCGTCCCGATCAGCTCTAATTTTTGCGCCTCATTTTCTGAGCGCTCCAGCTGGGTCTGCCGCTTCAGCAAATAATACAGCACGAGAATAAAAAGGATATTCAGCAGAACAATAATACATGAAAGCGGAAGCACTAGGCTTTTCGTCAGTTCTTCTATTGTGACCGGGTTCGGATAGACTTTCATATTCCAGCTGATATCATCCAGATATCCGCTGACAGGTTTCTGATCCTCTGCATGAGATGCTTGTCCGCTCGCAAAAATCATTTTCCCGTCTTGGTTCACAACTTCAATATAAACATCAGGGCTTAGTAAGTTAATGAGATTTTTCAAATAATCAATTTGAATAGCTGCGACAAGATAATCTGTCACATTACGTTTTGAGTCCAAAACAGGGACACAAATTGTGAAAATTGGCTGACCAGTAATTCTGCTCGAATAACTATCTGAAATGACTGTCTTTTTAGTTTCCTTTGCTTTTGTAAAAAAAGATCTGTCGGCCAGGTTTACTTTCGTTTTTAATTCGGTTGTGCTTGCGGTGACGTCTCCTTTGGCATTGAGAAAATAGAGACCGGAAAATCTCGGCTCTGAATCAAAGGTCTTTTCCAAAATTGACTGCATTTTCTTTATATCAACCGGTCTGTCGATGGCGATGGACAAGGAGGTCATTCTCGCCATTGTTTCTCCGATTAAATAATTGATTTTGTTGCGGTGAAGGTTTAGCAGGACACTTGCTTCTTGTTTATGTTCTGCAGCTATTGTATCTTTTTCTTTTTCATATACGAAAAAGCTGATGACGATTGCCGGAATCACGACCAGTATGATATAAAGTTTGACTCTCCCGCAGGCGCCTTTTAGTATTTTCAATTTGCATCGCTCCAACATACACCTGATTAGAGGTATTATATCATTGTTTCTTCTTCTTTAATAAGAAAAAATAACCAAAAAAATTAGAAAAAGGTGTTGGCAAGCTTACATTTTAAAAAAGAAGAGAAATATTGGAAAGATTTTTATTGACATTTTGGTCTTTGTTTATTAATGTTTCTCTGTAACGGTTTCTAAAAGGATGATTGAGACATGACAGAAAAATCACTGAAGTTATTTATCGTGCTGTCGCGCGCGTATCGGTCTATTAACGATCATATGAATAAGCATATTCATAAGCATGGGCTGAATCCGACTGAATTTGCTGTGCTAGAGCTTTTGTACCATAAAGGCGATCAGCCGCTGCAGCAGATAGGAGATAAAATTCTCTTGGCTAGCGGGAGCATCACATACGTTGTAGATAAGCTGGAGCAAAAAGAACTTCTCATTCGGAAAGCGTCTCCTACAGACAGACGAGTGACATTTGCGCAAATTACTGAAAAAGGCATCGGTCTTTTGAACGATATTTTCCCTGATCACGCTGCTGAAATTGATGAAATGATCAGCGTATTAAGCGAAGAAGAGGTAGAGATGTGCACCGAAATGTTAAAAAGAGTAGGATTAAACGCAAAACAGTTTCATAATAAGTAAAAAAAGGAAGCCTGATATGTCACAAGGCTTCCTTTTTTGTTATTTTTCATTTGTTTCCGCTGCGCCTCTCGGCAAAATGAGAACTTCAACCCGCCGGTTTTTGCTTCGGCCTTCCGCAGTTTTATTGGAAGCCACCGGTTTATACTCGCCATAACCCTTGGCGCTGAACACTTTTGCATCGAGCTTGGGGTTTTCAATCAGGAGCCCCATAAAGTTTACCGCTCTCATGACGCTTAAATGCCAGTTTGATTGGAATTCAGAATTTTTAATTGGCATATTATCAGTATGTCCGCTGATAATGATATTTCTTGGCGGGTTAATCACAAGAAGATTTGAAATCTCTTTTGCAAGCGGCACATCTTCCTTACGGATGGTCGCTTTTCCAGAATCAAAGAAGATGCTGTCTTTAATCGTAATCAGAAGGCCTTCACTAGTCATCTTCGTCTCCAGCTGATGTTCCAGCTTTTTATCTTTGATGAACTTTTCCACCTGGCTCTTCACATTTTCAAGTTCTTCTTGATCAGCTGCTTTTTCTTTTTCTTTCTTGTTTTTCTCTTTCTCTTCTTTTTCCTTTTTCACTTCATCGATGCCGTCTGACTCGTTTTCAGGAGGAGTGACACTGGAGTAGTCCAGTACACCGGTTCCGCCTGTAAAAACTTCATTAAATGATTTTGAGAGCATTTGAAACTTAGCTGCGTCAATCGAGCTGCTCGCGTACAGCACAATAAACAATGCCAGGAGAAGAGTAAGGATGTCGGCGTAAGGAACGAGCCATGATTCATCAACGTGCTCGTCCTCATGCTTCTTCTTCTTTTTTCTCGCCATTTTGCGCCTCTCCTTGTTCTGCAAATTTCAAGCGGTCCTTCGCAGGAAGATACATTAAAAGCTTTTGTTCGATGACTTTCGGTGCTTGTCCTTCTAAAACGGATAAAACACCTTCAATCATGACCTCACGCAGTTTTACTTCTTGTTTTGATTTTCGTTTTAATTTATTTGCGAAAGGATGCCATAACACATACCCTGTAAAGATACCGAGAAGTGTGGCAACAAAGGCGGCACTGATGGCGTGTCCAAGCTCATCTGTGTTATCCATATGAGAGAGAGCGGCAATCAGCCCGATTACAGCACCGAGTACTCCAAGTGTCGGGGCGTACGTTCCCGCTTGTGTAAAAATAGCGGCTCCGGCTTGGTGCCTGTCCTCCATTGCTTCGACTTCCTCTGTCATAATATCTCTGATAAATTCCGCGCTTTGCCCGTCAACAGCCATGCTGAGCCCGTTTTTCAAGAAAGCATCATCTACATCCTCAATGCTTGCTTCTAAAGCAAGCAGACCTTCGCGGCGTGCAAGCTGAGCCCATTCAGAGAACATAGGAATGAGTTCCTCTATTGTGAGCTGTTTATTTTCCTTAAATAACACTCGAAACAACGCAGGCACTTTTTTAATTTCTTTTGTTGGGAACGCAATAACGACTGCTGAGATTGTCCCGGCGATAATAATTAAAATGGCAGCGGGGTTTGCAAGGGCGCTGAAACTGACGCCTTTCAGAACCATCCCGACGCTCAATGCCACAAAAGCAAGAATAATACCGATTAACGAAGTTTTATCCATAGTTTTTCACCAAATCCTTTTTTACTAGCTTGTCTATGGTTAATATCGGTTTTGGTGCCCGGAACTTTAGGGACATTGTGAATTTGTTCATGAAATATTCAAGGAAGAGGCATAGAAGGGAGAAATAAACAAAAACGGGCTCTCCAAAATTGAAAAGCCCGGGTGTCTACTGAAATTAGCAGCTTTCTTGCAAGCTGTCCTTCAGATGGTATTCGTATAATAGTAGAAATACATATTCACTGTATATAAACATGTTCCATCCCTCCTTAAAAAAAGTGTAAAGGATGAAGGGAAGTAGCGCTTCAGGGGAAGGGACCGTATTTTCTAAGTCAAGAGTATGAAAGCATAAAAAAAGCGGCTTCCTAAAAGGAAACCGCTGATTGTTATTTCGCTCGCACTTTGATTTTATCATCTTCTAAAATCACGTGAAAACTTGTGATCTCGCCATTATCAAGCAGCAGATCGGTCATTTCATCCTCAACCCATTCTTGGATGGTTCTTCTAAGCGGACGTGCACCGAATGAAGGGTGGTAGCCCAGCTCAGCGATTTTTTCTTTCGCTTCATCTGTCACATTCAAGCTAATGCCCCGTTCAGCCAATGTTTCTTCAAGTTCTCCAAGAAGAAGGCTGACGATTTTGACAAGATGTTCTTTTTCCAATGAGCGGAACTCAATAATGCTGTCAAAACGGTTGAGGAACTCAGGTTTAAAGAACATGCTCAGTGAATCAATTAATGTTTGTTCTTCGATGACACTGTCATCTGATTGGAAACCGACTTTCGTTTGTTTCTCACCAGCACCCGCATTACTTGTCATGATGATCACAGTGTCTTTGAAGCTTACGGTTCTGCCTTGGCTGTCTGTCAGACGGCCATCCTCCATAATTTGCAGGAACATATGCTGAACGTCTGGGTGTGCTTTTTCAATCTCATCCAGCAACACAATGTTGTAAGGATTGCGGCGCACTTTCTCAGTTAATTGTCCAGCTTCCTCATGGCCGACATATCCAGGCGGTGAACCGATAATTTTAGATACGGCGTGTTTCTCCATGTATTCGCTCATATCGAGTCGGATAATAGCGTCTTTTGTGCCGAATAATTCATCTGCCAGTGTTTTAGAAAGCTCTGTTTTCCCTACGCCGGTAGGACCTACGAAGAGGAAGGAGCCGACTGGTCTGTTTTTGGATTTTAATCCGGCGCGGCTTCGTCTTACCGCTTTTGCCACTTTTTGAACAGCGGCTTCTTGTCCAATCACGCGTTCATGAAGTTTTGCTTCAAGCTCTTTCATTTTCGTTTGTTCGTCTGCCTGCAGTTTGCCGACAGGGATGCCTGTTTTTTGTTCAACAATTTCCTGAATGTGCTCAGCTTCCACAGTGACAGCGGTATGAGCGGAGGAGCTGTTCAGTTTTTTCTCCAATGCAAGTTCTTCATCACGGAGTTTTGCCGCCAGTTCGTAATTTTCTTCTTCAAGGGCTTTTGTTTTTTCGGCTTCAATTGCAGTTAAGCGGTCAGCGGCATCCTCATCATTCAGTTCATCAATTAACAGGTTGGCTTTTGAACCTGCTTCATCTAATAAATCAATTGCTTTATCCGGCAGGTGTCTGTCCTGAATGTAGCGGGATGATAAAGTGACACATGCTTTGATTGCTTCATCACTGAATGTTACGCCATGGTACGCCTCGTATTTGTCTTTAATCCCTTGCAGAATGAGGATAGCCTGTTCAATTGAAGGCTCCTGCACCATGACAGGCTGAAAACGTCTTTCCAGCGCGGCATCTTTTTCGATTTGACGATATTCTTTCAGTGTTGTCGCGCCAATGACTTGCAGTTCGCCTCTGGCTAGGGCCGGTTTGAGAATGTTGCCGGCGTCCATTGATCCTTCTGCAGAGCCTGCGCCGACGAGAAGGTGAATTTCATCAATGAACAGAATGACATTTTTTCGTTCCTTCAGCTCAGTGATCAGCTGTTTCATTCTCTCCTCAAATTGGCCTCTGATCCCTGTGTTTGCAACAAGAGATGCAACATCAAGCAAATATAGCTCTTTGTTTTTCAGTTTGTTTGGAACATCACCTTCAGCAATTTTTAAAGCGAGCCCTTCAGCGATGGCAGTTTTCCCTACACCCGGCTCACCAATAAGAACCGGATTGTTTTTGTTTCGGCGGTTTAGAATTTCGATCACTCGCGCCACTTCATCATCACGGCCGATGACGGGATCAATGAGACCGGCTTTAGCACCGTTTGTAATATTTTGAGCCAGCTCATCAAGCAGCCCTTTTTTTCCGCTTTGTTTTGCTGCGCTCTGTTCTTTCGGCTGGAATGCCTGTTCAAACGGAAATCCGAAAGATTGAGGACCCATACTCATTGAAGGTTTACGGGTCAGTTCGTTATAGCAAGTTTCACAAAGAACCATCTGTTTATGAACGGAATTTATTTGCATGTTAAGGCGAATCGTCGCCTCGTTTTGATGACAATGTTGACAACGCATTTGCCAAAACCTCCTTAATAATTTGATCTTCTTTGACCAATGAAAGTGAATAAAAAGGTCTATTGGATTTGACCTTCTTTGACTATTAGTATACGGCAAACTTAACGGCATTCAAACCAATATGCTCAAAGCAGACTGAATATTTGACTATCTTTGACCAATTGATTTTTAAAAAAGGCCGGTTTGTTTGACCAACTTTGATTAATAGTATACTCTGACTATCTTTGACTTTCAAGTCTTATGCACAAAAAATTTTTGATTTGTTACAAAGTAAAACATGTTTTCTTCGTCTTTTCAAGGAACTTGTCTCATAGGTTATAAAAAGGCATATATGGACAAAACTGCGGTTCGTTCGGAGGGAAGAAATGGAACAATCAAAAGGGTCTGCAAGTCAGCTTGCTTTTGTGTATGTCGGCACAGTAGTCGGAGCTGGATTTGCGACTGGGAGGGAAATTGTTGAGTTTTTTCTGAAGTTCGGCTGGTTCGGTTTATTCGGCATTCTCGTCAGCGGCGGAATGTTTACGTTACTTGGGGCCAAGCTGATGATCATTTCAAAGCGAATCAATGCCAAGTCATATCAAGAAATGAACATATTTTTGTTCGGGGCGACGGCTGGGCGGATTATCAATGTATTTATGCTGTTTGTTCTCCTTGGAGTTACATCTGTTATGCTTTCAGGGGCAGGGGCGCTTTTTGAGGAACAGCTGGGGATGTCCGCTCAGATTGGGATGCTCATTACAATCGGTCTGAGCTTAATTGTGATGACTAGAGGAGTAAAGGGCATTTTCGGTGTCAATGTGTTTGTTGTTCCTCTTTTAATCATCTTTTCAATGATTGTGGTGGCCGACTCTTTTATATTCAGCGAATCACGTAACGCAGCTCAGTGGGTCTGGCCACATCGCTGGGATTGGCTGTTATCAGCAGTTTCTTACGGGGCTTTAAATTTATCGCTTGCCCAAGCTGTTTTGGTTCCGCTGGCGAATGAAATGTCATCGGAGAAAGTGATAAAAAAAGGCGCTTTAATCGGAGGCACGATGCTGACGATTGTGCTGTCCGCGAGTTTTCTGTCTTTGTCGACTCTTCCGGATGTATTTTTGTATGATATACCGATGGCGCAAGTGGTTTATCTCTTTGCACGTTCTGTCCATTTGATTTATTTACTCATTATTTTCGGAGAAGTGTTCACATCAGTTATCGGTAATCTATATGGATTAGAAAAACAAGTGCAAAGCTTTCTTCCAGTGAAAAGCAAATATATCTTTGCAGCTATTATGATCACGGCTTATATTACGAGCCAAATAGGGTATGGCAAGCTTATTTCAACGATTTATCCCTTGTTTGGCTATGTGAGCCTGGCCTTCATAGGCGCTTTGCTTTGCAAAAAAGCTCCTCGGCGGCGCAGTTTATAAATATATATAATGAAACGAACCGTCACTATAGAGCGATAATTGATCTAGGAACCGGGGACTGACTTTTTTATTGTCAAGAAAAACATCATTATGGTAAGATAGCAGAAGTGAAAAAATTGAAGAAAATCCGTGCGATATGCGGGAGAGGTTCTAGCTACACCCTCTATAAAAAACTAAGGACGAGCTGTATCCTTGGATACGGCCTTTTTTATGTTTTTCTAGAGCACCTTCCGAAAAAAGGTGTTTTTTTGCGTGAATTAGCTGTAGCGATGTCTCTCGCCGACTTTTTTATTGCGGAGAAGGAGAGGAATCATGAAAAAAGAAAAAGCAATTGTCGTATTTAGCGGCGGTCAAGACAGCACAACATGCTTATTGTGGGCCTTAAAAGAATTCGAAGAAGTCGAAACGGTGACTTTTCATTATAATCAGCGACATTCGCAGGAAATTGAAGTGGCTAAATCCATTGCGGAAAAGCTTGGTGTGAAAAATCATTTGCTTGATATGTCACTTTTAAATCAGCTTGCACCGAATGCCCTGACTAGAAATGATATTGAGATAGAAGTAAAAGACGGAGAACTGCCATCCACATTCGTTCCAGGCCGCAATTTGGTTTTCTTATCCTTTGCGTCTATCCTGGCTTACCAAATTGGCGCGCGCCACATTATTACAGGAGTTTGCGAGACAGACTTCAGCGGTTACCCTGATTGTCGTGACGAATTCGTGAAATCTTGCAATGTAACGGTAAATCTGGCGATGGAGAAGCCGTTTGTGATTCATACGCCTCTCATGTGGCTCAATAAGGCGGAAACGTGGAAGCTTGCAGATGAGCTTGGCGCGCTGGAGTTTGTGAAAAACAACACGCTGACATGCTATAACGGCATCATCGCCGACGGCTGCGGCGAATGTCCGGCATGTCATCTTCGTTCAAAAGGTTATGAAGAATATATGGTGATGAAAGGAGAGCGTGTATAAATTGTTATCTCAAATTTATCCGCAGGCCCAGCATCCTTATTCGTTTGAACTGAATAAGGACATGCATATCTCAGCCGCTCATTTTATCCCTAGGGAAAGTGCGGGAGCGTGCAGCAGGATTCACGGGCATACGTATACCGTAAATATAACCGTTGCCGGCGACGAACTTGACGATTCAGGCTTTCTTGTCAATTTCAGCGTACTCAAAAAACTGGTGCACGGAAACTATGATCACACGCTATTAAATGATCATGAAGATTTTTCTCAGGACGACCGGTATTCGCTGCCGACAACTGAAGTCGTGGCGAAAACGATTTATGACAACGTACAGGCTTATTTAGACACTTTGGAGAATAAGCCAACCTGTGTACAGGTGTTTGTCCGTGAAACACCGACAAGCTACTGTGTCTACCGTCCGAAAAAGGGTGGTTTGAATGGCTAAAGGAATTCCTGTATTAGAAATTTTCGGCCCGACGATTCAAGGAGAAGGCATGGTGATCGGACAGAAAACGATGTTCGTCCGGACAGCCGGCTGCGATTATTCCTGCAGCTGGTGTGACTCCGCTTTCACTTGGGACGGGTCTGCTAAAAAAGATATTCGCTGGATGACGGCGGAGGAGATTTTTGCGGAGCTTAAGGACATTGGGGGAGACGCGTTTTCTCATGTGACGATCTCAGGCGGTAACCCGGCTCTGTTAAAACAGCTGGATGCTTTTATTGAACTGCTGAAGGAAAATAACATCCGTGCAGCGCTTGAAACTCAAGGGACCGTTTATCAGGATTGGTTTACGCTGATTGATGACCTGACAATTTCTCCAAAACCGCCAAGCTCAAAAATGGTAACGAACTTTCAAAAGCTTGACCACATTTTAACTTCACTTCAAGAGAATGATAGACAGCATGCTGTCAGCTTGAAGGTTGTCATCTTTAATGATGAAGATCTGGAATTTGCCAAAACTGTGCACAAGCGGTATCCGGGAATCCCGTTTTATTTACAAGTCGGAAATGATGACGTGCATACGACAGATGATCAGTCACTGATTGCACATTTGCTTGGAAAATATGAAGCGCTTGTTGATAAGGTAGCTGGCGATGCGGAGCTGAATCTCGTCAGAGTGCTCCCGCAGCTGCACACCCTGTTATGGGGCAACAAACGCGGAGTATAATAGAAAGGAAGATGAACATGACGACAAGAAAAGAATCAGAATTAGAAGGTGTAACATTGCTAGGCAATCAAGGTACAAATTATTTGTTCGAATATGCACCGGACGTGCTGGAATCCTTCCCGAATAAACATGTAAACCGTGATTACTTTGTAAAATTCAATTGCCCAGAATTCACATCTTTATGTCCTAAAACAGGCCAGCCTGACTTTGCGACAATCTACATCAGCTACATTCCTGATGAAAAAATGGTTGAAAGCAAATCATTAAAGCTGTATCTGTTCAGCTTCAGAAACCATGGAGACTTCCACGAAGACTGCATGAACATTATCATGAACGACTTGATTGAATTAATGGACCCGCGCTACATTGAAGTATGGGGCAAATTCACGCCAAGAGGCGGAATTTCCATTGATCCGTACACAAACTACGGAAAACCTGGCACGAAGTATGAGAAAATGGCCGAGTACCGTATGATGAATCATGATTTGTATCCGGAGACGATTGATAATCGCTAATCATTCCGTTGTGTGATACGGAGTGTGAAGCGAAGTGTGGTCACAGTAAAATCCGAACATTTAGCGTTAATTTTCAGCGGAAATGTGACCTGGTCACAGCGAAGTGTGACCGGAGTGTGACCCGCACTAAGCTCAATAAAAGTGTGACCTGAGGTGCAACCTGAACTGTGACTTTTATGCAGTGAAAAATTGATAGTACAGAAGCAGATTAAGGCGTACAATTTGTACGTCTTTTCTTTTTTATCCGAATGAAAAAATGCCTATCTAGAGATCATAGGCATTAAATATTATTATCAATATCTTCATTTATTTTTTGGATAAGTTTCTGAACCTTCTCTTTAACATTTGAAACAGCTCTTTTTTGAATTTCATCAAAGTTCTCCTGAATATAGTCGATGACACTTCTTATTAGAACTTCACTTTCAAAATTGAATATCTCATTTATTTCTGACTGTTCTTCATCTGTTAGGTGATGGTATTGAAGTTGTTTAGCATTTACTTCAGCAGCTACATCAATCCTAACTTAGTTGTTCTGGTTGTACAATTTCATATTCACCTTCTGTATACTTTTGCTCCGCATAATGGCTTCCCCATTGACAGAGCTCCTGCAAGATAGGTTTAAGAGATTCTCCAAGTTCAGTGGATGAATATTCAACCTTCGGCGGTACTTGACTATACATCTTTCTGCTCACAAGTCCACTGGCTTCAAGCTCTCTAAGTGTTTGAATCAGCATTTTCTGAGTTATATTTGGGATAATGCGCTTTAATTCACTCGTTCTCTTTGGTCCATTCATTAAAAAGTATAATACAAGACCTTTCCATTTTCCGCCAATAACTTCCTTTGTCACTTCAAACCCACAGCTAAATTTTTTCATGTCTAAAGCTCTCCATTCCACATTTATTACTTTTTAGTTACTATATCACAAAAAAGTGGGTACTTCCGATAATGGGCTTACTGAAGGATACTATATCTTGTAAGTTGTTCTTCAAGTACTTAAAGGTACTAGACATAAAAAAATATTAATTCTAAAGGAGTGTTAAGTATGGGTAAATTTGAAGGTAAAATAGCGCTTGTAACGGGTGGAACAAGTGGGATTGGTCTTGCTACAGCGCAAAAATTTGTAAACGAAGGTGCATATGTTTATATCACGGGACGTAGACAAAACGAACTTGATAAAGCTGTTAACCAAATTGGCAAGAACGTAACCGGTGTTCAAGGTGATATTTCTAAGCTTGAAGACTTAGACAAACTATATGACATTATAAAGCAGGAAAAAGGTAAGTTGGACATTCTTTTTGCTAATGCAGGCATCGGCAACTTCCTTCCATTAGGTGAAATTACTGAAGAGCAGGTTGATAGAACGTTCGACATTAACGTTAAAGGAACCATCTTTACTGTTCAAAAAGCGTTATCACTATTCCCGGACAAAGTAGGTTCTATTATTGTAACGGGCTCTACTGCTGGATCAATTGGCAACCCAGCGTTTAGTGTATATGGAGCATCTAAAGCAGCATTAAGAGCACTGGTTCGCAACTGGATTCTTGACCTAAAAGGTACTGAAATCCGTGTAAATGTGGTTAGTCCAGGAGGTATTCTTACACCTGCCTACGATGAGCTTTTTGGTGATGCACTAGAAGAAGTAATGGAAAATAGCAGAAATACTGTTCCAGCTGGAAAAGTTGGGACACCTGAAGAAGTAGCAAACGCTGTATCTTTCCTTGCTTCAGACGAAAGCAGTTACTTGACGGGTGTTGAATTGTTCGTAGATGGCGGGCTAGCACAGGTATAATTTCACTGCGCAGAGATTACCAATAGTCCCCAAAAAAGGTTAATGGGGATTTACTTGAAGAAGTCGTATAAAAAAGTCGTTTTCCTTAAAGGACAGGGAATTCGACTTTTTTATGTTTGAATTTGATTAACGTTGTAAATTCGCATTTTCCTGGGGCTACCACTAAATGACCTGTAAAAAAGATTACTTTGTGAATAAATGTACTTAAAGTAACGGGGGCGTTAGTTGAAAAACAAACAACACCGTTGTTGTAGTAAATGAGGTCATTTGTTGTACAAAAAAAGGATAGTTGAATACAGGCATTTTCACCCTGTTCATCTATCCTCTCTTTTTGTTTATAAAATGTGTGACATTTCATTTGGTTTCTTAATTATTAATAAAATTAAACATTTTCTTGACTTTTAATAAAAAATAATATCCCTGTCCTTGTATTCTAATACTTTTAAAAATATTTAAAGGAATCCTTATGTCCTGAATAACCACATAGGAAAATATGTTGTAGGTTGCTTTCTTTTTTTGTGGGGCATCCCACACAAGCTATCACGTGATCTCACACCTGAACGTTTTTTATAGACTAGTACCGCGACAAGTTATATTACATATACATACCAATAAAGTAGACATTAAAAAGTGAAAGAGAGGATGGAAATGTGTGAAAATTCTTTTCCTTGAGAGTCATCCCATGTGGCTCTATGGTTTACCGAATGGGTTTAGGGAAGCAGGACATACCGTAATGATTTCCGGTCCTGTAAGTCGGGAAAATATCACTGAAATGATAGACGAATTTAAACCAGATCTAATAGTATCTATGGGATGGACACCAGAGCATTCAAGGGAAAAGCAGGCCTGGATTCGCAACGCTACTAAAAAGGTGAATATCCCTCTCGTTTATTGGGCAACTGAAGACCCGCTGCACACTCAAAACTTTACTATCCCGTTAATTAAAAAGATGAAACCGGATTTTGTTTTCACGGTTACGCCTTCTCTGTGTAAAACTTATGAAAGCATGGGGATTAAAGCAGCTCACTTAGACTTTGCATTTCACGAAAGTATACATCACCAGATTAAACCATTAGCAAAATACAGTTGTGATATAGCGGTGGTGGCTAATGCTTACCCTAATTTTCTTGAAGAACATCCGGATGTGTTCCGTTCGTCCTCTTTAAAAACGCTTATTCGTCCTCTTATACGGAAAGGTATTCGCATTGATTTTTGGGGGAGAAACTGGGAAAAAATGAGTAAATATATAGGAAGAGAAATTCCCCGCAATTGGATCCATGGATACCTTGATTATACTGAAGCATATAAAGTTTACAGTTCAGCAAAAATCATTATCGGTTTGCAAAACTGTGAAAGCCAACTTACGCAACGCACCTATGAGATTCTTGGTTCCGGGGGGTTTTTATTGACATCGGATACACCAGCAGTTCGAGATAAATTCAAACCTGGCCGCGATCTCATCGTTTCTTCCTCCCCAAAAGAAACATTGGAAAAGGTTAAATACTATTTGAATCATGATAGCGAGAGAAAAAAGATTCAGATAAACGGTAAAAAGGCTGTAAAGAATGATTCCTATCGGCATAGAGCCGAGAGAATGCTTGAGGTGCTAAAAAGCAGAGGAATTATAAGAAACTTAGGGGAAACCATTCATTATGTAGATGTTCTTAAAGAAAAATACGTGATCCATCATGTTACTCCCGGTGAAACATTATCAATAATTTCCAGGAAGTATAATGTTTCCCTGCAGCAACTCATGGAGCTTAATCATTTCAAATCAGATCAAATATATGCTGGACAAATCATTAAGATTAGAGAGAAACTGTTTAGAAATATTAATAACAAATTATTCTAAAGGAGAGTAATATGAATGAAGGGGAAAATACCTAAAATAAGAAATCAAGCGAATAAAGTAAAAAGAACGCCTCGTTATATGGAATTTCCCGTAACATACGAAGTGTATCATGTGGAATCCGGCGATACATTATGGACGATTGCCAAATCCTTTAAAATTCCGGTACAACAACTTATGAATCTTAATAAGCTTTCTTCAGATAGAATTTATCCTGGACAAATTATAAAGATAAGAGAAAGGTAATCTTTGAGGTTTCGGAAACGAATCAAATTGAAATGACAATCCTCATTTTTTTATTTGTGGGGAACTTGATATTTTTGGGGATGAAGGAGTTATGAGATGTTTCAAATGAGCTATTTCTATTCTGGATTAGGATGGGATTTTATTCAACATGTTGATCAAACGAACGGAGTATTAAATGTTGTGTCTCCTGATTTTTTCTATATCAGAAAAGATGGATCATTACTTCTCCGTTCAGCTAATCCCGATGTGATTAAAGCTCTTCATAGAAGAAAATTAAAAGTAGTTCCTTTTCTAAGCAATCATTGGGATCAGGATTTGGGACGATTTGCATTAATGAACCGAGTTCTTTTAGCTAAACAAATTTCTCATGCAATAGAAGAACTGGATTTGGACGGAGTTAATATCGATATAGAAAACCTTACAGAAAAAGATCGGAATCTATTTACAGATTTTATTAGATTAGTAAGGAAAAGTATTCCTAGACATAAAGAAGTATCAGTTGCAGTGGCGGCAAATCCTTTTGGCTGGACGAAGGGCTGGCACGGATCATATGATTACGAGTATTTAGCTAAATATGCAGATTATCTTATGGTTATGGCCTATGATGAAAGCCGCCTTGCTGGGCCTACCGCAAGTGTAGGATGGGTGGAAAAGTCCATTCAATATGTTCTGACCCAAAAAATCTCTCCTCAAAAACTAGTTTTAGGATTGCCATTCTATGGCCGCTGCTGGATGGAAGGCCAATCTGCCTCTCAAGCCATTCCCCTTTACCTTGTTGACTCCTTAGTAAAAAGGCATAGCGGGACAATTATTTTTGACACCAAGAGTCAATCTCCAAAAGCTATTTTTACTGTCAATCACGATAACAAGGGGCCGTTGCCTTCGGGAACATATACATTATGGTTTGAAAATGAACAGTCACTCAGAGCAAAAATAAAACTCGCTCAAAAATATAATCTGAAAGGTCTTGGCAGCTGGAGTCTTGGACAAGAAGATGTGTCAGTCTGGAATACAGTGTTTAAAAATATATAATGATTTATAGTTCAGAAAAAAATTCGAAGATAATTGCAATGAATCTCTAAATGGACATACTGAAAGGAGTTTATTACGGGTGCGGGTAAAACAGTGAGGGCATTCCATAGGCCCTTCTCCCGAAATGTTCTATACGAGGCATTACATTGGGCTTGAAATACACATTCAAACTTATGTTATAGTACGCATTTCAAGTAATTACGGATGTGTTGAATTTATTCTGCTTCCATGATTCAAGTCATACACATGCTACCTTGATAGCAGGATTATTGCGTTTCATTCAGAATTGTTCAGGATCGATATGGAAGCGCACGAATAACTAGAACTTTAAAAGCATACACTCATATACTTCCTGAATGGATGCTGGTTTATCTAAAAAACATGATGAGAATTGATTGACCGCTCTCATTAAAGGATGGAGAAATTCAAGGCGCCAAGGTACGCATGGTGAAACATGACTTGTTGATAATCGACCATATAGTTTCCCTTAGAAATGAGGGGGTTTTTACATAAAAAAGACGAGTGAATCCTGGGGGAATTCCACTCGCCGCTTTCTAATGAAAAGACGGGATGCTGGATGGCAGCTCGTCTGTTTTATTATAATTTAACGAACGTATGTTTGTAAAGGTGTCTTTTCGAATGAATTGGTTCATATAACCGTTAAGAACAGATTCATTGTAAACATTCGCTAAGGTATGCTAAGATGCATGGACTATAAAGGAGTGATATGAAGTGAAGACATTGCGGTTAAACAATGTAACGTTAGAAATGGCTGCATATCAAGAGGAGAGCGAGCCGAAGCGAAAAATTGCATTTACCTTAAACGTTACGAGTGAGACTTACCATGATATCGCTGTCCTGTTGTATGAAAAAACGTTTAATGTCGAGGTTCCGGAACGCGATCTTGCCTTCCGGGGGGAAATGACAAATTATTCAACATCATTGACCAACCTGTACGAACCAGGGTCCGTCAGCGAGTTCTATATAGAAATAACGGAAATAGACAAAAACGCCGATTCATGATCGGTGTTTTTTATGTAAAAAAGCTGCCGGCCGGCAGCTTTTGAGAAAGCGAATTTCATATGTAAGGTGTTAAATTGTCCGTCTTGCAGTTTTTTGAATAAATGTGGAAATAAGGAGGTTTTAATAGGAGTCTCTGATGATCTTATAATTTTTATGATTAACAACTGTCAATGAATCTAACTCAAGATCCCGATAGTTATCCATGATCGTCACATCAACGATAACAGAATTCTCATTTACTTTTTCAACAACACCGGTTAATCCGTTTTTAAATTCAATGACATTCCCAACCTTAGCGATTTTCACAAGCTTCCTCTCCTTTAAACATAATAATGCCTTTTGAAAGTATTTTGCAGTATTTTCATTGAGAAGTAAAGCGATAAGGAGTTTTATCTCCCTTATGAATTGTCCTGTCGCTATAAAGATGATATATTGAGTTTCGTCTATAGAAAGAAAAGGGGGGGAATTTTTGTTGCGTCCCGAAGAAATAACAGAAATGATTGAACAGCTGCGCACCGGCGCCATAAACGAACTGAGAGTCCAGAAAGAGCATTTTCTTGATTTCAGGGCCGTGTTATCTAAACAAGATGATTTTAAACATTTCCGAGGAATTGCCCAGCAAGGCGGAGATGTTATCTTTCAATACTTAGAACAGCCAAGAAGCTGAAGGTTTCTCATACGTGAGAAGCCTTTTTATCATATATGACAGAATACAAGCCTTTTATTACAGATGTCTGTAACAGGTGTAAATAAAATGTAAAGTGCCAAATATGGATAAACATGTTTTAATTTGACAATACTTATAGAATTTCAGACTGTTTTTTTGCCATTAAGCAGTGAGTCATCCTCTTTATTCCATCCTGATACCTCCTTGGGAGAGTTGGAAAATCTTTTTCCGTGAAAATGAATGGATCTCTTGTTAAGGTTATGAAGTGTTTTTTTGGAGCACTTTAAGGAGGAAACTGTATGACAACGAAATTCACTGCTCTGGCTGTTTTTCTTCTTTGTTTCATGCCTGCAGCCAAAATTGAGCATACACAAGCTTCACTACTGAGCGCAAAGAAGACAAAACATGAAGAAGCGAATTGGCTTACACATATAGATCGAAATACGAATGAATCTTTCCCTTCACTGTCTGCTGATAAGGACAAGAAAATAAAACCGATTAAGCTATCAGCACACACTGAAAAGAAAGAGAAAGATAAACCCGACAAAACAAATGATGAGAAAGAAACATATACACAGTCTGAAAAAGAGTTGCTGTCCCGTCTCGTTCATGCAGAGGCCAAAGGAGAATCATATAAAGGCAAGGTCGCTGTAGCAAGCGTTGTACTGAACAGAACGGAGAAAAAAGGTTTTCCTGATACGATAAGAGGAGTTATTTATCAGAAAAACGCTTTTGAACCGGTCGCAAACGGGAGCATTAACCAAAAGCCTGATAAAGAATCGATTGAAGCTGCCGAAGAAGCGCTGTCCTCAAAAAATAGAGAAACAGATGCCATATTCTTTTATAATCCGAAAACAGCGTCAGATAATTGGATTCGTTCAAGAAAAATCGTAGAAAAAATCGGCAGACACGTTTTTGCCGTCTAAGCATAGAAGAGACAATTTGTCTCAGCTGTGCTTTTTTTCATATAAAGAGTAAAAATAAAATAATTTTTGAACTTGTCTCATATGATGTTGGTAGTACAAGAGACAAGGAGAGACATCATGAATCGATTTGTGAAAGGGATCATTCTTTTATCCATTGCCGCCTTTTTCGCTGAATGCCTTGAATTTGTCGTCAATATGATTTTGGCGCGGGAGCTTGGCGAGCATGGGATGGGGCTTTACATGAGTATTTTGCCCACGATCTTTTTAATTATTGTCATCGCGAGCCTGGAACTGCCGATATCCATTTCTAAATTCATTGCCGAGTCAAATCCTAAGCTTCATGAAAGCATGCTGAGGCACGCTTTCAGAATGACAGCCATTTTTACTGCTTTTTCTACTGCTGCCGCTAGTATTGCGCTTCCGTTTATTCCGGTATTTGATACATACCACCCGTTTATTAAAGGGATTGTCATCGGCTTAATTCCTGTTGTCGCCTTTACTTCAATCGCCAGGGGCTACTTTATGGGTGTGCAGAAAATGGGGAAGATCGCAATTGCCAATGTGCTGAAAAAAATCATCCAGCTCTTGTGCTTATTCCTCTTTTTTCAATGGTACTCATTTGAATTGGACATGGCCGTGCTGATTTCCTTGTTTGTTCTGGTCGTGAGTGATGTGGTCGTGCTTGTTTATTTATATTCACAATTTATCATGGCAAGGCGGGCGTTATCCGGCCAGCAGCACATTCATTTGCGCGGAAAGGATGTAAGGAAAAGACTGCTTGCTGTTTCAATTCCTACAACAGGACTGCGTATTTTTCATGCGGTTGTCAATGCAATTGAACCCTTTTTAGTAAAAGGAGCTCTTTTGGCTGCGGGCGTTGCCGGGACAGCGGCGATCGATCAATACGGAATGCTGGCAGGAGTGGCTGTGACGATAGGGTCGTTCCCTGCTTTTATTGCCCATTCGTTAATGGTCGTCATGATACCGAGTATTTCGGAAGCTTATGCACTTTCTCAGTATGACATCGTGTTAAAAAGGCTGAAGCAGTCGATTTTCATTACATTAGGTTACGGTATACCTGCCGTCTGGGTCATGTTCCAGTTTGCGGGACCTCTCACACATTTGTTTTTTCACTCTCCTGAAGCGCAGTATTACTTGCAGTTGTTGTGGCCTTACTTTCTCTTTCATCTGTTTGTCATGCCGCTGCAGGCGTGCTTAATCGGGATGGGTTTTGTGAAAGAGGCTTTTTATCACAATGTATGGAGCCATATCGTTGCGCTAAGTATGATGTATGTACTGGGATCAATGGAGAATCTGCAAATGCTCGGGATTATCCTTGGAATGAACACTGGCATGATTCTTTTGACGAGCCTGCACTATGCCACGATCTGCAAAGCATTGAAGGTATCCGTATTCCTTACGGGAGGGACCAGAACGCCGCGAATTGAAGGATGATATAGGAACTGCAGGGGCAAGCTAATTGAAAAGCATGAAAGGAAGATTCCATGTTGACGAAGCGCTTGCTTACTATATACATTATGTTATTAGGGTTGATTGCATGGTTTCCATGTGCGGCACAAGCTGAGGAAAAACAGCCTGCTGTTCCCGCTGTTTTTCTTATGAAAACGATAGAAGGGGAGGACATCTCGATTCCGAATAAAGGGCAAAAAACAATTCTCCATTTTTGGACGTCATGGTGTCCGCCCTGCAAAAAGGAGCTTCCCCAGTTTCAATCGTTTTATGATGCCCATCCATCCGACAGTGTAAAGCTGGTAACGGTGAATTTAGTGAATTCGGAACAAAATCAGCAAGTCGTTGAAGATTTTATTAAAGCAAACAAGCTGACGTTCCCGATTGTCCTTGACTCAAAAGGGGAATTGATGAAGGAGTATCATATCATTACGATCCCAACATCATTTTTGCTGAATGAAAAGGGAGAAATTGAAAAAACAAAAATTGGCCCGATGACAGCGGAACAACTGAAGGAATGGACGGAAGAATAGCTGAGAGCATAGACTCTCAGCTTTTTTCATATAGAGAAGAAGTGAATAAACATTAATGATAATTATTATCAAAAAGAAATTAAAATAATTATAATTGAAATCCTCTTCGTGCGTGCTATAATAAAGGAAGACATCAAGAAATAACTGACGATAAAGCTGCCTTTTGGGCAGCGATTTTGTTTTTATAAGAGAAATGAAGATGATTTACGTTCTCAATTAGAGAGGAGAATTCGATATGAATGAACAAGTTATCGTTCAACGCGACCCGCATGAGCCATTGAAAACAGACAAGAGGGAAAAAAACTGGGCACAGCACGCGGAGCTTATTGCAGCACTTTTATCAGGCGCTCTTATTTTGGCAGGCTGGCTCTTATCCGGATATCAGGTATTATCCATAATACTTTTCTTGCTGGCTTTTGTGATCGGCGGATTTGCTAAAGCAAAGGAAGGAATCGAAGAAACACTCGAATCCAAAACGCTGAATGTAGAACTTTTAATGATTTTCGCTGCCGTTGGTTCCGCCTTGATCGGATACTGGGCAGAGGGTGCTATTTTAATATTTATTTTTTCCTTAAGCGGAGCTTTAGAAACATACACGATGAATAAAAGCAGCAGAGATTTAACGTCTTTAATGCAGCTTGAGCCTGAAGAAGCGACATTGATGGTCAATGGTGAAACCAAAAGAGTTCCGGTTTCAGACTTGCAGGCCGGTGATATGATCGTGATCAAACCTGGAGAACGCGTAGCGGCAGACGGTATCATTGAATCGGGCTCGACAAGTCTTGACGAGTCGGCTTTAACAGGTGAATCAATGCCTGTAGAAAAAAACACAGGCGACACTGTATTCACAGGAACGGTGAATCGCAATGGCTCCTTGACTGTCCGTGTCACGAAAGCAAATGAAGATTCGTTATTCAGAAAAATTATCAAACTGGTTGAATCAGCGCAAAATAGTGTTTCACCCGCTCAGGCTTTCATCGAACGATTTGAAAATGCTTATGTGAAAGGTGTGCTAATTGCGGTGGCGCTCCTTTTATTCGTCCCGCACTTTGCGCTGGGCTGGAGCTGGAGTGAAACCTTCTACCGCGCAATGGTGTTTATGGTTGTCGCGTCACCTTGTGCGCTTGTCGCCTCTATTATGCCGGCGGCGCTGTCCCTGATTTCAAATGGCGCCCGCAACGGTATGCTTGTGAAAGGAAGCGTCTTTCTTGAACAGCTGGGCTCAGTGCAAATGATCGCCTTTGATAAAACCGGAACTGTAACAAAAGGCCAGCCTGCCGTAGAGACGATCAGAATAGCAGAAGGATTCAGTGAAGCGGAAGTTCTTGAGGCTGTCTATGCCATCGAAACGCAATCAAGCCATCCGCTCGCCCAAGCCATAACGGCGTACGCTGAAAGCCGCGGCGTGAATCAGTCCGGCTACATATCTATAGAAGAAACCTCAGGGTTTGGCGTTATGGCAGAAGTGTCGGGTGCGAAATGGAAGGTCGGTAAAGCAGGTTTTATCGGCGAGGAAATGGCAGCACAATTTATGAAACAAACAGCATCAGATGTCATTCAAAGCGGTCATACAATTGTATTTGTGAAAAAGGATGATCAAATAGCAGGCTGTATCGCACTGAAGGACCAAATCAGGCCTGAAGCAAAAGAGGTCATGGAAGAACTGAACCGACTTGGGATTAAAACGGCCATGCTGACAGGAGATCACGAAGACACGGCTCAAGCGATTGCCAAGGAAGCCGGCATGACAACTGTCGTGGCAGAATGCCTGCCTGACCAAAAAGTGAATGAAATCAAACGGTTAAAAGAAGAATTCGGAACGATTGCAATGGTGGGTGACGGAATCAATGACGCGCCGGCACTCAAAGCGGCGGATGTCGGCATTGCGATGGGCGGCGGAACAGATGTAGCACTTGAGACCGCTGATATGGTCCTCATGAAAAACGATTTGAAAAAGCTCGTAAACATGTGCCGCTTGTCTCGGAAAATGAACAGGATCATCAAACAAAATATCGTGTTTTCTCTAGCTGTAATCTGCCTGCTGATTTGTGCAAACTTTTTGCAGGTGATGGAATTGCCATTTGGCGTGATTGGTCATGAGGGCAGCACGATTTTGGTCATACTAAACGGTTTAAGACTCCTAAAATAAAACCAGCAGCCTAATCAGGCTGCTGGCTTTTTATGTATCAAGCTTTCCCTTCATTTTTGTCTTTATCAGATCTTTTCATAACTAGGATGAGAGCGAGGATGCAGCAAAGGAAACCCGCTGCACAGCCTATGATAGAGCTGTAATAATAAAAGCCCACCATCTTCATCCCGATAAAAGGAGCGGAAATTCCCAAAACCGTTAAGAGCATAACTGCTTTTCGTCTGAAAAAATTCATCAGCAAACGGAACAACCCCCCTGCGATTGAACGTTACTGTCAGTATACAGGAAGAGGAGCAGGAAATAAAATGCATTAGAAAATGAAGGCGTCGTGAAAGGCAAACACCGGTAAAACCTGTTACAATGGAAGACAGAACAATGCATTGCAAATGGCAGGGAGGAACAAGAAGTGAATAGAATACAACGCGTCTCTTCATGGCTGAAGGAAGCGGGGCATACTGCCGCATTTATTCATACGAAAGAAAATGTTTTTTACTTAACCAGTTTTTACACAGAGCCGCATGAAAGATTAATGGGGTTATTTATTTTTCAAGAAGAGGAGCCTTTCTTTGTTTGTCCAGGAATGGAAGCAGGACAGGCCCGCAACGCAGGCTGGAATCATGAAATCATTGGCTATGCGGATCACGAAAATCCGTGGGAGCTGATAGAGAAGGCTTTGAAAAAGCGAAATATCAGCATACATATGCTTGCGGTAGAAAAGGATTCAATCTTGCTGTCACGTGCAGAACAGCTGAAGCATGCGACGGGCGGGGCTCAATTTGTTTCAGCAGAAGAAACACTCAATCAATTTCGACTGATTAAAGATGACAATGAGATTCGTTTGCTGAAAGAGGCGGCAAAGCTTGCAGATTACGGTGTTGAAGTCGGCACAGCCGCTTTGCGTGAAGGCATCAGTGAAGTGGAAGTGCTCGCTCAAATTGAGTATGAGCTGAAGAAAAAAGGAATTCAGGGCATGTCTTTCTCTACAATGGTTTTATTCGGAGAAAAATCTGGCCAGCCTCATGGAAATCCTGGTACAGCCACGTTGAAAAAAGGTGATTTTGTTTTATTTGATCTCGGTGTTATTCTTGATGGCTATTGCTCTGATATTACAAGAACGTTTGCATACAAAACCATCAATCCGAAGCAGGAGGCCATTTACGAGACTGTGCTTCAAGCGGAAAAAGCCGCGATTGAGGCAAGCAAACCCGGTGTGAGAATCGGAGATCTGGATTTAACTGCCCGCGGAATCATTGAAAAAGCGGGATACGGTGACTATTTTCCTCACCGGCTTGGGCATGGACTCGGAATTTCTGTCCATGAGTATCCATCAATGAGCCAGGCCAACGATACACTGCTGCAGGAAGGCATGGTCTACACGATCGAACCGGGGATTTATGTGCCTGAGATCGGCGGCGTGCGCATTGAGGATGACGTTCACGTAACAAAGGACGGAGCAGTTGCTCTGACCCAATATCCAAAGGAATTAATCATACTGCCGTAATAGAAATAAAAAAGGACTTTGTTCTCGACATCGTCCTTTTTTATCTGCATTAAATAAAAAAATCATCAAATGTTCGAAAGGGTTTAATTTCATGTTTTTGGTTGAGAGGTTTTACAGCAAGACAGCTGCCACCGAGAACAGTGAGACATAACCCAATTAAAATGAAGAAACCCATGTGATCTTCTCCTTTCAGCTTAAAACACAAAAAGATATCTGGTACGTCCATATCATATTGTATGAAACGCATTCCAGATCAAGGGGATTTAGAAAGAAGGGAATCTATGGCTAATATTAAAGACATTGCAGAAAAAGCCGGTGTCTCTGTTACAACGGTTTCCCGAGTCATAAACAATCATCCATACGTCAGTGAAGACAAACGAAAAAGAGTGTTTGAGGCAATGGAATCATTGGAGTACACGAGAAATATTCACGCTGTACATTTGTCGAAAGGATTTTCAAACATGATTGGTGTTGTCTTGCCAACGGTTAATCTGCCATATTTTGCAGAGCTGATTGCAGGAATAGCCGACGCAGCCGCGGAATCCGGGGTTCACCTCTCTTTATTCCAAACAAACTATGAGGTACAAAAAGAAATCTTTGCGCTGTCCCAATTAAAGCAGCGCCAGGTTGACGGCCTGATTTTTTGCTCAAAGGCGCTTGCTGATGAGAAACTCATGGAATGGGAGGGCCCGATTTTGCTTTGCCAGAATTCAGATAATGCCCGCTTCCCAACCATCAGCATTCCTCACCAAGAAGCATTTCGGAACGGCTTGGACTATTTAATTGCCAAAGGGCACAAAAAAATAGCCATCTGTTTGGCAAGAAAAAAAGGCATGAACAGCCATTTTCGAATCAAAGCCTACAAAGAGGCATTGGAAGAGATCGGCGAGGCATTTCGTGAAGACTGGGTAATTGAGAAAGCGATTACAATCAATGATGGGAAGGCGCTTTTTCATAAATGGAAAACGTGGAAGGAAAAGCCGACGGCTATTTTTGTTGCCAATGACCAAGTCTCAGCAGGGCTTTTTCTTGAAGCAAAGAACCAGCGGGTGTCAGTACCGGATGAGCTTGCAATCTTAAGCGTTGATAACCACGAAATCAGCCAAGCGCTTGGAATCACAACGATCGATATTCAGACAAGGGAAATGGGAAAGCAGGCATTTGCCATACTGGAAAAAAGAATTCAAGGGCAGCCGATTGAAAGGAAAGTTCTGGATTACCGTCTCATCGAAAGATCGACTGTTTAGTGAATGCATTGAAAAAAGGTTTGACGTGCATTCCGTTCGTTATGTACGATATGAGGTATTGAATGACAAAGGAGCTGAGGATCGTGAATGGGTCCTTCACAGTGAAAAAGGTACTGAATAATAACGTATTAATTGCTTCTCATCATAAATACAGCGAAGTCGTTTTAATCGGAAAAGGTATTGGTTTCGGAAAAAAACAAGATGATGTCATTGAAGATAAAGGCTACGATAAAATGTTCATTTTAAAAGACGAGAAGGAACAAAAACAGTTTAAAAAGCTCCTTGACTATGTTGATGAAAAGCTCGTTGATATTTCAAACGATGTCATCTATCACATAAGCAATAGGACTAATCACTCATTAAATGAACATATTCACATTGCGTTGACAGACCATATCGCATTTGCGATCAAAAGGCAGCAGCAGGGATTTGATATGAAAAATCCATTTTTAATGGAGACTCAGTCACTATATCCTGAGGAGTACCAAATTGCCAAAGAAGTCATAGATATGATCAATGAAAAAGCGGGAATCTGCCTTCCAGAAGGGGAGATTGGTTTTATCGCTCTGCATATCCATTCAGCGTTGACAAACCGTCCGCTGTCCGAGGTCAATCAGCACTCTCAGCTCATGGCGCAGCTTGTCGAGGTGATTGAAGACTCATTTCAAATGAAAGTAAATAAGGAAAGTGTCAACTATTTGCGGCTGATCCGACATATCAGATTTACAATAGAAAGAATTAAAAAAGAAGAACCGACTAAAGAACCAGAAAAATTAATGTTGTTATTGAAAAATGAATATCCGCTATGCTACAATACAGCTTGGAAATTGATTAAAATCTTGCAGCAAACATTGAAGAAACCAGTTCATGAGGCGGAAGCGGTTTATCTGACGCTTCATCTGTACCGATTAACCAATAAAATTTCATAAATTCAGTTTATCCTTATAACGTGTTACTGATTCGATCAGGCATGAGTGATTGAGGGAAAAAAACGGGAAGTTCATTCTCGTTCTTTTGCGCACCCAATTTTGCTCATGCCTTTTTGTTGTGTAAAAGGGCAAATGTAAACGGTTAAACTGGAAGACTTACGCCTGTGAATTCGTTGTCATGATTTTTAGCTGTAAGGTCAGACTAGTAAAAAGAGGAGGTCAATTCTTATGTTTAAAGCATTATTCGGCGTTCTTCAAAAAATTGGGCGTGCGCTTATGCTTCCAGTTGCGATCCTTCCGGCTGCGGGGATTTTGCTTGCGATCGGGAATGCGATGCAAAATAAGGACATGATTCAGGTCCTGCATTTCTTGAGCAATGACAATGTTCAGCTTGTAGCAGGTGTGATGGAAAGCGCTGGGCAGATTGTTTTCGATAACCTTCCGCTTCTTTTCGCAGTAGGTGTAGCCATCGGGCTTGCCAACGGTGATGGAGTTGCAGGGATTGCAGCAATTATCGGTTATCTTGTAATGAATGTATCCATGAGTGCGGTTCTTCTTGCAAACGGAACCATTCCTTCGGATTCAGTTGAAAGAGCCAAGTTCTTTACGGAAAACCATCCTGCATATGTAAACATGCTTGGTATACCTACCCTGGCGACAGGGGTGTTCGGCGGTATTATCGTCGGTGTGTTAGCTGCATTATTGTTTAACAGATTTTACACAATTGAACTGCCGCAATACCTTGGTTTCTTTGCGGGTAAACGTTTCGTTCCAATTGTTACGTCAATTTCTGCACTGATTCTGGGTCTTATTATGTTAGTGATCTGGCCTCCGATCCAGCATGGATTGAATGCCTTTTCAACAGGATTAGTGGAAGCGAATCCAACCCTTGCTGCATTTATCTTCGGGGTGATTGAACGTTCGCTTATCCCATTCGGATTGCACCACATTTTCTATTCGCCGTTCTGGTATGAATTCTTCAGCTATAAGAGTGCAGCAGGAGAAATCATCCGCGGGGATCAGCGTATCTTTATGGCGCAGATTAAAGACGGCGTACAGTTAACGGCAGGTACGTTCATGACAGGTAAATATCCATTTATGATGTTCGGTCTGCCTGCTGCGGCGCTTGCCATTTATCATGAAGCAAAACCGCAAAACAAAAAACTCGTTGCAGGTATTATGGGTTCAGCGGCCTTGACATCCTTCTTAACGGGGATCACAGAGCCATTGGAATTTTCTTTCTTATTCGTTGCTCCAGTCCTGTTTGCGATTCACTGTTTGTTTGCGGGACTTTCATTCATGGTCATGCAGCTGTTGAATGTTAAGATTGGTATGACATTCTCCGGCGGTTTAATTGACTACTTCCTATTCGGTATTTTACCGAACCGGACGGCATGGTGGCTTGTCATCCCTGTCGGCTTAGGGTTAGCGGTCATTTACTACTTCGGATTCCGATTTGCCATCCGCAAATTTAATCTGAAAACACCTGGACGCGAGGATGCTGCGGAAGAAACAGCAGCACCTGGGAAAACAGGTGAAGCAGGGGATCTTCCTTATGAGATTCTGCAGGCAATGGGTGACCAGGAAAACATCAAACACCTTGATGCTTGTATCACTCGTCTGCGTGTGACTGTAAACGATCAGAAAAAGGTTGATAAAGACCGTCTGAAACAGCTTGGCGCTTCCGGAGTGCTGGAAGTCGGCAACAACATTCAGGCTATTTTCGGACCGCGTTCTGACGGGTTAAAAACACAAATGCAAGACATTATTGCGGGACGCAAGCCTAGACCTGAACCGAAAACATCTGCTCAAGAGGAAGTAGGCCAGCAGGTTGAGGAAGTGATTGCAGAACCGCTGCAAAATGAAATCGGCGAGGAAGTTTTCGTTTCTCCGATTACCGGGGAAATTCACCCAATTACGGATGTTCCTGACCAAGTCTTCTCAGGAAAAATGATGGGTGACGGTTTTGCGATTCTCCCTTCTGAAGGAATTGTCGTATCACCGGTTCGCGGAAAAATTCTCAATGTGTTCCCGACGAAACATGCGATCGGCCTGCAATCCGACGGCGGAAGAGAAATTTTAATCCACTTTGGTATTGATACCGTCAGCCTGAAGGGCGAAGGATTTACGTCTTTCGTATCAGAAGGAGACCGCGTTGAGCCTGGACAAAAACTTCTTGAAGTTGATCTGGATGCAGTCAAACCGAATGTCCCATCTCTCATGACACCGATTGTATTTACAAACCTTGCTGAAGGAGAAACAGTCAGCATTAAAGCAAGCGGTTCAGTCAACAGAGAACAAGAAGATATTGTGAAGATTGAAAAATAAGGGTGTTAGTACGCCGTGCTTGTCAGATGACAAGTACGGTTGTATGATATAATATTGTGAAGTAATTAAGCTTTAAGTTAAAAGGAGAATGATAAAAATGGCACAAAAAACATTTAAAGTAACTGCAGATTCTGGAATCCATGCTCGTCCTGCGACAGTTCTTGTACAAACTGCTAGCAAATACGACGCTGACGTTAATTTAGAATATAACGGCAAAACAGTTAACCTTAAATCTATTATGGGTGTTATGTCTTTAGGTATCGCTAAAGGCGCTGAGATCACAATCTCTGCTTCCGGAGCTGACGAAAACGATGCTCTTAACGCTTTAGAAGAAACAATGAAAAGCGAAGGACTCGGCGAGTAATGCAAGAATTAAAAGGGATTGGCGCTTCAGCCGGCATCGCGATTGCAAAAGCATACCGGCTTGAAGAGCCAGATTTAACGGTTGAAAAGAAAAACATCTCTGATTCTGAAGCGGAAGTAAGCCGTTTTGATGAAGCGATTGCACGTTCAAAAGAAGAGCTCGAAAAAATCAAAGAGCACGCTTTGAAAGAACTGGGTCAGGATAAAGCTGATATTTTTTCTGCTCACCTTTTAGTTCTCAGTGACCCTGAGCTTCTGAACCCTGTGAAAGAAAAAATCAGCACTGATTCAGTGAACGCTGAATTCGCTTTAAAAGAAACGTCTTCTATGTTCGTTACCATGTTTGAATCTATGGACAACGAATATATGAAAGAGCGTGCGGCAGATATCCGCGATGTAACAAAACGCGTAACCGGCCACCTGCTTGGCGTCGAAATTCCAAACCCAAGCATGATCTCAGAAGAGGTTATTATTGTAGCTGAAGACTTAACACCGTCTGACACAGCTCAATTAAACCGTGAGTTTGTAAAAGGATTCACTACTGATATCGGCGGACGCACATCTCACTCTGCCATCATGGCACGTTCTCTTGAGATTCCAGCAGTTGTTGGAACGAAAGCGGCTACAGGCACGATCCAAAACGGCGTGACTGTTATCGTTGACGGTATCAATGGCGATGTCATTATTGACCCATCTGCGGAAACTGTAAAAGAGTATGAAGAAAAACATAATGCTTATTTGGCTCAAAAAGCTGAGTGGGCGAAGCTTGTCAATGAACCGACTGTCTCAAAAGACGGACATCATGTAGAGCTTGCAGCGAACATCGGTACCCCTGATGATGTAAAAGGTGTTCTTGAAAACGGCGGAGAAGCAGTTGGCCTTTACCGTACAGAATTCCTTTACATGGGAAGAGATCAGCTGCCTACAGAAGATGAGCAGTTTGATGCTTACAAAACGGTTCTTGAGCGTATGGAAGGAAAATCAGTCGTCGTGCGGACACTTGATATCGGCGGAGACAAAGAGCTTCCTTACCTGCAGCTTCCTAAAGAAATGAACCCGTTCCTGGGATATAGAGCGATTCGTCTTTGCCTTGAAGAGCAAGAAATCTTCAGAACACAGCTTCGCGCGCTGCTTCGTGCAAGTACATATGGAAACTTGAAAATCATGTTCCCTATGATTGCGACAGTTAACGAATTCAAAGAAGCAAAAGCGATCCTTCTTGAAGAGAAAGAAAAGCTCGTAAAAGCGGGACAGGCTGTATCTGACGATATTGAAGTCGGAATGATGGTTGAGATTCCGTCAACTGCAGTCATCGCTGATCAGTTTGCTAAAGAGGTTGATTTCTTCAGTATCGGAACAAACGATTTGATCCAATACACAATGGCAGCTGACCGTATGAATGAACGTGTATCTTACCTGTATCAGCCATACAACCCGGCAATCCTTCGCTTAATTACACTGGTAATTGAAGCAGCACACAAAGAAGGAAAATGGGTTGGCATGTGCGGAGAAATGGCAGGAGACGAGATTGCGATTCCGATCCTTCTCGGCTTAGGCTTAGATGAGTTCTCAATGAGCGCAACGTCTATCCTTCCGGCAAGAACACAAATCAGCAAATTGTCTAAACAAGAAGCTGAGTCATTCAAAGAGAAAATCTTATCTATGAGCACGACAGAAGAAGTTGTCGCGTTCGTAAAAGAAACATTCAAGTAATGTACAAAAACCAGACGGCCTCCGGCCTGTCTGGTTTTTTTCATAAGTAAGGGTATAGAAGGACACAATAACATGGCTAGGAGGGATAGTATGTCAAACCAATTTAACGCAGGAGATACTGTTTATGTGATCTACAGAAATCCGCACGCCGCCAATGTAGCCCACATAAAGGAAGCCGAAATTGTGCACCATCCATACCATGAAGGCGAGCTTTCCCTGTTTATTTATGAAACCTATCATCCGTTCGCAGAGGACGATGCTGTGTTTGCAAGCTATGAAGAAGCTAAATCGCTTTACAAAGAACTCTTTGATATTGATCCGTATGAGTAACAAGGAAATCATTACAACTCATATCCTTTCCGCCTAGTGAGAAAAGTAACGTTAGTAAAGGAAAAGGATGTGGCATCATGCAGAACCCATTTGTTCCGCAGCTTGTATATATAGAACCGAGGGCGCTGGAATATCCGCTAGGCCAAGAATTACAAGATAAATTTGAGAATATGGGCATTGAAATCAGAGAAACAACATCCCACAATCAGGTGCGTAATATTCCTGGGAAAAATCATCTTCAGCAATATCGCAATGCGAAATCAACTTTAGTTATCGGTGTCCGGAAAACATTAAAGTTTGATTCATCCAAACCCTCGGCCGAATATGCCATTCCGTTTGCAACAGGCTGTATGGGGCATTGTCATTACTGCTACCTGCAAACAACTATGGGATCAAAGCCGTATATCAGAACTTATGTAAACGTCGAAGAGATTTTGGATCAGGCAGATAAGTATATGAAGGAGCGCGCACCAGAGTTCACAAGGTTCGAAGCATCATGTACGTCAGACATTGTAGGAATTGATCATCTGACACACACGCTGAAGCGCGCCATTGAACATTTTGGACAAAGTGATCTCGGAAAGCTCCGATTTGTAACGAAATTTCATCATGTCGATCACCTATTAGACGCAAAGCATAACGGGAAAACGAGATTCAGATTCAGTATTAATGCCGACTATGTGATTAAAAACTTTGAGCCGGGAACTTCACCTCTTGATAAGCGGATAGAAGCAGCAGTAAAAGTTGCAAAAGCAGGCTACCCGCTAGGCTTTATTGTTGCTCCGATTTATATTCATGAAGGCTGGGAAGAAGGATACAGACATCTGTTTGAAAAGCTTGATGCTGCTTTGCCGCAGGACGTTAGACATGACATAACGTTTGAATTAATTCAACACCGTTTTACAAAACCGGCCAAACGAGTGATAGAGAAAAATTATCCGAAGACGAAGCTCGAATTAGATGAAGAAAAGCGCCGTTATAAATGGGGCCGTTACGGGATCGGAAAATATATTTATCAGAAAGATGAAGAGCATGCACTTCGAGAAGCACTTGAATCCTATATTGATACCTTTTTCCCTAACGCGAAAATTGAATATTTCACTTAAACGGGCTGTTGTGATCAACAGCTCTCTTTTTATAAAAAGGATTTTTCCATTCCATCAAAACACCGTAATTCAATGATTCTTTATCCTCTACATAATTGCTGACTACACGAATAGGTGAACGCCCGCAACGGAGGAGAAAGGACAGCACAGGGTCGTTTTTCCTGCCTTCCATCACATCTTCAACGTACTGAACAGCGCTGATCTCGTGTGCGTATTTATGATATAAAGGAATGCGGCCGCCGCCGAGAAGGCGCTCCAGTCTCTTATCAACAGTCAGCTCATACATCGTATTCATCAGCCATTTTCCGATTCCAAGCTTTCGATAATGAGGAGAAACAGAAATATCCACTACATATAAAGTATTTCCATGAGGTTCATGGTTTTTAATCGATCCGTTGTCTGTTGCTTGCGCCCATGTATGATCAGGAGATTCAGGCTCAAATTGTACAATAAGAGCAGTCATGGAACCGATAATTCTGCCATTGATGAGCGCGCATAAAGCGCCTTCTGGAAAGGTTTTGATATGGCTGGCAAGCTGGTCCTCTGACCACAGCAATTCCTGGGGAAACGGAGGAGGGAAACATTCTTTTTGAAGAGAAATCAGCCTCTCGATGTCAGTCTCAGTGTAGTTTCTGATGGTCAGAGCCTCAAATTTTCTGCCGTCATGCACATACATTTGTTTTAGTATGATCATCACTCTCCTTATGTTGTTTCATTATAAATGAGATTGAATTTTCAGTAAATATATTCCGATTTTCTTATAATTTATTTTTTGATTATTCATTTTTCAAACGAAAGGGCCGATATAGAAATTAGGAGGGGATTGGTTTGTTTAAAAAACTTCACATGAAGATTGCTGTTTTTGTTTCGATTATGTTAATCGTCACAGTTGTTCTTTTAATGCTGTCTTCTTATTTGACGCTAAAACCGATGATTACAGAGGATGGGAAAAATACAACTCAAAACGTGACGCAGTCACTTGAACAAAATATTGCATTGCAATTAAAGAGTTATGCCATTTCGTTATCAAGATTGGCTAATGGGGAATTAACGCATACATTTGTAACTAAACCAAGTAAAGAAGCTTCTCGGCTGTTTCACGATGACATTAAGCAAATCAAAGAAAACGATGATTATGTTGCGATGGCTTACATAGGCACCGCAAAAAAAGAAATGTTTACATATCCAAAAGCGGATTTCGCTGAGGATTATGATCCAACATCAAGACCATGGTATAAGCTTGCAGCTGAAACCCCGGATCAAGTTGTTTGGACGGAACCTTATAAAGATGTCGTGACAGGAGACATGATTGTTACTGCATCGAAAGCGATCTTAGACGGGCAAAAAGTGATAGGGGTTGCCAGCTATGACTTGAAACTCTCTGCTATCCAGAGTATGGTCAATAAACAAAAGGTGCCTTACAATGGATTTGCCTTTTTAGCTGATACGAGCGGCAATCTGTTAGCCCATCCGTCAAATCAAGGAAAAAATATATCAAAGGATCAAACACTGCAAACCATCGCATCCGAGAAACAAGGGATACAAGATGTGAATGGAAAAATGGTTGTGTACCAAACGATTGGCGAAACGGGCTGGAAGGTCGGAACGCAGTTTGATACCGATCAATTAATGTGGATTTCAGATAAAATGAATCGGGCAAATCTTTGGATATCATTGATTGCGCTTATCATAACAATTATTCTCAGCTACTTCCTGGCCAAAACGATAACCGGTCCGATACAACAGCTGATCGCAAAAACGAAAGCTGTTTCCGCAGGCGATTTAACAGTGCGCGCGGAATCAAAATCCAAGGATGAAGTCGGTATTTTAACAAGAGACTTCAATCTGATGGTTGAAAATATGAAGGAAATGGTTGAGCAAGTGAGACTCTCTTCAGGGAAAGTATCTGACACCTCTGAACAATTAACGGCTGTCTCTGCCGAAACAAATGAAACAAGCGGACAAATTGCAAAAGCGATTGAAGAAGTAGCCGCAGGGGCATCGGAACAGGCTTCTGAAGTTGAAACCATTAATGAAAAATCGGAAAGCTTGTCAACGAAAATCAGGCAAATCGCTGAGGAGGCAGGTGGAATTAAAGAACGCTCTAAATCGTCCGAGGATGCAAGCTATAAAGGACTTGACGCGCTCGGCCAGCTGCTGATGAAATCAAACGAAGCCAATATGGAAACGAAAAAGGTTGAAACGATGCTGCTGGATTTGGAAAATCAAACTAAGAATATTGAAGAAGTCGTTACAGCGATTTCAAACATATCTGATCAAACCAACTTGCTTGCCTTAAATGCCAGTATTGAGGCAGCCAGAGCCGGAGAAAGCGGGCGCGGTTTTGCCGTCGTAGCCGATGAAGTGCGGAAGTTAGCTGAGCAATCAGCCCTTTCTACAAAGCATATCAGCGAAACTGTGAAGCTTATCCAGCTTGAGACAAAAGAGGCCTCTCACGCAATGGTTGAGGCAAGCAGAATGAATGATGAACAAAATAGTGCCATTCACGAAACTGGAGAGGTATTAAATACGATAACTGCAGAAATGCAGTCACTGGTACAAGGTATTGATCACATTTACGCGGAAATTCAAAGAATGAGTGAAGAACAGCTTGCGATATCTGAAGCTATTCAAAGCATTTCAGCCATATCACAGGAATCAGCTGCCGCAGCAGAGGAAGTGAACGCATCAACCGATGAACAGCTTGTCACCCTTGATAAAGTCAAACACTCAACGGAAACACTAAAACATGCAAGCCAAGAGCTTATGAACACAATTGCAAAATTCACATTGTAATCCAATTACATCCCCAAACATCATTTGTTTTGGGGATTTTTTATTTTATAAGATGAATAGATATGGTAGTCTAGAAAATGAAGGAAAAATGATAAATTTTAACTAAAATCTAAACGAAACATCTGGGAGGAATGACCTTGAAAAAAACAATTGGTTTTATCGGTCTTGGAGTAATGGGAAAAAGCATGGCATCACATATTCTGAATGACGGCCACCCTGTTTTGGTGTACACCCGGACAAAAGAAAAAGCAGAAAGCATACTTCAAAAAGGCGCGATCTGGAAAGATACGGTCAAAGATCTTTCGAAAGAAGCGGATGTTATCATCACAATGGTCGGCTATCCCAGTGATGTTGAAGAAGTGTATTTCGGAAGCAATGGAATTATTGAAAACGCAAAAGAAGGCGCATATCTTATTGATATGACGACATCTAAGCCTTCGCTTGCGAAGAAGATTGCTGAAGCGGCCAAAGAAAAAGCATTGTTCGCTTTAGACGCTCCTGTTTCCGGTGGAGACGTCGGTGCACAAAACGGAACACTCGCGATTATGGTCGGTGGAGAAAAAGAAGCTTTTGAAGCCTGCATGCCGATTTTCTCTTTAATGGGAGAGAATATTCAGTATCAAGGACCGGCTGGAAGCGGACAGCATACCAAGATGTGCAATCAGATTGCAATTGCAGCCGGTATGATCGGTGTTGCTGAAGCGATGGCTTATGCCCAAAAATCAGGCCTAGAGCCGAAAAATGTTCTGAAAAGCATCACAACGGGCGCAGCCGGAAGCTGGTCATTGTCAAATCTTGCTCCCCGTATGCTGCAAGGCAACTTTGAACCGGGATTTTATGTGAAGCATTTTATTAAGGATATGGGAATTGCACTAGAGGAAGCAGAATTAATGGGGGAAGAAATGCCAGGCTTGTCGCTCGCAAAATCCTTATATGACAAGCTAGCTGCTCAAGGTGAAGAAAACAGCGGAACACAGAGTATATATAAGCTTTGGGTGAAATAAAAAAAGATTGCCTGTATCCTGCAGGCAACCATCAGGCTGTCGTGAAAATCTCGACAGCCTTTTTTTGGACTATAAGTGCGTAAAAGAGAAAAATACCACTTGTTTTAAATAATTGACAAAAAGGAGACAGTATTTTACTGTTGCCTTAACGAAAAACGAAAGGGTGAAAATAAGAACATGATTCTATAATTCTAGCTTTAAGAAAGAATCAATAGCTTAACCTATACATTCAACATCAGTGACTATTTTTCTGATGATCTGAATGGCTTATTTGTTTTGTTTATTGATTTATTCTCTGAGATAGGATTATGGGGTAATGTTCTTATTACTAAAGCGGCTTTGGAGTGAAGTCGATTTAGCATTGCCTCCTATCTCAGAAAAGTGAGTATAGGAGGCTTTTTTTGTAGATTATTATTGATGGGGTATTGATATGAAGCTTGAACAGCAAGAAATAAATATTTTACATTCTGATTCTGGTCCATACGGGATAGCCATTTCACCCGAAGGAAAGGTATGGTTTACTCAACATAAAGCTAACAAGATCAGCTGTCTTGATAAGACGGGCCAAATTCAAGAGTATATTGTTCCGACACCTGATGCTGGAGTCATGTGTTTAACGGTGTCTTCAAAAGGTGATATTTGGTTTACAGAAAATAGGGCTAATAAGATAGGGAAACTGACAGCAAAACGGCAATTTATAGAATATCCATTGCCGCATCAACATTCAGCCCCATATGGGATTACGGAAGGTCCAGGCGGAGATATCTGGTTTACTGAGATAAATGGAAATCGTATAGGTAAATTGACATCAGAGGGCAAAATTCATGAATACGAACTGCCTAATGAAGGATCGTACCCTTCTTTTATTACGTTGGGTTCAGATCACTCACTTTGGTTCACTGAAAACCAGAATAATGCTATCGGCAAAATAACTGAATCAGGTGAGTTAACGGAGTTTCCAATTCCTACACCAGCAGCAGGACCAGTAGGCATTACAAAAGGGCATGATGATGCACTTTGGTTTGTAGAGATAATGGGTAATAAGATAGGTAAGATTACGGTTTCCGGTGAAATAACTGAATATGATATCCCTACACCAAATGCACGACCTCACGCTATCGCTGCAGGTGTAAAATCTGATTTATGGTTTACCGAATGGGGGGGGAATAAAATCGGAAGGCTGACAAGTGATCAAACAATTGAGGAATATACAATCAACACACCTCATGCTGAGCCTCATGGAATAGGATGCGATAATGATGGCACAGTTTGGTTTGCATTAGAATGTAACAAAATAGGGAAATTAAAATTAACTAAATAATGGGAAATGAGCTCCTTTGCACCTCATGCGAAACCCTAAGTTGCTCAACCTGACTCAAAAATTTCTCCTTTATTATAAAAAGTCAAATCTATCAATGGCATAAATCTATTGCAGCAGCTTTGCTATTGAAGGTGAAAGAAAAACGGATTTAGTGAACAAGTTCCCCTCACAGCTGGGTGAAGAAGACTGCCTTAACTTAACCTTGCTTGGCTGGGGGTCTGGCAGCTTTTTTCTGTTTCTCCATACATTTAGATGAATACAACAAAAAAGCTTGTAGAAAAAACATGGTTTTCTCTACAAGCTGAAGATTACCTGTATCGTACAGGGAATTTTTTTATTATTTTCCGATGAATTGTTGTGTCCAGATGCTTCCAGACTCAACGTAGCCAACACCGATGTGAGTAAAGTTAGGGTTTAGAATGTTTTTTCTGTGTCCTTCACTGTTCATCCAAGCTTTTACTACTTCTTCTGGTGTCTTTTGGCCCTTCGCAATGTTTTCACCTGCTGTTTTGTAGCTGATTCCGAAAGATTTCATCATATCAAACGGTGAGCCGTATGTTGGGCTTTGGTGATCAAAGTAGTTTTTGTCCTTCATATCCTGAGATTTTGCACGTGCAGATTTGCTTAACGTTTCATCAATTTGAAGCGGCTTTAATCCTTGTTTTTGTCTTTCTGCATTTGTAAGTTCAACAACTTTTTTCTCATATGCACTTACAGATGAAGGTGCAGATGTTGTTGTGTTTGTTTTTTCAGCAGTTGCAGGTGCTTTAGAAGCAGTGTTTTGATCAGCAGCTGCTTTTTCAGTAGTCTTTTGTGCAGGTTTTGCCGTTTCTGTCTTTTGAACATCCTGAACTTTCACGTTAGATTGCTTCGCATGTTTTTGAAGAAGCTGCTTAATCTCTTTTTCGTTTGCAGCGTTTAACGTTTTGATATTTGTGTTAATATGCAGTTTTTTCACTGCATCGTTAAGTGACATGTTTTGTACTGTGTTCCCCGTTTTTACTGTAACCACAGGCTGGCAGGAGAGTTCTTTCGCTGATGCTTGCTGTACGCCCCCGAATGTGAATAATCCAACCGCAGCGGCAGCAGATAAAATAAATGCTTTCTTCATTAGTTCGTAACCTCCTAGAGTTGTTTGTTTCTACAGAAAAATCATAACATAGCTTTTTTGTCATAAAGGTTCCAGCACTTTCCTTTGACAAATAGAGATTGTCATTTTCGTAAAGTAAATCCGTTGAATCACTAAGAATAAGGGAATCAGCGGTATATATGATTTTATCGTACCGTTACATATCTTCCTTTTTTTTGAACCGTTAGTTATATTTTAATGTGTTTTTATATTGACAGCTTTTTTTACTCCTTTTCGCTGTAACAACTATTACAAAGGTGTTACAATTAATCTCAGTATATGTAAATATATTGAATGATTTGAGAGGGGTAACCAGAAGTGACTGAAATAGGACGTGAACCAAAGAAAAAGAGCAAAGGAAACAGAGCAATCAGAATGAACCTTTTTTTCCTAGCTGTCTTTGTTCTATTCACTGCATTAATTTTTAAGCTCGGGGTTGTTCAAATTGTTGAAGGCGAACAGCATGAAGAAGACGCTGAGAAATCAAATGCAAAAACAGCTTACTATCCTGCGCCTCGCGGGAAGATGTACGACAGAAACCAGAAAGTTGCTGTCGACAACCAGAGCGTTCCAGAAATTGTGTATGTATCAACATCTAGCACAAAAACAGAAGATAAAATCAAAACAGCGAAGCGGCTTGCTTCTTTCATTCATATTGATACTGAATTTTTGAAGGAAAGGGATCTTCGTGATTACTGGATCGCAGCTCATCCGAAAAAAGCCGCCGCTCTGCTTAAGGAATCAGAAAGCAATCTGAAAGGAGACCAGGCTTACAAGCTTCAAATAGAGCGTGTTCCGGATCAAGAATTAAAGGCTATTCAGCAAGATGACGAAGAAATGGAAACTGCTGCGATATATACAAGGTTTTCAAGCGGAAATGCTTACGAACCTCAAATCGTAAAGGCAATGAATCCAAATAAGAGCAATAGCAATGGAAAAAACGGAGCGCTGCTTGATGAGAAGAAAAACTCCTCGCAAAGACCAAAAAATGACTTAACATATGATGAAATTTCCATTGTTTCTGAGCATTTAGAAGAACTTCCGGGAATCGATATCGTAAACGATTGGACACGAAAATATCCTTATGACAAAACCCTTTATTCTGTTTTCGGGGGCGTCACGACACCTGATCAGGGCCTGCTGAGCGACCGGAAAGATTTCTACTTAACAAGAGGCTATGCGAATAATGACAGGGTGGGAAAAAGTTATTTAGAGTATCAATATGAAGAATATTTAAATTCGCATAAAGAAAAAGTGGAATACGTAGAAGATAATAAAGGAAATGTCGTCAGCCAAAAAACCATTGATAAAGGCAGCAGGGGATACGATCTTCAGCTTGCTTTTGACATGGAGCTTCAGGCAAAGGTAGAAAAGATCATTGAAGAAGAAGTAAGAAACAGCCGTGCACGCGGAAATTACATGCTTGACAGAGCCTTTGCCGTGATGATGGACTCGAATAACGGCGATATTTTATCGATGGCAGGGAAAAAGATAGATTTAAAAACCAACAAAATTGAAGATTATGCGATAGGGGCATTTACCACCCAATATGAAATGGGATCAGCAGTAAAGGGGGCCACCGTGCTAGCCGGCTATCAGGACGGGATCCCGCATTATAAATATTTTGTTGACATGCCACTGTATTTTGCAGGAAACGGTAATAAGCCTAAGAAGTCCTATATGAATATGGGAACTATTAATGAATTAACGGCATTGCAAAAAAGCTCAAACGTATACATGTTTAATGTCGCCATGCACATTGCCGGTGTCACATACAAGCCGCATGGACCTCTTCCTGCTGACCAGAAGGATTTAAACAAAATGAGAAATTACTACAGCCAATTTGGCCTGGGAGTAAAGACAGGTATCGATCTGCCGCAGGAATCAGCCGGTATGCAAACTACACCTGATGCGGTAGGAGGGTTAATTTTAGACTTGGCCATTGGACAATACGATACATATACACCGCTTCAAATGGCTCAGTACATCTCATCAATTGCCAATGGGGGGTACCGCATTCAGCCAAGAATTGTTACAAGTGTTCATGAGCCCAGCAAAAAAGAAGGCCTTGGGAAGACCATTGAGCAAAGAAAGCCAAACATTCTCAACAAAATTAACAACTCAGAAAGTGACATTCAGCAGGTGAAGACTGGAATGAAGCTAGTTACCACTTCGGGAACAGCTAGAAATACGTTTGCAGAGGATGTTTCCGGAAAAACAGGAACTGCTCAAACATTTTATTACGGAACAAATCGTAATTGGTGGGGAAAAAGCACGTACAATCTAACATTTGTCGGCTATTATCCATCAAAAAATCCAAAAGTAGCATTCAGTGTTGTTGTCCCTTCTGTAGCGAACGACCACGACCCGATCAACAAACTCATTGCCAAAAGAGCTATACACGCCTACGCAGAGCTCGAAAAAAAACACAGTAAAAAATAAAAAACAGGGTGCACAACGAAAAGATTGTGTGCCCTTTCTTTTATTCAAAAATTGACGTTCACCATAAGAATAGAAGGAGAATACTCATTTTCTAGCGAATCATACTAGGTAAAAGTCAATCTGTATATGTCGAAACACGATGATCATGCAAAGGAGGGATTCTGTGGAACAGGATACGCAGCATGTTAAACCATTTCAAACAAAAAACGATATTCATGCAGTCTTGGCCTCGAATGGACGCATCATTTATATATCTGCCAACTCCAAACTGCATTTGGGCTATCTCCAAGGAGAGATGATCGGATCATTCCTCAAAACGTTTCTGCATGAGGAAGACCAATTTTTAGTTGAAAGCTATTTTTATAATGAACATCATCTGATGCCGTGCACCTTTCGTTTTATTAAAAAAGATCATACGATTGTGTGGGTGGAGGCTGCGGTAGAAATTGTTACGACAAGAGCTGAGCGGACAGAACGGGAAATCATTTTGAAAATGAAGGTTCTTGAAGAAGAAACAGGCCATCAATCCCTAAACTGCGAAAAACATGAAATCGAACCTGCAAGCCCGGAATCGACTACATATATAACGGATGATTATGAACGGTTGGTTGAAAATCTCCCGAGTCCGCTATGCATCAGTGTCAAAGGCAAGATCGTCTATGTAAACAGCGCGATGCTTTCAATGCTGGGAGCAAAAAGCAAGGATGCTATTATTGGAAAATGGTCCTATGAATTTATTGAAGAAGAATATCATGATATCGTGAAAAACAGGATTATACGAATGCAAAAAGGAATGGAAGTCGGAATGATTGAACAGACGTGGAAAAGGCTTGATGGCACACCTGTTCATTTAGAAGTGAAAGCATCCCCGACCGTCTACAAAAACCAGCAGGCTGAGCTGCTGCTGCTGATCGATATCTCTTCAAGGAAAAAATTCCAAACCATCCTGCAAAAAAGCCGTGAACGATATCAGCTGCTGATTCAAAATTCCATTGATACCATTGCGGTGATTCACAATGGAAAATGGGTGTTTATGAATGAATCGGGAATTTCCCTGTTTGAAGCGGCTACCTATGAGGACTTAATTGGCAAAAACATATACGATCAGCTGCATCCTTGCGATCACGAGGATGTAAAAGAGAGAATCCAAAATATCGCCGAGCAAAAAACAGAATCTGAAATTGTCAAGCAATCCTGGTTCACCTTTCAGAACAGGGTCATCTATACGGAGATGGTCTGCATTCCGACGACCTTTTTTGGTGAAGCGGCCGTCCAGGTCATTCTTCGGGACATTTCAGAGAGAAAACAAACAGAAGAATTGATGCTGAAATCGGAAAAATTATCAATTGCAGGGCAGCTCGCGGCGGGAATCGCCCATGAGATCCGCAACCCTCTTACAGCGATCAAAGGATTTTTACAGCTGATGAAACCGACAATGGAAGGCAACGAACATTACTTTGATATTGTGTTTTCTGAACTCAGCCGTATCGAATTAATACTCAGTGAATTGCTCATGCTGGCGAAACCTCAGCAAAATGCTGTCAAAGAATATTTGAACTTGAAAAAATTAATTGGTGAGGTTTCAGCCCTGTTAGAAACGCAGGCGAATTTAAATGGCATTTTTATCAGAACAAGTTATGAAAAAGACAGCATTTATATAAACGGGGATCAAAACCAATTAAAGCAGGTATTCATTAATTTAATCAAAAATGCAGTTGAATCAATGCCTGATGGGGGAACAGTAGACATTATCATAACCGAAGATGAGCATTCTGTTCATGTTACTGTCAAAGACGAAGGGGAAGGTATACCTGAAAAGGTACTAAACCGGATTGGAGAGCCATTCTTAACAACAAAAGAAAAAGGTACGGGGCTTGGATTAATGGTGACATTTAATATCATTGAAAACCATCAGGGAGTTATACATGTGGACAGCCATCCTGAAAAAGGCACAGCGTTTAAAATTTCATTTCCAAAAAAATAAAACAACGGCTTAAACGCCGTTGTTTATCGTCTGCATTGCTTCACGTTTTTTTAATACAAATAATTCTAAACGGTCCAGGCCTTCTCTCAGTGTGTCCAGCGAGTACGCAAAAGACAATCTTACATATCCTTCACCATATGTTGAGAACGAGCTGCCCGGCACGAGTGCCACACCAGCGTCTTCCAAAAGAGCCATACTAAAATCAAATGAAGTCATTCCAAATGATTTAATAGAAGGGAAGATATAAAACGCACCGGACGGTTTAACTACGTCAAGTCCCATGGAAACAAGACGGTCATAAACATAGTCCAGACGTTTTTTGTATTGTTCTCTCATAATCAATGCATCGTCAAAGCCGTTTGTGACAGCTTCAAGCGCGGCTTTTTGAGAAATGGATGAGGCGCACGACACATTGTATTGATGAACCTTTAAAATGTGCTTTGCAATGTCTTTCGGTGCGAATAAAAATCCAATTCTCCAACCGGTCATGCTGTGTGATTTTGACAAGCCGTTAATGACAATTGTTTGATCCCGCAAATGGTTTGCGATGGAGTAATGCGGTCTGTCATATGTTAATTCACTGTATATTTCATCAGACAATACGAAGACATTTCTGCCTTTTAAAAGGGCTGCGATGCTTTTCAGTTCTTCTTCAGATAAAGTCACGCCGGTAGGATTTGACGGATAAGGAAGCACGACACACTTGGTGTTGGGTGTCAGAGCATCTTCAATCAGCCGGGCGGTAAGCTTAAAGCCGTGTGACGTAGTATCAACAATGACAGGCTTGGCCCCGCACAAATTGATAATAGGTTCATAGCCTGGATAAATAGGCCCTGGCATAATGACTTCATCACCGGGAGATAAAATCGTCCGGAATGCAGCATCAATGGCTTGGCTTGCGCCTGTTGTGATGATAATTTCAGATTCAGCATCATAGTTGAAATCCGCTTTTTTCTTCATATAAAGCTGCACAGCTTGTCTCAGCTCCAGGTAGCCGGCATTCGGAGTATATGACGTCACGTTTTCATCAATGGCTTTTTTTGCGGAAGCTTTCACATGATGCGGTGTGAAAAAATCAGGCTGGCCGATTGTAAGTGAAATGACGTCTTCGTGTTGGGCTACAAGATTCGAGAATTTGCGTATTCCTGAAATTTCGATCTCTCTTGCTTTCGGATTCAGCAAATGTTCCATAATTCATCACCTTAACAAATATAATGAGTTTATCCTATTTTACCACTAGCTGATCATTTGTCACCTTTTTAACTGATATATTTCGATTGTATGCGCCTTTTTTCTAAACATACCTTTCTTTTCAGAAAAAAAGAAGACAACCAGCGATTTGATTGTCTTTATTGTATCATGTTCTATTATTGTTTATATGTGCCAATTTCATTAATAGCCATAATCAAAATGAAGGTCTTCGTGCCAAATCAGATACTGAGGATGCTCTTCTTGAAGGTCAGCTGATTCTTTCTTCATATTCAGGTAAGTTTCTTCACTGATATCCTCTAAAACAGTCATTTCGTTTTCTTTAAATATTACTAAGGTACCCATTATTTACACCCTTCTTTGGAAAAATCCTTGACTATTTTATCACTGTTAGTTGGAAAGTCAATGGTTATTAGGAAAAAAGTTTCTTTTTTGAGGAACGCGGCTTGTTGCCTTCGGAATTCGATTTTGAAGAGCTGCCATTCACTTTTTACAAATTACGCCGATATATACAGTACAATACTGAATGCGAATAGCGAGGGATTGAATTGTCGTTACAACAATACGAAATTTTATTGGATTCTGGTACAAATGAATTAGAAATTGTGAAGTTTGGCGTCGGTGAAAATGCTTTCGGAATTAACGTCATGAAGGTAAGAGAAATTATTCAGCCTGTCGAGGTGACATCAGTGCCTCACTCCCATCAGCATGTAGAAGGAATGATTAAACTCAGAGGAGAAATCCTCCCTGTGATCAGTCTCTTCTCATTTTTTGGAGTAGAGCCTGAAGGATCAAAAGATGAGAAATATATCGTGACTGAATTTAATAAACGGAAAATTGTTTTTCATGTCGGCTCTGTTTCTCAAATTCACAGAGTATCCTGGGAAGCGATTGAAAAGCCGACATCGTTAAATCAAGGAATGGAGCGGCACCTTACCGGGATTATTAAGCTCGAAGACCTGATGATCTTTTTGCCTGACTATGAAAAAATTATTTATGACATTGAATCAGATTCAGGTGTTGACACGTATAATATGCATACCGAGGGCTTCGATGAAAGAAGAACTGATAAAAAGCTTATCATTGTAGAGGACTCACCGCTTTTGATGCGCCTCTTGCAGGATGAATTAAAAGAAGCAGGGTACAACAATATCGCTTCGTTTGAAAATGGAAAAGAAGCATATGAATACATTATGAACCTTGCTGAAAACGAAACTGATTTATCAGAACAGATTGATATGATCATCACTGATATTGAAATGCCAAAAATGGACGGACACAGGCTCACAAAGCTGCTGAAAGAAAATCCGAAAAGCTCAGATGTGCCGGTTATGATTTTCTCATCGTTAATTACGGATGATCTGCGTCACCGCGGCGAAGTTGTAGGCGCAGATGAGCAAATCAGCAAGCCTGAGATCAGTGATTTGATTAAAAAAGTGGATACGTATGTTATTGAATAAATAAAAACAGCCGTTGCCAGAAAGAGGCACGGCTGTTTTTATTTTAAAAGTAACTCTCGCCAAGTTTTTTAAAGACCGGTTTATGGTAAGCTGGCTGCTGGCGATTTGGCACTAGCGGCTTTTCTTTCATGCCGACATATTCTTGCAATAGGTGTTTCGCTTTTGTTAAAGACATTTGAGCTTTAGGATTTCGGTACGATTGATTAAGTGTACCTAAATGCGGAAGATGTTCGAAGTCTTCTTTAGTTGGAGGCATGTGAAAATAGTAGTCTCCGATTGAGATAAGCACGTCCGATTGCTGTTGGCTGAACCTTGGATTTTTTGAAAAATGAAGCCCTATTTTCTTTCCTTTACCTTCTTTGACAAGCTTTTGCAAAGCCCGTTTTTTCAGCAGATATAGGTATTTAGGGTTGGGGGCGGTTTTTGCATGGCGGTTCACAGTGTAAACTGCTTTTGAAAGATTTTCTACGGTTGGCTGCAGATCTTTCGCATATGCATGGTCGTCCATTATTTCTCTCCTTTGCTCTTATCAATTTCTATATGTTTAGATTATACTTTTTTAAAGTTGAAATGCAAATATTGAATGTAAAAATGCGCTTTTTTCTAAGAAAAAAAGCGCATTTTTAACCTGCATTATACAGATCTTGCCTTCTTTTTCGGCTGTTCTTGAAATGCTTCCTGAACATTCACTTCCACAGCCTGAGCACTGTATTTAGGCAGTGCAATAAAATAAAAAATAAAAACGAGCAGGATAATAACACCCATGCCGTAATAAAGATAATCAATGTTTGAAACAAACTTAGGGAATAACAGCGCGACTAAGCCAAGTGTCAAAGACTGTGCAAACATCATAAAAGGGTCCTGCATGCCGCTTACACGTCCCATCAGTTTTGGATGAACAATTTTTGGCATCCACCCTCCGATTGCAATGTTGATCGGTCCGATGCACATTCCCAGTGCAAAAGCTGCCGCGTAATACACCCATAAAATATTGGTGTAGCCGAGGACGAAGATCAGCAAACCTGCAATGAAAATCGGTATCGACATTAAAAAGTGCGGCTTCACTTTTTTAGAGATGATCGTGCCGATTACGCTGCCTGCCAGCAGCCCAAACCCGAGTGCGATCGTAAATACAGACGTATGCCACTCATAACGGTCAGGCGCCAATCCATATTTCATTGTAAACATCGGCAATACGGCGAATCCTCCGTTGACAAATCCAAAAATGAAGAAGCCAAAAATAAGAGATGCCAGCAATTTGTTTTTTAAAATATAGAGGATGCCTTCTCTAAAGTCATTTATTGAATCCTTAACAGAAGTCTTTCTCCAGCTGAATGCACCGTTTGGCTGTCGGGCTTCTTTTGGAATCCGGCAGCTGCGGATCAGCAGCCCAGAAATGATAAAGCTGACAAAATCAAGAATAATGGCGCCTTCAATACCGATTGTGTTGTACATAAACGCGCCTATACCGACTCCAAACACCATAAAAATGCTAAAAAGCATCTGATTAAGCCCTGCCGCTTTCGCATAATGCTCCTTCGGCAGAATGGCTTGTACCAAACTGTTTTCTGCCGGAAAGAAAAACTTTGTTACAGCGCTTCTGATAAATAAGATACAAAAAACAAGAGGAATATTGCCGGTAAATAAAGTGAAAAAAAGCACGACAGTCAGGCCTGCTCTGATCCAATCACAATTTTCTGCCACCTTTTTTCTGTCAAACCGGTCCGCGACGACTCCTACGATCAGAAATACAAATATGGTCGGAAGAGAATACATCAGCTCCGCCAAGGTCGTATATGAAGGCTGGTTGCTGAATCGGTCTAGCAAAAAAAAAGCAAAGGCCATGTTGCCTACTGTCGTGCCCATTTGAGAAGCGAGTGCTGCGAAAAATAGACGAACAAAATTACGATTTTTAAATATATCCATAAAAACGCTCCTTACCCTAAAGGTCCCACTTTATCATATTATAAACCGCCTGTTTTTGAAACAAATAAGAAAACATTACCGATTAATCGTGACTCTTGTTCCGTTTGGCACAATTGAAGCAAGTTCGATCACGTCTTTGTTATGCATGCGAATGCAGCCTTTAGAAACAGCCTTACCAATCGAAGCGGGATTATTCGTCCCATGTATTCCGTAGTGCTGCTTTGAAAGGCTCAGCCAATAAGCGCCAAATGGGCCGCCGGGATTGCGCTGGCGGTTAATAATGTAAAACTCGCCAGTAGGCGTTTGCGTTAGTATTTTACCAACGGCGATGGGATAGGTTTTCATTACCCGATTATTTAGGAACAGCGTAAGGGTCTTCGCTCCGATTGAGACTGCGATATGATACGGAATTGTATAAGGGTCCGGCAGTCCGGGGATGACTATGGACTGTCCCGCAGTGAGCCCTGCCTGCAGTGACGGATTAGCCTGGAGTAATGCAGCCGTGCTGATTCTGAAATCAGCCGCGATGCTGTTCAGTGTATCACCTTGCTTCACCTGGTACGTAAGCAGTTTCCTCATCCTCCTTTTTTACTTATAAGTATTGATGAGGAGCCCATCCTGCTACATTAATTTGTGCTTTTTAAGGTGAAGACAGTGATTTCAGGCTTGGCCAGAAACCGCAAAGGCAGCCTGGTCATCCCGAGGCCTCGGTTTACGTAAATATGAGTGCTGCCCATTTGATACATTCCCTCTGTGTAGACTTTTCCATATGGAGGCGTAATAATCGGTCCGTAAAAAGGCAACTGAATCTGGCCACCGTGTGTATGACCGGAAAGCTGAAGGTTCACGGGATAATCTGTTGTTTTCAAGGCTGCATCAGGTTCATGGACGAGAAGAATGGAAAAAAGCCTGTCGCTCAGCCTTGAAAGGGTGCCTTCATAATCTGGGTTTCCCAGCATTAAGTCATCAAGCGAAGCAATCTCGATTTTGCTGCCATCTGCGAGTGACAATGTTTGATAGCCATTGCGATATACCGTGAAACCTCCGGCCGTCATCAGGCTTTTGTAAACGGCAGTTCCATAGCCTCCGTGATCATGATTGCCGTAAATACAAAGCTTGCCGAATGGAGCATTAAGCTTTCTCAATAATGGAATGACTGCCTGGTGGTGCTGGTACGTATCAGGATTATCAATAATATCACCTGTAAAAACAATGAGATCAGGTTTAGATTCATTAATTGTAAGAATGACAGTTTTTAAATCTTCGAGAGTAAAGTAATCACTCAAGTGTGCATCGCTGAACTGCACGATTTTAAAACCGTCAAATCCGTGCGGGATGAGAGAGCTTTTTATTGTGTGTTCGGTTGTCTCGATCATATGCGGCTCGAGATACCTGGCATAGCCATATCCCCCGCCGGCCGTTAAAGCCCCGGCAGCAAGAGCGCCGAACATTCCTTTTAGAAATTGTCTTCTGGACATCTTTTTCATTTCAAACCAACCTTTAATAGAGTTTTTCTATTATATCATCTATATCTGATAAAAATCTCATATGAGCATGTGCTGACAGAGGCAGGGATATAATGATAGAATATTATTGAATGAATACTCATTCACAACTGGAGGGATAAACATGGAAAAAAAGGCGGTAATTATTACCGGAGGGTCAAGCGGCATGGGAAAAGCGATGGCAAAAAAACAGGCTGAATTAGGGTGGCACGTTATGGTGACAGGGAGGAACCATGAGGCACTTGAGGAAACAAAAAAAGAAATTCAGACCTTTGAGGGACAGGTCGCTTGTTTTCAAATGGATGTCCGTTCCGATTCCGCCGCTTCAGACATGATTAAAGAAGCGATAAAAGCCTTTGGCCGGCTTGACGCGCTGATTAACAACGCGGCCGGAAACTTTATTTGTCCGGCAGAAAAGCTGACGCCCAATGGATGGAAAGCCGTTATTGAGATTGTTTTAAACGGCACATTTTTTTGCAGCCAGGCAGCGGCAAGGCATTGGATTGACCAGAAGCAGCAGGGTGTCATTTTAAATATGGCAGCCACGTACGCTTGGGGAGCGGGAGCGGGGGTCGTTCATTCCGCTGCAGCCAAAGCGGGGGTATTGTCATTGACAAGAACGCTGGCCGTTGAATGGGGGAGCAAATACGGCATTCGCACAAACGCGATAGCCCCCGGACCGATTGAACGAACAGGTGGTGCGGAGAAGCTATTTGAATCGGAAAAAGCGATGGCCCGCACGATGAACAGTGTGCCGCTCGGCCGATTGGGCACACCGGAGGAAATCGCCGCTTTGGCAGCGTTTTTGCTTTCTGATGAAGCATCCTATATAAACGGGGATTGTATCACAATGGACGGAGGGCAATGGCTGAATCCTTATCCGTTTTAAAGAATATTAATCTTTGGATTCAATGTGGTATAATCAGACAAAGATAGAGAAGCAGGTGATAACATGTTGGATCCACTTGATATTTTAACGAACATTGATGATGTCCTTCCATATTACCAGGCGATTTTTAGTGCCGAGGAGCAGAAGGTCGTCGGATATGAGGTGCTTGGACGAATTTTGGCAGATTCAGAAATCCAAAGTCTCGGGCCCTTCTTTTTAGATGCGGGGATACCCGAAGAATATAAATTAGAGGTTGATAACAGAATTATCCGCCAGGCTCTTGACCGCTTTTTAGAGGCGGATTCTGATCTGCTGATTTTTATGAATCAGGATGCCAATCTGCTGATGCTGGATCATGGTGAAAGCTTTCTGGAGCTTCTGAAAGAATATGAAGCGAAGGGAATTGAACTCCACCGTTTTGTGCTTGAAATTACAGAGCACAATTTTGAAGGGGATATTGAGCAGCTCTACCATATGCTTGCATACTATCGTACATACGGAATTAAAATCGCAGTTGACAACATCGGAAAAGAAAGCAGCAACTTGGACAGAATCGCGCTGCTCTCACCAGATCTGTTAAAAATCGATTTGCAGGCGCTGAAAGTGTCACAGCCGTCACCGTCATATGAGCATGTGCTGTACAGCATCTCTTTATTAGCAAGAAAAATCGGTGCGGCGCTGCTGTATGAAGACATTGAGGCGAACTTCCAGCTTCAGTACGCCTGGAGAAACGGAGGCCGCTATTTTCAGGGCTATTACTTAGTGTCTCCATCTGAAACGTTTCTAGAGAGAGATGTATTGAAACAAAGACTTAAAACTGAATTTCACCAATTTATCACACATGAGAAAAAGAAACTGGAGACCGTCTATGAGCACTCTGAACAGTTTTACAAACGAGTGCATCAGGATGTGACCTCTTTGAGAAAAAACAATCTGTCTTCTGATGATGACTTTATTAAAAAGCTGGCTGAAGAGCTGACAGATTGCAGCTTCAGGATTTACATGTGTGATGAAGAAGGCGATCAGCTGACGGGAAATGTGTTTAAGCAAGACGGAGAATGGATTTATCAGCCGGAATATGCGGAAAAGAACTGGAGCTGGCGCCCTTATTTTCTGGAGAACATTATGAGAATGAGAAATCTCAGAAAAGGTTTTTTCAGTGATCTGTACAGTGATTTGGAAACAGGTGAAATGATCAGAACGTTTTCATATCCGATGGATGATCAGATGTATTTATTTATAGACTTGCCTTATTCTTATTTATATGAGCAGGACGGACTGATTTAACGGCTGAAAGGCCGTTTTTTTTTATGAAATGAAAAAATATCAAAAAACGATTGACATTGATACTGAGAATCATTATCATTTAATTATAGAGAGAAGCTACTCTCTGTTCCCCAACCCCTCTATCAGATCAAGATCCGAAAAAACTTGGCGCTACCCCCGCCAAGTTTTTTATTTGTCAAAGCATAGGACAATCCAATGAAACAATAAACCTAACTAGTGGTAAACGTTTAACACGGGGAGAAACATTCAGTGCCGAACACCCCTGACACTGCTGCACGGGTAAGGAGGAAAATTCGTTCTGAAATGATTATTTATTTCAGTTCCGTTGTTTACCTCTATCCAGCATGACTCCCATTGATTATGGCCACGCGGGACTTCACCATAAAATTCAAAAGAAGGTTTTGACAAAATTGCAAAAAGGCATTCTTAATGCTGCCAAAGATTCGAAAAAAATTATAATTGTGTGCATGACATTCAAAAAAAGCCTCAAACTAAAGAAAAATAGTTTTTTTCACTTTTTTTCTTTGCTTAAATTCAGCAGTGAAAATGCCATCCTGTCCGACTTTATGGTATGATGCTCAATAGAACTTGTATTATAATAAATACTTGTTGATTTGAAGTTGCTTTTTGAAAGGAGTCTTTTTTTAGAATGTCACAATTAATGGGTATCATCACACGGCTGCAAAGTCTGCAAGAAACAGCGGAAGCGGCTAACGAGCCAATGCAGCGTTATTTCGAAGTGAATGGTGAGAAAATATGCAGTGTTAAATATTTCGAAAAAAATCAAACGTTTGAACTGACGGTTTTCCAAAAAGGTGAAAAACCTAACACATATCCGTTTGATAATATCGACATGGTTTCCATCGAAATCTTTGAACTTCTTCAGTAAGATTCCTGAAATAGGGGGAACAAGCTTCCGCCTTTGCAAAAGTAATCGAAATAAACGGTAAGGAACATACTTGTTTCATGGTTGAAATCCTTGAAAAGGAGTGTCGTGATGGCTGATTCTTTTCTGTTTTATAATCTTTCAGAAGCACAGATGACCTTTCAAGATGTGATGGAACGGCTTAAAGCCTTTGTTCAAAAGGACCCCCGTTCTTCTTATGTGTTATCGATCGGAACCGATTCACAGGTTTACCGCGATTACACAAAGTTTATTACCGCATTGCATTTGCATCGTACAGGCAAGGGAGCTTGGGGCTGCTTGAAAAATCATACAGTCGACAGACCCATACATAGCCTTCGGGAGAAGATTTCGTTAGAAACGGCGTACAGCCAAGAAACGGCCGCTCATATTCTTGATGGACACTTAATGGATATTACCGATCTGCTCCTGCCCTTTACCGGTGAGGGGGCGGATCTTACCTTTGAAGTTCACTTGGATATTGGGAAAAAAGGGCTTACAAAAGATCTGATCCAAGAAATGACTGGACGTATTACCTCCATGGGGATTGAGGCCAAAATAAAGCCGGATTCATACACTGCCTTCAGCTATGCAAATCGTTTCACAAAATAATTTGGCTGAAAAAGCCAAGGTAAATGTCGAATTATGCGGTTGACGTTTGTTATCTGATTACTTATTCTAGCGGTAGAGCTGAAAGTAAGTTGTCTTGCTTTCAGAGGTATTCAGTATAAAACAGGGGGCCTGATTGCGAATGAGTCTTATCGGTGAACGATTTACAGAAGAAGAACAAAAACTTCTGCTGAATATCCTGATCAACCATGAGTATGCCATCGAGCTATTAAGCAGTGAGATCAACGATATAGAGACAGGGACCAAAAACGTTGACGGAACCACCTACAAAAAACTTGTAACGCTATACGACCGATTTCGATTTGAAAATTAATGGGACACCCTATAATTGATACTCCACAAAGAGTATCTTTTTTATTGAAAGGAAACTTTTCGACAAATACTGATAAAGTTTATATTATTGCAATATAGGGAATGTATTGATGATGAAAATGAAAAGGGGTCGAAAACATGATAAGCTTACAATCAGATCAACTTCTTGAGGCAACAGTCGGACAATTTATGATTGAGGCGGACAAAGTAGCGCACGTGCAAGTCGGAAATAACCTTGAGCACGCATTATTAGTATTGACAAAAACCGGATACACAGCCATCCCGGTTCTGGATCCTTCCTATCGTTTACATGGCTTAATCGGGACAAATATGATCATGAACAGTATTTTTGGACTTGAGCGAATTGAGTTTGAAAAGCTTGACCAAATCACTGTTGAGGAAGTCATGCTGACCGACATTCCGCGCCTTCATATCAATGATCCGATTATGAAGGGATTCGGCATGGTCATTAATAACGGATTTGTCTGTGTTGAAAATGACGAGCAGGTATTTGAAGGGATTTTTACGAGAAGAGTCGTTTTAAAGGAATTGAATAAGCATATACGCTCGTTGAATAAGTAGGCTGTACGGCCTATTTTTATTATATAGCCAGAGCGAAAAAAAGAAAGCGCATACATAATTTAAACGAGAATAGGGCTTGAATAAGAAACTAAGATTTTATTAGAATGGGAGATAAGAAAAACTTATTGATAACAAAAAGGAGGACGACATGCAGCTTCAAGAGCTTCATATGCTCGTAGTTTTAGCTGAGGAATTAAATATGAGAAAGGCGGCAGAACGGCTTTTTGTATCTCAGCCGGCTTTATCTCAGCGCTTACAAACCATTGAAAAGGCGTGGGGAACAAAAATCTTTTTAAGATCACAAAAAGGATTAACGGTAACGCCCGCCGGTGAGAAAATCATTCAGTTTGCGAATGATGTGACATTAGAGCAGGAAAGAATAAGAGAAAATATTGACGAGCTTGAAGGTGAAATTCACGGCACATTGAAGCTTGCCGTCGCCTCCATAATCGGTCAGCATTGGCTCCCTAAAGTCCTGAAGACGTATGTGGAAAAGTATCCGAATGCAAAGATCTCGCTCATAACCGGGTGGAGCAGCGAAATGCTGAAAAGCTTGTATGAGGATCAGGTTCATATCGGCATTATAAGAGGCAACCCTGAGTGGAAGGGGCGCAAAGATTACTTAATGACAGATCATCTGTATTTAGTGGATACTGAAATTTCCTGCATCGAAGATATTGCCCATACAGAACGGCCGTTTATCCAGTTTAAAAGTGACAGCACTTATTTTCAGGAAATTCAGCACTGGTGGCATCAAAAATTTAAAACGTCGCCGAAACAGACGATATTGGTTGATCAGATTGAAACGTGCAAACAGATGGCGCTGCACGGAATCGGTTATGCTATTTTGCCGTCTGTTACCCTTCAAAATGAAGATAAAGTGAATAAAATGCCTCTTTTAGACATGAAAGGGCATCCGATCGGTCGGGATACATGGTTATTAGGCTATGAGCCTGCCTTTGAACTGAAACAAGTTCAAGCTTTTGTACAAGTGATAAAGGATATGCTGGATCAGGAAAATCCATTTTAAAGACAGCGAGGTGCTGTCTTTTTTTTTATTTATCTGTTGACAATGAAAATCATTATCATTTAAAGTGATACATATGATATTGAAAATCATTATCAATTAATGGGGTGATAACATGGCTAAAGCCTTGATTACATATGCCAGCATGTCAGGAAATACAGAAGACATTGCCTTCATAATAAAAGATACGCTTCAGGAATATGCGTTGGATATCGATTGTGTCGAGATAGACGATGCGGATGCGTCTTGTTTAACCTCCTATGATTATGTACTGATTGGCACCTATACGTGGGGGGACGGCGATTTGCCCTACGAAGCGGAGGATTTTTTCGAAGAGGTCAAACAGCTTCAGCTTAATGGTTTAAAAACAGCCTGCTTCGGGTCTGGCGATTATTCTTATCCAAAATTTTGCGAAGCGGTGAATTTGTTCAATGCCATGCTGCAAGAGGCGGGAGCTGCTGTTTACCAGGAAACACTAAAAATTGAATTAGTGCCTGAAACAGATGAAGATGTGGAAAGCTGCCGAGCGTTTGCGAGAGGTTTTCTTGCATGGGCAGATTATATGAACAAGGAAAAAAGCCATGTTTCATAAAGGAGCAACTGCTGTTACGGCATCGGCGTTTTCTGGATATTTTGTGGCGGTACAAAGAGAAGGCATTTTTCATTATTCTTTAGAGCAGGGCTGGAGAAAGCTTTTTCGTTTGAAAAGTAAGATACACTGTATCAGCTACATAGGGCCTTACTTATTTGGCGTCGGTGAAAAGGGAACAGTCATTCGTTCGGCTGATGAAGGGAAAACCTGGACGATGTCGAGCTTTCCGACAAATGCAACAGTGTGGGCGATTACCGGCAGAAACAACGGGTTTGTCTGCGCCCACGGTAAGCATTGTATTTATGTATCGGATGATTTTGGTGTCTCATGGCGCGTAGCCAAACCTTTTGCCGAATTTCATAATCCCCCTGTTATCCGGTCGCTATGCCTTCACGGGGGCAATCTTTTTATCGGCACGCAAATACACGAATATTTTGGCGGCATTTGGGCTTACGACATTAAGCGTGACAATGTCCAAATTGTCAAAAAAGAAAAAAACCGGATGACGGCATCCATGCTCGTGTTCAATGAAAATTGGCTGGTGGCGGCGATGGGTTCTGTGAAAGGAAAGCACGGTGCTGTCACTGTACGGAATCTTTTGAATGGTGAAGAATTCATCATTCAATCCAGCATGATCAGAATAGAAGAATCATTTCTTGATCTTTCAGAGGATGATGGCATTATATATGTCACTACAACACAAGATGAAAATGGTTTTTCGAGAATTTACCAGGCTGATCTCGAAGCCCGATCGTTAAAATGGTTCGATACCATTAAGGGGCATGGGTGGAGAGTGGCCAATCAGAAAGAGAATTTCTTTTGCGCAGGCTTGTATGAATGTAAATTTGTCCAGCCGTACGAAGTTTCAGCAATGATTCATTAGAGGAGGAACAAGGAATTGGCGAAGATTTTGCTCGTTTATGCAACAATGTCAGGCAACACTGAAGCTATGGCAGATTTGATTGAAAAGGGGCTTCAGGAGGCGGAAGCAGAAGTAGACCGTTTCGAAGCAATGGATATTGATGATGCCCAGCTGTTTACCGATTATGACCATATCATAATGGGAACCTACACATGGGGAGACGGAGATCTGCCTGATGAATTTTTAGATTTGGCTGAAGACATGGATGAGATTGATTTTTCCGGCAAAACATGCGCTGTATTCGGTTCCGGTGATACAGCATATGAATTTTTCTGCGGAGCGGTTGATACGCTAGAGGCAAAAATAAAAGAACGCGGTGGAGACATTGTGCTGCCTTCGGTAAAAATCGAAAATAATCCAGAAGGTGAAGAAGAGGAAGAATTAATAAACTTCGGGAGACAATTCGCAAAGAAAAGCGGGTGCGCTGTCTGATCACTAACTGGGAACTGCTAAAACGGCTGTTCCTTTTTTTCTTGTCTTTGTATCTTTCCTTTGATACAGTAATGAGGTAGAAAATCAGGAGGAGGACTATACATATGAAAATGATGGACGCAAATGAAATTATTTCATTTATTCAAAATAGTACAAAATCTACACCTGTAAAGGTTTACGTGAAAGGTGAGCTGGAAGGAATCAATTTCGGCGAATCTGCGAAAGCTTTTATCAACGGAAACACTGGTGTCGTTTTCGGTGAGTGGAGCGAAATCCAAACAGCAATCGAAGAAAACCAAAGCAAAATCGAAGACTATGTGGTTGAAAATGACCGCCGCAATTCTGCGATCCCAATGCTTGATCTTAAAAACATCAAAGCGCGTATCGAACCGGGCGCGATCATCCGCGACCAAGTTGAAATTGGTGATAACGCAGTCATCATGATGGGTGCTTCTATTAATATCGGTTCAGTCATCGGCGAAGGCACAATGATTGATATGAACGTTGTGCTTGGCGGACGAGCTACTGTCGGAAAAAACTGCCATATCGGCGCGGGTTCTGTACTTGCGGGCGTTATTGAGCCGCCATCCGCTAAACCGGTTGTGATTGAAGACGACGTCGTAATCGGCGCAAATGCTGTTGTGCTTGAAGGCGTAACAGTAGGTAAAGGAGCTGTTGTTGCTGCGGGAGCGATCGTGGTAAACGACGTTGAGCCATACACTGTCGTTGCAGGCACACCAGCTAAAAAAATCAAAGACATTGATGAAAAAACAAAAGGCAAAACTGAAATCAAGCAGGAATTACGCCAGCTGTAAGGAAAAGTTTGATAAAAAAGGCGTGGATAATATATCCACGCCTTATTCGTATAGGCAGGAGGAATAGAAATGAAGAAAGAGGAGCTCATCGCAATTCGCAGAGATCTGCATCGTATACCGGAGCTTGGATTTCAGGAGTTCAAAACCCAGCAGTATTTATTAAATGTCTTGGAACAATATCCGCAAGACAGAATTGAAATTGAGAAATGGCGAACAGGGCTTTTTGTAAAAGTGAACGGGACGGCGCCGGAAAAAATGCTGGCGTACAGAGCGGATATCGATGCGCTTTCTATAGAAGAGCAAACTGGTCTTCCATTCGCATCAGAGCATCACGGCAACATGCACGCCTGCGGTCACGATTTGCATATGACGATTGCACTCGGCATTATTGATCATTTTGTTCACCACCCAGTCAAACATGATTTGCTTTTTCTGTTTCAGCCGGCAGAGGAAGGGCCTGGCGGTGCGGAACCAATGCTTGAGAGCGATGTATTAAAAAAGTGGCAGCCTGATTTCATCACTGCGCTTCATATTGCTCCAGAGCTTCCGGTAGGCACCATTGCGACAAAAAGCGGCCTTCTATTTGCGAATACATCAGAGCTAGTCATCGATCTGGAAGGCAGAGGGGGACATGCGGCATATCCGCATTTGGCTGAGGATATGGTTGTAGCGGCAAGTACACTTGTCACTCAGCTGCAAACGATTATCTCTAGAAACACAGATCCGCTAGACAGTGCTGTTATTACAGTTGGTACCATTACCGGAGGCTCGGCACAAAATATCATTGCGGAAACGGCCCACCTGGAAGGCACAATCCGCACGCTTTCTGAAAAATCGATGAAACAGGTAAAGGAACGGATTGAAGATGTGGTGAAAGGAATCGAAATCGGATTCCGCTGCAAAGGAAAAGTGACATATCCGTCTGTCTATCACCAAGTTTACAATACGAGCGGATTAACAGAAGAATTTATGTCTTTTGTTGCTGAACATCAACTGGCGACAGTAATTGAAGCAAAAGAAGCAATGACTGGGGAGGATTTTGGCTATATGCTGAAAAAATATCCCGGCTTCATGTTCTGGCTCGGCGCTGATTCTGAACATGGGCTTCATCACGCTAAGCTGAATCCCGATGAAAATGCGATAGAAACAGCGGTTAATGTCATGACAGGTTATTTTTCTGTTTATGCCAATTAAGCACAAATGAAAGAATAAAATTCCATAAAATGAGCACTCTAGTAAACGGAGGTGTTCAAAAATGGCTAAAAAAATTGGAATTGAACAATCGTTATCAGATGTAGAAGCTGCTTTAAAAGAAAAAGGATATGACGTTGTAATGATGAAAAGCCCTGCTGATGCTCAAGGCTGTGACTGCTGTGTCGTAACAGGTCTTGATAATAATGTGCAAGGGATAGCCGATACGGTAACACAAGCACCTGTCATTACAGCTTCCGGGATGACGGCTGAAGAAATTTGCAGCGAAGTTGAAAGCAGAATTCAGTAATATAAAAACCGAAGCAAAAAGCTTCGGTTCTTTTATTTATTCTGTTTCTTTAGGGAAAGCGCGGTCGAACGCGTTCTTTATTTCTTTTCTCAACACTCGTTCGACTCGCCACTGTTCCATATTTTCTGTTTTGGCAATGACCCTGATCACAATTTCAGAAGTCCCCAGTTCTTGAATCCCGATGACATTTGGGCCTTCTTTTATTTGTGGAAGAGCCGCTGCCGTCTCATCACAAACCTGCTGTAAAATATGAATCATTTCATCAATGTTTCTTTCAGCCGGCACTTTAATATCAACAAGAGCCTGCATGGTACCACGAGAATGATTACTCACGTTTGTGATGTTTCTGTTGGGGATGTAATGCAATGTTCCGTCAAAGCTGCGGATTTGAGTTGTTCTTAAGCCAACCTGCTCGACAATTCCGTCAAAGGTGGAAACGGTAATATAGTCTCCGACATCCAATTGTTTCTCAAGCAAAATAAAAAAACCTGTCACGATGTCACTGACAAGCCCTTGGGCGCCAAATCCGACAGCCAGGCCGACGATTCCTGCCCCCGCTAAAAGAGCGCTTGGATCATAATGAAACAAATCTAGAACCATGACGAAGAATATAAAAATCAAAGTATAAGCAAATATGTTAAGAGTCAGGCTTCGGAGCGTATGTGCACGTCCTATAGACAAGCTATTCTGCTCCTCGAATTTTGCAAACAGATGTTTAATGATTTTCATGCCTAATGATCGAACGATAAAATAGAGCAATATCATAATGGCGAGTTTAATGAGCAGAACACCGGCATTTGTAATCAGTCCCGCCCAATCATATTGTTTAATAAAGTCCATGTTGAGCTCCTTTTCTAATTGATGGCTGCACATTGAGGCTAGTTACCCTGTACATGACCATGTTAAACGTTTTATTCAAAAATGTCGAAGCCAAAGACATGCATGATTTGTTAAAAATTGACTCAGGAAATCTACTTTTATATAATGGCATTGCAATATAACTAAAAATGGTTAATAACCCTTTATTTTCAAGCTATTTCGATTTTAAGCCAAACAATAAATTGGAGGGATACATATGGCAGAACGTATGGTAGGTAAACAAGCTCCTCGTTTTGAAATGGAAGCAGTCCTTGCAAGCAAAGAATTCGGCAAAGTAAGTCTTGAGGAAAACATGAAAAACGACAAATGGACAGTGCTGTTCTTCTATCCAATGGACTTTACTTTTGTTTGTCCGACAGAAATTACAGCAATGTCCGACCGCTATGACGAGTTCGAAGATCTTGATGCAGAAGTCATCGGGGTTTCAACTGATACCATCCATACTCATTTAGCTTGGATCAATACAGACCGCAAAGAAAACGGTCTTGGCCAGCTGAAATACCCGCTTGCTGCTGATACAAACCATGAGGTATCCCGGGAATATGGCGTTTTAATCGAAGAAGAAGGTGTGGCTTTGCGCGGATTGTTTATTATTAATCCTGAAGGGGAGCTCCAATACCAAACTGTTTTCCATAACAACATTGGACGTGATGTTGATGAAACGCTTCGTGTTCTCCAGGCGCTGCAAACTGGCGGACTCTGTCCGGCTAACTGGAAGCCAGGCCAAAAAACACTTTAATTCTTTCCAAGAACGAAAAGCGGTCTAGCATATTCGTTAGGCCTTTCTGTTAAATAGGAGGGAAAAGCAATGAAATTACGTCAGCCCATGCCGGAATTGACGGGAGAAAAAGCTTGGTTAAATGGTGAAGTGACGAGAGAGCAATTGATTGGGGAAAAGCCGACGCTTATTCATTTCTGGTCCATCAGCTGCCACTTGTGCAAAGAAGCGATGCCGCAAGTGAATGAATTTCGTGATAAATATAAAGATCAGCTGAATGTTGTAGCAGTGCATATGCCTCGTTCCGAAGATGATCTTGACCTTGGTAAAATTAAAGAAACAGCTGATGAACACGATATCACTCAGCCGATTTTTGTTGACAGTGACCATGCTTTAACCGATGCATTTGAAAATGAATATGTGCCTGCATATTATGTGTTTGACAAAATAGGACAGCTCCGTCACTTCCAAGCCGGCGGGAGCGGTATGAAAATGCTTGAAAAACGTGTGAACCGCGTTCTGGCTGAAACGGAATAGATATCTGGCTAAATAGTATTTCCTAAAAACCTGATCTCATCAGGTTTTTTATTTGTGCAAAAAGCAATGGAAGAAGAGTAAGAAGCTTATTTTTCCAAATTTGGGTATAGGAATTGATGATTTGTTTGATTGATACGCTAAAAAACACAGCTAATTTTTGATGTTTTTCCTCAATTTTAGATAAATCTCATATCTCATAACTCGAAAATTGTAGATATTACACTAAATTTCTTTAAAGAAGTAAGTAAAATATATATTTTCAACATTATACCAAATAAACTAGAAAGACCCTTGACCCCTTGAGAATAAAGGACTCTTTTGAAAAATAAAACTTTTTCAGAAAATAAGGAATTTTTCATAGAGTAAATATAATAGTAAAATGCTAAAATAATAGTTGATAAAATTACTTTTGTAATCTAATATCTTAATTAAAGATGTTAATTTTGATAGGGGGTACATTGAGGAATGTTTAATGAAAGAGAAGCTTTGCGCTTGCGGTTAGAACAATTAAATGAAGCTGAAGTGAAAGTCATTCGTGAATATCAAATTGAACGTGATAAAATATACGCAAAATTAAGAGAGCTGGACAGAAATGGAAGCCCTTCCGAAATCAAAAAGGATTTCCGTTCTGAAAAAAAACCTGACTCTCTGCCGGTTCTCGCTGAGCTTGCGGCTCAGGAAATCAGAAGCTATCAGCCGCAATCACAGCAGCAGTCTGTTCAGCCTCAGCTTCAATCTATTTCCTCTCTTCCTGCCGGTATACCAGACGGAACAACACGAAGAAGAAGAGGAACGGCAAGACCGGGATCAAAAGCAGCTAAGCTGCGTGAAGCTGCTATTAAAACATTAAAACGCCACAACGCGGCGATTAAGAGCTCGGAGCTTCAAAAAGAGATTGAAAAAGAAAGCGGTCTTGAAATCCCTAATATGACAACGTTTATGCAAAGCTTAATTAAAATGTACCCGGAAGTGAAAAAGCCATATCGCGGGCAGTACATTTTAGAGGGTGAAATCGAATCTGCAGAATCAGCAAATGAATAAATATAAAGAAAAACTGCTTGGCATCGCTCAAGCAGTTTTTTTATTGAGGTTTTTTCTGTGAAGGTTTGTTTTCTTTTTCAAGATTAAGCTTATACACCCACTTTTGATAAGGCTTTTCTTCAGCGGCTCTGTTTTTCAGCTCTTCGATTGTATGGCTCTTGGCCTGGTCTGATGATTGGGCGTGGGCAAGCTGTTTTTGAAGCACATGTATCTGTTTGGTGACATCTTCAAGGATGGTCTCTACATGATTTGGCTGCGCGTAGACCGCTGGAGCTTCTTCTTCCGTTTTTTCTTTTTGTTTCGTGCCGCCATCAATATCGGCAAAATGAGAAGCAATCCAGGCATCGCTTTCATCAAGCTGCCGTTTATACGATATAATAGTTTCGTGAAATAATTTTTCTTTCGTTTTTTCTATGTCTAGCAGTCTTTCTTTCGTTTCTATGATTCGATCTTTCATATGATCAACTTCTATTTTAATATGTTTTAGCTGATATTCTTTTTCTACCATTTGCTCTTTTAGACGCCCGTTTTCGGCTTTTATCAATTCGGCTTGCTGTTTTGCCTGAAGCAGTGCATTTTGTTCCTGCTCAATTGAGGCTTGAAGTTCGCTGATCCGTTTATGAAGATTTTTATTTTCTTCTTCGATTTTGACTTTAGCAATATGAAGTTTATGTTTTTCTTCGATTTCGGCTCTGCGTTTATAGGTTTCAGCAGATAGAAGCTCCTGCAAAACAACGATTTTATCAAGCAGTTCAGCTCTTATTTGGTGCAGGGTTTGGCTGGTGTGGGAGGCATGTTTTTCTTTTGTTGACATATGTGTTAATTCGGCAGACAGCTGCTGGAGCTTTTCTTTCATATCGTTATTTTCTTTGAGCAGTTTGTTATTTTTCTGATGAAAGTAGCTTGCTTCAAGTTCAGAAATCAGCTTATGGCACCTTGAAAGCTCGGATTTTAAATAAAGGTTCTCCTGAGACACGTCGTGGAAAAAAGGACCTGATCTTTTCATTCGAACCATCTCCCTCATGATGTTAACACTACAATATGCAAATACTGAACAGCTATTCCTCTTTAATAAACAGACAAGCAGTAGCGTTGAGCCTTTGCTTTTGCTATGCTTTTAACGAAACTAGAGGTGAGATGATATGAAGCATGTAAACGTACTGCTGGCAGGGGGAGCCTCGCGGCGATTTGGAGAACCGAAGGCGTTTGTCAAATGGAAGGGCAGGATGCTTTACGAATGCGCTAAAGAAGCACTTGGAGAACAAACGGTTATCATCAGCCGTCCCGAATTTATTGATAGATTTCAAGAAAACGGTGAAAATGAAGTGTATCAAGATGCTGAGCCATTTCAAGGCATGGGGCCATTGGCTGGTATATATACCGCTTTTAAAAAGACAGACGGTGATCTTTATACTGTTCTTTCCTGTGACACACCGCTGATACAAAGAAGGACGATGCTGGAGCTCAAACGTCTGATGACTGCCGGTGCGGACGCGGTAGTCCCAATTTCAGACGGACAAGTGCAGCCATTGATTGCGATTTACCACAAACGTATCATGCCAGTTCTATACGATCAGCTTTCTGAGAAGAGGTTGAGAATATCAGATTTATTAGGCAGAATTTCGGTTTGTTACGTACAGGCTGAAAATATCGGAGCAAACCCGGCAGAGTTTATCAACATTAATACACGTGATGATTTTAGCTGTTTGGAAGAAAAATCGAACTCCCTCAAGCGGGACTGACGGGGCAATAACATGATAAGATGACATAAAAGATAAGGAGAACAGGTTTGATGGAGGAACGTTATTCACGGCAAATCAGATTTAAGCAAATTGGGGAAGAGGGCCAGAAAAGACTGGCAGACAGCCATGTGCTGATTGTCGGAGCGGGAGCGCTCGGCACTGCAGGAGCTGAAGGGCTTTCGAGAGCGGGAGTGGGTACGATTACCATTATTGACCGTGACTATGTGGAGTGGAGCAATCTTCAAAGGCAGCAGCTTTATACAGAAAGCGATGCCAAACTCCGCATGCCGAAAGCCATGGCTGCCAAAGAGCATCTATCAGCGATTAACAGCGAGATACATATTGAGGCGTATGTTACCGAAGGAACAGCCGAAACGCTTGAGCCGCTGATTGAAAAAGCAGATATCGTAATCGACGCGACAGATAATTTTGAAACCCGCATGCTGATAAACGACCTTGCCCAGAAAACAAAGACACCTTGGGTCTATGGCGCCTGTGTAAGCAGCCAGGGAATGTTCATGACTGTCATTCCCGGAGAAACCCCTTGTCTGTCTTGTTTGTTTGAGCAAATTCCTGTTGGCGGGGCGACGTGTGATACTGCCGGCATTATTCCGCCTGCTGTGCATATCGTTTCAGCATATCAGCAGGCTGAGGCATTAAAGCTGTTAACCGGCCAAATAGAAGCAATACAGCGGGGTTTTGTGACATTTGATGTCTGGAACAATTCGCATATGAAGATTAACGTTAATCATGTACGCCGTGAGGATTGCCCATCTTGCGGAGCAAATGCGGTATATCCTTATCTTCAGGATTGGAACACACCAAAAGCTGCTGTACTATGCGGCCGTGATACAGTGCAGGTAAGGTCAGAATCATTAAAAAGAATCCCGAAACAGGAACTCATTAAGCGGCTGAAAACAATCGGCAAGGTCGAGGCCAATGCGTTTTTGCTGCATATTTTTTACGAGGATTTCAGAATTGTCATTTTCAATGACGGACGGGCGCTGGTGCATGGAACAAATGATGTGAAAGAAGCCAACTCCGTGTTGGCAAGAGTGATTGGATTGTAACAACAGGAGGGGTCAGAATGCTGGAGAAAAGAACACCGATACCGGTAGACGAGGCAGTTCGGCGTGTCTGCCATTTTCAAAAACAAGGTGAAACAGAATGGGTGGCGCTTGAAGACAGCCTTCATCGGTTTTTAGCCGAAGATATAACTGCGGATCACCACGTCCCTGCGTTTGACCGTTCGCCATACGATGGTTTTGCTGTCAGAGCGTGCGATACGGCAGATGCATCACGTGAAAACCCAGTTCGGTTTGAAGTTATTGACCATATTGGAGCTGGGGCAGTATCTGAAAAAGAACTTGGCCCGTTTCAGGCCGTGCGGATTATGACTGGCGCGCAAATCCCTGAAGGGGCAGATGCAGTCGTCATGATTGAACTGACTCAAACCTTTGAGGAGAATGGGAAGTCATTTATGTCTTTAAAACGCCGCTTTCAGACGGGGGATAATATTTCAAAAACAGGTGAGGACGCTCAAAAAGGGAGTGTTTTACTGAGAAAGGGTACTCGGGTGACACCAGGAGTGACGGCTCTTTTGGCAACATTCGGATACGCATCTGTGCCTGTCGTGAGAAAGCCTGTAGTCGGGATTATCGCAACCGGTACCGAATTGCTGAATGTCAGTGATCCGCTGGAACCGGGAAAAATCCGCAACAGCAATGCGAGTATGGTATATGCGCAAGCGATAGAAGCAGGCGCAACACCGCTTTATTTAGGGAAAATCTCTGATGAACTGGATAAAAGCTTTGCTGCAGTTAAAGAAGCGATGAAAAAGGTGGACTTCCTGATCACAACTGGCGGTGTGTCAGTCGGTGACTTTGACTTTTTGCCTGCGATCTATGAAAAACTCGGAGCGGACGTGCTGTTTAATAAAGTTGCCATGCGCCCGGGAAGCGTGACAACGGTGGCGCATGCAAACGATATGCTGCTGTTTGGCCTTTCAGGTAATCCGTCAGCATGCTATGTTGGTTTTGAACTGTTTGTCAAACCGATAATCCAGACATGGCTGCACAATGAAACACCGCATTCGATTTGTGCGGAAGCTGTTTTGACCAAGGATTTTCCGAAGCCGAACCCATTTACCCGATTTGTTCGTGCGCTCGTGCAACATCAGGAAGGGAAGCTGTTGGCGACACCCGTCGGATTAGATAAGTCGAGCTCCGTCACATCACTTGCAGATGCCAATGCATTTATTATCCTGCCGGGCGGCACGCGAGGCTACGAAACTGGCAGAACGGTTCAAGTGCTGCTCATCAGAGAAGAGAATGGAAGTGAATGGCCTTGGTCCGTCCTTTCCCGATCGTCCAAGTTGTAGGATTTCAAAACAGCGGGAAAACAACGTTTATTGAGCGCATTCTTGAAAAAGCCTCTGAACAGGGAGTCCATTTGGGCTGCCTGAAGCATCATGGTCACGGCGGTGAACCGCAAACGCTCACGGAAGGAAAAGACACGGACCGTTACAAGGCGGCAGGTGCTGATGTAACAGCGGTAGAAGGTGCTGGTGTGTTACAGCTGACTGCTCGCCGCAATTGGGATTTGGCACGGCTGATCGAGTTATACCAATTTCTCGAAACAGACTGTCTTCTGATTGAAGGCTTTAAAAAAGCCCCTTATCCTAAAGTGGTAATTCTAAGTGAAAAGGAAGATCTGGAAGCGCTGCAAGCAGTAAATATAATCGCCATCATCTATAGAAAAAAAGAGCATATGACAGAGCATCAGGGATTACCCGTTTTTCATGCGGATGATCCGGTTGCCGTGGATTTTGTGCTTTCACAGCTGAAGGAGGAATCTGCATAATGGAACGGTTTGAGATTACGAAAACACCCATTAATACTGAAGACATCATCAAAAAAGTGGAGAAACGGGAAGCAGGGGCAATTACGACATTTATCGGTACGGTTCGGGAATGGACAAACGGAAAAAGAACGGTTCGGCTTGAATATGAGGCATATGAACCGATGGCCGTGCAAATGCTTGCTCAAATCGGCGCTGAAATCGAAGAAAAATGGGAAGGTGCCTCAGCTGCGATCACGCACCGTATAGGTGTGCTCGATATCGGTGAAGCAGCGGTGGTGATTGCTGTATCTTCTCCCCATCGAAAAGCCGCATATGAAGCCAATGAGTATGCGATTGAACGAATTAAACAGATTGTGCCGATTTGGAAAAAAGAAATTTGGGAAGACGGTGAGCAATGGATCGGCGACCAGCTAGAAACAACAGCTTATCCGAACGGAAAACCAGACCTAAGCGAGGGAGAGCAGCATGATTAAAATTCTTTTATTTGCAGGACTGGCTGAACAGGCCGGTACACAAGCAATAGAAATAGATGTGGAACAAGCAACCACAGATGAAATAAAAGCGAGTCTAAAAGAACAATACGGTCTTGAATCTATTGATACGGCTATGATTGCCGTGAACGAAAGCTATGTAAAAGAAAATACCTCTGTATCTTCGGGTGACACGGTAGCCATCATACCGCCGGTCAGCGGGGGATGAAAACCGGACGGCATTTCAGCCGTCCGGTTTTTCTGTATTTCATTGGCATATCCCCAAGTATCCCCAGCATACAATGATTTTCTGTAAGCGTTTATTCTACATATGGTACTCCCTATAAAGTAAGAGACTCATTCCATAATTAGACTGAAATTTTGAAAAATAATAGAAATTTATTTCGGGTATCGATATAGTAAAGATGATAAATGTTGGAAAGGTGCTGGATATGGAGACATTTAAAAGATTAAAAATGTATTATTGGCCGTATAGAAAAGTGTTTATGTGGTCGCTTCTAGCCATGCTTTTGATGACTGCAATTACTGTCGTTTATCCGATTATCCTGCAAATTACGATTGATGAGATCGTGTTGGGACGACAGTATCAGCTTGCGGCGTGGGTCAGCTTAGGATTTATTGCGGTAATGGTTTTGAAAGGAACGGCTACCTTTTTTCATCAGTATTTAGGTGATATGTTCGGGATCAAATCCGTTTATCGGCTGAGAAATGGTCTGTATGAAAAACTGCAGCGGCTTTCTTTTTCTTACTATGATAACGCGAAAACAGGAGATTTGATGTCCAGGCTGACTGCTGATGTTGAAGGGCTTCGTTTTTTCTTATCATACGGTCTCGCTGAGCTCATTCGATTCGGCCTGCTGGTAGCCATCAGCCTGTCGGTTATGTTTTACTATTCTGTTCCTCTCACGCTTGTGACAATAGCTGTTCTGCCATTTCTCGCGGTTGCGGTATACCGGTTTGACAAAAGAGTCCATCCCGCCTTCAGAGGCATCCGCAAATCGTTTGCGAAACTCAATACAAAAGTCCAGGAAAATATCAGCGGCATTAATACGGTTAAATCTCTTTCAAGGGAAGATTTTCAGATCAGCACTTTCAATAAAGCCAATGCAGAATACAGGGCGCAGTATTTACAAACATCATCCATCTGGTCTGCGTATTTCCCTTTAATGGAGTTCATTGGTAACATTTGTATTGTAGCTCTCCTCTCATACGGCGGTTACTTGGTTATGCAAAATCAGCTCAATCCCGGCGAGCTTGTTGCTTTCTTCAGCCTTGTCAATTATATGATGTGGCCGATTATGAACTTAGGTTTTGTCATCAATATGTTCTCTCAAGCAAAAGCGTCAGGGGAACGCCTGCTCGACATTCTGGAAAAAGAAGAAGACATTACAGATCATCCTCATGCTTTGTATAAACAAAAATTAACCGGAGATGTCCATTTCAAAAATGTTTCTCTTGCATACGGAAAAGAACAAACAAACGCGCTGTGCAATGTAAGCTTTGAGGCAAACAGCGGGAAGGTAATCGGACTGTTGGGCCCGACAGGTTCAGGCAAAAGCTCAGTGACACAGCTTCTCACCAGATTTTACAGTCCTGTTGGCGGAATGATTACCATTGATCACAAACCAATCACAGATTATTCGTTAAAAACCCTTCGCTCCAATATCGGGGTCGTACTTCAAGAATCCTTCCTGTTTTCATCTACGATTAGATCAAATATTTCGTATGGGCGGCCGGATGCCTCAATGGAAGACGTCATCGAAGCGGCAAAAAGGGCGCAGGCTCATAACTTTATTATGGAGCTTCCTGATGGGTATGACACCATGCTGGGAGAGAGGGGAATGGGGCTTTCCGGCGGGCAGAAACAGCGTATTGCCATTGCAAGAGCCATTTGCTTGAACCCGAGCATTTTAATATTGGATGATGCCACAAGTGCAGTAGATATGCAAACGGAGCACAGCATACAGCTTGCCTTAAAAGAAGTCATGAAAAACCGCACAACCTTTATCGTCGCTCACCGCATTTCTTCACTGAAACACGCCGATGAAATTCTCGTTTTTAATAAAGGACGCATTCGTGAAAGGGGAACACATCATGAGCTCCTTGAAAAAGGCGGCTACTATAAAAAGATTTACGATTTGCAATACCGTGATGTCAAAATGATTAATGAGCCGCATGAGGTCGGATAGGGAGGGGCCAAATGAAACAAGCGAAAAAACAGGGGATTTTAGAGCGTTTCTATTACTCTTCAGATGAAATCATTGAAAAGCCGTTTAACTGGGCTCAAATGTGGCGGCTGCTGAGCTATGTCAAACCATATCGAAAAACAATTTTGCCGCTTTCTTTTCTCACCGTATTGATTGGCACTGCTGTGAAGCTTGTGATCCCCATTCTGATCGGCGTTTATGTTCTTGATCAAGCGATTACAGGGAGAAACCCGGAGCTGCTGATTCAGCTCATTTTTATTATTAGCGGTTTATATATCCTCAATTACGCCGCCAATGTGTTAAGAATCAGGTGGATGAATCAGCTTGGCCAGCATGTCATTTACGATTTGCGACAGCATTTATTTACCCATGTGCAGCGCTTATCCCATCGATTTTTTGATCAGCGGTCGGCGGGATCGATCTTAGTCAGGATCATGAATGATATTAACTCTCTTCAGGAGCTCTTTACAAGCGGAGTCATCAATTTGTTGACCGACTTGCTGCTTCTGGCCGGCGTGATTATCATTTTGTTTACGCTGAGCCCTGAGCTGACTATAGCCATCATGGTGACATTGCCGATTATGTTTTTTATTTCAACAAGTCTCAGAAAAAAAATACGCCGATCCTGGCAAACGGTACGGCTGAAGCAATCGAAGCTCAACTCTCATCTAAATGAAAGCATTCAGGGCATCCGGGTCACACAGGCATTTACGCAGGAAGAAGAAAACATGGCGTATTTTGACGGTGTCAATCAGGAGAACTACGAATCATGGCGGGAAGCAACTAGAAAAAATGCCATGTTCCGTCCGCTGGTAGAAATGACGAATGCGATTGGGACGGCTGTCTTGATTTGGTATGGAGCCACACTCATCATGAATGAAACCATTACGATTGGCGTCTTCGTTTCTTTTGCTTTCTATCTGGGAATGTTTTGGGAACCAATTTCGAGACTGGGTCAGGTCTATAATCAGCTGTTAATGGGGATGGCATCATCAGAACGGATTTTTGAGTTTCTGGACGAACAGCCAAATGTCAAGGAGAAGCCGAATGCCATTCATAAGGAAAAGATAAATGGGGAGATCAGTTTTGAAGAGGTTGAATTTTCGTATGATGAAAAACGAAAAGCCCTTCACGCCGTTTCTTTCTCTATTCCTGCAGGCTCGACGCTTGCGCTTGTCGGGCATACAGGGAGCGGGAAGACGACGATTGCCAATTTAATCAGCCGATTTTATGATGCGACCGGAGGCACCATTAAAATAGACGGTATACCGATTAAGGATCTTTCCCTTGCCAGTCTGCGCTCTCAAATCAGCATTGTCCTGCAAGATACATTTATTTTCTCTGGGACCATCATGGAAAATATTCGTTTTGGAAGGCCAAATGCTTCGGATGAAGAGGTGATGAAAGCGTCCCAAGCGGTCGGAGCGGATGAGTTTATTTCCGATTTAGCGGAAGGATACGCAACAGAGGTGGAGGAAAGGGGCAGCGTACTGTCTGCCGGTCAGCGTCAGCTCATTTCCTTTGCAAGAGCATTGCTCGCCGATCCGGCTATTATCATCCTTGACGAAGCAACGGCAAGCATTGATACAGAGACAGAAGTGAAAATTCAGCAGGCCCTAAAAACGCTTCTGAAAGGGCGTACAGCAGTGATGATTGCTCACAGATTGTCTACGATCCGCGATGCCGACCGCATCATTGTTCTTGATCACGGCAAGAAAATAGAAGAAGGAAACCATGAGCAGCTGCTCGCTAAAGAAGGCGTTTATGCCGGACTTGTGAAAGCGCAATACAGCACAGCGATAGAATAATATGAAAAGCCTTCAGTATAAATTGAAGGTTTTTGGAAATTTATTAGAAAAACATGAAACTTTTTAATATCCTTCCCGTACTATTGGTTAGATATTCTCAAGGAGGTTTTGAAATGGAAACGAATGTAGAAAAAAACAGTGGAACGGCGGCTGAAAAGCCTTCACTTTTCGGAGTGATCACAAGTCCATCCGTTCAATTTGAAAGAATTAGAGAAAGGCCGGCTGTATGGGGACCGCTTTTGATTGTCGCAGCAATTATCATCGTCGGTGCTGTGCTGCAATCACTCGGTACGGATTATAGTGAGCTTTTGAAAAGCCAGGATACGCAAGGGCTATCAGCTGAACAAAAGGAGGCTGTCGCAACAATAACCAAATTTGGCGGAATGGCAGGCGCTATTATCGGCGGTATCGCAGCATTATTTATTGCCCCTCTTATTTATTGGCTCTGTGTAAAAGCATCAGGCGGTGTTACGACATATAAAAAAATGCTTTCTCTCGGTCTGTTTGTCTCTTTGATTAGCAGTCTCGGATTATTGGTTAATGGAATCGTTGCTTTTACGACTGACGTGAATCCTCTTTACAGCACGACGTCACTGGCAGGGATTATCCCATCTGACGGGGCTCTTGCCAGCGTGTTAAATACCTTTGAAATTTTCAGCATCTGGAGCTTTGTATTATTAGCAATCGGACTTCACAAAACGGGAGGCATCTCCAAAAAAGCCGGGTGGATTTCAGCAATCATTCTATTCGGAATTTTAGTTGTATTTTCGCTCTTTTCAGGTTTAATCAATTCTGTGGCGGGTGCATAGGCTCATGAAAAAAGTCTGGATCGGAATTGGAATCGCAGTTATAGTCGCTCTTTTTGTTGGAATCAATATATACCGGTCTGCCGCTCCAACAAGCGGCAGCGCCGGCAAGGAGATACAGACGGGGAGCGTTGAAGAAAATGAAATCTCATCAACGGTTATGGTTCCTGGCACGCTAAAATTTTCAAATGAACAGTATGTTTTTTATGAAGCGGATAAAGGGACATTAGAAGACATTAAAGTAAAGGAAGGTGATAAAGTTAAAAAGGGCACGCCTTTAGTCACCTATACAAATGAGCAGCTGAGCCTGGAAAAAGAACAGAACCAGTTAACGTCTGAATCCAACCGGCTTCAAATTGACCAAATTCAAGAAAAGTTAAAAGCCTTAGACAGCAAAGAAAGAGAACTGGAAAAACAGGTAGGAAAGAAAGAAGCAGAAAAACAAATCGAATCTGAACGAACAGAGCTTCAAATGCAGAAAAAAACAGCGGAGATCGAATTAAAACAAACCGAGCTTCAGCGACAGTCACTTGCCAACCGGGTATCAGATTTAGAAGTGAAAAGCGAAATTGAAGGCACCGTTATTTCTGTCAACCAAGAAGCGGCATCCAAAAAGTCAGATATTCAAGAGCCTGTCATACATATCGGCAACCCAAAAGACCTTGTCGTCTCAGGGAAATTGTCTGAATACGATACATTGAAAGTCAAAAAAGGCCAGAAGGTCACACTCACTTCAGATGTAATACAGGGTAAAACATGGAAAGGCACGGTTTCCGCAGTCGGGCTTGTTCCGGATCAGCAGGAGAGCGCTGCGGCACAAGGAACAGAACAGGCGGTCCAATACCCGCTTCAAGTGAAAATAAAAGGAAATCTTCCAGAAGGAAAGCCAGGCTTTAAATTTATCATGAATATTGAAACAGATAAGCGGAAAGCAAATACGCTTCCTTCAAAGGCAGTCAAAAAAGAAGATGACCAATATTATGTGTATACAGTAAAAGACGGAAAAGCAAAGCGAGTTGATGTCAAAATCGGCGAAGTGACAGATGACCTGACAGAAATTAAAGAGGGGCTTACCCAAGATGATCAAGTCATTTTGAATCCATCTGATCAGGTGACTGACGGAATGGAAGTGAAATCTTAAATGATTCAGCTTTCTAATGTGCGAAAAAGCTACCAGATCGGAAAGGAAACGTTTGATGTTCTCCATTCTATTGATTTGGATATTCATCAAGGTGAATATGTCTCGATTATGGGGCCGTCAGGATCAGGGAAATCGACGATCATGAATATTATCGGCTGTCTTGATCGGCCGACTTCCGGTACATATCAATTGGACGGCGAAGACATTTCTTCATATAAAGATAAAGAACTGGCGGCAGTCCGTAACCGGTCCATCGGTTTTGTATTTCAGCAATTTCAGCTTCTTCCGCGGTTGAACGCAAAAAAAAATGTCGAGCTGCCGATGATTTATTCCGGGATAGGCAAAAAAGAACGTCAAGAGCGGGCTGAGAGAGCATTGGAAAAGGTCGGGTTAGCCAATCGAATGCTCCACATGCCCAACGAGCTGTCGGGTGGGCAGAAGCAGCGGGTGGCGATTGCGAGGGCGATCGTGAATGAGCCGAAATTGATTTTAGCTGATGAACCGACCGGTGCGCTGGATACGAAAACAAGCGAAGCGATTATGGATCAGTTTACAGCATTAAATGCCGAGGGAACGACAATCGTTCTGGTTACTCACGAGTCTGAAGTAGCAGATTGCACGAATCGGATCGTCATGGTGCGTGACGGAAACATTGTTCCTGCCAGCTCCGGACAAAGGAGTGTGGGAGAATGAGCCTGTTAGAAAACATCAGAATGGCTCTAAGCTCTGTTCTTGCCCATAAAATGCGTTCGATCTTAACGATGCTCGGCATTATCATTGGTGTAGGCTCTGTCATTGTTGTCGTTGCGGTAGGACAGGGCGGCGAGCAGATGCTGAAGCAGTCGATCAGCGGCCCGGGAAATACTGTGGAGCTGTACTATATGCCTAGCGACGAGGAGCTTGCAAGCAACCCGAACGCCGCAGCTGAATCTACGTTTACAGAAAACGATATTAAAGGTTTAAAAGGAATAGAAGGCATTAAACAAGTCGTTGCTTCGACTTCTGAAAGTATGACAGCGCGTTATCACGAAGAAGAAACCGATGCTACGGTTAACGGAATAAATGATGGATACATGAATGTCAATTCTTTAGAAATCGAAAGCGGCAGAACATTTACCGACAATGACTTTCTCGCGGGGAATAGAGCCGGAATCATCTCTCAAAAGATGGCTGAAGAACTGTTCGATAAAACCTCCCCTTTAGGTGAAGTTGTCTGGATAAACGGACAGCCCGTTGAAATTATCGGCGTGCTGAAAAAAGAAACAGGCTTGCTTTCTTTCGATTTAAGTGAAATGTATGTGCCATTTAATATGATGAAATCCTCTTTTGGCACAAGTGATTTCAGTAACGTATCATTGCAGGTCGAATCAGCAGACGACATAAAATCGGCAGGAAAAGAAGCGGCACAGCTGGTAAATGACAATCATGGCACAGAGGATTCGTATCAAGTGATGAACATGGAAGAGATTGCGGCCGGAATTGGCAAAGTAACGGCAATTATGACGACGATTATCGGCTCAATTGCAGGTATTTCCCTTTTGGTCGGCGGAATCGGTGTCATGAATATCATGCTCGTATCAGTCACAGAACGGACGCGGGAAATCGGAATCAGAAAATCCCTCGGTGCGACGAGGGGACAGATTCTGACTCAGTTTTTAATTGAATCAGTCGTATTGACGCTGATTGGCGGACTGATCGGGATTGGTATTGGATACGGAGGGGCCGCGCTTGTTTCAGCCATTGCGGGCTGGCCGTCACTCATATCCTGGCAGGTTGTATGCGGAGGCGTGCTGTTCAGTATGCTCATTGGTGTTATTTTCGGCATGCTTCCTGCAAATAAAGCCGCAAAGCTTGATCCCATTGAAGCGCTGCGTTATGAGTAGCCTCATGCAACATGCATGAGGTTTTTTTATGTTTAGTGATTTCTACTATGAATATAAAAGACTTTTTTCATTAAAATAAGAAGAAAATGTCGTACAATTGTCCTTATTTTTGTCGAATTTACAGTTTACAAACCCTATAGACATACGTTAATATGGAGAAACGTGAAAGATTTTGATAGTTATTGAATGAATTTGAATGATTTTAGTTGCCTAAACCGAAAATAGCGTTTACAATGAAATTGTATTCAAAATGAATACGTTTTCATTAGGAGGTGAAGCATGCTAACTCCTGAACGGCATCAATTGATTATTGATCAAATAGAAAAGCATGATGTGGTAAAGATTCAAGAGCTTATAAATCTGACTAATGCTTCTGAATCAACAATCAGAAGAGATTTATCGACACTTGAAGAACGCGGTTTTTTAAAGCGCGTTCATGGTGGAGCGGCCAAGCTTTCCGATATCAGACTTGAACCCGATATGCTTGAAAAATCATCCAAAAACCTTCACGATAAACTGAAGATTGCTGAAAAAGCAGCTTCTCTTTTAGAAGAAGGGGATTGCATTTACCTTGATGCAGGCACGACGACATTGCACATGATTGATTTTATGGATAAAACCAAAGATATTGTCGTTGTCACAAACGGGGTAATGCATATCGATGCATTAATAAGGAAAGAAATTTCTTTTTATCTGCTTGGAGGATACGTAAAGCACAGAACGGGCGCGATTATTGGAGGCGCTTCACTGATTGCCATGGACCAGTACAGATTTGACAAGAGTTTTCTGGGGACAAACGGTGTCCATACAGAGGCTGGATTCACAACGCCGGACCCTGATGAGGCCCTTTTAAAACAGAAAGCGATCAAACAGGCAAAACACGCTTACGTCTTAGCAGACCCTTCGAAGTTCGGAGAAATTTCATTTTCGGCATTCGCCGGAATAGGCGACGCAACAATCATTACGACTGACGCTGAAGAGCTTACATTCGATAATTACCAAGAAAAAACTGTCGTAAAGGTAGTGAAACCATGATTTACACTGTAACACTTAATCCATCTGTCGATTATATTGTTCACGTTGAAGATTTTACTGTAGGAGGCCTGAACCGTTCTTCGTATGATACCAAGTATCCAGGGGGCAAAGGCATCAACGTATCGAGACTGCTGAAAAGACACCATGTGGCGTCTAAAGCGCTCGGATTCGTCGGCGGATTTACCGGAGAATATATCAAAACATTTTTACGGGAAGAAAACCTGGAAACAGCTTTTTCTGAAGTAAAAGGGGATACCCGTATCAATGTAAAGCTGAAAACTGGTGATGAAACTGAAATTAACGGGCAGGGACCGACAATTTCGGATGAAGATTTCAAAGCCTTTTTAGAGCAGTTCCAATCTTTGCAAGAGGGAGATATCGTTGTTCTTGCAGGAAGCATTCCATCTTCACTCCCTCACGATACTTATGAAAAAATCGCAGAGGCCTGCAAACAGCAGAACGCACGAGTTGTTCTGGATATCTCAGGCGAGGCTCTTTTGAAAGCAACAGAAATGAAACCATTTTTGATGAAGCCAAATCATCATGAGCTTGGAGAAATGTTCGGCACGACCATTACATCTGTTGAGGAAGCCGTTCCTTATGGGAAAAAGCTTGTAGAACAAGGCGCTGAACATGTAATCGTATCAATGGCCGGAGACGGAGCGCTTCTGTTTACGAACGAAGCTGTTTATTTTGCTAACGTGCCAAAGGGGAAATTGGTAAACTCAGTCGGAGCAGGGGATTCCGTTGTTGCAGGTTTCCTTGCCGGAATTTCCAAACAGCTGCCGCTTGAAGAAGCATTCCGCTTAGGAGTTACTTCAGGCAGTGCTACCGCGTTCTCTGAAGAACTTGGAACAGAAGAATTTGTCCAGCAGCTTCTTCCTGAAGTTAAGGTCACACGTCTATAGAGGAGGAAACACAAGTGAAAATAACTGAGCTTTTAACGAAGCATACGATAAAGCTTAATATTGAGAGCAAAGAAAAAGAAAATGTTATTGACGAAATGGTCACTGTTCTTGATAAGGCTGGAAAGTTAAATGACCGACAAGCCTATAAAGAAGCCATTTTAAATCGCGAAAGCCAAAGCTCCACGGGTATCGGTGAAGGAATCGCTATCCCCCATGCGAAAACGGCAAGCGTTATCAACCCGGCGATCGCGTTCGGACGTTCAAAAGACGGCGTCGATTATGAATCATTAGACGGCCAGCCGGCTCACTTAGTGTTCATGATCGCGGCGACTGAAGGCGCAAACAACACTCACCTTGAAGCATTGTCAAGACTTTCAACGCTGTTAATGCGTGAAGAAATCCGTAAGCAGCTCCTTGAAGCTGAGTCTGAAGATGCCATCATCGACATTATTAATCAGCACGATAAAGATGATGACGAAGAGGAAGAGGAAGAAGAAGAAGCGGCACCAGCACCTGCCGGAAAAGGAAAAATTTTAGCGGTTACTGCATGCCCGACAGGTATTGCCCATACATTCATGGCTGCGGATGCCCTTAAAGAAAAAGCGAAAGAGCTTGGTGTGGAAATTAAGGTCGAAACAAATGGGTCAAGCGGCATTAAGCACAAGCTCACTGCCCAAGAAATCGAAGATGCACCTGCAATCATTGTCGCAGCGGACAAGCAGGTTGAAATGGAACGTTTTAAAGGCAAGCGCGTACTTCAAGTTCCTGTAACGGCGGGTATCAGACGTCCGCAAGAGCTTATCGAAAAAGCGATGAATCAAGATGCGCCGATTTATCAAGGCAGCGGCGGCGGTTCTGCAGATTCAAACGACGATGAAGAAGCGAGGGGCAAGTCTGGAAGCAGTATCGGAAACGCGTTTTATAAGCACCTGATGAGCGGTGTCAGCAACATGCTTCCGTTCGTAGTCGGCGGCGGTATTCTCGTTGCGATTTCATTCTTCTGGGGAATTCACTCTGCTGATCCGAATGATCCTAGCTACAACACGTTTGCAGCAGCATTAAACTTTATCGGCGGCGACAATGCATTAAAACTGATTGTTGCAGTTCTGGCCGGTTTCATTGCGATGAGTATTGCAGATCGTCCTGGTTTTGCGCCTGGTATGGTCGGAGGATTTATGGCAACTCAAGCGAATGCTGGATTCTTAGGCGGCTTAATTGCCGGATTCCTTGCCGGTTATGTCGTGATTTTACTGAAAAAAGTATTTACGTTTATCCCTCAGTCACTTGATGGATTAAAACCTGTTTTGATTTACCCGCTGTTCGGTATTTTTATCACTGGCGTATTAATGCAATTTGTCGTTAATACACCTGTAGCGGCATTTATGAATTTCTTAACAAACTGGCTTGAAAGCCTTGGTACTGGAAACCTTGTGTTAATGGGTATTATCTTGGGCGGCATGATGGCGATCGATATGGGCGGCCCGCTTAATAAAGCAGCCTTTACGTTCGGTATCGCCATGATCGATGCAGGCAACTATGCGCCTCATGCAGCAATCATGGCCGGCGGTATGGTTCCTCCGCTTGGTATCGCACTTGCAACAACCATTTTCAGAAACAAATTCACTCAGCGTGACCGTGAAGCTGGTATTACATGCTATTTCATGGGAGCTGCTTTCGTAACAGAGGGAGCGATCCCATTTGCTGCGGCTGATCCGCTTCGCGTCATACCAGCTGCTGTAGTCGGTGCAGCTGTTGCCGGCGGATTAACTGAATTCTTCCGAGTAACGCTTCCGGCGCCTCATGGAGGAGTATTCGTAGCTTTCATTACAAACCATCCGATGCTTTACCTTTTAAGTATCGTGATCGGTGCTGTCGTGATGGCAATTATCCTCGGTATCGTCAAAAAACCTGTTACAGAAAAATAAGAAAAAAAGCGTCCTTGGTTCGAAAGGACGCTTTTTCTTATCCGGCCGGCAGGGAGCGCGGTTAAGTTATGTATTTTATTCTTTTTTATGATAAAGTAAAAGAAGAGAAACAACTGACATAGCAATTGTCTAGGAGGAAACACTTTGACCGAGGAAAAAAATACGAATACTGAGAAAACGGCGAAGAAAAAAACCAATACGTACCTGGAATGGGGTAAAGCGATTGTCATCGCTGTTCTGCTGGCTCTCCTGATCCGTCACTTTTTGTTTGAACCGTATTTAGTTGAAGGTTCATCTATGTATCCCACATTACATGACGGAGAAAGGCTGTTTGTGAATAAAACAGTCAACTATATCGGCGAGCTGAAGCGCGGAGATATCGTTATTATCAACGGTGAAACTTCTAAAATCCATTATGTAAAAAGATTGATCGGAAAGCCTGGAGAAACCGTTCAAATGAAGGATGACACGCTTTATATAAACGGTAAAAAAGTAGCCGAGCCTTACTTGTCTAAAAACAAGAAGGAAGCAGAAAAACTTGGTGTCAGTCTGACAGGAGACTTTGGACCGGTTAAGGTTCCGAAAGGCAAATACTTTGTCATGGGAGATAACCGGCTGAATTCTATGGACAGCCGAAACGGGCTGGGACTGATCGCGGAAGATCGAATTGTCGGCACATCGAAGTTTGTCTTTTTCCCGTTTAACGAAATGCGTCAAACAAAATAAAAACGCCTTGCTGGCCTTTGGACAGCAGGCGTTTTTATTTTGAAAAAGAAGCGACTAATGCAATGCATAAAACCGTGATGAACACTGAACCGATAATAGCTAGCACACTGAAGAAAAGGTGAACCTGTTTGTTCTCTTTTCCGCGCTTTTCTAAAAGCCGTTTAGAAAAAATGTGCGAAAATATGTAAATAAGGGCTATGCCTATATATAAGCCGATATCTTTGGCGGTAAAGCCTGTTACGGCAAGGTAAAAGCCCGTAAAAAAGATCAGTAAGCAATATTCAGTAAGTGTTAAAAGCCTCAACGTGTTCCTCCATGAGAGTGTGTAATTTTCCAGGCGGATGCATTCTCTCTCTTTAATTGTAACACAGCTGGCTGGTTTGGGTGTATAAGTGTTTTCTCTCTGTTTTATCAGGGAATCATTTCTCTTGCCCTGCATTCATGGTATACTTTTATTGATGATAGACATGATGGAGGATAATAAATGATTGCTGTAAATAATGTAAGCTTGCGGTTTGCGGATCGCAAGTTATTTGAAGATGTTAATATTAAATTTACCCCAGGCAACTGCTATGGGTTAATTGGTGCAAACGGTGCCGGTAAATCAACGTTTCTAAAGGTGCTATCAGGCGAAATCGAGCCTCAGACAGGCGACGTGCATATGAGTCCTGGCGAGCGTCTTGCCGTCTTGAAGCAGAACCATTTTGAGTACGAAGAGTATGAAGTGCTGAAAGTGGTTATTATGGGCCACAAACGCCTGTATGAAGTCATGCAGGAGAAAGACGCTATTTACATGAAGCCTGATTTCTCAGATGAGGATGGGATTCGTGCTGCTGAGCTAGAAGGTGAATTTGCGGAACTGAACGGTTGGGAAGCGGAAAGTGAAGCTGCGATCCTGTTAAAAGGTCTTGGTATCTCAGAAGATCTGCACACAAAAAAGATGGCAGACCTCGGCGGTTCGGAGAAGGTAAAAGTTCTCTTGGCACAGGCATTATTCGGCAAGCCGGATGTTCTGCTGCTCGATGAGCCGACGAACCACCTGGACCTTCAGGCAATCCAGTGGCTTGAAGAGTTTCTGATTAACTTTGAAAACACAGTTATTGTCGTATCCCATGACCGTCACTTCTTAAATAAAGTATGTACGCACATTGCCGACCTTGATTTTAACAAAATTCAAATCTATGTCGGAAACTATGATTTCTGGTACGAGTCAAGCCAACTGGCGTTAAAGCTTTCTCAAGAAGCGAACAAGAAAAAAGAAGAGCAGATTAAACAGCTTCAAGAGTTTGTCGCTAGATTCAGCGCCAATGCGTCTAAATCTAAGCAGGCTACATCAAGAAAGAAACTTCTCGAAAAAATCACGCTGGATGATATTAAACCGTCTTCCCGCCGCTATCCTTATGTTAACTTCACGCCGGAACGGGAAATCGGAAATGATGTTCTTCGCGTGGAAGGCTTAACAAAAACAATCGATGGCGTAAAGGTGCTTGACAATGTCAGCTTTATTATGAATCGAGAAGATAAAATTGCTTTCACTGGCCGAAACGAACTTGCTGTTACTACGCTGTTTAAAATCATTTCCGGGGAAATGGAAGCTGACAGCGGAACGTTTAAATGGGGTGTTACCACATCTCAGGCGTATTTTCCAAAAGACAACAGCGAATATTTCGAAGGCAGTGATCTGAACCTTGTAGACTGGCTTCGCCAATATTCTCCACACGACCAAAGTGAGAGCTTTTTACGCGGTTTCTTAGGACGCATGCTGTTCTCTGGAGAGGAAGTCCACAAAAAAGCAAACGTACTCTCCGGGGGAGAAAAGGTCCGCTGTATGCTGTCGAAAGCGATGCTTTCTGGCGCCAATATTTTAATTTTGGATGAGCCGACCAACCATTTAGACCTAGAGTCCATTACAGCGCTCAATAACGGCTTAATCAGCTTTAAAGGCGCTATGCTGTTTACTTCCCATGACCATCAGTTTGTTCAGACCATTGCCAACAGAATTATAGAAATTACACCTAACGGCATCGTCGATAAGCAAATGAGCTATGACGAGTTCCTTGAAAATGCTGATGTGCAGAAAAAATTGACTGAACTATACGCGGAATAAAAAAGCAGAGATTTCTCTGCTTTTTTTGATACCTAAATATGAAAGGAGATCACAACATGAAATTTTTGGTTGTCGGAGCAGGTGGAGTAGGCGGGTATATTGGCGCACGGCTTTCGGAGAAAGGAAATGATGTGACATTTCTTGTGCGCCAAAAAAGAGCTGAGCAGCTGAAAGAAACCGGGCTTGCCATCCATAGTGAAAAAGGGAATGTATCATTTCAGCCTGAACTAATCAGTGCCGGAGAAACAGGGCAATTTGATGTCGTTATCATTGCTTCTAAAGCATACTCGCTTGGTCAAGTGATAGACGATGTCAAACCATTTATCCATCAGGAATCTGTCATTATCCCTTTCTTAAACGGGTACCGCCACTATGAGCAGCTATTTACGGCATTTTCAAAAGAACAGGTGCTGGGCGGCCTGTGTTTTATAGAAAGTGCTTTAGACAACAAAGGAGAAATTCATCATACGAGCGCATCACATCGTTTTGTATTTGGAGAATGGAACGGCGAGCGTACGGAGCGAATAAGAGCGCTTGAAGAGGCATTTTCAGGTGTGAAGGCTGAAGTCATCATTAGCGGGCATATCGAGAAGGACATTTGGAAAAAGTATCTCTTTATTGCAGCGCAAGCGGGGATCACAACGTTATTTCAACGACCGCTTGGCTCAATCCTCGCCACAGAAGCCGGACGTCACACGGCCCAAACTCTTATTGGGGAAATTTGCGCTGTTTTACGAAAAGAAGGTGTTCCGGCTGATCCGGCTCTTGAGGAAGAGAGCTTTCGTACGATGACCAGCATGTCTTACCATATGAAGTCCTCCATGCTTCGGGATATGGAAAACGGCCAAATGACAGAAGGCGACCACCTGCATGGATTTTTGCTTGAAAAAGCAAAACGTTTATCTCTCGCAGCACCAGTATTAGAAACCGTTTATGCGAATCTGCAAATGTATGAAGCAGAAAAATAAAAAAAGGAGGCGAAAAAGCCTCCTTTTATTTACTTAAAAAGCCCAATTTCCGTTTCTGAAGATAGGCTCTCTTTTCCCGTCTGCCGTAATTCCGTCAATATTCATATCCTTAGAACCGATCATAAAGTCCACGTGTGTAATGCTTTCATTTAGGCCTTCTTTGACAAGCTCTTCACGAGACATCTGCTTTCCGCCTTCAATATTAAAGGCATAGGCGCTTCCGATCGCCAAATGATTTGACGCGTTTTCATCAAACAGCGTGTTATAGAAAAGAATGTTTGATTGTGATATAGGCGAATCGTAAGGAACAAGTGCCACTTCACCTAAATAGTGAGAACCTTCATCTGTTTCCACCAGTTCTTTTAAAATATCCTCACCTTTTTCAGCTTTAATGTCGACTATACGGCCATTTTCAAATGTCAGGGTGAAATTTTCAATAATATTTCCGCCGTAGCTTAATGGTTTTGTGCTTGATACCACTCCGTCAACCCCGTCTTTTTGCGGCAGCGTGAACACTTCTTCTGTCGGCATATTGGCCATAAACTCATGGCCGTTTTCATTCACACTTCCCGCACCTGCCCAAACATGCTTCCTAGGCAGCTTAATTGTTAAATCAGTTCCTTCAGCTTGATAATGTAAGGCAGCGTAATGTCTCTCGTTCAAATGGTCAACTTTTTCATGAAGATTTTGGTCATGATTGATCCACGCCTGAACCGGGTTGTCTTCATTTACGCGCGTCGCTTTAAAAATTTCTTCCCACAGAAGGTGGATCGCTTCCTCCTCTGATTTGCCAGGAAACACCTTGTGAGCCCAGCCTGCTGATGCCGCACCTACGACAGTCCAGCTGACTTTGTCTGATTGAATATATTGTCTGTATGTATGTAATGCTTTGCCTGCTGCTTTTTGGAATGCCGCAATCCGTTTGGAATCTATACCTTTTAGCAAGTCTGGGTTTGACGACACAACAGAAATGAAAGCAGCTCCATTTTTTGCAAGCTCTTCTCTGCCTTTTGCTTCCCATTCAGGATATTCTTCAAATGCTTCAAACGGCGCTAGTTCGTATTTTAATTTGGCGACTTCGTCATCCTGCCAATTCACGGAGACGTTTTTTGCGCCCTTTTCATATGCGTGTTTTACAATTAAACGAACAAAATCCCGGACGTCTGTTGAAGCATTGACGACTACATACTGGCCTTTTTGGACATTAACGCCGACTTCTACCGCCAGCTGTGCATATGTATTTAATTTCTGTGAAAATGAATCCATGAATCATTCCTCCAAGCTTTTTTCTCATCATATCAAATATGATCCTATAAAGGAAAGAAGGAGCCCAAAGTGAAAAACCCAAAACGACACGTCTTGGGTTTTTCAATATTATGGATGATTCAGTTTTACAGTGCCGCCTGCAGGCGAATGGGGCATATTTGCCAAAGAAATGCTCATGCCTCCAAGAATAATTCCGCTTAAAATGGCTGCGATCGCTACTCTTCTTCCTAAATCTCTTAGCATCTGTTTCCTCCTTAACGTTTCTCCATTTCCCACAATATGAAGGAAGTGAGGAAAAAAGAAGCAAGAAATTTGCCGCGTGTGAGAATTTTGCGGGTAAAGACTATTTAATTGCCTTTTGCAGCTTATCAATCACTTCTAAAGAACGGCCTGTGCCGATTGCTACAGATTCAAGCGGGTTTTGCGCCACGTGTACAGGCACGACAATCTCTTCTGTGAGCCATTCTTTAATTCCATTAAGGAGCGCGCCGCCGCCTGTTAAAATAACGCCGCGATCAACAATATCTCCGCTCAATTCAGGCGGGCAGTCCTCAAGTGTCGCTCTGATGGCTTCAAGAATATGCAGTAGGGATTCACGCATTGCATCTTGAATTTCGTTGGATTGAAGCATAATGGTTTTTGGAAGACCTGTCACGAGGTCACGTCCTCGAATTTCCATTGCCTCTGGTATATGTTCAATCAGAGCATGGCCAATTTCCATTTTTACCTGCTCAGCTGTGCGTTCGCCGATCAGCAAATTGTATTTTTTACGGACGAAAGAAACGATATCCTCATCAAGCTGGTCTCCGCCGATCCTGATAGAATGGCAGGAAACAACGCCGCCGAAGGAAATAATAGCGACCTCTGTCGTCCCTCCGCCGATATCTACTACCACATTGGCAACCGGCTCATCAACTGGTAAATCCGCTCCGATGGCGGCTGCGACTGGCTCTTCGATTAAATGAACGTTTTTCGCGCCGCAATTTTTCACTGCGTCACTGATGGCGCGGCGTTCTACTGCTGTTGAGCCTGACGGTGTGCAAACGACTACGTTCGGTTTTCTGAACGACATGCCGATGCTTTTTGCGGCTTTTTTCATAATGTGCTTTAGCAGATCAGTTGTCATATCATAGTCTGCGATCACGCCATCTTTCATCGGTCTGACAGCGACAATTTTTCCCGGTGTTTTACCGATCATGTTTTTCGCGTCAGCTCCGATTGCAAGCACTGATTTTGTCGTCGTATCCACTGCGACAACAGATGGTTCATTTAGGATAATCCCTTTATTTTTGCTGTAAACAAGTATATTAGCTGTTCCTAAGTCAATCCCGATTTCAGTTGATTGAAACATGTTTTCACCCAATCTCTATCCTAATTTAATATGATTCTACATTTAAAGTTTCTCAGAAATACTGCGATTTTTGGGGGTGTGCGTCGGTAAAGAAATGTTTTTGTAAAAAATCAAGGAACTGTGTAACAGAAGTAATACATTTTTCGGTTTTATGGAAAAAATATCTTGTAATTCTTATAGAAAGCGGGAAACTTTTTCAAAGTTTCATTCGTCTACGATATATTGAGGTACATCCTTAAAACATTACATGAGAAAAGAAACATTTAAAGGAAGAAGGGTTTTTATGAAATCAATAGGTGTTGTGAGAAAAGTAGATGAATTAGGCCGCATTGTCATGCCGATTGAGTTGAGACGGGCATTGGATATTGCCATAAAAGACAGCATTGAGTTTTTTGTTGACGGAGATAAAATTATCTTGAAAAAGTACAAACCTCATGGCGTTTGTTTAATGACTGGAGAAATCACTTCAGAAAATAAAGAATACGGCAACGGTAAAATTACGCTAAGCCCTGAGGGTGCACAGCTGCTTCTCGAAGAAATTCAAGCCGCTTTAAAAGAATAAAATCATGCTAAAAAAGGCGGAGCGATATCATCTCCGCCTTTTTTGCGTGCCAATTTTTGATTACCGCCGCCTAAGATAAGACATCAAGATATTTGGTAATGAATGATTTGGGATACTTTACATATTTTACTCAATTATTTGTCGAAGAATGGTACAATAAGTAGAGAAACACAAGCGGCAGGTGGTCATATGAGAAAATATCAAGCTCGTATCATTTCCATCTTTTTGGCAATGATTTTTATAATGTTTTGGGATTATTTATTTTATTTTATAGGCAAAAATCCGATTAATTGGCCTGTTGATATTGTGTATACTGCAGTCACGCTGGTAAGTGTCTGGATGCTGGCTTATTATATTGATGAGAAACAGCAGCTGGTTAAAAAAATGAAGGATAACGAATGGAAGTATAAACAGCTTTCTGAAGAAAAAAACCGCATCATGGATAATTTGCAGGAAATCGTATTTCAAACGAATGCAAAAGGCGAAATTACATATTTAAACCAAGCGTGGGCATCAATAACCGGCTTTTCAATCAGTGAATGTATGGGAACAATGTATAACGATTACTTCATAAAAGAAAAGCACGTAGCCGACCACATTAACACCCAAATCCAAAACAAAGCGTCTTCTGGCATGTTTACGGCAAAATACGTGACAAAAAACGGCACGATTTTTTGGGGAGAAGTTCATTATAAACTTTACTATGACCGGGATGACCAATTTACAGGCAGCCTGGGTACAATGTCAGATATCACTGAGCGGAAAGAGGCTGAAGATGAGCTCATTGAGATTAATGAACGGCTGGCGAGGGAATCCCAGAAACTATCAATCACAAGTGAACTTGCCGCAGGTATTGCTCATGAGGTCAGAAACCCTTTAACATCTGTCAGCGGTTTCCTCCAGATTATGAAAACACAATATCCGGACAGAAAAGACTATTTTGACATCATCTTTTCAGAGATTAAAAGAATCGATTTAGTGCTCAGCGAGTTGCTGCTGCTTGCAAAACCGCAGGCAATCACATTTAAAACACACCAGCTTAATGAGATCTTGAAACAAGTCACGACATTGCTTGATACCAATGCCATTCTGTCCAATATCGTCATAGAGAAAAATTTCAAAGAGACAGATGGCTGTATGATTAATGGAGACGAAAATCAGCTGAAGCAGGTCTTTATCAACATCATTAAAAACGGAATTGAGGCAATGCCAAAGGGCGGTGTCGTAACCATTTCAACTGCTAAAACCGCCTCTCATGCAGTGATAAGCGTAAAGGATGAAGGAAACGGCATGCCGCAGGAAAAGCTGAAGCAGATTGGCAAACCTTTTTATTCAACAAAAGAAAAGGGCACTGGACTGGGACTTCCCATTTGTTTGAGAATCCTGAAGGAACATGACGGGGAATTGAAAATCGAAAGTGAAGCTGGAAAAGGCAGCGTCTTTCAAGTGGTTTTGCCTTTAAAATCAGACAGCTGAGAGGAGAAAAATAAAGTGAACTCGCTTCTGTTTGTATACGGGACATTAAGAAAGCATGAAAAAAACCATCATTTGCTGGCACAATCGGCATGTATCAATGAGCAGGCGAGAACAAAGGGAAGTTTGTTTGCTGCAAAAGGGGAGCCCACAGCTGTTTTAAATGGTGAAGGCTATATATACGGCGAAGTATATGAAGCGGATGAATTGTGTATACATAAGCTCGATCAATTTTTTCAAGGATATCATAAACAAACGGTGTTTGTAGAAACGGATGTCGGGATTAAAAATGCGCTTATTTATTTTATGAACAAAGAAGGGTGTGCCGGTTTTACGAAAATAAGCAGCGGCGACTGGAAAGAACATCAGATGATCAGCAAATCGAAAAATCCCATTTATTATTTTGCCTATGGATCATGCATGGATAATGCCCGCTTTCAAAAAGCGGGAGTCGATCACTATTTTCAAGATCCAGTAGGAAGAGCTGTTTTAAAAGGATACACAACCCGCTTCACGCTAAAAAGGGAAGACGGTTCAAGAGCGGACATGTTGGAAGACGGAGGAACAACAGAAGGCGTTTTATACCGTATCCCTTATTCTGCTCTCTCCTATCTATATAAAAGGGAGGGCGTCGAATCTCTTACGTATCGGCCGGCATTTGTAGACGTTGAAGCTGGCGGAAGGCACTACAAAGACTGTTTAACCTTTCTCGTCCTCCAAAAAGAAGCGGAAATTGCCCCGCCTCAGCACTATCAGATTGAAATCGAACGCGGAGCGGAGCTGTATTTGTCGCCTGAGTTTACTGAAAAGCTCAAGCGGCATATGAATTCGCTGCCAAAAGGATAACACTGTAACAAAAGAATATGATAAAATTTGATCAATATCATGTCATATAAAGGAGCACCACGATGAAAAAAGAATTTGCGGTAATTGGGCTGGGCCGTTTTGGTGGCAGTATTTGCAAAGCATTAAGCGAAGAAGGCGTCGAGGTTATGGCAATGGATATCGATGAAGATAAAGTCAACGAGTATGCCAAGATTGCATCTCACGCAGTTATCGGTGATTCGACAGACGAATCTGTCCTGAAAAATTTAGGCCTGCGAAATTTTGACCACGTTATTGTAGCAATCGGGGAAAATATTCAAGCGAGTATTTTAACGACACTCATTCTGAAAGAACTTGGCGTCCATACGATTACAGTTAAAGCGCAGAACGATTATCACGAAAAAGTGCTGTCTAAAATTGGCGCGGATCACATCGTCCACCCGGAACGCGATATGGCAAAACGAATTGCGCATAATATCGTGTCCAACAATGTACTTGACTATTTGGAGCTGTCTGAAGAGCATAGTCTTGTTGAAATCGTAGCTAACAGCCGCCTGGCTGGAAATACGCTTCTCGATTTAGATATTCGCGCAAAATATGGTATTAACATCGTAGCCATAAAAAGGGGCAAGGAAGTCATCGTATCACCGCTTGCAACCGAAGTCATCCACCAAGAAGATATACTCATTGTTATTGGATCAGTTACAGACATCTCCCGTTTCGAAAAAAGAGTTCTTCATACAAAATAGCAGCCAAATAAGCCGTCCTCAAAGGGCGGTTTTTCATATTATCAGAATATAACAACTTTAATGAACTGAGCGTCAATTTCTTAAAATTTTATTGACTAAGCACAGGCGTTCCGATAGCATATTGTACCATATAATAAAAAAGAGGAGGGGCCTATTTGAATAAAGAAGCGCTAGTCAATAGGCTGAATGCTTCAGCCAAAAGACAAAAAGCTGATATCGTCATTAAGAACGGAAAAATCATGGACGTATATAATCAAGAATGGATATATGAAGATATTGCGATTACAGATGGAGTTATTGTAGGCCTCGGTGAGTATGAAGGCGAAAATATCATTGATGCAGAGGGACAAATGATTGTTCCGGGTTTTATTGATGGACATGTACATATTGAGTCGTCAATGGTTACACCGATTGAGTTCGCTAAAGCAGTGTTGCCTCATGGCGTGACGACGGTTGTTACAGATCCGCATGAGATCGCGAATGTGTCTGGTGAAAAAGGGATTGAGTTTATGCTTGAACAAGCTCGGCATACACCGCTGAATATCCATTTTATGCTTCCTTCCAGTGTGCCTGCCGCAAGTTTTGAGCGATCAGGCGCAATTCTTAAAGCTGCCGATCTCAAGCCTTTTTATGAAGAAGAAGAAGTATTAGGGCTGGCTGAAGTTATGGATTATGTGTCGGTTCAGAAGGCTGAAGAAGACATGGTTCAGAAACTGCTCGATGCCCGTGTTGCAGGAAAACGGATAGACGGTCATTTAGCTGGTTTATCAACAGACCTCATTAACATTTACAGAACCGCCTTTGTCTTAAACGACCATGAAGTAACATCGAAGGAAGAAGCCCTTGATCGTATCAGAAGAGGCATGTATGTCATGATGCGTGAAGGATCAGTCGCTAAAAACACGCTCAATGTGCTGCCGGCGGTGAATGAAAAGAACGCACGCCGGTTCTTTTTCTGTACGGATGATAAGCATGTGGATGATTTATTGTCAGAGGGAAGTGTAAACCATCAGGTGAAAATGGCGATTCAAGCCGGACTTAATCCGTTTTTAGCCTATCAGCTAGGAAGCCTCAATGCAGCCGAATGCTACGGATTAGATACAAAGGGAGCGATTGCCCCGGGTTTTGACGCTGATTTGCTCTTTGTATCTGATCTGGAAAATGTCACTATCACAATGACGATGGTAAAAGGGCAGACTGTTGCTGAAGACAGCAAAGCGGTCTATCAGGATCATGCATCAACTGCAGCACCAGATCAGGCACTGCTTGATTCTGTTAAGCTTGCTGCTCCTCTTAACAAACAGGATTTTCATATGCCAATCGATTCAGAGCAGCAAATCAATGTCATTGAAATCATACCAAATCAGCTTGAAACACGATTAGCACAAGTTCCGGCTCCTGATGCCCGCGAATTTAAGCCTGACACTGAGCTTGATTTGTTAAAGATTGCAGTTGTTGAGCGGCATAAAGGATTAAAAGAAACCGGACTTGGTGTTGTGAAAGGATTTGGATTCAAGAGCGGAGCGATTGCTACAACCATTTCACACGACTCCCATAATATTATTGCCGTCGGAACGGATGATGAGGATATCGCGGCGGCAGTTAATAAGCTGCAGGAAATTGGCGGAGGATTAACGATTATAAAAAATGGGGAAGAGCTCCATTCAGTACCGCTGCCGATTGCAGGGTTATTATCCGACCAATCTGCAGAGCAAGTGAATCAAAGCTTGCTGACGCTTCATGATAAATTGCCGTTAATCGGTTTCACAGGCGGATTTAATCCATTTTTGACATTGTCGTTTTTAGCTTTGCCTGTCATTCCTGATATTAAAATGACGACTACGGGATTATTCGATGTAAAATCATTTCAACACATATCACTACAATAAAAAGAGGCACTCCCTTAGGGAGTGCCTCTTTTTTTAAACCTCCATAATGATCGGCAGGATCATTGGACGGCGCTTTGTTTTTTCGTACAAGAAAGGTGCAAGCGTGTCTGTAATTTCGTTTTTGATTTCAGACCATTGAGTCGTTTTTCGTTCCATTACTTTTTGTAAGTGATTTGAAATGAGCTCTTGAGCATCGTTGATCAAGTCGCCAGATTCTCTCATGTACACAAATCCTCTGGAAATCAAATCAGGACCCGCTGAAATCTTGAAGTCGTCCATGTCAATGCTGACAACAACGATGACAAGTCCTTCTTCAGAGAGAATTCTGCGATCACGAAGTACGATATTGCCAATATCACCGATACCGCTTCCGTCAATGTACACTGAACCGGACGGGATTTTTCCTGCAACTGAAGCCTCATCGCCTTTAAGCGCTAATACTTCACCATTATCCATGATAAAGCAGTTTTCCTCTGGGATGCCACAATCTGTTGCAAGTTTGACATGCATCTTTTGCATTCTGTACTCACCGTGAATCGGCATGAAGAATTTAGGCTTGATTAAGCGAAGCATCAGCTTCTGTTCTTCCTGTCCGCCGTGACCGGATGTATGGATATCGTTAAGAGGGCCGTGAATAACCTCAGCACCCGCACGATACAGCTGGTTGATTGTTCGACTCACGCTGATTGTGTTGCCTGGGATAGGGGATGAAGAAAATACGACCGTATCCCCAGGATTGATTGAAATTTGGCGGTGTGTGCCGTTTGCAATTCTTGATAACGCCGCCATTGGTTCCCCTTGGCTTCCTGTACATAAAATTGTTACTTTATTAGCAGGCATACGATTGATTTCGTTATGCTCAATAAACGTATTTTTAGGACAGTTAATATAACCGAGTGTCTGTCCAATTTCGATAGCCGATTCCATACTGCGTCCAAATACGGCAACTTTTCTTCCATTTTGTACAGCAGCTTCAATTACCTGCTGCAAGCGGTGAATATTCGACGCAAATGTGGCGAATATAATTCGGCCGTCCACCTTGCGGAAAATGTCATGAATGCTTTCTCCTACACGGCGCTCAGACATGGTAAACTCCGGATTTTCACTGTTTGTGCTGTCTGAAAGAAGGCACAAAACGCCTTCTTTACCGATTTCGGCCATTTTCGTTAAGTTTGCCGGCTCGCCGACTGGAGTAAAGTCGAATTTGAAATCCCCAGTATGTACGATGTTTCCGGGCGGCGTTTTTACAACAATGCCGTAGGAATCCGGAATACTGTGTGTTGTTCTAAAGAATGACACAGCCGTTTTGCGGAACTTTACAATATCATCCTCGCCGATAATGTTCAGTTTCGTCTGTCTCAATAATCCATGCTCTTCAAGTTTATTCCGAAGTAAGCCGATCGCGAGTTTTCCGCCGTATACAGGAATATTCACTTGTCTGAGCAGGTATGGAATACCGCCGATGTGGTCTTCGTGCCCGTGGGTGATGAAAAGCCCTTTAATTTTATCTTCGTTTTTGACTAAATACGTATAATCAGGGATGACGTAGTCAATTCCGAGCAGTTCGTCCTCGGGAAACTTGATCCCCGCATCAATCAGTACAATTTCATCCTGGAATTGCACCGCGTACGTATTTTTACCGATTTCGCCCAAACCTCCGAGGGCGAAAACAGCAGTCTGATCATTTTTTACAAATTTCATACCGCTCATAACTCCAATACTTTAAAATTTTCGCTCTGTTGTTCATATTCTAAGAATGCACCATCAACAGGTGTAATAAACTCAATATTAAATTTCTTTTCTTTCAGCTTTGTTCTGACGTCACGCTCAGATACGCCTTCAATATAAAGTGAATCTGTCTTTTCCCGAACAGGTACTTCGTCAGCCTTCTCTTGATAAAATACCTTATAAATCATTCCAAATCTCTCCTTAAATGCCGTATGTTAGACTCGCTCATTCTATTATATTCGAAAACGGAATATAAGGAAAGCCTTGAGCAAAATAAGGATCTCTCAAATAGTGAAAGATCCCTTGTCAGGCAATTGCTTTCTTACGGAGCATTCCGTTCCATTGTCTTCTGAGTTTCTTTCTTAATTTACGCAGCATTAGCCAGTCCCTCCTTTAATGAAAAATTTGTCCCAGAGTTCTTTTATACAAATAGTATACGGAGATTGAGGAAGACTTTTCGTGGTTATAAATGGAATTTAATATGATTTTTGAACGAAATTGTTTGCTGAATGACAATCTTTTTGTATGATGAGGGTGGGAATTGCAGACCAAGACGATAAAGGGGAAGTTGCGATGGATTCAAAATTAATCTTTTTTGATATTGACGGCACAATATATGATCATGATAAGAATATACCGGAAAGTACGAGAAAAACCGTGGCGGAGCTGCAGCGCCAAGGGCATCATGTGTTTATTGCCAGCGGCCGATCTCCATTTTTGGTTAAGCCGATTTTGGAGGAGCTGGGCATCCACTCATTTATTTCCTACAATGGACAGTTTGTTGTCTTTGAAAATCAAGTGATTTATAAAAATCCGCTGCCTGAAGATGCAATCAGGCGATTATTAAAGCAGGCGGATGAAGGCAAGCATCCTGTTGTGTTTATGGCTGAGGACACGATGAAAGCGACTGTTGCGGATCACCCTCATGTTCTTGAGGGAATTGGCAGCCTTAAAACCGATTACCCAGAGACCGATGACCTTTTTTATGAAGGAAAAGACATTTTTCAGCTTCTTTTATTTTGTCAGGATGAAGAAGAAAAAGCTTATGCCGCTTTTCCTGAGTTTGATCTAGTTCGCTGGCATGAGCTATCGACTGATGTTCTGCCGCACGGAGGTTCGAAGGCAGAAGGAATCAAAAAAGTGATTGAGCGTCTTCCGTTTGATATCGGCGATACATATGCTTTCGGCGACGGATTAAATGATCTGCAAATGATTGAATATGTAGGGACAGGCGTTGCTATGGGAAATGCTGTTCCCGAACTGAAAGAAATCGCGGACTTTGTAACAAAGCCGGTGGACGAGGATGGAATTGCATACGCTGTCAAAGAATTGGGCCTTTTAAAATAAAGAAATGGCTGGCATTGTGCCAGCCGTTTTTTCTTTTAGCGCTCAATTGCGATTGCATTTTCAGGTTCTTTGAAAGGATTTTCCTTGTCAATATGATCATAGAACATAACGCCGTTCAAATGATCGATCTCATGCTGAAACACAATAGCCGGAAATCCTTTTAAACGAATATCAATATTTTCGCCTTCTAGTGTTGTTCCTTTTACTCTGATGCGAGCATAGCGGGGAACATAACCGGGAATCGCTTCATCTACAGAGAGGCAGCCCTCGCCGCTTGTTAAGTAGCTTTTTTCAACTGAATGGCTGACGATCTTAGGATTAAACAGAGCATAGCTGTATAGTTTACCGGAAGCATCTTCCGCATGAACGGCGATCATTCGTTTTTTGATATTAATTTGAGGAGCTGCGAGTCCTACGCCAGGGCGCAGCTTGTATTTTTCGGCTAATTCCGGATTTTGACTGTTTTTAACAAATTCGATCATGTCGGCCAGCTGCTGTTTTTCTGCATCAGTTGGAGGCAGCTCAACAGGTTCGGCAGTCTCTCTGAGGGCTGGATGGCCGTCACGTACGATGTTTTCCATAGTAATCAAGAAACTTCACTCCTAAAGCTTAATATGTAAATTATATCGGATTTCTTCACAAAGGTGCAACGAAACGAATGACCAGCCGTATATGGCTGGTCAATTTCATGCTGTGTGGTTAGCAACAGCCTCCGCCTAAATAAGCAGCTCCGACAATGATTAACAGAATGAATAAAACAACGATTAGCGCAAAGGTGCGGCCGTAGCCATATCCGCAGCCACCATATCCGTAACCACCATAACTGCAGCAGCCTCCGCCGTAACCATATCCATACATATTACATAACCTCCTCTTTTAATTACGCCAGAGCCTTTATAAGTAGGCATAGCGTCTAATATAACCTATGTAAAAACAAAAAAGTTGTATGGTCATCTGTCCTGATTTTTCACTTTTTTGATTTAATTTCAGTATTGCATTTATACAGCACGGCTATTGCCAAATGTCCCCATGGATTCTATAGTAGAAATTGTCAAGATTGGGGGATTTAACGTGAAAGACGCTATAAAACGGCTGCCTGGAATCAAGATCGGAGCTTTTTGTGCCATGGCACTGATATTAACAGGATGCATGGGACAGGACCCGGTTGATTCACTTCATCATTCATTAGAAAAAGCCGCGGAATCGGAAAAGCCGTTTCAAGAAGAACAAAACACACTCAAAGAATTAGAGGCCAAAGAAAATCAGCTTTACGATAGTGTTATGAAGCTCAATATGGATGATTATAAAAAAATTGTTGCTTTATCTAATAAGGCGCTTGAAAATGTCAGCAAGCGCGAAGAACACCTAAAGCTTGAAAATGACAGCATGAAAAAATCGGAAACAGAATTTGAGGAAGCAAAAACGTCAGCGGAACATATTAAGGAAAAAGACATAAAAGAAAAGGCCGATGCCGCAGCAAACCATATGGAGAAAAGATATACATCATATGGCACCATGTATAAAGAGTATAAAAAAGCGCTTGAGCTTAATAAAAAACTGTATATGCAGCTGAAAGACAAAGACTTGACAAGAGATGATCTGGATCAGCAGATCGATAAAGTCAATGCTTCTTATGAAAAGATCCTTAAATATAGCGGAGAATTTAATGAACAAACCGAAAAATATAATAAAGCCCGGGAAGATTTATATGATGCTGCAGGCTATCGTGTGAAAAAGAGCTGACTCGATCAGCTCTTTTTTTGAATATAATGCGATACAGATTTCGTTCAAAATTTTCATTTCTATTGTAGTACAGCATAGTAAGGTATACTAGTACAGTTTTGGGTGCGGTTGGCATCTGTTTTTTTGCTGAAAATGTAAAGCGAATACATTTATTGAAAATCAGCGATGAAAACGATTGACGGTTCTTCTTTATTTGGTGTAAACTAATCCATGTTAAGCGGTGTTGTATTAGTTTTTTACAACTTCGAAATAATACAGTTCAAAGCAGAGTGTAACTATCCTACATAAAAGGTTTTGGCAAACTGGGGATCGGCTAAAATATAATACGACTTACTGCTGATACTTTAGGGTACCCTAAGTTTGTATGTATAAAAGGAATGCACGTCTAATGACTGTTTAAAAGAAAGGAAGAGGTGACTTAGTATGGCTGCAAAAACGAAAAAAGCTATCGTTGACAGTAAGAAGCAATTTGATGCCATTAAAAAGCAGTTCGAAACGTTCCAAATTTTAAATGAAAAGGGAGAAGTCGTGAATGAAGCGGCGATGCCTGATTTAACTGATGATCAATTAAAAGAGCTAATGCGCCGCATGGTATTTACGCGTGTGCTTGACCAACGCTCTATCTCATTAAACCGTCAAGGACGTCTCGGATTTTACGCTCCTACTGCGGGTCAAGAAGCTTCTCAGATTGCAACGCATTTCGCGCTTGAAAAAGAAGACTTTGTTCTTCCTGGATACCGTGATGTGCCTCAGTTAATTTGGCACGGCCTTCCATTATATCAAGCGTTTCTTTTCTCTCGCGGACATTTCAGAGGAAACCAAATGCCTGATGATGTGAATGCCCTTTCTCCACAAATCATTATCGGTGCTCAATACATTCAAACTGCCGGTGTTGCGCTAGGTCTTAAAAAACGCGGTAAGAAAGCTGTCGCAATCACTTACACTGGTGATGGCGGAGCTTCTCAAGGGGACTTCTACGAAGGAATTAACTTTGCTGGAGCTTATAAAGCACCTGCAATCTTCGTGGTGCAAAACAACCGTTACGCGATTTCAACTCCTGTTGAAAAACAATCTGCAGCTGAAACAATTGCACAAAAAGCTGTAGCTGCCGGTATTGTCGGCGTACAAGTAGACGGAATGGATCCGCTTGCTGTATACGCAGCAACTGCTGAAGCACGCGAGCGCGCAATCAACGGCGAAGGTCCAACACTAATTGAAACACTTACATTCCGTTATGGCCCGCACACAATGGCTGGTGACGATCCTACTAAATATCGTACAAAAGAAATCGAAAATGAGTGGGAACAAAAAGATCCGCTTGTACGTTTCCGTGCGTTCCTTGAAAACAAAGGCTTATGGTCTGAAGAAGAAGAAGCAAAAGTAATTGAGGATGCGAAAGAAGAAATTAAGCAAGCGATCAAAAAAGCTGATGCTGAACCGAAGCAAAAAGTAACTGATTTAATGAAAATCATGTACGAAAAAATGCCTCACAACCTTGAGGAGCAATTTGAAATTTATACACAGAAGGAGTCGAAGTAAGCCATGGCGCAAATGACAATGATTCAAGCAATCACGGATGCGTTACGCACAGAACTGAAAAATGACGAAAATGTCTTAGTTTTCGGAGAAGACGTTGGTGTAAACGGCGGCGTATTCCGTGCGACAGAAGGATTGCAAAAAGAATTCGGTGAAGACCGTGTGTTTGACACGCCACTTGCTGAATCTGGTATCGGCGGTCTTGCCCTTGGTTTAGGCTTAAACGGCTTCCGTCCGGTAATGGAAATCCAATTCTTCGGATTTGTTTATGAAGTAATGGATTCAGTTTCTGGCCAAATGGCTCGTATGCGCTACCGTTCTGGCGGACGCTGGACTTCACCTGTAACAATTCGTTCTCCATTCGGCGGCGGTGTTCATACTCCTGAACTTCACGCTGACAGCTTGGAAGGTCTTGTTGCACAACAGCCTGGTATCAAAGTTGTTATTCCATCAACTCCTTACGATGCCAAAGGACTTTTAATTTCTGCGATCAGAGACAATGATCCTGTTGTCTTCTTAGAGCATATGAAGCTTTACCGTTCTTTCCGTCAGGAAGTTCCTGAAGAAGAATACACAATTGAGCTTGGAAAAGCTGACGTGAAACGTGAAGGTACTGATCTTTCAATCATCACTTACGGCGCAATGGTTCATGAATCATTAAAAGCTGCTGAGGAGCTTGAAAAAGACGGCATTTCTGCTGAAGTTGTCGACCTTCGTACAGTAAGCCCACTTGATATCGATACAATTATCGCTTCTGTAGAAAAAACAGGACGCGCGATTGTCGTTCAAGAGGCACAAAAACAAGCCGGTATTGCTGCAAACGTAGTTGCAGAAATTAATGACCGTGCGATCCTGAGCTTGGAAGCACCTGTACTTCGCGTTGCAGCGCCAGATACAGTATTTCCTTTCTCTCAAGCGGAGAGCGTATGGCTTCCAAACCATAAAGACGTTCTTGAAACAGCAAGAAAAGTGCTTGAATTTTAATCAAACTGCATAATCGAGAGGGAAGATGAACTTTTCCCTCTATTATATATCTGTTTTCAATGCTTACGATGTAAACTTTAAAATTGCTTAATCAAACTAGGAGGTCGAGAACTGTGGCATTTGAATTTAAACTTCCAGATATCGGGGAAGGTATCCACGAAGGCGAAATCGTAAAATGGTTTGTCAAGCCTAACGACGAGGTAGACGAAGATGATGTACTGGCTGAAGTCCAAAATGATAAAGCAGTAGTAGAAATTCCTTCACCTGTTAAAGGAAAAGTATTAGAATTAAAAGTTGAAGAGGGAACGGTTGCAACTGTTGGACAAACGATTATTACGTTTGATGCACCTGGTTACGAAGATCTTCAATTTAAAGGCAGCGACGAGTCTGACGATGCGAAAACTGAAGCACAAGTTCAGTCAACTGCAGAAGCTGGACAAGACGTTGCGAAAGAAGAGCAAGCTCAAGAGCCTGCAAAAGCTACTGGCGCAGGACAGCAGGATCAAGCTGAAGTTGACCCGAACAAACGCGTGATCGCTATGCCTTCCGTACGTAAATATGCTCGTGAAAAAGGCGTAGACATCCGTAAGGTTACTGGTTCAGGCAACAACGGACGTGTTGTAAAAGAAGATATCGACAGCTTTGTAAACGGAGGAGCGCAAGAAGCTGCACCGCAAGAAACAGCTGCACCACAAGAAACAGCTGCTAAACCGGCTGCTGCACCAGCTCCAGAGGGCGAATTCCCAGAAACACGCGAAAAAATGAGCGGTATCCGTAAAGCAATTGCAAAAGCGATGGTTAACTCTAAACACACTGCTCCTCACGTAACGTTAATGGACGAAGTGGACGTAACAAACCTTGTTGCACATCGTAAACAGTTCAAACAGGTTGCTGCTGATCAAGGAATCAAGCTGACTTACTTGCCTTACGTTGTAAAAGCTCTTACATCTGCACTGAAAAAATTCCCTGTTTTAAACACGTCAATTGACGATAAAACAGATGAAGTCATCCAAAAACATTACTTCAACATCGGTATCGCTGCTGACACTGAAAAAGGCTTGCTTGTACCGGTTGTGAAAAATGCAGATCGTAAATCTGTCTTTGAAATTTCTGATGAAATCAATGGCCTTGCAACAAAAGCTCGTGAAGGCAAGCTTGCTCCAGCTGAAATGAAAGGCGCATCTTGCACAATTACAAACATCGGTTCTGCCGGCGGACAATGGTTCACTCCGGTTATCAACCATCCAGAAGTTGCGATTCTTGGTATCGGACGCATTGCAGAAAAAGCGATTGTTCGTGATGGCGAAATCGTAGCAGCTCCAGTCTTAGCTCTTTCTCTCAGCTTCGACCACCGTATGATCGACGGAGCAACTGCGCAAAATGCATTAAATCACATCAAGCGTTTACTGAACGATCCACAATTAATTTTAATGGAGGCGTAATGTTATGGTAGTAGGAGATTTCCCTATTGAAACAGATACTCTTGTAATTGGTGCGGGACCTGGCGGCTATGTAGCTGCCATCCGCGCTGCACAGCTTGGACAAAAAGTAACAGTCGTTGAAAAAGCAACTCTTGGAGGCGTTTGTCTGAACGTTGGATGTATTCCTTCAAAAGCGCTGATCAATGCAGGTCACCGTTATGAGAATGCAAAACATTCTGATGACATGGGAATCACTGCTGAGAATGTAACAGTTGATTTCACAAAAGTTCAAGAATGGAAAGCTTCTGTTGTCAACAAGCTTACTGGCGGTGTAGCAGGTCTTCTTAAAGGCAACAAAGTAGATGTTGTAAAAGGTGAAGCTTACTTTGTAGACAGCAATTCAGTTCGTGTGATGGATGAGAACTCTGCTCAAACATACACGTTCAAAAACGCAATCATTGCTACTGGATCTCGTCCTATCGAATTGCCAAACTTCAAATATAGTGAGCGTGTGCTGAATTCAACTGGCGCTTTGGCTCTTAAAGAAATTCCTAAAAAGCTCGTTGTTATCGGCGGCGGATACATCGGAACTGAACTTGGAACTGCGTATGCTAACTTCGGTACTGAACTTGTTATTCTTGAAGGCGGAGATGAAATTCTTCCGGGCTTCGAAAAACAAATGAGTTCTCTCGTTACACGCAGACTGAAGAAAAAAGGCAACGTTGAAATCCATACAAACGCGATGGCTAAAGGCGTTGAAGAAAGACCAGACGGCGTAACAGTTACTTTCGAAGTAAAAGGCGAAGAAAAAACTGTTGATGCTGATTACGTATTGATTACAGTAGGACGCCGTCCAAACACTGATGAGCTTGGTCTTGAGCAAGTCGGTATCGAAATGACGGACCGCGGTATCGTGAAAACTGACAAACAGTGCCGCACAAACGTACCTAACATTTATGCAATCGGTGATATCATCGAAGGACCGCCGCTTGCTCATAAAGCATCTTACGAAGGTAAAATCGCAGCAGAAGCTATCGCTGGAGAGCCTGCAGAAATCGATTACCTTGGTATTCCTGCGGTTGTTTTCTCTGAGCCTGAACTTGCATCAGTTGGTTACACTGAAGCACAGGCGAAAGAAGAAGGTCTTGACATTGTTGCTGCTAAATTCCCATTTGCAGCAAACGGCCGCGCGCTTTCTCTTAACGAAACAGACGGCTTCATGAAGCTGATCACTCGTAAAGAGGACGGTCTTGTGATCGGTGCACAAATCGCCGGAGCAAGTGCTTCTGATATGATTTCTGAATTAAGCTTAGCGATTGAAGGCGGCATGACTGCTGAAGATATCGCGATGACAATTCACGCTCACCCAACATTGGGCGAAATCACAATGGAAGCTGCTGAAGTGGCAATCGGAAGTCCGATTCACATCGTAAAATAATTTTCATATCAAAAACAGCCCTCGCTCAAAGCGGGGCTGTTTTTTTTATTTTGACAGCACATGCTGTAATGGTTTAATGATGTCTTCTTTCTTTTTCACACATCCCTCGATTTTCACCACGACATGGCGCTGATCAACAACCATAAGGGTAGGGACAGTTTCAATCTCATCTTCCCAGCCTTCTTTTTTATCATAGACCTTCATTTTATCTATTTGCTCGGGATAATCTTTTTCTAAATCAAGCAGTGCATCGTAATAAGGCGCTTCCTGGTCTATTTGGTTCTCATCAGAAAAAAACAGGATTTGTGTATGATGAATGTTGTCAATCCGGCTTTTTTTCATCGGATTGATGGTGGAAAGCGTACAGCCCGATAAAGCAAATACTATTATCAGCATGGGGAATACCGCGCGATATCGCATCTATCTTCTCCTCTGTATAAACAGTAGTTAACTAGCTTTAGTTTATCACGAGAGGCGGCTTAATCTGCTTCTTGTTACCTAATTGTTATATAATTGAAACCGTTTTTAAAGTGAGATTACATATTATATCAATCGTTTAAAATAGCAACCTGGGGTATATTGAATTTTTTGCTGCATTCTTGGATGAAAGTTCAAGAAAACGTGAAATTACATTATGTGCTGTGGCATATATATCGAGTAAAGCTTCGTATGTAAGAAGATATTGTATGAGGGAAAATGGAAAAGCACGGTCTATATGATGATCTAAAATCAAATGTGTTATACAGTTTGTTGTTGACATTTTAAATGTGACATATTAATATAATAACAACAAAAGAAATTAAGCGTTTTCAAATTTCAAAGAAATGGGGAATAAGAGATGGGTACGATTGTTTGCCAAGATTGCAACGAAGCCATTCATTACTTTGAAGATGAGAAAGTGACAACATTATACGGAACATGCTGCGGACAATGTCAATGTCCTGTTGATGAAGAGTAAAAAAAGCATGCGGCTTTAAGCCGCATGCTTTTTATTTTTTATTGAATTGCTTTTTGTTCTTTGATGACTCGGATCATATGTAAAGTCGAGTCCTCAGGTCCTTGAACAGGGAGGCCTGCGTCAAGGTTTTTAAAAATGTAGCTGATGTTTTCTTCTGTAATAATTTCTCCTGGAATGAAGATTGGAATACCAGGTGGATATACCATGACAAATTCAGCAATAATCCGTCCGGATGCTTCTTTTAATGGGATGACTTCCGTATTTGCATAAAAAGCATCACGCGGAGTCATTGCCAATAAAGGTATTTCTGGAAGCAGAACCTCAGTTTGCTGATGTGTTACATCTTGTTCTGACATTTGCTGTGCGATCTCAGTTAAAGCCTCTACAAGCCGGTCTGCATCATTTTGGCTGTCACCAGGAGTGAAAATACACAAAATATTGTACAGATCAGAGAGCTCAACCTCAATATTAAAGGATTCACGAAGCCATTTTTCCACGTCATGTCCTGTCAGGCCAAGACTTTTCACAGAGATAATCAATTTTGTCGGATCATAGCTGTAAGCTGCTTTCGACCCAAGAATCTCAGAACCGACACAATAAATGCCTTCAATCTGATTGAGGCGATCTCTCGTCTGATTGGCAAGCTTGAGTGTTTCCTCAGCAAGCTGGCGGCCTTCTGTTGCAAGGCGTTTTCTGGCAACATCCAAAGAAGCGAGAAGCAAGTAAGAAGTTGACGTAGTTGTCAGCATGCTCAGGATGGATTGCACTCTGTCTTTAGATACAAGGCCTTCTCTCATGTTTAAAATAGAGCTTTGTGTCAGTGATCCGCCCAGTTTGTGGACACTTGTCGCTGCTATGTCCGCTCCTGCCTGCATAGCCGATAGCGGCAATTCGTCGTGAAAATGAATGTGAACGCCGTGTGCTTCATCCACAAGCACTGGCACATCAAACGAATGAGCGAGTTCTACGATGCTTTTTAAGTCGGCTGCAACACCGAAATATGTCGGGTTGATGACGAGAAGCCCTTTTGCATCCGGATGTTCGGTAAGCGCCCGTTTAGCAGATTCAAGTGTAATGCCGTGGGAGATGCCCAACTCATTGTCAATTTCAGGATGAATAAAAATTGGAACCGCTCCGGAAAATACAATAGCTGTCATAATTGATTTATGAACATTTCTTGGAATAATAATTTTATCGCCAGGTCCGCAAACAGCCATTACCATTGTCATAATGGCGCCGCTTGTTCCTTGAACAGAAAAAAATGTGTGATCCGCGCCAAATGCTTCAGCAGCCAGATCTTGTGCTTGTTTAATAATGCCTTTTGGCGCGTGCAGATCGTCTAATGGTTCAATATTAATCAAATCTATGCTTAACGCGTTTTCACCGATAAATTGTCTGAATTCTGGGTCCATTCCTGCCCCTTTTTTATGGCCGGGAATGTGGAATTGAACAGGCTGTCTGCTTGCATGCTTTTTCAGTCCTGTGTATAAGGGTGTTTCATGTTGCGACAATTGTTTTCCCACCTTTGTAATCATACCTATGCATAATAGTGTGTATTAAAATCAGTTTCTCAACCGTTTTTTAGACGTAAAACAAATGAATTATATTATGAACTTGAAAGAATGTAAAGAACAATTTATGATCAAATGAAGATGCTTTCTCTTAAGGGAAGTAAATCTACAAGGAGTGAAGAAAATGGAGTATCAATATCCGATGAATGAAGATTGGACAACCGAAGAAGCAGTGGATGTGATTGCATTTTTCCAGCAGGTTGAGCTTGCATATGAAAAAGGGGCGGATCGTGAAGAACTGCTTAAAGCTTACCGCCGTTTCAAGGAAATTGTACCGGGGAAGGCCGAGGAAAAAAAGCTATGTGGCGAGTTTGAGGAACAAAGTACATATTCTCCTTATCGCACGGTCAAACAGGCGAAAGAATCTGATCAGGCGAAGATTAAGATGTAGGAAAAAGAGCCGGGGATGTCCCGGCTCTTTTTTATGCTTGTGATACTTTTTGGGTGAGACGGTACAGAAAAGCAAGCTGCTTAAAGGCATCGTCGATACGCTGAAGGAATTCCTGGTTATTCATATTCAGCACTTCTTCTTTTTGGAGCTGGATGCCGCATAACAGCTCGGCTTTCTTTACAGTCTGCAAACGCTCAAACAGTGTCTTCAGCTGTTCCTTGTCCATTTCAGACTGTTTATGTACTCCCGGTTTTGTGTGATCTGCAGACCAAACGAAGCTGTCAGGGATATTTTTCGTAATGGTTTCTTGGTTCACTTCAAGCAATTTGCCGTATTCTTCTTTGATAGGGGATTCATAAATAATCGCGAACCATACAAAGACGTGGCTTTCCCATAAACCAATTTGGAAATGCGGCAGTTTTTTATAGCCTCTTTTGCTGTTTGCGAACGCCACCCAGCTGTCAGCCGGGGGATTGACGGATCTTCTTGCGTGCTTCGCCACATGCGGAAACATTTCATCTCCGGTTAAAGCTGATAAAGTTGGGGCAAAATGTTCGCCTAGAGCTGTAAGCTTCGGACGGACCGTCTCTTTTAATACTTCCATGCGCGCGTCTAAGCCTTCTATTGTAAATGTGTTAAAGTCTTCTTCAGTGAAACGCATTTGTGTCATGATTTTCCTCCTTCATGCTAAGTATACATATTTTATCACAGTTCATACGAGCTTCAAAAAGATTGAGCACGTTTGAAGTAAGGGGAAATGTGGTAATAAACGAGTAGGTAAACACACAATTTTCAGAATCATGTTGCGCGTAAATAGAACAATCATACGATATAAGAAGTAATCATTGTTGAATGGCAAAATGGGATGCTTTTTTACAAACAAATGATCTCTGGAAGGGGCGAAAGACAATGAGGCAAGTTGTAAAAGAGGGATTTAAGGAAGAGAAAAACAATCGTGTTGCTGTCTGGAGACTAGAGGTTGATTATGAATTGGCAACCCTATATGAAGCAATGCAGAAAGAAAATGAAGAGCAGATTGAACAAAGCAAAAACAAACTTGAGCGACTTAGAAAAGAATGGATTCGTCTTAACGGGTAAAAAAGCGATAGTGAAAACGAACCGCATGAATGGTTCGTTTTTACGTGAGAAGGGATATTTTTCATTTTCCTTGCTTTTTCATTGCCGTTATCAGTATCCTATAAAATAAAAGGTCTACATAGAAGAGAGGTACGAACGAATGACAAATTGGACGGAAATTGATGAGATTGCAAAGAAATGGATAAGAGAAGCAGGCGCGAGAATTAAACAATCCATGCATGAAAGCCTGACAATTGAAACGAAATCAAATCCGAATGATTTAGTCACCAATATTGACAAAGAAACCGAAAAGTTTTTCATTGATCGAATTCAAGAAACATTTCCGGGACATCGGATACTCGGTGAAGAGGGGCAAGGAGACAAAATCCACTCACTTGAGGGAGTCGTATGGATTATTGATCCGATTGATGGGACGATGAATTTTGTGCACCAGCAAAGAAATTTTGCGATTTCCATTGGGATTTTTGAAAACGGTGAAGGGAAAATCGGTTTAATTTATGATGTGGTGCACGATGAGTTGTATCACGCATTTAGCGGCAGAGGAGCTTATATGAATGAAACGAAGCTGGCTCCATTAAAAGAAACCGTCATTGAAGAAGCGATACTTGCCATTAATGCAACATGGGTAACGGAAAACAGAAGAATTGATCAAAGTGTGTTAGCGCCACTTGTGAAAAGAGTCAGAGGCACACGCTCCTACGGTTCTGCCGCTTTAGAGCTGGCAAATGTCGCGGCAGGAAGAATAGATGCTTACATCACGATGCGGCTTGCGCCATGGGACTACGCAGCCGGCTGTGTGCTGTTAAATGAAGTAGGAGGCACCTATACGACCATTGAAGGAGAGCCGTTTACCTTTTTAGAAAACCACAGTGTGCTAGCCGGAAACCCATCTATACATAAAACGATATTTGAAGAGTATCTTCATGCTCGGAAGTAGGCCATTTGAGCAGGATGATCTCAGCTTGTTAGAAAAGCTCGCGGAGGCTCATCCTGTATGGAAAGAGGAGGAGTTTGGAGATAAAGATGCAGAAGACTATATCATTTCCTACTCCATGTACAACGGTTCATGGCTTGTATGGGAAAAAGACGGTATGCCTGTTGCCGTCAGCTACCATCTCGAGTGGTCTCCTTCAAACGGTAAGCCGTGGCTCGGAACGGTCCTGATTGACCCGGTTGAAGAAAAAAAGGGGCATGCGAAGATGATCATTGAACAGATCAGCAAATTGCTTAGAGCGAAACATAAAGCGATGTTTGCGGGAGTTCCCATTGAGCGCAGGGAATGGGTACTGTTTTTAAGCCAATGCGGCTTTGAACAGCTGAAAACGGAAAAAGATGAGAAAGGCAAATCATTTATGATCCTGGTGAAGCCTTTAGCAGAAGCTGCCATATGATAATGGCAGCTTATTTGCTGCATGCGGGTTCAATAAAAAGCCTCTCAAACATTGAGAGGCTTCTGATAATTTGAAAATTATTTTTTTACCGCATGAATATAATGAATCGTTTCAAACGCTGACAAATTGTCTTTTCGATTACTAAAGAAAAGGTCATTAATGTCGTCTGGTGATAGATGTTCATAGATCAGTAAACCAGATGACTCTAACAGATGTTCAATCTCTTGATAAGTGAAACATGATTTCATCGGTTCCCCGCTTGCGGCAGCCATCTTCACCATATGTTCAACTCGATTTGACGTCCCTTTTGCTGTAAAAAGTGTTTCGTCCGCATAATCAAAAACAATAGAGCTTCCAGGCGGGACATGAGAAAATAAATTGCTGATCAAGCTTGCATTTTCTTCCCGTGTTACATAATAAGACACTCCGAGGAGGCTGAAGAATGTTTTTGTGTTTTTAAATCCTTCATCTAAGAGAGGATCATACGAAAACGTTTTGGTGAAATCCATAGGAACAAAATGAAGATGACCCGGAATTGTCAGATTTGCATCCTTCAGCTTATTTTTTTTCAATTGCTGTGTAGCCGGATGATCAACCTCGAAAACCTGTAAGCTGTTTTCTAATTCTGGATGCCGAAAGCAGAAAGTATCCAGTCCCGCTCCAAGAATGACATACTGTTTTGCCCCCAGGATTAATTCGTTGTGCAAGACTTTTTCACAATAAGAAGCACGTGCTAGGGGCGTGGGAGACAGCTGGATTTGTGCAACCCATTTTAATATTTTTTCAGGATCATTTTGAAGACGTTCGGCGATCTCTTTGTTGAAAAACGATATTCCTTGAATCATATTTTTACTGATGTCGATAAACTCTTTTTCGTTAATGAGATCTTTTGCGATAAAATCATCAAAAATAAGAGGTGTGTCATATCGGCTGTGATATGCACGGGCAAAAGCTGAAATTAGAGACGTTAAGCTGGACTCATTTTTCCTCATGAAATGATCCTCCACAAAAAATAAGATTCCCCTGGCCAGGAGAATCTTATTATACATACAAATATATTAATAGTAAATTTTAGCATAAATAATTTTTTTTGTCAATGTTTTTGCTCTTAACTGGATGCGCGATCCTTCACATAGCCACGTGACCTGTAGCAGAATTCGTCTATCAATTATGTGGACTGAATCATTAGCTTTTATAAAATGCGCACTTGTGGCTGCATCCCTCTTTTGCAAATCAGGAGCGGTTTCTGTCTCATGGCAGCATCTTTTCGTCGTTTCTGCTGAGAGAGAAATCAAGATATGTAACAAAAAAAGCCTGAGGGATCTCAGGCTTTTCCTAATATTACAATCCAACAGCATTCCAGGCTGCTTCAACTTTAGCGGCATCAGTTGAGCCGTAGAGGTCACGGGCAGACTGAATGAGAGCTGCCTTGGCATCTTTGAACGTGGAAGAAGGCGTGAGGTACGTTGTTAACGCACGGTAATAGATTTGCTGTGATTTAGATACACCAAGTTTTGTGATGGTGTTGTAAGCGGCTTTGTTTGGAATTCCGCTGTTTGTGTGTACACCGCCATAATCGCCTTCATCTGTGTTTGGAAGGTTTCTGTAATTGGCGTAATTGTCAGGCTGGTTGTATTTTGTAGGGTTGGACAGGCTGCGAAGAGCAGGCTGGCTGACCGTAATGTCTTCACCGATGTCCCAGTCTTCTGTATCGTTAAAATACCCGAATACGTCAGAGAAAGACTCGTTTAATGCACCTGGCTGATTTTCATAAATCAAGTTGGCTGTTTCTTGGGTGACGCCATGTGTCATTTCATGCGCTGTCACATCTAATGAGCCGGAAAGCGGAGAGAAGAATGAACCGTCACCATCACCGTAAATCATCTGGTCTCCTGTCCATGCAGCGTTATTGTATTGAGTGCCGTAGTGAACGGAAGAAACGATTTTACTGCCTTTGTTATCATAGCTGTTTCGTTTAAAGTTTGAATAAAAATAATCGTACACTTTACCGAGGTTATAGTGTGCGTCAACGGCTGCCCGCTGTGATGAAGATGTAAATGTTTTCGTTGTGCTTGAGACAAGCGTTCCCGGAAGGCGGCTTTGTCTGTTTTGCAAGTCATATGTGATGATTTGGGTGCCAGTTGGTTTTGAAAGATCTCTTAGAACATATTTTCCGCCTTCATAAGAGATGTTCAATGGAACAGTTGCGCCCTTTAGAGTTGTTCCGCTTCCAGTGGCGGCGGCATGTTCTACTTTATTTTGCTGTTTTAAAATGCTGCCTGTTTCGGCGTCAACTAAGACTTCCCAGTTTGCAGGTTCAGGCTCGACATAGCGAATCGTCACGTCGTAAGCAAGACGATAGCTGCCGTCTTTTGTTTCTATCGCTTTCAATTCGGCTTTATTGCTGTTTTTGGCCGCTCCGTTAGAAACAGCGTCTGGTGATTTGCCGATAGCTTTGAAAGCGAGTGCCAGTGCTTTTTCAGAAGAGACTTTTTGGCTGTTATCTGTTTTTGCAGCAGATTGATTGTGTAATTCACCATTGACCGCATAGACATTATCGGATTTATCGACGTGAACGATCACTTGCGAATCTTTAATTGGCACTCCGTTAACGACAGGCGCATATCGAAAGTGCTTGTATCCAAGGGCATCAGTCGTACTTTCAACAAGCTTTAGCCTTTTGGAAGGGTCACCTTTAAAAATGTTGCTGTTCTTTTTCAAAAACTGCTTGACAGCCTTGTCATTTGGTGCAGAGAGTTCTGATTGCGCAATCGCGTTTTTGGAGAGGAAATTTGTTTGATTCTCTTTAAGCTGATGACCTTCAGCAGCCTGAACACCAGGAAGGCTGATTGATAAACTCATAAACGAAGCAGCGACAGCAACAGACAATTTCTTACCTAAACCCACAATAAATCCCCCTTTTTGAAAATACTGAAAACTTTATATTGTTATATTAAACTAGCATTCTGGAATACTCAACAAAAACTAACATAACTAGACAAAATTGATAGTATTGTCCTGTGTTTGTTTTTGTTGAATAATATCAAGATGAGTCAAGTGTCATGTGGTGGTTCATTCAAGAGTTATGTTTTTTGCATATCAAGGGGAAGATGAGATATTTTTGTTTCATCTTGAAACTTTTTGAAAAGTCCGCTGTCTAACCGAATGAGGCCTTAATAAGAAGTAAAGGATTGTTGTTCGTGTTGGAGTTATTCAGTCATTATGTATTGCATTTCGAACGTTATTTTATATTAAGCAGACAAAGCACCCTGCTGATTCAATGGTCAATTGTTGTTCTGGCGGGCTTATATCTTTTGGTGCATCATCCCAAAATGAACCGGCAGCGCACAATGTTCTTGGCGGGTGTTATATTGCGGATTGTGCTGCTGGCGGGAGTGTCTGTTGAACTTATTCACCAGGTGCAATCAACAAACTTCACCAGCGCTTACTTAAGAGAGGACGGAAAAGAACTGTTGCCGCTGCTGCATTTTTTGTTATACGGATATGTGCTGCTGACGGCTTTTCACTATATGCTGATGCCGCGTGATCATGGCGGAAAGGGTAAGTTTTATACGTTCGACCTTGCCGTTGTCAGTTTGCCAATCGTACAAATGATTTTTAGTTTCTTTTCGTATTGGAAGGAATACCCGGATGGGATGGAGCCGATTGCATTCGTGTTTCTGTTTTTCATCATCACTCTTCCCATTGCGTTGAATGTAGTGTTTTTCAAGCTGTATTGGAGAACGGATAAGATCTTACTAGGCTTATTTTATACGCTGATTATCGGACTGCTTGTCTTGCTGCTTGCGCCATATCCCAATCAAATCTCAAAAAATTATGGTGCAGTAATGCCATATACGATTTATTTGGCAATGGCGGGATTTTTGATGAGCTATCATCTGTTCCAAAAGTCAGGAAAGGTTTATGTGCGTGTGAATAAGTGGCTGCCGATGGCTGTCATGGTGTTTTTTGTCCTGCTGTTAAATCCGATATATAACATAGGAACGGCTGCTTTCGCTGTATCAAAGCCAGCAAATGTCCATGATTCATTCAATTTTGTCGGGGAGCACATTTCATCAGAAAAAGCGGAACAGATACTAAAGTCATTTTTTCCTACGGATGAAACACTTTATTTGCACGATACAAACATGGATGTGCATTATTTCTACTCATTTGAAAGCAAAGGTTATAAAGCTGAGGTAGATGAAGTATCGCAGCTGATTCGTAATTATGAATACTTACAAAAAGCGCATGGGAAAAAGCTAACGAACCAGGAGTACAAGCGAAAGTCCATCGCTTTCCTTGAGCGACACGGACGTGTGTTACATAAGGATCATATCGAAACAAAGGTATCTCAAGAAGACGGCCAGACAGTCGTACGTATTTACCTGAAAAATCAACTTCATAAAAAAGATCATGCTGATGATGGCGCGGTATTTTATTGGGAAAAGGAAACCTTAATGGGTTTTAGTGAAGATCCTTCGATTTATCAGCTTGACTCTCTTCTGCATGTTCATATAACAGAACAAAACATTCACGACAAAGTGGAACAAATGTTTACAGCGCTGAACATATCAAAACAGCCTTATCAGATCACTGATATTGAAAGCGACAGCCTGCTCGGAAGCATGGTGAGAGTGGAAACAAAAGGTGGAATTGTTTTGGAATTTGAGGGCGAATCCGGTTGTTTACATAGCCTTTCGCTTCCGATGAAAAAGAATATCTCAATGGCTAACAGCCGGCTGCAGCATCAGATATTATCGATCTTCGATGCTCGTGGATCAGAAAAGAAGAAAAAAAGCAGTCAGGGTGACATGGTGATGTATACTGATTCTTCTAAAACATATGAGTTTTTTGAAGATCAAGGTCAGCTAAACGTTTATGTATACAGCGATAGACCTGATCAGTCATTCCCCTATACATATCGTAATGGAACATTGGCTTACGAAAAAGTAGCTTCTCTATATCAGGATGTCATTTACAAAAAGCGTATGCGCCCGATTATCGTTCAAAGAGGGGATGAACGGCATTATGCATGGCTGATCATTATTCAGCCGTTTGGTTCAAATCGCCATGATGCCTATGTAGTGGATGGAGAAACACAAGAGGTGAAAAGTCTTTATGAATCATAAAGAAAAAGAGTCTGTTTTTGTAGACCTATACGACCTGTATAAAGAAGGAGAGCTAGAGGATGAATCAATGGAATGGATGAAACAGCATGAATCCCAATTCCAAAAGAATGCGGAAGACTTAAAGAGTAAAACTTGTTTAAAGAGAAGTCCCGGTGCTGAAGAAGAAAGCCAAATCAGATATATGAAAGTATACCTGTCTTCCATGTATATCTGTTTCATTTTATTGGCCATTTGGATGACGGTGTGGTTTTACTTTTAATGAAGCATAGGGATTCCATTGAGGACTTGTATCGGCAGTATTATCAAGAAATTTTAAATTATTTATTCAGAAGGACTCATCATCTTGAAACAGCCAAGGACTTAGCGCAGGACACGTTTGTGAAAGCTCTTAACGGTCTGGCTTCGTTTAGGGGGCATTCTTCCATCAGAACATGGCTCTACACCATTGCGCATCATACCTTTATCAATTGGTACCGCAGGGATGTAAAATACCAATTTACTGATATCAGCAAAAATGAAGGGTTAACGCAAACAACTTATGAGCAGCCTGAACAGTATCTGTCACGGACGGTGAAAAGCGAAACACTGCGGCAGGAGCTCCTGAAGTTAAAAGATCAGCATCAATCCGTTTTGATTTTAAAAGAATTCCAAGAGCTTTCTTATGAAGAAATCGCTGAGATATTAGGATGGAGTCTTTCTAAGGTGAAAACCACATTGCACCGGGCTAGATTAGAGCTAAAGAAAAACATGACGAAAAGTAGAGAGGAGGAGCGGATATGACCTGCTTTCTAGTAAGAGACCTGCTTCCTCTGTATCTTGAAGGTGATTGTAAAAGAGAAACGGAACACGTTATAGAAGAGCATTTAAAAATGTGCAGCAGCTGCAGAGACATGTATGACACGATGGCTGAGCCATTTGAATTGGAAAGCGAACAGGCCGTTGAGGAGGCTTTTCTGCCGGAAGAAGAACTGCGTTTTAAACAGAGGTACTATGGATTACTGATTATGAAAGCCGCCTGCTGGTTTGGAGCGGCGGTTGCCGTGATGCTGATCATCAAACTGCTGATATAAAAAAAAGCGCTTGTCCGATTCCGGCAAGCGCTTTTTCACATTAAGCCTGGGGATGAATCATATCGTAAATAGCGGCAAGCTGTTCTTGTGACAGGGCACTGAAGAGTTTTTCATAAACGTCAGCTTGCAGTGGCGTTGCACCTGCTTGTAGCGCTGCGTCTTTATCATAGCTGTACACATCATCTTGTAGCACAATGGCTGCTTGAAGAATGTGAATCTTGAGAGAAACAGCGGAGAAAAATTGTTCAAGTGCAAGTGCTTCTTTTTCTGTGAAGCCAAGTTCAACTGCTTTTTCTGTATCAAATTTGTAATTTCCATCCTCGAGATACACACATTGTGAAACAATGCTGAAAAATTCTGATGTCGATTCCCAGAGTGTAGCAATTACCTGAGCCTCTTCTTTTGTCATTCCTAACTCGACAGCTTTTTCGCTGTCAAAATAATATACACTGTCTTGTTCGTATATACATTGATTTAATATATCAATGAATGTATTGAGATCTTCGTTAGTGCTCGCCTGATGCTGGAGTTGAACAGCAGTGTTATCAACCAGTGTTTTTGCGCTGGCTGCATCAGGACCGAACGTTAATAGAGCAGCTGAGGTCATTGCGGCAGTCGTTAACATAGCTTTTTTTACAAATGTTTTCTTCATGTTTCTTCTCTCCCTTTTATGAATTGTGCTACAAATTCCATTATAGGGAGTAGTTTCCGGTGGAGGAATAGGCGCTATGGTATTTTATGCGTATCGTTGCCGAACTACTTTTTGAAGGCTGCACGTGTGATCGTTAGAACGATTGTCTATGTATAAAGGCTGTTTTGCATCTTCCTGACTAAGAAACAGGGGAGATAAGGCTTAAAGAAATGAAAAACACCGCTTTCTTTGCGGTGTTTTTTGATTACAATGTCGCCGGCGGGGCAATGCTTTTAATCAAGCAAGCCTTGTTCGCGCATTTTCTTTTTTAATGTAAATCCGCCGCCCATGACAGCGCAAACAAGTACAATGCTGGCGATAATGCCTGCAGGGCTTTTTTCAGCGATAAAGACGCCGATCAGCATAATGCTGAAAACCGCTGCAAATGCAAATAATAGTAAAAGCCAATTCATTTTTTTCATAATTTCCATCCCCTTTTACGTCTTATATTAAGTTTACAGAAAAACGTGACGCTTTTAAAGAGGATGTGTGATATAATATGAAAGTTATCTAATTTTTTTAGGAGATGAAAAAGTGAAACTTCGAAATGATCTTCGCAACATCGCGATTATTGCCCACGTTGACCATGGGAAAACGACTCTAGTCGATCAGCTTTTACATCAGGCTGGTACGTTCCGTGCCAACGAACAGGTTGCTGAACGCGCAATGGACTCTAATGATCTTGAACGCGAACGCGGCATTACAATATTGGCGAAAAATACTGCGATTAACTATAAAGATACACGTATCAATATTTTGGACACCCCTGGACACGCAGACTTTGGGGGAGAAGTAGAACGGATTATGAAAATGGTTGACGGCGTAGTGCTTGTCGTTGACGCATATGAAGGCTGTATGCCTCAAACTCGTTTTGTTCTGAAAAAAGCTCTTGAGCAAAACCTGAACCCTGTTGTTGTTGTAAACAAAATTGACCGTGACTTTGCTCGTCCAGAGGAAGTTATCGATGAAGTTCTGGATCTGTTCATTGAGCTTGATGCCAATGAAGAGCAGCTCGAGTTCCCGGTGGTATATGCTTCCGCGATTAATGGAACAGCGAGTCTTGATCCGAAACAACAGGATGAAAATATGGAAGCTTTATATGAAACCATTATTAAGCATGTTCCGGCACCTGTTGATAATGCAGAGGAGCCGCTTCAGTTCCAAGTTGCCCTTCTTGACTACAACGACTATGTAGGCCGTATCGGAATCGGACGCGTATTCCGCGGCACAATGAAAGTCGGACAGCAGGTTTCTCTTATGAAGCTTGACGGAACGGCAAAGTCATTCCGTGTTACAAAGATTTTTGGTTTCCAAGGCTTAAAGCGTGTGGAAATTGAAGAAGCAAAAGCGGGAGACCTCGTTGCGGTTTCCGGAATGGAAGATATCAACGTTGGTGAAACGGTATGTCCTGTAGACCATCAAGATCCGCTTCCAGTGCTTCGCATTGATGAGCCGACACTTCAAATGACATTTGTCGTGAATAACAGTCCGTTTGCAGGCCGTGAAGGCAAATATGTAACGGCCCGCAAAATCGAAGAGCGTCTTCAATCACAGCTTCAGACGGATGTGAGCTTGCGTGTTGAGCCAACAGCTTCTCCTGATGCTTGGGTTGTTTCAGGACGCGGTGAGCTCCACTTGTCAATTTTAATTGAAAATATGCGTCGTGAGGGCTATGAGCTTCAAGTGTCAAAACCTGAAGTTATTATCAAAGAAATCGACGGCGTACGCTGTGAGCCTGTTGAACGTGTGCAAATTGATGTTCCTGAAGAGCATACTGGCTCTGTCATGGAATCAATGGGTGCCCGCAAAGGCGAAATGGTTGATATGATCAACAACGGAAACGGCCAAGTCCGTCTCATCTTTACAGTTCCTTCCCGCGGATTGATCGGTTACTCTACAGAATTCCTATCATTAACACGCGGATTCGGTATTTTGAACCATACGTTTGACAGCTACCAGCCGATGCAGGCGGGCCAAGTCGGCGGACGCCGTCAAGGTGTACTTGTGTCAATGGAAAACGGAAAAGCAACATCATACGGTATTCAAGGAATTGAAGACCGCGGTGTCATCTTCGTTGAGCCGGGTACTGAAGTATACGAAGGAATGATCGTTGGAGAGCATAACCGTGACAACGACCTTGTTGTTAACGTCAGCAAAATGAAACAGCAAACAAACGTCCGTTCTGCGACAAAGGATCAGACAACTACAATTAAAAAAGCGCGCATCATGTCTCTTGAGGAGTCTCTAGAGTACTTAAACGAAGATGAATATTGTGAAGTAACACCTGAATCCATCCGTTTAAGAAAGAAAATCCTCAATAAGAACGAACGTGAAAAAGCAGCTAAAAAGAAAAAAACAGCAGGATTGTCTTAATCTCGTGCAGAATTTGAAAAGATAGAACCCGTACGTTTACAGGGGAGGGAATCTTTTTGAATGACGTAAGCGAACGCCTGTCGTTCTTCGCCGCTCTATATCAAGTAGACCGGCAGCCTGCGGCAGGCATGTGGCTGCTGTACGGCACGATTTTTGTGTTGGCCGTTATTGTATTTAAGCTTGGATTTGCTAAACGGCTTCCTGTATTAAAATCTGCAGTGGTGTATGTATTTTTGGCTTTGGGCTGCACTGTTTTGACTTTTTTAGGGGTGTTTTTGCCCGTGGCAGAAGGATTGGTCGTCGCTGCGCTGATTTTAATCATTTACAAAATCCGGCTGTATCAGTCGAAAAAAGGACAGTCTGCAAAATCATAAAAGACTCAGCTGAAAGCTGAGTCTTTTTTGTGTTCTGTATGGTTAAGCGGACGCTTTATTTTTTGACTTTTTCTTTTTTCTGCTGTCCCGGGTGAAAAGTAAATTTTCCCGTTTTCAGCCGTTCCTCTGTTTTTTTGGCAATCCGATCGTGGCATTCCTGGCACATATATGTATGGATCGGGCGGTTTCGAAGCCGTTTCGCGATCAGGGTATCATCATCAATTGTTTCAATTTTATCGCAAATAGAACATTTGACCCTCATCATATCACCTCTTTCACTAACATGTATTATAGCACGGATCAGAAGCTGTCCAAAATAAGAAAAAGCTAAAGCGCAAGGCTATAGCTTAGTCATTGTTGTTCTTTTTCATATGATGATCAGATTGATCGTTTTGCTCCTTCTCCATTTCCTGTTGCTGTTTTCTATTTAATTGGTCATTTTGCTGCTTTGTTTGCGGTTCGTCTTCATTGTCAATCACATCGTTAGGCACTTCGGGAAGCACTCGGCCGACAATTGCAGCTAATTCATCCAGTATACCTGTTACCGGATGGCCCTCGCTGATTTCTCTGCTCATTTCACGAAGGCGGCTGACCGTATCGGGATCAGCAATGACTACTGCGTTGGCGCCATATCGATCATTCTTTAGCGCCTGAGCTACAGAATATTTAATGGTTTCCACTTTGCTTCTGTCCAAAGTATCATCGACATCAATCCCAACAACAGCATAGCCTCCCAGCACAACGGCTGTTGCATCCTTGACGTCGGGGTTTTTTTCAGCAACGCTGACAAGATGCTTGGCAATATCCGTTCTTGTTCCATTGTCTTTTGTTTCTTGAGTTGTGTCCTTTACGTGAATCGGTTTAGTCTCCTGCTGTCTTGTTGATTCTTTTTCAACATTCTGGCCCTGTTTTCCTTGTTGATAGGCACAAGCGGACAGGATAAGTGTCAGCTGTATGATAATGAAAAGAATTCGCACTTGCGGGTTCCCTCCTTAAAATGCTTTCATTAATTTTATTGTTGAATTAACCTTCTATCTTTATGCACAAAAACATATATTTTAGCAGGCATTCACCTTTTTCATCAAAAGAGAAGCAGGAAGAACTTTGACCCTTATATCAGGAGGCTGAGACTTGAGTAAAATTTATGTGTTAGATACGAATGTGTTATTACAGGATCCTAACGCGATATTTTCTTTTGAAGAAAATGAGGTTGTCATCCCTGCTGTCGTTTTAGAAGAGGTTGATTCAAAAAAACGGTATATGGACGAAGTTGGGAGGAATGCAAGGCACGTATCTAAGCTAATCGATGCGCTAAGACAAAAGGGCAGGCTGCATGAGCATGTACCGCTTGACACCGGCGGCACACTGAGAATTGAACTGAATCATCGTTCGTTTCACCAGCTGCAAGAGATCTTTATTGAAAAGACGAACGATAATCGCATATTAGCCGTTGCGAAAAACTTAAGCCTCGAGGAAGAAACCAAGGAAAATGGCAGGCCGGTTATCCTTGTCAGTAAGGATGTACTGGTCAGGGTTAAAGCCGACGCAATCGGACTGCTTGCTGAAGATTTCTTGAATGACCGTGTTGTGGACAATGATGAAATGTACAGCGGCTATAAAGATTTATATATCAGCCAGCAGCTGTTCAGCTCTTTTTACGGGAAAAATCAAATTTCAGTAAACGATGTGAAACAGCATGCGTTTTATCCGAATCAGTTTGCTTTAATGAAGGATGAGCTAGGAGGGTCCTCCTCGGCAGTCGGAATTGCAGACAAAACCGGAACGGTATTAAAAAGACTCGTATTTGATGATGAACATATATGGGGAATCAGGCCGAAAAATGTACAGCAGACAATGGCATTAGAGCTTTTGCTGCGGGAAGATATTCCGCTTGTCACCCTGATCGGAAAAGCGGGAACCGGCAAGACGCTCTTAGCTTTGGCGGCGGGGCTATTACAGACAGAAGACTTGGGAATATATAAAAAGCTGGTCGTCGCAAGGCCGATTGTTCCTGTTGGCAAGGACATCGGGTATTTGCCAGGCGAAAAAGAGGAAAAGCTAAAGCCTTGGATGCAGCCGATTTTTGACAACTTAGAGTTTCTGTTTAATGCGAAAAAACCAGGGGAGCTTGATGCTATTTTGGCGGGAATTGGCTCAATTCAGGTAGAGGCGCTGACTTATATCAGAGGGAGAAGCATTCCAGATCAATTTATTATCATTGATGAAGCGCAAAATTTGACCAGGCATGAGGTGAAAACTTTGCTGACGAGAGTCGGTGAAGGCAGTAAAATTGTCTTAATGGGTGACCCTGAACAAATTGATCACCCATATTTAGACAGTCTGAACAATGGTTTGGCCTATGTGGTTGAGCGGTTTAAAGGACAACCCATCTCAGGCAGCGTGAAACTGTTAAAAGGTGAGAGATCAGGTCTCGCCCAGCTCGCAGCTGATTTGCTGTAACGTTTAAATGATTTCGATCTCTTTTACATCGGTAATCGGCTGTTTGTGATGAATTGGATCTTCAAAGTAAATATGCACGGGGCCGCCTTCTTGAATCGGCTTGCCTGCCTCACTGAAATGGACAATACTGTTCAGAGCGGTTTCCAGAGAAACGGCGGCCTTTCCCGAACTTGTGACAAATACACATTGTGTCGCAGAGCTGTTCGGCTCAGCATTTTTCAGGACAGTCCCAAGTCTCATTGCGAAACTGCCGTTCATCAGTTTTTGCTTCTCATATTGTTTTTCCGTCTTTAATGTAGGCGGCGCAATTCGCCCCTCTCTGATGACGCGTTCCGGATCAAGGTCGGATTCATCCCCGGCTGGTTGTAAATATGTGTCTTGACTGACCCCTTTGCGGTCAAACGAAAATTTGCGATCATCAAAAATCCATACGCTTGGATCAATGGTAATTGGATATGTAACATTGCCTTTTACTTGGATAACGCTCATGATATGACCCCCTTCTCTCAAAATTATAAAAGTTTTCGCATGAATTGTCACTTTGTGTACAAATTATGTGTATTGAAATGCTGAGGGAACGAGGGTGTTTGCATGGTATGTCAGCATAATGATGAGCTTGAAGCCTTAGTGAAAAAGGCGAAAAAAGTAACGGACAAGGGGGAGGTAGCCAGCTATATTCCCGCCTTGGCAAAAGCTGATAAACACGACCTGTCAGTGGCGATTTATTATTCCAATAATGTTTGTCTGTCAGCAGGTGACGTAGAAAAAACATTTACGCTTCAAAGTATATCGAAAGTCCTTTCCCTTGCTTTGGTGTTAATGGAATACGGCAAAGATAAGGTCTTCAGTTATGTTGGACAGGAGCCGACCGGTGATCCGTTTAATTCAATTATCAAGCTCGAAACAGTGAATCCGAGCAAGCCGTTAAACCCTATGATTAATGCCGGGGCATTGGTAGTGACAAGTCTGATAAGAGGAAGAACGGTGAAAGAGAGACTTGATTATTTGCTTTCTTTTATCAGAAGGCTGACAAACAACCAAGAGATTACATACTGCCGGGAAGTGGCTGAATCTGAATACAGTACTTCAATGATTAATCGGGCAATGTGTTATTATATGAAGCAGTACGGCATTTTTGAAGATGATGTAGAGGCAGTAATGGATTTATACACGAAGCAATGCGCGATTGAGATGAACAGCTTGGATTTAGCGAAAATCGGATCTGTATTTGCATTGAACGGCAGACATCCAGAGACTGGGGAGCAAGTCATCTCAAAAGATGTCGCTAGAATTTGCAAAACGTTTATGGTGACGTGCGGAATGTACAATGCAAGCGGGGAATTCGCAATTAAGGTCGGAATTCCTGCGAAAAGCGGCGTATCCGGCGGGATAATGGGCATTTCGCCTTACGATTTCGGGATCGGCATATTCGGCCCCGCATTAGACGAAAAAGGGAACAGCATTGCAGGTGTAAAGCTTTTGGAAATAATGTCTGAGATGTACAGGCTGAGTATTTTTTAATTTATGTCATATGCTTAAATCCTCTTGCATTTTCTGTTGATACCCTTTATGATAAATAGAAGAATTAGGTACTCGCCTGGGGAACGGAGGGATACTTTTGGCTTCAGAGATGATAGTTGACCATCGGCAAAAAGCTTTTGAACTCTTAAAAGTGGACGCTGAGAAGATTTTGAAGCTGATCCGAGTACAAATGGATAACTTAACGATGCCTCAATGTCCTCTATATGAAGAGGTTTTAGATACTCAAATGTTCGGGCTTTCGAGGGAAATCGATTTTGCTGTCCGCCTGGGATTGGTTGATGAAAAAGACGGTAAAGACCTTTTATACACATTGGAACGCGAATTGTCTGCTTTACATGACGCGTTTACAGCTAAATAAATGATAAAACTCAAACTTATTAACAGTTTGGGTTTTTTTATAACCGCTATTTTTCTCTCATCTCATAAAAGACGGTCTTTTTTTACACATTCCTTCCGAATCGTATAGAGATTCTTCGTCTCGTTTGATAAATTGTAGTAAAATAAAAAAGATAAATACATAAAAACCATAGATAATGGAAGTTAGAAGCAGGGAAGAGGATGTTATGTTAAAAAAAATGCTAAAATCTTATGATTACTCACTGATATTCGCAATCGTTTTATTATGCGGATTCGGTTTAGTGATGGTATACAGCTCAAGCATGATTACGGCTGTCTCCCGGTATGGAGTAAGCAGTAATTTTTTCTTCATGCGGCAGCTGTTTGCTTTAATTGCGGGTGGCGCTCTATTTATTCTCATGGCGTTGTTTCCTTATAAAGCACTGGCCCATCAAAGGTTTCAGAAGGGGATACTGCTTGTATCTGTTCTTGCGCTTATCTCACTGTTTGTATTCGGGCATGTTGCCGGAAACGCGCAAAGCTGGTTTAAAATCGGCGGAATGAGTATTCAGCCGGGGGAGTTTGTGAAACTGGTCGTGATTTTATACCTTGCAGCCGTATATGCAAAAAAACAAAGTTATATCGACCATCTGTTAACGGGAGTAGCCCCTCCGGTAGTCATGACGCTTATAATTTGCGGGTTAATTGCCATGCAGCCAGATTTCGGTACAGCCATGATTATAGGGTTAATTGCGACGTGCATGATCTTGTGCTCCGGTTTCAGCGGAAAGACGCTGATGAGGCTTGTAATACTGGGAGGAATTGTTTTCATTTTAGTCAGCCCGATTATCTATTTGAATCAAGACAAAATTTTAACTGAAGGCCGTTTGGCGCGTTTTGAGAGTCTTGAAGACCCATTTAAGTATGCAAATTCATCAGGTTTGCAAGTGATCAATTCTTATTATGCGATCAGCTCAGGCGGCATTTTCGGCCTGGGGCTCGGTGAAAGTATCCAAAAATACGGATATCTGCCTGAATCACACACTGACTTTATTATGGCTGTCATTGCTGAAGAGCTCGGCATTTTTGGGGTATTGTTTGTGATTTTCTTATTGGGTTTTGTCGTCATAAAAGGTTTTTATATTGCCAGAAAATGCGAGGACCCGTTTGGAAGTCTTCTGGCGATCGGCATTTCAAGCATGATTGCCATCCAGTCGTTTATTAACCTTGGCGGTGTCAGCGGATTAATTCCGATTACAGGGGTTACGCTGCCATTTATCAGTTACGGGGGCTCTTCTTTAGTGCTGCTGCTGGCAAGTATGGGGATATTAGCGAATATCAGCATGTTTGTGAAATATTCAGAGAATAAGAAAAAGAGAGAGCCCTTGGCGCCGAAGGGAATGAAAAAGAAACAGCTCAAAAAAACTGTTTATCAGTAAAAAACAAGTGTGTACAGGGGAAGGATATTCCGCTATGATAGATTATATTCCATTCGGGTAAGGGGGAGAAAAGTTTGTCTCAGCAATCGATACAAAAAGTATTAGTAGCAAACAGGGGAGAAATTGCAATCCGAATATTCCGGGCGTGTACCGAGTTGAATATTCGTACAGTTGCGGTCTATTCAAAAGAAGATTCCGGTTCCTACCATCGGTATAAAGCGGATGAAGCATACTTGGTCGGTGAAGGGAAAAAACCGATTGATGCTTACCTGGATATTGAAGGTATCATTGATATTGCGAAAAGAAACAAAGTCGATGCAATTCATCCGGGATACGGTTTCTTATCTGAAAATATTCATTTTGCGAGACGATGTGAAGAAGAAGGCATCGTATTCATAGGGCCAAAATCCGAGCATCTCGATATGTTTGGTGACAAGGTAAAAGCGCGTGAGCAGGCAGAAAAAGCGGGAATCCCCGTGATTCCGGGAAGCGATGGTCCTGCCGAAACGCTTGAAGCCGTCGAACAATTTGGACAAGCTAACGGTTATCCGATCATCATTAAAGCCTCGCTTGGCGGCGGCGGCCGCGGTATGCGGATTGTCAGATCTGAAAGTGAAGTCAAAGAAGCATATGAGCGTGCTAAATCAGAGGCGAAAGCAGCCTTTGGCAATGATGAAGTTTATGTAGAAAAATTAATTGAGAATCCAAAACATATTGAGGTTCAGGTCATTGGAGACAAGCAGGGAAATGTCGTCCATCTTTTTGAGAGGGATTGTTCCGTTCAAAGACGCCATCAAAAGGTCATTGAAGTGGCGCCGAGTGTCTCGCTGTCACCTGAATTAAGGGACCAAATTTGTGAGGCGGCAGTTGCGCTTGCCAAAAATGTAAACTATATAAATGCGGGGACGGTCGAATTCCTTGTTGCAAACAACGAGTTCTACTTTATTGAAGTAAATCCTCGCGTACAAGTTGAACACACGATAACAGAAATGATTACTGGTGTCGATATTGTTCAAACTCAGATCCTTGTTGCCCAAGGGCACAGCCTTCACAGCAAAAAAGTAAATATTCCTGAGCAAAAGGACATTTTTACAATCGGCTATGCCATTCAGTCACGGGTTACGACTGAGGATCCGCAAAATGATTTCATGCCTGATACAGGAAAAATCATGGCTTACCGCTCAGGCGGCGGTTTTGGTGTCCGTCTTGATACCGGAAACAGTTTCCAGGGCGCCGTGATCACACCATACTATGATTCACTTCTCGTTAAGCTTTCAACTTGGGCTTTAACGTTTGAACAGGCAGCTGCCAAAATGGTGCGAAACCTTCAGGAGTTCAGAATCAGAGGCATAAAAACGAACATTCCGTTCCTTGAGAACGTTGCAAAACATGAGAAGTTCCTGACAGGGCAATATGATACGTCTTTCATTGATACAACGCCTGAATTATTTAATTTCCCTAAACAAAAAGACCGCGGAACGAAAATGCTCACTTACATCGGCAATGTGACAGTAAACGGCTTCCCCGGAATCGGGAAAAAAGAAAAACCGGCGTTTGACAAACCGTTAAGCGTAAAGGTAGACGTTGATCAGCAGCCTGCCAAAGGAACAAAGCAAATTCTCGATGAAAAAGGTGCAGAAGGGCTTGCAAATTGGGTTAAGGAGCAGAAATCTGTCCTTTTAACTGATACGACATTCAGGGATGCCCACCAATCGTTATTGGCAACTAGAATCAGATCGCATGATTTGAAAAAAATCGCAAATCCGACGGCTGCGTTATGGCCTGAACTATTCAGTATGGAAATGTGGGGAGGCGCGACCTTCGATGTAGCCTACCGATTCCTGAAAGAAGATCCGTGGAAGCGTTTGGAAGATCTTCGCAAAGAAGTGCCGAATACCTTATTCCAGATGCTGCTTCGCTCATCAAATGCGGTCGGCTATACGAATTATCCGGACAATGTGATTAAAGAATTTGTGAAGCAATCAGCTCAATCCGGTATTGATGTGTTTCGTATTTTCGACAGCTTAAACTGGGTAAAAGGGATGACGTTAGCCATTGATGCCGTTCGGGATACCGGCAAAGTGGCAGAAGCTGCGATTTGTTATACGGGAGATATCCTTGACAAGAACCGGACGAAGTACGATCTTGCTTATTATACATCGATGGCGAAGGAGCTTGAGGCGGCCGGAGCCCATATTCTCGGGATTAAAGATATGGCAGGGCTGTTAAAACCGCAGGCTGCATATGAACTTGTTTCTGCGTTGAAAGAAACGATCGACATTCCGGTTCACCTTCATACGCATGATACGAGCGGAAACGGTATTTATATGTATGCGAAAGCTGTTGAAGCCGGCGTTGATATCATAGACGTGGCGGTCAGCTCAATGGCGGGATTAACGTCACAGCCTAGCGCGAGCGGATTTTATCATGCGATGGAAGGCAACGACCGCCGTCCGGAAATGAATGTCCAAGGCGTTGAATTGCTGTCCCAATATTGGGAGTCGGTGCGTAAATATTATAGTGAATTTGAAAGCGGAATGAAGTCTCCGCATACTGAAATTTATGAGCACGAAATGCCAGGGGGCCAATACAGCAACCTGCAGCAGCAAGCCAAGGGAGTAGGCCTTGGCGACCGCTGGAACGAAGTCAAGGAAATGTACAGACGCGTGAACGATATGTTCGGTGACATCGTCAAGGTAACGCCTTCCTCAAAAGTAGTCGGAGATATGGCACTCTACATGGTGCAAAACAATCTGACTGAAAAAGACGTTTACGAAAAAGGCGAATCTTTAGATTTCCCTGATTCTGTCGTGGAGCTTTTCAAAGGAAATATCGGCCAGCCTCATGGCGGATTCCCGGAAAAACTGCAAAAGCTGATCTTAAAAGGGCAGGAGCCGATTACAGTCAGACCGGGCGAACTGCTTGAGCCGGTGTCATTTGAAGCGGTCAAACAGGAATTTAAAGAGCAGCATAACTTGGAAATTTCAGATCAGGATGCTGTGGCGTATGCCCTTTATCCTAAAGTCTTCACTGATTATGTGAAAACGACAGAAAGCTACGGAGACATTTCGGTATTAGATACACCGACATTCTTCTACGGTATGACATTAGGTGAAGAGATAGAAGTTGAAATTGAGCGCGGCAAAACGCTGATCGTTAAGCTGATTTCAATCGGTGAGCCTCAGCCTGACGCCACTCGCGTCGTTTATTTCGAACTGAACGGGCAGCCGCGTGAAGTAGTCATTAAAGATGAAAGCATTAAGTCTTCCGTTCAGGAAAGGCTGAAAGCAGACCGGACAAATCCAAGCCACATCGCGGCTTCCATGCCTGGAACCGTTATTAAGGTATTGGCTGAAGCAGGCACAAAAGTCAATAAAGGTGATCATTTGATGATTAATGAAGCGATGAAAATGGAAACAACGGTTCAGGCTCCTTTCTCAGGAACAATCAAGCAGGTTCATGTGAAAAATGGCGAGCCGATCCAAACGGGAGATCTGCTTCTCGAAATTGAAAAAGCATAAAAAAAACAAGAGTGTATATCAATGATATACACTCTTGTTTTTTTATAGAAAATGTGGAGTGAAACAGATGGTTAGAAGAGATATAAGGGGACTTCAGAGATTATAGAGTACTGTCACAAGCCCAAAATATTAGATGCTTTGTAGTAGTCCATGCATATTTCTTTAAGCACTATCTGATTTTCCAATGGCCAAAAGGCTTTAATACTTATGTTCGCGGACTATAGATGCATATGAAATTTCTATAATCACGATGAGAAAGGGGACAGACCGAAGTGAGCCGCTCACTGATCATCAAGTTCAGCGAAGGCTGGCCATTGAAACAATAAAGCGCCAAAACAAGACATGAAAAAAGACCAAAGCCGCCTAAGGCTTTGGTCTTGAGTCCTTATGATTGCCTAGATTCGTAACGGAAACGAGCAATCAATAATAAGAAGTAGCATAGAACGCCAAACAGACAGGCAATAAAGAACGAGTGGGCAAGTGCAAAGCCCAGAGCCAGTTCAGAGTATACGATCATAATCCCGGACAGTGCCTGTAATGTAATGAAAATAAGACATGAGATCCATCCCCAAAAGATCTGTTTTTGATCTTTATAGGAGATAATAGCATGAACAGCGGCAACAATAATCCATACAAATAACAGTAAGGCTGCTGCTCTGTGGCCCATTTGCACCCATTCATGGAATTGGGTCGGAAGTCCATTGTTCAGCGGGCTGCACAGCGGCACATCAGGACATGCCAGACTTGATTCAGTGTGTCTTACATATGCGCCTGTATACACAACGATATAGGAATATATCAAAATTCCTATCATGTGAAATTGCATCTTTTTGCCGATTTGAAGCGGCTTAACCAGTGTTCTGACTGATTTATCAGCTTCAAATATGAGCAATGTCAAAATAAGCACTGAAGCAAAAGAAATTAATGAGATGCCGAAGTGAAGCGCCATAATCAGCGCGTTCGAACCGAATACGACAGCCAATGCGCCAAGCAATGCCTGAAGAAATAAAAAGATAATTGACATGATCGCGAGAAACGTTGTTTCACGGAAAATCGGCGTGATTTTTCTCCATGACCAAAACGCAAGGCTTAGCACAAGGATAATAGAGATTCCGCTTGCGAATCGGTGGCTCCATTCAATAATTGAAGCCGGATTCAGTTCAGGGAAAAAACGGCCGTGACACAGCGGCCACTGTCTGCCGCATCCTTGGCCGGAACCTGTTTTTGTAACGAGGGCACCCCCGATTAAAACAATTAGCATGACAAATGTCGTCAGAACACCGAGAGCTTTTAATGCTTTATTCATACAATATTCACCTTCTTAACATACTGCTGCAATTTTATATACGTTCCAAGTGTAAGCGAATATGTGTTTTGTGGCAATTCCCAGAGCCTTTTGTTCACAAAAATATAATAGAATGACGGCTTCTGGAAAATGTACACTTGATTATTCATGCCGGGTCTGATAGAAATAAGGTAAACGCAATGCCGATTTGGAGATTGCCTTCATCTTTGGTAAAATTCATAAAAAGTTCACAAATAAATTCCTGTTTGTCGTTTAATATTTAATAGGATGTTTTTTTACAAGATGTTATCTTGTATGATAGAGTTGCAGGTTATTTTATTCTCCTGCGTTAGGTTTGTAAGGGAGGTTTACGTTATGGCTAACTCCAGAATCTTAAATGATACAGCTATAGACGGACAAATTGAAGAAACAACGGCATGGAAAGATTTTCTGTCCCTTATTAAAATAGGGATCGTCAATTCTAACCTCATCACGACTTTCACTGGAATGTGGCTTGCACTGCATATATCCGGTTTAAGTTTTTTAGGCAATATAAACACCGTTCTTCTTACGTTAATCGGGTCTTCACTGATTATTGCGGGCTCCTGCGCGATCAATAACTGGTATGACCGGGACATTGACCATCTTATGGAGCGTACGAAAGTAAGACCGACGGTTACGGGTAAAATTCAGCCGAGTCAGGCGTTATGGTCTGGAATTTTGCTGGTTGCTTTAGGATTGATCATGCTGCTGATGACAACTGTCATGGCTGCTGTTATCGGTTTTATCGGAGTCTTTACGTATGTTGTATTGTACACAATGTGGACGAAACGCCGCTATACGATTAACACAGTAGTAGGAAGCGTTTCCGGTGCAGTGCCGCCGCTTATTGGATGGACGGCAGTGGAAGGGAATATCGGTGTCGTAGCATGGGTGTTATTCATGATTTTATTTATTTGGCAGATTCCTCACTTCTTAGCATTGGCTATTAAGAAAACTGAGGATTACAGAGCTGCAAATATTCCGATGCTTCCTGTCGTATACGGATTTGAAGTGACAAAAAGACAAATTATTGTGTGGGTTGCATGCCTGATGCCGCTTCCGTTTTTCCTTGGTAGCCTGGGTCTTCCAATTGTCATTCTCGGCTTGCTGTTAAATATCGGCTGGCTGATTCTTGGCTTAATGGGATTCCGCTCCAAGAATATCATGAAGTGGGCAACGCAGATGTTCGTTTACTCGCTTAACTACATGACAATCTATTTCGTTGCCATGGTTGTCTTGACGCTTTTCTAAAAGATAGATATGATGCTTGTTTTATCGCTTCAAAATAAACGATGACAACTAGTAAATGCCGCCTTGACCTCTTGTTTAATCAGGCGGCTTTACTTTTATACATAGATGGCATTTTGAGTAAAAAAACTCATAATTTAAGAGAAGAGGAAATGTAAGTGCTTTATTGGTGATAGGTTGGATGGCGATAGATTTCGATCCGCTTTCCGCCTTTGTATTGACCAGAAAAGGGGTTGGGTGAAATGGTAAAGCATTGGCGTCTTATTTTATTATTAGCCTTAGTGCCGCTTCTATTAAGCGGATGTGGAAAACCTTTTTTATCCACGCTCAAGCCTGCTGGCGAGGTGGCTGATAAACAGTATGACCTGACAGTGCTCAGCACATTGATTATGGTGGTTGTTGTTGCAGTAGTATCTGTTATCTTCTTTTATGTGATTGTGAGATTCAGAAGATCACGGGTCGGTGAGAACACGATACCGAAACAGGTAGAGGGGAATAAATTTTTAGAAATCACATGGACCGTGATCCCGATTTTGCTGCTCATTATTCTTGTGATTCCTGTTGTATTATATACGCTGGAGCTAGCGGACACATCACCAATGGATAAAAAAGGCCGCAAAGCTGAGGATGCTCTTGTAGTCAATGTTAGGGCAAATTTATACTGGTGGGAGTTTGAGTACCCTGATTACGGCATTATCACAAGCCAGGAGCTGATTGTACCGACAGATCAGCGTGTATATTTTAATTTAAAAGCCTCTGATGTAAAACATTCCTTCTGGATTCCTTCAGTTGGAGGAAAACTTGATACGAATACGGATAATGAAAATAAGTTCTTCCTGACATTTGATTCAAAACGAAGCAAAGAGGCAGGAGATATGTTTTTTGGGAAGTGTGCAGAGCTTTGCGGCCCTTCACATGCGCTGATGGATTTTAAGGTGAAGACAATGTCTGCAAAGGAATTTCAGGGCTGGACAAAAGAAATGAAGAACTATAAATCTACAGCAGAGAGCGATTTGGCTAAGCAGGGTGAAGAACTGTTTAAAGAGAAAAACTGCCTGAGCTGCCATGCGGTAGAGCCGAATGATAAGCGTGCAGAAGCCGCTAGAACGGCACCTAACTTGGCGACCTTTGGTGAAAGGACAAAAGTGGCAGGGGTGAAAGAGGCCAACAAAGAAAATGTGAAGGCTTGGCTGAAGGACCCTGACAGCATAAAGCCGGGGAACAAAATGACAGGCACATATCCAAAGCTCTCAGACAGCGAAACAGATGCGCTTTATGAATACTTAAAAGGCTTAAAAGCGGAAAGCAAGTAGGGAAGAAAGGGAGATATTGGGGGAGGTCACATATGTTGAATGCGCTTACAGAAAAGCGGACGCGCGGATCTATGCTTTGGGATTATTTGACGACGGTGGACCATAAAAAAATCGCGATTCTTTATTTAGTGGCAGGGGGATTCTTCTTTCTTGTCGGGGGAATTGAAGCGATGTTTATCAGAATTCAGCTTGCAAAGCCGGAAAATGCGTTTCTCAGTGCTCAAGCGTACAATGAAGTAATGACTATGCACGGAACGACGATGATCTTTCTTGCTGCGATGCCGCTCTTATTTGCCTTGATGAATGCGGTTGTGCCTTTGCAGATCGGGGCTCGGGACGTTTCGTTTCCATTTTTAAACGCGCTTGGTTTTTGGCTCTTCTTTTTCGGGGGCATTTTCTTAAATCTAAGCTGGTTTTTGGGCGGAGCGCCAGATGCGGGCTGGACGTCATATGCCTCACTTTCGCTTCATTCTAAAGGGCACGGCATAGACTTTTTCGTCCTCGGACTCCAAATATCGGGGCTCGGGACGCTGATAGCCGGGATTAACTTTTTGGCCACGATTATCAACATGAGGGCTCCGGGCATGACGTATATGAGGCTGCCTTTGTTTACATGGACGACATTTGTGGCCTCGGCATTGATTTTGTTTGCGTTTCCGCCGCTTACGGTCGGATTGGCTCTCATGATGCTGGATCGGCTGTTCGGAACCAATTTCTTTAATCCGGAGCTTGGCGGAAATACGGTCATTTGGGAACATTTATTTTGGATCTTCGGCCACCCGGAGGTTTATATCTTAATTTTGCCTGCATTCGGTATTTTTTCTGAGGTCATCCCTGTGTTCGCCAGAAAGCGTTTGTTTGGCTATTCTTCAATGGTTTTTGCAATCGTGCTCATCGGCTTTCTGGGCTTTATGGTTTGGGTGCACCACATGTTCACGACTGGTCTCGGCCCAATTGCAAATGCGATTTTTGCGGTTGCAACAATGGCTATCGCGATTCCGACCGGGATTAAGATTTTTAACTGGCTGTTGACGATTTGGGGAGGAAATGTGAAGTATACAACCGCTATGCTGTATGCTGTCTCATTTATTCCATCCTTTGTGCTCGGCGGTGTGACGGGAGTCATGCTGGCAGCTGCTGCGGCTGATTATCAGTTTCATGATACGTATTTTGTGGTTGCGCACTTCCACTACGTCATTATTGGCGGCGTTGTATTCGGCCTTTTAGCCGGTGTTCATTTCTGGTGGCCGAAAATGTTCGGTAAAATTCTGCATGAAACGATGGGGAAAATTTCATTTGTATTGTTTTTTATCGGCTTTCACCTCACGTTTTTCATTCAGCATTTTGTCGGCTTAATGGGGATGCCGCGCCGGGTTTATACGTTTTTGCCAGGACAGGGTCTGGAAACCGGCAACTTGATCAGTACAATCGGGGCGTTTTTTATGGCGGCAGCTGTTATTCTTCTGCTGGTCAATGTCATATGGACATCGGTAAAAGGTGAATATGTAGGTGCTGATCCATGGCATGACGGACGTACGCTGGAATGGACCGTTTCTTCACCGCCGCCGGAGTATAACTTTAAACAGCTTCCTTTTGTCAGAGGACTTGATCCGCTTTGGATCGAGAAGCAGGCAGGGCACAAATCAATGACGCCGGCGGAACCGGTTGATGATATTCATATGCCAAACGGCTCAATCCTGCCGCTCATCATTTCCTTCGGCCTTTTTGTCGCAGCGTTCGGGCTGCTGTACAGAAGTGATTACGCTTGGGGTCTGCCGGTGATCTTTATCGGGCTCGGCATCACATTTATTACGATGCTGCTTCGTTCAGTAATTGATGATCACGGCTATCATATTCATAAAGAGGAACTGCCGAACGATGATAAAGGGGTGAAGGCATAATGCAAGTTCAAGAAAAATTCACCGCAGAAACCTTTCCAGCTTCTCCTGAAAAAGTAACCTTGGAAGGGAAAAATAAATTTTTAGGCTTTTGGCTTTTTCTTGGCGGAGAGACTGTTCTGTTTGCGTCTCTCTTCGCCACGTTTCTTGCGCTCCGGAATTCAAATGCCGGTGATCCGCCTACGACGGAAATGTTCGATGTGACACTTGTATTCATTGCCACAATGCTTCTATTAACGAGCAGTTTAACGAGTGTGTACGCGATGTACCACATGAAGAACTTTTCCTTCGGCAAGATGCAGCTTTGGCTGGGAATTACGATTTTATTGGGGGCGGGCTTTTTAGGACTGGAAATCTATGAGTTCAAGCATTACACCCATGAATTTGGCTTTACCATCACAAGCTCTGCCCTCGGTTCTGCGTTTTACACGCTTGTCGGTACACACGGCGCCCACGTGGCATTTGGGCTTATGTGGATCAGCACGCTTATGATCCGCAATGCCAAGAGAGGGCTGAACCTGTATACGGCGCCTAAGTTTTACGTTGCCAGCCTTTATTGGCACTTTATTGATGTCGTGTGGGTCTTCATCTTTACCGTTGTATATTTAATGGGGATGGTGGGATAAACATGGTCGATAAAAAAAGCAGAGGGCATATCAATAGCGACCTTGAATTTAAGAAAAAAAAGCATGCCCGGGAGATGAAATATCAAGTCCTGTCTTTTGGTTTAATGATCGGTCTTACGATTGTTGCATTTCTGACTGTGGCCACGGACGGTGTCGGCAGCTGGTTTACGATTCCTTTCATTATTTTGCTAGCTGCAATTCAAGTCATCTTTCAGCTGTATTATTTCATGCATATGAATCAGAAAGGGCATGAGGCGCCGGCACTGTTTTTGTATTCAGGGGTGTTTGTCGCGTTTATCACTGTGCTTGCGTTTGTGACAATTATATGGTGGTAATTTGAACAGCCGCCGGAGGTGAAGAAATGAATCAGTTGGAGATATTTGGGTTTCGCGCGATGTGGAGCCCTTATCTTTTTTGTATCCTGTTAGGCATTACGGCGCTTTATCTCTATTTTTACAGGCGAATGTCTTCAAAGCCGAATCGAATAACTGGTAAAGAGATGGTGTGCTTTCTGTCGGCGATGCTGTTTTTATATGCAGCCGAGGGAAGCCCGGTTGATCTGCTCGGACATATTATGTTCAGCGCGCATATGGTGCAGATGGCCGTCCTGTATTTGGTTGTCCCGCCGCTTTTGATCGCGGGAATTCCTGCATGGCTCTGGGAAAAAATCATTTTCAGGCCTTCAATCAAACCGGTTTTTTCCTTTTTTTCGACGCCTTTAATTGCTTTGCTTTTGTTTAACGGCATTTTTTCTTTATATCATGTACCGCTTATATTTGATACTGTCAAAACGGATCCATTTTACCATACATTAATCACTTGGCTTATCTTTGTGCTTTCGTTCTTCATGTGGTGGCCGCTTGTTCATAAGGTTGAGCGTCTACGGCAGCTCAGCGGCTTGATGAAGCTGGGTTATATTATGGCGGACGGTATGCTGCTCACACCTGCTTGCGCCTTGATCATGTTCAGCGGTGCACCGTTATACGCCACCTATACAGATCCGGCTGTATGGGCTGAGGCAATGAGGCTTTGTGTGCCAGCGGATATGATGGGGCAGGTCCCATTAACAGGGCCAGAGATGTTGAATACACTGCCTTTGTTAGAGGATCAGCAGCTCGGAGCCGTCATGATGAAAATCATTCAGGAAATTGTGTACGGTACTTTTTTGGCCATTATTTTTTTCCAATGGGTGAAGAAAGAAAGGGAAAAGGACGGGCAGGAGGAGCCGCCGTATATTCAGCAGACGATATCATAAAAGGTACAGCGAAATATGCTGTACCTTTTCGTTACATTTGAACTGTTTTTAACATGTTGGCTATGTCCTGAATCAGTGCCTTGCTTTTTGTCACAACCTGTACGGGAAACTCTTCCGTTTCTCCATATTCTACTCCATGAGGGTAGTAATGCTTTCCTAGGAGAGGGGACATTAATTGAATCACGGCGCGCCCGCTTCCGACATCGCCTTCTGCCGCAATACCTTGTATCCGCAGGTAAAACGTACCCTCAATCGTCGAAAACTTCTTGTCATAGGTGACTCTCTCGTAATCCCATTGACCCGCTCTGATGAGACCTTTGCTTTCCATTAAGTCGTCTAGCCAACTGAGCTCAGCCTTAACCCCTTCAAGTCCGCTTTCAGTAAACTTCAACACTGACCCCTCCTTATAAAAATTACCTTTCCTGACAATCATAGTATGAAAGCGTTAAACTTTCAATGAATCTTCTTCTTTTGAAAGTATGCAAAAATTAAATTTTGACGACAATAGCACTAGACTAAAGGAGGTTAAACGGATGACAAAAATAAAAGATCTGATGACAGCCGACTTGCAATATTGCACGGTATTAGATAATGTATATGAAGCTGCAGTAAAGATGAAGGACGCAAATGTAGGAGCGATTCCGGTAGTTGATGAGGACGGGGAAACATTGGTCGGCATCGTAACCGACCGCGATCTCGTATTAAGAGGAATCGCCATCAAAAAACCGAACTCGCAAAAAATCACTGACGCGATGACCGAAAAACCTGTCAGTGTGGAGGAAGATGCTTCAGTCGATGAGGTTCTTCATTTGATGGCATCGCATCAGCTCAGAAGGATACCAGTTACAAAAAATAAAAAACTGACTGGAATTGTCACGCTTGGTGATCTTTCTTTATCTGAGCAAACGAATGAACGTGCCGGCAGCGCCTTATCGGATATTTCCGAGGGTGATAATAGAGAAGAAGGCTTTTTTCATTAACACATAAATCTTTGACATGTTAAATAGGCTGTATTGTAATGGGATGTAAACAAGAGATTGTGAATCGCCACGGGGGTGATAGATTGAAAAATATATTGAGAGCAATGGTTATCCTTTTGATTATCTGCGGAACCTATGTTCTGTTTATTCAATATGGATCTGTTCCTGAAAAGAAATCAAATGACAGCGAGCCTCAGGTGTCGAATGAGGAAGCGCAAAGCGGCAAACGAATACATATGCCGACTTCAGGGTTATTGTCCTTCATGGGCAAGCCCGCCGATGAAGTAACGAAAAAGCTCGGGGAACCTGAACGTATTGACCCTTCGGCTTATGATTACGATTGGTGGGTATACAATCAAGGTAAGGATCAATATATCCAAATCGGGGTATTGAACAATAAAGTGGTCACATTATTCGCGGCTGGGAATGATATTAACGCCAAGCCTTTCAAAATTGGAGAATCAACTGGCGAAGTATTCAAGACCACCCAGGTGGCACCATTTGTGAATGTAGAGTATAAAGGAAATTCCTATCGGTTTGAATTTTCTGAAGAGGATATCAATACAAGACCGACTGTAAAGGTAGGAAAGATGTATGTCCAGCTGTATATGGACAAATTTGAGGGGAAGCTATCCAGCATCAGGGCGTTTGATGCGCAGACCTTTGTAAAACAAAGACCTTATGAGGTAGTGTACCGCGGGGAATTAATTAAACCGAAAGCCGTTTCAGATGAGAAATGGAAAAAGATCCAAACAACGAGCGAAAAGCAAATCCTTGATTTGACGAATGTCATACGCGTTAAACACGGACTTGCGAAGCTTGAGTGGGATCAGCCAACGGCGGAAGTGGCATTTGGACATAGTGAGGATATGAAGGAAAATAATTATTTCTCCCATGTCTCTAAAAAATACGGCTCGCTGAAAGACCGCCTAGAAGAAGGGCATGTTGACTTTCAGCAAGCGGGAGAAAATATCGCATACAATTATGTGGACGGTCCGGCCGCTGTAGAAGGCTGGCTGAATAGCGAAGGCCATCGAAAAGCGCTTCTGAATTCAGATTATACGCATCTTGGTGTCGGAGTAGACCGGAAATATTACACCCAAAATTTTATTAAGCGATGGTAATGAAAGCCGCGGAAGAATGGTTCCCGGCTTTTTCTATTTCCATACAAGCTGGTCTGAATGAATGTGCTGGTAGCTTACAGATAAGGCCGTTTCCCATCCCTTCAGTCAGGCTTTTTCACCAGTGTATAGGGATATCGCTAAAAATTCATTTGGGAATGAATATAGGCGAACACAATGCCCGACAAAACGATACATTGTAGTAGGTAACGATTTTCGGAGGGGGTGAGGATTGTGGCGAATCAACATGCCAATCATTCAATCAATGACTTTAAACAATTCGTCAAAAAGCATCCCAAGCTGATAAAAGAAGTGCGCAAAGAACAAAGAAGCTGGCAGGACGTATATGAAAATTGGGTCCTCTTCGGGGAGAGCGATCCGATTTGGGATCCGTATCGGGAACCGGAAGAAGCTGCTGAAGCTGTGCCTGAAACACCGCAAAAAAATGATTTTGTCTCGAAAATGGTGACAGCGGTGAAAAAGATGGATGTCAATCAAATGAACGAACAAATCAATAAAATGAGCCAGTCGATCTCATCGTTGCAAAGCCTTCTTAATACATTTTCCGGAAGCGGACAGAAGCATTCTCAGCCAGGCTCTGGACAGCATCCTTTTTCTTTTCGAAAGGATTAAAAAAGGGGAGCTCATATGCGCAAAGAGGTTCAGGAATATATTTTAGGAAACGAAGAACGGAAACGATTCATCAGAGAACAGCCGATATGGTACCGCAGGCTTTCAAGAAAACCGGATGATCTGTCCTCCTTTCAGCTTGAAATGATGAATTTTTATGAAAAAACCATTCCGCATCGGGTGAATCAGTTTACGAACGGGATTCAAATGGCGCAAATGATGATGCAAATGTTTCAAGCGATGCGGACAAAAGATTAAAAGGCCCCGAAAAAGGGTCTTTTTTTATGAGGACATAAGGTTTTGTATACGGCTGCGGTTAAGCATTTTCCAATTGGCTGGTTTCATGGTAAACTAACAACTGGAGGTGCATGTTATGTATGCGACGATGGAATCCGTGCGGCTTCAAAGTGAAGCTCAGCAGCTTGCCGAGATGATTCTGCAGTCGGAGACGGCTGAGAACTACCGCAATTGTTACAAGCGTCTCCAGGAAGATGAAGAGGCAGGTCGGATTATTCGTTCTTTTATCAAAATAAAAGAGCAGTATGAGGATGTACAGCGTTTTGGCAAATATCATCCTGACTATAGAGAAATATCCCGGAAAATGAGGGAGATCAAACGTGAGCTGGACCTGAACGACAAGGTGGCTGACTTCAAGAGAGCTGAAAATGAGCTCCAGTCCATTCTTGATGAGGTCAGCGTCGAGATTGGGACAGCTGTTTCGGAGCATGTGAAAGTTCCGACTGGGAACCCTTATTTTGACGGTTTGTCTTCATGCGGAGGCGGCTGCGGTTCAGGCGGAAGCTGCGGATGTAAAGTGTCCTGACGAGACTGGCCGTCTCGTCTTTTACATATAAGAGAAAACAGGCAGGTGATTGTATTGGAGAATAGGCGCCAGGGCATGGTTGTGTATCTGCACTCCCTGAAGCAAAGCAAAATGCTGAGGAAGTTCGGGAATGTGCACTATGTATCAAAACGATTAAAATATGTCGTACTGTACTGTGATATGGACCAAATTGAAAAAACAATGGACAAGATTGCGTCCTACTCATTTGTGAAAAAAGTGGAGCCTTCTTATAAACCGTTTTTAAAATTGGAATTCGAGTCAAAGCTTGATAAGGCAAAAGAATACGATTATAAAATCGGCATATAGCTATAAAAAAATCCCCGCAGGCATCTGCGGGGTCCTTCTATTCCTTAATATGTTAAGGAGAAGGCAAAGGGAGAGGAGAAACCGGAGGAAGAACTTATGGGGAAACGTAAGTCTTCTCCGCGGTTGGCAACAACATCCTCTAGATGCTGTTGCTTATAGTATGGACAAGGATCATGCTGCCTATACACCTATTTATCAAGATTAGCGTTCATTGTTTGGAAGAATGCTTTATGTTAAGATAGGATTGATTTTTTTCTATGTACATAGCGGCGTCCGGCCGAATAAAGAAACAAAATAGCTTTTAGAAAAAGTGGTGTGGAACATGAGAGTAATTTCTGGATCAAAAAAAGGCCGTTCACTAAAGGCTGTACCCGGAACATCAACAAGACCGACAACCGACAAAGTGAAGGAATCCATTTTCAATATGATCGGCCCTTATTTTGACGGGGGCAGGGGACTTGACTTATTCGCAGGGAGCGGAGGTCTTGGAATCGAAGCGCTTTCACGCGGGTTTGAGCATTGTATATTCGTTGACCGTGATTTTAAAGCGATTCAAACGGTAAAATCTAATTTGAAAACGCTGGAGCTTACAAAACAAGCACAGGTATACCGCAATGATGCGGAACGTGCTTTGCACGCTGCTGCTAAAAGAGAAACCGGCTTTCGCGGAATTTTTCTCGATCCGCCGTATAAGGAACAAAAGCTGAAAGCACTTTTAACGATGATTGATGAATATCAAATGCTGGAAGAAGACGGCTTTATCGTCGCTGAGCATGACAGAGAGGTCGAGCTTCCCGAAACCGTAGGAGATCTTGTGATGACAAGAAAAGAAACCTATGGGTTAACAGGTGTGGCGATTTATAAAAAGAGGGGGTAGTGAGGTGGCGAGTATAGCTGTCTGTCCCGGCAGTTTTGATCCGGTGACCTACGGGCATCTGGACATCATCAAACGCGGGGCGCATATTTTTGAACAAGTGTATGTATGTGTGCTGAATAATTCTTCAAAAAAGCCTTTGTTCAGTGTGGAAGAACGGTGTGAGCTTCTGAGAGAAGTGACAAAAGACATTCCGAACATAACAGTTGAAACATCGCAAGGCCTGTTAATTGATTATGCAAAAAGAAAAAATGCGAAAGCCATTTTAAGAGGCTTGAGAGCTGTATCTGATTTTGAATACGAGATGCAGGGGACATCAGTAAACCGGGTGCTTGATGAATCTATTGAGACGTTTTTTATGATGACAAACAATCAATATTCATTTCTAAGTTCAAGCATCGTAAAAGAAGTGGCGAGATACAACGGCTCGGTATCAGAGTTTGTACCGCCGGAAGTAGAGCTGGCGCTTCAGCAAAAATTCAGACAAGGATGAGGGTTTTGACTCATCCTTTTTTTGTTCCGTTTGTCAGTCTGTAAGAAAAAATGATAATGTACGTAAACAGCGCGCATAGTGTGACAGCAGGTCCGATCTGCACAAGCAGATTCCAGCCGTTTATAAAGGCAGTTGGCATGTCACTGCTGTTAAGAGATTTAAATACATACTGATACGGATCATGCCATGCCGTGTAAAGAGGTTTCCATAAAAGCATGACGAAGACAGCGGCATAAACGCCCTGCAGCAAACGTGCGATAAAGAATGGTTTAAATCTAATGTCGGTTTCCGATAAAATACCTGCCACCTGAGCTTGTACGGAAAAGCCGCTAAACCCGAGAATAAAGCTGACGATAATGGCTTTTTGCAGAAGAGAAACATCTGTCTCGCTGACAAGCTTGCTGCCTAATGTAATTTCAAACATCCCTGATAAAAGCGGAATGTCCAATTGAGTCGGAAGCTGAAACAAAGTCAGTGCTCCTTTTGTGAAAACAGACAAAACATCAGTCAGCTGGACCACTGACAACAGCCGATTGAAGACAGAAAATAAAATAATAAAGCCGCCTACCATAAGAAGCGTTTGAACAGAAGACGTTACGGCGTCGCCTAAAATTTTACCCAAGGGCCGTTTTTCTGCAAGTCTGGCGGTATGAAGAGCGTGTAAAGCATCTTTGACTGAAGGGAAAGGTATCGTTTTCTTTCTTCTGAGATGCTGCTCTTCCTTGCGGCCATAGGAACGCATTGTTAAACCGACAGCCAGATTCCCCAAATAGTGTGCAGAAGCTAATAAAATGCCTAGTGACGCGTTTTGAAAGAAACCGACGGCAACAGCGCCGAAAATAAAGAGCGGGTTTGAAGAATTGGTAAACGACGCGAGCCGTTCTGCCTCTACTCTTGAAATCTGATTTTCCTGCCGCAGACGGGCAGTGAGTTTTGCTCCTGCTGGGTTTCCTGATGCCATTCCCATAGCAAGAACGAAGCCGCCGACACCCGGCACGCGAAAGATCGGCCGCATAAAAGGCTCAAGCAAAACACCGACAAATCGCACAATGCCAAAGCCGATTAAGAGTTCAGACAGAATAAAAAATGGCAGCAATGACGGAAACACAACCTCCCACCACATAGACAGCCCGGTTTTAGAGGCTTCGAATGAGGCCTGTGGATGTGAGATGACAGTCGCTGTTAAAAAAAGAAAAAACGAGGCAATCAAAAGTGTATTAATCTTCGACAAGTTCATTCTTACCTCCCCGATGCTAAAAATGCCCAATGACATGTATATCATGATAAAATAATGTATGATGTAAAACGGCCAAGCAGTACCTGTCCTCTTGATTCTTTGTACTAATATACGAGCATAGGGGTTCAGTTTAGACCATAGAATTCGGTATACAGGGAATTCAGGCAGGAGGTTAACGCTTTGGCCAAACCTAAAATCGGGTTAGCGTTAGGATCGGGAGGGGCCAGAGGGCTTGCTCATCTCGGTGTGCTTTCCAGTTTACATAAGCACCAAATTGAAGTGGATATGATTGCAGGAAGCAGCATGGGCGCTTTGGTGGGCAGTTTTTATGCCGCCGGACATGACGTGGCAACGATGAAAAAAGTAGCCAAAGCCTTTAAACGAAGGCTTTATGCTGATTATACGGTGCCGAAGCTCGGTTTTTTAAAAGGTGACCGCGTCAGACAGCTTGTGCATGCTTATACATTCGGAAAACCGATTGAAGAGCTCCAAATCCCGCTGGGCATTGTTGCGTGTGATCTACAGACGGGAGAAAAGATTGTGTTCCGAAAAGGATCAGTGTCAGATGCAGTGAGGGCCAGCATCAGCATCCCGGGTATCTTTATTCCGCAGCGGCTGGACGGACGCCTTCTTGTAGACGGCGCGGTCGTCGATCGAATTCCGGTTTCTGTTGTGAAAGACATGGGAGCTGATATTATCATCGCTTCGGATGTTTCCAGGGTTCGAAAAACTGAAACAGCAGTGCATATTTTTGATGTGATTATGCAAAGTATGGATATACTGCAAAATGAATTAGTGCGGCATCAAACAATTGCCGCAGATATCATGATTCGCCCTTCCCTTGAAACATACAGCTCAAGCTCGTTTGCCAATATTGAAGAAATGATATCGGCAGGCGAAGAGGCGACAAACCGAATGATCAGCAAGATAAGAAAAGAAATAGAGAATTGGGAGGGCTCATAATTTGCTACGTAAAAAACATTTTAGCTGGATGCTCGTCATCCTCATACTGATCGCCGTTTTATCATTTATAAAACTTCCATACTATATTACAAAACCGGGAGAAGCGACAGAGCTTGCTTCATTGATAAAAGTGGAGGGAGGCTACCCGGAAAAAGGAAGCCTGTCCTTAATGACTGTTAAAGTGGGACCGGCTAATCCGTTTACATATGTGTGGGCAAAGATGCACCCTTATTATGAAATTGTTCCTGATGAGAGCATTAAGGAGGAAGGCGAGTCAGATAAGGAGTATATGAAAAGACAGCTCCAAATGATGAAAAGCTCGCAAGAAAATGCGGTTATAGCCGCCTATCAAAAGGCAGGAAAAAAAGTCAGCTATTCCTTTAACGGCATATACGCAAGCTCAGTTGTAGAAAACATGCCGGCAAAAGGGAAAATAGAAGTCGGTGATAAAATCATCAGCGCAGACGGCAAAAACTATCAGTCTGCTGAAAAGCTGATTGATTATATCAGCAGCAAAAAAGCGGGAGATAAAGTCACGTTAAAGATCGAAAGAGAAGAAAAAGAAAAGCGTGTCACCCTTACGTTAAAACAATTTCCTGATGAGCCGGATCGGGCAGGAATCGGAGTTTCGCTTTATACAGACAGAAACGTGAAGGTAGAGCCTGATATTGATTTTGAAATCGAAAATATTGGCGGCCCGTCAGCAGGGTTAATGATGTCCCTTGAAATTTATAATCAGCTGACAAAACCAGACGAAACAAAAGGCTACGATATTGCGGGAACAGGTACCATTGATGTTGATGGAAAAGTAGGCCCGATCGGCGGCATTGATCAAAAAGTCGTCGCCGCAGACAAAGCCGGAAAAGACATTTTCTTCGCGCCAAATCAAAACGGCGCCAGCAATTCTGATTATAAGAACGCAGTAAAAACAGCAAAAGATATTGATTCAGATATGAAGATTGTGCCTGTAGATACCATGCAGGATGCGATTGATTATTTGAATAAGCTGAAAGCGAAAAGCACCTGATTCTCAGGTGCTTTTTCTATACATTTAAAAAGTGTTGTTCATCTTCGTCATATCGAATCGGTGCATGTCCGTATTCCTTCAGGTCAAACTCAGTTCTCAGCGGCTCTTCTATCGGCAGGCTGTAAATCCTGCTTGCTTTTACGTCTAGATCGAGAGCTGGATGGGAGAAAGAGGACAGTTTGCTGACAAGCGGAACAGACAGTGCTTTTTTCTTTTCGGATAAATAAGCCTGTCCTTTTTTCGTCATGCCGAGAAGCCTGATATACGGCACCTTATCGTTGTCAAGCAGCTTTTGCATATCCAGTTTTTTTGTTCTGGTTAAAATGTGTGTATTCATCCGCTGGAGCCTTGTCCACGTATAGCGTTTTGTTTTCAGCAGCTCCATAAATTCCTGATAGGAGCTGGATTTTCTGATCGAACGAAGAATTCTGTGCTCTAAACCTTCCTCCACCTCGTATACTTGTTGTAATTCCTGTGCTGTTACAGTTGAAAGGCTGTATTTTAAGTAAGAAAAGTAGCTCTCAGGTGTATGCCACAATCCGAAAGATTTGCGGTAAGCTGCTAATTCACGTGCAGATGCAGCAGGGAGAAAACGAAGGCAAGCTTCGAGATTCTGGCCAGTCATCGCTTTTCTAATGCTTGTGGCGCTTGCGATATGGTTTTCGCCTTCAGGGAGATCGGCATCATGATAGTCCGAAGAGATTCGTGCCGTAGTATAAGGTTTCATAGGATATCCCCCGGTTAGAATCGAGGTCACATACTGGCATCCCAAAATGTTATTTGGTTTTGACAAGTCAAGTGCACTTTCAGTATGCAAAATGGAGCTGAAGGCGCTAGCCGCCGCTGCTGGGTAACTGGCCCCCTTTTTAAGTTCTTCTTTAATTCGGTCATTCAATATATGTTTATGCTCATCAATAAGCTGTGCTGTTTCTAAAAAAGGCTTGATATCCCCATTTTCACTCCCGAAAAACAGCGCCTCACATTCAAGTTCGTTCAGGATTGAAACACTGCCGCGTGCAAAAATGTCTGCTTTTTGCACGGCATAAAGATAAGGCAGCTCAATGACAAGATCAACTCCGCTTTGCAGCGCCATTTTTGTTCGGGCCCATTTTGATACAACAGCGGGCTCCCCGCGCTGTAAAAAATGCCCGCTCATGACCGCCACAGCCGTGTCACATCCGGTTTGCCGCTTTGCTGTTTGGGCATGATAAAGGTGACCGTTATGAAAGGGATTATATTCAACCACCAATCCGACAGCTTTCATATTTTTTCCGCCTTTCTTGCTATGTTTAAAAACGTATGGTACATTTGCAAATGAAAACTCTTACGCCTTATTTTTGTTTTAAGTGTATGCATAGCATATTCCGCTGTCAACGATACTTCAATGGCAGCATTATGCTGTAAAGAAAAAATATTGACAAAAACAATCTTAAAAGCTATAATCATGTTTGTTGCTTTCCTGAGGTGATACAAATGAAATGGACGATTTATCAGTTGCATCAAATGCCAAAACAAAGTTTTGAGTTTGATGAAACAGTTGAGTTAAATGAGCTGACAAAGCTGAATTCTGACATTCGCCGCATTTCTCCCGTCCGGGTGAAGGGCAGAGCGGATATCAAATCCAAACAGGTTTCGTTTGATTTTACAATTTCAGGCGAAATGATTTTGCCATGCTCAAGAACACTCGTTGATGTCCCGTATCCATTTGAAATTTCAACAAAAGAACTGTTTATATTTCATCACACGGATGATATAGAAGATGATGACGTTCACATTGTTGAGGACGATACTATCGACTTAACTCCGATCGTGAAAGAAGAAATTCTTTTAGAAATCCCTATGCAAATCTTTTGTGAATCTGAACAAGAAAAAGGAGCTGCTCCTCAAGAAGGAAAGGATTGGCAAGTTATTTCGGAAGAAGACAAGAAGAATCAAGTTGATCCGAGACTTGCAGCCCTTGAAAAGCTCTTAAAACAAGATGATGAATCTTAACTCTTTAAGGAGGTGGGAATAATGGCTGTACCTTTTAGAAGAACTTCTAAAATGAAGAAAAGATTGCGCCGTACACATTTCAAACTTAATGTACCTGGTATGACAGAATGTCCGTCATGCGGAGAGATGAAGTTGTCTCACCGTGTATGCAAAGCATGCGGATCATACAACGGCAAAGACATAAATGTAAAAAGTAACTAATGAGAAAAGCGCAGGGTGAAAGCCCTGCGCTTTTTCTTTTTCTCTTCCTGTCAGCTTGCGGAAAATTTGTGAGTGCAAATAGTCTATCTAATCTATTACCGGCATATGTATGAGATAAATAAGCTGACATGGAGGGAGATTGAATTTGACCATTACAAGACAAGATGCTTGGACTCAGGATGAGGATTTGCTGCTGGCAGAAGTGGTGCTTCGTCATATTCGAGAGGGAGGAACACAGCTTTCAGCCTTTGAGGAGGTTGGAAGGGCGCTGACCAGAACCGCGGCAGCCTGTGGGTTCAGGTGGAACTCGTATGTGAGAAAACAATACCAGTCAGGTATAGAGCTTGCAAAAAAGCAAAGGAAAGAACTGAGAAAGCAAATCGGCGTTCATTCGGTCAATATGCCGAATTCCATGAAGCAGACTGCCTCGGCATCGTCAGAAGGAAAACGAGATTTGTCCATTCAGGATGTCATTCAATTTCTCGAACAATTCAAAGAAGCACCGTCTGCACAAGAATTTCAGCTTGAAAGGGAAAAATTGAAGGAGCAAATCCAATCGCTGCAAAAAGAGCTTGAGGATTTGCGGAGTGAAAATCAGACATTGCGGAATCAGCTAGAGATGACAGAAGAGGATTACAAGGCACTGATCGATATCATGGATCGGGCCAGAAAAATGGTTGTTTCGAAGGAAGACGGAAGAATGAAAAAAGCGGCTCAAGAAACATAAAGAAACGCCTGAAATGAACCGGCCCTATAGTAAGAATAGGCCGGTTGTTTTTATTTCTATGCAGACTCTCCCGGTGTCATTTCGTGATCCATATCAGGATGCCAGATGAGCGGGTTTTCCCCTTTGTCCCGCGCCATATCATACTTAACAGTTTTAAAGTTCATTTTGTTCCAAAATTCCGCTGATTTCATTCTCGGATTTGTCCGGATCGGCATTTTGAATGATTTTGCAAATTCAACCAAGGCTCTCCCGTATCCCCTGTTCTGGTAGCCCGGAAGAACCTCAAGCTTCCACAGCTCCAAATAATCCTGGCGGTTGTCAAAATAGGGATTCGATTTGCCGTTAACTTGATACAGACTCATTCGTGCTACAAGTTTATCGCCAAAATAAATCCCGTAAAAAGGCGAAGTGCTGTCATTTTCAATAATATTATCCTGAAGTTCTTCAAGCATTGAAAGCTCCTGAATGCCGTATTCTTTGAATTTCTTGAATTCTTCCAGCGTTTTATAGTTGATAAGCAGACGTTCTACCTTTGTCAAACAAATCTCCCCCTTTGTTGTTTCTACATATATTGTAAACGCTTTATTTAAAAAATCCAAATATTTAAACTTTAATTTTAAGCACATGGGATCTTTGAGAAGTAATTTCTTCTTACTTCTGCTATGATAATACGTAAATGCTAAATTGGGTGTGACATCATGAAAATTGGAATTATCGGCGGAGGCTCCGTCGGTCTTTTATGCGCCTATTATTTGTCACTTTATCACGACGTGACTGTTGTGACGAGGCGGCAAGAACAGGCTGCGGCCATTCAGTCTGAAGGAATCCGGCTGTATAAAGGCGGGGAGGAATTCAGGGCTGATTGCAGTGCGGACACGAGTATCAATTCGGACTTTGACCTGCTTGTCGTGACAGTGAAGCAGCATCAGCTTCAGTCTGTTTATTCGTCGCTTGAACGGATCGGGAAGACGAATATATTATTTTTGCAAAATGGCATGGGGCATATCCACGACCTAAAAGACTGGCACGTTGGCCATTCCATTTATGTAGGAATTGTTGAGCACGGAGCTGTAAGAAAATCGGATACAGCTGTTGATCATACAGGCCTAGGTGCGATAAAATGGAGCGCGTTCGACGATGCTGAACCAGACCGGCTGAACATCTTGTTTCAGCATAACCATTCGGATTTTCCGATTTATTATGAGACGGATTGGTACCGTCTGCTGACGGGCAAGCTGATTGTAAATGCGTGTATTAATCCTTTAACTGCGTTATTGCAGGTGAAAAATGGAGAACTGCTGACAACGCCAGCTTATCTGGCTTTTATGAAGCTGGTATTTCAGGAGGCATGCCGCATTTTAAAACTTGAAAATGAAGAAAAGGCTTGGGAGCGGGTTCAGGCCGTTTGTGGGCAAACGAAAGAGAATCGTTCATCAATGCTGGTTGACGTCATTGGAGGCCGGCAGACGGAAGCTGACGCCATTATCGGATACTTATTGAAGGAAGCAAGTCTTCAAGGTCTTGATGCCGTCCACCTAGAGTTTTTATATGGCAGCATCAAAGCATTGGAGCGAAATACAAACAAAGTCTTTTGAGCTTTTTCGGTAACATGCTATACTCATTTCGGATCACTAACTATTTATTGGAGAAAGGAAGTTCTAGAAGATGCAGCTAACTGAACTTTCCATCAAAAATCAGAATGTGTTTGTACAGCACTATATAGATGGCAAAGAAGAAATGTCTTCTTTTTTTGATTACAGTATTCATCATAAGGACATGTGGCGCGAAAGACTGGAAGACTTATCTTCCCGGTTTTTCGCAAGAGAGGAATTGGCGGCGTACTTAACCTCTTACCATAATAAATTCGGTTCAAGTGCGATGCAGTCTGCTATTGAGAAGCTGAAGGACCCGTCAAGTGCCGCTGTAGTCGGCGGACAGCAGGCAGGACTTTTAACAGGACCGCTTTACACCATACATAAAATCATTTCAATCATTGTTTTAGCAAAGCAACAAGAAAAGGAACTGCAAGTGCCTGTCATACCAATCTTCTGGGTGGCTGGAGAAGACCACGATTTGGATGAGATTAATTTTGTTCACACATCTGAAGAGAATGGGCCTGTGAAAAAAAAGCTGCCTCAGTCTTATTGGAAGAAATCATCAGCAGCGAGTACATCGCTTGATCAGGAAAAGTGTGCCGCGTGGATAGATGATGTTTTTGCCGCTTTTGAAGAAACAGACCATACGAATACACTTCTCGACAATGTGAAACGATGTTTAAGGGAATCTGTTACGTTTACTGACTTCTTTGAACTGCTGATCGCGGATTTGTTCCAAGAAGAGGGCTTAGTTTTATTAAATTCTGGAGATCCGGGGATTAAAAAGCTGGAAACGGCCATGTTCCAAAAGATTCTTCGAGAAAATGATGAACTCGCCCGGGCTGTATCAGATCAGCAGGCCTTCATGCGTCAAGCAGGCTACAAACCGATTATCGAGTCCGGAAAAGAGCAGGCGAATCTGTTTTATGAATACGAAGATGAGCGTTTTTTAATTGAAAAAGATAACGGCCGATTTGTCATCAAAGAGCTTGATCTAGGATGGACGATGGATGAACTTCATACACATATGGAAGAACATCCAGAGCGTTTCAGCAACAATGTTGTAACGAGACCGTTAATGCAGGAATTTCTCATTCCGACTTTAGCATTTATTGCAGGGCCTGGAGAAATCAACTATTGGGGCGAGCTCAAACAGGCTTTTGCGGTGATGGGCTTCAAAATGCCTCCTGTCATGCCAAGGCTGAACATTACGATACTTGAGCGGCATATTGAGAAAAAACTGGCTGAACGGAATATCTCGTTACAAGACGCGATTGAGCGCGGAACGGAGAATCAAAGAGAGACATACTTCGAGCGCCAGATTCCGGAAGAGTTTACGGCGGTGATGGATCAGGCGAAAAGCCAAATTGAAGCGATTCACAAAACGGTCCGGCAGGAGGCGTTAAAGGTTGATCAAAGCATGGAACCTTTACTCCTGAAAAATGCCGCTTTTATTCAGGATCAGCTTCAATTCTTAGAGCGCACGGTGACGAAGCGAATTGAAGAAAAAGAAGGCTACGTTTTGAAGGATTATGAAAGAATTCAAAATAGCATTAAGCCGCTTCTTGCGCCGCAGGAACGGATTTGGAATATTATGTATTATTTGAACAGGTACGGTCCAAAATTCTTCACGACATTCAAGAATCTGCCATTTTCTTTTCAAAATCAACATCAAGTTGTCAAACTTTGAAATAAAGTTTTAAAGAACCCTGAATAGTTCAGGGTTTTTTTTTATGGGTAAACAGTGTAAAATGAAGTTGTGGAGCGAAGTGGTGAATAGTGGTGAGTTAAGGAGAGAAAGTGGGGCAAGAGATCATGTTTATGGGTGAATATCAGCATACCATCGATGCGAAAGGCCGCATGATCGTACCCGCTAAATTTAGAGAAGGCCTGGGTGAGCAATTTGTGCTGACTAGAGGACTTGACCAATGTCTCTTCGGCTACCCTATGCACGAATGGAAACAAATTGAAGAAAAACTAAAAGCTCTTCCTCTCACAAAGAAAGATGCCCGCGCGTTTACCCGTTTCTTCTTTTCAGGGGCGACTGAATGCGAACTGGACAAGCAAGGCAGGGTAAATATCGCATCATCTCTATTGAATTACGCCAAACTGGAAAAAGAATGTGTTGTTATCGGGGTTTCTAATCGAATTGAATTGTGGAGTAAAGTAATTTGGGAACAATACACAGAAGAGCAAGAAGATTCATTTGCTGAAATTGCTGAAAACATGATTGGGTTTGATATATAATGATTCTTCGTGTATAACACTCTAAAAACAATTTCAATTCATCCTGATAAAAGGTGGGACCAACACAATATGTTTCAACACAAGACAGTACTTCTTCGTGAAACCGTAGACGGACTTAATATTAAACCGGACGGTACATATGTAGACTGCACACTCGGCGGAGCTGGGCACAGTACATACTTATTGCAGCAGTTATCCGAGAAGGGGCGTTTAATCGCTTTTGACCAAGATGATACGGCATTACAGCATGCTAAAGAAGTGTTGTCCGATTATAAAGGACAGCTCATTCTGATTAAAAGCAATTTCAGGTATTTAAAAGAATGTTTGAATGAACAAGGCGTTACAGAAGTAGACGGCATTTTATTTGATTTAGGGGTGTCCTCTCCGCAGCTGGATACACCGGAGCGCGGATTCAGTTACCATCATGACGCACCGTTGGACATGAGGATGGACCAGTCGGCTACGCTTTCGGCGAAAGAAGTCGTTAATGAGTGGCGCTATGAGGATCTCGTCCGTATTTTCTTTAAATACGGAGAAGAGAAGTTCAGTAAACAGATCGCCAGAAAAATTGAGGAGGCAAGAATGAAGTCTCCTATTCAAACTACGGGCCAACTGGTCGATCTAATAAAAGACGCGATTCCCGCTCCAGCGAGAAGGAGCGGGGGACATCCCGCTAAACGCGTGTTTCAGGCAATCAGAATTGCCGTAAACGATGAACTTAGGGTGTTTGAAGAAGCTTTGGAGCAGGCAATTGAGGTTCTGAAGCCAGGGGGCAGGGTATCAGTCATTACCTTCCACTCGCTAGAAGACAGAATTTGCAAAACCACTTTTAAAGAAAAGTCGTCGCTTCCGGAACTTCCTCCGGGACTTCCTGTTATACCGGAAGAGTTTGAACCGGAGCTGAAGCTCATCACACGAAAACCGATTACGGCATCTCAAGAAGAGCTTGAAGAGAACAACCGGGCTCGTTCTGCCAAGCTTCGGATTGCTGAAAAAAGAAAATAACGAAACGCGAACGCAAAATTAAAAGGAGGTCATCAGCCTATGAGCAATTTAGCTTACCAACCAGAGAAACAGCAGCGGCATGCGATCAGTCCTGAGAAAAAAGTGATTGTCAAGAAAAGGGCTTCCATTACTCTCGGAGAAAAAGTGCTTCTTGTCCTCTTTGCTGCGGCGGTGCTCAGCGTATCGCTTTTGATCGTATCGAAGGCGTATGCGGCATATCAAACCAATATTGAGGTGCAAAAGCTTGAGGAGCAAATTTCATCCGAAAATAAGCAAATTGGTGACCTCGAAAAAAGCGTTGCTGATTTAAGCAAACCGCAGCGCATTATGGACATTGCGAAAAAGAACGGCTTGAATTTAAAAGATAAAAAAGTGAAAAACATACAGGAATGATTCAAATGCCAAAAAAGAATAAATTTATGAATAGAGGAGCAGCGATTCTAAGTATTTGTTTCGCTCTCTTTTTCTTTGTCATCCTGGGGAGAATGGCATATATTCAAATAACCGGAAAAGCGAACGGCGAAGTGCTTGCGACAAAAGCGACAGAGCAGCATGAAAAGAAACGGACCATCGAAGCGAGCCGAGGCTCGATTTTAGACCGAAAAGGAAAAGTCATTGCAGAGGACACAGCGACGTATAAACTGATTGCGATTCTCGATAAAAAAATGACCACTGATGTCAAGCATCCTCAGCATGTTGTAAACAAAGAAAAAACGGCGGAAGCATTGTCTAAAGTGATAAACTTGGACAAGGCCGACATCCTTGATATCTTAAATAAAGATGCAAAACAAGTCGAGTTTGGCTCAGCTGGCCGGGATATTACGTATTCACAAAAGCAAAAAATCGAAAAAATGAAACTCCCGGGCATTTCATTTTTACGGGATACAAAACGCTACTATCCAAACGGAGTATTTGCATCTAATCTAATCGGCTATGCCGAGGTTGATGAAGAAACAAATGAAATTTCCGGCGCGATGGGATTAGAAAAAGTGCTGGATAAGTATTTGAAGGAGCGCGACGGATATGTGACATATGAAAGCGATAAATCCGGCTGGGAGCTCCCGAACAGCAAAAATAAAATTACAGCGCCAAAAAATGGTGACAATGTATATTTAACCATTGACCAGAAAATTCAAACCTTTTTGGAAGACAGCATGACAAAAGTGGCGCAAAAGTATAATCCGAAAAAAATCATGGCCGCAGTCGTTGATCCGAAAACGGGCAAAGTCCTTGCCATGGGACAGCGCCCAAGCTTTGATCCGAACAAGCGCGATGTGACAAACTACTATAATGATTTGATTTCATATGCGTATGAGCCCGGATCCACGATGAAGATCTTTACACTTGCTGCTGCGATGCAGGAAAACGTGTTTAATGCGAATGAACAATATAAATCAGGGACCTATAAAGTTGGCGGCGGAAAAGTATATGACCATAACGGGGGTGTGGGCTGGGGTCCCATATCTTTCAAAGACGGGGTGCTTAGATCCTCTAACGTTGCTTTTGCCAAATTAGCAAATGAAAAATTAGGTTTTGATCGTTATAATGAGTATTTGCATAAATTTGGTTTTTATCAAAAGACAGGAATCGATCTGCCGGGAGAAGCATCAAGTAAAATGAACTTTAAGTATGATTACGATAAAGCTTCAACTGCATACGGCCAAGCATCTGCAGTCACCCCGATTCAGCAACTAGAAGCAGCGACTGCCGTCGCAAATGATGGCAAAATGATGAAGCCTTATGTCATTGATCATATTGTTGATCCTGATACGAAGAAAACCGTTTATCAAAATAAACCGGAATCTGCAGGAACACCGATCTCTGCCAGTACAGCTAAAAATGTGCGTGATATCCTGGGAGACGTCGTTTCATCAGACATTGGAACCGGACGCCCTTATAAAATTGAGGGCTTTGACGTGGCTGGGAAAACAGGTACAGCACAAATTGCAGGAACGAATGGTTATTTAAAGGGACGGGATAACTATATTTTCTCATTTATGGGAATGGCTCCTAAAGATAATCCTGAGTTGTTGATTTATGTTGCGGTACAGCAACCGCAATTAGAGGATGATGAAACTGGCTCTGATCCAGTATCTGAAATCTTCAACCCAACAATGAAAAACAGCCTGCACTACCTGAACATTGAACCAACTGAAAAATCTGACTCAGATAAGGAAGAAACAAAAGCGCAGACAATGCCTGATTTAACAGATCAAACGGTAGCTGCTGCTCAAAAGAAAGCAAAAGAGGAGAATCTCACACCAATTGTCATCGGCAGTGATGTCGCTGTAAAAGAACAGTATCCGAAAGCGGATGAGGAAGTTCTCACCAATCAAAAGGTCTTCCTGAAAACGGGCGGCAAAATCAAAATGCCTGATATGACAGGGTGGTCGAGAAGAGAGGTTCTTCAGTACGGCGAGCTCGCGGGAATTCATATTGAAGTAAACGGGCAAGGCTACGCGGTCAGCCAAAGTGTTAAGAAAGACAAAGAAATCAAAGACAAAACCGTAATCAAGGTTAAGTTTAAAAATCCTGATTAAAAAGAAAGCCTGCGTTATGCAGGCTTTCTTTTTTTATGCCTTCAGGGGAGCATCGTTCTACCTGTCCAATTTCAGGCATAAAATGAAACAAGCCTAAATAAGGAGTGAACGGTCTCTTGCGCGTCTCGAATGTAACGGTTAGAAAACGTTTATTATTTGTTTTGCTTTTTGGCGTGATCGTGTTTCTGATCATTGATACAAGGCTGGGGTATGTTCAGTTTGTGATGGGCGAAAAACTGACTTCGCTAGCGAAAGATTCCTGGAGCCGGAACTTGCCGTTTGAGCCGGAGAGAGGCGAGATTCTGGATCGGAATGGTGTGAAGCTCGCAACAAATAAAAGTGCGCCGACCGTATTCGTCGTGCCGCGCCAAGTTCAGAATCCGATGAAAACGAGCAAGCAGCTTGCGGCGGTGCTCAATATGTCAGAAGAAAAAGTATATAAACATGTGACAAAAAAAGCGTCAATCGAAAAGATCACTCCTGAAGGGAGAAAAATTTCAAATGAGAAGGCGAAAGAAATCAAAGCGCTTGATTTAAAAGGTGTGTATGTTGCGGAGGACAGTATCCGTCATTACCCGTTCGGCAGCTTTTTATCTCATGTGCTTGGATTTGCAGGAATTGACAACCAAGGGCTCCTTGGACTTGAAGCCTATTACGACGATGATTTAAAAGGGGAAAAAGGTTCTGTTAAGTTTTATACAGATGCCAAGGGGAAGAAGATGCCTGATGAAGCGGATGACTATACGCCGCCTAAGGATGGGCTTGACATGAAGCTGACGGTTGATTCAAAGGTCCAGACGATAATGGAAAGAGAGCTTGATAACGCTGAGGCCAAATATCATCCGGACGGCATGATTGCCGTAGCCATGAATCCGAAAAACGGAGAAATTTTGGGGATGTCTAGCAGGCCTGACTTCGATCCTGCTGATTACCAATCTGTTGATCCGTCCGTCTACAATCGAAATCTGCCAGTATGGAGCACGTATGAACCGGGATCTACCTTTAAAATTATTACACTTGCAGCAGCCCTTGAAGAGCAAAAAGTAAATTTGAAACGGGATCAATTTTATGATAAAGGGCATGCGGAAGTGGACGGAGCGAGACTGCGGTGCTGGAAAAGAGGCGGGCACGGGCTGCAGACGTATCTGGAAGTTGTGCAGAACTCCTGCAACCCGGGGTTTGTTGAATTAGGCGAGCGCTTAGGAAAGAAAAAGCTTTTCAAATATATCAAAGACTTTGGTTTTGGACAAAAAACGGGGATTGATCTCCAAGGCGAGGGAACAGGCATCTTATTCCCGCTTGAGAGAGTGGGCCCGGTGGAGCAAGCAACTACGGCTTTCGGACAGGGAGTATCCGTCACGCCGATTCAGCAGGTTGCAGCAGTATCCGCCGCTGTAAACGGAGGAACGCTCTACACACCTTATATTGCAAAGGAATGGATCGATCCTGTTACGAAGAAAACGGTCAAAAAACAATCACCAATCGCAAAGAAACAAGTCATTTCTGAGGAAACATCCAAACAAATCCGCTATGCTCTAGAAAGCGTCGTCGCAGAAGGCACTGGCCGCAATGCATTTGTAGAAGGATATCGTGTCGGAGGAAAAACGGGAACTGCACAAAAGGTTAAAGATGGAAAATATCTTGAAAACAACCATATTGTATCATTTATTGGTTTCGCGCCCGCCGATGATCCGAGTCTAGTCGTCTACGTTGCGGTGGATAACCCGAAAGGCACGATTCAGTTTGGCGGAACGGTTGCAGCGCCTATTGTCGGAAATATTATGAGAGACAGTCTGCCGGAACTTGGTGTGAAGCCCCGGAAAAATCAAATCGAGAAAAAATACCAATGGAACGACACAAAAACAATAGAAGTTCCGAATGTTGTAGGGATGTCTGTCTCAGATCTTGAGTCACTATTGGTGAATCTCAATGTGGATGCTTCCGGGAAAGGGAGCAAAATCGTTAAACAATCGCCAGCTGCCGGAACGAAAGTAAAAGAAGGCTCAAAGATACGCGTGTATTTGACTGAAGAAGATGAAAAGGAGGCAGCCGATTGATTCGGACTGCCTATTCTTTTATTGCAGAAAAAATGCTGATATCTTTCAAGATTAGCTGGATGTATCCTTTTATTTACGCTAAAATATGAACTGTATGCTTAAAATCATTACCACATCATTTGATGTGACTTCAATGATAAAAAGAACGAATTAGAATGTTGAGAGGTTTGATACGATGAAACTTACAAAGCTGCTTACATACTTAACAACCGAACCTTCTGTAAACGACTCACAAGACCCTGAAATAACTTCAATTGAGATGGACTCCAGGGAAGTAAAGAAAGGGAGTCTTTTTGTATGTGTAAAAGGGTATACGGTGGATGGCCACGATTTTGCGCAAAAAGCAGTAGAAAACGGTGCAGCGGCTATTGTGGCAGAAAGAGAGGTCGATGTGAATGTTCCTGTTATTATTGTCCGGCAGTCACTTCGCGCGCTCAGCGTTTTGTCTGATGCGTTTTACGGACAGCCGACGAAGAAGCTTCAGCTGATTGGGATAACAGGGACAAACGGCAAAACATCAACGACCCACATGGTCGATGAGATTCTGAAAAAAGCGGGAAAACGCACAGGCTTGATCGGTACAATGTACATGAAAATCGGAGACGAAACACTTCCTGTTAAAAACACGACTCCGGAAAGCGTCACGCTGCAGAAAACGTTTAAGAAAATGAATGACAAGCACGTTGACACTGCTATCATGGAGGTTTCTTCCCACGCTTTGTCTTTAGGACGCGTCCATGGCTGTGATTATGATATTGCCGTGTTTACGAATTTAACACAGGACCATCTGGACTATCATAAAACGATGGATGAGTACCGGCATGCAAAAAGCTTGCTCTTTTCCCAACTTGGCGGGGCTTTCAACCATGAACATCCAAAGCGTGCCGTACTGAATGCTGACGATGAGGCGAGCGCTTATTTTGAAAAGGTAACAGCTGCGCATATCTCTACATACGGAATTAAAAACGATGCTGATGTGATGGCGAAGAACATCAGTATCACTGCACAGGGCACAAGCTTTGATCTCGTGACAAACAAAGGCACGAAGCACATCACGATGTCTCTCGTCGGACAATTTAATGTGTATAACGTGCTGGCCGCTGTTGCAACATGTATTGCAGCAGGCATACCGTTTGAAATCATCACTGAGGCTGTTGAAGAATTGCATGGTGTAAGAGGACGTTTTGAATTGGTCAATCAGCAGCAGGAGTTTCCTGTCATTGTAGACTACGCGCACACACCGGACAGCCTTGAAAATGTGCTGGAGACATGCAGAGATATGACGGAAGGAAAGCTATTTGTCGTTGTCGGCTGCGGAGGAGACAGAGATAAGACGAAGCGCCCGAAAATGGCTCAAATTGCTGTGGAGCTGGCTGACGAGCCGATTTTCACGTCAGATAACCCGAGAAGCGAAGATCCTCGCGCGATTTTAAGAGATATGGAAGCCGGAGTAGAGAACGCATACTATCACAGTATTGCAAACCGCGAGCAGGCGATCTTTTTCGCAATTGCCAATGCCAAAAAAGGCGACGTTGTCCTCATTGCCGGAAAAGGACATGAAACCTATCAGCAGATCGGAAATGAAACTTTCGATTTTGATGATGCTGAAGTAGCGGCGAGAGCCATTGTTGAACTCAATAAGAATAAGACGAATTCATAGGAAAGAGATGTTACTGAATAATGGAGCTTGAAAAGATTTTTCATATGGAAAAAAATCATGAATATGATAACTACGTATGTCGTTTGAAAGAAACAGGAGGAGAAAAGGACAATGCTTGAGCAAGTCATTCTGTTTACAATTTTAATGGGGTTTTTAATTAGTGTTCTGCTCTCTCCGATTCTTATTCCGTTTTTAAGAAGATTAAAATTCGGCCAGAGTATTAGAGAAGAAGGACCGAAATCACATCAGAAAAAATCAGGGACACCGACAATGGGCGGGGTCATGATCATACTTTCTATCATAGTGACAACAATTGTGATGACACAGAAGTTTTCAGAAATAAGCCCCGAAATGGTGCTGCTTCTGTTTGTTACGCTAGGCTACGGTTTGCTTGGCTTTTTAGATGATTACATCAAGGTTGTCATGAAGCGCAATCTTGGGTTGACATCAAAGCAAAAGCTGATCGGACAAATTATTATTGCAGTTGTATTTTACGCTGTGTATCATTACTACAATTTTGCGACGGATATTCGCATTCCTGGAACTGACTTATCATTTGATCTTGGCTGGGCTTACTTTATCCTTGTGCTCTTTATGCTAGTCGGCGGATCAAACGCAGTTAACCTGACTGACGGCCTTGACGGGTTATTATCCGGTACTGCGGCGATTGCCTTTGGCGCCTTTGCCATTCTGGCATGGAATCAGTCTCAATATGACGTAGCGATTTTCTCAGTTGCCGTTGTCGGTGCAGTTCTGGGCTTCCTTGTATTTAATGCTCATCCGGCCAAAGTTTTTATGGGAGATACGGGATCGCTTGCATTGGGAGGAGCCATCGTTACCATTGCCATTTTAACGAAATTAGAGATCCTGCTGGTTATCATCGGCGGTGTATTCGTTATCGAGACATTATCCGTTATTTTGCAGGTCATCAGCTTTAAAACGACAGGTAAACGAATCTTTAAAATGAGTCCGCTTCATCACCATTATGAGCTTGTCGGCTGGTCTGAATGGAGAGTAGTCGTGACGTTTTGGGCTGCGGGACTTTTGCTTGCCGTTTTAGGAATTTACATCGAGGTGTGGTTATAAGTGGAAAATGATCAATTTTTACAGAAACAGCATTTTTTAATCCTTGGGCTTGCGAAAAGCGGATATGCGGCGGCCTCCATTCTTCATGAAAAAGGCATTTATGTTGCAGTCAATGATCAAAAGCCTTTTGAAGAAAATGAACCGGCACAAAAGCTTTCTGAAAATGGAATCGAAGTTGTTTGCGGAGAGCATCCAGTTTCTCTGTTCGATCAGCATCAAATCACGATTCTGATCAAAAACCCGGGAATTCCTTATGAAAATATTATGGTTCAGGAAGCGGAGAAACGAGGCATTCCGGTATGGACGGAAATTGAGCTCGCTTACTACCTGACCAGCGCCAAGTTTATCGGGATTACCGGATCGAACGGTAAAACGACCACGACAACGCTAATTTACGAAATGCTCAAAGCTGACTCGCAAAAAGCACTGATTGCCGGAAACATCGGCACAGTCGCAAGTGAGGTTGCCTATCATGCTGATGGAGATGAATGGATCGTTACCGAACTGTCTTCGTTTCAGCTGATGGGAACACACGCTTTCAGACCGGAAATCAGCTTGATTTTAAATGTATTTGACGCCCATCTGGATTATCACCATACGCGCGAAAACTATGAAAAAGCGAAACAGAAAGTGTACCTTCATCAGACTGCTTCAGATAAAGCCATTGTCAACCAGGATGATGAAACCGTCGTGCGTCTTGCTGAAGCCGGAAAAGCCGAAATCGTCCCATTTTCAGTCAGCAAAACGCTTGAACAGGGCGCATATGTAAAAGACAGTATGATTATGTTTAACGGCGAAGCCATTCTTCCTCTGGAAGAGGTTGTACTGCCCGGTGCTCATAACCTGGAGAACATTTTAGCAGCTATTGCAGTTGTGAAAACGGCAGGAGCATCCAATGAGGCGGTTAAAAAGGTGCTGACAAGCTTTACTGGTGTGAAGCACCGCCTCCAATATGTCACAACTGTGAATGGCCGCAAATTTTATAACGACAGTAAAGCAACAAACATTCTGGCGACAAGCAAGGCGCTTTCAGCTTTTGATAAGCCGGTCATTCTGCTTGCGGGCGGACTGGATCGCGGAAATGGTTTTGATGACTTGAAACCTTATATGAAGCATGTCAAAGCAGTGCTTACATTTGGCCAGACGGCGCCAAAACTCGAGAAACTCGGCAATGAACTGGGAATACAACATGTCAAACGTGTCGATAATGTTGAACAAGCAGTATCTGCGGCGTTTGCGCTCTCAAATGAAGGAGATGTCATCCTGCTGTCACCCGCGTGTGCGAGCTGGGATCAATTCAAAACATTTGAAGAACGCGGTGACATGTTTATAGATGCCGTGCATATGCTTAAGTAAGGGCTTGTCTTGAAGTAAATCGGCAGCCCTAATGACTTTAAGCTTGGGGTGTCGATTGCTTTGACTACTAAAAAAACATCGCCTGATTTGTTATTGGTCATCATTACGTTATTATTATTAACAATCGGATTAATTATGGTGTACAGTGCGAGTGCGGTATGGGCGGATTATAAATTTGACGACTCATTCTTTTTCGCGAAACGGCAGCTTTTGTTTGCGGGAATCGGCGTCATTGCTATGTTTTTTATCATGAATGTTGATTATTGGACTTGGAGGACATGGTCCAAATTGCTGATGGTTATCTGCTTTTTCCTTCTGGTGCTTGTTTTGATACCGGGCGTCGGAATGGTGCGGAACGGTTCAAGAAGCTGGATCGGAGTCGGAGCATTCAGCATACAGCCTTCAGAGTTTATGAAGCTTGCGATGATTGCATTCCTTGCTAAATTTCTCTCTGAAAAACAAAAAAACATCACATCGTTCAGACGGGGGTTCGCCCCTGCACTTGGCATCGTGTTTTCAGCATTTTTGATTATCATGTGCCAGCCTGACCTCGGAACGGGGACAGTTATGGTCGGAACTTGTATTGTCATGATTTTTGTAGCCGGCGCACGGATCGCCCATTTCGTCTTTCTCGGGCTGATCGGCCTCAGCGGATTTGTTGGGCTCGTACTATCGGCTCCATATCGGATTAAGCGGATTACCTCTTACTTAAATCCATGGGAAGATCCGCTCGGAAGCGGATTTCAGATCATTCAATCGCTTTATGCAGTGGGACCCGGCGGGTTGTTCGGAATGGGGCTCGGACAAAGCAGACAGAAATTCTTTTATCTGCCTGAGCCGCAAACAGACTTTATTTTCGCCATCTTGTCAGAGGAGCTGGGCTTTATCGGGGGAACACTTATTTTGCTCCTCTTCAGCGTCCTGCTGTGGAGAGGAATCAGAATTGCGCTTGGTGCCCCTGATCTGTACGGAAGCTTTGTCGCAGTCGGCATTATTTCAATGATTGCCATTCAAGTCATGATAAATATCGGCGTAGTCACGGGCCTGATTCCTGTAACAGGCATCACGCTCCCGTTTCTGAGCTACGGAGGCTCTTCATTGACTCTAATGCTGATGGCAGTTGGTGTGCTGCTGAATGTAAGCCGCTACTCGAGGTATTAACGAATGTATGTCCAAGCTTCCTGTCTAACATGAAGCTTGGAAACAATTGATGCGATAACCCTGTCCAACAAAACAGGGTTATCGTTATGTTATAGAGAAACTTAGACTGGGGGAAAAGAAATGCGAATTGCAATAAGCGGAGGCGGTACAGGGGGACATATTTATCCTGCGCTTGCTTTTATTAAAGAAGTGCAAAGACGTCATCCTAATGTGGAATTTTTATATATCGGAACAGAAAACGGGCTGGAGAAAAAAATTGTTGAGCGGGAGAATATACCGTTTCGTTCAATTGAAATTACAGGATTTAAAAGAAAATTGTCATTTGAAAATGTCAAGACTGTGATGCGTTTTCTGAAGGGCGTCAAAAAAAGTAAATCGTATTTAGCGGAATTTAAGCCCGATGCCGTAATTGGAACGGGCGGTTATGTATGCGGGCCGGTTGTTTATGCCGCTGCGAAAATGGGAATTCCGACTATTGTCCATGAACAAAACAGCCTTCCGGGCATCACGAATAAGTTTCTTTCAAAATATGTTAATAAAGTAGCGATTTGTTTTGAAGAAGCGAAATCACATTTTCCTAGCGAGAAAGTTGTATTTACGGGAAACCCGAGAGCCTCTGAAGTCGTCTCAATAAAGACGGGACGATCAATGGCTGAATTTGGGCTTTCTGAAGAGAAGAAAACGGTCTTAATTTTCGGCGGAAGCCGAGGCGCTGCACCGATTAACCGCGCTGTCATTGACATGCAGGATGCGCTGAAAACAAGAGACTATCAAGTGCTGTATATCACCGGTGAAGTTCACTATGAAAAAGTAATGAATGAGCTGAAAAGCAAAGGTGCCGCTGATAATATGGTCACAAAGCCGTTTCTTCATCAAATGCCTGAGTATTTAAAGGCCATTGATGTCATTGTGGCCAGAGCCGGTGCGACAACGATTGCCGAAATTACTGCTCTCGGAATCCCAAGTGTTCTGATCCCGAGTCCATATGTGACAGCGAATCACCAGGAGGTCAATGCGAGATCTCTCGGCCAGCATGATGCGGCGATTGTACTGAAAGAAACAGAGCTCAGCGGGGAGAAGCTGATTGAAGCGCTAGACCGGATTGTACTGAATGAGCAAACGTTAAAGGAAATGAGCGAACGAACAAAGTCACTTGGTGTTCCTGACGCGGCTGCCCGTTTATACAGCGTACTCGAGGAATTAAAAAAATAGTAGAAAAGCAAATGGAATGCGGAGGTTTACGATGGAGAAAGTGATACAGGAATTAAAAGAACGCGAAGTCGGCAAGGTTCTTGCAAATGAACCGCTCGCGAATCATACAACGATGAAAATCGGCGGACCTGCGGATGTATTGGTCATTCCAAGCAGTGTAGATGCTGTTAAAGACATCATGGACGTGATTAAAAAATATGATGTGAAGTGGACAGTCATCGGCCGCGGATCAAATCTTCTTGTTTTAGATGAAGGAATTAGAGGCGTAGTGATCAAGCTGGGTGCGGGTCTTGACCATTTGGAGCTTGAAGGGGAGCAAGTAACAGTCGGAGGCGGTTATTCAGTGGTCCGCCTTGCTACATCATTGAGCAAAAAAGGTCTGTCCGGTTTGGAATTTGCTGCCGGCATTCCAGGATCAGTCGGCGGAGCGGTTTATATGAATGCCGGCGCTCACGGTTCTGATATGAGCGAGATCCTCGTCAAAGCGCATATTTTATTTGAAGACGGAACGATTGAGTGGCTGACAAATGAGCAGATGGATTTCAGCTATAGGACATCTGTACTGCAAAAGAAACGCCCGGGCGTTTGCCTTGAAGCTGTTTTGCAGCTGGAGCAGAAGGATAAGGAATCAATCGTTCAGCAAATGCAAAGCAATAAAGACTATAGAAAAAATACACAGCCGTATTCAAGCCCTTGTGCGGGAAGCATATTCAGAAATCCGCTTCCGAATCATGCCGGGAACCTTGTAGAAAAAGCAGGCTTGAAAGGATATCAAATCGGCGGTGCAAAGATATCGGAGATGCACGGAAACTTCATCGTCAATGCGGGGGGAGCATCAGCAAAAGATGTGCTTGATCTCATTGACCATGTGAAAAAGACAATCCGTGAAAAATACGAGATTGATATGCACACAGAGGTTGAAATCATCGGTGGAAATCGCTGATTCAAGTTCTGACTGAAGCTGTTCATATGATATACTGTAAGCAAACGACAAACGGCATCATAGTATGCCGTTTGTTTTGGAATAGACAGACTTTTAACAGCTGTTTCATTTGAATGAGGTGAACAGGCAATGAACCCGGGTCAAGACCGAGAAAAAATCGTTAACATTGAAGAGCGTATCCCTAAAATTAAAGAGCAGAGGAAACAAAAGGCAAACCGCCGTCTCATTTCATTTATTATGCTCTTTTTTATTATGGTGCTGATCATTGTGTACCTGCAAACACCAATCAGTAAAGTGTCAACAATCTCTGTTACAGGGAATGAAAATGTATCAAAAAAGGAAATTATCGACCTTTCCGATATTAATAGCGGAGATACTGAGTTTTGGAGTTTGGACAAGCAAAAAACAGAAAAGAAGATTCAGCAAAATAAATTAGTGAAAAAAGCGGAGATCAGCAAATCGCTTCCTAATAAAATCAACATTGCAATCGAAGAATATAAAGCGATTGCTTATTTAGAAAAAGACGATGTGTACTATGAAGTGCTTGAAAACGGCTCAGTTCTGCCAAACGAAGTAACGCCGGATGATGCCGGACCGATTTTAGTGAATTGGACAAACGCGAAGAAGCGGTCTCAAATGGCCAAGCAGCTCGATGCGTTGTCAAATTCGTTAAAACAGTCGATTTCAGAAATTTATTATACGCCTGTAAAAATGGATGAAAACCGTATTAAGTTGTACATGAATGACGGTTATGTTGTTACTGCATCTATTAAAACGTTTGCAGACCGAATGAAGACGTATCCTTCTATCATTTCTCAGCTAAGCAGCAATAAAAAAGGAATCATTCATTTAGAAGTTGCCACCTATTTTGAAGAGTTTGGAAAAAATGATAAAGCTGCTAAAAAGGAAGATGAAAATTGAGAGGCAAATCAGCAGTCCTTCTTTCCTTGATTATGCTTATCGCAGGCTTTTTGATTTCATTTTCTTTTCAAATGACAAAAGAAAACAACAAAAGCGCGGCTGAGACGGAAGAGTGGAAAAAAGAATATGCGCTGAGAGATGAACTTCTGAAACAAGAGAAAGAAAATAAGAAGCTTGAAAAAGAATTATATCAAAAGCAAAACAAAGTCCGCCAGGCGGAAAATAAGCTGAAGAATGAGAAGACGGAATACTATAATGTCCTCGAAGATACAGAAAAATACAGGATGTATATTGGGGAAGTCGGTGTGCAGGGAGAAGGCGTTGAGGTGACATTGGAAGATGCGTCATACATACCGGAAGGGGAGAATGTGAATAGTTACATCGTTCACGAAAGCCATATCTTCCAAGTAGTAAACGAACTGTATATCTCAGGAGCGGCGGCTGTCGCCGTTAATGGCCAGCGTTTGACGCATGATTCGTATATCAAATGCAATGGTCCTGTGGTAACGGTAGACGGGGTGCAGCATCCCGCTCCGTTTACGGTATCCGCTATTGGAGATCCAGATGTCCTGCTGCCCTCGTTAAATATCGCAGGAGGCCTGATTGATCAGTTGTCAATGGATCATATTTCTGTTTCGGCAGAAAAAGAGAAAAACGTACAAATGAAACCGATTCTGAAAACGAAGGAATGACTGAAAAAGCGGGTGAAACAGATTGAAAATAAAGCGTTCCTTCATAAGCATCAGTGTGCTTATGGTCATCTTCGGCCTGATGATATCTGTTCAGTTTAATTCGTTAAAGCACCCTCAAGTCCGGGATACAAGAGATATGTGGGATATTAGGGAAGAGCTGACATCAGAGCAGAAGAAGCAGGAAAAGCTGCTGGCTGAAATAAACAAATATGACAAACTGCTGAATAGCTATTCGCAAACGAAAGAAATGACAAAAGAAACCGCGCTAAATAATACCTTGCAATCCTTAAAAAAAACAGCCGGCATGACCGATATAACAGGTAGCGGAATTGTCATTACGATTTCCCCGCTTTTTTCTGAAAGCTTAACAGGAGAGCCGATCGAAAATCCGCCTCCGGATTTGCTGAAAAAGCTGATTAATGAACTCAACTCCTACGGTGCAGAGCATATCTCAATTAACGAGCGAAGAGTTGTGAATCATACAGTCATCAGAGATATAAACGGCACTACAAAAATAGACGGATACGCCCTTGACGATTATCCTTTAACAGTAAAAGTGCTTGCCAAAGATCCGGACATGTTACACAGCAGAGTGAAGGGGTCAGGCCTTGAGGATCTTTTTGCATCTGAAAATTTAGCATTAAAAGCCGGTAAATCTGAAAGCAAACTAACATTAAAAGCATATGACAGACCACTGGACGTACAACAGCTGAAACTGCTTAAAGACTGAAAAGGAGGAGAATTGTCATGTGGCTGCCCGTGTTGGGACTGGTGCTCGGAATAGCGATTGGACTAATGACAAACTTAACGATACCGAGTGAATACTCAAACTATTTATCGCTTGCGGTGCTTGCCGCACTTGATACATTAATCGGCGGAATCAGAGCGCATTTACAAGGTACATATGATGAAATGGTATTTGTTTCCGGTTTCTTTTTTAATATTATATTGGCAATAAGTTTAGCTTTTCTGGGAGTCCATCTTGGTGTAGACTTGTATTTAGCAGGTATATTCGCATTTGGAGTCAGATTATTTCAGAATATAGCCGTTATCAGAAGAAATCTACTAACAAAGTGGACTCTTTCTAAAAAAAATAAAAAAAATGTGATATAAAAGAGGATATACATAGGATATAACGAATATTTTCAATAAACATAAAATGTGAATAGCACATAAAAATATTCTGTTGTTATTTTTTGTTACACACTTGTAAAGCCACATTCATTGTATTGTTGTTCCGCAAATAATAGAATAGAAATGATCGAAATGTGAGGAGGTGCCATAGAATGAACAACAATGAACTTTACGTCAGTCTTGACATCGGTACGTCCAATACAAAAGTGATCGTCGGAGAAATGACAGATGATTCCCTTAATATTATCGGTGTGGGAAATGTACCGTCTGAAGGGTTGAAAAAAGGCTCAATCGTTGATATAGATGAGACCGTTCATTCTATAAGAAAAGCGTTTGACCAAGCTGAAAGAATGGTAGGTTTTCCGCTTAGAAAAGCTATTGTCGGCGTTAATGGAAATTATATCAATATTCAAGATACAAACGGTGTTGTAGCAGTTTCCAGTGAAAATAAAGAAATTCAGGTTGAAGATGTACGCCGTGTCATGGAAGCGGCACAGGTTGTTTCAGTACCGCACGAACAGCTGATTGTTGACGTCATTCCTAAACAGTTTATCGTAGATGGAAGAGATGAAATCACCGACCCGAAAAAAATGCTGGGTGTGCGTTTAGAAGTAGAGGGCACCTTGATCACCGGTTCAAAAACAATCTTACATAACTTACTCCGCTGCGTTGAAAGAGCTGGTATTGAAATAACTGATATTTGCCTTCAGCCGCTGGCAGCCGGTTCTGCTGCATTATCAAGGGACGAGAAAAACCTTGGTGTGGCTCTCATTGATATAGGGGGAGGGTCAACAACCATTGCCGTATTCCAGAACGGACATCTCACTTCTACCCGTGTCATTCCTCTCGGAGGCGAAAATATCACCAAAGATATCTCCATCGGATTGAGAACGTCAACAGAAGAAGCAGAACGCGTGAAAAAGCAATTTGGACATGCCTACTATGACGAAGCCTCGGAAGATGAAATATTTGAGGTAACCGTTATAGGCACCAATCAAAAACAAACATTTACACAGCAAGAAGCAGCGAATATCATTGAAGCGAGAGTAGAAGAAATTCTTGAAATTGTTTCAGAAGAGCTTCGCAGTATGGGAATTACCGATCTGCCGGGAGGCTTCGTGCTGACAGGAGGACAAGCAGCTATGCCGGGTGTCATGTCTTTGGCACAGGATGTGCTGCAAAACAATGTCAGAGTGGCAAGCCCGAATTATATCGGTGTAAGAGATCCTCAATATATGACGGGAGTGGGCCTGATCCAATTCGCCTGCCGGAATGCAAGAATCCAAGGCAGAAAAATAGGCTTTAAGATGCCTGAAGAAGCGATACAGGAAATCGCAGTCTCATCATCTGAGGAACAAGAGCAGCATCATCACCAAAATGAGGTGCAGCAGCGGCCAAAAGGAAAACAAAAAACACAAGCCGAACATAATAAACAGAGCAAAATGAAAAAACTATTAAGCATGTTTTGGGAATAGATAGATAGTCATTCGGCAGATTAGGAGGATTTAGCATGTTGGAGTTCGAAACAAACATAGACGGCTTAGCATCAATTAAAGTAATCGGAGTAGGAGGCGGCGGAAACAACGCCGTTAACCGGATGATTGAAAATGAAGTGCAAGGAGTAGAGTATATCGCGGTAAACACGGACGCTCAAGCTCTTAACCTGTCAAAAGCAGAAGTGAAAATGCAAATCGGCGCAAAGCTGACTAGAGGATTGGGAGCAGGTGCGAATCCGGAAGTTGGGAAAAAAGCCGCTGAAGAAAGCAAAGAGCAGATTGAAGAAGCACTTAAAGGTGCTGACATGGTATTCGTGACAGCTGGTATGGGCGGCGGAACAGGAACAGGTGCCGCACCGGTTATCGCACAAATCGCGAAAGACTTAGGCGCATTAACAGTCGGCGTTGTGACAAGACCGTTTACCTTCGAAGGACGCAAAAGACAGCTTCAGGCTGCAGGCGGAATCTCGGCAATGAAAGAAGCGGTGGATACATTGATCGTGATCCCGAACGACCGTATCCTTGAAATTGTTGATAAAAACACACCGATGCTTGAAGCATTCCGTGAAGCGGATAACGTACTTCGCCAAGGGGTTCAAGGTATTTCTGACTTGATTGCTACACCTGGTCTTATCAACCTTGACTTTGCTGATGTGAAAACAATCATGTCAAACAAAGGATCTGCTTTGATGGGTATCGGTATTGCTACTGGGGAAAATCGCGCGGCAGAGGCAGCAAAAAAAGCAATTTCCAGCCCGCTTCTTGAAGCGGCCATTGACGGTGCGCAAGGTGTCCTCATGAACATCACTGGGGGAACTAACCTCAGCCTATATGAGGTTCAGGAAGCAGCAGACATTGTCGCTTCGGCATCTGATCAAGACGTAAACATGATTTTCGGTTCTGTTATTAATGAAAATCTAAAAGATGAGATTGTGGTGACAGTGATTGCAACCGGCTTTATCGAACAAGAGAAGGACGTGACGAAGCCTCAGCGTCCAAGCTTAAATCAAAGCATCAAAACACACAACCAAAGTGTTCCGAAGCGTGAGCCAAAACGTGAGGAGCCTCAGCAGCAGAACACAGTAAGCCGTCATACTTCACAGCCGGCTGATGATACGCTTGACATCCCGACATTCTTAAGAAACCGTAATAAACGCGGCTAATGTAAAGGACAAAATCGTTTTCGATTTTGTCCTTTTTTGTTTTTCTCTTCACACTTTCCTTCTTATAAAGTCTTTTTCCCTATTGCTTCCTTCGCTTAGTAACAAAACAGATAATTAGACCTATTTATTTTTGTGACATTTTTATCATTTTCATATATATGGAAATTGAATGACATGAAACGACAATATCTGTAATTCAGATTGTCTACAGTTAATATACAGCGATGTTCTGACAAACCATTCATTATTAAAAGGAGGGACGACACTTTTTTTAAAAAGCATGTTGAAAAAGGGGGATGAAAATGAAGAAAAAAACGAAAAACAGACTCATCAGCTCTGTTTTAAGTACAGTTGTCATCAGTTCACTGCTGTTTCCGGGAGCAGCCGGGGCAAGCAGTAAAGTCACCTCACCTTCTGTTAAAAAGGAGCTTCAATCTGCGGAATCCATTCAAAACAAGATTTCGAGTTCATTAAAGAAAAGCTTTAAAAAGAAAGAAAAAACGACTTTTCTGATTAAATTTAAAGATCAGGCTAACACAGAAAAAGCGGCAAAAGCGGCTGTTAAAAAAGCGAAATCGAAGAAGCTGTCTGCCGCTAAGGCGGAATATCAAAAGCGTTCTGCTGTTGTGTCATCTTTAAAAGTCACAGCCGATGAATCCCAGCAAGATGTCCTAAAATACTTGAACACCCAGAAAGATAAAGGAAATGCAGACCAAATTCATTCTTATTATGTGGTGAACGGGATTGCTGTTCATGCCTCAAAAGAGGTTATGGAAAAAGTGGCGCAGTTTCCCGAAGTGGAAAAGGTGCTTCCTAATGAGAAACGGCAGCTTTTTAAGTCATCCTCCCCATTTAATATGAAAAAAGCACAGAAAGCTGTTAAAGCAACTGACGGTGTGGAATGGAATGTAGACCAAATCGATGCCCCAAAAGCTTGGGCACTTGGATATGATGGAACTGGCACGGTTGTTGCGTCCATTGATACCGGGGTGGAATGGAATCATCCGGCATTAAAAGAGAAATATCGCGGATATAATCCGGAAAATCCTAATGAGCCTGAAAATGAAATGAACTGGTATGATGCCGTAGCAGGAGAGGCAAGCCCTTATGATGATTTGGCTCATGGAACCCATGTGACAGGCACGATGGTGGGCTCTGAACCTGATGGAACAAATCAAATCGGTGTAGCGCCTGGCGCAAAATGGATTGCTGTTAAAGCGTTCTCTGAAGATGGCGGCACTGATGCTGACATTTTGGAAGCTGGTGAATGGGTTTTAGCACCAAAGGACGCGGAAGGAAATCCCCACCCGGAAATGGCTCCTGATGTTGTCAATAACTCATGGGGAGGGGGCTCTGGACTTGATGAATGGTACAGAGACATGGTCAATGCCTGGCGTGCGGCCGATATTTTCCCAGAGTTTTCAGCGGGGAATACGGATCTCTTTATTCCCGGCGGGCCTGGTTCTATCGCAAATCCGGCAAACTATCCGGAATCGTTTGCAACTGGAGCGACTGATATCAATAAAAAGCTCGCTGACTTTTCTCTTCAAGGGCCATCTCCATATGATGAAATAAAGCCGGAAATATCTGCACCGGGCGTTAATATTCGTTCATCTGTTCCCGGTCAGACATATGAGGATGGTTGGGACGGCACATCAATGGCAGGGCCGCATGTATCCGCTGTTGCTGCACTGCTGAAACAGGCGAATGCCTCACTTTCTGTTGATGAGATGGAGGATATATTAACCAGCACGGCTGAACCGCTCACGGATTCAACATTTCCTGATTCACCGAATAACGGATATGGCCATGGTCTGGTGAATGCTTTTGATGCTGTATCCGCTGTTACAGATGGTTTAGGGAAAGCGGAAGGACAAGTTTCTGTAGAGGGGGATGACCAAGAGCCTCCTGTCTATCAGCATGAGAAAGTAACTGAAGCCTATGAAGGTGGCAGCCTGCCATTGACTTTGACAGCTGAAGACAATGTGAGTGTGACATCTGTAAAGCTGTCCTACAAGCTTGATCAAGGTGAATGGACAGAAATAACGGCTAAACGAATCAGCGGTGATCATCTAAAAGGAACGTATCAGACAGAGATCCCAGATATAAAAGGAACTAAACTAAGCTATAAGTGGATGATTCACGATTTTGGCGGTCATGTCGTTTCGTCTGACATATACGATGTAACAGTGAAACCAAGCATCACGGCGGGATATAAGCAGGACTTTGAAACTGCACCCGGCGGCTGGGTTGCGAGCGGAACAAATAATAACTGGGAATGGGGAGTTCCGTCAACTGGCCCAAATACAGCAGCATCCGGAGAAAAAGTATATGGAACGAATTTGACAGGAAATTATGCCAACTCAGCAAACATGAACCTTGTTATGCCTCCTGTTAAAGTACCTGATTCAGGAAGTTTGTTCCTTCAATTTAAAAGCTGGCACAATTTAGAGGATGATTTTGATTACGGCTACGTTTTTGTTCTTCCGGAAGGTGAAAAGAATTGGGAGCAGGCTGGTGTCTATAACGGAAAGACATCAAGCTGGACGGACGAAGAAATTGATTTATCGGCTTATAAAGGTCAAAACATTCAAGTGATGTTTAACCTTCAATCAGATGAAAGCATTGCAAAAGAGGGCTGGTACATTGATGATGTAGTGCTTTCTGACAAATCAGCCGGAAAAACAGTCAAAAAGAATAAGCTGGGCGTCGAAAAGCCGTCTGGAAAGCAAAAGAAAAAGCCAGTAAATCCGAAAAAGGCTAAGCCATCTGCAAACACAGCGGTAAAACATCAGAACAAGGCTATACAGCCTCAAGTTTTGCCGCTCAGGGCACAAGTCAGTGTAGTGGAAACAGGAAAATCAACATATTCAGATCAATCCACAGGGCAGTACACGCTGAAGCACAAAGCGGGAGACTATACGCTTATGGCAGAAGCATATGGTTATCAGTCGAAAACACAAAAAGTATCTTTAAAGACGGATCAGACGACACAAGCTAATTTTACGTTAGAAGAGATGAAGAAGGGCACATTAAAAGGCACGGTCATCAATAAAACGACAGGAGAGCCGGTAAAAGGCGCTTCCGTTTATGTTGTAGAGGATGCTGCGGTGGAACCGGCTATGACAAACGATAAAGGTGAATATACGCTGGAGGCCTATGAAGGCGCTTATACGATTAAAGTCGCTGCACCGGGTTATTACAGTGATGAATTTTCCGTTGAGTTAAAAGGTGATGTTACAAAAGAAACTGCATTGAAGCCTTTCGTCGGTTATCCGGGTGAAATTGCATATGATGACGGAACAGCGGAGAATGCCAATTCCTATTTTGCTGCCGGTAACGGATGGGCGGTAAAAATGACGCTCGCTGACGGCAAGGACAAAGGCATGCTTACAGGAGGGCTGTTCAGATTCTGGGATACAGAGTTCCCTGATCCCGGCGGCACAGAGTTTAAGGTTGAGGTATACGATGCCACAGGAAAAGACGGAGCACCGGGCAAGAAAATTGCCGGGCCATTTAACGCGGAAGCTCTTCGCAATGGCGAGTGGACTAAGGTAGATCTCAGTTCAAAAGGGATTATGGTCGATAAAGACTTTTATCTCGTATATATCCAGTCGAAACCTGACCCGTATTCACCTGGACTGGCAATGGATGAAACCGGCAAGAATTCCGGCCGCAACTGGCAGTATATAGGTGGACAATGGGAGCCGGGTGACGAAGCAGACGGCAACTATATGATTCGCGCATTAGTTAATTATGAAGCTGCTGTACCTGAGATTACTTCACCGACAGACAAATCATACACAAATAAGGATAGCGTCACTGTAAAAGGAAACGCTTCTCCTGGTACAACGGTACACATTTATAATGGAGAGAAAGAGGCAGGAGAAACGAAAGCTGCTGCGGATGGCACGTTCCATGCAGGCATCACACTCAACAAGGGTGAAAATGAGCTGACGGCAACTGCATCAACTGACAACGGAACAACAGATGCCTCCAGCCCAATCACGGTCACGCTTGATCAAGAAAAGCCTGAGTTAACGCTGGACACTCCAAAGGATGGCGGGAAAACAAATAAAGAAACGCTGACTGTCAAAGGGGCTGTATCCGATGACAATCTGAAAGACGTCAAGGTGAATGGCAAAAAAGCAACAATAACCGATGGTTCATACTCAGCCCGGATTCTTTTGGAGAATGGAAGCAATGAAATCAAGGTGATAGCTACAGACTTAGCAGGCAACAAAACGACGAAAAAGGCTGTCATTGATGTCAATTTTGACAAGCCTGTCATTTCCGGCTTAATTCCGGGAGAGGATAAAAACTTAAAAGCCGGTGAATCTGTGAAAATCGCTTTCTCAAGCGCTGAGGATTTAGATGCAACGTTTATCATTCGTATGCCGCTGACAAATGCAAGAGCGAGTGTGCAAAACGCCACCGAACTCCCGTTAAGAGAAATTTCTCCGGGAAGATATGAAGGCTATTGGACAGCCACTTCTTCTATTAAAGCAAAAGGAGCAAAAGTAGAAGTGATCGTACGAGATGATTATGGAAATGAAACAAGAAAAACTGCAAATGGAAAACTTAATATCAACACAGAAAATTAAGTGGAAAAAAGCTGCCGTCATTGGCAGCTTTTTTATATATCCTCTCATTACACTTCCTCGACAAATTAAGCAGATTTCCCTGAAAAATTGTATTTTCCTCTCAACATTAATTGACAGACTTTCCCACAGAGCTTGCTTTATACTTATGAAGCAAGCAGGGAACAGCGTGAGGCAAGAAAGAAAGGAGTCAGATGTGAAAATCTATTTAGATGTCATTTGGCTGTTAAACTTTTGTTTTGATGCACTTTTGCTTTTGCTCACGGCATTTATTTTAAAAAGGCATGTAAAAAAAAGAAGACTGGTAGGCGGAGCGTTCATCGGTTCCAGTATTGTCCTTTTGATGTTTACTCCTTTTTCGCCGATTGTTGAACATCCGGCTGGGAAGCTAGCTTTTTCAGTTGTGATTGTGGTGGTGACATTTGGCTTTAAAAGATTTCGGTTTTTCTTTCAAAATTTGTTTTCCTTTTATTTTGCCACTTTTTTAATGGGGGGAGGAATTATAGGAGCCCATTCTTTGCTGCAGTCAAATTCTATTGTTCAAAACGGTGTCATGATTACCAATCAAACAGGGTTTGGAGACCCAATCAGCTGGTTGTTTATTGTTGGTGGTTTTCCAGCATTATGGTTTTTTTCTAAAAGAAGAATTGAAGATATTGAAACAAAAAACATTCAATATGAGGAACGAGTCAGCGTGCAGGCAGATTTGGGCAGCCAAACACTTCATGTCAGAGGCCTGATTGATTCCGGTAATCAGCTGTACGATCCTCTTACAAAAACACCGGTAATGATCATTTACATTGATAAACTGGAGCCGATTTTCGGAACAGCCGAAACGATGATCATTCGAAACACAGACCCATTGGAAGCCATCGAACAGCTCGATGATTCCTTTCGCTTTTTAGATAAAATGAGGTTGATTCCATACAGGGGAGTTGGTCAGCAAAATCAATTTTTATTATGCGTTAAACCGGATCATGTAACGATTATGACAAAAGAAGAAATGATCTCTGCAGATAAATGTTTAATCGGCATCAGCACAACAAAGCTGTCGGCAGATGGAGAGTTTGACGCGATTATTCATCCGAAAATGCTTTCGGGCAAGGCTGTCAAACACGTTTCATAATGTTCGCAAATGTCCGTTACTTATCATACTCAAACGGCGTGACATTTAGAAGGGAGAGGAAGATGAAAAAACTGAAATTACGGTTGACGCACCTCTGGTATAAGCTGCTGATGAAACTTGGGCTGAAAAGTGATGAAGTCTATTACATAGGCGGGAGTGAAGCCCTGCCGCCTCCATTATCTAAAGATGAGGAGCAGGTTTTGTTAATGAAGCTCCCAAACGGCGATCAGGCGGCGCGCGCCATTCTAATTGAACGCAATTTGCGTCTGGTCGTATATATCGCCCGTAAATTTGAAAATACGGGAATTAATATAGAGGATTTAATCAGCATCGGTACCATCGGTCTAATCAAAGCTGTGAATACATTCAATCCAGAAAAGAAAATCAAGCTTGCTACCTATGCCTCCCGGTGTATAGAAAATGAAATCCTGATGTATTTAAGAAGAAATAACAAAATCCGTTCAGAGGTTTCCTTTGATGAACCGCTTAATATTGATTGGGACGGCAATGAGCTTTTGCTTTCTGATGTGCTCGGCACTGACGATGACATCATCACTAAAGACATAGAAGCTAACGTCGATAAAAAGCTTTTGAAAAAAGCGCTTGAACAGCTTAATGAGAGAGAAAAGCAAATCATGGAGCTGCGGTTTGGGCTTGTCGGTGAAGAAGAAAAAACCCAAAAGGATGTAGCGGATATGATGGGGATTTCTCAGTCTTATATTTCGCGGCTTGAGAAAAGAATTATAAAAAGATTGAGAAAAGAGTTCAACAAAATGGTGTAAAAAATTTTATGGTTAGAACCCCTTGATTTTACAGGGATTTCCTGATTTCGACAGTTTTTCGGTCTGAGTGCAGTGCATATTTTTCCCACCCAAGGAGATACTTAACGTTGTACAGCAGCTCCTGTAGGGAGGGAAAAAAGTGTCGAGAAATAAAGTCGAAATCTGCGGGGTGGATACCTCCAAATTACCAGTACTCAAGAATGAAGAGATGAGAAAGCTGTTTAGGCAGCTGCAGGATGAAGGCGATGATTCAGCAAGAGAAAAGCTTGTAAACGGGAACTTGCGTCTTGTCTTAAGTGTCATTCAACGATTTAATAACAGAGGGGAGTATGTTGATGACTTATTTCAAGTCGGCTGCATCGGACTAATGAAATCCATTGATAATTTTGACCTAAGCCACAATGTTAAGTTTTCAACATACGCTGTACCTATGATTATCGGAGAGATCCGCAGGTATTTACGCGATAATAACCCGATTCGTGTCTCAAGATCACTCCGGGACATCGCTTACAAGGCGCTTCAGGTAAGAGAGCGGTTAATCAGTGAGACAAGCAAGGAGCCGACTGCAGAAGACATCGCAAAAGTTCTTGAAGTACCGCATGAGGAAATTGTATTTGCGCTTGATGCCATCCAGGATCCGGTTTCTCTATTTGAACCGATCTATAACGACGGCGGAGATCCGATCTATGTGATGGACCAAATCAGTGATGAGCGTAATACAGATTCACAATGGATTGAAGAGCTGGCTTTAAAAGAGGGCATGAGAAGGCTGAACGATCGGGAAAAAATGATTTTGAGAAAGCGATTCTTCCAAGGGAAAACCCAAATGGAAGTCGCCGAGGAAATCGGAATTTCCCAGGCGCAGGTGTCCAGACTTGAAAAAGCGGCTATCAAACAAATGAATAAAAATATTCATCAATAATGAAAAGCCTTTAAAACGATGTTGTTTTAAAGGCTTTTCTATTGATTACGGATGGTTTACGTTTTGGAAAAAGTAAGGTATCCTAGTTCGTACAAAGTTTTATGAAAATTAAAACAATTATAAAAGGCAATAAAGAGGAGGACCACGATGATTTTGCAGCTTGACAATGTCTCACTAAAACGGAATGGGAAATGGATACTGAGAGATATTCATTGGAAGGTGGAAGAAAAGGAAAATTGGGTGCTTTACGGCCTAAATGGCGCCGGGAAGACAGCGCTGTTAAATATGCTTTGCTCTTATTATTTTCCAACATCAGGCGAGATGCAGGTGCTTGGCCATGAATTTGGCAAAACAGAGCTTGGGGAAAAGCTCAGACGTAAAATTGGCCTCGTCTCAGCAGCTCTTCAGCAAAAATTGTATCCGGCAGATTCAGCCTTTGAAATTGCTTTGAGCGGAGCTTACGCTTCGATTGGGTTATATGAAACGCCAAGTAAGGAAACCAGGGAAAAAGCGATTGGTTTGTTAGAGGACTTGGGAGCAATTGAATATGCCGATCGCCGCTATGAAACCCTTTCTCAAGGGGAAAAACAAAGAGCGTTGATTGCTAGAGCACTAATGGCCGATCCGGAGTTGCTGATACTGGATGAACCAGTCACAGGGCTGGATTTTATTGCCCGGGAAAAGTTGTTAGATACGATTACATACATTGCAAACAAAGAAAATGCACCATCTATCCTTTATGTGACTCATCATGCTGAAGAAATTTTGCCTGTCTTTGATAAAGCCCTTTTATTAAAACAGGGAGAGGTCTTTGGATCCGGAGAAATAAAGGAAATGCTTACTGATCAAGTACTTTCCGCTTTTTTTGATACGCCAATCCATGTATTATGGAATCAGGATCGGCCGTTTTTAACAAGAGCTGAGCCGATAACGAATGCCTGACAAACATATATAGATTCATCCTAGGGGTGCTTTGCGAAGCTGAGAGAGACTTTGTCTCAACCCTTTTGACCTGATCTGGATCATGCCAGCGGAGGGAAGCGGTGAAAAGCGGAGTACATCGGACTTCGTTTGTTTTTATTAAGCCGTTTCATCACATTTGAAACGGCTTTTTTGATTTTAAAGAATAGGAGCGGATTTACATTGGATCAACAAATAGACTCTTTGCAAAAAAAAGTGGAAGAACAAAAGGAGGAGCTTATTCAGCTTGCTAAAACACTGATTTCTTATCAAACACCCGCTCCGCCTGCAAGAAATACAGAGGGCATTCAGTCATGGATTGCGGGATTTTTAAATGAATTGGGATTCTCGATCGACAAATGGGATGTGTACCCTGGAGATCCCAATGTTGTCGGCAAGCTAAAGGGAACAGATTCAGCAGATTATTATAGCCTGATTATCAATGGTCATGTAGATGTGGCAGAGGTAAAAGAGGATGAAGAATGGAAGCACGATCCGTTTCATCCCATTGAAAAAAACGGTCTCTTAATCGGGCGAGGCGCTTCCGATATGAAGGGCGGAATGGCTTGTGTGCTGTTTGCTGTCAAATTAATTCGTGAAGCCGGCATTGAGCTTCCAGGTGATCTGATTCTGCAATCGGTTATTGGGGAGGAAGTTGGAGAGGCCGGCACACTTGAATGCTGCAAGAGGGGCTACCACGCTGATTTTGCAATTGTCGCGGATACGAGCGATATGCATATTCAAGGCCAAGGCGGTGTCATTACAGGCTGGATCGAAATCAAAAGCAGTCAAACATTTCATGATGGAACGAGACGGAATATGATTCATGCAGGCGGAGGAACATTCGGAGCAAGCGCAATTGAAAAAATGGCAAAAATCATTGCGGGGCTCGGTGAACTTGAGCGCCACTGGTCTATTATGAAAAGTTATCCCGGTTTTAAACCCGGCACAAATACGATTAACCCGGCAGTTATAGAAGGCGGCAGACATGCGGCTTTTATAGCGGACGAATGCCGGCTGTGGATCACAGTCCATTTTTATCCGAATGAAACCCATGACCAAGTGGCAGAGGAAATAGAAGATTACGTCAATCGGCTGAGTGACAGTGATATTTGGCTTAGGGAAAACCGCCCTGTATTCAAGTGGGGAGGCTCATCTATGATAGAAGACAGAGGAGAAATTTTTCCGGCATTGGAAGTTGACCCTGGCCACCCAGGCGTCTTAGCGCTAACTGCCTCTCATGAGAAAGTGAAACGGGAGTGTCCAATTATTGACGTTTCTCAATCAGTTACAGATGGCGGATGGCTGTATGATGCCGGTATTCCATGCGTAATATACGGTCCTGGAGATCTGCACAATGCACACTCTGTGAACGAGAAGGTATCGATTGAGCAGCTAGTAGAGTATACAAAAATTATACTCGATTTTATCATCAGCTGGTGCAGCCGGAAAAAAGAACAATGACATGAAAATTTCTTCTTGCTGACAAGGTTCAGCCTGCCCATTCATATACTTGAACAAAAGGACGGAAAAAGGACGTGATGGAATGATCAGCATTTCAGAATTTCAGGTAAAGGATGTCGTCAATGTCTCAAACGGAAAAAAGCTGGGGAGTATTGGTGATATTGATATCAATGTGACCACTGGAAAAATTCAGGCGATCATACTCGGAGGAAATGGGAAAGTTCTCGGATTTTTTGGAAAAGAAGAGGAATTGGTCATTCCATGGCGAAATATAGTAAAAATCGGGGAAGATGTAATCTTAGTCCGATTAAGTGAACCACATGCATAAACCTGCTTGTCTGCCGCAGATTGGCAAATGCCGGAAGTCTCGATTCTTCCGGCACATTTCATTTAGAAATATGCAAATCGGCGCTCAACGAATGCAGTAAGATGTGGTAAAATAAGTGGGAAATTCCGCTTTTTTAAATGTTTGTCGAAAGGTTGGATCATCATGAATACATATCACCCATTCAGTCTTACCACACCCTCGACACTCATGATACAAGACTGGGCTCAAACGAATCAAAACAACAAAGAGGTCATTGCCGGATTTACGACAAAAAACGGCGGTGTCAGCCAAAAGCCTTTTGAATCGTTAAATACAGGATTGCACGTTCATGACAAAGATGCAGATGTAGTTAAAAATCGTGAATATATTGCCGATATGTTTAATACTGATTTGCAGTCTTGGGTATTCGCTGATCAGACACATGATAATCGCGTTCAGAAAGTGACGCAGAGGGATAGGGGAAAAGGCGCCCGTGAGTATCACACGGCTCTAAAAGCAACGGACGGGCTCTATACAAATGAAAAAAATGTATTTTTAGCATTATGCTTTGCTGATTGTGTGCCTCTTTTCCTTTATGATCCGGTTAAGTCGCTTGTCGGAGTCGCCCATGCCGGGTGGAAAGGCACCGTCAAACAGATTGGCAGAGAAATGGTGAAGCAATGGACTGAGAAGGAAGGTTCAAATCCCTCAGATATTTACGCTGTTATTGGCCCGTCTATCAGCGGAGCATGCTATACGGTAGACGACCGCGTCATGGATGCTGTTCGTGCATTGCCGGTTTCAGCAGACCTTGCCGCCAATCAGACGGCAAAGGCACAATATCAGCTTGATCTGAAAGAGCTGAACCGTCTTATACTGATGGACAGCGGTTTGGCAAGTGAACAAATTTCTGTCAGCGGTTTATGCACGGAAAGCGAGCCGTCTCTTTTCTATTCTCATCGCCGCGATCAGGGGAAAACTGGACGGATGATGTCCTTTATCGGAATGAAGGAGGCATAAAAGATCTTGCGTGTTGTTGATAATTTACGACATATAAACGAACGAATAAACGAAGCATGTAACAGATCGGGCCGCAGCTCCGATGAAGTTACGGTTATTGCAGTCACAAAATATGTATCACCTGAAAGAGCACAGGAGGCAGTAGATGCTGGCATCACCTGCCTCGGAGAGAATCGGGATGCGGAACTGCTCCGCAAACAGGAATTGATGAAAGGTAATCCGGAATGGCATTTTATCGGCAGTTTGCAATCAAGAAAAGCAAAATCTGTCGTCAATGCGGTTTCCTATATCCATTCCCTAGACCGGCTCTCATTAGCGAAAGAAATTGAAAAACGGGCTGAAGGTACTGTACGATGCTTTGTGCAGGTCAATACCTCTCTTGAGCCTTCTAAACACGGCATGAAAAAAGAAGAAGTCATTCCATTCATACAGGAGCTTTCCGGTTTCGAACATATCCTTGTTGCCGGGCTGATGACAATGGCTCCGCTGACTGATGATCAAGATCAGATCAGAAGCTGTTTCAGGTCGCTGAGAGAACTCCGTGACCAGGTTCAGAAACTGAACCAGCCGAACGCTCCGTGTACTGAACTGTCGATGGGCATGTCAAATGATTTTGAAATTGCAATTGAAGAAGGAGCTACTTATATTAGAATCGGCTCATCGTTAGTCGGAAATGAAACAGGGGGTGTACAGCAATGAGTATGAAAAATAAACTGAAAAACTTTTTCTCAATGGAAGATGAAGAATACGAATATGAATATATTGAGACAGAGCGGGAATCTCATGAGGAGCATGAGCAAAAAGAAAAGCCGGCTTATACGGGGAATAAACCTGCAGGCAAACAGAATGTAGTGAGCTTGCAAAGTGTTCAGAAATCCTCTAAAGTGGTGTTGAGTGAGCCGCGCGTTTATGCGGAGGCGCAGGAAATAGCCGACCATTTGAAGAACCGGCGGGCAGTTGTCGTCAATCTTCAGCGGATACAGCATGACCAGGCGAAGCGGATTGTTGACTTTTTAAGCGGAACCGTTTATGCCATCGGCGGCGATATTCAAAGAATCGGCTCAGATATTTTCCTCTGCACGCCTGACAACGTAGATGTATCAGGCACAATTTCTGAGCTCATATCTGAAGACGAACATCAGAGGTGGTAAAGCGAGATGATCCTTTATCAAGTTTTTTCGGTTTTAAGCTTATTAATCACAATATACTCATTTGCCCTGATCATATATATTTTTATGTCATGGGTGCCGAGTACGAGGGAAACAGGAGTCGGGCGGTTTTTGGCTTCGATTTGTGAACCATATCTCGAACCATTCAGAAAAATCATCCCTCCGATTGCAATGCTGGATATTTCACCAATCGTAGCAATACTTGTGCTTCGGTTTGCGACAACCGGCTTGTGGGGACTTTATCGCATGATTGCGTTTTAATGTGACAGTTTGATAGGGGCTTGGCAGCAGCCAAGCCTCTTTACATAGAAGGGAAAGACGATGAGCGATATATATCAGCACTTCAGAAAAGACGAGCGGGCCTTTATTGATCAGGCGCTCGAATGGAAAAGAATTGTCCAGGAGCAGTACCGGATGAAGCTGACCGACTTTTTAGATCCCCGAGAGCAGGTCATCCTCTCTGCTGTTACGGGACAGGCTGACGTCGGGCTTGCTTTTTCCGGCGGCTATGACAGAGCGGAGCGAAAACGGGCGATTCTGTATCCAGAGTACATTACTCCGGAAGAATCGGATTTTGAATTGCAGGCGTTTAACGTCCGTTATGCTGACAAGTTTGTCTCAGTAGATCATCGTTCTCTGCTTGGTGCATTAATGGGCATAGGATTAAAGCGGCAAAAATTCGGTGACATCGTGTTTTCTGAGACAGCAGTGCAATTGATTGTCTCAGCCGATACCGCTGATTTTGTGGCTGCACAGCTGACCCAAGCAGGCAAAGCGGCGGTCAGCCTAGAGAAAATTGACTTGTCAGACCTTAACATTCCAGCAGTTGATGTCGAAATAAGAGATGACACGGTTTCTTCTTTAAGGCTTGACGCCGTCTGCGCCTCTATGAGCAGGCAATCCCGCCAGAAATCACAGACGCTTGTGAAAAACGGCCTTGTGAAAGTGAACTGGAAGGTGGTTGAAGATCCTTCATACATAGTCGCGGAAGGGGACATGCTGTCAATCAGAGGTTTTGGCCGGTGCAGCTTAACAAAAATCGAAGGAAAAACCAAAAAAGACAAATGGAGAGTTACGTTTGAACGACAAAAATAGTCGGTTTTTCAGTTTTTTTCTCCATCTGTGCGAAATTTGTTTTATAATGTGAACTAGATAACCGTACTGAAATGTAAAAATGGAGGTGGCATCATGCCATTAACGCCAAATGATATTCACAACAAGACGTTTACAAAAAGTTTTCGCGGATATGATGAAGATGAAGTAAATGAATTCCTAGCCCAAGTCAGAAAAGATTACGAAATTGTTCTCCGCAAGAAAACTGAGCTTGAAGCGAAAGTCAATGAGCTTGATGAAAGAATCGGACACTTTGCCAATATTGAGGAAACATTGAATAAATCAATTTTAGTTGCTCAAGAAGCGGCTGAAGACGTAAAACGCAATTCTCAAAAAGAGGCAAAGCTGATCGTTCGGGAAGCGGAGAAAAACGCTGATCGCATTATCAACGAATCGTTATCAAAATCAAGAAAAATTGCAATGGAAATTGAAGAGCTGAAAAAACAGTCTAAAGTGTTCAGAACACGTTTCCAAATGCTGATTGAAGCTCAGCTTGATCTTCTGAAAAATGACGATTGGGATCATCTCCTTGAGTATGAAGTCGACGCTGTATTTGAGGAAAAGGAATAAATTCTCTGATTATCTTGACATTTTCTTAGCTTGTCGAATATAATACGTTCATAAATTCAGATGAAAAAACGGTTGAAAGGGACAGTCATGTTTCCTTCAGGCCTTCATAGCGACCCGGAGATGGTGAGAGTCCGGGATGGCCGGAATCATGTAGATCAGCCCTTTAGTTTCCTTGCTGAACTCACAGTAGGTTAGGACGTTCATCACGTTACGATGCTCAAGAGGAAAAAGTGTATGCTTGCTTTTTCTAAAAGGGTGGTACCGCGAGATAAGCTTTCTCGTCCCTTATGGGATGAGAGGGCTTTTTTTATTTTCTGAAAAAATGCAGTGGAGGAATGAAAATGGATTTTAAAGACACGCTCTTAATGCCGAAAACAGATTTCCCGATGCGTGGAAATTTGCCAAACCGTGAGCCTGACATTCAAAAAAAATGGGAGGAAGAAGATATCTACCGTCTTGTTCAGGAACGGACGAAAGACCGCCCAAAATTTGTTTTACATGACGGACCTCCGTATGCAAACGGCGACATCCATATGGGCCATGCACTTAACAAGATTTTGAAAGACTTCATTGTCCGCTATAAATCAATGAGCGGCTACAACGCACCGTATGTGCCGGGCTGGGATACACACGGATTGCCAATTGAAACAGCTCTGACAAAAAACAAAAAGGTCAACCGTAAAGAAATGTCAGTAGCGGAATTCCGCAAACTATGCGAAGAGTACGCTTGGAAGCAAATCGAGGGACAGCGTGAGCAATTCAAACGTCTTGGTGTCCGCGGTGACTGGGAAAACCCATACGTGACATTAAAACCGGAATACGAAGCGCAGCAAATCCGCGTATTTGGTGAAATGGCAAAACGAGGCTACATTTACAAAGGCCTTAAACCGGTTAACTGGTCACCTTCAAGTGAGTCTGCTCTGGCTGAAGCCGAGATCGAATATCAAGACAAACGTTCAGCATCTATTTACGTCGCTTTTGGTGTAAAAGACGGAAAAGGCGTTCTTGAAAACGGCGAGCGCATCATTATTTGGACAACAACGCCTTGGACAATTCCGGCGAACCTCGGAATTTCAGTGCACCCTGATCTTGAGTACAGCGTGATTGCAGTAGGTGAAGACCGCTTTGTCGTAGCAAGTGCCTTAGTCGAAAATGTTGCATCGGCATGCGGATTTGATCAGTATGAAGTGACAAGAACGGTCAAAGGGAAAGACCTTGAGAACATTATCGCTGAACACCCGCTATATGGCAGAGACTCTCTCGTTATGCTTGGTGAACACGTAACAACTGATGCCGGAACAGGCTGTGTTCATACAGCGCCAGGACATGGGGAAGATGACTTTATCATCGGCCAAAAATACGGTTTAGATGTGCTTTGCCCGGTCGATGAAAAAGGTGTAATGACAAGCGAAGCCCCTGGCTTTGAAGGCATGTTCTATGATGATGCAAACAAAGCGATCACACAGCAGCTTGATGAAAAAGGCGCACTTGTGAAGCTTGAATTCATTACTCACTCTTATCCGCATGATTGGAGAACAAAAAAACCAACCATTTTCAGAGCGACAGCGCAATGGTTTGCGTCTATTAAAGATTTCAGATCAGACCTGCTGGATGCCATTAAAGAAACCAAATGGGTTCCTGAATGGGGCGAGCAGCGTTTGCACAACATGGTTCGGGACCGCGGAGACTGGTGTATTTCCAGACAGCGTGCGTGGGGTGTGCCGATTCCGGTATTTTATGCTGAAAACGGAGAACCGATTATTACAGATGAAACCATTGAACATGTTTCTGAATTGTTCAGACAGCACGGATCAAACATTTGGTTTGAAAAAGAAGCAAAGGATCTTCTTCCGGAAGGCTTTACGCATCCTGGCAGCCCGAACGGCACATTTACAAAAGAACAGGATATCATGGATGTTTGGTTTGATTCAGGCTCTTCACATCAAGCAGTGCTTGAAGAACGTGATGACCTCGTTCGCCCGGCTGATTTATACCTAGAGGGATCTGACCAATATCGCGGCTGGTTTAACTCTTCTCTTTCTACAGCAGTAGCCGTAACAGGGAAAGCGCCGTATAAAGGTGTGCTCAGCCATGGGTTCGCACTGGATGGAGAAGGACGCAAGATGAGTAAATCAATCGGTAACGTTGTTGTTCCGGCTAAAGTCATGAAACAGCTTGGTGCCGACATCTTAAGATTATGGGTATCTTCAGTGGATTATCAGGCGGACGTTCGCGTGTCTGACGCCATTCTGAAGCAGGTTGCGGAAGTATATCGTAAAATCCGCAACACGTTCCGTTTCCTTCACGGCAACCTTTTCGATTTTGATCCAAAAACAAATGCGGTGGCTGTCGAAGATCTTCGCGAAGTGGATCAGTATATGCTGATTAAGCTGAACAAGCTGATTGATAAAGTGAAAAAAGCGTATGATGAGTACGAATTTGCGGTTGTGTATCACAGCATTCATAATTTCTGCACAATCGAATTGAGCTCATTCTACCTTGATTTTGCAAAAGATATTGTCTACATCGAGCATGCGGATCATCCGGATAGACGCAGCATGCAGACAGTATTCTACGAAACGCTTCTTGCATTAGTGAAGCTTTCAGCGCCTATCCTTCCACATACGGCAGACGAATTGTGGTCTCATTTAACATTTGTTGAAGAGCAGAGCGTTCAGCTGACCGATATGCCGGAAACAATCGCGGTTCCAAACAGTGAAGCGACTGAAGAAAAATTTGACCGCTTTATGGCTCTTCGTGATGACGTGTTAAAAGCATTAGAAACTGCGCGAAATGAAAAAATTATCGGTAAATCTTTGGAAGCAAACCTGAAATTGTATCCAAACAAAGAAAACAAGGAGCTCTTGGCTTCCATAAAAGAAAACCTTTCTCAGCTGTTTATTGTGTCTGAACTGACAATCAGCGAAGAAAATGAAGCGCCGAACGATGCGCAAAGCTTTGCGACAGGTAAAATCGCTGTCGAGAAAGCTGAAGGCGAAATGTGTGAGAGATCTCGTGTGATTTCAAAAGATGTAGGGGCAAATCCGAAATATCCTACACTTTCATTACGCAACGCTGAAATCGTTGAAAAATACTATCAAAAATAATGCAAAAGAGCCCGGCTTAAAAGCCGGGCTTTTTTTGTGCCAAGAGTGACATCCTTTAGAACGACAGGAAAAATCTTATGGGCTTTAGATCATCATTCACAGGCAACAATAAAGATACTACGTTAAGAGCAGGAGTTGTGAAGAATGAATGATCAACTGACCGCAATTTATACGGAACTTCTTCTGATGAAAGAAGAATTACAGTCCAGATTATTTGAGTATTCTTGCTTTCAGGTTTCTACAAGCCCGCAAGCAGCAATCAATCAAAAACAAAAAGCAACTCTGATCTATCATATTAAAGAAGAACTTCAAGACGTTCTCCTTGCATTGTCCAAAATCGAAAACGGCACATTCGGATACTGTGAAGAAACCGGGGCTCCCATTCCTCTTGCAAAGCTGGCAGTGCTGCCGACGGCCCGAACAGCAAACGATTTTCTTTATTCTGTCCAATTTGAGAAAAAAACGCTTCCGATATGGAAATCAACGGATATCGAATATGGTCAGGCACTGTATGAATAACAGTGTCTGGCCGGTTAATATGCCTGATATTTCTTTACTCCAGTGCTTTTTATTGATAAAATGCATAATGGATTAAAGTAACCGTAAACTGGAGGAACGTTTGTGCTGTATTATATGATTGCACTACTTATTATTGCAGCCGATCAATTGACAAAATGGCTAGTTGTTAAGAACATGGAACTTGGCCAAAGCATTCCGATCATTGATCAGGTATTCTATATCACCTCCCATCGCAATACGGGTGCTGCATGGGGGATATTAGCGGGTCAGATGTGGTTTTTCTACCTCATAACAACCGCTGTTATTATTGGTATTGTTTATTACATACAGCGTTATACAAAAGGACAAAGGCTTCTTGGCGTTGCCCTCGGACTTATGCTTGGCGGTGCCATCGGCAACTTTATCGATCGGGCTGTCAGACAGGAAGTTGTGGATTTTATCCATGTTATTATTGTCAATTACAATTACCCGATATTTAACATCGCGGACTCTTCACTATGTGTCGGCGTAATGCTTTTATTTATACAAATGCTGTTGGACAGCGGGAAAAAGAAAAAGGAGCAATAGCATGAATCAAATTGATATAACCGCTTCAGAAGAACAAAAAAGTGAGCGGATTGATAAATTTTTGGCATCGACTGAGAATGATTGGTCAAGAACCCAGGTTCAGCAATGGGTAAAAGACGGACAGGTTGTCGTGAATGGAAGCGCGGTGAAAGCGAATTATAAAATTCAGCCGGGTGATCAGGTGACCGTCACTGTACCCGAACCGGAAGCGCTCGACGTCCTAGCAGAGCCTATGGATCTGGATATTTATTATGAGGACCAGGATGTGCTGGTCGTCAACAAACCTCGCGGAATGGTTGTTCACCCAGCACCCGGGCATCTTACGGGCACACTTGTAAACGGCCTTATGGCTCATTGCACAGACCTTTCCGGTATAAATGGCGTGATGCGTCCGGGTATTGTTCACAGAATCGATAAGGACACGTCCGGTTTATTAATGGTGGCGAAAAATGATATGGCGCACGAGTCACTCGTAAACCAATTGGTCAACAAAACGGTCACGCGGAAATATACGGCAGTTGTCCACGGGCTTATTTCTCACGATGATGGCACAATTGACGCGCCGATCGGACGAGATAAGAAAGACCGTCAAAGCATGACTGTGACACGTGATGGCAAAAACGCTGTCACTCATTTTCATGTACTAGAGCGTTTTCAGAATTTTACGTTAGTGGAATGCCAGCTTGAAACAGGGAGAACCCATCAAATTCGTGTTCATATGAAATATATCGGATTCCCATTAGCAGGCGATCCGAAATACGGCCCAAGAAAAACAATCGACTTTAATGGCCAAGCGCTTCACGCGGGAGTTTTAGGTTTTGACCATCCACGAACAGGAGAATATGTCGAATTTGAAGCGCCGCTTCCCGAGGATATGGCAGAATTAATCGAAAACCTCAGAAAAAACGGTTGACAGAGGGTTTCTTTTCTGAAATAATAAACGAAGCTGAATAGATTCTTTAAAACAGTCCAGAGAGGCTGAGAAGGATAACGGATAGACGGGATGCGTGTATAGGCGCGCACCTTGTCCTAAAACCCCTCTATGCTCTGGCAGGAGGGGTTTTTTCTTCTATATGAACTGTGAGGTGTCACACATTGAATCAAAAAGCTGTCATTCTCGACGAACAGGCAATCAGACGGGCGCTGACCAGGATTGCTCACGAAATGATCGAACGCAATAAAGGAATGAATAACTGCATTCTTGTCGGCATTAAGACAAGAGGGATTTACCTGGCAAAACGCCTTGCGGAACGCATTGAACAGATTGAGGGAAATCCTGTTACAGTCGGTGAAATTGATATTACTCTTTACAGAGATGATCTTTCTAAAAAAACAAGCAACGATGAACCGCTTGTAAAAGGTGCAGATATTCCGGTAGATATTACAGATCAAAAAGTCATTCTCGTTGATGATGTTCTGTATACCGGAAGAACAGTCAGAGCAGGAATGGATGCGCTTGTTGATGTAGGCAGACCTTCCTCTATTCAGCTTGCAGTGCTTGTGGACAGAGGACACCGGGAGCTGCCGATCCGAGCGGATTATATCGGGAAAAACATCCCGACATCAAAGTCTGAAAAGGTTATGGTTCAGCTTGATGAGGTAGACCAAAACGATCTCGTCGCCATTTATGAAAACGAATAATAGATCACCTTTTTAAGGGCAATCCAGAGAGGTTGCAAAGAGGTGCACAACAAAGGCCCAAAAAGTATTCGGCAGGTCTTTGTATGCCTCTTTGCGTAAAAAAGCAAAGAGGTTTTTTTATACAGTCATTGAGTCATCCTAAAATGAAAGTCAACAATCAGGGGGAAATCATCATGAGTAAGAAAAAAGTAAATTTAGGGGTCAGGGATGTCCCGACACCTTTCTCTTGGGTTTCATTCAGCCTTCAGCATTTGTTTGCCATGTTTGGCTCAACCATTTTGGTTCCGAAGCTCGTCGGAATGAGTCCTGCTGTGGCGTTGGTGACAAGCGGCATCGGAACACTGGCGTACCTTCTTATTACGAAAGGGCAAATTCCGGCGTATCTCGGTTCGTCCTTCGCCTTTATTTCTCCGATCATTCTGGTAAAAGCGACCGGCGGGCCAGGAGCGGCAATGGTTGGAGCGTTTCTTGCAGGGCTGGTGTACGGGCTGATTGCCTTATTGATCAGGCAGCTTGGAACAGGATGGCTGATGAAGATTCTCCCGCCTGTAGTCGTAGGGCCTGTTATTATCGTCATCGGGCTGGGACTGGCAAGCACTGCGGTAAACATGGCGATGTATGCTGATCCAAACGCGAGTGAGTTGGTCTACAGCTTAAAGCACTTTGGTGTCGCAGGAGTTACGCTGGCAATTACGATTATTTGTGCGATTTTCTTACGAGGATTTTTAAGCCTGATTCCGGTTCTGATCGGAATCATCGGCGGATACTTGTTCGCCCTTACTCAAGGGATTGTCAACTTCCAGCCGGTGCTTGACGCGAAATGGTTTGCAGTGCCTGAATTTATCATTCCGTTCAAAGATTATTCACCGTCAGTTACACTCGGCATCGCAGCCGCAATGGTTCCTGTCGCATTTGTCACCATGTCAGAGCATATCGGCCACCAAATGGTGCTGAGCAAGGTTGTCGGACAAGATTTCATTAAAAAGCCAGGTCTTCATCGCTCTATTATGGGTGACAGTGTGGCGACAATCCTCGCTTCCCTGATCGGCGGTCCGCCGACAACGACTTACGGAGAAAACATTGGCGTGCTGGCCATCACAAGAGTATTCAGCGTCTTTGTCATCGGAGGAGCGGCAGTGATTGCTTGTTGCTTCGGCTTTATCGGCAAAATTTCAGCGCTGATCAGTTCAGTGCCGTCAGCGGTCATGGGAGGCGTCTCCTTCCTGCTGTTCGGAATCATTGCTTCAAGCGGCCTGAGAATGCTGATTGACAACAAAATTGATTATGAAAACAACAGAAACCTCATTATTACATCAGTTATCCTTGTCATCGGTGTAGGAGGAGCTTTTATCCAAGTGTCTCAAGGCGGATTCCAAGTGTCAGGAATGGCGCTTGCCGCAATTGTCGGTGTCATCTTAAACCTGATTCTTCCGCAGGCGAAGGAAGAACAGACAGACACATCTGAACATCATATCTAAAACCTTTTAATGAAAGTCCAGAGAGGCTTGGAAGGGTTATGAAGAGAAGGAAGCTTCAATGCTGCCCTCTATTTAACCATACCCCGAGTCTATCTTAGACCGGGGTTTTTTTCAGCCTTAAGTTGAAAAGAGAGGGGAAAGAACATGAAGCATTTAACGACGATGAGTGAACTCAGCACTGAGGAAATCAAAGATTTGCTTCAAAAAGCACAAGATCTCAAAAGCGGAAAAACAGACAATCAGCTTACAGGAAAGTTTGCCGCAAACCTGTTTTTCGAACCGAGCACGAGAACGCGGTTCAGCTTTGAGGTCGCAGAAAAAAAGCTGGGCATGAATGTGCTCAACCTTGATGGAACAAGCACAAGCGTGCAAAAAGGCGAAACCTTATATGACACGATCCGGACGCTCGAATCAATCGGTGTGGACGTCTGCGTCATCAGGCACAGTGAGGATGAGTATTATGAAGAGCTTGTCAGCCAGGTGAATATTCCGATTCTGAATGCGGGAGACGGATGCGGCCAGCATCCAACACAATCACTGCTTGATTTAATGACGATTTATGAAGAGTTCAATACGTTCAAAGGGCTTACTGTCTCCATTCACGGCGACATCAAGCATAGCAGAGTGGCAAGGTCAAATGCGGAAGTGTTGACAAGATTGGGTGCCCGGGTCCTATTTTCCGGCCCTTCGGAATGGCAGGATGAAGAAAATACATTCGGCACGTATGTCTCAATGGATGAAGCAGTTGAGTCTTCCGATGTCGTCATGCTGCTGCGCATTCAAAATGAACGACATCAGTCCGCTGTCAGCCAGGAAGGCTATTTAAACAAATACGGCTTGACCGTAGAACGGGCTGAGCGTATGAAGCGGCATGCGATCATCATGCATCCTGCTCCGGTAAACAGAGGAGTGGAGATTGATGACAGCTTAGTAGAAAGCGAAAAATCAAGAATCTTCAAGCAAATGCAAAATGGCGTATTTATCAGAATGGCAGTGATACAGCGTGCCTTACAAACCAATGTGAAAAGAGGAGAAGCAGCGTATGTCATATCTCATTAAAAACGGCTGGATACTAAACGAAAATGGTGAAAAAACAGAAGCGGATATCCGAGTGACTGGAGAAACCATCACCGCAATCGGCAAGCTTGATGCAACGGATAATGAAACGGTAATTGATGCAAAAGGTTTGCTCGTTTCACCTGGGTTTGTTGATCTCCACGTGCATTTCAGAGAGCCGGGCGGAGAGAAAAAAGAAACTATTGAAACCGGGGCCAAAGCGGCGGCACGCGGCGGCTATACTACAGTAGCAGCAATGCCGAATACGCGGCCGGTTCCTGATACAAAGGAGCAGATGGAATGGGTGCAAAACAGAATTAAAGAAACATCATGCGTCAGAGTTCTTCCATATGCATCCATTACGATCAGACAAATCGGCGATGAAATGACAAACTTTGAAGCGTTAAAAGAAGCCGGGGCATTTGCTTTTACAGATGACGGTGTTGGTATACAGACAGCAGGAATGATGTATGAAGCGATGAAACGGGCAGCCGCAATTGACAAAGCGATTGTTGCACATTGCGAGGACAATTCCTTAATTTACGGAGGAAGCGTACATGAGGGGACATTCTCCAAAGCGAACGGGCTCAATGGCATACCTTCTGTGTGTGAATCAGTTCATATTGCCCGCGATGTGCTGCTGGCTGAGGCGGCAAACTGCCATTATCATGTATGCCATATCAGCACGAAAGAATCTGTCAGAGTTGTACGCGATGCGAAAAAAGCGGGAATCAGAGTGACAGCAGAAGTGTCGCCGCATCATTTGCTGCTTTGTGATGAGGACATCCCGGGGCTGGACACAAACTATAAAATGAATCCTCCGCTCCGCAGCGCAGAAGACAGAGCTGCTTTAATTGAAGGTCTTTTAGACGGAACAATTGATTTTATCGCAACAGACCATGCACCGCATACGGAAGAAGAGAAAAACACAGAAATGAAACTGGCGCCATTCGGAATTGTCGGCTTAGAAACAGCATTTCCGCTTCTTTACACACACTTTGTCAAAAATGGCAGCTGGTCGCTGAAGCAGCTGATTGACTACATGACAATCAAGCCATGCGAAGCGTTCGGTCTCCCATATGGAACATTACAAACGGGGCAAGCTGCGGACATTACGTTAATCGATTTAGAAAAAGAAGCAGTTATAGACAAAGACACATTTTTATCAAAAGGAAAAAATACACCATTCAACGGCATCAGCTGCACCGGCTGGCCGGTCGCTACAATTGCGGCAGGGAAGCTTGCTTATGAAGAGGGGAGACTTGTCAAATGAAGAGACGATTAGTACTGGAAAACGGAGCGGTATTCGAGGGAGAAGCCTTCGGAAGCTTAGAACACAACATGGGAGAAGTCGTTTTTAATACTGGGATGACAGGCTATCAGGAAATTTTATCTGACCCTTCTTACTGCGGACAGATCGTAACATTAACATACCCGCTTATCGGAAATTACGGCATTAACCGTGATGATTTTGAATCCATTACCCCTTTTGTGAAAGGGCTGATCATCAAAGAATTATGTGAGCTGCCTTCCAACTGGCGTTCAGCATACACCTTAGACGAGTATTTAAAAATGAAAAACATTCCCGGACTCCAGGGGATTGATACAAGGAAGCTGACAAGAATGATCCGCACGGCAGGCGCGCTAAAAGGAACATTCGCTTCATCTGATGAAGATATCGAAGCAGTGCTGAAAAGACTGAACGAAACGGAATTGCCAAGAAATCAAGTATCCCAAGTATCAGCAAAAACAGCATATCCGAGCCCGGGAAGAGGCAAACGCATCGTCTTGGTTGACTTCGGCATGAAACACGGGATTCTAAGAGAGCTGAACAAACGGAAATGTGACGTCATCGTTGTGCCTTACAACATTACAGCGGAAGAGGTGCTTCAGCTGAAACCGGACGGTATCATGCTTTCTAACGGACCTGGAGACCCGAAGGATGTGCCTGAAGCGATTGAAATGATTAAAGGTGTTCTTGGAAAAGTGCCATTATTCGGAATATGTCTTGGCCACCAATTATTCGCGCTGGCGTGCGGGGCGAATACTGAAAAAATGAAATTCGGCCACAGGGGCTCAAACCACCCGGTAAAAGAGCTGGCTACAGGAAAAGTTGCCTTAACATCTCAAAACCATGGATATACAGTTTCGTCTATCAGTAAAACAGAACTGGAAGTGACGCATATCGCAATTAACGACGATACGATTGAAGGGCTGAAGCATAAAACATTGCCGGCATTTACGGTTCAATATCATCCCGAAGCCTCACCTGGTCCTGAGGATGCCAACCATCTATTTGACAGATTCATCGAATTGATCGAAACAACAGAGAAAGAAGGGGAAGCGGTATGCCAAAACGCGTAGACATTAACAAAATTTTAGTAATCGGATCTGGACCGATCATCATCGGCCAAGCAGCAGAATTTGACTATGCGGGAACACAAGCCTGTCTTGCTTTGAAAGAAGAAGGTTATGAAGTCATCCTTGTCAACTCAAACCCTGCCACGATCATGACAGATACAGAAATGGCTGACCGGGTTTATATCGAACCGCTCACACCTGAATTCCTGACAAGAATCATCAGAAAAGAGCGACCAGATGCCATTCTTCCTACACTCGGAGGCCAAACCGGTTTGAATCTTGCGGTTGAGCTTTCTGAAAGAGGTGTTCTGGCAGAATGCGGCGTCGAAGTGCTTGGCACAAAACTGTCTGCGATTCAGCAAGCTGAAGACCGTGACTTGTTCAGAACATTAATGAATGAACTGAATGAACCGGTGCCTGAAAGTGAGATTATTCACTCCCTCGAAGAAGCGGAAAAATTCGTCAGTCACATTGGATTCCCTGTCATTGTCCGCCCGGCATATACATTAGGCGGAACAGGCGGAGGCATCTGCTCGAATGAGACAGAGTTAAAAGAAATCGTTGAGAACGGCTTGAAATTAAGCCCGGTACACCAATGTCTGCTTGAAAAAAGCATCGCCGGCTATAAAGAAATCGAGTATGAAGTCATGAGAGACAGCCAGGATCACGCCATTGTCGTTTGTAACATGGAAAACATTGATCCAGTTGGAATCCATACTGGAGACAGTATTGTTGTCGCGCCGAGCCAAACGCTCAGCGATCGCGAATATCAGCTCTTGCGGAATGTATCGTTAAAACTGATTCGCGCGCTTGGGATCGAAGGCGGATGTAACGTGCAGCTCGCTTTAGACCCAGACAGCTTCCAATATTACATTATTGAAGTAAATCCGCGTGTCAGCCGTTCATCTGCCCTTGCATCAAAAGCAACGGGGTACCCGATTGCAAAGCTCGCTGCTAAAATTGCAGTCGGACTTTCATTAGATGAAATGATGAATCCGGTGACAGGAAAAACATATGCAGCATTTGAACCTGCTCTTGACTATGTCGTATCCAAAATTCCGCGCTGGCCGTTTGATAAGTTTGAATCAGCAAACAGAAAGCTTGGCACGCAAATGAAAGCGACAGGTGAGGTCATGGCGATCGGCCGCACGCTTGAAGAGTCATTGCTGAAGGCAGTGCGATCACTGGAAGCGGATGTGTATCATCTTGAATTGAAGGATGCCGCTGACATTTCAGATGAGCTTCTTGAAAAGCGAATTAAAAAGGCCGGTGATGAACGCTTATTCTACTTAGCTGAAGCGTATAGAAGAGGCTACACGGTAGAAGACCTCCATGAATTTTCCGCTATCGATGTCTTCTTCTTGCATAAGCTGTTCGGAATCGTACAGTTTGAAAAAGAATTGAAGGCGAATGCGGGCGATACAGATGTGCTGAGACAGGCAAAAGAACTCGGCTTCTCTGATCAGTACATCAGCCGCGAGTGGAAAATGAAAGAATCTGAGCTTTACAGCTTGAGAAAACAAGCGGGGATTGCGCCGGTATTCAAAATGGTAGATACATGTGCGGCGGAATTTGAGTCAGAAACGCCATACTTCTATAGCACATATGAAGAAGAAAATGAATCTGTCGTTACAGATAAGAAAAGTGTGATGGTGCTTGGTTCGGGTCCGATTCGAATCGGTCAGGGTGTCGAGTTCGACTATGCGACGGTTCACTCTGTATGGGCAATTAAACAAGCAGGCTATGAAGCCATTATTGTCAATAACAACCCGGAAACCGTTTCAACAGACTTCAGCATCTCAGACAAGCTGTATTTTGAACCGCTTACGATTGAAGATGTTATGCACATCATTGACCTCGAACAGCCAATGGGCGTTGTCGTACAATTTGGCGGACAAACTGCGATTAACCTTGCTGACGAGCTTTCTGCACGCGGAGTGAAAATCCTTGGAACTTCATTAGAAGATTTAGACCGTGCGGAAGACCGGGATAAATTTGAACAAGCGCTTGGAGAACTTGGTGTTCCTCAGCCGCTTGGCAAAACAGCGACATCAGTTGATCAGGCGGTAAGCATCGCGAGTGATATCGGTTATCCGGTACTGGTGCGTCCTTCCTATGTACTTGGCGGCCGGGCGATGGAGATTGTGTACCATGAAGAGGAGCTGCTTCATTACATGAAAAATGCAGTCAAAATCAATCCGCAGCACCCTGTATTAATTGATAGATACTTGACTGGAAAAGAAATTGAAGTCGATGCAGTATCCGACGGTGAAACAGTCGTCATTCCGGGAATTATGGAGCACATTGAACGTGCGGGCGTTCACTCCGGAGACTCAATCGCTGTTTATCCGCCTCAGTCTCTCACAGAGGACATTAAGAAAAAAATTGAACAATACACGATCGCATTGGCTAAAGGGCTGAATATTGTCGGTTTGCTCAATATTCAATTCGTCTTGTCGCAAGGTGAGGTGTACGTGCTAGAAGTGAATCCGAGATCAAGCAGAACCGTACCGTTTTTAAGCAAAATTACGGGTATCCCAATGGCGAATCTCGCAACAAAAATCATTCTTGGTCAAAAGCTGGCTGCGTTTGGCTATACAGAGGGCCTTCAGCCTGAACAGCAAGGTGTATTTGTAAAAGCGCCGGTCTTCTCCTTTGCCAAGCTGAGAAGAGTGGACATTACGTTAGGGCCTGAAATGAAATCAACAGGTGAAGTCATGGGGAAAGATTCGACACTTGAAAAGGCGCTCTACAAAGCCTTGATTGCTTCAGGTATTCAAATCCCGAACTACGGTTCCGTGCTTTTAACAGTAGCTGATAAGGACAAAGAAGAAGGGCTTGCCATTGCTAAGCGGTTCCACGCGATCGGCTACAACATTTTAGCGACGGAAGGAACGGCAGGCTACCTGAAAGAAGCTTCCATTCCAGCGAAGGTCGTCGGAAAAATCGGTCAGGATGGCCCGAACTTGCTTGACGTCATCAGAAACGGAGAAGCGCAGTTTGTCATCAATACGCTGACAAAAGGAAAGCAGCCGGCAAGAGACGGTTTTAGAATCAGACGTGAATCAGTAGAAAATGGTGTTGCCTGCCTAACATCTTTAGATACGGCAGAGGCGATATTACGAGTGCTGGAAAGCATGACATTCCGTGCTGATCAAATGCCGGCAGTCAACACAAATCAGGAGGCGGCAGTCACTATATGAAAAAAGCGTATTTGACAGTATGTTCTAACCAGCAAATTGCAGACCGGGTGTATCAAATGGTTCTGAAAGGGGAGCTTGTCCAAGGGTTTACAACCCCGGGACAGTTCCTTCATCTTAAAGTGAGCGAAGCGGTTACGCCTCTTTTGAGAAGGCCGATCAGCATCGCAGATGTCAACCTTGAAAAAAATGAAGTCACCATCATTTATCGGGTAGATGGGGAAGGGACAAGACTCTTGTCACTGAAGCAGCAGGGAGAACTTGTGGATGTCCTCGGGCCTTTGGGAAATGGCTTTCCTGTTAATGAAGTTCAACCCGGAAAGACGGCTTTGCTGGTAGGAGGCGGAGTAGGTGTGCCGCCTCTCCAAGAGCTGTCGAAACGCTTGAATGAAAAAGGGGTTAATGTCATCCACGTTTTAGGATTCCAATCGGCAAAGGATGTTTTTTACGAGGAAGAATGCAGGCAGTACGGAGACACGTATGTGGCAACAGCTGACGGAAGCTACGGGGAAACCGGATTTGTCACAGATGTGATTAAACGGAAAAATCTAGAGTTTGATATCCTCCTCAGCTGCGGGCCGACACCGATGCTCAAGGCGTTAAAACAGGAATATGCCCATAAAGAAGTATATCTGTCCATGGAGGAACGAATGGGCTGCGGAATCGGCGCATGCTTCGCGTGTGTGTGCCATACAAACGAAAGTGAGACATCCTATGTAAAAGTATGTCTCGACGGGCCTGTATTTAAAGCTCAGGAGGTGGCGCTGTAATGCTAGAGGTGAAATTGCCGGGACTTGATTTGAAAAATCCAATCATTCCTGCATCAGGCTGCTTCGGGTTTGGAAAAGAGTTTTCACGTTTTTATGATTTGTCTTGTCTTGGAGCTATCATGATTAAGGCTACGACAAAGGAGCCGCGCTTCGGGAATCCGACGCCGCGGGTAGCTGAGACTGGTGCTGGAATGCTCAATGCGATCGGTCTCCAAAATCCGGGGCTGGATAGCGTGTTGCATAATGAGCTGCCGTGGCTTGAGCAGTTTGATACGCCGATCATTGCCAATGTCGCAGGTTCTCAAGTCGAGGATTATGTTGAAGTCGCAGAGCATATCAGCAAAGCGCCTAATGTTCATGCTCTTGAATTGAATATTTCCTGCCCGAATGTGAAAACAGGCGGAATCGCTTTTGGCACGAATCCTGAAATGGCTGCCGATTTGACAAAAGCGGTGAAAGAGGTTTCGGATGTACCCGTTTATGTGAAGCTTTCCCCGAACGTGGCTAATATCACAGAAATTGCCTTAGCGATCGAGGAAGCGGGAGCGGACGGTCTTACGATGATCAACACACTAATCGGCATGAGACTCGATTTAAAAACCGGCAAACCGATATTAGCGAATAAAACAGGGGGACTTTCAGGCCCTGCTGTGAAGCCGGTTGCCATTCGCATGGTGTATGAAGTCAGCCAGGCGGTCAACATCCCGATTATCGGAATGGGAGGCGTGCAAACGGCTGAAGATGCCCTGGAATTTCTTCTCGCGGGAGCAAGCGCAGTCGCTGTCGGAACAGCAAACTTTGTGAATCCTTTTGCATGTCCAGAGATTATTGAACAGCTCCCATCTGTTTTGCTCCAATACGGCTATCAATCAATTGAAGAATGCATCGGAAGGAGCTGGAATCATGAAAAACAACCTGCCCATCATCGCGCTTGATTTTGCGTCAGCTGAAGAAACACTTGCGTTCTTAGCGCCTTTTCAGCAAGAACCGTTATTTGTAAAGGTTGGGATGGAGCTTTTTTATCAAGAAGGGCCATCTATCGTGAAACAACTAAAAGAAAGAAACTGCGAGCTATTTTTAGATCTAAAGCTTCATGACATCCCGACTACTGTAAACAAAGCGATGAAGCGCCTTGCCAGTCTTGGAGTAGACCTCGTCAATGTTCATGCTGCCGGGGGCAAAAAAATGATGCAGGCAGCTCTCGAAGGCTTAGAAGAAGGTACGCCGGCTGGAAAAAAACGTCCGTCACTTATCGCGGTAACCCAGCTGACAAGCACATCTGAACAAATCATGAAAGATGAACTGCTGATCGAAAAGTCTCTGATTGATACGGTTGTGCACTACAGCAAACAGGCGGAAGAAAGCGGACTGGATGGAGTGGTGTGCTCTGTTCATGAAGCAAAAGCCATTTACCAAGCGGTGTCGCCTTCATTTCTGACTGTCACTCCGGGGATCAGAATGTCAGAGGACGCTGCGAATGACCAAGTCCGCGTAGCGACGCCTGCCATTGCAAGAGAGAAAGGTTCATCAGCGATTGTAGTAGGACGCTCGATTACAAAAGCGGAAGACCCGGTAAAAGCCTATAAGGCTGTCAGACTTGAATGGGAGGGAATCAAATCTTGAAACAAATCATCGCAAAACATCTATTAGACATCCAAGCTGTATTTTTACGCCCGAACGAGCCGTTCACATGGGCAAGCGGCATTTTATCACCGATCTACTGTGACAACCGCCTTACGCTATCTTTCCCAGAGGTCAGAAACGATGTTGCTTCAGGTATCAGCAAGCTTGTCAAAGAGCATTTTCCTGAAGCTGAAATGATTGGGGGAACAGCAACTGCCGGTATTCCTCATGCTGCTCTTGCGGCTGACCGTTTGAATCTTCCGATGTGTTATGTGAGGAGCAAGCCGAAGGCGCACGGAAAAGGCAATCAGATTGAGGGAGCTGTGCAAGAGGGGCAAAAAACAGTTGTCATTGAAGACTTAATTTCCACAGGAGGCAGTGTGCTTGAAGCTTGTGCAGCTTTACAAGCGGCCGGCTGTGAAGTGCTTGGTGTCGTCTCAATCTTTACGTACGGACTTCCTAAAGCGGAGGAAGCCTTCGCAAAGGCAGAACTGCCATACTACTCATTAACTGATTATGATACGCTCACAGAGGTCGCGCTTGAAAACGGAAATATTCATTCAGATGATCTAAAAAAGCTGCAAACATGGAAACGAAATCCCGAGTCAAAAGATTGGTTTAAAAAATAAAAAATAAATTCAAATGATGTAAAGAGGCTTCAAAGCCTTGATGTACTTGAAAACAGGCTGTGAGGCCTGTTTTTTTATTAATCCTATAAAAAAAGTCGGGTTGACTTATGTTAGAATTGTGCTAAAATTTACTACAAATCTAAAAACTTATCAAGAGCGGCTGAGGGACTGGACCTATGAAGCCCGGCAACCTGCATAGTTTGTAAGGTGCTACTTCCAGCAAAATGAATTCCATTTTGAAAGATAAGGGCTACATGCTGTTCCTGTCTTTCTTTCCGCCGGATTGAAAGTTTTTTATTTTAAGAGGTAAAAAGGCTATCTGTATATCAGCAGCCGCGAATCACATTACATGGGAAAAGACAACCGGCAGAAAGCTACTGTTTGTTTGTCTCCGAAAGGAGGAAAGAAGAAATGTTAACGTATGATAATTGGGAAGAACCAACGATTACATTTCCGGAAGACGATCCTTATAAAGGAGCGCTGTCAGTTTTAAAATGGGCATACGGCCATTACGGCGATCAGCTTGTTTATGCTTGCAGTTTCGGAATTGAGGGAATCGTTCTGATTGACTTAATTTATAAAGTGAAAAAAGACGCAGAGATTGTGTTTCTTGATACAGGACTTCATTTTAAAGAAACCTATGAAACAATTGAACGAGTGAAAGAGCGTTATCCGGGTCTTAATATCATCCTGAAAAAACCAGATCTCACCCTTGAGGAACAAGCCGAAGAACATGGTGACAAACTGTGGGAAAGAGAGCCGAATCAGTGCTGCTATCTTAGAAAGGTTGTTCCTTTAAGAGAGACGCTTTCAGGACATCCAGCCTGGCTTTCCGGCCTGCGCCGTGATCAAGGGCCAAGCCGTGCCAATACGAATTTCTTAAACAAAGATGAAAAATTCAAGTCAGTAAAAGTTTGCCCGCTTATCCATTGGACTTGGAAAGACATTTGGAGATACACATCCCGGAATGAACTGGACTACAATCCGCTTCATGACCAAGGATATCCAAGTATTGGCTGTGCGCCTTGCACTGCTCCCGCTTTTACGGCAGAGGATTTGCGCTCAGGCAGATGGAATGGTATGGCGAAAACAGAATGCGGACTGCATGAATAAGGAGCTGCAAAATGGAATTAGCCGCTATTTTATTTAGCTTGTTTTTCGCGATGAATATTGGTGCAAGCGGCGCTGCAGCTTCGATGGGAGTTGCTTACGGCTCCGGAGCCATCAAAAAGAAAACCTACGCTTTGACCCTATGCGCAGTCGGTGTCTTTGCCGGGGCGGTCATTGGCGGAGGCGAGGTTGTAAAAACAATCAGCTCCGGCATTATTCCTGAGCAGACGATTACACTGACGATTGTTTGCATCATTATTGGAGCTGCTGCCCTGTCGCTCTTTACTGCTAATCTGCTCGGCATTCCTTTGTCGACAAGTGAAGTAACAGTCGGCGCGGTTGTCGGCGTGGGAGTGGCTTATAAAGTATTGTTTGTGAACAATCTTCTGATCATTGTGTCATTTTGGGTTTTTGTCCCGCTGTTTGCTTTCGGCTTCACCTATTTCGTATCTAAGCTGTTTCGTTATTTTAAGATTGAAGTAAAATCTTCTAAAAAGCAAAAAATCCTCGGCATTGTTTTGTTAGTTGCCGGATTTTTCGAAGCATTCTCTGCCGGCATGAATAACGTGGCGAATGCTGTTGGCCCGTTAGTAGCTGCCGGTGTGCTTGATGTCGGAAAAGGAACCTTGTATGGAGGAGCTTTTGTTGCTCTTGGCGCACTGTTATTAGGCCGGCGAGTGCTAGAAACAAACGGGAAGAAAATTACGAGATTCTCCAAAGGGGAAGGCATTCTCTTATCCGGTACAGGAGCGGGACTGGTGATCATCAGTTCTGTATTTGGGATGCCGGTGCCCTTGGCGCAAGTCACGTCATCGTCTATTATCGGAATAGGCATGGCAAAAAACGGTCCGAACGTGTTCCATAAACAAGTTGTTCAAACGATGCTGAAGGTATGGATCGTATCGCCGTTTTTATCTTTATCGATTTCTTATCTGCTTGTATCCTTGTTTTTAAAAGCAGATTATTATTCGATCTTTATCATGGTAAGTGTGCTTTTAGCGGCGGGCGGTGCCATCAGCCTGACAAAGGCCATTCGTAAAGAGAGACGCTCAGTCCACGAACAAGGCGGGGGAATCTGATCATTAATCTGAGTAATTTTATAAGTTAACTAGGAGGAGATGGATATTATGAGCTTAGCACCACACGGAGGAACATTAGTAAACAGAGTAGATGAATCATATGATGTGAGCGGCATTCAAAAAGAAATTGAACTTGATTTAATTTCTTTCGCGGATTTGGAATTGATCGGTATCGGTGCATACAGCCCGATTGAAGGTTTCTTTAATGAAAAAGATTACGTATCTGTGGTCGAAAACATGCGTCTTTCTTCCGGCGTTGTCTGGTCTCTTCCAATCACGCTTCCGGTCGATGCGCAAAAAGCAGCGGAACTGTCACTTGGTGAAACGGTAAAGTTAACGTATGAAGGAGAAACATACGGCGTTATCCAAATCGAAGACCTGTACGTGCCTGACAAACAAAAAGAAGCTGTCAATGTGTACAAAACAGATGAACAGGAGCATCCTGGTGTTAAAAAGCTGTTCAGCCGCGGCAATACATATGTCGGCGGGCCGATTACGTTGATTAAAAAAGCTTCAAAACAGTTCCCTGAATTTACATTTGAACCGTTAGAAACGAGACGCCAGTTTGCGGAAAAAGGCTGGGAAACCATTGTCGGTTTCCAAACAAGAAACCCTGTTCACAGAGCGCATGAATACATTCAAAAAACGGCTCTTGAAACAGTAGACGGCTTGTTCTTGAATCCGTTAGTAGGTGAAACAAAATCTGATGACATTCCAGCTGATGTACGGATGGAAAGCTACCAAGTGCTTCTTGATCATTATTACCCGAAAGATCGCGTTTTCCTTGGTGTCTTTTTAGCGGCGATGCGTTATGCAGGCCCGAGAGAAGCAATTTTCCACGCGCTTGTCAGAAAGAACTACGGCTGCACACATTTCATCGTCGGCCGTGATCATGCAGGTGTAGGTGACTATTACGGAACATACGAAGCACAGGAGCTGTTTGACACATTTAAACCTGAAGAACTCGGGATTACGCCGCTGAAATTTGAGCACAGCTTCTTCTGTAAAAAATGCGGAAATATGGGAACAGCGAAAACATGCCCTCATGGCAGAGAGCATCACGTCATTTTATCAGGCACTAAGGTAAGAGGTATGCTGAGAGACGGTGTGCTGCCGCCTGCTGAATTCAGTCGAAAAGAAGTCGTAGAAGTGTTAATCAAAGGGATGAAGAAAAAAGAAGAAGTAGGCGTATCTTAAGGAGGACTGGCAGTGACAAATCGCGATATTGTATGGCATGAAGCCTCTATCACAAAAGAAGAGTACCAGCAAAAAAACAAGCATAAAAGCTCCATTCTCTGGCTGACAGGGTTAAGCGGCTCAGGCAAATCAACCATTGCCAACGCCGCTGCGAGAGAATTGTTTGAGCAAGGCTACCAAGTGATTGTGCTGGACGGGGATAATATCCGTCACGGCTTAAATAAGGATCTTGGTTTTTCTGATGAAGACCGAAAAGAAAACATCCGCCGAATCGGAGAGGTGGCAAAGCTTTTTGTTCAGCAGGGAACCATTGTGATTACTGCTTTTATCTCTCCTTTCCGCGAGGACAGACAACAGGTTCGCGAGCTTGTGGAAGCGGGCGAATTTAATGAAGTCTACATTAAATGCGACCTTGATATTTGTGAACAAAGAGATCCGAAAGGGCTTTACAAAAAAGCAAGAAACGGCGAGATTCCGTTTTTTACAGGAATTGATTCTCCTTATGAAGAACCGGAAGCTCCAGAGCTCGTTCTTGATTCAGGACAACATGACCGTGAAGCGTGTAAAAATCAGCTGATCGAGTTTGTTAAACAAAAATTGAGCTGAATATGATCTGCTGCGTTCTTCTCAGGTGCCGGAATGCGAGCGAGAACATCATCACAGCGAATGCTCTGGAAGAACTCGAATAGATCGGGGGAAATACGATGGGGAAAGTATATATTGTAGGAGCGGGTCCCGGTGACCCTGATCTGCTGACAATTAAAGCGCTGAAAGCCATTGAAAAAGCTGATGTCATCTTATATGACAGATTAGTAAATAAAGAGATTTTACAATATGCCAAAGAGCAAGCAGACCTGATCTACTGCGGGAAGCTTCCGGATTTTCATACGATGAAGCAGGAAACCATCAATCGATTTCTTGTGAAGTATGCGCAAAAAGGGAAAATGGTTGTCAGACTGAAAGGCGGAGACCCTTTTGTGTTCGGCAGAGGAGGGGAAGAAGCGGAATGCCTCTCTGAAAATGGAATTCCGTTTGAAATCATTCCCGGCATTACGTCTGGAATCGCGGCAGCCGCTTATGCCGGGATTCCTGTTACTCATCGGGAGGCGGGCTCTAACGTCGCTTTTGTAACGGGTCATTATAAAAAAGAAGAAGATTTTGAGGAAAAGTGGAAAGCGCTGGCTACAGGAATTGATACACTTGTCATCTATATGGGTATCAAAAACGTGCAGCAGATTGAAAGAAAACTCCTTGAAAACGGCAGGGACGGTTCTACGCCGGCAGCCTTTATTCATTGGGGAACAACGGACAAGCAAAAATCTGTTTTTTGTACAGTTGACACCCTTTCAGAAACGGTGATAAAAGAAAACATTACAAATCCGAGTTTAATTGTCATTGGAAATGTTGTAAATTATCACTATAAGCTGGAATGGTTTGAATCTGAACTGAAAAAACAAGATTTAAGCGAGGCGTTGTAAAAATGAAACAAGCAATTTTATATGTCGGCCACGGCAGCCGGGTCAAAAAAGCGCAGCAAGAAGCCGCAGCCTTTTTGGAAGGATGCAAGGCCCACATCTCTGTGCCAGTACAAGAAATCAGCTTTTTAGAGCTTCAGGAGCCGACAATTGAGACAGGATTTGAAGCATGTGTGAAGCAAGGCGCCACTCATATCGCAGTGGTGCCTCTGCTTCTTTTAACAGCTGCGCATGCAAAACATGATATTCCGGAAGAAATTGCCCGTGCTGCATCTCGATATCCGTCAGTCCGCATTTCATACGGAAAGCCGATCGGGATTGACGAAGAAGTAGTCAAGGCTGTATATCACCGAATGAAAGACATAGGTGTTCCATATGAAAATGCCAGAGTGGTACTCATCGGAAGGGGAAGTTCAGATCCAGATGTCAAAAGAGACGTAACCGGTATTGCTAATCTTCTTCAGGAAATGATTCCAGTCAAGGAAGTCATTCCGTGCTTTTTGACAGCATGCGGCCCTAATTACAAAGAGGTTTTTTCAGAACTTAAAAAAGATGACGGCATAACAACCTTTATCGTTCCATATTTGCTCTTTACGGGTATGCTGATGAATGAAATCGAACGAGAGGTTCAGAAATTAAAAGCTCATAATCCGAACGTCTACCTCTCTTCCTATATCGGTTTTCATCCTCATGTAAAAAACGCGTTTTTGAACCGTGTGAGAGAAACTGCGGCAAATCCTGAGGGACAATTTGATTTTGATGGAGGTTCATATGCTTCCGCTGCACATTAGCCTGGAAAAGAAGAATGTTGTCATTGCGGGGGGCGGAAGCATCGCTCTCAGAAGGCTGAAAACGGTGATTTCTGAGGGAGCTGATATAACGCTCGTCAGTCCGGATGTTGAACCGGAAATCAAGCAAATGGCAGAAGAGCGATGTATCAAATGGGAAAAACGGACAATTGAAAAAGAAGATTATCTCAATGCTTTCTTAATTATTGCCGCGACGGATAATGCGGCAGTGAACAAAGAAATTGCCCAATCCGCTTCGCCTTTTCAGCTTGTCAATTGTGTCAGTGACGCTGAGCTTGGCAATGTATATATGCCGAAAATCGTAAAAAGAGGGCATGTCACTGTGTCTGTTTCTACAAGCGGAGCCAGTCCAAAGCACACGAAAGAGCTTGCTGAAAACGTGGATAAGCTGATTGACGGCGATTTTATTGCTGAAGTGAACAGGCTTTATCAGGTGAGAAGAAAGAAATAAGCCAGAGCATACAAATGCTCTGGCTTTTCTTTATGCGGCTCAGCTTTTTTTGAGCTTGATGACAGTATCAGCATCAGGCGTGACAAAGACGGTATGCTGGCTGTCATAGGTGACGAAACCGGGTTTCGCGCCGTTTGGTTTTTTGACATGTCTGATTTTTGTATAATCTACAGGCACTGAACTTGAATCTTTAGCTTTTGAAAAATAAGCTGCAATTGTCGCGGCTTCCATGATTGTTTGCTCATCCGGTTCGCTGCTTCTGATCACAACGTGGGAGCCTGGAATGTCCTTCGTGTGAAGCCAGATATCGTCTCTGGCCGCCACTCTTGTCGTTAAATATTCATTTTGACGATTGTTCTTACCCACTAAAATTGTCAGCCCTGAGGTGGATTCATATGTTTCTAACACCGGATTGTGCGGTTTTTGCTTTTTCTGGCCTTTTTGCTGCTTAGGGCGTAAATATTTGCCCTCTACAAGCTCTTCCCTGATTTCGCTGATATCCCGGGGAGAAGCGGACGAAAGCTGCTGAATCAGCTGATCAAAATATTCGATCTCTTCCTGTGCCAGCCTGATTTGCTCCTCGACAACTGCGACCGAATTTTTCGCTTTCTGATACTTCGTGAAATAGGCCTGTGCGTTTTCAGAAGGCGTTTTGTTCGGGTTTAAAGGAATCGTGATTGTCGGGCTTTCTTCATCATAATAATTGATGACCTCAGCCTGTTTATCACCTTTTTTCAGCATATATAAATTAGCGGTTAAAAGCTCCCCGTAAAGCTGAAATTCCTTCGCGTTTTCCGAATACTCCAAGGTTTTCTCTAATTTTTTAATTTTGTTGGCATTCTTCTTCCGTTCGTTCACAACAAAACGCTCAAGATCCTGAGCCTGCTGTTTGACCCGGTCTCGTTCAGCTTTTCCGAAATAAAAACGGTCGAGCAGTTCGCTTAATGAATCAAAACGGCGCGCTTCGCCCTTTAGATGAGTCAGCTCCAGCAGATAAAAATATTCCTTTCCGTTTACAGTCGTAATGTTGGGAATGAAACGGTGCTCTTTCACTTCGGCAAACAGTGCCAGCAACGCTTTTGGCAGTGTGACTTTGTTGGCAAGGCCTGCTCTGTGAACTGCTTCTTTGGCGAAAAGCGGAGACACGCCTGAAAAGTGGTCGACAATTTGTTTATCAAGCCTTCCTTCTTGAAAGCTGAGGTGACGCAAAATATCATCTTCTGACACCTCAAGAGGCGATATTTTGTCCTGAGCAGGCGGAAGCTTATAATCTTGGCCGGGCAGTACTGTACGGTAGCTGTTCATTGACGGTGATAAATGCTTAAGTCCGTCGATAATCACATTTTCTGCTGCGTCAGTCAAAATGATATTGCTGTGGCGGCCCATAATTTCTACATAAAGCTTTCGTACGGTTTCATCGCCAATTTCGTTTCGGCTTTTGATATGAAAAATCATAATGCGGTCTAAGTCCGCTTGTTCAATTTTCTCAATGAATCCGCCTTCGATATGCTTTCTCAGCAACATGCAAAACATTGGCGGTTCGCTTGGATTTTCATAAGCTTGTGCCGTGATATGCACCCGTGAATAGCTCGGATGTGCCGATAATAATAGTTTTTGGTTTTTTCCCTTGGCACGGATGTGGAAAATCACATCGTGCTTATATGGCTGATGGACTTTTGTAATTCGTCCGCCCATTATTTTCTCGTTAAGTTCGTGTGTCATTCCGTATGTAAACATGCCATCAAACGACATATGCAATACACCCTCTCATTCTTCCTGCATTCGATAATTATAGCATGAAATGGGACGAGTCAGAATAAGCATGCTTATAGAGTGATATCTCTATAAGAGAGCAGGGGAGTGGACGAGCGGAATGAAGTTTCATGAAATGGGACAAACAGATTTACTAGAGGCAACCAATACGTCCATGAAACAAGGATTAACTGAAAAAGAGGTAAAAAAACGTCTTGACAAGCATGGACCAAACGAGCTGCAAGAAGGGAAAAAAACTTCAGCGCTTCTCTTGTTTTTCGCGCAGTTCAAAGATTTTATGGTGCTTGTGCTTCTGGCGGCAACGTTAATCTCAGGATTTCTTGGTGAATATGTAGATGCGGTTGCGATTATTGCGATTGTGTTTGTGAATGGCATACTCGGTTTCTTTCAAGAAAGGCGTGCTGAGCAATCTCTTCAGGCTTTAAAAGAGCTTTCAACACCGCATGTCATGGCACTCAGGGAAGGAAGCTGGACAAAGATTCCTTCTAAGGAACTTGTGCCGGGGGATATTGTGAAATTTACGAGCGGGGACAGAATTGGCGCAGACGTTCGAATTGTTGAAGCGAGAAGCCTTGAAATAGAAGAATCAGCGCTGACCGGGGAATCAATCCCGGTTGTGAAGCATGCTGATAAATTGAAAAAACCTGATGTTTCACTTGGCGATATTACCAATATGGCATTTATGGGAACGATTGTGACCCGCGGCAGCGGTGTCGGGGTTGTCGTCGGGACAGGAATGAATACGGCTATGGGGAAAATTGCCGACATGCTTGAATCGGCAGGGACATTGTCAACCCCGCTGCAAAGAAGACTGGAGCAGCTCGGGAAGATTTTGATTGTTGTTGCATTGCTTCTGACCGTACTTGTCGTTGCTGTCGGTGTTATTCAGGGTCATGATCTATACAGTATGTTTTTAGCAGGTGTCTCGTTAGCGGTAGCCGCTATTCCGGAGGGGCTGCCGGCGATTGTGACAGTGGCGCTTTCGCTTGGTGTACAGAGGATGATTAAACAAAAATCCATTGTTAGAAAGCTTCCTGCTGTTGAAACGCTTGGGTGTGCGTCTATCATTTGCTCAGATAAAACAGGGACAATGACCCAAAACAAAATGACAGTGACGCATGTCTGGTCCGGAGGGAAAACATGGAGAGTGGCAGGGGCCGGCTATGAACCGAAAGGAAGCTTCACACTAAACGAAAAAGAGATCAGTGTCAATGAACATAAGCCGCTTCAGCAGATGCTTCTGTTCGGAGCGCTTTGTAACAACTCCAATATTGAGAAAAGAGACGGCGAATATGTGCTTGACGGAGATCCGACAGAGGGAGCGCTGCTCACCGCGGCAAGAAAAGGCGGTTTTTCAAAGGAGTTTGTTGAATCAAACTACCGGGTGATCGAAGAATTTCCGTTTGATTCTGCACGGAAAATGATGACTGTCATCGTAGAGGATCAAGACAGAAAGCGTTATATCATTACAAAAGGTGCACCGGATGTACTGATGCAGCGATCTTCCCGTATTTATTATGACGGCTCAGCGGCTCTTTTTTCAAATGAAAGAAAAGCAGAAACAGAGGCGGTATTAAGACATTTGGCATCACAGGCGCTCAGAACGATAGCGGTCGCCTACAGGCCAATAAAAGCAGGCGAAACACCGTCAATGGAACAGGCGGAAAAAGATCTGACCATGCTTGGCCTTTCAGGTATCATTGATCCCCCGCGGCCGGAAGTCAGACAGGCGATAAAAGAATGCCGTGAAGCAGGAATTAAGACCGTTATGATAACAGGTGATCATGTAGAAACCGCTAAAGCGATAGCGAAAGACTTGCGCCTCCTTCCGAAAAGCGGCAAAATCATGGACGGCAAGATGCTGAATGAACTTTCTCAAGAAGAGCTTTCTCATGTGGTGGAGGATGTATATGTATTTGCCCGCGTTTCCCCTGAACATAAACTAAAAATCGTAAAAGCCTATCAGGAGAACGGGCATATTGTGGCGATGACGGGAGACGGCGTCAATGATGCTCCTGCCATTAAACAAGCTGATATCGGCGTCTCTATGGGTATTACCGGGACAGATGTGGCCAAAGAAGCATCATCTCTTGTTCTCGTAGATGATAATTTTGCGACGATTAAATCAGCGATAAAAGAAGGCAGGAACATCTACGAAAATATCAGGAAGTTTATCAGATACCTGTTGGCGTCTAACGTCGGAGAAATCCTTGTCATGCTGTTTGCGATGCTGCTTGCCCTTCCTTTACCGCTGGTTCCGATTCAGATTTTGTGGGTCAACTTGGTGACGGACGGATTGCCGGCAATGGCGCTCGGCATGGATCAGCCGGAAGGAGACGTCATGAAGCGCAAGCCCCGTCATCCGAAAGAAGGGGTATTTGCCCGCAAGCTAGGATGGAAGGTCGTTTCCAGAGGATTTTTAATCGGAGTTGCCACTATTTTAGCGTTTATCATTGTGTACCACCGCAATCCGGAAAACTTGGCTTATGCCCAGACGATCGCGTTTGCCACATTGGTGCTCGCTCAGCTTATTCACGTGTTTGACTGCCGCAGCGAAACTTCTGTTTTCTCTAGAAATCCGTTTCAAAACCTGTATTTAATCGGCGCGGTATTGTCATCCATTTTGCTGATGCTTGTAGTAATCTACTATCCGCCGCTTCAGCCGATTTTCCATACTGTAGCCATCACGCCGGGGGACTGGATGCTCGTCATCGGTATGTCCGCCATCCCTACTTTTTTGCTGGCGGGGTCACTTTTAACAAGAAAAAAATAAATTCATATGATATAATCTTAGGGGTAATAGCGTGTCTATTGCCCTTTTATTATGAGAACAGGGAAGAATTGGGTGTTTTAAAATGATACGAAGTATGACAGGCTTCGGCAGTGCAAGCAAAACACAAGACGATCTCTCTGTAAGCGTTGAACTTAAATCTGTGAACTACAGATTTAAAGAAGTGAACGCTCGTTTGCCAAGGCCTTTGCTATATTTTGAAGATAAGCTGAAACAGACCATTCTGCAGCATATTCAGCGCGGAAGAATTGAGCTTTTCGTATCCGTTGACAGCGATATGCTTGTTGAGAAAAGGCTTGAAATTGATTGGCCGCTGCTCGATGAGTTTGTCGCAGCCGCGAGAGATATGAAGAAGCGGTATCAATTGTCTGCAGAGCCCGATGTAATGGATTTCTTTAAGCTTGATCATGTCGTCCAGGTTCATGAAGAACAGACGCAAAATGACAAGCTGGAGGCGTTGATCATCGATGCTGCAGAAGAAGCGGTAAAAGGTCTCTGTGAAATGCGTGAAAAAGAGGGGCTGCTCTTAGCGAAAGACTGCCTGATGCATATTGATCAGCTTGAAGAGCTGGTGAGAGAAACTGAATTGCTGGCTGCAGATGTCGTATCTCGTTACCGGGAACGGCTGTACGCCAGAATCAAAGAATGGACTGAAGACGTATTAGACGAGAGCCGGCTTGTAACAGAATGCGCTATTTTTGCAGACCGCTCTGATATCACTGAAGAGATTACAAGACTGAAGAGCCACTTCGCCCAGTTTCGTGATATATTAGCTAGTGGCGGAGCTGTCGGGCGCAAACTCGACTTTCTTGTTCAGGAGCTCAATCGGGAAGCAAATACGATCGGCTCAAAAGCAAATGATCATCAGATCACAAAGCTTGTCGTTGAAATGAAAAGTTCTATTGAAAAAATAAAAGAACAAGTGCAAAATATAGAATAGTGACTGTGCGTATTGTTTACAGACGGTCTTACTAGGCTAAACTAGAGACGTCTATTTTACAGGGGGAACGTAGAAGATGACGATTAAACTGATTAATATCGGATTTGGCAATATCATCTCCGCCAATCGGATGATTTCGATTGTCAGCCCGGAGTCTGCGCCAATCAAACGGATGATTCAGGATGCAAGAGACCGCGGAATGCTAATTGACGCTACATACGGACGAAGAACCCGTGCAGTTGTCGTCATGGATAGTGATCACATTATCTTATCTGCCGTCCAGCCTGAGACAGTTGCACACAGACTTTCTGTTAAAGAAGAAATTATGGATGAAGGGCAGGGGTAATTGCCGCATGAAAGAAAGAGGGTTATTAATCGTTCTCTCAGGTCCCTCAGGAGTTGGTAAAGGAACGGTTCGACAAGCGATCTTTTCGCAGGAAGACACAAAATTTGAATATTCGATTTCAGTAACCACAAGAAGTCCAAGAGAGGGCGAAGTGAACGGAGTCGATTATTTTTTCAAAACAAGAGACGAATTCGAGCAAATGATTGCGGACAACAAGCTGCTTGAATGGGCAGAGTATGTCGGCAATTATTACGGCACGCCAGTCGATTATGTTGAACAGACGCTTCAAGATGGAAAAGACGTCTTTTTAGAAATTGAAGTTCAAGGGGCTCTTCAAGTGAGAAATGCTTTCCCGGAAGGCCTGTTTATTTTCCTTGCGCCTCCAAGCCTTTCTGAACTGAAAAACAGAATCGTGACACGAGGCACAGAAACAGACGCTCTGATTGAAAATCGAATGAAAGCTGCAAAAGCTGAGATCGAAATGATGGATGCTTATGACTATGTCGTTGAAAACGATAATGTCGAAACGGCTTGCGATAAAATCAAAGCAATCGTTCTTGCTGAACATTTGAAGCGTGAACGCGTTGCACCAAGATATAAGAAAATGCTGGAGGTTGAATAATCAATGTTAGATCCGTCAATTGATTCTTTAATGAATAAATTAGATTCAAAATATACGCTCGTGACTGTTTCTGCGAGACGCGCCCGTGAAATGCAAATCAAAAAAGACCAAATGATTGAACATACGATTTCACACAAATATGTAGGCAAAGCTTTAGAAGAAATTGATGCAGGCCTGCTTTCGTTTGAAAAGGAAGACCGCGAATAGTAGCACAAGTAGCAACCTATATCATGTAGGTTGTTATTTTTTTCCGTGCGGTTTTGTAAAGTGCAGAGGGGGAGAATTCATTGCTAAACAATCGAAATGTGTTACTTTGCGTGAGCGGAGGCATCGCTGTTTATAAAGCCTGTGCGTTAACGAGCAAGCTGGTTCAGGCAGGAGCAAATGTCAAAGTGATTATGACTGAATCCGCTTGCCGATTCGTTTCACCGCTGACATTTCAGGCATTGAGCCGCCACGAAGTCTATACAGATACATTTAAAGAACAAAATCCAAGCGTTATTTCTCATATTGATGCCGCAGACTGGGCCGACTTGATTATCGTAGCGCCGGCTACGGCTAATGTGATTGGAAAACTGGCAAACGGCATCGCTGATGATATGCTGACGACAACATTGTTGGCAGCAACGGCTCCCGTTTGGATCGCGCCGGCAATGAACGTTCATATGTATGACCACCCGGCAGTCAAACGAAACATTTCTGTTCTTTATCAGGACGGTTATCGTTTTATTGAGCCAAGTGAGGGCTATTTAGCATGCGGTTACGTAGGAAAAGGCAGATTGGAAGAGCCGGAAAACATCGTAAAGCTGGCCGAAAAACATTTTGCTAAAGAAACATCCGCTCCTTTAGAAGGCAAGCATGTGGTCATTACAGCCGGCCCAACGCGGGAAGCGGTTGATCCTGTCCGGTTTTTTACCAATAAATCGACGGGCAAAATGGGCTACGCATTAGCGGAGGCTGCTGTTCAGCTCGGCGCACGGGTAACCTTAATTTCTGGGCCTGTTTCACTTGATCAGCCTAAAGGCCTTGCTGAGTTTATCCCTGTTCAATCGGCTGCGGATATGCGCGAAGCTGTGCTCTCTGTGTATGACGCAAGCGATATAGTCATTAAAACAGCTGCGGTAGCCGATTTTACGCCGAAAACAGTATTTGACCATAAAATGAAAAAACAAGACGGCGGCATGACCTTAGAACTGAAAAGAACAGTCGATATTTTGAAAGAATTGGGCGAGAAAAAGAAAGAGCAGATTTTGGTCGGATTTGCCGCCGAAACACAAGACATTGAACACTATGCACGTAAAAAGCTCGCCGCTAAAAACCTTGATTTGATTGTGGCAAATGATGTGAAAGCAAATGGGGCCGGTTTTGGTGCTGATACGAATATCGTGACAATCTTTTTCAAAGACGGGCATAAACGCGAACTCCCGATCATGTCTAAGCTCGATGTTTCTTTTGAAATCCTTCAGGAGATCGCAGCCCTCTCAAAACAAACCGGAGAGCGCTCATGAATTTTGCAGAAGTCATCGTTGATGTCAGCACCAAAAATATAGACAGGCCTTTTGATTATAAAATCCCAGACCATCTCAAGGGCATGATCAAAACGGGGATGCGGGTCATTGTTCCATTTGGCCCCCGTAAGATTCAAGGGTTTGTGACAGCAGTCAAAGAAACATCTGACCTATCGGGGAAATCTGTCAAGGAAGTAGAGGATTTATTAGATCTTACACCTGTTCTGACAGAAGAGCTTATGGATCTGTCATCATGGCTGTCAGACAAAACGCTGTCTTTTAAAATAACGGCGCTTCAAGCAATGCTGCCTGCCGCCTTAAAGGCGAAATATGAAAAAGAATTAAAAATTGCACACGGCGCCGATCTTCCGCCGCAAGTGGAACGGCTGTTTTCTGAAACAAAGACGCTGCTGTATTCAGATATACCCGATCATGATACGCTGAAACTGATTCAAAGGCATGTTCAAAAAGGGGACATTGACGTGACGTATAAAGTCGCGCAAAAAACCAATAAAAAAATGGTCAGGCATATTCAGGCAAATGCGAGTAAAGAAGAGCTTGCTAAGCAGGCTGAGGGATTGTCCCGCCAAGCAGCAAAACAGCAGGCGATTCTTCACTTTCTCATCTCTGAGCCGGAAGGTGTGAAAATTCCTGCGGCGCAATTGTGCAAAAAAACGGACACGAGCTCTGCAACCATCAAAACCCTTATCCAAAAAGGGCTTTTGAAGGAAAGCTATGAAGAGGTTTATAGAGATCCCTATCAGGACAAAATGTTCAAAAAAACAGAGCCCCTGCCGCTGACAGACGAACAGAGGGCTGCCTTCGAGCCCATACGCGAGACATTGGACAGCGATGAGCATAAAGTGTTCCTCCTTCACGGCGTGACAGGAAGCGGAAAAACGGAAATTTATCTGCAATCAATTGAAAAAGTACTGGCGAAAGGAAAAGAAGCCATCGTCCTCGTACCCGAAATATCGCTGACGCCGCAAATGGTCAACCGCTTCAAGGGCCGCTTCGGCTCCCAGGTGGCAGTCATGCACAGCGGTTTATCCACAGGAGAAAAATATGACGAGTGGCGTAAAATCCACCGGAAGGAAGTACGGCTTGTCGTCGGTGCCAGATCCGCCATTTTTGCTCCGTTTGAAAATCTCGGAATGATAATCATCGATGAAGAACACGAGTCTTCCTATAAACAGGAAGAAATGCCGCGCTATCATGCGAAAGAGGTGGCAATCAAGCGGGCTGAGCATCACAGCTGCCCGGTTGTATTAGGGAGTGCTACGCCGACATTAGAATCATATGCAAGAGCGCAAAAGGGCGTATACGAGCTTCTTTCACTGAAGCACCGTGTTAACCATCGGGTGATGCCCGAGGTTTCGCTTGTCGATATGAGAGAGGAGCTTAGAAACGGCAATCGCTCGATGTTTTCGGTTGAATTGATGGAAAAGCTTGAAGAAACGATTGCAAAGGGTGAGCAGGCGGTGCTGTTTTTAAATAAGAGGGGCTATTCTTCCTTTGTGATGTGCAGGGATTGCGGCTATGTCCCGCAATGCCCGCACTGCGACATTTCCATGACGTATCATCGTTACGGCCAAAGGCTGAAATGCCATTATTGCGGACATGAAGAGCCTGTTCCGCACACTTGTCCTGAATGCGCAAGCGAGCATATCCGCTTTTTCGGAACGGGAACACAGCGAGTGGAGGAAGAGCTGACAAAAGTGCTGCCAAGTGCGAGAGTGATTCGGATGGATGTTGACACGACATCACGGAAAGGCGCCCATGAAAAATTACTGTCAGCTTTCGGAGAAGGAAAAGCGGATATTCTTCTCGGAACGCAAATGATCGCGAAAGGGCTTGATTTTCCGAATGTCACGCTTGTCGGAGTGTTAAGTGCTGATACAACACTTCATATTCCTGATTTCAGATCGGCTGAAAAAACATTTCAGCTGTTAACGCAAGTCAGCGGCCGGGCAGGCAGGCATGAAAAGCCCGGCCATGTCATCATTCAAACGTATACACCGTCTCATTACAGTATCCAGCTGACGAAAACACACGATTATGAAACGTTCTATCAGCATGAAATGGCGCACAGGAGAGAGCAATCCTATCCGCCATACTACTATTTGGCTCTTGTGACTGTTTCTCATGAGGAAGTGGCGAAAGCAGCGGTTACAGCTGAAAAAATCGCTCATTTTTTGAAAGCAAACTGCGGAGCTGACACGAAAATTCTCGGACCAAGCGCGTCGCCGATAGCCAGGATCAAAGATAGATATCGCTATCAATGCGTGATAAAATACAAACAGGAAACCCAGTTATCCGCTCTATTGAAGAAGATACTGGAACATTATAAACGCGAAATTGAACAAAAACATGTAATGATTTCAATTGATATGAATCCTTATATGATGATGTAAGATCTCACGTCTTGGAGGGTAACAAATTGGCAGTAAAAAAGGTCGTCACACATCCTGCGGAGGTTTTGGAAACACCTGCGGAAACCGTGACTGTTTTTGATAAAAAGCTAAAAAAGCTGCTTGATGATATGTACGACACCATGCTTGAAATGGATGGTGTCGGACTGGCAGCGCCGCAAATCGGCATTTTAAAAAGAGCGGCCGTTGTAGACATCGGGGATGACAGAGGGAGAATTGATCTGGTTAATCCTGAAATTTTAGAAAAAAGCGGCGAGCAAACCGGAATTGAAGGATGCTTGAGCTTTCCTGGCGTCTATGGTGATGTCACACGTGCCGATTATGTCAAAGTGCGTGCGTTTAACCGTCAGGGAAAACCGTTCATTCTGGAAGCGCGAGGCTTTTTAGCAAGAGCCGTGCAGCATGAAATGGACCACTTAGACGGTGTGTTGTTTACATCTAAAATAAGTAAATACTATACAGAAGATGAACTAGCGGATATGGAAGGATGATTTGATGACGAGAATCATATTTATGGGAACGCCGGATTTTTCAGTTCCTGTTTTAAGAACCCTGATTGAGGACGGGTATGAAGTAGTGGGGGTCGTCACACAGCCGGACCGTCCGAAGGGCAGAAAAAAAGTACTGACACCTCCTCCGGTCAAGGAAGAGGCATTGCGCCACGGCATCCCGGTTCTTCAGCCGGAAAAAGTCAGATTGACAGAAGAAATTGAGAAAGTGCTGGCATTAAAGCCTGACCTGATTGTAACGGCGGCATTCGGACAAATTTTGCCTAAAGAGCTTCTCGACAGTCCAAAATACGGCTGCATTAACGTTCACGCATCCCTTTTGCCGGAACTGCGTGGCGGTGCTCCGATCCATTATTCCATTCTGCAGGGAAAGAAGAAAACCGGGGTTACCATTATGTATATGGTAGAAAAATTGGATGCGGGCGATATGATCTCAAAAGTGGAAGTGGACATTGAAGAAACCGACAATGTCGGAACACTGCACGATAAATTAAGCGTTGCTGGCGCGAAGCTATTGTCTGAAACGGTTCCAAACGTTATTGCCGGCAGCATTTCACCTGAAAAGCAGGATGAAGAGAAAGCGACATACGCGCCTAATATCAAAAGAGAGCAAGAGCTTCTCGACTGGTCCAGAACGGGCGAAGAGCTTTACAACCAGATCCGCGGCTTAAATCCTTGGCCTGTTGCTTATACGACTCTAAACGGACAAAACTTGAAAGTATGGGCGTCGAAAAAAACACCCGCACCAACCAAAGCTGAGCCCGGCACAGTCGTTGCGGTGGAAAAGGAAGGGATTATCGTTGCCACAGGTAACGAGACGGCTCTGTTATTAACCGAACTTCAGCCGGCCGGCAAAAAACGCATGAAAGGCGAGGACTTTGTGCGAGGCGCTCATGTTGAAGCCGGTGATGTGTTAGGAGTAAACAATGAAAAAAACTAGTGTTCGTGACATCGCCCTTGAGGCGCTGATCAAATTAGAACAAAACCAGGCATACAGCAACCTGCTGCTGAAATCGGTCATTAAATCAAATGAACTGAGTGATCAGGACAGAGGGCTTTTGACTGAACTTGTCTATGGTACATTACAAAATAAGATCGCGCTTGATTATATGCTTAAACTGTTTATCAATAAGCCTCAAAAGGTAAAGGCGTGGGTGATTCAGCTACTTCGCCTATCCTTATATCAAATGGAGTATTTAGAGAAGATTCCAGACAGGGCAGCCATCCATGAAGCGGTTGAGATTGCTAAAATCCGCGGACACAAAGGCATTGCTTCATTTGTCAACGGCGTGCTCCGTTCTATTCAGCGCGAGGGTGTTCCATCCTTTGACGCGATCGAAGATCCTGTACGCCGGCTGGCGACAGAAACAAGCCATCCGGAATGGCTTGTGAAAGAGTGGGCGGATGCGTATGGATTTGAAGCTGCGGAAAAGATTTGCCGCATCCATCTCATTCCGCCGAAGCAGACGCTGCGTGTCAATCAAATGAAAGCAGACAGAGCTGAGCTGCTTGACCAAATGGCTGCTGAGGGAATCGAAGTTGAAAAAGGCGACCTCGCTGAAGATGCTGTGAAGCTCTTAAAGGGAACAATTGCCGGAACTCATTTCTTCCAAAACGGCGAAGTTTCCATCCAGGATGAGAGCTCCATGCTCGTCGCCCGCGCCCTTGACCCTAAGCCTGATGAAACAGTGCTTGACGCGTGTGCGGCGCCTGGCGGAAAGTCGGCTCATATCGCAGAATTAATGAAGAACAAGGGGAGCGTTACGTCGCTTGATCTTCACAAACATAAAGTGAAGCTAATCAAAGAAGCGGCAGATCGGCTTGGCCTGACAATCATTCATGCGGAAACAATGGATGCAAGAAAAGCAGGGGAAACGTTTGAAAACGAACAGTTTGACCGAATATTGGTCGATGCCCCGTGCTCAGGTTTCGGTGTTATCAGAAGAAAGCCGGACATGAAATACACGAAAAAGCCTGACGACAGCGCTCGTCTAGCTGAAATCCAGCTGTCGATCTTGAGGGAAATCGCACCATTAGTAAAAAAAGGTGGCACTCTTGTCTACAGTACGTGTACAATGGACCGGACAGAAAATGATGAAGTAATACATGCGTTTATACAAGAACATCCTGATTTTGAACCCGATTTGTCTCTTGAAAAGCGGCTGCCTGAAAAGGTGAGACCCTTTGTTCGGGATGGAAGGCTTCAAATCCTTCCTCATTATTTCGGAACAGATGGTTTCTTTATTTGCAGCATGAGAAAGAAGGGATAAGCAATGGCAGAACTTAATAAAACAAAAGTAAGAAAAGAATTGCGGACAGAGCGTCCGTCTATTTATTCTTTTGAATTAGATGAAATTAAACAATGGCTGACAGACAACGGAGAGAAACCGTTCCGTGCGGCTCAGATCTTTGAATGGCTATATGAAAAACGCGTATCTTCTTTTGAAGAAATGACAAACCTCTCAAAGGATCTGCGTGAGAAATTAAACACTCACTTTGTGTTAACAACACTGAAAACGGCTGTTAAACAAACCTCTCAAGACGGTACGATGAAATTTTTGTTTGAGCTTCATGACGGTTATACCATCGAAACCGTTTTAATGAGACACGAGTATGGCAATTCTGTATGTGTAACGACACAAGTCGGCTGCCGTATTGGCTGCACATTCTGCGCGTCAACGCTTGGAGGCTTAAAACGAAACCTTGAAGCAGGGGAAATTGTCGCTCAAGTAGTCAAAGTGCAAAAAGCTCTTGATGAAACGGATGAACGTGTCAGCTCTGTAGTGATCATGGGAATCGGCGAACCTTTTGATAACTTTAACGAAATGCTCGCTTTCTTGAAAATCATTAACCATGACAAGGGCCTGAATATCGGTGCTCGCCATATTACGGTCTCTACGAGTGGAATCATCCCGAAAATTTACGAATTTGCTGATCAGCAAATGCAGATTAACTTTGCAATTTCTCTGCACGCGCCGAACACAGAAATCAGAAGCCGTTTGATGCCGATTAACAGAGCATATAAACTGCCTGATCTAATGGAAGCCGTTAAATATTATATTAATAAAACAGGACGCCGTATCAGCTTTGAATACGGGCTGTTCGGAGGCGTAAACGACCAGGTGGAACACGCCGAAGAGCTTGCCGACTTGCTGGAAGGAGTCAAATGCCACGTGAACTTGATTCCGGTAAACTACGTGCCTGAACGGGACTATGTGCGCACACCGCGTGATCAGATTTTTGCTTTTGAAAAAACGCTGAAATCCCGCGGAGTAAATGTCACAATCCGAAGAGAGCAAGGACATGACATTGACGCAGCCTGCGGTCAGCTTCGCGCGAAGGAGCGTCAAGACGAGACGAGGTGATGAGGGTTGTTAACAGCCTTAAAAACAGATACAGGAAAAATCCGCCAGCATAATGAAGATGATGCGGGGATATTCAAGGGGAAAGATGAATTTATATTAGCGGTTGTCGCTGATGGCATGGGCGGCCATCTTGCTGGAGATGTTGCGAGCAAGATGGCTGTGAAAGCCATGGGGGAGAAATGGAATGAAGCAGAGACGATTCCAACTGCGCCCTCGGAATGTGAAAAATGGCTCATTGAACAGATTCTTTCGGTAAACAGCAAAATATACGATCACGCTCAAGCCCACGAAGAATGCCAAGGCATGGGGACGACGATTGTATGTGCACTTTTTACGGGGAAAACGGTTTCTGTTGCCCATATCGGAGACAGCAGATGCTATTTGCTTCAGGACGATGATTTCGTTCAAGTGACAGAAGACCATTCGCTTGTAAATGAACTGGTTCGCACTGGAGAGATCTCCAGAGAAGACGCTGAACATCATCCTCGAAAAAATGTGTTGACGAAGGCGCTTGGAACAGACCAGTCAGTCAGCATTGACACCCGTTCCTTTGATATAGAACCCGGAGACAAACTGCTTCTATGTTCTGACGGACTGACGAATAAAGTGGAAGGCACTGAATTAAAAGACATCCTGCAAAGCGATTCAGCTCCTCAGGAAAAAGTAAACCTGCTTGTGGACAAAGCCAATCAGAATGGCGGGGAAGACAACATTACAGCAGTTTTGCTTGAGCTTGCTTTACAAGTTGAAGAGGGTGAAGATCAGTGCTAATCGGCAAGCGGATCAGCGGGCGTTACCAAATTCTCCGCGTTATAGGCGGCGGGGGAATGGCCAACGTGTATTTAGCTGAGGATATCATTCTAGACCGTGAAGTCGCAATTAAAATCCTGCGGTTTGACTATGCAAATGACAATGAATTTATCAGGCGTTTCCGCAGAGAAGCCCAATCCGCATCAAGCCTCGATCACCCGAATATTGTCAGCATTTATGATTTGGGCGAGGAAGATGATATTTATTATATTGTCATGGAATACGTTGAAGGCATGACGCTTAAAGAATACATAACAGCAAATGGGCCGCTTCACCCTAAAGAAGCGCTGAACATCATGGAGCAAATTGTCTCAGCCATCGCTCATGCCCATCAAAACCAGATTGTTCACAGAGACATCAAGCCGCATAACATTTTGATTGATCATATGGGAAATATCAAAGTAACGGATTTTGGAATTGCGACGGCACTAAGTTCGACCACAATCACCCATACCAATTCAGTTCTGGGCTCGGTCCATTACTTATCACCTGAACAGGCCCGGGGCGGCTTAGCCACAAAGAAATCGGATATTTATGCGCTTGGAATCGTTCTATTTGAGCTTTTAACCGGCCGTATTCCGTTTGATGGAGAGTCAGCAGTCAGCATCGCCTTGAAGCATCTTCAAGCGGAAACTCCTTCGGCAAAAAGGTGGAATCCATCGGTCCCCCAAAGCGTTGAAAACATCATACTCAAGGCAACTGCCAAAGATCCTTTTCATCGCTACGAAACGGCTGAAGACATGGAAGCAGACATAAAAACAGCTTTTGATGCCGACAGACTCAATGAAAAGAGATTTACGATTCAAGAAGATGAAGAAATGACAAAAGCGATACCTATCATTAAAGATGAAGAACTCGCTAAAGCTGCTGGCGAAAAAGAAGCTGAAGTGACAACCGCACAAGAAAACAAAACAAAGAAGAACGGCAAAAGAAAAAAGTGGCCGTGGGTTTTGCTCACGATATGCCTCGTTTTTATCACAGCTGGAATTCTTGCTGTCACTGTTTTTCCGTCGCTTTTCATGCCTAAGGATGTCAAATTACCTGATGTCTCCGGAATGGAATACGAAAAAGCCGCAGGGCTCTTGGAAAAAGAAGGTTTACAGGTTGATTCCGAGGTGTTGGAAATCTCAGATGAAAAAATTGAAGAGGGCCTGATGGTAAAAACGGATCCTAAAGCGGATACCACAGTCAAAGAAGGCGCCACGGTCACCCTTTATAAGAGCACCGGAAAAGCAAAAACGGAGATCGGTGATGTGACAGGCCAAACGGTCGACCAGGCAAAAAAAGCGTTGAAGGACCAAGGGTTTAAACATGTAACGGTAAATGAAGTGAATGACGAGAAAAACGCGGGCACTGTCATTGACCAAAATCCTTCAGCAGGGACTGAGCTTGTCCCAAGTGAAGATCAAGTCAAACTTACAGTCAGTATCGGACCCGAAGACATTACGCTTAGAGACTTGAAAACCTACAGTAAAGAAGCAGCGTCTGGATATCTGGAAGACAACGGATTAAAGCTTGTAGAAAAAGAAGCATACTCAGATGATGTTCCAGAAGGACAGGTTGTCAAACAAAAACCAGCAGCAGGTACGGCAGTAAAGCCGGGAAACGAAGTTGAAGTGACGTTCTCTCTCGGACCAGAGAAAAAACCTGCGAAAACAGTGAAAGAAAAGGTCAAGATCCCCTACGAACCAGAAAATGAAGGGGACGAGCTTCAAGTGCAAATCGCGGTTGACGATGCGGATCACAGCATCTCTGACACTTACGAAGAATTTAAGATAAAAGAGCCGACTGAACGAACGATCGAACTAAAGATTGAACCCGGCCAAAAAGGGTACTATCAAGTAATGGTAAACAATAAAGTTGTCAGCTACAAAACCATTGAGTATCCGAAAGATGAATAACAAGGAGGGAAAATATGCCTGAGGGCAAAATTATTAAGGCGCTAAGCGGCTTTTACTATGTACTGGATGAATCAGAGGATTCAGATAAAGTAATACAATGCAGAGGAAGAGGCATTTTCAGAAAAAACAAAATTACCCCTCTTGTCGGTGATTACGTTGTGTATCAAGCTGAAAATGACAAAGAAGGGTATCTAATGGAAATTAAAGAAAGAACCAACGAGCTTATCAGGCCGCCAATTTGCAACGTTGATCAAGCGGTCCTTGTTTTCTCAGCGGTTCAGCCTTCTTTCAGCACGGCATTGCTCGACCGCTTCCTGGTTCTCGTTGAGGCCAATGATATTCAGCCGATTATATGCATTACTAAAATGGATCTGATTGAAGATCAAGATACAGAAGATACGATACAAGCCTATGCAGAAGACTATCGGAATATTGGTTATGACGTATACCTTACCTCCTCTAAGGACCAAGACAGTTTAGCGGACATCATCCCGCATTTTCAGGATAAAACAACGGTATTTGCCGGTCAGTCCGGTGTTGGGAAATCTTCGCTTCTCAACGCGATCAGTCCGGAGCTCGGATTAAGAACAAACGAGATTTCCGAGCATTTGGGCCGCGGGAAACACACAACCCGCCACGTAGAGCTGATTCACACGTCCGGAGGTTTGGTTGCAGATACACCGGGATTCAGCTCGCTTGAATTTACAGACATTGAGGAAGAAGAGCTGGGCTATACCTTCCCTGATATCAGAGAAAAAAGCTCTTCATGCAAATTTAGAGGCTGTTTACATCTGAAAGAGCCGAAATGTGCGGTGAAACAAGCTGTTGAAGACGGGGAATTAAAGCAGTATCGCTATGACCATTATGTTGAATTTATGACGGAGATTAAAGACAGAAAGCCGAGGTATTAGCATAATGATAAAGGTTGCACCATCTATTCTTTCCGCTGATTTTGCCGCTTTAGGCAATGAGATTAAAGATGTAGAAAAAGGCGGAGCCGATTGTATTCATATTGATGTTATGGACGGCCATTTTGTCCCGAATATCACAATCGGTCCGCTGATTGTAGAAGCGGTCCGGCCGGTAACGGATCTGCCGCTTGATGTCCATTTAATGATAGAAGAGCCGGATCGTTATATCCCGGCTTTTGCGAAAGCAGGCGCAGATATCCTGTCTGTGCATGCTGAGGCATGTCCACACCTGCACCGTACCATCCAGCTCATTAAAGAGCAAGGAGTGAAGGCCGGAGTAGTTCTAAACCCGCATACTCCTGTACAAGTCATCGAGCATGTTTTCGACGATCTTGATCTTGTTCTTTTAATGACGGTGAACCCGGGCTTCGGCGGGCAGAAATTTATTCATTCAGTCCTTCCTAAAATAAAAGAGGTTAAGCGAATGGCGGATGAAAAAGGAAAAAAAGACCTGTTAATTGAAGTAGACGGCGGCGTCAACAAAGAAACCGCTCCGCTCGTCATTGAAGCGGGCGCAAATTTACTCGTTGCCGGTTCAGCTGTTTATGGCCAGTCTGACCGCAAAAAAGCAATTTCTGAAATCAGAGGAAGTAAATAAGCAGCTTTAGAAAAGAGCTGGGCATACAATAGCCTAAGCTCTTTTTCCTGTATGCAGAGAAAGGAATCAGAGATGAAAACAATTAATATCGTTGCGGGAGGCCCGAAAAATCTCATTCCCGATCTAACCGGCTATACGGATGAACACACGCTTTGGATCGGTGTTGACAAAGGCACCGTCACTCTCTTAGATGCCGGGATCATTCCTGTTGAAGCCTTCGGAGATTTTGACAGCATAACAGAGCAAGAACGCCGGCGAATAGAAAAAGCCGCTCCCGCCCTTCATGTGTATCAAGCAGAAAAAGATCAAACAGATTTAGACCTCGCCCTTGATTGGGCGCTGGAAAAGCAGCCGGATATTATTCAGATTTTCGGCATTACAGGCGGCAGAGCTGATCATTTTTTAGGAAACATTCAGCTTCTGTATAGAGGTGTAAAAACGGACATAAAAATTAGGCTGATAGACAAACAAAATCATATTCAAATGTTCCCTCCTGGTGAATATGATATTGAGAAGGATGAAAATAAGCGATATATCTCCTTCATACCGTTTTCCGAAGACATACATGGGCTGACCCTGACCGGTTTTAAATATCCTCTAAATAATTGTCATATTACGCTCGGTTCAACACTATGTATTAGTAACGAACTCATTCATTCACGAGGTACTTTTTCGTTTGCAAAAGGCATATTAATAATGATAAGAAGCACGGATTAAGCATGTGCTTTCATTCAATTGCTGAAAACAATGAACAAGGCGGTTACGGGACGTTATAGGAGGGGACAAAAATGAAATTTTACACCATTAAATTGCCGAAGTTTTTAGGAGGAATTGTCCGGGCGATGCTGGGCTCATTTAGAAAAGATTAATGCCCAGGGGTTCAAAGCCCTCTTTCACCACATAAAAACGCCTGCCACATATCGGGGCAGGCGTTCATTTTGTTATACACGCTCAACTTTACCGGATTTCAAAGCTCGAGCAGATACATATACTTTTTTAGGTTTTCCGTTCACAAGGATACGAACCTTTTGAAGATTCGCGCCCCAAGTGCGCTTAGAAGCGTTCATTGCGTGAGAACGGTTATTCCCAGCTGTTGTTTTTTTACCTGTGATAACGCATTTACGTGCCATTTGTTTCCCTCCTCACTTGCACAAAACATCTACTTTTTAACATTCATATAATCTTAGATGCTTTCGATATGGATACTTTAAATAATTTACCACAGCTAAAAAACGTTTGCAACTATTGTTTCATCATCTTTCAAGAAAATTCACTTGACATCTTGCGGAAACAGCAGCGCTATAGTATATGTAGAGGTACGGCCAGCGATTATTGCCTGGTCTTTTCATAATGGAAACCATATAGTAGAATAGCTGTAACTCTATGCATTCGAAGGAGGAACTAGTGTGTCCATTGAATTAAGAACGAAGTACGGACAGATTGATATATCTAATGAAGTCATCGCGATGGTTGCAGGAGGCGCGGCGGTTGACTGTTACGGCATTGTCGGCATGGCCTCTAAAAACCAGATTAAAGACGGACTGACTGAAATCCTTCGGAAAGAGAATTTCAGCAGGGGTGTCCAAGTTCGCCAAGAAGGAGAACAGATACATATCGACATGTATATCATTGTCAGCTACGGCACGAAAATTTCTGAAGTGGCACATAATGTCCAAACAAAAGTAAAGTACACAGTAAATCAAACCATCGGACTGGCAGTGGACTCTGTCAATATTTATGTCCAAGGCGTACGAGTGACGAACCCGTAGTTAGGAGGAGTAGGATTGTCTATCAGAACATTAGACGGCAGAACCTTTGCCGAGATGATTCTTGCGGGAGCGCAGAATCTGTCTCAAAACGCCAGTGCAGTTGATGCACTGAACGTGTTTCCGGTGCCGGACGGTGATACGGGAACAAATATGAACCTGTCGATGACTTCCGGAGCAAGAGAAGTTGAACAAATGGATACGGATGATATCGGGAAGGTGGGCTCCGCGTTATCTAAAGGGCTGCTCATGGGAGCACGCGGAAATTCAGGAGTTATCCTATCCCAATTGTTCCGCGGATTTAGCAAAAGCATTGAAACGAAAAAAGAAATTAATGCACTTGAGTTTGCCGCTGCGCTGCAAGCAGGTGTAGACATGGCGTATAAAGCTGTCATGAAACCTGTAGAGGGCACCATTTTAACAGTTGCAAAAGACGCTGCAAAAAAAGCGATGATCTTAGCAGAAAAAGAAACCGATATCACTGCGCTGATGATTGCAGTGACAGAAGAAGCAGAGGCGTCTTTAAACCGCACCCCTGAATTGCTACCTGTCCTAAAGGAAGTAGGAGTTGTCGATAGCGGGGGCAAAGGCCTGCTCTGTGTGTATGAAGGTTTCCTTGCTTCATTAAAAGGTGAAACTGTACCTCAGAAAGCAGTTCTTCCGTCACTTGACGACATGGTCAGCGCAGAGCATCACAAGAGCGCGCAAAGCATGATGAATACCGAAGATATTGAATTTGGATTCTGTACTGAAGTGATGGTTAGGCTTGATCAGACAAAAAGAGAGTTCGACGAAGGTACGTTCAGGCAAGACCTCAGCCAGTTTGGAGATTCTCTGCTTGTGATTGCGGATGAATCGCTGGCGAAGGTTCATATTCATGCTGAAGAGCCGGGAAACGTGTTAAACTACGCCCAGCATTACGGTGAATTGATCAAAATAAAAATAGAAAATATGAGAGAACAGCATACCTCTATCATCAGTCAAGAAAGCAAACCTGCAGACAACGAAACACCGCCGGCAAAACAGCCGTATGGCATTGTGACTGTGGCGATGGGAGAAGGAATTTCAGACCTATTCAAAAGCATTGGCGCTTCTGTTGTGATCGAAGGCGGCCAGACCATGAACCCAAGCACTGAGGATATTGTTGATGCCGTGAAGTCTGTAAATGCAGATACGGTATTTATCCTGCCTAACAACTCCAACATTATCATGGCTGCTAACCAAGCGGCCAGCGTAGTGGATGAACAGGTTTTTGTCATTCCTGCTAAAACGGTTCCGCAAGGGATGTCAGCCCTGCTGGCTTTTAACCCGGATCAAGCAGCTGAAGCGAACGAGGCCAATATGCTAAGCGCCATTCAGCAAGTAAAAAGCGGACAGGTGACGTTCTCAGTCAGAGATACTCATATTGACGGTAAAGATATTAAAAAAGGCGACTTTATGGGCATTCTGAATGGAACGATTATCGGCACTTCTGAAAATCAGCTGTCAGCCGCGAAAATGCTGCTGTCAGAAATGATCGGAGAAGATGATGAAATCGTGACCATTCTATATGGTGAGGATGCGTCTCAGGAAGAAGCTGAGCAGCTTGAAGCGTTTCTCAGTGAAAAGTACGAGGAGATTGAGGTTGAGATCCACAATGGGAAACAGCCTCTGTATTCGTATATAGTTTCTGCAGAATAGAAGGGCAAATTGCCCTTCTATTCTTATGTCTGCTTTTAAGTGCGGCAGCGCTGTAACGCGTCCGCTTGCCATTTTATATCTGATCAATTAGTCTAGAAGCAAAGCGCTAATAAGCTCTGGTTCATAAGGAGGAATAGCATGAAATACAGAAGCGTTTTTGATATTATCGGCCCGGTTATGATCGGTCCGTCCAGCTCTCATACAGCGGGAGCTGCTAGAATCGGGAGAGTGGCCAGAAGTTTATTTGGCAGAGAGCCTGAGCGCATCATTGTATCTTTTTACGGCTCGTTTGCGGAAACGTATAAGGGCCACGGCACAGATGTCGCGATTATCGGCGGATTGCTTGATTTTGATACATTCGACGAACGGATTAAAACCGCTATACAAATTGCAGAAGCTAAAGGAATTGATATAGAGTTTCGGGTAGAAGACGCAGTCCCGGTCCATCCGAACACAGCAAAAATCACCATTTCTGATGAAAAAGGTGAGCTGGAACTGACGGGTATTTCGATTGGCGGAGGAAAGATTGAAATCACAGAATTGAATGGTTTTGAGCTCCGGCTGTCAGGAAATCATCCGGCCATATTAGTTGTTCATAATGACAAATTTGGCACAATTGCCGGTGTTGCCAATGTTCTGGCGAAATTTTCAATCAACGTAGGACATATGGAAGTAGCCCGGAAAGATATCGGCCAGCTTGCGCTGATGACAATAGAGGTCGATCAAAATATTGACGACCACATTCTCGACGAGCTGTCGAAGCTGCCGAATATTATTCAAGTGACAAAGATTGCTGACTAGCGAAAGGGTCAGGAGGAGCCAGTTATGTTTCGTAATGTAAAAGAATTAATTGAGATTACTAAAGAAAAACAAATATTGATCTCTGATGTGATGATAGCGCAAGAGATGGAAGTAACAGAAAAAACAAAAGAGGACATTTTTCAGCAGATGGATCATAACCTGTCTGTTATGGAAGCGGCGGTTCAGAAAGGACTCGAGGGAGTTACGAGCCAAACGGGCTTAACAGGCGGAGATGCCGTTAAATTGCAGGCCTATATTCAATCAGGAAAAAGCCTGTCTGGCCCGCTGATTTTAGATGCTGTATCGAAAGCCGTTGCAACTAATGAAGTAAATGCAGCAATGGGAACCATCTGTGCGACACCGACTGCAGGTTCTGCCGGTGTGGTGCCCGGTACGTTATTTGCTGTAAAAGAAAAGCTGAATCCAACAAGAGAACAAATGATCCGCTTTTTGTTTACAGCCGGGGCTTTCGGATTTGTCGTGGCTAATAACGCAAGTATTTCCGGCGCCGCCGGAGGATGTCAGGCAGAGGTTGGATCAGCTTCAGGCATGGCGGCTGCGGCCATTGTTGAAATGGCAGGAGGAACACCCGAACAAAGCGCGGAGGCCATGGCCATTACATTAAAAAATATGCTAGGCCTCGTGTGCGACCCTGTTGCAGGGCTTGTTGAGGTGCCTTGCGTGAAACGGAATGCGATGGGCGCGTCAAATGCAATGATTGCCGCTGATATGGCATTGGCGGGCATTACAAGCCGTATTCCATGTGATGAGGTTATCGATGCCATGTATAAAATAGGCCAAACGATGCCAACTGCACTTAGAGAAACAGGCCAAGGCGGTTTAGCGGCAACACCGACAGGAAGAGAATTAGAGAAAAAAATTTTCGGAGGAGCGCTAGGTTCACGTGAAACAACATCAGCAAACTAGTATAGCTAACATTAAGGGTATTGGGCCGGAAACAGAAAAAACATTACACGAACTCGGTATTTATGACATTTCTGATCTTCTGAATTATTTCCCTTATCGCTATGATGACTACGAGCTGAGGGATTTAGAAGAAGTAAAGCATGATGAAAGAGTCACAGTCGAAGGGAAGGTTCATTCAGAGCCTTCTCTTACCTATTACGGAAAAAAACGAAACAGGCTGACATTCAGGCTTCTGGTCGGCCACTATTTAATCACAGCCGTATGTTTTAACCGGCCTTATTTGAAGAAGAAGCTTTCGCTCGGCTCTGTGGTGACGGTTTCAGGTAAATGGGACAAGCACCGCCAAACCATCTCTGTTCAGGAGTTGAAAAACGGGCCGCATCAAGAAGACAAAAGCATTGAACCAGTGTATTCTGTGAAAGAAAATGTTACCGTCAAAATGATGAGGCGCTTTATTCAGCAGGCGCTGACCCAATATGCAGACTCACTTCCTGATCCTCTTCCGGAAAAGCTAAGAAAAAGCTATAAACTGCCTGACTATTATCAAGCGTTAAAAGCAATGCACCAGCCTGAAACAAGGGAAGCATTAAAGCTTGCCAGACGGCGGTTTGTTTATGAAGAATTTTTGTTGTTTCAGTTGAAAATGCAGGCGTTCCGAAAGGCGGAAAGAGAGCAGACACAAGGGATACGGCAGCGTTTTTCAAACGAAGAACTCATGAGATTTATCAAAAGCCTCCCGTTTCCCCTCACAAACGCCCAGTCACGCGTTCTTCGCGAAATAACAGCAGACATGTCTTCTCCATACAGAATGAACCGTCTTCTTCAAGGGGACGTTGGATCAGGAAAAACGGCAGTCGCCGCCATTGCACTGTATGCCGCGATCCTATCCGGATACCAAGGAGCGCTCATGGTGCCGACAGAAATTCTGGCCGAGCAGCATGCTGATTCGCTCGTTTCGCTATTTGAAAAATGGGACGTCAACGTTGCTCTTTTGACAAGCTCTGTTAAAGGGAAGCGGCGAAAAGAACTGCTTGAGCGTCTTGCGGCGGGTGAGATTGATATTCTTGTAGGAACCCACGCTTTAATCCAAGACGAGGTGGAGTTTAAGGCGCTGAGTCTCGTTATTACTGATGAACAGCACAGATTTGGAGTTGAGCAGCGCAAAAAGCTTCGGAACAAAGGGCAGGATCCCGATGTTCTCTTTATGACAGCCACTCCAATCCCAAGAACATTAGCGATCACAGTGTTCGGTGAAATGGATGTATCTGTCATCGATGAGATGCCGGCTGGACGAAAGAGAATTGAAACCTATTGGGTAAAACATGACATGCTGGATCGTATTTTGGCATTTGTCGAAAAAGAATTAAAGCAAGGCAGGCAGGCTTATATCATCTGTCCGCTGATTGAAGAATCAGACAAGCTTGATGTGCAAAACGCCATTGACGTGTACAATATGCTTTCTGATATTTTTCGGGGAAAATGGAATGTCGGCCTTATGCATGGAAAGCTGCATTCCGATGAAAAAGACCAGGTCATGAGAGAATTCAGCGCAAATCACTGTCAAATTCTCGTATCAACCACTGTTGTGGAGGTTGGCGTGAATGTTCCGAATGCAACGATTATGGTGATTTATGACGCCGACCGTTTCGGGCTATCACAGCTTCACCAGCTGCGCGGCCGTGTTGGACGGGGTGAGCATCAATCTTTCTGTATTCTGATGGCTGATCCAAAATCAGAAACAGGGAAAGAACGGATGAGGATCATGTCGGAGACCAATGACGGTTTCGAGCTGTCTGAAAAGGATCTGGAACTGAGAGGTCCCGGTGATTTCTTCGGGAAAAAACAAAGCGGAATGCCGGAATTTAAAGTGGCGGACATGGTTCATGATTACAGAGCGCTTGAAACGGCAAGGCAGGATGCTGCGAATCTTGTGGCTTCTGACGCGTTCTGGAAGGAGCCGGAATACGCTGTGTTAAGAGATGAATTGCTGAAGAGCGGAGTAATGGACGGGGAAAAATTAAGCTGAGTATCAGAAGTTTTTGGTGTTCAGCCAGAAACAATCGTTGCATTCCAATCTATGAAATTATATACTACTATTAGTACCTAGTCTTAATTGTCCGGATGGTGTTTAGATATGAGAAGAAATAAGAGAGAACGCCAGGAATTACTTCAGCAGACGATTCAAGCAACCCCCTTTATTACAGATGAAGAATTAGCGGGTAAATTCGGGGTGAGCATCCAGACGATACGTTTGGACCGCTTAGAGCTTTCCATACCTGAACTGAGAGAAAGAATTAAGAACGTCGCAGAGAAAACACTTGAGGACGAAGTGAAGTCTCTGTCACTTGATGAAGTTATCGGAGAAATTATTGACCTTGAGCTGGATGATCAGGCGATATCCATTTTAGAAATAAAACAGGAGCACGTATTCAGCCGGAATCAGATTGCGAGAGGACACCATTTATTTGCACAGGCGAATTCTTTGGCCGTTGCAGTCATTGATGACGAGCTGGCGCTGACTGCAAGTGCAGACATCCGCTTTACAAGACAGGTAAAGCAGGGTGAACGTGTCGTAGCAAAAGCGAAAGTGACGGCTGTCGAAAAAGAAAAAGGAAGAACGGTTGTCGAAGTGAACAGCTACGTTGGCGAAGAAATTGTTTTTTCTGGACGCTTTGACATGTATCGTTCAAAACATTCATAAAGGTGGAGCATGCATGAGAATAGCTGTAGATGCAATGGGAGGAGACCACGCTCCCAAAGCTGTTATTGACGGAGTTATAAAAGGTATAGAGGCATTTGATGATCTCCATATCACACTTGTCGGTGACAAAACAACGATAGAATCACATTTAACAACTACATCAGATCGCATCACGGTGCTGCACGCAGATGAAGTGATTGAGCCTACGGATGAACCTGTCCGTGCCGTGCGAAGAAAAAAGAACTCATCTATGGTTCTTATGGCGCAGGAGGTTGCGGAAAACAGAGCTGACGCCTGCATTTCAGCAGGAAATACCGGTGCATTAATGACAGCCGGTCTCTTTATTGTCGGAAGAATTAAAGGAATTGACCGTCCGGCGCTTGCCCCGACACTTCCGACTGTTTCGGGAGACGGATTTCTTCTCCTTGATGTCGGCGCCAATGTCGATGCCAAACCGGAGCACCTCGTTCAATATGCCATCATGGGTTCTGTTTATTCTCAGCAAGTGCGCGGTGTCACTTCACCGAGAGTCGGACTTTTAAATGTCGGAACAGAAGATAAAAAAGGAAACGAACTGACGAAGCAGACGTTTCAAATTTTAAAAGAAACAGCAAACATCAATTTTATCGGAAACGTGGAAGCGCGAGACCTTTTAGATGATGTGGCGGATGTTGTAGTAACAGACGGTTTTACCGGGAATGTTACACTCAAAACGCTGGAAGGCTCTGCGTTGTCAATTTTTAAAATGATGAGAGACGTAATGACGTCTACTTTGACATCCAAGCTTGCAGCAGCTGTGCTGAAACCAAAATTGAAAGAAATGAAAATGAAAATGGAGTATTCGAATTATGGCGGAGCAAGTCTTTTTGGCTTAAAAGCGCCTGTGATCAAGGCGCACGGCTCTTCAGATTCAAATGCTGTATTCCATGCGATTCGGCAAGCAAGAGAGATGGTCAGCCAAAATGTGGCTGCGCTCATTCAGGAAGAAGTGAAAGAAGAAAAAACAGATGAGTAGTCTGGAGGTTTTTACATCATGAGTAAGATTGCATTTTTGTTCCCGGGTCAGGGATCACAATTTATCGGCATGGGAAAAGAGCTTTATGAGCAGGTGCCTGCTGCAAAGCGTCTGTTTGATGAAGCCGATGAAACATTAGAAACAAAACTCAGCTCGCTTATTTTTGAGGGTGCTGCTGAAGAATTAACACTTACATACAATGCGCAGCCTGCTTTGCTTACGACAAGCATCGCTGTTCTTGAGAAATTTAAAGAATCTGGCATTACACCTGATTTCACAGCAGGACACAGCCTTGGTGAATATTCTGCACTGGTTGCGGCTGGCGCTCTGTCTTTCAAAGATGCTGTTTATACCGTCAGAAAGCGCGGAGAGTTTATGAATGAAGCGGTGCCGGCTGGCGAAGGAGCAATGGCAGCGATTCTCGGCATGGATGCTGAAGCGTTAAAGCAAGTAACCGATAAAGTCACAGAGGAAGGCAACCTTGTACAGCTTGCGAATCTCAACTGTCCTGGCCAAATCGTCATTTCCGGAACAGCTAAAGGGGTCGAGCTTGCATCTGAACTGGCAAAAGAGAACGGCGCAAAACGCGCAATTCCGCTTGAAGTAAGCGGTCCGTTCCATTCTGAACTGATGAAACCGGCTGCTGAAAAGCTGAAAGAGGTATTGGACGCCTGTGACATAAAAGACGCTGACGTTCCGGTCATCTCAAATGTTTCTGCTGACGTGATGACTGAAAAAGCAGATATCAAAGAAAAACTTATTGAGCAGCTTTACTCTCCGGTTCGTTTTGAGGAAAGCATTAACAAGCTGATCGCAGAGGGTGTTACGACTTTTATTGAAATCGGTCCCGGAAAAGTGCTTTCAGGCCTTGTGAAAAAAGTAAATAGACGGTTAAAAACAATTGCTGTATCAGATCCGGAAACGATCGAGCTGGCAATTCAAACGCTTAAGGAGGAGAATGATAATGCTTAATGATAAAACGGCTATTGTCACTGGCGCATCCCGCGGAATCGGCCGCTCAATCGCCCTTGATCTGGCAAAAAGCGGCGCCAATGTTGTCGTGAACTACTCCGGCAATGAAGCGAAAGCAAATGAAGTGGTAGATGAAATCAAATCTATGGGCAGAAACGCAATTGCTGTCAAAGCGGATGTATCAAATCCCGAAGATGTACAAAACATGATAAAAGAAACGCTATCAGTTTTTTCTACGATTGACATTCTGGTTAATAATGCCGGGATTACAAGAGACAATCTCATCATGAGAATGAAAGAAGACGAATGGGATGACGTTATTAACATTAACCTGAAGGGTGTTTTCAACTGCACGAAAGCTGTTACAAGACAAATGATGAAACAGCGTTCAGGCCGCATTATTAACGTATCGTCTATCGTCGGCGTCAGCGGAAACCCTGGACAAGCCAACTATGTGGCTGCAAAAGCCGGCGTCATCGGTTTAACCAAGTCTTCTGCTAAAGAACTCGCCAGCCGAAATATTACGGTAAACGCAATAGCGCCAGGATTTATCTCAACTGATATGACAGATAAACTTGCAAAAGACGTTCAAGACGAAATGCTGAAACAAATTCCGCTCGCGCGCTTTGGTGAACCTAGCGATGTCAGCAGTGTTGTCACGTTCCTAGCTTCAGAGGGAGCCCGTTATATGACAGGCCAAACGCTTCATATTGACGGCGGAATGGTGATGTAAGTTTTTTCTCGAAAATTTCATCGTAGTTTCTCTAGTTTTTTAAAAACGAATCCACTATAATACTTGAGGGGAGGTGAATTGCTATGGCAGACACATTAGAGCGTGTAACGAAAATCATCGTAGATCGCCTTGGCGTTGATGAAGCAGACGTCAAACTTGAAGCTTCTTTCAAGGAAGACTTAGGTGCTGATTCCCTAGATGTAGTTGAGCTTGTTATGGAACTTGAAGACGAGTTTGATATGGAGATTTCTGACGAAGATGCTGAAAAGATTGCAACAGTCGGCGACGCTGTGAACTACATACAAAACCAGCAATAAGCTGATGCTAAAAGTCCCGCCGAAACGCGGGGCTTTAGCCCTTTATTCGTGCAGTTATTACAGCATGCCGCTTTTACGCGCGCTGTATCCGGTTTAGTCAGAGAAGCGCGGTGAACCTGATGTGCCTATGGAGGTTACTATGTCAAAACACTCACATTATAAAGATAAAAAAAAGTTCTATAAAAAAGTAGAACAATTTAAAGAGTTTCAAGAACGGATTTCGGTTCACTTTCAAAATGAAAAGCTTTTGTATCAAGCATTTACACATTCATCTTATGTGAATGAGCATCGGAAAAAGCCGTATGAAGATAATGAAAGGCTTGAATTTTTAGGTGACGCTGTTTTGGAACTGACGATCTCCAGATTCTTATTTGCCAAATACCCGGCTATGAGTGAAGGAGATTTGACGAAATTGAGAGCCGCAATTGTTTGCGAACCGTCTCTCGTTTCATTGGCTCACGAGCTGTCATTCGGCGATCTTGTCCTGTTGGGTAAAGGCGAGGAAATGACAGGCGGAAGAAAGCGTCCTGCTCTATTGGCGGATGTTTTTGAGGCATTTATCGGAGCCTTGTATCTTGACCAAGGATTAGAGCCGGTCGAAAGTTTCTTAAAAGTTTATGTGTTCCCTAAAATTAACGATGGTGCTTTTTCTCATGTGATGGATTTCAAAAGCCAGCTGCAGGAATACGTGCAGCGGGACGGCAAAGGCTCTCTGGAGTACAAAATCTCCAACGAAAAAGGACCTGCGCACAACCGTGAATTTGAAGCCATCGTATCTCTAAAAGGTGAACCACTCGGAATCGGAAACGGCCGTTCAAAGAAAGAAGCCGAACAGCACGCTGCTCAGGAAGCTTTAGCTAAATTGCAAAAACACCATACGAAACAATAAAATCCCCCTTATGACTCAGGGGGATTTCAGTATGTATGCCGTCTTATTTCACCAATGTTTATGATAGAATTGAAATACTTATTACATAAGGAGGATCGCTATGTTCCTCAAACGTTTAGACGTTATAGGATTTAAATCATTTGCAGAACGGATTTCCGTAGACTTCGTTAAAGGCGTGACAGCGGTTGTCGGGCCGAACGGAAGCGGAAAAAGCAACATCACGGATGCCATTCGCTGGGTTCTCGGCGAACAATCGGCACGCTCTCTTCGCGGCGGAAAAATGGAAGACATCATTTTTGCCGGGAGTGATTCAAGAAAGCGATTAAATCTAGCTGAAGTTACGCTTACTCTTGATAATGATGATCATTTCTTGCCAATTGACTTCCACGAGGTGAGTGTCACAAGACGTGTGTACAGATCAGGTGAGAGTGAGTTTCTGATTAACAATCAGCCGTGCCGGTTGAAGGATATTATTGATTTATTTATGGACTCTGGCCTTGGTAAAGAAGCATTTTCTATTATCAGCCAAGGGAAAGTGGAAGAGATCCTGAGCAGCAAAGCGGAGGATCGCCGCAGTATCTTTGAAGAAGCGGCCGGGGTGCTTAAATATAAAACGAGAAAGAAAAAAGCAGAAAATAAACTGTTTGAGACACAGGACAATCTAAATCGGGTAGAAGATATATTACATGAGCTTGAAGGACAGGTTGAACCTCTTAAAATTCAAGCTTCAATAGCGAAAGACTACCTTGAGAAAAAGAAAGAGCTGGAGCATGTTGAAATTGCGCTGACTGCCTATGATATCGAAGAGCTGCATGGTAAATGGTCGACTCTTAAAGAGAAAGTGCAGATGGCAAAAGAAGAAGAGCTTGCTGAATCGTCTGCTATTTCTGCGAAAGAAGCAAAGATTGAGGATACAAGGGACAAAATACAAGCGCTTGATGAGTCAGTAGATGAGCTCCAGCAAGTTTTACTGGTAACAAGTGAAGAGCTGGAAAAGCTTGAAGGGCGTAAAGAAGTCCTGAAAGAACGAAAGAAAAACGCTGTGCAAAACCAAGAACAGCTTGAAGAAGCCATCGTTCAGTTCCAGCAAAAAGAAATGGTTCTGAAAGAAGAGCTTTCGAAGCAGGAAGCTGTCTTCGAAACGCTTCAGGCTGAGGTGAAGCAGTTAAGGGCGCAAGTAAAAGAAAAACAGCAGGCTCTCAGTCTTCACAATGAAAATGTCGAAGAGAAAATCGAGCAGCTGAAAAGTGATTATTTTGAGCTGTTAAACAGCCAGGCTTCGATACGCAACGAACTCCAGCTTCTTGATGACCAGATGTCCCAATCCGCTGTCACATTGCAGAGACTCGCGGACAACAATGAAAAGCACCTGCAGGAACGGCGTGATATTTCTGCGCGTAAAGCCGCATGTGAAACGGAATTTGCCCGAATTGAGCAGGAGATTCACAGTCAAGTCGGTGCATATCGTGATATGCAGACAAAATATGAGCAGAAAAAGCGCCAATACGAAAAAAATGAATCCGCTCTGTATCAGGCATACCAATACGTACAGCAAGCGAGAGCAAAAAAGGACATGCTTGAGACGATGCAGGGAGATTTCTCCGGCTTTTATCAAGGTGTTAAAGAAGTGCTGAAAGCGAAAGAGCGCCTTGGCGGAATTCGCGGAGCGGTTCTTGAGCTGATTTCTACAGAACAGAAGTATGAAACGGCCATTGAAATAGCGCTCGGCGCTTCTGCTCAACACGTCGTGACCGACGATGAACAGTCTGCCCGCAAAGCGATTCAATATTTAAAGCAGAATTCCTTCGGCCGGGCGACGTTTCTGCCTCTTTCTGTTATTAGAGACCGCCAGCTTCAAAGCCGTGACGCGGAAACAGCCGCCCGGCATTCATCATTTCTCGGGGTTGCCAGTGAACTTGTCACATTTGATCCTGCATATCGAAGCGTCATCCAGAACCTTCTTGGGACCGTGCTGATCACAGAGGATTTAAAGGGTGCAAACGAGCTTGCAAAGCTTCTCGGGCACCGGTACCGCATCGTAACCCTTGAAGGAGATGTTGTGAACCCCGGTGGTTCAATGACGGGCGGCGCGGTTAAAAAGAAAAATAACTCCCTCCTTGGAAGAAGCCGGGAGCTAGAAGATGTGACGAAACGGCTCGCTGAAATGGAAGAGAAAACGGCACTGCTTGAACAAGAGGTCAAAACCCTTAAGCACTCCATTCAGGATATGGAGAAAAAACTGGCTGACTTAAGAGAAGCCGGGGAAGGCTTAAGGTTAAAGCAGCAGGATGTGAAAGGCCAGCTGTACGAACTTCAAGTTGCCGAGAAAAATATCAATACCCATTTAGAGCTCTATGATCAAGAAAAATCTGCTCTGTCAGAAAGCGATGAAGAGAGAAAAGTGCGCAAACGCAAGCTTGAAGAAGAGCTCTCTGCCGTATCTGAAAAGATGAAACAGCTTGAAGAGGACATAGACAGACTGACAAAACAAAAACAAACGCAATCCTCAACGAAAGAGTCTCTCTCCAACGAGCTGACTGAGCTGAAGATCGCAGCGGCCAAAAAAGAGCAGGCTTGCAAGGGGGAAGAGGACAACCTTGCCAGATTAAAGAAAGAGCTCACTGAAACAGAGCTTGCGTTAAAAGAAGCAAAAGAAGACTTAAGCTTCTTAACGTCAGAGATGTCATCTAGCACCAGCGGCGAAGAAAAGCTGGAAGAAGCAGCAAAACATAAATTGAATGACAAAACGAAAACGATCGAACTGATTGCATTAAGGCGCGATCAGCGCATCAAGCTTCAGCATGGGCTTGATACGTATGAGCGTGAGCTGAAAGAAATGAAACGCCTGTATAAACAAAAAACAACGCTCTTAAAAGACGAAGAAGTCAAACTTGGACGAATGGAAGTCGAGCTTGATAATTTACTCCAATACTTACGGGAGGAATACAGCTTGTCCTTTGAGGGGGCAAAAGAGAAATATCAGCTTGAAACTGATCCAGAGGAAGCCAGAAAGCGCGTGAAGCTGATTAAACTCGCAATTGAAGAGCTGGGTACCGTGAACCTCGGAAGCATAGATGAGTTTGAGAGGGTCAACGAACGGTACAAGTTTCTGTCGGAACAAAAAGAAGATTTAACAGAAGCGAAAAATACCTTGTTCCAAGTGATTGAAGAAATGGATGAAGAAATGACGAAACGCTTTAATGACACATTCGTCCAAATCCGCTCACACTTTGATCAAGTTTTCCGCTCCTTATTCGGAGGAGGGCGAGCTGAACTGAGGCTCACTGATCCTAACGATCTGCTTCATTCAGGAGTCGAGATTATCGCTCAGCCGCCGGGGAAAAAGCTGCAAAACTTAAACCTCCTGTCAGGCGGAGAGCGTGCGCTTACTGCTATAGCGCTCTTATTCTCAATCCTAAAGGTTCGTCCTGTGCCGTTTTGCGTCCTTGACGAAGTAGAGGCTGCGCTCGACGAAGCGAATGTGTTCCGTTTTGCGCAGTATTTAAAAAAATACAGCAGTGATACCCAGTTTATTGTGATTACCCACAGAAAAGGAACGATGGAGGAAGCGGATGTGCTATATGGCGTAACCATGCAGGAATCCGGTGTTTCCAAGGTAATCTCAGTTAAGCTGGAAGAAACAAAAGAATTCGTTCAGTAACGAGGAAAGAGGTTAAAAGATGAGCTTTTTTAAAAAATTAAAAGAGAAAATCACAAAACAGACAGATTCCGTATCTGAAAAGTTTAAGGACGGCCTTGAAAAAACAAGAAACTCCTTTCAAAACAAAGTGAATGATCTTGTATCCCGTTACCGTAAAGTGGATGAGGATTTCTTCGAAGAGCTTGAAGAGGTTCTTATCAGCGCTGATGTCGGTTTTACAACCGTTATGGAATTAATAGATGAGCTGAAAAAAGAAGTCAAACGCAGAAATATTCAAGATCCAAAGGAAGTCCAGTCAGTGATTTCTGAGAAACTGGTCGAGATTTATAACAGTGGAGATGAGCAAATTTCAGAACTGAACATCCAGGATGGGCGTTTAAACGTAATCCTTCTGGTAGGTGTAAACGGCGTCGGGAAAACAACAACGATCGGAAAGCTTGCTCATAAAATGAAACAAGAAGGAAAATCTGTCGTACTTGCCGCCGGAGACACTTTTAGAGCGGGGGCCATTGAACAGCTGGAAGTGTGGGGAGAGCGTACAGGAGTGCCTGTCATTAAGCAGACGGCCGGAAGCGATCCGGCGGCTGTCATCTACGATGCTGTTCATGCTGCGAAAGCAAGAAATGCCGATGTATTAATTTGTGATACGGCAGGTCGTCTCCAAAACAAAGTAAATCTCATGAAAGAGCTTGAAAAAGTGAAACGTGTTATCGAAAGAGAAGTTCCTGAAGCTCCGCATGAGGTGCTGCTTGCCCTTGATGCCACGACCGGCCAAAATGCAATGGCTCAGGCAAAAGAGTTCTCTAAAGCAACAAATGTTACCGGCATTGCTTTAACGAAGCTTGACGGTACGGCAAAAGGCGGTATCGTCCTTGCGATTCGCAACGAGCTTCACATCCCGGTTAAACTAGTCGGTTTAGGAGAAAAAGTTGATGATCTTCAGGAATTTGATCCAGAATCCTATGTGTACGGACTCTTTTCAGATTTAGTGGAAAAAGCCGACGATTAAGAAAAAGGCCCCAACATCTTGGGGCCTTTTCTTTTTTATCTTCTTACTTGATAGGCGAAATGATAAAGGCTGTTATCAGTGGATACCAGTCTTGATTCACCAGAAAAAACTCTGAATGGGATGATGTCATAGTAATGAACGGAAACAGATGTGTAATACGTATAGTAACCAGCAGCTGGCCCCAAATACATTGGAACCTCAAATGTTCCGTTTGCATCAGTGGTTCCTGAAGCAGTTTGTGTTGTGTTTCCGACCTTCGTGTCCGCTTCAAATCTTACGGGCGCGTTTGGCACTGGCTGTCCGTTTTGGTCGAGTAATTTGCCGCTTACTGTAATATTGTACTTGACTCGCCAATATTGACCTTGTCCATAATTGATTTTACCGTAAACCCCTCCATCTGTGCTGATATTTGTGATCGAAGCCTTATAAGGTGCCTCAGCAGCGTCTGCTTGCTGTGCCGGAAAACCTATTGTAAACAGGGCTGCCAGACATAACATAAACAATAAACCGATTTTTTTCATAAAAATCCTCCTTTAAATAGGGTTCATATACAATATCGGAATAAATCGGATGATATTTAGCGTATTTTGGAAAAAGTTAATCGCCGCTTTGACAAGATAAAAACTTGACAGTGTCAATAAAACCGTGTAAACTAAGTTATCGTAAAGGGATTTGACTTAACAAAGGGGAGAGCTCAAATGTCACTCGAAAAGACAACGAGAATGAATTATCTGTTTGATTTTTATCAGTCGTTGTTGACGTCAAAACAGAAGAGCTATATGTCGCTTTATTATTTGGACGATTTCTCCCTAGGCGAAATAGCCGAAGAATATGAGGTTTCAAGACAAGCTGTTTATGATAACATCAAACGAACAGAAGCAATGCTTGAACAATATGAAGAAAAGCTGCTCCTTTTGAAAAAGTTTCAGGAGCGTAAAGAGATGTTTAATAAGCTGAAGGAGCTTGCTTCCGGTTCAAAAGAAGAGGAAGAAATTACAGCTCTGATTGAAGCGCTTGAGAAATTAGATTAGGAGGCGGCAAACTATGGCATTTGAAGGATTAGCCGACCGACTGCAGCAGACGATTTCTAAAATCCGCGGAAAAGGGAAAGTCAGCGAACAAGATGTAAAAGATATGATGCGTGAGGTTCGCCTTGCGCTGCTTGAGGCTGACGTTAACTTTAAAGTAGTCAAAGATTTTGTCAAAAAAGTAAGTGAACGCGCTGTAGGCCAAGACGTCATGAAAAGTCTGACGCCCGGCCAGCAGGTCATTAAAGTTGTTCAAGAGGAACTGACTGAGCTGATGGGCGGCGAAGAGAGCAAAATCGCCGTCGCAAAAAGGCCGCCGACTGTTATTATGATGGTCGGTCTCCAAGGTGCCGGTAAAACGACAACAAGCGGTAAGCTTGCGAATCTGCTGCGCAAAAAGCATAATCGCAAACCGATGCTGGTTGCTGCCGATATTTACCGCCCAGCCGCAATTAAGCAGCTGGAAACACTCGGCAAACAGCTTGATATGCCTGTTTTCTCTCTTGGCGATCAGGTCAGTCCTGTAGAAATAGCTAAACAGGCTATTGAGAAAGCCAAGGAAGAACATTATGACTACGTCATTTTGGATACGGCAGGGCGCTTGCATATCGACCATGAACTGATGGATGAACTGACCAAAGTCAAAGAAATCGCGAATCCGGAAGAAATTTTCCTGGTTGTCGATTCAATGACCGGTCAGGACGCTGTGAATGTTGCCAAAAGCTTTAATGAACAGCTCGGTTTAACCGGTGTTGTGTTAACTAAGCTGGATGGAGACACACGCGGCGGGGCTGCGCTTTCTATTCGCGCTGTTACAAACACGCCAATTAAGTTCGCAGGTTTGGGCGAAAAGCTTGATGCGTTAGAGCCGTTCCATCCTGAACGCATGGCATCAAGGATTCTCGGCATGGGCGACGTGCTGACATTGATTGAAAAAGCACAGGCCAGCGTTGATGAAGACAAAGCCAAAGAGCTGGAACAAAAAATGAGAACGATGAGCTTCACATTGGACGATTTTCTGGAGCAGCTCGGGCAAGTCAGAAACATGGGGCCGCTTGATGAGCTTCTGCAAATGATGCCGGGTGCAGGTAAAATGAAAGGTCTGAAAAACATCCAAGTTGATGAAAAACAGCTGAATCATGTGGAAGCAATCATCAAATCAATGACTGTTCTTGAAAAAGAACAGCCGGATATTATCAATGCCAGCCGGCGGAAGCGGATTGCAAAAGGAAGCGGGACATCCGTACAGGAAGTCAACCGTTTGCTTAAGCAGTTTGATGAAATGAAAAAAATGATGAAGCAGATGACAAACATGTCAAAAGGCAAGAAAAAAGGGTTTAAGCTACCTTTTATGTAATCGGTTATACATGATAAAACCGTTGTTAAGAAAAAACACTTTACAAACACTTTTATCATTGTTAATATACTATCTTGTTGAAATATTTTCGGAGGTGCTAGTAAAATGGCAGTAAAAATTCGTTTAAAACGTATGGGAGCAAAAAAATCTCCTTTCTATCGTATTGTTGTAGCAGATTCTCGTTCACCACGTGACGGCCGTTTCATCGAAACAGTCGGAACTTACAACCCGGTTGCAAAACCAGCGGAAGTAAAAATTGACGAAGAGCTTGCTCTTAAATGGCTTCAAACTGGAGCGAAACCATCTGATACAGTTCGCAACTTGTTCTCTAGCCAAGGAATCATGGAAAAATTCCACAACGCTAAACAAGGCAAGTAATGACTGATCAACACTTGGAAGATTTGATTGTCCACATTGTGACGCCGCTTGTTGATCATCCAGATGACATTCGCGTCATAAGAGAAGAAACCGATCAAAAGATTGCGCTGCGCTTATCTGTCCATAAGTCAGATACCGGTAAAGTTATCGGAAAGCAAGGCCGGACTGCAAAAGCGATTCGAACAGCTGTATTTGCAGCTGGCGCACAGTCTTCTAAGAAAGTTCAATTTGAAATATTTGACTAAAAGGGAGAGGGCCGGCACCTCCCCTTTTTTTACACGCAAAAAAAGGGTAAACTGATAGAAGCTTAGGCAAAATAGAAAAGCCTGGGCGAGAAAAAGTTTTAAAAGCGGGGAGCTTGGTGCGATGCAAATTATTCACCGTGTAGCCGTTATGCAAGTCTTAACCGAGCGCAGTAAAGAAAAGCTTTTAGCTTCTTTTGCCGAAAAGAAACAAATGCTTGAACGAGAATGCAGCCAGCTCTATTTTCAGCTTAGAAAACATGAGAAAGAACAGCAAAACCCTGATATGATTGAACAATTTAAAAAGGCAATAGGAAAGCGAAAAGATGATATAAAAATCATTGATTTTCAAATTGCTCAAGTACATACATTGCCGCTTGGCAGTGAGTTGAAAGAAAAGGAAGTCGATGCGCTGCTGACGATTGAAGCCGGGGATGACTGGCATGAGAAAACAGCAGCGAACACCATCGTCATAAAAGACGGAAAAGTAATTGAAATTCGCCAGAGGTGATCATATGACAAAGCGATGGTTTAATGTAGGCAAAATCGTAAATACCCACGGAATCAAAGGCGAAGTGCGGGTGATTTCAAAAACAGATTTTGCCGAAGAACGATACAAGCCGGGAAACACGCTGTATTTGTTTATGGACGGCCGTAACGAACCAGTGGAGGTAACGGTAAACACACATAGACTGCATAAGCAATTTCATCTCCTGCAGTTTAAAGAAAGACAAAACCTAAATGAAGTAGAAGAGCTGAAAAACGCAATCATTAAAGTTCCTGAAGAAGAATTAGGAGAGCTGAATGAGGGTGAATTTTATTTCCACGAAATTATTGGGTGTGAAGTATTTACTGAAGAAGGCGAACTCATCGGAAAGGTCAAAGAAATTTTGACGCCTGGAGCCAATGACGTTTGGGTCATCGGAAGAAAAGGAAAAAAAGACGCACTCATTCCTTACATTGAATCAGTGGTCAAACATATCGATGTCAAGGAAAAGAAAATTGAGATTGAACTCATGGAAGGGTTAATAGACGAATGAAAATCGACTTTTTGACGCTGTTTCCCGAAATGTTTGAAGGCGTGCTCGGCTCATCGATTCTTCAAAAAGCCCAGGAAAAAAATGCGGTGCAGTTTCAAGTCGTAAATTTCCGGGAGTACTCTGATAACAAGCACAATACTGTTGATGATTATCCTTATGGCGGCGGGGCAGGCATGGTTCTCAAGCCCCAGCCTGTTTTTGACGCGGTCGAGGACCTGACATCAAAGGCAGCCGCTGCTCCGCGTATTATCCTCGTATGCCCGCAAGGTGAGCGTTTTACCCAAAAAAAAGCTGAACAATTAGCAAAGGAAGAGCATTTGCTGTTCATTTGCGGCCATTATGAAGGCTATGATGAACGCATTCGCGAGCACTTGGTAACGGATGAAATATCAATTGGCGACTTTGTTCTGACGGGCGGTGAGCTCCCTGCAATGATGATCGCAGACAGTGTGGTCAGACTGCTTCCGGGTGTACTTGGTAAAGAGGCTTCCCATATTGAGGATTCATTCAGCACCGGACTCTTAGAGCACCCGCATTATACAAGACCGGCAGATTACAAAGGTTTAAAAGTGCCTGAAACACTCTTGTCAGGAAACCATGCAAAAATTGAAGAATGGCGGAATAAAGAATCGATCAGAAGGACCTACCTAAGACGTCCGGATCTGTTGAAAGACTACCCGCTTACAGAGCAGCAAAGAAAGTGGATTTCTGAATGGGAAAAAGAATAGATTTTATTGCATAGGCTATGAAATTGTGATAAGATACTACTTGTGGCTTAAGCGGGCTTATCCGCTGCAAGCTTGAAAACGATGTTCCGCTGTGCCGGTTTTTGTGGCCAAGAGCATCTGTTGGAAGGAGTTGAAAACGATGCAAAAACTAATTGAAGATATCACAAAAGAACAGCTTCGTACTGATCTTCCTGCGTTCCGTCCTGGTGACACTTTACGTGTACACGTTAAAGTTGTTGAGGGTAACCGTGAGCGTATCCAGATCTTTGAAGGTGTTGTGATTAAGCGTCGTGGTGGTGGAATCAGCGAAACGTTCACAGTTCGTAAGATTTCTTACGGTGTTGGCGTTGAACGTACTTTCCCAGTACACACACCAAAAATCGCGAAAATCGAAGTTGTACGTTACGGTAAAGTACGCCGTGCTAAACTTTACTACCTGCGTGAACTTCGCGGAAAAGCGGCTCGTATTAAAGAGATCAGACGATAATGATAACGAACGAAAAGAGCTTGTTACCTATAACAAGCTCTTTTTTTATACAGAATTTGAAAATGCCGGACAGGCATCGTAAAATACATAAAGGACAACAATGAATCATGCATACTGAAGATAAAGGCGGTGTTCGTGTCACATGACAATTCAATGGTTCCCGGGCCATATGGCAAAAGCAAGAAGGGAAGTAACCGAAAAATTAAAATTAATCGATATCGTATATGAATTGGTAGATGCCAGAATTCCAATGTCATCAAGAAACCCAATGATTGAAGATATTCTAAAAAACAAGCCGCGAATTATGCTGTTAAACAAGGCTGACAAAGCAGATGCGGCAGTTACACAGCGGTGGAAAGAGCACTTTGAGAAGCAGGGGATCCGCTCTCTGTCTATTAATTCTGTAAATGGACAAGGGTTAAATCAAATTGTGCCTGCATCAAAAGAGATCCTCCAAGAAAAATTTGACCGGATGCGTGCGAAAGGTGTGAAGCCGAGAGCGATTCGCGCTTTGATTATCGGCATTCCAAACGTCGGAAAATCAACGCTCATCAACCGGCTTGCAAAGAAAAACATAGCAAAAACGGGAGACAGACCTGGCATTACGACTTCTCAACAGTGGGTCAAAGTTGGGAAAGAATTAGAGCTATTAGATACACCGGGAATTTTGTGGCCTAAATTTGAGGATGAACTTGTCGGTTTGAGACTGGCAGTCACCGGGGCTATTAAAGACTCGATTATCAATTTGCAGGACGTGGCCGTGTTTGGTCTTCGTTTTCTCGAAGAACATTACCCAGAACGGCTTAAAGAGCGTTATGGCCTTGATGAGATCCCAGAGGACATTGCTGAGCTGTTTGATGCAATAGGTGAAAAGCGGGGCTGTCTCATGAGCGGTGGGCTCATTAACTACGATAAGACGACTGAAGTCATCATTCGCGATATTCGCACTGAAAAGTTCGGCAGGCTGTCATTTGAACAGCCGACGATGTAAAGGCGCGCAGAAATGCGGGTCTTTATTTTTTCTTGGCTGAACCGATACATACAGTAAGGGAGAAGAGAAAGTGAATACATTAACCGTAAAGGACATTAAAGACCGTTTGCAGGAAGTGAAGGATGCACAAGACCCATTCATTGCCCAATGCGAAAACGACCCGAGAAAAAGCGTTCAAACGCTTGTAGAGCAATGGCTTAAAAAGCAAGCGAAAGAAAAAGCGCTGAAAGAACAATGGGTGAATATGACTTCCTATGAAAGGCTGGCAAGAAACAAGGGATTTCGCTTGATTGCAGGTGTTGACGAGGTCGGCCGGGGGCCATTGGCAGGACCAGTTGTCGCCAGCGCAGTCATCCTTCCAGAGGAATGTGAAATACTTGGACTGACAGACTCCAAAAAGCTTTCAGAGAAAAAACGCGAGGAATATTACGAGCTTATTATGAAGGAAGCACTGGCGGTCGGGATAGGAATTGTAGAAGCTACTGTGATTGATGAGATCAATATATATGAAGCTTCAAAAATGGCAATGGTGAAAGCGATACAGGATTTGTCGGATACACCTGATTATTTGCTTGTTGACGCAATGACACTTCCGCTCGACACGGCTCAGGCGTCAATTATAAAAGGCGATGCCAAAAGCGTGTCTATTGCGGCAGGTGCGTGTATCGCAAAAGTGACGAGGGACCGAATGATGAGCGCTTATGCCGAAACGTACCCCATGTACGGCTTTGAAAAAAATAAAGGCTATGGGACAAAAGAACATTTGGAAGCTCTCGCTGCATACGGCCCAACTGAATTGCACCGCAAAACTTTCGCTCCTGTTCAATCTTTCAGATAAATCACATGGACAAGGAGGCACCTTTTTAAAATGAACATACGAAATGATGTGCAAAAGGCGCTGCAGCACCTTTTCGGGCGTACAGCCGTCCCGCAGGAAACATCAAAAGTAAACGAAGCGCTAAACGGGGAGAAGCGTCTCCTCTTAGGAAAAGTGCTTCGTTTACTAGGAGATCAGCATGCCCTGATCCAAGTCGGCAATCAAACTGTTCAGGGAAAACTTGAAGCCCAGCTTCGTCCTCAGGCATACTATTGGTTTTCCTACGAAAAAAAAACGGCAGAACAAACAGGCCGTCTTCAGGTCGTTCAAAGCTTTGATCAAAATCCTAAAACCATTCAGGATGCAGCTGGCAAGCTTTTAAATGCCATGTCAGTGAAGACGTCAAACGCAGCTCTCATGATGACAGGAGCGATGCTGAAAAGCAAAACACCCGTAACAGAAAATGATATCAAAACAGCCGTCCGCTGGATGGACACGCTGCCTTCGCAAGACACAAAAAAAGCAGTTGAAACGGTGCTCTTCGCTTTAAAGCGTAATCTTCCCATTCACTCCGAGGTTTTGAATGGTGTTCACGCGGTGAAATCACCTGTTCCGTTGCATCAGCACGTATCCCAGCTGCTTCAGGCAATCGACCAAAACCCTCAGCAGAGCCAAATGATGTCAAAGCTAAAGGAAGCAATTACGTCGCTTTTAAATAGTGAAATCGATGTCCATGCAGAACGGCTGATTGATAAGCTTATTTCTTTAACCGACAATACGAAAGCACCTTCTCCGGCCAATACTGCTGGAAGCAGGGAGCTTAGCACACCAGCTGGCTCCCCCGGAAAAGCCAGCCAGCCGATTGCAAATCACACAGCAGAACAGAGAAGCATACAAGAAGAGCCTGTTAAAATAGCAGCAGACATTCCAATTAAAGAAGCCCGCCAGCTGCTGATGAAGCTGACGGAATCTGCTGAAAAAAACAGTCTCCAAATTGTGAAAGAAGCAGCAAATTGGATTAAAGCGGCTGCTTCATCGGGTGATAGTAAGTCACTTGCAGCTTCAGCTGTTTTACAGGCAGCACAAGTCACAGACCAGGAAGCCGAAGTCTTTTTAAAGGCTGTTCAGCAGACAGCACCCCATTTGGCGGATAAGGCAGATGTTCTTTCTTTCTTATCCAAAGTGAAAACGGCAATCGGTGCAAGGGACGAGGTTGCGTTCATTAAAGCGTTTGAACAAGGAAGCGCAGTCACATCTAGCGAAATGCAATCCATCAAGCTGGCTCTTTCTGCCTTAAGAGCATCGCATGAGGTAGCCGAACCAGTCAAACAAGAAGCCGATCAGCTTTTTCATAAATTAAATGGCCAGCTTTTCATGCAGCAGGACCATCCATCATACAGCCAAATTGTAATGTCATTTCCAATGTTTTCGAAGTCAGGGGTTCAGGACATGACTGTTCTGTTTAAAGGAAAGAAAGAAGCGGATGGAAAGCTTGATCCTTCCCATTGCCGCCTTTTGTTTTTGCTGCAGCTTGATACACTAAAAGAAACCGTCGTTGATTGCTTGGTACAGCAAAAAGTCATGACCATTACAATAGAGACTGATTTCGAGCTGCAGGCTGCGATCGATCCGATGGTGCCCGCGCTTAAACAGGGGCTAAAGGAAATGGGGTACAGCCTTTCAGGGGTAAACGCTAAAAAAAGGGTTCACACCGAAGAAAAGGCTTCAATCGATCAATATATAACAAGTATCACTGATCAGGAAGTGGATGTGAAAATATGAAAGAGCAGACACCGATCAGAAAAGCTGTTGCTCTCCATTATGACGAACAAAAAGACAAGGCGCCGAGAGTGATTGCCACAGGGAAGGGCCATGTAGCCGACAACATTATCAAAGAAGCGAAAAAAGCAGGGGTCCCGATTCAAGAAGATCGGACCCTTGTCGAATTAATGCGCCATTTGACGGTAGATGATCAAATCCCTGAAGCTCTTTATGAAACGGTAGCCGAGATTTTTTCATTCATTTACAAATTGGACGAAAGCGTAAAAAACAAAAAATAGCTAAAATATTCCCCATCCTCCTTTGAAATTTATGTTTTTAATAAAGTAAAAGTTTGAATGTTTAGAAGGATTAAAAGATTTTGCAACGAACTGTAGACAATTCTTCCAGTATTATTATAGAATGAAAGCGCAGTCTATTTTAGTTTTGTTACATAAGTTAGGAGGATGGGAAATGAATATCCATGAGTACCAGGGAAAAGAAGTCCTCAGAAAATATGGGGTATCTGTTCCTGAAGGTAAAGTGGCTTTTACAGCAGAAGAAGCAGTTGAGAGTGCAAAGAGCTTATCCAGCTCGGTTTATGTCGTAAAGGCTCAAATTCATGCTGGCGGTCGAGGCAAAGCTGGTGGGGTAAAAATAGCAAAATCATTAGATGAAGTAAAAGCGTATGCCGAAGAACTATTAGGGAAGACCCTAGTTACACATCAGACGGGTCCGGACGGCCAAGTAATAAAACGCTTACTTATTGAAGAAGGCTGCGATATTAAAAAAGAATATTACATCGGTCTAGTGCTTGACCGCGCCACTTCAAGAATCGTTTTAATGGCTTCTGAAGAAGGCGGAACGGAAATTGAAGAAGTTGCGGAGAAAACACCGGAAAAAATCAAAAAAGCTGTCATTGATCCGGCTGTTGGCCTTCAAGGCTATCAAGCCAGAGAAATTGCATTCGCTATTAATATTCCAAAAGAGCTCGTGGGAAAAGCTGCTAAATTTATGCTTGGACTATATAAAGCGTTTGTTGAGAAAGACTGCTCAATCGCCGAAATCAATCCGCTTGTTGTTACCGGCGACGGAAATGTGATGGCGCTTGATGCAAAATTGAATTTTGACAGCAATGCGTTGTACCGACAAAAGGACATTATGGAATATAGAGATTTGGATGAAGAAGATCCGAAAGAAATTGAAGCGTCCAAATATGATCTAAGCTACATTTCCCTTGATGGAAATATCGGCTGTATGGTAAACGGCGCGGGGCTTGCAATGTCTACGATGGATATTATCAAGCATTATGGGGGAGAACCGGCCAACTTCCTTGATGTGGGCGGCGGTGCAACCGCGGAAAAAGTCACGGAAGCATTTAAAATCATTCTTTCTGATCAAAACGTTAAAGGGATTTTTGTCAACATTTTCGGCGGCATTATGAAATGTGATGTCATCGCAGAAGGGGTTGTTGAAGCGACTAGACAAGTTGGTTTGACATTGCCGCTTGTCGTCCGTCTTGAAGGCACAAACGTGGATCTAGGGAAGAAAATCCTTAGTGAATCAGGATTAAACATTACATCTGCGGAATCAATGGCTGACGGCGCGCAGAAAATCGTATCCTTAGTTTAAGAAAGAATGAAAGGCAGGGGACCAAATAATGAGTGTTTTCATTAATAAAGATACAAGAGTTATTGTGCAAGGGATTACAGGTTCTACCGCTTTATTTCATACGAAGCAGATGCTCGAATACGGCACAAATATCGTTGGCGGTGTAACACCTGGAAAAGGCGGAACAGAAGTGGAAGGTGTTCCTGTATTTAATACAGTGGCTGAAGCAGTTCAAACGACCGGCGCTAACGCGTCTGTTATATATGTGCCCGCACCGTTTGCAGCTGATGCGATTATGGAAGCGGTAGATGCGGAGCTTGATCTCGTGATTTGTATCACAGAACATATCCCGGTTTTGGATATGGTGAAGGTCAAACGCTTCATGGAAGGCAAGAAAACGAGACTGATAGGGCCGAACTGTCCTGGTGTCATTACGCCTGAAGAATGTAAAATCGGCATTATGCCCGGATACATCCATAAAAAGGGTCATGTAGGCGTTGTATCACGTTCAGGAACATTAACATACGAAGCGGTGCACCAGCTCTCAGAAGCGGGTGTAGGGCAATCTACAGCTGTTGGAATCGGCGGCGACCCTGTAAATGGAACAAACTTTATTGACGTTTTAAAAGCGTTTAACGAAGATCCTGACACTCACGCAGTCATCATGATTGGCGAAATCGGCGGTACTGCCGAAGAGGAAGCGGCAGAGTGGGTAAAAGCCAACATGACAAAACCGGTAGTCGGTTTTATCGGCGGTAAAACAGCACCTCCTGGGAAGCGCATGGGGCATGCAGGCGCCATTATTTCCGGCGGAAAAGGGACAGCTGATGAAAAAATCAAAACCCTTAATGCATGCGGAATCGAAGTTGCAGAGACACCTTCTGTCATGGGTGAAACCTTAATCAAGGTGCTGAAAGAGAAGAACTTGTTCGAAACTTGCAAAACGCATTAATAAAAAAGGGACAGCCGTCAAGGCTGTTCCTGCTTTTTCTAACAAAAGGAGGTCAATCTATTGGATCAGGCCGCTGCCTGCCTAACGATTTGCAGAATCAATCAATTATTATCCCCATCCCTTCTATTAAAATGGTGGAAAGCCGATCCGTCTATGTCGCTGACATCACCCGTGTTACAAACGGTTACTCGTGATCAAATAAAAGCAGCTGCATTAAAAAACGAAATAGAACAACTTTATCCAAAGCTCCAGCGTGTACTTGCTGCTTATCGTGAGCAAGGCATTAACACCATCCCTATTTCTTCAAAGCAATATCCTTTCTGGCTTAAAAGCATTTATGATCCCCCCGCCGTACTGTTTGCAAAAGGTGATATGACTCTTCTTTCGAAAGGGAGAAAAATTGGAATTGTAGGGACAAGAAATCCAACAGCTTATGGGAAACAAGTTGTCAATCATCTTACAAAAGTGATCTGTCGTAAAGGTTGGGTGATTGTCAGCGGACTGGCGTCTGGGATAGACGGAATGTCCCATGCTGCAAGTATTAAGGCGAAGGGGCGGACAATTGGCGTCATTGCAGGCGGATTTCAACACATTTATCCCCGAGAAAACCTTCAGTTAGCAGATCACATGGCTAAACACCATATCCTGCTGTCAGAGCACCCACCTGAAACTAAACCCCAAAAATGGCATTTCCCTATGAGAAACCGCATTATCAGCGGACTGAGTGAAGGCGTTATTGTCGTTCAGGGCAAAGAAAAAAGCGGTTCGCTGATTACTGCCTATCAAGCATTGGAACAAGGGAGAGAGGTATTTGCCGTACCCGGTTCATTGTTTGACCCTTACGCCGGAGGTCCTATAAAACTGATCCAGCAGGGGGCTAAAGCCATATGGTCAGCAGAGGATATTTTCGAGGAACTTCCTGAGAGAAACGTTCAATATACGGAACCCTTTTGAATTATCGTTTGACAAACGGTATTGTAATATTTAATAATAGTGAGGATTTAAAGTTGCATATTGTTTTCTATTTAATTAATGACGTTCATGATAAAGAATGAAATGTTGAAAGCCAAATAAAGACAGCTGCAAAAATAAAATTGAAATATCTTGAAAAGAGAGAGAACACCTCTTGAGGGGGATGAAAATGTCTGATTATCTAGTCATCGTGGAATCGCCCGCTAAGGCGAAAACGATTGAACGTTACTTAGGTAAAAAATATAAAGTAAAAGCATCAATGGGACATGTCCGGGATCTTCCAAAAAGTCAAATGGGAGTTGACATAGAACAGAATTTCGAACCGAAATATATTACCATTCGAGGTAAAGGCCCGGTATTAAAAGAGCTGAAAACGGCTGCGAAAAAAGCTAAAAAAGTGTATCTCGCAGCCGACCCCGACAGAGAAGGGGAAGCGATTGCATGGCATTTGGCACACAGTCTTGATTTAGATCTCAACTCAGACTGCCGTGTGGTGTTTAACGAAATTACAAAAGACGCTATTAAGGAATCGTTTAAGCATCCCCGCATGATCAATATGGATTTAGTGGATGCACAGCAAGCGAGACGTATTTTAGACAGGCTTGTCGGATATAAAATCAGTCCTATCTTATGGAAAAAAGTCAAAAAAGGGCTTAGCGCAGGACGCGTGCAATCCGTTGCCCTCCGTTTGATTATTGACCGTGAAAAAGAGATTAACGACTTTAAGCCTGAGGAATATTGGACAATTGACGGTACGTTCTTAAAAGGTCAAGAAACCTTTGAAGCGAGCTTTTTCGGGAAAAACGGCAAAAAACTTCCTTTAAATAGTGAAGCTGATGTAAAAGAGATTCTTTCTCAGCTCAAAGGGAATCAATATACAGTTGAAAAAGTAACCAAAAAGGAACGCAAACGTAATCCTGCTTTGCCTTTTACCACTTCTACCCTGCAGCAGGAAGCAGCTCGCAAGCTCAATTTCAGAGCGAAGAAAACGATGATGATTGCACAGCAATTATATGAAGGAATTGATCTAGGAAGAGAAGGGACGGTTGGTCTGATCACGTATATGAGAACGGATTCAACCCGTATTTCAAATACGGCTGTTGATGAAGCTGCTGCATTTATTGATCAGACATATGGAAAAGAGTTCCTAGGCGGAAAACGGAAGCCTGCGAAAAAGAATGAAAATGCCCAGGATGCCCACGAAGCAATTCGGCCGACATCAGTTCTTAGAAAACCAAGTGAATTAAAAGCAGTCCTCGGCAGAGACCAAATGAGACTGTATAAATTAATCTGGGAGCGTTTTGTTGCCAGCCAAATGGCACCGGCTGTTCTCGATACAATGAGTGTCGACCTGACAAACAATGGTTTGACATTTCGTGCAAATGGAAGTAAAGTCAAGTTTTCCGGGTTTATGAAGGTTTATGTTGAAGGAAAAGACGACCAAATGGAAGAAAAAGACCGGATGCTGCCTGACTTACAAGAAGGCGACACGGTATTATCAAAAGATATAGAACCTGAGCAGCATTTTACCCAGCCGCCTCCGCGATATACTGAGGCCCGGCTTGTTAAAACCCTTGAAGAACGCGGTATCGGCCGTCCATCCACATATGCTCCGACACTTGATACTATTCAGCGGCGCGGCTACGTGGCATTGGATAATAAACGTTTCGTTCCGACTGAATTAGGTCAGATCGTTCTTGACTTGATCATGGAGTTTTTCCCTGAGATCATTAACGTTGAGTTTACAGCTAAAATGGAGAGAGATCTTGATCATGTTGAAGAAGGAAATACCGAATGGGTCAAGATTATCGATAATTTCTACACCGATTTTGAAAAACGCGTCAAAAAAGCCGAATCGGAAATGAAGGAAGTTGAGATTGAACCAGAGTATGCTGGAGAGGATTGTGAATTGTGCAGTTCTCCAATGGTATATAAAATGGGACGGTACGGTAAATTCTTAGCTTGCTCCAACTTCCCTGACTGCCGGAACACGAAACCGATTGTGAAACAAATCGGTGTGAAGTGCCCGAGCTGCGGAGAAGGAAACATTGTTGAGCGAAAATCGAAAAAGAAACGGGTGTTTTACGGCTGTGACCGTTATCCGGACTGTGAATTCGTATCATGGGACAAACCAATTGAACGAAAATGCCCGAAATGCGGAAAAATGCTCGTCGAGAAAAAACTCAAAAAAGGCATACAAGTCCAATGCGTGGAATGCGATTATAAGGAAGAACCACAGAAGTAGCGGTGAGCAGGGTCTTGCTCACCTTCTTTGTGTGTTAAAAGAAGGCCTTGAATAATAAACTAGGAGATGTGAAAGATGAACCAACAAACAGTGAATGTAATCGGAGCCGGACTCGCAGGAAGTGAAGCAGCATGGCAGCTTGCCAAACGGGGGATTCAAGTCAAATTGTATGAAATGCGGCCAGTTAAACAAACGCCTGCGCACCATACAGATAAATTTGCCGAGCTTGTCTGCAGCAACTCTCTTCGCTCTAATACGCTTGCTAACGCTGTCGGTGTATTAAAGGAAGAAATGCGTGCGCTTGATTCAGCCATTATCGCGGCGGCTGACGAATGTTCGGTGCCTGCCGGGGGCGCTCTTGCAGTAGACCGTCATGAATTTGCCGCAAGTGTGACAAATCGGGTGAAAAATCATCCAAACGTAACCGTTATTAATGAAGAAGTGACTGAAATTCCTGAAGGCCCCACTATCATCGCAACGGGTCCGTTAACATCAGAATCGCTGTCTGCCCAGCTGAAGGAGCTGACTGGAGAGGACTATTTATATTTTTATGACGCAGCGGCGCCGATTGTAGAAAAAGACAGCCTTGATATGGATAAAGTGTATCTGAAATCCCGTTATGATAAAGGTGAAGCAGCATATTTGAACTGCCCGATGACAGAAGAAGAGTTTGACCGTTTTCATGAAGCATTAACATCAGCAGAAACAGTGCCGTTAAAAGAATTTGAAAAAGAGATTTTCTTTGAAGGCTGCATGCCGATTGAAGTCATGGCAAAACGGGGTAAGAAAACAATGCTTTTCGGTCCGATGAAACCGGTTGGTCTAGAGCATCCTGTTACAGGAAAACGCCCTTATGCCGTCGTTCAGCTCAGACAGGATGATGCTGCGGGAACACTTTATAATATTGTAGGATTCCAGACTCATTTAAAATGGGGAGACCAAAAGGAAGTTCTCAAGTTGATTCCAGGACTTGAAAATGTAGAAATCGTCAGATATGGCGTGATGCACAGAAACACATTTATTAACTCTCCAAGCCTGTTAAAGCCGACTTATCAATTTAAAAACCGCAGTGATCTGTTCTTTGCAGGCCAAATGACGGGAGTAGAAGGATATGTGGAATCAGCTGCCTCAGGACTTGTAGCAGGCATTAATGCGGCGAAGCTTGTATTGGGAGAAGAGCTTGTGATCTTCCCTCAGGAAACAGCAATTGGCAGTATGGCACATTATATTACAACAACAAACCAGAAGAACTTCCAGCCGATGAATGCAAACTTTGGGCTTTTAAAAGAATTGCCAGTTAAAATTAAAAATAAAAAAGAACGAAATGAACAATACGCGAACCGTGCGATTGAAACAATTCAAACAATTTCGAAAACAATATAGGTATTGATTGCAACCTGAGCGCGATTTGTGATACCATTTAAAAGCCCTTCCTGGGGAGGTATTAGGCATGGAGAATGTTAAGAATTTCGTAAAGTTATTCGTTGAATATTTACAAATTGAAAAAAATTATTCACAATATACTATTGTGAATTATGTGGATTCAATTGAAGAATTCGAGACTTTCCTGCGCGTTCAAGGTATAAATGGATTTGAAGAAGCTGCATATCAAGATACTAGGATTTTTTTGACAGAAGCCTATGAAAAAGGTTTATCGAGAAGAACAATAAGCAAAAAGATATCTGCATTAAGAAGCTTTTATAAGTTTCTGATGCGGGAAAAGCTTATTGAAGAAAATCCGTTTCAGCTTGTTCATCTGCCAAAACAGGAGAAACGGATACCGAAGTTTCTATATCAAAAAGAGCTTGAGGAGCTGTTTGAAGTTTCAGATATAAGCCAGCCGGCCGGAATGAGGGATCAAGCGCTGTTAGAGCTGCTCTATGCCACCGGAATGAGGGTCAGTGAATGCTGTTCCATAACTATTAACGACGTTGATTTATTTATGGACACTGTGCTTGTTCACGGTAAAGGCAAGAAGCAGCGCTATATCCCCTTTGGGTCTTATGCCCGCGAAGCGTTGAAGGTATACATGAATAGCGGAAGACAGTGCTTGCTGATGAAGGCAAAAGAACCTCATGATCTATTATTCGTAAATCAAAGAGGCGGACCGCTTACAGCCCGTGGCATCAGACATATTTTAAGCGGGCTTGTTCAAAAAGCGTCAAGCACTTTACATATCCATCCGCATATGCTTCGACATACGTTCGCCACGCATCTGTTAAATGAAGGAGCGGATTTGAGAAGCGTTCAAGAACTGCTCGGGCATTCCAATCTGTCTTCTACACAGATATACACGCACGTTTCGAAGGAAATGTTGAGAAACACATATATGTCTCACCATCCAAGAGCATTTAAGAAAAATTAAAGGAGGCCCTTTATGTCATCTTTTCATGCGACCACAATATTTGCCGTACAGCATAAAGGACGAAGCGCTATGTCCGGAGACGGCCAAGTAACATTTGGTCAGGCTGTTGTCATGAAACACACGGCACGGAAAGTGAGAAAACTGTTTAACGGCAAAGTTCTTGCTGGCTTTGCGGGATCTGTTGCAGACGCTTTCACTTTATTCGAAAAGTTTGAAGCTAAGCTTGAAGAATATAACGGCAACTTAAAACGTGCGGCTGTTGAGCTTGCGAAGGAATGGCGCAGCGATAAAGTGCTAAGAAAGCTCGAAGCCATGCTGATTGTTATGAATCAGGATACTTTGCTTCTCGTATCGGGAACAGGCGAGGTGATCGAACCAGATGACGGCATTCTCGCGATTGGATCAGGAGGCAATTACGCTTTGGCAGCGGGAAGAGCATTGAAAAAGCATGCCGGTGAAAGCATGTCTGCAAGTGAGATTGCCAGAGCCGCGTTAGAAACAGCAGGCGAAATTTGTGTTTACACGAACGATCAAATCATACTGGAAGAGCTTGAATAGAAAGGACTTGAGGCGCATGGAAAAAAAACCGTTAACTCCTAGACAGATTGTAGATCGGTTAGACCAATATATTGTCGGTCAGCAAAATGCGAAAAAAGCTGTCGCCGTGGCATTAAGAAACCGCTATAGAAGAAGTCTTCTGGATGAAAAGCTGAAGGACGAGGTCGTTCCGAAAAACATTTTAATGATGGGTCCTACCGGCGTCGGGAAAACTGAAATTGCCAGACGAATCGCTAAGCTTTCAGGTGCGCCATTTATCAAAATTGAAGCTACTAAATTTACCGAAGTCGGCTATGTAGGCAGAGATGTTGAATCAATGGTCAGAGATCTTGTGGAGACTTCTGTTCGGCTTATAAAAGAAGAGAAAATGAATGAAGTAAAGGAACAGGCAGAAGAAAATGCAAACAAACGCATTGTTCGTCTGTTAGTTCCCGGGAAGAAAAAACAATCTGGCGTTAAAAATCCGTTTGAAATGTTTTTTGGAGGCAGCCAGCCGAATGGTGAAGATGAGGCGGAGAGCCAGGAAGAAGCAAACATCGAAGAAAAAAGAAAACGAATGGCGCATCAGCTGGCTTTAGGAGAGCTCGAAGACTACTATGTAACAGTAGAAGTCGAAGAGCAGCAGCCTTCTATGTTTGACATGCTGCAGGGCTCGGGTATGGAGCAGATGGGTATGAACATGCAGGATGCGCTGAGCGGATTAATGCCAAAGAAAAAGAAGCGGCGCAAAATGACAGTCAGAGAAGCCAGAAAAGTCCTGACGAATGAAGAAGCAAGCAAACTCATCGATATGGATGAAGTCGGCCAGGAAGCTGTTCAGAGAGCAGAAGAGAGCGGGATTATCTTTATTGATGAGATTGATAAAATCGCAAAGAACGGCGGTGCATCTTCTTCTGCCGATGTTTCAAGAGAAGGCGTTCAGCGGGATATCCTGCCGATTGTTGAGGGTTCAACCGTTGTCACTAAATATGGTTCTGTAAAAACAGACCATGTATTATTTATTGCAGCAGGAGCGTTTCATATGGCCAAACCGTCTGATTTGATTCCTGAGCTGCAGGGGCGTTTCCCAATTCGTGTAGAACTGAACAAACTCACGGTAGACGACTTCGTGAGAATTTTGGTTGAGCCGGATAATGCGCTGCTGAAACAATATCAGGCATTATTGCAGACAGAAGGTATATCTCTTGAATTTTCTGACGAAGCTATTCATAAGATTGCTGAAGTTGCTTATCATGTGAACCAGGACACAGATAATATCGGTGCGAGACGCCTTCATACAATACTTGAACGCCTATTAGAAGATTTGTCGTTTGAAGCTCCAGATGTAACGATGGAGAAAATAACGATTACACCACAGTATGTCGAAGAAAAGCTCGGAACGATAGCCAAAAACAAAGATTTAAGTCAATTTATATTGTGAAAAATTTAATATGAGGAATGTTTAGGAGGATTATTTATCATGGCTTTATTACAAAAAACAAGAATTATTAACTCCATGCTGCAAGCTGCGGCAGGGAAACCGGTAAACTTCAAGGAAATGGCGGAGACGCTGCGGGATGTAATTGATTCCAATATTTTCGTTGTAAGCCGCAGAGGGAAACTCCTTGGGTATTCTATTAACCAGCAAATTGAAAATGATCGTATGAAAAAAATGCTTGAGGATCGTCAATTCCCTGAAGAATATACGAAAAATCTGTTTAATGTCCCTGAAACATCTTCTAACTTGGATATTAATAGTGAATATACTGCTTTCCCTGTTGAGAACAGAGACCTGTTTCAAGCTGGTTTAACAACAATTGTGCCGATCATCGGAGGCGGGGAAAGATTAGGAACACTTATTCTTTCACGTTTACAAGATCAATTCAATGACGATGACTTAATTCTAGCTGAATACGGCGCAACAGTTGTCGGAATGGAAATCCTAAGAGAAAAAGCAGAAGAAATTGAAGAGGAAGCAAGAAGCAAAGCTGTCGTACAAATGGCTATCAGCTCGCTTTCTTACAGTGAGCTTGAAGCAATTGAGCACATTTTTGAGGAGCTTGACGGAAATGAAGGTCTTCTTGTTGCAAGTAAAATTGCTGACCGTGTCGGCATTACCCGTTCTGTTATTGTGAACGCACTCAGAAAGCTGGAGAGCGCCGGTGTTATCGAGTCTAGATCATTAGGAATGAAAGGTACTTATATCAAGGTACTAAACAACAAATTCCTAATTGAATTAGAAAATCTAAAATCTCATTAATCACAAAAAGAACCCTTTTTGAGGGTTCTTTTTTTATTTCAAATAAAGGAAATCAATAAGCTTTATTTCCTGGGTTGAAAGTCTTTCTATGTAATAATTTTAATAAATTTTGCATTTTTCTTCAAAAAGTTTTAAAAATGCCGAAAAGAAAGGAGAAAAAACAGAAATTCTGCTATTTTCAGGCTTATATCAAGGTGAGAAATGTAGTTCTAACAATCTAGGACTTTATACCTAGTTACAAAATAGATAATTGTGAGGACATTTTTTTACACGAACTTCATAGACTTTATGCCTGTTATTTCTTACAATAAGCATATAGTTTTACAATTCTCGACAAGGATATTGAGGGTGAAAAAAACTGAAATGGAGGTAAGTGGATTTGAGCTTATTTTCTGGAACGATACAAAATCTTGAAAATGCCTTGAGCAGAGCGGATATTAAGCAAAAAGTCATAACTAATAATATCGCCAATATAGATACACCGAACTATAAGGCAAAAAAAGTCTCTTTCCAAAATTTATTAGATCAAGAATCCTCGCGTCTTGAAGCGATAAAAACAGACTATCGTCATGTTGATTTTTCTGATACTGATTCGAATTATTCAATTGTTGCGAGCGGAGATACATCGTATCAGCAAAACGGAAACAATGTTGATGTTGACAAAGAGATGACAGAATTGGCGCAAAATCAAATCAACTATCAAGCTTTGGTTGAAAGAATGAACGGTAAATTTAATTCGCTGAAGACCGTATTAACAGGAGGAAAATGATGACAGCTTTTCATAGCTTAAATGTTTCAGCATCGGCTTTAACAGCTCAGCGAGTCAGAATGGACGTTGTATCATCTAACTTAGCAAATATGGATACGACAAGAGCTAAGCAGGTGAATGGAGAGTGGGTGCCTTACAGAAGAAAAATGGTCTCCCTTCAGTCAAAAGGTGAATCGTTCTCTTCCATTCTCAATTCTCAAATGAGCGGAAGCGGTAGTGCTGGAAACGGTGTGAAGGTTTCAAAAATTACAGAGGATGATTCGGATTTTAATCTTGTCTATGATCCGACAGACCCTGATGCAAACGCTGATGGATATGTACAAAAGCCTAATGTTGATCCATTAAAGGAAATGGTTGATCTTGTCAGCAGCACCAGATCATATGAGGCGAATGTCACGGCGATGAATGCCACAAAGGGAATGCTGATGAAGGCGTTAGAAATCGGAAAGTAGGTGAATGAATGTGATTAATGCAATTTCTCCTTTTCAGGTTCAAAATACTCAAAACACTCAAAATGCAACAAATCAAGTAAACAATAGCCAAAAAACAGATTCTTCAAATCAAACAAGCTTTTCGGAGCTTTTAAAAAACTCTATTAGTTCGTTAAATGAGTCCCAAGTAGCTTCTGACAACATGACTAATGCCTTGGCTGCAGGAAAAGATGTAAATCTTGATGAGGTCATGATCGCTGCTCAAAAAGCTAGCATCTCTCTAACTGCAGCAACAGAGTTCCGCAATAAAGCTGTGGAAGCTTATCAGGAGATTATGAGAATGCAAATGTAGGGGGTCTGACGATTTAGAGAAAGAGTGGAATGACCGGGGGTTAACATGAATCGTACTCTAATGCAAATGAAAAACAAAACGAGTGAGTTTTGGAAAAATAGATCTAAATTACAAAAGATTTTAATGGTTAGTGCTTTAGCGGCAATTATTATTATTGGAATTATTATTAGTGTTTTTGCTTCAAATTCTAAAATGGCGCCGCTGTACAAAGATTTGTCTGCCGAAGAAGCAGGACAAATCAAAGAAGAATTGGATGCAAAAAAAGTGCCAAACGAACTTTCGAATGGCGGTACAGTGATTAGTGTTCCGGAGGATCAGGTTGATTCTTTGAAAGTGCAGATGGCTGCAGAAGGACTTCCTAAAACCGGATCAATTGATTATTCATTTTTTGGACAGAATGCCGGCTTTGGTTTGACAGACAATGAGTTTGATATGGTGAAAGTAAAAGCTACACAGACAGAACTGTCAAACTTGATCAATGAAATGGACGGTATTAAAAGTTCAAAAGTAATGATTAATCTCCCGAAAGACGCGGTGTTTGTCGGTGAAGAGCAATCTGCAGCATCTGCATCAATCGTTTTGCAGATTCAACCGGGTTATACACTTGATCAAAGCCAGATCAACGGATTATATCATCTGGTATCTAAAAGCGTGCCGAACCTAAAAGAAGATAACATCGTCATCATGGATCAAAATTCTACATACTACGACAAATCAGACAGTGATGCAGGGTCCTACGCGGATAGTTATTCTTCTCAGCAAGGAATTAAGTCTCAAGTTGAAAAAGACATTCAAAAACATGTACAGTCACTTCTTGGTACGATGATGGGCCAAGATAAAGTCGTTGTCTCCGTTACAGCAGACATTGATTTCACAAAAGAAAATCGGACAGAAGACATTGTCGAACCTGTGGATAAAGAAAACATGGAAGGCATTGCAGTCAGCGCTGAAAAGGTATCTGAAACATATCAGGGCGACGGTGCAGCCAACGGAGGAACTGCCGGAACCGGCGAGGAAGATGTAACAAATTATAAGGCTGACGGTGAAAATACCGAAAGCGGAAACTACGAAAAAAACAGCAACAAAATCAATTACGAGGTTAACCGAATTCATAAAGAAATCGCTGAAAGTCCTTATAAGGTCAGAGATTTAGGGATTCAAGTAATGGTAGAGCCGCCTGATGCCAAAAACACAGCGTCGCTATCAACTGAAAGACAGGATGATATACAAAAAATCCTTTCAACTGTAGTCAGAACATCTTTGGATAAAGATGAAACGCAAAACCAGAATTTATCTGATGCTGATATCAATAATAAGATTGTTGTCTCCGTTCAGCCATTCGACGGCAAAGTCAATTTGGATACAAATACGGAAAAATCCTCAGGTATCCCGCTGTGGGCATATATTGTAGGCGGTGTTTTAATCGCAGCGATCATTGTTCTGATCATTATGCTTATCAGAAAGAAACGGGCGCAAGAGGATGAATTTGAGGAATATGAGTATGAGTATGAGGTTCCTCAAGAACCAATCAATTTGCCTGATATCAACGAAGAGGAAAATGAAACAGCGGAATCAGTCAGACGAAAACAGCTTGAAAAGATGGCGAAAGACAAGCCGGAAGATTTTGCAAAACTGCTGAGAAGCTGGCTGGCCGAGGATTAGGAGGAATTAGAAATGGCGAGACGTGATCAAGATAAGCTTACAGGAAAACAAAAAGCAGCCATTCTCATGATTTCCTTGGGGTTAGATGTGTCAGCTTCTGTCTATAAGCACTTAACCGATGAAGAAATTGAAAGGCTTACTCTGGAAATATCAGGTGTTCGAAGCGTCGATCATCAAAAAAAGGATGAAATCATAGAAGAATTTCATAATATAGCCATTGCGCAAGATTATATTTCTCAAGGCGGTTTAAGCTATGCAAGACAAGTTCTGGAAAAGGCGCTTGGAGAGGATAAGGCGGAGAACATTCTAAACAGGCTGACTTCTTCTTTGCAGGTTAAACCATTTGATTTTGCCAGAAAAGCGGAGCCAGAACAAATTTTGAATTTTATCCAGCAAGAGCATCCGCAGACGATGGCGTTAATCTTGTCTTATTTAGATCCAGTGCAGGCCGGGCAAATTTTATCCGAGCTGAACCCTGAAGTGCAGGCTGAGGTTGCGAGAAGAATCGCGGTCATGGATAGAACGTCTCCAGAAATAATTAACGAGGTAGAACGGATTCTGGAACAAAAATTATCTTCTGCATTTACTCAGGATTATACACAAACAGGCGGAATTGAAGCTGTTGTGGAAGTGTTAAACGGGGTAGACAGAGGGACAGAGAAGACGATCTTGGATTCATTGGAAATTCAGGATCCCGATCTTGCTGAAGAGATTAAAAAGCGGATGTTTGTCTTCGAAGATATTGTCACACTTGATAACCGTGCCATTCAGAGAGTCATTCGCGATGTTGAGAACGACGATTTGCTCCTTTCATTAAAGGTTGCAAGCGAGGAAGTCAAAGAAATTGTGTTCAACAATATGTCACAGCGTATGGTTGAAACCTTCAAAGAAGAAATGGAATTTATGGGCCCTGTACGCTTGAAAGATGTAGAAGAAGCACAATCGAGAATTGTAAGCATCGTCAGAAAGCTTGAAGAAGCCGGTGAAATTGTGATAGCAAGAGGCGGAGGGGATGATATTATTGTCTAATATCATTAAACAAGAATCATCTATTTCTCCACAAAAGGAAAAAAGAAAACTTTCTATACAAGAGGTGCGTATTGATCATTCTCACCTTTTGCAGGCTGAAGAGAACCCGGAGGCGCTTATGGCCCGAGTGAAAGAGGAAGCTGACCGGATTTCTGAGCAGGCAAACAGTCATATAGAAAATATTCGCCGTCAAATTGAGCAGGAGAAAAACGATTGGGCGGCTGAAAAACAGAAGCTTATTGAAGAAGCAAAAACCGAGGGCTTTGAACAAGGAGTAGCGTTGGGCAAAGCTGAGGCAATGCAACAGTATGCCGAACTGATCGGCCAAGCGAACAGTATAACTGAAATGTCCAGAAAAGCTGTTGAGGACAAGCTTGAAGACGCTAATGAAGAAATCGTAGAGCTTGCCGTTGCCTTAGCAAAAAAAGTTTGGCAGCAAAAGGCTGATGATAAAGAGGCTTTCCTCCTGCTTGTACAACAGGTTATAAACGAAGTGAAGGAATATGACGATATATCAATTTATGTTGATCCATATTACTATGAGACAATCTTTCAGCAAAAAGATGAAATCCAGCAGCTTCTTTATAAAGAATGCCGGCTTGGCATATATGCTGATGAAAAAGCTCAAAAAGGAACCTGTTATATTGAAACTCCTTTTGGCAGGGTAGATGCGAGTGTTGACACACAATTGATGCAATTGAAAGATAAACTTCTGACAGCGCTGGAAGCAGGTGCAGCTGAATGAAGACACAGAGTCTGATAGATTGTATAGAAATGACAGACTCGTATAAACGGTACGGAAAAGTCAAGCGGGTAATCGGCTTGATGATTGAATCAAAAGGGCCAGCAAGCTCAATTGGCGACGTGTGCCTGATTTATGCAAAAGGACAATCTGGGAAAGTCATTAAAGCTGAGGTAGTCGGCTTCCAGGAAGAAAATATTTTGCTTATGCCTTATTTAGAGGCTGCGAGCATTGCACCTGGCAGCATTGTAGAAGCTACTGGGGAATCACTTCGGGTTAAAGTTGGAACCGGACTGATTGGACAAGTCATCGATGCTTTTGGAGAACCGCTTGACGGAAAACTTCTGCCGAAAGGGCTTTCGCCTGTATCAACGGAGCAATCACCGCCCAACCCGATGAAACGGCCGCCTATCCGTGAAAAGATGGGTGTTGGAGTCAGATCAATTGACAGCTTGCTGACAGTCGGTAAAGGCCAGCGGATTGGAATTTTTGCAGGAAGCGGTGTCGGAAAAAGCACCTTAATGGGGATGATCGCCAAGCAGACAGAGGCTGACTTAAACGTCATTGCACTTGTCGGAGAACGCGGACGAGAGGTTCGGGAGTTTATTGAAAAAGATCTGGGGAAAGAGGGGCTGAAACGATCGATTGTAGTCGTTGCCACCTCAGACCAGCCAGCATTAATGAGATTGAAAGCGGCATATACAGCGACTGCCATTGCCGAGTATTTCCGAGATAAAGGCCAAAATGTCATGTTTATGATGGATTCTGTTACAAGGGTGGCAATGGCGCAGCGAGAGATTGGACTGGCTGCAGGGGAGCCTCCGACGACAAAAGGTTATACACCTTCAGTGTTCGCTATTTTACCTCGTTTACTAGAACGAACAGGTGCAAACGAGCATGGAACCATTACGGCATTTTATACAGTGTTGGTAGACGGGGATGACATGAATGAGCCGATTGCCGATACTGTACGCGGAATTTTAGACGGACATATTGTGTTGGACAGGGCGCTTGCCAATAAAGGCCAGTTTCCTGCAGTTAACGTACTAAAAAGCATCAGCAGGGTGATGTCAAACATTTCAACAAAACAGCATCTGGATGCGGCAAATAAATTCCGTGAACTTTTATCGACATATCAAAATTCGGAAGATCTCATTAATATCGGAGCTTACAAAAGAGGATCATCCAGAGAAATTGATGAAGCGATACAATTTTATCCGCAGCTTATTCAATTTTTAAAGCAGGGAACAGACGAACCGGCTTTATTGGAAGAAAGCGTTGCTGCATTAACTAGTTTGACAGGAAATGAGGAATAAACGTGGCTTATCAATTTAGATTCCAAAAGCTGCTGGAACTAAAAGAAAATGAAAAAGACCAATCCTTATCCGAGTATCAGCAATCAGTTTCTGAATTTGAAAACGTTGCTGAAAAATTATATGAGAATATGAGCAAAAAAGAATTGCTGGAACAAAATAAGGAAAAGAAATTAAAAAGCGGCATGAGTGTACAAGAAATGAGGCACTACCAACAATTTGTTTCAAATCTTGATAATACGATCTATCACTATCAAAAGCTTGTCATTATGAAAAGAAATCAAATGAATCAAAAACAAGAAATTTTGACAGAGAAAAACATTGAAGTGAAAAAGTTTGAAAAAATGCGTGAAAAACAGTTTAAAATGTTTGCTCTTGAAGATAAAGCTGCAGAAATGAAAGAAATGGACGATATTTCGATTAAGCAGTTTATGATTCAAGGCCATTAGGAGCGAATGTAATGTCCGGCAAAAAGAAAGAATCAGGTAAGTTCCGTTCGGTTTTGCTTATCATTATCCTCCCGCTGATGTTTCTATTAATCGCAGGGGGGATTGTTCTTTGGGCTGCTGGTATCAATGTCTTAAAGCCGATACAGGATGCTGCGGCAAAAACGCCGGTTCTTAAAGAATTGGTCCCTGAAACCGAAAATAAAAAAGGCACAGCATCAAGTAAGGATAGCAGTAATACGGCAGCTCTGGAAAAGACCATTAAGGATCAAAAAAGTGAAATCAGTATATTGAATAAAGATTTAGAAACAAGCAAATCAGAAATCGATAGGCTCAATCAAAAGATCCGTTCACTTGAAAAGACGGCTGAGGATCAAAAAAAGTCATCAGAAGATCATACTGAAGGATCAGCAGACTCGAAAGCTTCTTCTGAAAATGACAAAGTGATCAGTGTGTACAAAAGCATGGACAGCGGAAAGGCTGCTAAAATTATTGCCCAATTAAAGGAGCAAGAAGCACTGAAAATATTGAATGGCCTAAGCAAAAAGCAGCTTGCTGACATATTGGCGAAAATGACTCCTGAGCAAGCAGCAACCTATACAGAAAAAATTGCTGCCAGCCAAGAATAGGGGGAATGAAAGGTGAAGCTGCTTGAATTAGCCGGACCTTTACTGCAAACCACAACGGGTTCTGCCGCTAAAAACATGAAAAGTAGCCAGGGAGTTTTTCAAAACTGGCTTATGTCTGAGACTGGATTGAAGGAACTTTCAGAACAAGGAAAGGGAACTTCTAATTCCGAAGATCAGCTTTTAGCAGATGCGCTTAAAAAGATCGGTGAATGGCTAAATGCAAGTCCTGAAGTTCAAGACAAACAAAATGCGGATCTTTTGCAAACATTAAGCAAACTGACAGGGAAGCAATTGGATGCGAATGCTCTGCAAATGTTGCAAAATCTTTTGCAAGCAGTTGAATCAAAAATGTCAGGCGGGACGGATCAATTGCTCACAGAAACGGAGAAAATTTTTTCAGAAGCTAAAACGGCTCTGAGTGCCAATGATTCTGCTTCTGACATTAATGGAGCACTGAAGTCTGATACAGAGCAATCAAATCAGGAAAATGAAGTATCCGAGGCTGCTAAAGAGCTCATCTATATCCAGATGTTCATTAGCCAGCTCGTAGAAGGGAATAAGCTGACTGATCGCGGGAATGGCAATGAAGCTCATGCCATTTACCAAAATGGAGATCAATTCCTTTCTGCATTAGAAAAGAAGGGTGTATCTCAACAACTAATTCAGGATCTTAAACAGCAAATATTCACTAAAGCTGAGTCAAGTTCAAAACTTCACTCGATGACAGCGTCAGAGCTGAAAAGCTTTCAAAGCTTAATGGATCAAATGTCTATGCTTCCTCAAAAAGGGACCAAAGAATGGAGTTTAGCTGAAAGCCAGCTGAAAGCCTTCTTGTTATCGAAATCATCCGAATCATCACAAGACTTTGGGAAGCGTGTTCTCACACCGCTCTCGCAGAGTTCATCCAGCACAAATGCATCGGATGTTTCTGGAAGTATTCAGCCTATAGATAGTAAATCAGGACTCCAAATGCTGTTTTCGGGGTATCGGAGCATAGGAGGAGTTCAAACACTTGATCTGCAGCAGATGTCATCTGATATACCAAATGCCGAAACAAAAACGGTGGCTGATCAAGTGATTAATGCGTGGAAGCAGATGAAATATACGCCTTTCGGCAGATCGACGGGAAGTTTCACTATTCGGCTGAACCCTGAACATTTAGGATTTGTCACAATCAAGCTGACAAATGAAAATGGAATGTTTCAGAGTAAAATCATAGCATCTAGCCAATCAGCAAAAGAATTGCTTGAACAGCATCTTCCTCAGCTGAAGCAATCATTGCCGAATATGGCCGTCCAAATTGACCGTTTTACTCTTCCGGTCCAAAGCGGGGATCAGCCGATATACGGCCAGCTTGCTGATGAACAGAAACAGCAGCAAGAGGGGCAGAGACAGCAAAGACAGAAAAAGCAATCAAATGATTTTGGCGATCTGCTCGATGAAGTGTCGATGGTTGAAATGGAGGAAGAAGAATGACTTCTATAAGTTCAGAATATAAACTGCCCGAAAAAACGAACACTGTGTCGACGAACAACAGCAGCTTGGGGAAAGATGAGTTTTTAAAAATATTAATGACTCAAGTCCAAAACCAAGATCCGCTCAATCCGGTTGACGATAAAGAATTTATCAGCCAGATGGCGACTTTTTCAAGTTTGGAGCAAATGATGAATCTGAATACGACAATGACTCAATTTGTCGAAAACCAAGATCCGTTTACAACGTATGTTGATTGGATGGGAAAAGAAGTATCTTGGACTGATGGTAAAAGTGCAACAGATAAAACAGGCACAGTAAGCTCTGTTAAACATTTTAAAGGAAATTATTATCTCGTTCTTGATGATGGGACCGAGATCAGTCCTGCGAATGTCATGTCTGTGGGACAATCATCTAAATAAAAACATCTGGGGGAATATATTATGTTACGTTCACTTTATTCTGGAATCAGCGGTATGAAAAACTTTCAAACAAAGCTTGACGTAATCGGTAACAACATTGCCAACGTAAATACAGTAGGATTCAAAAAGAGCCGTGTGACCTTTAAAGATATGGTAAGCCAAACGATTGCCGGCGGTTCTGCGGCCGGTGCAACTATCGGCGGTACGAACTCTAAGCAGATCGGTTTAGGTTCATCATCTGGCACAATTGATACAATTCATTCAACAAGCGCGACACAAAGTACAGGAAGAACACTTGATTTAGCAATTGACGGCGACGGTTACTTCCGAATTGATACAGGTGACGGGACAGCTTATACAAGAGCAGGGAACTTCTATTTAGATAATACCGGAACACTGGTTACAGGTGATGGCTACCATGTACTAAATATGAATGGCGGAACAATTAAAATTCCTACTGATGCACAAAGTTTCACTATCGGTTCTGATGGCAAGGTATCGATCGTTGATGCCGGTGGTCAATCACAAGACGGCGGACAAATCGGGATTGTGACTTTTGCCAACAGTGACGGCTTAGATAAAATCGGGAGCAACTTATACCGTGAATCTTTAAACTCTGGTACGGCCAGTGCAGCGAACCAGCCCGGTGATGGCGGAACAGGTTCCCTTAAAGTAGGATTTCTCGAAATGTCTAACGTCGATTTAACTGACGAATTTACTGAAATGATCGTAGCCCAGCGCGGATTCCAATCAAACTCAAAAATTATTACAACATCTGATGAAATCCTTCAAGAACTGGTTAACCTTAAACGTTAAGGAGGGAGGGGAGGCGAGTAATCGCTTCTCCGCTGTTTTATGATTAAAGTAACCCGTTTGAACGGGCAGCCCTTTACACTGAATGCGCTATTTATTGAACAGATTGAATGTTTTCCGGATACTACAATTACTCTATCAAATGGTAAGAAGTTTGTAGTAAAAGAAGATGAAGAAGCTGTTCTGGAAAAGATCGCAGCTTTCTACCGAAAAATACAAATATTTGCAATGGATCAAGGAATAGAGGAACCGGAATGAAGAAAAAGTTAATGATCATATTACTAATTATTCTTATCGTAATTGGTGCTCTCGGGGCGGCGGCTTATTTTGTTTTAGGCGGAAAGTCCGAAAAAAGTGAAGCGAAAAAAAGTATTGATGAAATCGTTGCGTCTTCTGTTGATGTAGAAGAGATCACAACAAATTTAAAGTCTGATAACATTATCCGTCTTGCTATTAAACTTGAAACCGATTCTGATAAATCAAAAGAAGAACTTGAGAAACGTGATTTCCAAGTGAAAGACGCTGTTATATCACTGCTGGCTGATACGAATGCTGATCAGATTGAGGGAGACAAGGGAAAAGAAACCTTTAAGAAGGAACTAAAAGATAAAATAAATAGCTACCTCCAAGAAGGAAAAGTAGAAAAAGTGTATATTACCTCCTTTAATCTGCAATAAAGCATAATTTGACAGAATACGGAGGTGAGGAAAATGTCAGGAGAAGTTCTCTCCCAAAATGAAATAGATGCACTGCTTTCTGCAATATCAACTGGTGAAATGGACGCTGAAGAGCTGAAAAAAGAAGAAAAAGAGAAGAAAGTCAAGGTTTATGATTTCAAACGTGCGCTGCGGTTTTCTAAGGATCAGATTCGCAGTTTAACGAGAATTCATGACAATTTTGCAAGACTTCTTACCACTCATTTTTCTGCTCAGCTCAGAACCTATATTCACATATCTGTCAGTTCTGTTGATCAGGTTCCGTATGAGGAATTTATCAGATCGATTCCAAACATGACGATTCTAAATCTATTTGATGTTCATCCGATGGAAGGAAGAATTATGATGGAGGTCAACCCCACGATAGCTTATACGATGATGGATCGAGTCATGGGCGGGATTGGAATCAGTCATAACAAGGTTGACAGTTTGACAGAAATTGAAACAAAAATCATTTCTAATTTATTTGAAAATGCACTGGGTAATTATAAAGAAGCTTGGCAGTCAATTGCTGATATTGAACCGGAAATGACTGAGTTTGAAGTGAATCCGCAATTTGTTCAGATGGTATCTCCTAATGAAACAGTCGTGGTGATCTCGCTCAATACTCAAATTGGTGAAATCAGCGGTGTCATTAATCTCTGTATCCCGCATATCGTACTCGAGCCGCTCATACCGAAGCTTTCAGTCCACTATTGGATGCAATCAGACCGAAATGAGCCAAAGCCTGAGGAAACAAAGTCGCTTGAAAAACGTATCATGACAGCACACATACCTGTCGTGGCCGAGCTCGGCACATCTGAACTGACGATAGAAGAGTTTTTAAGTTTAGAAGTCGGAGACTGCATAACTTTGGACAAATCAGTCACGGATCCTCTTACTGTATTGGTCGGAGATAAGCCGAAATTTTTAGGACAAGCCGGCCGGGTGAATCGAAAACAGGCAGTGCAAATTTTAGATCACGACATAAGAGGTGAACAAGATGGAGAATAATAGATTATCTCAAGATGAGATTGACGCGCTTCTTAACGGTACTGGCAGCACGCTTGATGAGCCAGAGGTTCCGGAAGTAGATGACTTATCGGAAATGGAGCGTGATGCGATCGGTGAAATCGGTAATATTTCATTCGGCAGTTCTGCGACAGCACTGTCAACGCTTTTAAATCAAAAGGTCGATATTACGACTCCAAGCGTAACGGTCATTCCAAGAAGTAAAATCAGCGATGCGTTTCCTGAACCGTATGTAGCGATTGAAGTGAATTATACGGAGGGCTTCAGCGGAAGCAACCTGTTAGTCGTGGAACAAAGTGACGCGGCGATCATTGCTGACTTAATGATCGGGGGAGACGGAAAAGGTGCGGACCCTTCACTGGGTGAAATCCATTTAAGTGCGGTTCAAGAAGCAATGAACCAAATGATGGGATCGGCTGCCACATCAATGTCTACTGTATTCAGTAAAAAAATTGATATTTCACCTCCTCGGGTTGAATTGCTGGATGTTACTGAAGAAAAGGGTACAGACCGTATTCCTGATGATGAAATGCTGGTGAAAGTTTCTTTCAACTTAAAGGTAGGAGAATTAATAGACTCCAGCATTATGCAGCTTTACCCATTGACATTTGCGAAAGATTTAATTTCAAGCCTTATGAACTCAGAAAGTGCAGAGGAAGAAGAAACGGTGCAGCCTGAAGTTACATACGAACAGCCGAAAGAGCCTGTGACGCCAGAGCCGCGTATTGAACCGAAGCAACAGCAGCAGCCGCCAAAAAGGCAGGGAACAGCAAAAAAAGCAGCGCCAGTTCAGGTTTCACCGGTGGAATTTTCAGCGTTTGATCCAAACGAAGCTGTACAAGCCCCTATTCATAATCTGGATATGCTTTTGGATATCCCGCTTTCGATTACTGTTGAGCTTGGCAGAACGAAGAGAAGCGTAAAAGAGATTTTAGAGCTTTCTGCCGGAAGTATTATCGAGCTTGATAAATTAGCCGGTGAGCCTGTAGATATTTTAGTTAATCAGCGTATCGTTGCCAAAGGCGAGGTCGTTGTCATTGAAGAAAACTTCGGAGTAAGAGTCACTGACATTTTAAGCCAGGCAGAGCGCATTAATAATTTAAAATAACGAAACACAAGGAGAGAGATAGATTATGGCACATAGAATTTTAATTGTAGATGACGCAGCATTTATGCGAATGATGATTAAAGATATTTTGGTTAAAAATGGTTTTGAAGTTGTGGCGGAAGCTGAAAATGGAGCACAAGCGGTAGAGAAATATAAAGAGCATTCACCTGACCTTGTTACTATGGATATCACGATGCCAGAAATGGATGGTATTACAGCATTAAAAGAAATTAAACAAATTGATGCGCAGGCAAGAATCATCATGTGTTCTGCTATGGGACAGCAATCAATGGTTATTGATGCCATTCAGGCCGGCGCTAAGGATTTCATTGTGAAACCTTTCCAGGCTGACCGTGTGCTTGAAGCAATCAACAAAACATTAAGTTAAAGGGTGTACGACTGTTGAAAAAGAGTCAATATTTTATCGTTTTTATTTGTTTTTTCGTTTTATTCAGTGTACATCCGATTGCTGCTGCCGCGGCAGACTCTGATAATTCAACTGTAAACGAATGGTTTCAAAAAAAAGATGAAAAAAATGCAGATAAGTCAGAGCAAAAGAAAGAAAAAACAACAAAAACTGCTGATGAGACGGAGGGAGCGGCTGCTCCTTCTGTCTCAGCTTTTGATTTTGTAAAGATGATTTTCGCTTTACTGTTTGTTATCGTGCTGATTTACGGGCTGGTTAAGCTCATGAACAAAAGAAATCGGCTCCTAAAGCCTTTTCAATATGTTGAAAATATTGGCGGCACATCGGTCGGCCAGAACAGATCCATACAATTGATCAAGGTCGGGAAAAGTGTGCTCGTCGTCGGTGTAGGAGAGACGATCCAGCTGCTGAAAGAAATTGAGGATGAAAAAGAGATTGAAGTCATTCTCAGTCAGCATGAAGAGGCAATGTCAAGCAAAATAGAGTGGCAAAAGTTTGTGAAGCCGCATAAGAGTTCTGAACATCAGCCGCAGCAAAAACTGCCTTCATTTTCAAAAGCATTAAAAGAGCAACTTGAAGAGTTAAAACAAAACCGTTCTGAAGGAAAGAAGAAAGGCCCACGTCATCATGAATGAGTTTATTAATATTTTCAGTTCAAGCGATCCGGAAAACGTAAGTTCAACTGTTAAATTACTATTATTGTTAACTGTATTTTCAGTGGCGCCTGGAATATTGATTCTTATGACTTGTTTTACTCGCATCGTCATTGTTCTGTCATTTGTCAGAACTTCACTTGCGACGCAATCTATGCCCCCAAACCAGGTTCTTATCGGGCTTGCGCTGTTTTTAACATTTTTTATTATGGCTCCTACTTTTTCAGAAATTAATAAAGAAGCGCTGACCCCATTAATGGACAACAAAATCAGCTTGGATGAAGCGTATACGAAAGCTGAGGAACCGATTAAAGAATTTATGAGTAAACACACAAGGCAGAAGGATCTGGCGCTGTTTATGAATTACGCGAAAATGGATAAACCTGAATCATTAAAGGATATTCCGTTAACAACAATGGTTCCGGCTTTTGCCATATCGGAGCTTAAAACAGCATTTCAAATAGGTTTTATGATTTTTATCCCTTTTTTAATTATAGATATGGTAGTGGCGAGCGTCTTGATGTCAATGGGAATGATGATGCTGCCTCCAGTTATGATTTCTCTGCCCTTTAAAATATTACTTTTTGTTTTGGTAGACGGCTGGTATTTAATTGTGAAATCTTTGCTTCAGAGCTTTTAGGGTAGGTGCTAAACGTGAGTTCAGAATTTGTAATTTCTATGGCGGAAAAAGCCGTATACGTAACGCTGATGATCAGCGGGCCATTATTGGCTATTGCTTTACTGGTCGGTTTAATTGTCAGCATATTTCAGGCGACAACTCAAATCCAGGAACAGACTTTGGCGTTTATTCCGAAAATCGTGGCGGTTCTCCTGGCTCTCATTTTTTTTGGTCCTTGGATGCTGTCGACGATTCTTTCATTTACAACAGAGCTGTTTTCTAATTTAAATCGTTTTGCAGGGTAATGTAGAGATGAATTCAATTATTGACTTATTTCCTGCTTTTTTATTGGTTTTTATTAGAATCTCTGCTTTTTTTGTAACGATTCCGCTATTTGGACATCGAAATGTGCCAGCTGTTCATCGCATAGGTTTTGCTTTTTTTCTTGCGGTCATTTGTTTCAGCACCATTGATAAACCGCCCTCTTTGGAGATAGATGAGCACTATATGCTCTTGGCGTTTAAAGAAGCTTTGGTCGGCCTATGTCTGGGTTTAATTGCTTATATGATGATTGCCGCAGTGCAGATTGCCGGCTCGTTTATTGATTTTCAAATGGGATTTTCAATAGCAAACGTTATTGATCCGCAAACCGGTGCACAAAGTCCGTTGATTGGCCAGTTTATCTATACGATGGCACTTTTGTTTATGCTGAGTGTCAATGCCCACCATTTGCTGCTGGACGGTATTTACTACAGCTTTCAGTATATTTCAGTTGATCAGGCATTTCCGAATTTCGGCGATGAAAAGTTTGCCTATTTTATCGCGAAAAGCTTTAATGCAATGTTTATTATCGCTTTTCAAATGTCAGCGCCGGTTGTGGCCAGCTTGTTTTTAGTTGATTTAGCATTAGGTATCGTGGCTCGAACTGTTCCGCAGTTAAATGTATTTGTGGTCGGTCTGCCTTTAAAGATCGCTGTCAGTTTCATCATGCTCATTGTATGTATGTCCGTTATCTTCGTCGTTGTCCGGAATGTTTTCAGCTTAACGATTGAAACGATGCGGAATCTTTTAGCATTGGTCGGTGTTTCTTAATGAAGCTTAGAGTTGACCTGCAGTTTTTTGCGGGAGAGAAGACAGAAAAAGCCACTCCGAAAAAACGGAAGGATACGCGAAAAAAAGGGCAAGTAGCCAAAAGCTCGGATGTCAATACCGCCGTTTCTTTACTGGTAATATTCCTTTCGCTTATTGCAATTGGTCCGTATATGAGAGACAGGCTGCTGTCATTCATAGAAACATTTTATACCGAATCGCTCACAATGAAGCTCTCAGAATCAAATGTGCATACATTGTTTGTCAGCTTATTAAAGGATATGGGCATGATACTCGCGCCGATCTTGCTTGTTGCTCTTGTTGCAGGAGTCGTAAGCAACTATATGCAGGTTGGGTTCTTATTTTCTGCTGAAGTGATACAGCCTAAGCTTGAAAAACTGGATCCGATCAAAGGCTTTAAACGAATATACAGTATGAGGGCGATTGTAGAGCTGATTAAATCAATTTTGAAAATCGTAGTCGTCGGTTTTGCGGCTTTTGCTGTGCTTTGGCTGCATTATGGAGAAATTCTCCGGCTTCCTCTCCTGACACCCGAAGAGGCACTTTCTTTCGTTTCAAAACTCACTTTGTGGATGGGACTAAGCGGTGCAGGTGCATTGTTGATTCTTGCGGGTCTCGACTATTTATATCAGAGATTTGACTATGAGAAAAATATCAAAATGTCAAAACAAGATATAAAAGATGAGTACAAAAAATCTGAAGGAGACCCGATTATCAAGTCTAAAATTAAACAAAGACAGCGGGAAATGGCGATGAGGCGGATGATGCAGGAAGTTCCAAAAGCAGATGTCATTATCACAAACCCGACTCACTATGCGATTGCTTTGAAATATGATGAAGAAAAAATGGACGCACCTTATATTGTTGCAAAAGGCGTCGATCACCTTGCGTTAAAAATTAGGAAAATTGCTAAAGAGCATGATGTCATGATGGTAGAAAACAGACCGCTTGCCCGTGCGTTATATGATCAGGTGGAAATTGACCAGGCAGTGCCGGAAGAATTTTTTAAAGCTTTAGCAGAAATTCTGGCTTACGTATATAAAACAAAACAAAAAGTATATTGAATTTTTCGATTTAAAAGGAGAGAAAAAACAGCATGTCAACAAGAGATTTATCCGTTTTAATAAGTGTTGTCCTCATTGTGGCGATGCTGGTGATTCCATTTCCTCCATGGCTGTTAAGTATTTTGATCATTATTAATATTTCTCTTGCGTTGATCGTGCTTCTCACCACAATGAATATGCAGGAAGCGCTTCAGTTTTCGATTTTTCCGTCACTGTTGCTGCTTTTGACCCTATTTCGTTTGGGCTTGAACGTCTCAACTACCCGTTCAATTCTTTCACACGGTGAAGGAGGGAAAGTCGTCGAGACTTTCGGAAATTTCGTTGTCGGCGGAAATGTATTAGTTGGACTCGTTGTATTTATCATCCTTATTATTATTCAGTTTATCGTCATTACAAAAGGTGCTGAACGTGTTTCCGAGGTTGCAGCAAGGTTTACGCTGGACGCAATGCCGGGGAAGCAGATGAGCATTGATGCTGATTTAAACGCAGGGATGATTACCGAACAGGAAGCGAAGCATCGCCGCGAAAAAGTGGCAAGAGAAGCAGACTTTTATGGAGCAATGGACGGTGCCAGTAAATTTGTAAAAGGTGACGCCATTGCCGGAATCATCATTGTGATGATCAATATTATTTTCGGAATCGTGATCGGAATGCTTCAGCAGGGCATGTCCATTCAAGAAGCTGCTTCACACTTTACGATGCTGACTGTAGGGGATGGAATTGTTTCGCAAATCCCGGCACTGTTAATTTCTACGGCTACGGGTATTGTGGTCACAAGAGCTGCCTCTGAAGGAAACTTAGGGCATGACATTACAGGCCAGCTGTTTGCGTATCCAAAGCTTTTATACGTCGCAGCAGCTACGATCATGCTTTTAGGTATTTTCACTCCGATCGGCATCCTTCTGACGGGGCCGCTTGCGGGATTGCTTGCTTTTGGCGCATATACACTATCTAAATCAGGTAAGGAAAAAGAAGAAGTGGATGAGATTCTTGAGGAAGAGGCTGAGGTGGACGAGCTTAAAAGCCCTGAAAGTGTTGTTCAGCTTCTGCATATAGATCCGATAGAATTTGAGTTTGGATATGGCCTGATACCGCTTGCTGATGCCAATCAAGGCGGTGATTTATTAGACCGAATTGTTATGATACGCCGTCAGTTGGCTTTGGAACTCGGGCTTGTCATTCCTGTCGTGCGAATCAGAGATAATATAGCGTTACAGCCTAATGAATACCGATTGAAAATTAAAGGAAACGAGGTAGCAAAAGGCGAGCTGTTGCTTGATCATTATTTAGCGATGTCGCCTACTCCTGAGGACGATCTCATTGAAGGGATTGAAACAGTGGAGCCTTCATTCGGACTGCCGGCTAAATGGATTAGCGAAGCGGTAAAGGATGAAGCCGATATGCTTGGTTATACAGTAGTTGATCCTGCATCAGTCGTTTCAACGCATATTACGGAGAAAATTAAGCAGCATGCCCACGAATTGATCGGAAGGCAGGAGACAAAACAGCTGATCGATCACTTGAAAGAATCGTATCCAGTCCTGGTTGAAGAGGTTACGCCGAATCCATTGTCTGTCGGTGATATTCAGAAAGTGCTTGCTAAGCTTTTAAAAGAAAAAGTTTCAATTCGAAACTTAGTAACGATTTTTGAAACACTTGCTGACTATGGGAAATTAACAACAGATTCTGATCTCTTAACAGAGTATACAAGACAAGCGCTTGCTAAACAAATTACAGCCCAGTTTGCCAAAGAAAATGAAGTGTTGAAGGTTGTTACTTGTTCCGGCCGTGTAGAAAAAGCAATAGCAGACGGTGTGCAGCAGACGGAACACGGGAACTATTTATCACTTGAACCAGATATTTCAGAAAGTATAGTGCGCTCTGTCGCCAAAGAAGCTGAACAGCTCTCATTACGTCAGGAAACCGCGATTCTTCTTTGCTCGCCGCCTGTCAGAATGTATGTGAAGCAGCTTCTGGAACGGTACTTCCCTGATCTTCCGGTACTCTCTTATAACGAACTTGAGGCGAATGTTGAGGTACAAAGCATTGGAGTGGTGGATATTTAATGAAAATAAAAAAATTTACTGCTGCTTCAATGCAAGAAGCGGCACTTCTCATCAGAAAAGAGTTAGGTAATGAAGCGGTCATATTAAATTCGAAAAAAATTAAAAAGCGAAAATGGTTTGGCCTCGTCAACAAGCCTGCTGTTGAAGTAATCGCCGTATTGGATCAGGACTTTCTTGAGAAAAAAACGCCTCAGAAGGCAGCTGAACCGAAACAAACATTAAAAACTCCGGTCAGCAGTCCGAAAATAGAGGAGAGAACATATCCCCCTCAAATTCCGGCGCAACAGGAGCTAGGTGATTTTTCAGCATATCAATCTGTACTTCCTGAGCCGCTGCGAAAAGCAGAAAAGCTTTTGCAAGAAACAGGGATCAAAGAGTCTACGAAAACGAACACTCTGAAAAAATTGCTTCGCTTCTCTGTTGAAGCAGGCGGCTTGACTGAAGAAAATGTTGTCGGCAAACTTCAGGAAATACTATGCGATATGCTGCCCGCAGCAGACAAGTGGCAGGAGCCAATTCATTCAAAATATATCGTTCTCTTTGGTTCAACAGGGGCTGGTAAAACAACTACACTGGCTAAACTCGCAGCCATATCTATGCTTGAAAAACATAAAAAAATCGCTTTTATTACAACAGATACGTATCGTATTGCAGCTGTTGAACAGTTGAAAACATACGCTGAACTGCTGCAGGCTCCTCTGGAAGTTTGCTATACAAAAGAAGAATTTCAGCAGGCGAAGGAGCTATTTTCTGAGTATGATCATGTGTTTGTTGATACAGCTGGAAGAAACTTCAAGGACCCGCAATACATTGATGAACTGAAAGAGACGATTCCTTTTGAGAGCAGCATTCAGTCATTTCTTGTTTTATCCGCGACTGCAAAATATGAAGATATGAAGCATATTGTCAAACGGTTTTCATCCGTCCCTGTCAATCAGTATATTTTTACGAAAATAGATGAAACGACTTCCTTAGGTTCTGTATTTAATATACTGGCAGAATCAAAAATAGGTGTCGGGTTTATGACAAACGGACAGAATGTGCCTGAGGATATACAGACTGTATCTCCACTTGGTTTTGTGAGGATGCTGTGCAGATGAACAGATATGACCAAGCAGCAACTTTACGGGCGAAAATGGAAAAACGTGAGCGCGTTCTGCCGATGATTTATTCACAAAAAGCGAAGACACTTGCTGTCATTAGCGGCAAGGGCGGTGTCGGAAAATCCAATATTACCTTAAATATGGCACTTGCGCTGCAGGATAAAGGTAAGAAGGTGCTGCTCATCGACCTTGATATCGGGATGGGAAACATTGATATATTAATGGGAAATTCATCGTCTGCCACGATAATCGATGTTTTAACCGATCGTAAGCCTTTGCTGCAGTCATTATCCGTTGGCCCAAAGGGTTTGCGGTATATATCAGGGGGAACCGGTCTTGATGTGATGTTTCAGCTCGATCAGAGAAAATGGACGTTTTTTGCCAATGAACTTTCTCATGCATTAAGCCAGTTCGATTATGTGCTGTTTGATATGGGAGCGGGCTTATCAAAAGATCAACTGCCTTTTATTTTATCAGCAGAAGATATTTTGATTATAACAACTCCCGAGCCGACGGCCATTATGGACGCATACAGCGCTGTCAAGCACTTGGTTTTGACAGAAAATAAGCTTTCAATGAAGGTGGCTGTCAATCGATGCCGTGACCAAAAGGAAGGGCTTGACGCTTTTGCCCGCCTCTCCCGTACAATTCATATGTTTTTGGATGTTCAGGTTCAGTTTGCCGGTTCCGTTTCTGACGATGTGATCGTGAGCAAAGCGGTTGTCGAACAGGTTCCTTTTTTCATAAAAAGCCCTCAGGCAAAAGCCAGCCGGTCAGTCCGTATTTTAGCGGACGCCTTGTTTGAAAGAGAAGAAACGAGACACAAAGAAGACAAACCGACATTTATTGAGAAATTATCTTCTTTTTTAATGAGGAGGGCTTAATTTGATTCGTGTGCTTGTAGTTGATGATTCAGCTTTTATGAGAAAAATGATAAGTGATTTTCTGACCGAGGAAAAGCAGATAGAAGTAATCGGAACTGCGAGAAACGGAGAAGAAGCGCTTAAGAAGATTGAATTATTAAAACCGGATGTTATTACTCTTGATGTTGAAATGCCGGTCATGAATGGGACAGATACGCTCCGCAAAATTATTGAGATTTATAACTTGCCGGTCATTATGGTGTCTAGCCAGACCGAGAAAGGTAAAGAATGCACAATTAATTGTTTGGAGATCGGTGCCTTTGACTTTATCACAAAGCCATCAGGCTCAATATCTCTGGATCTATACAAAATTAAAGAACAATTAGTTGAGCGAGTCGTCGCGGCAGGACTTTCCGGCAAGCAGAAACGTCCTGTTTCCCAGACAGTTCGGCCCGAACCTATTGTGCGTGCTGTCGTTAAGCCTGAATTAAGCAAACCGAAACCTGGCACGGGCAGACAAATTGTGTGTATCGGCACATCAACAGGCGGTCCACGGGCGTTACAAAAGGTGATACCGAAGCTCCCTAAGGATTTGAACGCACCAGTGGTTGTCGTTCAGCACATGCCTGAAGGGTTTACTGCTTCTTTGGCTGATCGGCTGAATCATTTATCTGACATTCAGGTAAAAGAAGCAAAAGATGGTGAAGCAGCACTTAATGGCTGTGTTTACATAGCACCGGGCGGAAAAAACATATCTGTTATTAAAAACAGCGGAGGTCTCCAGATTGTGCTTGATAACCTCGACACACCAAGCCGTCATAAACCATCTGCTGATTATTTATTCCGTTCTGTCGGGAAACTGTCAGACTATGAAAAAGTAGCGGTTATCATGACCGGAATGGGCAGTGACGGCACTGCAGGGCTAAAGGACATGCTAACAGCCGGCAATGTGAAAGCCATTGCGGAGTCTGAAGAATCATGTGTCGTATATGGGATGCCAAAAGCTGCTGTTAAAGCGGGTCTCATTCATGAAATTAAACATGTGGAAGATATCGCAGCATCCATCACAAGCTGTGTGAAAAAAGAGAGGGTGTGATTCAAATGGATATGAATCAGTATTTAGATGTCTTTATTGATGAGAGTAAAGAACATTTACAAACATGTAATGAAAAGCTTCTCCTTTTAGAGAAAGACCCGACTGACCTTCAGCTCGTACATGATATATTTCGGGCTGCCCATACATTAAAAGGAATGAGCGCAACGATGGGCTACACGGATTTAGCACATCTAACCCATCTGCTTGAAAACGTGCTGGATGCAATCCGAAACGGAGACATGGCAGTCACCTCAGACTGGCTGGATATTTTGTTTGAAGCTCTGGATCACCTGGAAGCAATGGTTCAGTCTATTATTGATGGCGGGGATGGTAAAAGAGATATCTCAGAAGTGAGTGCCAAGCTTGATGTGAATGGTGCGCACGCTGAATCCGCTGCCTCCGCGGAACCTGCAGAAGCACAGAGTTCAGCATCTGATTGGGAATATGATGAATTTGAACGTACAGTTATACAAGAAGCGGAGGAGCAAGGCTTCAAACGATATGAAATCAAGATTTCTCTGAACGAAAACTGTATGTTAAAAGCAGTTCGTGTCTATATGGTGTTTGAAAAACTAAATGAAGTCGGAGAAGTAGCCAAAACAATTCCAAGTGCTGAAGTGCTTGAAACAGAAGACTTTGGAACTGACTTTCAAGTTTGTTTCTTAACACATCAATCAGCGGAAGACATTGAACAATTAATCAATGGCGTGTCGGAAATTGAGCATGTTGAAGTCATTCAAGGGGCTCCTTTAACATCAGCCGAAAAGCCTGAAGAATCTAAGCAAGAAGATTCACCAGCAGCAGCTGTACCTGCGAAGCAGGAGAAACAAAAACAGCCTGCTAAAAACGATGAACAGGCGAAGCATTCAGCCGGCGGATCTAAAACAATTCGTGTCAACATTGACAGGCTTGATTCTTTAATGAACTTATTTGAAGAGCTTGTCATTGACCGCGGGCGTCTCGAGCAGATTGCGAAAGAGCTTGAGCACAATGAACTGACTGAAACGGTTGAACGAATGACGAGAATTTCCGGAGATTTGCAATCGATTATTCTGAATATGAGAATGGTCCCGGTTGAAACCGTTTTTAACAGATTCCCGAGAATGATTCGCCAGCTTCAGAAAGAGCTGAATAAAAAAATTGAACTCTCGATCATCGGTGCGGAAACTGAACTGGATCGTACAGTAATTGATGAAATCGGAGATCCACTCGTTCACTTGATCAGAAACAGTATTGACCATGGTATCGAGGCGCCGGAAACACGTTTGCAAAAGGGAAAACCGGAATCAGGAAAAGTTGTGCTTAAAGCTTATCACAGCGGCAACCATGTCTTTATCGAAGTAGAGGATGACGGCGCAGGCCTTAATCGCAAAAAAATTCTGGAAAAAGCGCTTGAGCGCGGAGTCATAACGGAAAAAGAAGCTGAAACCTTAGAAGACAACCAAATTTACGAATTGATTTTTGCTCCGGGGTTCTCAACTGCTGACCAAATTTCTGATATTTCCGGCCGCGGTGTCGGACTTGACGTTGTAAAAAACAAACTGGAATCTCTTGGCGGTTCAGTAAGTGTGAAATCAGCCGAGGGCCAAGGCTCTCTATTCAGCATCCAGCTGCCGCTTACCTTGTCTATTATTTCAGTTCTGCTGATTAAGTTGGAAGAAGAGACATTTGCCATTCCGATTTCTTCAATCATTGAGACAGCAGTTATTGACAGAAAAGACATTTTGCAAACGCATGACCGTGAAGTGATTGACTTTAGAGGGCATATTGTCCCTGTCGTTTATTTAAAAGAAGAGTTTAAAATAGAAGATACAAGAAAAGATGCGGAACAGCTCCATATCATTGTCGTGAAAAAAGGCGACAAACCTACTGCATTTGTGGTGGACTCCTTTATTGGCCAGCAGGAAGTTGTGCTGAAATCACTCGGAGATTATTTAACAAACGTCTTTGCAATTTCCGGAGCTACTATTTTAGGAGACGGAGAAGTAGCGCTCATTATTGATTGTAATGCACTGATTATTTAACCATTCGAGGAGGTGTCTCACATGACTGCAGAAATTAAAACAGGCGAAAAAATGATAGTCTTTATGGTAAATGGCAAAGAATATGCCATTTCCGTCACTCAGGTGAAATCAATTGAAAAATGGCAAAAGCCAACGAGGGTACCTGGCGTCGAACCATATATTTGCGGGGTAATCAATTTACGCGGGGTGGTGACTCCGGTTATTGATTTAAGAAAACGCCTGAATTTGCCAGAGTATGAAATTACCGATGAAACACGAATTATCATTATTGCTTATCGTGATATTGAAGTCGGCTGGATTGTGGATGAAGCGAATGATGTGATTACCGTACACGAAAGTGAAATAGAATCTGCTCCAGAAGGCGTTCAGAAAGATACGGATGTGTCGATCGAACAGATTGTGAAACAAGAGAACAGACTCTTAAATATTATTGATGCGAACGCGGTTTTGGATAAAGAATCATCTCAGTCCGCTGTGCCCGATCAAGCTTAATCTTAAAGGGGTTATGACATGAGTATTTTTAATGGAATCAAAGAAGAGCAGATGGACATTTTGCGGGAAGTCGGCAATATAGGCGCCGGCCACTCCGCCTCTGCAATGGCCCAGCTGTTAAATAGAAAGATAGATATGGAAGTCCCATTTGCAAAGCTGCTGTCTTTTGATGAGCTTGTTGATTTTTTCGGCGGCGCCGATGTCCCGGTTGCCAGCATCTTTTTAAGAATGGAAGGCGATTTAACGGGTTCAATGTTCTTTATAATGCCTTTTTTTCAGGCGGAGCAGTTTATCAGAGAACTGATTGGAAACCCCGACTTTGACATAGAGGACTTAGGTGAAGACCACATGAGCTCATCCGCTTTGCATGAACTGGGCAATATTTTAGCGGGGTCATATTTAACAGCTTTGGCGGATTTGACGAAACTCCAGCTCTATCCAAGTGTTCCTGAAGTCTCATTGGACATGTTCGGAGCTGTGATCAGCGAAGGGCTGATGGAGCTCAGTCAGGTTGGAGAACACGCCATTGTTGTCGACACGTCAATTTTTGACCAAAGCCATCAGCAGGAGCTGAAAGCGCATATGTTTATGCTGCCGGACTATGATTCATTTGAAAAGCTCTTTGTCGCCTTAGGTGCATCATTATGAGTACAACTGAGGCTGTTGTTATAAAGGTTGGGATTGCTGACGTGAAGATCGCCCGCTTCCCGGATACCATCCGGACCTCTGGTTTGGGCTCATGTGTGGGGCTGGTGCTTTATGATAAAGAAAAGCAAACGGCGGGTCTTGTTCATGTCATGCTTCCGGATTCGACGTTATCGAAAACTGCCGAGCTCAACCGGGCTAAGTACGCTGACACCGCCGTACAGACCACGATTGATATGCTGATAGAAGCGGGATGCCGGAAATTTGCATTAAAAGCAAAGCTGGCCGGCGGATCAGAGATGTTTAAATTTAAATCGACAAATGATTTGATGAAGATCGGACCGAGAAATGTATTAGCGATAAAAGAACAGCTGTCTTTATTTAATATTCCTATTATTAGTGAAGATACGGGCGGCTCAAGCGGCCGGACGATAGAATTTGAACCGAAGTCCTGCATGCTGCATATTCGAACTGTTAAACAAGGTGAAAAAACGATTTAATTAAGGTATTAGGGGGATAACAATGCAATCCTTGAATTATGAAGATCAGGTGCTTTGGACGCGCTGGAAAGAGTGGAAAGATCCTAAAGCCGGTGACGACTTAATGCGCCGTTACATGCCGCTTGTCACATATCATGTAGGCAGAATTTCTGTCGGGCTGCCGAAATCAGTGCATAAAGACGATCTTATGAGCCTTGGTATGCTTGGTTTATATGATGCCCTTGAAAAATTTGACCCCAGCCGGGACTTAAAATTTGATACCTACGCCTCGTTTAGAATTCGCGGCGCAATCATAGACGGGCTTCGTAAAGAAGATTGGCTGCCCAGAACCTCACGCGAAAAAACAAAGAAGGTTGAAGCGGCAATTGAAAAGCTTGAACAGCGGTATCTTCGGAATGTATCGCCCGCGGAAATTGCAGAGGAACTCGGAATGACGGTACAGGATGTCGTGTCAACAATGAATGAAGGTTTTTTTGCAAATCTGCTGTCAATTGATGAAAAGCTCCATGATCAAGATGACGGGGAAAACATTCAAGTCATGATCAGAGATGACAAAAATGTTCCGCCTGAAGAAAAGATTATGAAGGATGAACTGATTGCACAGCTTGCGGAAAAAATTCACGAACTCTCTGAAAAAGAACAGCTGGTTGTCAGTTTGTTCTACAAAGAGGAGTTGACACTGACAGAAATCGGACAAGTATTAAATCTCTCTACGTCCCGCATATCTCAGATCCATTCAAAGGCATTATTTAAATTAAAGAATCTGCTGGAAAAAGTGATACAATAATGAATTTCATGGTTAGCGAGTGAAAAACATGTCAACACTATTATGGCTTTTAAGCTTTACGCTCCACGGCGTTCTTCTGTACGCTGTCATTATCCTGTATACGAGGCTCGCTGCAGTGAAAGAAACAGAAAAACAGCAAAAACAGATACTTGAAGAGACGGAAAACACCTTGGCGGCATTTCTGCTTGAATTAAAAGAAGAAAATGAGAAACTGATAGAAAATAAAGCTTCATCTGCAAGTCAATCAGATGAAGAATCCCAAAAACCAGGCATTCAGCACTCTGAAACATATCAAGAGCGGGATCCAGTTCAAGAGGCAGAGAATCTTCCTGAACATATTGAAGGTCTGATTACAGAGGTTGACCGTCGGGAAGAGATCGTAAACAGTGAGGTCCAATCATTTGAAGACCAGGTCATAGAATTATATGAACAGGGATATTCGGCAAGTCAGATTGCCCAGAAAATGAAGAGCGGAAAGACAGAAATCGAGCTATTTTTAAAATTTCGCTCCAAAGGTGTAAAGGATTCTTGATTGTCGGATAAAGCTGTGTTATATTATGTCTTGGTGTTAAATACACACGCTTAACGATTTATGCAGAGGGTGCTGCAGGCGGCAGTTCTGCACAAAAATGACCTAAGCGGAGGAAAAAAACCATTATATTAGGAGGAAATAACATGTCAGTCATTTCTATGAAGCAATTGCTTGAAGCTGGTGTTCACTTCGGTCACCAAACACGCCGTTGGAACCCAAAAATGAAGCGTTACATTTTCACGGAGCGTAACGGAATCTACATCATTGACCTTCAAAAAACAGTCAAAAAAGTAGAGGAAGCTTACAACTTCACTAAAAATCTTGCTGCTGAAGGCGGAAAAATCCTTTTCGTCGGAACAAAAAAACAAGCTCAAGATTCTGTTAAAGAAGAAGCTCAACGCTCTGGCATGTACTATGTCAACCAACGCTGGTTGGGCGGTACATTAACAAACTTCGAAACAATCCAAAAACGTATTAAACGTCTTAAAGACATTGAAAAAATGCAAGAAAACGGTACGTTTGATGTACTTCCTAAAAAAGAAGTCGTTCAATTGAAAAAAGAATTAGAGCGTCTTGAAAAATTCCTAGGCGGAATTAAAGATATGAAGGATCTTCCTGATGCATTATTCATCATCGATCCTCGCAAAGAGCGCATCGCTGTTGCGGAAGCTCGCAAATTAAACATCCCTATCATCGGTATCGTAGATACTAACTGTGATCCAGATGAAATCGATGTTGTTATCCCAGCGAACGATGACGCTATCCGCGCTGTTAAACTTCTAACTTCTAAAATGGCAGATGCAATCTTAGAAGCGAAGCAAGGCGAAGAAGAAGCGGAAGTTGCTGAAGAAACTGCACCAGAAACAGAAACAACAACTGCGTAACCTATTCAAAAGGTGATAAGAGGGACTGCCTTTTATCACCTTTTTTCAAGAAAAATGTGTAATATACATACTCTTGTTTAAACATATAAGGAGGAATACAAATGGCAATTACTGCACAGCAAGTAAAAGAACTGCGTGAAAAAACTGGCGCGGGCATGATGGATTGTAAAAAAGCGTTAACTGAAACTGACGGAGATATGGACAAAGCCATTGACCTTTTAAGAGAAAAAGGGATTGCAAAAGCAGCGAAAAAAGCTGACCGTATCGCAGCAGAAGGTTCTACCCTTATTAAAACTGACGGTAACAAAGGCGTTATCCTAGAAGTAAACTCTGAAACTGATTTCGTTGCGAAAAACGAAGGCTTCAAAGAGCTTCTTAACACTTTAGCTGACCACCTTCTTGCAAACACGCCAGCAGATGTTGAAGAAGCAATGGGTCAAAAAATGGAAAATGGCTCAACTGTTGAAGAGTACATCACAAGCGCAGTTGCTAAAATCGGTGAGAAAATCACTCTTCGTCGCTTTACAGTTCTTACAAAAGACGACAGCTCTGCATTCGGTGCGTACCTTCACATGGGCGGCCGCATCGGTGTATTAACTGTTCTCAACGGTACAACTGATGAAGAAACTGCGAAAGATATCGCAATGCACGTTGCTGCAGTTAACCCTCGTTACATTTCTCGTGATCAAGTATCTGAAGAAGAAACAAATCATGAGCGTCAAATCTTAACTCAGCAAGCCCTCCAAGAAGGCAAACCTGAAAACATCGTAGCGAAAATGGTTGAAGGCCGTCTGAACAAATTCTTCGAAGAAATTTGTCTATTAGACCAAGCGTTCGTTAAAAACCCAGATGAAAAAGTGAAACAAGTTATTGCAGCGAAAAACGCTACTGTTCAAACTTTTGTCCGCTATGAAGTTGGAGAAGGCATCGAAAAACGTCAAGAAAACTTTGCTGAAGAAGTAATGAACCAAGTGAAAAAATAATGGTGAAAAGATTTCGCGGCTAAGTCGCGTCTTTTCAGGCAGTATAGGGGACACATTTTGTGTTCCCTATTTTTAAAACTATATTTACAAACCTTTTTTTCTCTTGCATAATAGAAAACGGCAATGTTTACACTTGGAGGTTATCATGGAAAAACCAAAATACAAACGTATCGTATTAAAGCTTAGCGGGGAAGCATTGGCAGGAGAACAGGGAAATGGAATTAACCCGACTGTCATTCAATCCATTGCAAAGCAAGTGAAAGAAATCGCTGAGCTTGAAGTCGAAGTGGCTGTTGTAGTAGGCGGCGGCAACTTATGGCGCGGAAAAACAGGAAGTGACCTGGGCATGGACCGCGCGACTGCTGACTATATGGGAATGCTGGCGACAGTAATGAATTCGCTTGCTCTTCAAGACAGCTTGGAAACACTCGGAATCCAGTCCAGAGTGCAAACATCCATTGAAATGAGACAAGTTGCTGAACCGTACATAAGAAGAAAAGCGATACGCCACTTAGAGAAAAAACGTGTCGTTATTTTCGCTGCGGGCACAGGAAACCCATATTTCTCAACTGATACGACAGCTGCACTGCGGGCTGCTGAAATTGAGGCAGACGTTATTTTAATGGCTAAAAATAACGTTGACGGTGTGTATAATGCTGATCCTAGAAAAGATGAATCAGCTGTTAAGTATGAATCACTTTCTTATCTTGACGTTCTTAAAGACGGCCTGGAAGTCATGGATTCAACAGCTTCCTCTTTATGCATGGACAATGACATTCCGCTTATCGTCTTTTCTATTATGGAAGAAGGAAATATCAAACGTGCCGTTATCGGTGAATCAATCGGAACGATCGTGAGGGGGAAATAACGTGTCAAAAGAAGTATTAACTCAAACAAAAGAAAAAATGGAAAAAGCAATTGCTGCTTATCAGCGCGAATTGGCTACTGTACGCGCAGGGCGTGCAAATCCATCATTATTAGATAAAGTAACGGTTGAATATTACGGAGCGCAGACACCTTTAAATCAGTTGTCTTCTATTAACGTGCCTGAAGCTCGTATGCTCGTTATCACACCATACGACAAAACAGCAATCGGCGATATCGAAAAAGCGATTTTAAAAGCTGATTTAGGTCTTACACCAACAAGTGACGGCAATATGATTCGAATTGCAATTCCGGCACTAACAGAAGAGAGACGGAAAGAATTAGTGAAAGTTGTAAAAAAATATGCTGAAGAAGCAAAAGTAGCTGTTCGTAACGTTCGCCGTGATGCTAACGATGATCTCAAAAAACTTGAGAAAAACGGAGACATTACTGAGGATGAACTGCGTGCTTCCACTGAAGACGTTCAAAAACTGACAGATGAATATGTGTCAAAAATTGACAGTGTCACAAAAGACAAAGAAAAAGAAATCATGGAAGTTTAATGAAAAACTATGTACAATAGATAATAGTGAAAAGACCCTCTCATGTTTACAGGGGGTTTTTTTGTTAATACTGTTGATTACATTGATTATCAGCAGGGAATGTAACCTTTTTGGGTGACGGAGGAATCTCATGCTCAACATACTCAAAAATTGGAAGAATCAGCAAACTGCGGCTTCCAACTTAGAACGTTATACAAAAGAAGACATACTTAAGGGAGAAATTCCCGAACACATCGCCATTATCATGGATGGAAATGGCCGTTGGGCTAAAAAACGCTCTCTTCCCAGAATTGCAGGCCACCATGAAGGGATGAAGGTGGTAAAAAGGACCACGAAGCTCGCAAACGAATTAGGTGTCAAAGTACTGACATTGTATGCATTTTCAACAGAAAACTGGAAAAGACCGAAAATGGAAGTCGATTTTTTAATGAAGCTTCCGGAAGAATTTTTGAATACGTATCTTCCAGAGCTTGTTGAGGAAAATGTACAGGTTCGGATCATTGGGGATGAAACGGCTTTGCCGGCGCACACATTACGTGCGATTGAAAAAGCTGTACAGGACACGGCGCAAAACGACGGAATGATCCTTAATTTTGCTCTTAACTATGGAGGCCGTACTGAAATTGTCAGTGCTGCAAAATCACTCGCGGAAAAAGTGAAGGAAGGCTCTTTGAATATTGAAGACATTGATGAATCGCTTTTTTCTACTTATTTGATGACTGAATCTTTGCAGGATCCTGAACTTTTAATTCGAACGAGCGGCGAGATAAGGCTGAGTAATTTTATGCTATGGCAGGTTGCCTACAGTGAATTTGTCTTTACTGACGTCTTGTGGCCTGACTTTAAAGAAGATCACTTCTTGCAGGCGTTAGGAGAGTTTCAGCAGAGAGGCCGGAGGTTTGGCGGAATTTAGAGGATGGTGGACATGAAACAAAGAATTTTGACAGGTGTTCTGGCAGCAATTGTATTTTTATTTTTGGTTATTGTCGGGAAATTGCCGTTCACCATATTAATTTATGCTATGGGCAGTGTGGCGCTTTTTGAACTTTTACGGATGAAAAAGCTGAAGCTGGTTTCACTGCCTGGTTTGATCGGTCTTTTATTATTGTGGATGTTCTTATTGCCAAGCCAGTATTCGTTTTTTGAAGCGGACGGAATTTCCAAAATGGAAATCGCTTTATTTGCGGTATTGCTATTGCTGACTTACACAGTGTTGGTCAAGAACACCTTTACTTTTGATGAAGTCGGATTTATTACGCTTGCAGCAATTTACATCGGAATGTGTTTTCATTATTTTATCGAAATCAGAAATCTTGACCAATACGGATTAACATACATTTTTTATGCGTGTGTTGTCATTTGGTCCACCGATTCCGGTGCCTATTTTGTCGGTAAATCGCTTGGGAAGCGGAAACTGTGGCCTGAAATCAGTCCGAATAAAACAGTGGAAGGGTTTGCAGGCGGAATTGTCATCGCACTTGTATTGGCGACGATTTTTCAGCTTGTTGCACAACTTCCGATCCCGTATATCTATCTGCTGTTGATCACGCTGTTTTTGTCTGTTTTTGGACAACTGGGAGATTTAGTGGAATCCGCGTTGAAAAGACATTACGATGTAAAGGATTCTGGGAATATTCTTCCTGGGCATGGCGGTATATTAGACCGTTTTGACAGTTTCTTGTTTGTCATGCCTTTCTTGTACTTTCTGCTTGCCCTTTTTTCATAAAAAAGTCTAATATGAATATGAGACTGATCATGCAGCAATAAGAATAGGAGTAGTGGCAACTTTGAAAAATATTTGTCTTTTAGGAGCAACAGGATCAATCGGCGAACAGACTCTTGATGTACTGCGTGCACATCAAGATCAATTTCAGCTGGTATCTATGTCGTTTGGCAGAAATATTGATAAGGCCGTTCCAATGATTGAGGTCTTTCAGCCGAAGTTTGTCTCTGTCGGTGATCTGGATACATATCATAAATTAAAACAAATGTCTTTTTCTTTTGAATGCCAAATCGGGCTGGGAGAAGAAGGGCTGATAGAAGCAGCAGTGATGGAGGAGGTTGACATTGTTGTCAACGCTTTGCTTGGAAGCGTCGGTCTTATCCCGACATTAAAGGCAATTGAACAGAAAAAAACAATTGCGCTTGCAAATAAGGAAACTCTTGTCACTGCAGGGCATATAGTAAAAGAACATGCTAAGAAATATGAGGTTCCGCTGCTGCCTGTTGACAGTGAGCATTCAGCCATTTTTCAAGCTCTTCAAGGCGAACAGGCTAAAAACATTGAACGCCTCATCATTACGGCATCCGGCGGAAGTTTTCGGGACAAGACGCGGGAGGAGCTCGAATCAGTAACAGTTGAAGATGCATTAAAACATCCAAACTGGTCAATGGGTGCAAAAATTACAATTGATTCGGCTACAATGATGAATAAGGGATTAGAGGTGATCGAGGCACACTGGCTTTTCGATATACCTTATGAACAAATTGATGTGGTTTTACATAAGGAGAGCATCATCCATTCAATGGTTGAGTTCCATGATAAAAGTGTGATCGCACAGCTCGGAACTCCGGATATGAGAGTCCCCATTCAATATGCGCTCACTTATCCTGACCGATTGCCATTACCAGATGCGAAAAGGCTTGAATTATGGGAAATCGGCAGCCTTCATTTTGAGAAAGCTGATTTTGACAGGTTCCGATGCTTACAATTTGCTTTTGAATCAGGTAAAATAGGAGGAACAATGCCGACAGTGCTAAATGCGGCAAACGAAGTAGCTGTCGCTGCCTTTTTAGCTGGCAAGATACCGTTTTTGGCTATTGAAGACTGTATCGAAAAGGCACTAACCCGCCATCAATTACTGAAAAAACCGAGCCTGGCGGACATTCAAGAAGTGGACAAAGATACCCGGGGATACGTCAATTCAATACTCACATAAGGTGGTATGTTCGTGAATACAGTTATAGCGTTTATCATTATTTTCGGAACGCTCGTTTTCTTCCATGAACTGGGCCATTTATTGCTAGCCCAAAGAGCGGGAATTCTCTGCCGTGAATTTGCGATCGGCTTCGGTCCAAAGATTTTTTCTTTCAAAAAAAATGAAACAGTCTATACGATCAGGCTGCTTCCGGTCGGCGGATTTGTTCGTATGGCCGGCGAAGATCCGGAAATGATTGAGGTGAAACCCGGATACACGGTCGGGCTTCTGTTTAATAAAGAAGATCAAGTTGAGAAAGTCATCATCAATCAAAAGGAAAAATATCCGGATGCTTTAGTCATTGAAGTGGAAACAGCGGATCTAGAGCATGACATGAAGATCACCGGTTATGAACAGGGGAAAGAGGACGAACTTTCCAGCTTTACTGTCAGCGAAACATCCTTTTTTATTGTAGACGGAGAAGAAGTGCAGATTGCGCCGTATAATCGCCAATTTGGTTCCAAACCTGTGTGGCAGCGGATTAAAGCAATTGCTGCAGGGCCGATTATGAACTTTATTTTAGCTTACGTCATTTTAGTGATGCTTGGGCTGATTCAAGGCGTACCGTCAAATGAACCTATGCTCGGGCAGCTGACAGACAATGGACGGGCGGCTGAAGCAGGGCTAAAAGAAGGGGATTATATCCAAAGCATAAACGGAGAGAAAATGAGGTCTTGGACTGACATTGTCTCCGCTGTAAAAGAAAACCCGGATAAAGAAATGGACGTTGCAGTAAAAAGAGATAACAAAACGCTTCATATTTCGGTGACTCCGGAAGCTGTTAAAGATGAGAACAAAAAAACAATCGGACGTTTCGGTTCCTATGCGCCGACTGAAAAAGGCGTACTCTCAGCGGTTGCTTACGGCGCGACATCAACAGTTGATGTCACCAAAGCCATTTTAACCAATCTGAGCAAATTAGTAACAGGCCAATTTAAACTCGATATGCTGTCAGGTCCTGTCGGCATATATGACATGACAGACCAAGTGGCGAAAACAGGGATAGTGAACTTATTTCAGTTTGCGGCGTTTTTAAGCATTAACCTTGGGATTGTCAACCTGCTTCCGATTCCGGCACTTGACGGAGGAAGACTGTTGTTTCTATTTATTGAAGCGATTCGGGGCAAACCGATTAACAGGGAAAAAGAAGCATTTGTTGTGTTTATCGGAGTAGCTTTCTTAATGCTTCTTATGCTGGTTGTCACATGGAACGATATCCAGCGGCTGTTTTTGTAAACGAAAAGTAAATCAATCAGAGGTGCGAAGAAATGAGACAAAGCTTGACGCTTATTCCTACGCTCCGTGAAGTTCCAGCTGATGCCGAAGCAAAAAGTCATCAGCTTCTTCTGAGAGCAGGATTTATCAGACAGAATACGAGCGGGGTATACAGCTATATGCCTCTTGCGTATAAGGTGATTCAAAACATTCAGCAGATTGTTCGAGAGGAAATGGAGAAAATTGATGCCGTAGAAATGCTCATGCCCGCATTGCAGCAGGCAGAGACATGGCAGGAATCAGGCAGATGGTATACGTATGGTCCCGAACTAATGAGACTAAAAGACCGTCATGGCCGTGAATTTGCTTTAGGGGCAACGCATGAAGAGGTTATCACTTCGCTTGTTCGCGATGAGGTTAAATCTTATAAGCGTCTCCCTCTGACTCTTTATCAAATTCAGTCTAAGTTCAGAGATGAAAAACGTCCTCGCTTCGGTTTGTTAAGAGGCCGCGAATTTATTATGAAAGATGCGTACTCTTTCCATGCATCTGCAGAGAGCCTGGATGAAACGTATCAAAAAATGTACGAGGCCTATTCTAATATTTTTGCACGCTGCGGCATTAATGTAAGACCTGTTATCGCTGATTCAGGCGCAATGGGAGGAAAGGATACGCACGAATTTATGGCACTTTCTGCGATCGGAGAGGATACGATTGCATATTCTGATGAATCACAGTACGCGGCTAATATCGAGATGGCAGAAGTTCTTCACCAGGAAGTTCCTTCAGATGAAGAGCCTAAAGCTCTAGAGAAGGTTCATACGCCTAACGTGAAAACAATCGAAGAACTGACTGCGTTCTTGCAGGTTTCGGCTGAAGCGTGCATTAAGTCAGTATTGTTTAAAGCTGATGACCGTTTTGTCTTAGTGCTTGTAAGAGGGGATCATGAAGTTAACGATATTAAAGTGAAAAACTTGCTTCATGCAGAAGTTGTAGAGCTTGCCACACATGAAGAGGTCATTCAGCAGCTCGGAACAGAGCCAGGCTTTGTAGGCCCTGTCGGTATTCATCAGGATGTGGAAGTATATGCCGATCAAGCTGTGAAAGCAATGGTTAATGCTGTTGCCGGGGCAAATGAAGGAGATCATCATTATAAAAATGTCAATGTGAATCGTGACGCGCAAATTAAAGAATTTGCTGATCTTCGTTTTATTAAAGAAGGTGATCCTTCACCAGACGGCAAGGGAACGATCCGTTTTGCTGAGGGAATCGAAGTCGGACAAGTCTTTAAGCTCGGAACACGCTATTCAGAAGCGATGAATGCGACATATTTAGATGAAAACGGACGCGCGCAGCCAATGCTGATGGGCTGTTACGGAATCGGTGTGTCAAGAACGCTTTCTGCTATTGCTGAACAGCATCACGACGAAAAAGGCTTAATATGGCCAAAAAGCGTTGCGCCGTACGATCTTCATATTCTTGCTTTGAACATGAAAAACGATGGGCAAAGAGAGCTTGCTGAAAAGCTGTATGCCGATTTAAAAGCGGAAGGCTATGAAGTGCTCTATGATGACCGTGCTGAGCGTGCCGGCGTAAAATTCGCTGATTCAGATCTAATCGGCCTTCCAATCCGTATCACTGTCGGAAAACGGGCTGACGAAGGAATCGTCGAAGTGAAAATTCGTCAAACTGGTGAGTCAACTGAGATCTCAGTAGACGAATTATCTGCGTTTATCAGCAAGCAGTAATCACCATAACGATTTATCAAAAAACATGTTAAAATAGAAATAATAGAAGGTACCTCATTGCCTGAGGTACCTTCACTTATGATGTTTTTAGGGAGGGATACTGTCTTAATGGAACAGTTATCAGTAAACAGAAGGCAGTTTCAAATTCTTCTGCAGCAGATTAATATGACAGATGATACCTTCATGACATACTTTGAACATGGCGAGATTAAAAAGCTGACAATTCACAAAGCTTCTAAGTCTTGGCATTTTCATTTTCAATTTAAATCTTTGCTGCCTTTTCAAATATATGACACATTAACAACGAGGCTGACGCAATCGTTCGCCCACATAGCAAAAGTAACATCTTCAATTGAAGTTCAGGATGCCGAGGTCAGTGAAAGTATCATTCAAGACTACTGGTCACGCTGCATTGAAGAACTGCAGGGCATTTCGCCGCCGATTATCAATCTTTTAAACCAGCAAAAACCGAAGCTGAAGGGCAATAAACTGATTGTCAAAACCAAAACCGATACAGAAGCGGCTGCTTTAAAGAACAAATACAGTTCCATGATACAAGCAGGCTACCGTCAATTTGGCTTTCCGGATCTTCAGCTTGATGCTGAAATATTTGTATCCGAGCAGGAAGTTCAAAAGTTTCGGGAGCAAAAGCTTGCGGAAGACCAAGAGCGTGCTATGCAGGCCTTGATTGAAATGGAGAAGAAAGATAAAGAAAGTGATGAAGACCAAGCACCATCTGGTCCTCTTGTTATCGGTTATCAAATTAAAGATAACGAGGAAATCCGGACACTTGACAGCATCATGGACGAAGAACGGAGAATTACGGTCCAAGGTTATGTGTTTGATGTGGAGACGCGCGAGCTGAAGAGCGGGCGCACGCTGTGTATCTTCAAAATTACAGACTATACAAATAGTATTTTGATCAAAATGTTTGCACGTGAAAAAGAAGATGCGGCACTGATGAAGTCTCTGAAAAAAGGAATGTGGGTAAAAGCACGCGGAAGCATTCAAAATGATACATTTGTCAGAGACCTTGTCATGATCGCAAATGACGTAAACGAAATAAAAGCAAAAACCCGTGAAGATTCAGCACCTGAAGGAGAAAAAAGAGTGGAATTGCATCTTCATTCCCCAATGAGCCAAATGGATGCTGTTACGGGTATCGGAAAGCTTGTCGAACAAGCGAAAAAATGGGGGCATGAGGCCATCGCTTTGACCGACCATGCTGTCGTTCAATCCTTCCCTGATGCGTATTCTGCGGCCAAAAAGCATGGAATTAAAATGATTTACGGGATGGAAGCGAATCTCGTGGATGATGGCGTGCCAATTGCTTATAATGCCGCACATCGTCTGCTCGAAGAAGAAACATATGTTGTTTTTGACGTTGAGACGACAGGATTGTCTGCTGTATACGATACCATTATTGAGCTGGCTGCAGTAAAAGTAAAAGGCGGAGAAATTATTGATAAATTTGAGGCGTTTGCGAACCCGCATCGTCCGCTTTCCGCCACAATCATAGAGCTGACAGGGATCACAGATGATATGCTACAAGACGCTCCGGATGTCGTAGATGTAATAAGAGATTTCAGAGAATGGATTGGCGATGATATTCTTGTCGCTCATAATGCAAGCTTTGATATGGGATTCTTAAATGTAGCCTATAAAAAGCTTCTTGAAGTCGAAAAAGCTAAAAACCCAGTCATTGATACGCTTGAACTTGGACGTTTTCTCTATCCGGAATTTAAGAACCACCGGTTGAACACACTTTGTAAAAAGTTTGATATCGAACTCACACAGCATCACCGTGCGATCTATGATACTGAGGCAACCGCTTATTTGCTTCTGAAAATGCTGAAAGACGCAGCTGAAAAAGGCATTCAGTACCATGATGAGTTGAATGAAAATATGGGTCAGTCCAATGCTTATCAAAGATCAAGACCGTATCATGCAACATTACTTGCCGTGAACAGCACGGGACTTAAAAATTTATTTAAGCTTGTGTCACTTTCTCATATTCATTATTTTTACAGAGTGCCGCGTATTCCGAGATCTCAGCTTGAGAAATACAGGGAAGGGTTGCTGATCGGTTCTGCCTGTGACAGGGGAGAGGTTTTTGAGGGAATGATGCAAAAATCGCCTGAAGAGGTGGAAGATATCGCGTCATTCTATGATTACCTTGAGGTTCAGCCGCCTGAAGTGTATCGTCACTTGCTGGAGCTTGAACTGGTCCGTGATGAAAAAGCGCTGAAAGAAATTATTGCGAATATCACGAAGCTGGGGGAAAAGCTTAATAAACCGGTTGTTGCTACGGGAAATGTTCATTACTTGAATGATGAGGATAAAATCTACAGAAAGATTTTAATATCCTCACAAGGCGGGGCAAATCCGCTGAATAGGCATGAACTGCCGAAAGTGCATTTCAGAACGACAGACGAAATGCTTGAAGCTTTTTCTTTCTTAGGTGAAGAAAAAGCGAAGGAGATCGTAGTCACCAATACCCAAAAGGTTGCTTCTTTAGTTGATGACATCAAGCCGATTAAAGATGATTTATATACGCCGAAAATCGAAGGCGCTGATGAAGAGATCAGAGAAATGAGCTATCAGCGTGCAAGAAGCATTTACGGGGAAGAGCTGCCTGAAATTGTCGAAGCGCGGATTGAAAAAGAGTTAAAGAGTATTATTGGCCACGGATTTGCTGTTATTTACTTGATCTCTCACAAACTTGTAAAACGTTCACTAGATGACGGGTATCTCGTTGGTTCCCGTGGTTCCGTAGGATCTTCATTAGTTGCGACACTTACTGAGATTACTGAGGTAAACCCGCTGCCGCCGCACTATGTTTGTCCTGAGTGTCAGCATTCTGAGTTCTTTAATGACGGTTCTGTCGGTTCTGGTTTTGACCTGCCTGACAAGACATGTCCTCATTGCGGAACGCCTTTGAAAAAAGACGGCCATGATATTCCATTTGAAACGTTCTTAGGATTTAAAGGGGACAAAGTACCTGATATCGATTTGAACTTCTCAGGGGAATATCAGCCGCAAGCACACAATTACACAAAAGTATTGTTCGGGGAAGACAATGTATATCGTGCGGGAACAATAGGCACAGTGGCAGAAAAAACAGCCTACGGTTATGTAAAAGGCTATGCCGGAGACAACAATCTTCATATGCGCGGTGCCGAAATAGATCGGCTCGTACAGGGATGCACAGGTGTAAAACGTACAACTGGACAACACCCTGGCGGTATTATCGTAGTTCCGGATTATATGGATATTTATGATTTTTCACCGATCCAGTTCCCGGCAGATGCCACAGGTTCAGAGTGGAAAACGACTCATTTTGATTTCCACTCCATCCATGACAACCTGTTAAAACTTGATATTCTCGGACACGATGACCCGACTGTTATTCGGATGCTTCAAGACTTAAGCGGAATAGATCCGAAAACAATTCCGACGGATGATCCTGAAGTGATGAAGATCTTCCAGGGAACCGAATCACTCGGTGTGACTGAAGAACAGATTGGCTGTAAAACGGGCACTCTTGGAATTCCTGAATTCGGAACCCGATTTGTCCGGCAGATGCTTGAAGATACAAAGCCGACCACTTTTTCTGAGCTCGTTCAGATTTCAGGCTTGTCTCACGGAACTGATGTATGGCTTGGCAATGCACAGGAGCTCATCCACAATAATATTTGTGAGCTGAGTGAGGTTATCGGCTGCCGTGATGACATTATGGTTTATTTAATCTATCAAGGCCTTGAACCGTCCCTTGCCTTTAAAATCATGGAATTCGTGCGTAAAGGAAAAGGATTAACGCCTGAATGGGAAGAAGAAATGAAAAATAACAATGTCCCAGACTGGTATATTGATTCCTGTAAAAAGATTAAATACATGTTCCCGAAAGCCCACGCCGCGGCATATGTCTTAATGGCAGTCCGCATTGCTTACTTTAAAGTGCATCATGCTCTTTTGTATTATGCGGCTTATTTTACCGTTCGTGCAGATGACTTTGATATCGATACAATGATCAAGGGCTCTACAGCAATCAGAGCGGTAATGGAGGATATAAACGCTAAAGGACTTGATGCTTCACCGAAGGAAAAGAACCTTCTGACTGTTTTAGAATTAGCGCTTGAGATGTGTGAGAGAGGCTATTCATTCCAAAAAGTCGATTTATATCGCTCCAGCGCTACAGAGTTTATTATTGACGGCAACAGTCTTATTCCGCCGTTTAACTCTATTCCAGGATTAGGGACGAACGCTGCTTTGAACATTGTAAAAGCTCGCGAAGAAGGCGAATTCCTCTCAAAAGAAGATTTGCAAAAGAGAGGGAAAGTATCAAAAACGATTTTAGAGTACTTAGATCGCCATGGCTGTCTGGAATCACTGCCTGATCAAAACCAATTGTCACTGTTCTAATATGGAAAGCAGAATTTCTCAGAAATTCTGCTTCTATGCATACATAAGCGCAAAAAGTGCCATCGTAATATTAGAGTTTCTGTCACTTGCTTAGGTATGAAGGTAAGCGTATATCCATTTGCAATAAAAATATGGTTATGGTATAGTTTTATTGGAAATGCTAACGATTACCGAGGCAAAGAGTGGGGAAACCCGCTCTTTTGTATTGAACAGGAGAATTTTGTCTCGACATGTTCATCGTTTACTTTTTAGCCCCTGCTCTTTAAAAGCAGGGTTTTTATGCAGAGTGACGAGACGAATATGAGATCGACAGCACAAGGAGGAAGAAGAACATGAGCAAAAAAGTGACTGACACCGTTCAAGAAATGGCTCAGCCAATCGTAGACAGCCTTCAGCTGGAACTCGTTGACATTGAATTTGTCAAAGAGGGCCAAAGCTGGTTCCTTCGCGTGTTTATTGATTCCGATGACGGTGTGGATATTGAGGAATGTGCCAAAGTAAGCGAAGCTTTAAGCGAAAAGCTTGATGAGGCAGACCCAATCAGCCAAAATTACTTTCTTGAAGTCTCATCTCCAGGAGCTGAGCGTCCGCTAAAGAAAAAAGCCGATTTCGAAAAATCACTAGGAAAAAACGTATACATTAAGACGTATGAGCCTATTGACGGCGTAAAAGTGTTTGAAGGTGAACTGGCTGAATTTGATGGACAAACAGTGACAGTTGAGATCACGATCAAAACAAGAAAGAAACGGATCAATATTCCGTATGAAAAGATAGCTAATGCAAGATTAGCTGTTACATTCTAATGAATACAAATGTTTTAAGGGGGGAGACCGTTAAATGAGCAGTGAATTATTAGATGCTCTCACGATTCTTGAAAAAGAAAAAGGCATCAGTAAAGAAATTATCATCGAAGCAATCGAAGCTGCGTTAATTTCTGCTTATAAGCGGAATTTTAATCAAGCGCAAAATGTACGGGTGGATCTAAACCGTGAAACTGGCTCCATCCGTGTATTTGCAAGAAAAGATGTCGTTGACGAAGTATACGACCAGAGATTAGAGATCTCAATTGAAGAGGCGCAGGGCATCCATCCGGAATATATGGTCGGCGATGTCGTCGAAATCGAAGTTACACCTAAGGATTTCGGGCGCATAGCTGCTCAAACAGCGAAGCAGGTCGTCACACAGCGTGTGCGCGAAGCTGAGCGCGGTGTGATTTATTCTGAATTTATCGACCGTGAAGAAGACATCATGACAGGGATCGTTCAGCGTCTGGACAATAAATTTATCTACGTGTCTTTAGGCAAAATAGAAGCCTTGCTGCCGGTTAATGAGCAAATGCCGAATGAAAGCTACAAGCCCCATGACCGCATTAAGGTATATATCACAAAAGTAGAAAAAACAACGAAGGGCCCGCAGATTTATGTGTCAAGAACACATCCAGGCCTGTTAAAGCGTTTGTTTGAAATTGAAGTGCCTGAAATTTATGATGGAACTGTCGAGCTAAAATCTGTTGCCAGAGAAGCCGGCGACCGTTCAAAAATTTCTGTTCGCACAGATGATCCTGACGTGGATCCTGTCGGTTCATGCGTAGGGCCTAAAGGCCAGCGTGTGCAAGCAATCGTCAATGAATTAAAAGGTGAAAAAATTGACATTGTCAACTGGTCCAGTGATCCTGTAGAATTTGTCGCGAATGCGCTCAGCCCTTCCAAAGTGCTTGATGTCATTGTTAATGAAGAAGAAAAAGCGACAACTGTTATTGTTCCTGATTACCAGCTGTCTCTGGCAATTGGCAAAAGAGGACAAAACGCACGCTTAGCTGCTAAACTGACAGGCTGGAAGATTGATATTAAGAGCGAAACGGACGCAAGAGAACTTGGAATCTATCCGAGAGAACTTGAAGAAGATGATGAGCCGCTCTTTACGGAGCCTGAAACTGCTGAATCGGATGAATAAGAGGTGACTTTAGGTGAATAAACACAAAAAGATCCCATTACGCAAATGTGTAGTGACTGGTGAAATGAAGCCTAAAAAGGAACTGATCCGAGTTGTACGGTCGAAAGAAGGCGAAATCTCAGTAGACCCGACCGGAAAAAAGAATGGGCGGGGTGCTTATTTAACGCTGGATAAAGAGTGCATCTTAGCAGCAAAAAAGAAAAACACTTTGCAAAATCAATTTCAATCACAAATCGATTACCAGATTTTCGATGAATTGCTGGAACTGGCGGAAAAGGTGAAAAAATAAAATGTCTGGAATGGAATGGTTTCCCTTGCTGGGTCTGGCCAATCGAGCTCGTAAGGTCGTGTCAGGCGAAGACTTGGTAATAAAAGAAATCAGGAATGCGCGTGCAAAGCTTGTCCTGCTTACAGAGGATGCATCATCTAACACAGCAAAAAAAGTAACTGACAAGTGCAATTATTATAAAGTCCCTTATAAAAAAGTCGAGAGTCGCGCGGTTCTTGGACGCTCTATCGGTAAAGAAGCCCGTGTCGTTGTCGCCGTCACTGACCAAGGTTTTGCGAATAAGCTGATCAGCTTGCTCGATTAATATTTTTGGGGGTGAACGAATGGCTAAAATGAGAGTATACGAATATGCAAAAGCGTTAAATGTTTCAAGTAAGGAAATTTTGACCGCACTGAAGAACATGGATTTAGAAGTGAATAATCACATGGCCATGCTTGAAGAAAAGGCCATTAAAAAGCTTGATGCCAAATATAAAAAAGGCGGCGCAGCTGCTAAATCTCAAAAGCCAGCAGAAACGAACAAAAACAAACAGCCACAAGGGGTTAATCAGCAATCAGCTGGAAATCAACCAAATAAAATTCGAGACGGAAAGAAGAATGACGTGCAGAATAATCAATTTAACAAAAACAAGAAGAATAACAACAACAAAAAAAATAAACGCAACAACAACAACAACAATAAAAACCAACATCAGCAAAAGCCTGTAAAGCCGAAAAAAGAGCTTCCTGAGAAAATTACATTCTCTGGCACTTTAACAGTTGGCGCACTTGCTGAAGAGCTTGGCAAAGAGCCTTCAGAACTCATTAAAAAGCTGATGCTTCTTGGCGTAATGGCAACCATTAACCAAGAGCTTGATAAAGACACAATCGAACTCATTGCATCAGAATATGGTGTTGAAACAGAAGAGGTCATTGTGCTTGAAGAAACAGAGCTGGAAAAATACGAAGAGCCTGATAATGAAGAGGATCTTGAAATTCGTCCTCCTGTCGTGACAATCATGGGCCACGTTGACCATGGGAAAACAACGCTTCTTGACAGCATCCGTAAAACAAAGGTTGTTGAAGGAGAAGCAGGCGGAATCACTCAGCATATCGGCGCTTATCAAATTGAAGAGAACGGCAAGAAAATCACGTTCTTGGATACACCGGGCCACGCCGCATTTACAACAATGCGTGCACGCGGTGCAGAAGTAACTGATATTACGATTCTTGTCGTAGCTGCCGATGACGGTGTCATGCCGCAAACAGTTGAAGCGATTAACCATGCAAAAGCAGCAGAGGTTCCAATCATCGTAGCTGTGAATAAAATAGATAAAGAATCCGCAAACCCTGACCGTGTGATGCAAGAACTGACGGAATACGGACTTGTCCCTGAAGCTTGGGGCGGAGAAACCATTTTTGTGCCGCTTTCTGCTTTAACTGGAAAAGGCATTGATGAGCTCGTTGAAATGATTTTGCTTGTCAGTGAGGTAGAGGAACTGAAAGCGAATCCGAACCGTCAGGCAAAAGGAACGGTTATTGAAGCTGAACTCGATAAAGGCAGAGGGTCAGTTGCGACGTTGCTCGTACAGACTGGAACACTGCATGTCGGTGATCCGATCGTAGTCGGCAATACATTTGGCCGTGTCCGTGCAATGGTCAACGACATTGGCCGCCGTGTGAAAACTGCCGGCCCGTCAACTCCGGTTGAAATTACCGGTTTGAATGATGTCCCTCAAGCGGGAGACCAATTCCTTGTCTTTAAGGATGAAAAAACAGCTCGTTCTGTCGGTGAAGCCCGTGCTTCGAAACAGCTTGAAGAGCAGCGCAGCGATAAAGCGAAGCTCAGTCTTGATGACTTATTCGAGCAAATTAAGCAAGGTGATGTAAAAGACATCAACCTCATCGTAAAAGCTGACGTTCAAGGATCTGCTGAAGCTTTAACGGCTGCACTTCAAAAAATTGAAGTAGAAGGCGTTAAAGTGAAAATCATCCATACAGGCGTTGGTGCGATTACTGAATCAGACATTATCTTGGCATCTGCTTCCAATGCAATTGTTATCGGGTTTAATGTGAGACCGGACGGAAATGCTAAGAGTACGGCTGAAGCTGAAAATGTAGATATTCGACTTCACCGTATCATTTACAAAGTAATCGACGAGATTGAAGCTGCCATGAAAGGTATGCTTGATCCTGAATATGAAGAAAAAGTAATTGGTCAAGTAGAAGTACGCCAAACATTCAAAGTATCTAAAATCGGTACAATTGCCGGCGGATATGTTACTGAAGGAACCATTACGCGCGACAGCGGCCTCCGTTTAATTCGTGACGGCGTCGTCATCTTTGAAGGCGAAGTAGATGTTCTGAAACGCTTTAAAGACGATGTGAAAGAAGTTTCACAAGGCTATGAATGTGGTATTACAATTAAGAAATACAATGACATTCGTGAAGGTGACATCCTTGAAGCGTTTGTCATGCAAGAAATTGAAAGAACGTGATCGGATTTGCGGAGTGTGAATGCATCATTTATGATGCAGGATCGCTAAAAGAAAAGCGTGCCGTTCTTAAGCGGGTTTTAACCAGGGTTCAAAACAAGTTCAATGTTTCGATTTCGGAGATTGGCTATCAGGACACCTGGCAAAGAACCAGCTTCGGAATCGCCGCTGTTTCTTCCTCTCGCGTTCAAACAGAAAAAGAACTGCAGCGCGTCCTAGCGTTTATCGATTCTTTTCCTGAAATTGAACGGACGATCACTAGGACAGAGTGGTTTTAACTTAGAGGTGATTGAATTGAGTATGAGAGCAAACCGTGTCGGCGAGCAGATGAAAAAAGAACTCGGTGATATTATCAGCCGCAAGCTGAAAGACCCGAGAATTGGTTTTCTGACAGTAACGGATGTACGTGTATCAGGTGATTTGCAAATTGCAAAGGTGTATATCTCGGTTCTCGGTGACGAGAAAAAACGGGAAGAAGCGCTGAAAGGACTGGCAAAAGCGAAAGGATTTATCCGATCCGAAATCGGCAGCCGCATCAGACTTCGAAAAACGCCTGAAATTGAATTTGAGTTCGATGAATCAATCGATTACGGGAATCGGATCGAAACACTGATTCACGAATTACATTCAGAGAAACCATCTGAATAAAAAATGAGAGGATAGGCGTATATCGTCTGTCCTCTTTCTTCGTTTAAAAGAAAAAAGTTAAAAAAGAAGGAGTGAAAGGCAAATGGTTAACGGAGTTCTCCTTTTACATAAACCTGTTGGCATGACATCGCACGACTGTGTCATGAAGATCCGAAAGTTGTTAAAAACAAAAAAAGTAGGACATACAGGAACGCTCGATCCGGAAGTGTCAGGCGTGCTTCCGATTTGTGTAGGAAGAGCGACAAAAATAGTCGAATACTTAACTGAAAAATCTAAAACGTATGATGCAGAAATAACGCTTGGCTTTTCAACCACAACAGAGGATCAAACCGGAGAAACGGTGGAAACAAAGCCTGTCAATCACGACATTGATAAAGCGAATGTAGAAAAGGTTTTAAACAGTTTAAAGGGGAAACAAGAACAAATTCCGCCCATGTATTCCGCTGTAAAAGTAAACGGCAAAAAATTATACGAATACGCAAGAGCAGGGATTGAAGTAGAACGTCCGAAACGTATGATAACCATTGAAGACATTGCCCTGACGACAGAGATTAAACATCATGGAGAAACCGCAAGCTTCCGGTTTACAGTGACTTGCTCCAAAGGGACCTATGTAAGGACGCTGGCGGTCATGATCGGTGAAAAGCTCGGATATCCGGCTCATATGTCTCATTTAATCCGTACGGCATCCGGAGATTTTTCTCTCGACGAATGCTTTACTTTTGATGAGCTCGAAGCACAGGCCCAATCCGGAACCGTGGAAGAGCATACAGTTCCTATTGAACGTGCGCTCAATCATTTGCCGAAATGGATCATAAGTGATACATTAGCTAAGAAAGTAGAAAATGGGGCTTTGCTTGAGACGCCCGAGCAGTTTTCTGAAATGACAAGTGAAGACCGTATTGCCGTCTTTACTGAATCCGGAACCTGTTTGGCGATCTATTTCCCTCATCCTGCAAAAAAAGGGCTGTTAAAGCCGGCAAAAGTATTGATGCAAAAAAGCGAACAATAGAAAAAAGGTGACCGTTCTGTGAAGACGATACATATTACACATCCTCATCATTTAATAAAAGAGGAGCAGGCAAAATCAGTGATGGCGTTAGGTTATTTTGACGGCGTTCATCTCGGGCATCAAAAGGTAATCGGCACAGCGAAGCAAATAGCCGAAGAAAAAGGTCTGACATTAGCTGTGATGACCTTTCATCCCCACCCTTCTCACGTGTTGGGCAGAGATAAGGAACCAAAGGATCTGATTACGCCTCTTGAAGACAAAATAAACCAAATTGAACAATTAGGCACAGAAGTTTTGTATGTCGTTAAATTTAATGAAGTGTTTGCTTCTCTTTCTCCTAAGCAGTTTATAGACCAGTATATTATCGGTCTTAATGTGCAGCACGCAGTGGCAGGCTTTGACTTTACGTACGGCAAATACGGCAAGGGAACAATGGAGACCATGCCGGATGATTTAGACGGAAAAGCTGGGTGCACAATGGTAGAAAAATTGACGGAGCAGGATAAAAAAATCAGTTCTTCGTATATCCGTACCGCGCTTCAAAACGGAGATGTTGAATTGGCGAATGTCTTGCTTGGACAGCCTTATTTTATTAAAGGAATTGTCATTCATGGTGATAAAAGAGGGCGGACCATCGGGTTTCCGACAGCAAATGTCGGTTTAAATAACAGCTATATCGTTCCGCCCACAGGTGTATATGCCGTAAAAGCGGAAGTGAACGGCGAAGTTTACAATGGCGTTTGCAATATTGGCTATAAGCCGACGTTTTATGAAAAGCGCCCTGAGCAGCCTTCCATCGAGGTCAATCTGTTTGATTTCGATCAGGAGGTATATGGAGCCGCTATAAAAATCGAATGGTATAAACGGATTCGGAGCGAGCGGAAATTCAATGGCATCAAAGAATTAACTGAGCAAATTGAGAAAGATAAGCAGGAAGCCATCCGTTATTTCAGCAATTTGCGGAAATAACTTGCAACGCACACAAATTTTATTCTAAAATATTTGCATATAGGCGCGATTTTTAGTATGATAGTTTTCGTAGTCTTAAAACCATTGCTTGGCAATCCGAAGTCACCGACGGTTGCTAGGTAACTGGGGCTAAATATGATTTGGAGGTGAAACAGGATGGCAATTACTCAAGAGCGTAAAAACCAACTCATCAATGAGTTCAAAACACACGAATCTGATACTGGATCTCCAGAAGTTCAGATCGCTATCCTAACTGACTCAATTAACAACTTGAACGAGCATTTACGTACTCACAAGAAAGACCACCACTCACGTCGCGGTCTTCTTAAAATGGTAGGTAAGCGTCGTAATCTTCTTACGTATCTGCGTAATAAAGACGTAACTCGTTACCGTGAGTTAATTAACAAACTAGGCTTACGTCGATAATCGTAAAAAGCGGGAGGATTCCCGCTTTTTTATCGTATTAAAGCGAAATTTCTTATAACAAATCATTGAAATCCTTTTACATACTACTTTGACATTGATATGTTCAATTCATTTCGTTCATAATAGGAGTAATTGATTATTTCACACAACGAAGAGAGGAGTTCGTAATTGTATGGGACAAGAAAAACATGTCTTTACCATAGATTGGGCCGGAAGAACGCTTACTGTTGAAACCGGCCAGCTTGCCAAACAGGCAAATGGTGCTGTGATGATCCGCTACGGTGATACAGCAGTACTTAGTACAGCAACCGCTTCAAAAGAACCTAAACCGCTTGATTTCTTCCCTCTTACTGTAAACTATGAAGAAAGATTATATGCGGTAGGGAAAATTCCGGGCGGATTTATTAAAAGAGAAGGACGTCCAAGTGAAAAAGCAGTTCTTGCCAGCCGTTTAATTGACCGTCCGATCCGTCCTTTGTTTGCCGATGGATTCCGTAATGAAGTTCAAGTCATCAGCATTGTCATGAGTGTTGACCAAAACTGCTCTTCAGAAATGGCTGCCATGTTCGGTTCATCTCTTGCACTTTCTGTATCGGATATTCCGTTTGAAGGACCGATTGCAGGGGTTACTGTCGGACGCATTGATGATCAATTTATCATTAACCCGACAGTCGATCAGCTTGAAAAAAGCGACATCAATCTTGTCGTTGCCGGCACGAAAGATGCGATTAACATGGTAGAAGCGGGAGCGGACGAAGTTCCTGAGGAAATCATGCTTGAAGCCATTATGTTCGGCCATGAAGAAATTAAACGCCTGATTGCATTCCAAGAAGAAATTGTTGCAGCAGTCGGCAAAGAGAAATCTGAAATTAAGCTCTTTGAAATTGATGAAGAGCTTAATGAAAAAGTAAAAGCTTTGGCAGAAGAGGATCTGCTGAAAGCCATCCAAGTTCATGAAAAGCATGCCCGTGAAGATGCCATTAACGAAGTGAAGAACGCAGTTGTGGCAAAATTCGAGGATGAAGAACATGATGAAGACACAATCAAGCAAGTGAAGCAGATTTTATCCAAGCTGGTGAAAAATGAAGTTCGCCGCCTGATTACTGAAGAGAAAGTAAGACCGGACGGCCGCGGTGTCGATCAAATCCGCCCGCTCTCTTCAGAGGTTGGCCTCTTGCCAAGAACGCACGGTTCAGGTCTCTTTACAAGGGGACAAACTCAGGCCCTCAGCGTATGTACGCTAGGTGCTCTGGGAGATGTGCAAATCCTTGACGGCTTAGGTGTCGAAGAGTCGAAACGGTTTATGCATCATTACAACTTCCCGCAATTCAGCGTTGGGGAAACAGGACCGATGCGCGGACCGGGACGTCGTGAAATCGGACACGGAGCACTGGGTGAGCGTGCGCTTGAGCCAGTTATTCCGTCTGAAAAAGACTTCCCTTATACTGTCCGTCTTGTTTCAGAAGTGCTTGAATCAAACGGTTCTACATCTCAAGCAAGCATTTGCGCAAGCACACTTGCAATGATGGATGCCGGTGTACCGATTAAAGCGCCAGTTGCTGGTATTGCGATGGGTCTTGTCAAATCAGGCGAACATTACACTGTCTTGACTGACATCCAAGGCATGGAAGACGCGCTCGGAGATATGGACTTTAAAGTAGCGGGAACTGAAAAAGGCGTAACGGCCCTGCAAATGGACATTAAAATTGAAGGCCTTTCCAGAGAGATTCTTGAAGAAGCGCTTCAGCAGGCGAAAAAGGGCAGAATGGAAATCCTCAACAGCATGCTTGCAACATTAAGCGAATCAAGAAAAGAGCTTTCTCGATATGCGCCTAAGATCTTAACAATGACCATTAATCCTGATAAAATCCGCGATGTCATCGGACCAAGCGGGAAACAAATCAATAAGATCATCGAAGAAACCGGTGTTAAAATTGATATTGAGCAGGACGGCACAATCTTTATTTCCTCTACAGATGAAAGCGGCAACCAAAAAGCGAAAAAAATCATCGAAGACCTTGTTAGAGAGGTTGAAGTCGGCCAACTTTACCTAGGTAAAGTGAAACGGATTGAAAAATTCGGGGCTTTCGTTGAAATTTTCAGCGGAAAAGACGGTTTGGTGCACATTTCAGAGCTTGCGCTTGAACGCGTAGGGAAAGTTGAAGATGTTGTGAAAATCGGAGACGAGATTCTTGTCAAAGTCACTGAAATTGATAAACAAGGACGAGTGAATTTATCCCGCAAAGCGGTGCTCCGTGAAGAGAAAGAAAAAGAAGAACAACAATCTTAAATGAAAACATAAAAGGAGCCTGGGAGACCCGGCTTCTTTATTTTGAAGCTTTTCAAAAGCAGGCGGGTTCTACCTTGTCCTTCTCCTTCATAATGTGAGGTGAGGGGGGACAGAACATGTACAAAAAATTTGTACCGTTTGCCGTTTTTTTATTTCTTTTTTTTGTCTCATTTGAGATGATGGAAAATCCGCATGCACTTGATTATATAGGGGCAATGAAAAAAGATACGGTGACTGTCACGGCGTCAAAAGACCCGTTATATGAAGAATTGCTTCAAAAAGCGCCGGAGTACGAAGTTAAGCCCCAGAATGCAAGAATTGATAAAGTGTGGAAAAGCATTCCCGGCTACAATGGATTAAAGGTCAATATTGAACAATCATATAAAAAAATGAAAAAGAATGGCGAGTTTCGGGAAAAAGACCTGGTGTACAGCCAAGTAAAACCAAGTGTTCATCTTGAGTCACTTCAGCCTGAGCCTATTTATAAAGGAAATCCTGACAAGCCGATGGTTGCTTTCTTAATCAATGTGGCATGGGGAAATGAGTATTTGGAAAAAATGCTCCCTATTCTGCAAAAGCACCAGGTTAAAGCTACGTTCTTTTTAGAAGGCAATTGGGTGAGAAAAAATGAACAGCTCGCTAAGAAGATTGCAAAAGACGGACATGAAATCGGAAATCATTCATACAATCATCCGGATATGAGCAAACTGACTACAGGAAGAATTTCCGAGCAGCTCGACAAGACTAATGAACAAATAGAACAAACGATCGGTGTTAAGCCAAAGTGGTTCGCTCCGCCGAGCGGAAGTTTCAGAAAAGCGGTTATCGACATTGCAGCTGAGAAACAGATGGGAACAGTCATGTGGACAGTTGATACAATCGATTGGCAAAAGCCGGCTCCGTCTGTACTTCAGACGAGAGTGTTAAGCAAGATACATAATGGTGCCATGATTTTAATGCATCCGACTGACCCTACGGCGGAAAGTCTTGAAGCGCTGATTACAAAGATAAAAGACAAAGGATATGCGCTTGGAACAGTCACTGAACTAATGGATGAAACAAGACTATTGAAGTAACAGATGAAGGCAGCTTGTCTTTGAATAGGAGGAACAAATTTGATTAAACGATATACGTGTCAAAATGGTGTAAAAATTGTGCTGGAAAATAATCCGACAGTCCGTTCTGTTGCGATCGGCGTATGGATCGGCACAGGGTCGAGACATGAAACGCCGGAGATAAACGGAATTTCTCACTTTTTAGAGCACATGTTCTTTAAAGGGACGAGCACAAAATCTGCACGCGAGATAGCAGAATCTTTTGATCGTATTGGCGGCCAGGTCAATGCGTTTACTTCAAAGGAATATACCTGCTACTATGCAAAGGTGCTTGACGAGCATGCGAATTACGCGCTGGACGTATTAGCAGATATGTTCTTTCATTCAACGTTTGATGAAAACGAGCTGAAAAAAGAGAAGAATGTAGTATATGAAGAAATTAAAATGTATGAAGATGCGCCGGACGACATTGTACATGATTTATTGAGCAAAGCCACTTACGGCAATCATTCTTTAGGCTACCCAATTCTAGGCACGGAAGAAACGCTTGCTTCCTTTAACGGTGACTCTCTTAGACAATACATGCATGATTATTATACGCCGGACCGAGTGGTGATTTCGGTAGCGGGCAATATATCTGACAGTTTTATCAAAGATGTAGAAAAATGGTTCGGGTCATACGAGGCGAAAGGTAAAGCGACAGGCCTTGAGAAGCCTGAGTTCCACACGGAAAAACTGACGAGAAAAAAAGAAACAGAGCAGGCTCATTTGTGCCTTGGATTTAAAGGCTTAGAGGTTGGCCATGAACGTATTTATGATTTAATCGTCCTCAACAATGTGCTCGGAGGCAGCATGAGCAGCCGGCTGTTCCAAGATGTGCGTGAAGATAAAGGACTTGCTTATTCTGTTTACAGCTATCACAGCTCATATGAGGACAGCGGAATGCTAACGATTTACGGCGGAACGGGTGCAAATCAGCTTCAGCAGCTGTCGGAAACAATTCAAGAAACCCTTGCCACATTAAAACGTGACGGCATTACCTCGAAAGAACTGGAAAACAGCAAAGAGCAAATGAAGGGAAGCTTAATGCTGAGCTTAGAAAGCACAAACAGCAAAATGAGCCGAAACGGAAAAAATGAACTGCTGCTCGGCAAACATAAAACATTAGATGAAATCATCAATGAATTAAACGCCGTGAACTTAGAGCGTGTTAACGGCCTTGCCAGACAATTGTTTACTGAAGACTATGCATTAGCACTTATCAGCCCTTCCGGCAATATGCCGTCTTAAAATGGAAAGCCTGCTCCATAATGGAGCAGGCATTTTTTAATCCCTTTCATCATACATAGTACAAGGGGGTGACAGACATGCGGCTCAGTGAATTATCGGGAAAGGAAATTGTAGACATCAAAAGAGCTGAACGGCTCGGAGTGCTCGGCCAGACCGATTTGGAAATCAATGAACAGGATGGACAAATTACAGCACTCCTCATTCCCACAGTTAAGTGGTTTGGTTTGAGAAAGCAAGGTCATGACATTCGTGTCCCATGGCATCATATTCAAAAGATCGGTTCAGATATGATTATATTAGATGTACCTGAGGAAATGCCTCCCCGACAAGAGTAAATAGCCCAATTGACTGTGAAGCGGGCAATAAAGAAAACATCTGAAACATCGGCTGCCGGAGCCGATGTTTTTTTATATGGAAAAAGCGCATCTTTTATATTCACCGGTATTTCCTTTTGATCATAAGATGAAGGGGAGCTTAACAACTAGAGATCCAGTATATACAAAGAAGGTGAACGTTTAGAATGTTAACCGGATTGAAAATTGCAGTTATTGGCGGTGACGCAAGACAGCTCGAAATTATAAGAAAGCTCACTGAACAGCAGGCTGACATCTATCTTGTCGGTTTTGACCAATTGGATCACGGTTTTACCGGGGCAGTAAAATGCAATATTGATGAAATTCCTTTTCAGCAAATAGACAGCATCATTCTTCCAGTATCCGCGACAACAGGAGAAGGTGTCGTATCGACTGTATTTTCGAATGAAGAAGTTGTGTTAAAACAGGACCATCTTGACAGAACGCCTGCACATTGTGTCATTTTCTCAGGAATTTCTAACGCCTATTTAGAAAACATTGCAGCTCAGGCAAAAAGAAAACTTGTTAAGCTGTTTGAGCGGGATGACATTGCGATATACAACTCTATTCCGACAGTAGAAGGAACGATCATGCTGGCTATTCAGCACACGGATTATACGATACACGGATCACAGGTGGCCGTTCTCGGTCTGGGGCGCACCGGGATGACGATTGCCCGTACATTTGCCGCGCTCGGGGCGAATGTAAAAGTGGGGGCAAGAAGTTCAGCGCATCTGGCACGTATCACTGAAATGGGGCTCGTTCCTTTTCATACCGATGAGTTGAAAGAGCATGTAAAAGATATAGATATTTGCATTAATACCATACCGAGTATGATTTTAAATCAAACGGTACTTTCTAGCATGACACCAAAAACCTTAATATTGGATCTGGCCTCACGTCCCGGGGGAACGGATTTTAAATATGCCGAGAAACAAGGGATTAAAGCACTTCTTGCTCCCGGGCTTCCAGGGATTGTCGCTCCTAAAACAGCTGGGCAAATCCTTGCAAACGTCTTGAGCAAGCTTTTGGCTGAAATACAAGCTGAGGAGGGGAAATAAGGATGCCGTCATTAAAAGGAAAAAGAATCGGGTTTGGGCTGACCGGGTCGCATTGCACATATGAAGCGGTTTTCCCGCAAATTGAGGCGTTGGTCAACGAAGGAGCTGAAGTCCGTCCGGTTGTCACATTTAATGTAAAATCCACAAATACCCGATTTGGAGAGGGCGCAGAATGGGTTAAAAAAATTGAAGACCTGACTGGATATGAGGCCATTGATTCGATTGTAAAGGCAGAACCTCTTGGGCCGAAGCTGCCCCTTGACTGCATGGTCATTGCGCCTTTAACAGGCAATTCAATGAGCAAGCTGGCAAATGCCATGACGGATAGCCCGGTGCTGATGGCGGCAAAAGCGACAATCCGAAACAATCGGCCTGTCGTTCTGGGTATCTCGACAAATGATGCTCTCGGTTTAAACGGAACAAATTTAATGAGGCTCATGTCAACAAAAAATATCTTTTTTATTCCATTCGGGCAAGATGATCCATTTAAAAAACCGAATTCAATGGTAGCCAAAATGGATCTGCTTCCGCAAACGATTGAAAAGGCACTTATGCACCAGCAGCTTCAGCCGATTCTAGTTGAGAATTATCAGGGAAATGACTAAATTTACAGAAAATCTTTCCCAAACTAAAAAATTCGGTCATCACCTGCATATTCTATGGTAAAATAAAACGTAAAATCATAGTCAAATCAATTCAATGAAGCTGATTGGCGGAAGGAGTTTTACAGATGGGAAGAGGTTTACACGTAGCTGTTGTCGGAGCGACAGGGGCTGTGGGACAACAAATGCTTAAAACACTTGAAGACAGAAACTTTGAAATGGACACACTTACATTGCTATCTTCAAAACGCTCTGCGGGGACAAAAGTCACGTTTAAAGGCCAAGAGCTGACTGTTCAGGAAGCTTCTCCTGAGAGCTTTGAAGGGGTAAATATTGCTTTGTTCAGCGCCGGCGGAAGCGTATCACAAGCATTGGCACCAGAAGCTGTAAAACGCGGCGCTATTGTTATAGATAATACGAGCGCGTTCCGCATGGACGAAAATACACCGCTTGTTGTGCCAGAAGTGAATGAGGCAGACTTGCATGAACACAACGGCATTATTGCCAATCCAAACTGCTCTACAATCCAAATGGTTGCGGCACTTGAACCGATCCGCAAAGCATATGGCTTAAACAAGGTCATCGTATCAACTTACCAGGCAGTATCAGGAGCGGGTAATGAAGCTGTAAAAGAGCTTTACAGCCAAACACAGGCGATTTTAAATAAAGAAGAAATAGAGCCTGAGATCATGCCTGTAAAAGGTGACAAAAAACACTATCAAATCGCCTTCAACGCGATTCCGCAAATCGATAAATTCCAAGATAACGGCTATACGTTTGAGGAAATGAAAATGATAAATGAAACGAAAAAAATCATGCACATGCCTGACCTTCAAGTAGCGGCTACATGTGTGAGACTGCCAATCCAAACTGGGCACTCAGAGTCCGTCTACATCGAAATAGACCGTGATGACGCTACAGTTGAAGATATTAAAAATCTATTGCAAGAAGCTCCGGGCGTGACACTTCAGGATGATCCAAGCCAGCAGCTTTATCCGATGCCTGCTGATGCTGTCGGCAAAAACGATGTGTTTGTAGGCCGCATCCGCAAAGACTTGGACAGAGCAAACGGTTTTCATTTATGGGTTGTTTCTGATAACCTATTAAAAGGCGCGGCATGGAACTCTGTTCAAATTGCAGAAAGCCTGAAAAAATTAAACCTCGTATAAAAGAGAGAATTTTCTAAAGACGAATAGAAGAGAGTAAGGCGCTATCAGCCTGCTCTCTTCTGTTACGTCCGAATAATTTGGAGTGAAAACAGTGAAGATAATTGTTCAAAAGTTCGGCGGAACATCAGTAAAAGATGATAAAGGCCGCAAACTGGCTTTAGGGCATATTAAAGAAGCAATCAGTGAAGGGTATAAGGTTGTCGTTGTCGTTTCAGCGATGGGCCGAAAAGGAGACCCGTATGCAACAGATTCTTTGCTCGGGCTGCTTTACGGCGATCAGTCAGCGATTTCTCCTAGGGAGCAGGATTTGCTTTTATCTTGCGGAGAGACTATTTCCTCTGTCGTCTTTACAAGTATGCTGCTTGATAACGGTGTGAAAGCAGCTGCGCTGACAGGGGCTCAGGCTGGCTTTTTAACGAATGATCAGCATACCAATGCGAAAATCATTGAAATGAAACCGGAGCGTTTATTCAGTGTGCTCGCCAATCATGATGCGGTAGTCGTCGCAGGCTTCCAGGGCGCAACTGAAAAGGGTGATACAACAACAATCGGCAGAGGGGGCAGCGATACGTCTGCAGCCGCACTCGGAGCAGCTGTTGATGCGGAATACATCGATATTTTCACCGATGTAGAAGGCGTGATGACTGCTGACCCAAGAGTGGTGGAAAATGCAAAACCGCTTCCTGTTGTGACGTATACAGAAATCTGCAACCTGGCGTATCAGGGGGCCAAGGTCATTCATCCGCGTGCTGTGGAAATCGCAATGCAGGCCAAGGTTCCGATCCGCGTCCGTTCGACTTATTCGAATGATAAAGGTACATTGGTGACATCACATCACTCTTCCAAGGTCGGCAGTGATGTTTTTGAAAGGCTGATTACGGGAATCGCCCATGTCAAAGATGTCACGCAGTTCAAAGTGCCTGCGAAAATCGGCCAGTATAACGTTCAGACTGAAGTGTTCAAGGCTATGGCAAACGCTGGAATCAGTGTCGATTTCTTTAACATTACACCTAGTGAAATCGTCTATACGGTAGCCGGAAATAAAACAGAAACAGCTCAGCGTATTTTAATGGATATGGGCTATGATCCAATGGTGACGAGAAACTGCGCGAAGGTATCGGCGGTCGGCGCGGGCATTATGGGTGTTCCCGGTGTTACGTCAAAAATTGTATCGGCTCTTTCAGAAAAAGAAATTCCGATCCTTCAGTCGGCTGACAGCCATACGACGATATGGGTGCTCGTCCATGAAGCGGATATGGTTCCTGCTGTAAACGCTTTGCATGAAGTGTTTGAACTTTCGAAGTAAATGTGATTGAATCATGATGAGGTGAATAAAATGAATTTCGGAAATGTGTCTACAGCGATGATTACACCCTTTGACAATAAAGGGAACGTAGACTTTCAAAAACTGTCTACACTGATTGATTACTTGTTGAAAAACGGAACGGATTCTTTAGTAGTAGCGGGAACAACTGGAGAATCTCCGACCCTTTCAACTGAAGAAAAAATTGCGCTTTTTGAATATACGGTAAAAGAAGTAAACGGACGGGTGCCCGTTATCGCTGGTACTGGAAGCAACAACACGAAGGATTCCATTAAGCTGACAAAAAAAGCTGAGGAAGCGGGCGTGGACGCTGTTATGCTTGTTACCCCGTATTACAATAAACCTTCTCAAGAAGGAATGTACCAGCATTTTAAAGCAATTGCGGCAGAGACATCTCTTCCGGTTATGCTTTATAATGTTCCTGGCCGTACGGTTGCTTCTCTTGCTCCTGAAACGACGATCCGTTTGGCGGCAGACATTCCGAATGTGGTTGCGATTAAAGAAGCGAGCGGAGACCTCGAAGCGATTACAAAAATTATTGCTGAAACACCGGTAGACTTCTATGTCTATTCAGGGGATGATGCTCTGACGCTTCCAATTCTTTCAGTTGGAGGAAGAGGAGTTGTGTCAGTGGCGAGCCATATTGCAGGCTCTGATATGCAGCAAATGATCAAAAATTATACGAATGGGCAAACAGCTAATGCGGCACTGATCCATCAGAAACTGCTGCCGATTATGAAGGAACTGTTTAAAGCGCCTAATCCTGCTCCAGTCAAAACAGCGCTTCAGCTGAGAGGTCTTGATGTCGGTTCTGTGCGTCTGCCTCTAGTCCCGTTAACTGAGGATGAACGTCTGAGCTTAAGCAGCACGATCAGCGAACTGTAAGAAAATTTCATACAGTGAAACAAACGCGGTCATTCTCACATTCAGCTGAGTTTGACCGTTTCTTTTACATATTGGTTTTCCCTAAACCTTCTGCTTTATCTTGTTTTCTAAATTTACTTTCAGTTATAATAGGAACAAGTGATGATGGACGGGTATGAGACTAGGAGGATATAGATTTTGAAAAAGAAAAATACAGAAAACGTTAGAATTATCGCCCTTGGCGGTGTCGGAGAGATTGGGAAGAACCTTTATGTCATTGAAATTGACTCAGACATATTTGTCGTTGATGCCGGCCTTATGCATCCAGAAAACGAAATGCTCGGTATTGATGTAGTGATTCCTGACATATCATATTTGATTGAACGGGCTGACCGCGTCAAGGCAATCTTTTTAACGCACGGGCACGATGAAAATATCGGCGGCGTTTTTTACTTATTAAACAAGCTGTCCGTTCCAGTGTACGGAACAAAATTGACGCTTGCACTGTTAAGAGAGAAATTAAAACAATACGGACATAACCGAAAAACTGATTTAAGAGAAATTCACTCCAAATCTGTCATTACATTTGAATCAACAAAAGTATCGTTCTTTAGAACGATTCACAGCATTCCTGATTCTGTAGGTGTGAGCTTTAAAACATCACTTGGATCTATTGTATGCACGGGAGACTTCAAATTTGACCAAACACCTGCACTTAATCAGACGTGCGACATTGGCGAGATCGCCAAGATCGGCAATAGCGGCGTGCTCGCTCTGCTTTCTGACAGTGCAAATGCGGAACGGCCGGGTTACACCCCTTCGGAAGCGGCTGTCAGCGGAGAAATTTCGGATGCGCTGTATAATTCACAGAACCGGGTGATTATTGCTGTTTTCGCATCCAATATTAACCGGATTCAGCAAGTCATTCATGCAGCGGCTCAAAATGGCAGAAAGATTGCCGTAGCCGGAAAAAATCTTCAATCTGTCCTGCAGCTGGCGAGAAAGTTAGGATACATTGAAGCAGATGATGAATTGTTTATTTCTGTACAGGATGTCAAAAAATATCCGAAGCGCGAAGTGGCTATTATTACAGCCGGAAGCCAAGGTGAACCATTAGCTGCTTTGACAAGAATGGCAAACAAAGCTCACAAACAGCTGAACATTGAAGAAGGGGATACGGTGGTCATTGCGTCAACTCCGATTCCCGGGCAGGAACTCATTTACTCTAAAACAGTAGATCTTCTTGCGAGAGCCGGTGCACAAGTCATCTTTGCCCAAAAGCGTGTTCATGTATCAGGCCACGGCTCACAAGAAGAGTTAAAGCTGATGATCAACCTGCTTAAACCAAAATATTTGATTCCTGTAAACGGCGAATACAGAATGCAAAAAGCTCATTCAAAAATCGCTGAAGAAACCGGCATGAAGCGCAGTGACATCTTCTTAATTGAAAAAGGCGACGTCGTTGAATTCCGCGGCCAAAACGTAAAAATTGGGGATAAAGTTCCTTACGGCAATATTTTAATTGATGGTTTAGGTGTCGGTGATATCGGCAATATCGTATTGAGAGACCGTCGCTTGCTTTCACAGGACGGAATTTTAATCGTTGTCATTACACTTGATAAACAAAAGAAACATCTTGTATCAGGACCAGAAATTATCACTCGCGGCTTTGTTTATGTAAGAGAGTCTGAAGGTCTTATCGTACAGGCTACTGAGCTTGTACGGTCCATCGTGACAGAAGCGACTGAAACATCAAATGTCGAATGGTCAACGCTGAAGCAGGCAATGCGGGATGCTTTGAACCAATTCCTTTATGAAAAAACGAAACGTAAACCGATGATCATCCCAATTATTATGGAAGTATAATGACTGACTAAAGACCGGAGCTGCTCCGGTCTTTATTTTTTGTCCTTCAAGCCGGGATTGAATGAAGTATCTTTGTTCATAATACAAAGAGAAACTCGGAAAGGATGAAAGCGAGATGGATCATCGTATGGAAAACACAGAAGAAGAGCGTCCTGAAAAAAATGATGCGAAGGACAGCATTATGAATAAAATACAGCAGCTTGGTGAAACGACGCTTCCGCAGCTGCCCCAAGATACAAATATTCATTGTCTGACCATTATCGGACAAATTGAAGGCCATGTTCAGCTTCCTCCGCAAAACAAAACAACAAAATATGAACATGTCATCCCGCAGATTGTGGCAATTGAACAAAATCCTAAAATTGAAGGCTTGCTGATCATATTAAATACTGTCGGAGGAGATGTTGAAGCTGGTCTTGCAATAGCGGAAATGCTTGCATCTTTATCGAAACCGACCGTTTCTATCGTGCTTGGCGGGGGACATTCCATCGGCGTTCCGATTGCTGTATCCTGTGATTACAGCTATATCGCCGAAACAGCAACGATGACGATTCATCCAGTTAGGCTCACCGGGCTGGTCATCGGGGTGCCGCAAACGTTTGAATACCTGGATAAGATGCAAGAAAGAGTTGTTAAATTTGTGACAAGCCACTCCAATATAACCGAAGAGAAGTTTAAAGAGCTAATGTTTTCAAAAGGAAACTTAACACGCGATATCGGAACAAATGTGGTCGGTAAGGATGCAGTTAAATACGGATTGATCGATCACGCAGGCGGTGTCGGACAGGCAATCAATAAACTGAATGAGCTCATCGATGAAGCAAGGAAAGAAGAAGGACGGATGATTCAATGATTCTTTATACCGTGATGCCGCAGGAAATTGTGTTTGCAGAACAGAACCAAGAGAAAAGCGCACATGAGCAAATTGAATATAAAGGTGTACCGCTTCTAGTCGAAATGAAAGGGAATGAAGCGGAAGTCATTCAAATCATGAGCACCAATCCAATGCATTTTCTGCATCCGGACATTTCACCGGGACAAAAGCTGAAATTAAACGTATAAGAATCCAACCCTTTTTTAAGGGCAAAATATGCTATAATAGGGGAATCCTACAGAAAAAACGCAGCCTGTAAACGGCTGCTTTCTTCATTATGTATGAACTTACATTTTTTAACGCAGTAAGGTGATGAGTGTGGCAAAGAAAAAACGAAAATCAAGAAAAAAACAGGCGAAACAGCTCAATATAAAATACGAGCTCAACGGATTGCTGTGTATAGCCATTTCAATTATCGCAATCTTGCAGCTGGGGGTAGTCGGGCAAACGTTTATCTATTTGTTCCGCTTTTTTGCTGGAGAGTGGTTTATTTTATGCTTGTTAGGTTTATTGGTGTTAGGAGTCTCACTGTTTTGGAAGAAAAAAACCCCAAGCCTTTTAACGAGACGAAAGGCCGGGTTGTACTGTATCATCGCAAGCATATTGCTGCTTTCTCACGTGCAGCTATTTAAAAATTTGACGCATAAAGGGTCTATTGAGTCTGCAAGCGTGGTGCGCAATACGTGGGAATTGTTTTTAATGGACATGAATGGCAGCTCTGCTTCACCTGATTTAGGCGGAGGGATGATCGGTGCGCTGCTGTTTGCGGCTTCACACTTTTTGTTTGCGTCGACTGGTTCTCAGATCATGGCAATTGTCATGATTTTGATTGGAATGATTTTAGTAACAGGACGCTCGCTACAAGAAACGCTAAAAAAGTGGATGAGCCCGATTGGACGTTTTATAAAAGAACAATGGTTAGCATTTATTGATGATATGAAATCCTTCAAATCAAATATGCAGTCATCGAAAAAAACGAAAGCGCCGAGCAAAAAACAAAAACCGGCCCGCAAAAAACAGCAAATGGAACCGGAGCCTCCTGATGAAGAGGGGGATTATGAAACAGTATCGCCTCTTATTCATTCAGAGCCGATTATCTCAAGCTTTTCTGATCGTAATGAAGAGGAAGAGTCTCCAGTTATAGAAAAGCGCGCCGAACCTGTGTCGAAGCCGCTTCAGGACATCCAACCGGAGGCAGGTGACAAGGAAATTGTTTCTGCTCCTCCTATGACCTTTACAGAGCTCGAAAATAAGGATTACGAGATGCCGTCACTGGATTTGCTGGCAGATCCGAAGCATACCGGCCAGCAGGCTGATAAAAAGAATATTTATGAAAATGCGAGAAAGCTTGAACGCACATTCCAAAGCTTTGGCGTAAAGGCGAAAGTCACACAGGTTCATCTCGGACCGGCCGTAACAAAATATGAAGTATATCCTGATGTCGGAGTGAAGGTTAGCAAAATTGTCAATTTAAGCGATGATTTAGCGCTTGCGCTTGCTGCGAAGGATATCAGGATCGAAGCGCCTATACCAGGCAAATCAGCAATCGGAATTGAAGTTCCAAACGCAGAAGTGGCAATGGTTTCGCTGAAGGAAGTGCTGGAGTCTAAATTGAATGACAGACCGGATGCGAAGCTGTTAATTGGACTCGGCCGCAATATTTCAGGTGAAGCTGTATTGGCTGAGTTAAACAAGATGCCCCACCTTTTGGTCGCAGGCGCAACCGGTAGCGGGAAAAGTGTCTGTGTCAACGGCATTATTACAAGTATTTTAATGCGCGCGAAACCGCATGAAGTGAAAATGATGATGATCGATCCTAAAATGGTAGAGCTCAATGTCTACAATGGGATTCCGCATTTGCTTGCTCCGGTTGTAACCGATCCGAAAAAAGCGTCGCAGGCTTTGAAAAAGGTTGTCAATGAAATGGAGCGGCGGTACGAATTATTTTCTCATACGGGTACAAGAAATATTGAAGGATACAATGATTATATAAAACGCGCCAACAATGAAGAAGGAGCGAAACAGCCAGAGCTGCCCTATATTGTTGTCATTGTGGACGAGCTTGCCGATCTCATGATGGTCGCTTCATCAGATGTGGAAGATTCGATTACGAGATTGTCCCAAATGGCGCGGGCTGCCGGCATCCATCTTATTATTGCGACACAGCGGCCATCGGTGGATGTTATCACAGGGGTGATCAAAGCGAACATTCCGTCACGAATCGCGTTCAGCGTATCTTCACAGACGGATTCAAGGACCATTCTTGACATGGGTGGCGCTGAGAAGCTTCTTGGCCGCGGCGATATGCTGTTTTTACCTGTAGGGGCTAACAAACCTGTCCGTGTGCAGGGAGCATTTTTGTCGGATGACGAAGTGGAGAAGGTCGTCGACCATGTGATTACGCAGCAGAAAGCGCAATATCAAGAAGAAATGATTCCTGAGGAGACAACTGAAACTCATTCCGAGGTTACTGATGAACTTTATGATGAAGCTGTTGAATTAATTGTCGGCATGCAGACGGCATCTGTTTCAATGCTGCAAAGAAGATTCAGAATCGGCTATACGAGAGCGGCGCGCCTGATTGACGCAATGGAGGAACGCGGCGTTGTCGGACCGTATGAAGGCAGCAAACCTAGGGAAGTATTATTATCAAAAGAGAAATATGATGAGCTCTCTTCTTAATGAAGGGAGTTCCGCTTTCTATAGTTGCCAATAATAACATTATGTAAACTGATCACCTTTCTATTTATTTTTTCGACAAAACATGATATAGTTGTCCCAATTGTTCAATAATTTTTATCGAAAGTGGTTTACGGAGGGGAAACATGTCTACAAAAGCTGATAATCGGCACTTGTATTTGAAAGTAATTGAACGAATTAAAGAGGATATAAAAAATGGGATCTACACTGAGAAGGAAAAGCTGCCTTCTGAATTTGAGCTTTCCAAAAAGCTTGGTGTCAGCAGAGCGACGCTAAGAGAAGCCTTGCGGATACTGGAAGAAGAGCATGTGATTATCAGAAGGCATGGTGTAGGCACTTTTGTCCATTCTAAGCCGTTATTTCTTTCGGGCATTGAACAGCTGAACAGTGTAACCAAGATGATAGAACAGGCGAATATGACCCCTGGCACGATTTTTCTATCATCACAAGTGCTTATGCCGTCTGAAGATGATACGAAGAGATTTCATTTGGCAGAAGGGCAAGAACTTTTTTACCTTGAACGAGTCAGGACAGCTGACGGACAGCCGATTGTGTATTGTATAGACAAAATTCCAATGAATATTTTGCCGAATTCTTTTTCTCATCAGCAAGAATCTATGTTTGACCTGCTTGAGAAAAATTCAGGCTCCGTAATCAGCTATGCAGTAACTGATATAGAACCGATCGGCTATCACGATACCATTTCTCCAGTACTTGAATGCGATCCGGAAACAGCTCTTTTGCTGTTAAAACAAACCCATTACGATCAGCACGATAAACCGGTGCTTTATTCTTTAAATTATTTTAGAGCAGATAAATTCAGATTTCATGTTTTGCGTAAACGATTCTAAAAACGGACGCCTGTATGTGTCTGTTTTTTTATTTGCACTGATTCATGTTTCTTTGTACATACTTTCATTCCGGTTAACGCAATATATAAGAGATGACAAGAAAGTGAATGGGTGAAAATGTTGAGAGAGAAAAATGGAATGAAAAATATTATTGCATTGTCTTCCGTCCCGCTTGTGATGACACTCGGGAACTCCATGCTGATTCCTGTTCTTCCGATGATGGAGAAAAAGCTGTCTGTGACTTCATTTCAAGTGTCTTTAATCATTACTGTATACTCAGTAGTAGCAATTATTTGCATTCCGATTGCCGGATATTTGTCGGATCGTTTCGGGAGGAAAAAAATATTGCTTCCATGCCTCCTCATTGCAGGATTGGGGGGAGCCGTAGCTGCTTTTGCCTCGACCTATATGAAAAATCCTTATGCTATGATCTTGGCGGGGCGGGTTCTTCAAGGCATTGGTTCTGCAGGTGCCGCTCCGATCGTCATGCCGTTTATCGGCGACCTGTTTAAAGGAGACGATGAAAAGGTCAGCGCCGGTCTTGGCGATATTGAAACCGCCAACACGTCAGGGAAGGTACTGAGTCCCATACTTGGAGCCTTACTGGCTTCTTGGTATTGGTTTGTACCGTTTTGGTTTATTCCGTTTTTCTGTTTGATCAGCTTTTTGCTCGTATTGTTTTTGGTGGCCAAGCCTGAAGAAGATGAAGATGCGCCTGCTGTTTCCGAGTTTATTAAGAGTGTGAAGAAAATCTTTAAACAAGATGGTCGCTGGCTTTATACGGTCTTCATTATCGGGTGTGTCATTATGTTTTTGTTATTTGGCGTATTATTTTATTTATCAGATACGCTGGAGAACAAGTATGCCATTGACGGAGTAGCTAAAGGCGGATTACTGGCAATCCCACTTTTGTTTTTGTCAACCAGTTCTTTTATAGCTGGCAAAAAGATCGGTAAAGATAAAGGTCGAATGAAATTTTGCGTTGTTACAGGAATGATTCTGTTAACCCTTTCGTTTATTGCCTTGTGGTGGAACCACAGTTTTTATTTTTTATTTGTCTTTTTAAGCTTTGGCGGGATTGGGATTGGAATGGCTCTTCCTGCTTTAGATGCATTGATAACCGAAGGGATTGAAAGTGAACAATGCGGAACCATTTCCTCCTTCTACAATAGCATGCGCTTTATAGGAGTAGCTCTCGGTCCACCTGTTTTTGCTGCATTAATGTCTAATGCAAACTGGATTATTTTCATACTCTCGGCGTTTTGCAGCATCGTTTCTTTATTTTTAGTGCTCTTTACTGTAGATGCTAAAAAAAGTGAAGAAGAAAAAAACTTAGGGACGGTCTAGCCAGCCGTCTTTTTTTGCGCTTTCTTGCACAGTTTACAACTGTACCTATACAGCATGCGGAGGTTATTGTTTCCTTATAAATCCTACAGTTGCTATAATTACATGAAAGAGTGTTTCTGCGAATGCTGAAAATTGGTCATAATACATACTAATTTAGAAATGAACGAAGGAGGTTCCATATGTCATATGTTAATGAACTCAAATCAAAGCACGGCGGTTTAACCGCACACATTGTAGAAACAGAAAAATTCAAAACCGTCTCGCTTATTTTTAAGATGCTGGCACCGCTGACAAAGGATCAAGTCACCAAAAGAGCGCTGCTTCCGCATGTGCTTCTTCGCGGAACGAAAAGCCATCCGAAAACCGCAGAATTGCGTTCATACCTGGATGAGCTGTACGGCACGTCAGTATCGGCTGATCTTACGAAAAAAGGAGAGCGGCACGTCATTACGTTCAGGCTTGAAATCCCGAATGAAAAATATTTAAAAGACCAAACGCCGCTACTTGAGAAAGGGCTCCAGCTTCTTGCAGAAATCGTCTTTTCACCTGCTTTAGAGGGAGACGCTTTTCAGTCACAATATGTGGCTCAAGAAAAACGGACGCTTAAGCAAAGAATCCAAGCCGTCTATGATGATAAAATGCGCTATTCGAATTTAAGGCTGATACAGGAAATGTGCAAAAATGAGCCTTACGCGCTTCATGTCAATGGTGAAATCGACGATGTCGATGACATTACGGCAGAGCAATTATACGAAACATACCAAAGCGCTATCCAAAAAGACCAGCTTGATCTATATGTTGTTGGCGATGTGGACAGTAACCAGGTACAATCGGCAATCGATAAGTATTTCAAAACAGAAGAGCGCACTCTTGGCACGATTGAAAACAATCACGCTGATGAAAAAGTTCAGCCAAAAGAAGTAATTGATGAAGAGGATGTCAAGCAAGGAAAGCTGAATATCGGCTACCGCACCAGTATCACTTATACAGATCAGGATTATCCTGCTTTACAAGTGTTTAACGGATTGTTCGGCGGATTCTCTCATTCTAAACTTTTCATTAATGTTCGGGAAAAAGCCAGTCTTGCTTACTACGCGGCTTCCCGTATAGAAAGTTTTAAAGGCTTGTTAATGGTGATGTCAGGCATTGAAGTGAAAAATTTTGAACAGGCTGTTTCGATTATTGCTGAGCAATTCCAGGCAATGAAAAACGGCGATTTCAGTGAGCAGGATATAGCACAGACAAAGGCCGTCATTCGAAATCAAGTGCTGGAAACGATTGATACAGCATACGGTTTATCTGAATTTTTATATCAGCAGGCCGCTGCTCAAGTCGAGATTCCTATCGAAGACTTTCTTGCCAATATTGAGAATGTCACAAAAGAGGATATCATTAAAGCCGGCGAAAAGATTCAGCTTGATACGACTTATTTCTTAAAAGGGACGGAGGGTGCATCTTGATCAAACCAATCGAATATGAACAGCTTCAGGAGACGCTGTATCATGAAAAAATGTCCAACGGCCTTGATGTTTACGTTTTGCCGAAAAAAGGCTTCAACAAGACATATGCGGTCTTTACAACAAAGTACGGCTCGATAGATAACCGGTTTGTCCCTTTAGGTAAAAACGAGATGGTTCACGTGCCGGACGGGATTGCTCACTTTCTTGAGCACAAGCTGTTTGAAAAAGCGGACGGAGACGTTTTTCAAGATTTCAGCAAACAGGGGGCTTCTGCCAATGCGTTTACGTCATTTACAAGAACAGCTTACCTTTTCTCAAGCACATCAAATGTTGAACGCAATTTAGAGACGCTTATCGATTTCGTACAGGACCCATATTTTACTGAAAAAACGGTTGAAAAGGAAAAAGGGATTATCGGGCAGGAGATTAATATGTACGACGATAACCCTGATTGGAGGCTTTACTTCGGGGTCATTGAAAACATGTACAAAGAGCATCCTGTCAGAATTGACATAGCGGGAACAGTGGAAAGCATTTCACATATTACAAAAGACCTTCTTTATGAATGCTATGAAACGTTTTATCACCCGAGTAACATGCTCCTTTTCATTGTCGGCCCTGTAGATCCTGAAGCGATTATTACTCAGGTAAGAGAAAACCAGGAGAAAAAGCCGTATACTGATCAGCCGGAGATCAAACGGGAAGAAGTGAAAGAGCAAGAAGCGGTTTTCCGAAAAGAAAAAGAGATCAAAATGAACGTGCAGGGACCGAAATGCCTTGTCGGGCTGAAATCCAAAAAGCCGTTTAAATTAGGCAAAGAGCTCTTAAAGCATGAACTTTCAATGAACTTATTGCTTGAAGCTCTTTTTGGCAAAAGCTCTGCCCAGTATGAATCACTTTATGAAAAAGGATATATTGACGAAACGTTCAGCTTTGATTTTACTGCTGAATATGGGTTCGGTTTTGCGGCGATCGGCGGAGATACGCCTGAGCCTGATCAATTGGCTGAAGACATTTCAAGCATGCTTTTGCGCGCCGGTGAACTGATTACTGCTGAAAAGATTGAACTTGCTAGAAAGAAAAAGATCGGCACATTCTTAAAAGCGCTGAATTCCCCTGAATACATCGCCAATCAATTTACCCGTTATGCGTTCTTGGATATGAGCCTGTTTGACGTTGTAACCGTACTCGAGCAGATTACCCTCGAGGATGTCCAGAACGTAATACAAGAGGAAATTTCTGCAGACAGACTGACTGTCTGCAAGGTTGTTCCTAAATCATAAACAAAACATCCCTCCAGTGTGAGGGGTGTTTTTCTGCGGAAAGAAGGAAAGAGGATGAACAAAACAGCACTAATCACCGGAGCAAGCGGCGGCATTGGCAAAAGCATCAGCGAAACCCTTGCAGCTAGAGGGTACAATCTGCTGCTGCATTACAATACAAATCAAAACGCGGCAGCGGAGCTTGCTGAAAAACTAAGTCAGAGGTTTGGCGTAAATGCGGAGATATTACAAGCTGACCTGTCCGCGCAAGATGGAGCAGATAAGCTGACAAGTTCAATTGTTCAGCATATTGATGCGATTGTTTTAAACAGCGGAAGAAGCCATTTTGGGCTGATTACGGATGTAGATAACGCAACGGTCCAGGAAATGGTTCAGCTTCATGTGGCGAGTCCGTATATTCTGACGAGAAACCTTCTGCCAGGCATGATTCGGAATAAATCGGGAGCAATTGTGGCTGTCAGCTCGATTTGGGGAGAGACTGGGGCATCCTGTGAAGTGCTGTACAGCATGGCAAAAGGAGCTCAGCATTCATTTGTAAAAGGATTGGCTAAGGAGCTGGCGCCAAGCGGAATCAGAGTAAACGCCGTAGCGCCGGGCGCAGTTGATACAAATATGATGAATCAATTTACCCCGGCTGAAAAAGAAGAGATCGCTGATGAGATTCCGATCGGCCGGCTGGCCAGGCCGCAAGAAATTGCGGAGGCAACAGCTTTTCTCCTGTCTGAAAAAGCGTCATATATCACCGGCCAAATTCTGTCGGTGAATGGCGGCTGGCACTGCTGATCCGAAAATATTCGGTGTATAGTTTCTTTTGCGAAGGACACAATAATCTTGTAACTTCACATGAAATGGAGGAAACAAGCATGTCAGTATTAGAAAACTGGGATAGCTGGAAAAACTTCCTTGGCGACCGTCTGAACTATGCGCAAGATAAAGGTATGAGCCAGGATACGATTACAGATCTTGCGACAGAAATCGGCAGCTACTTGGCTAATGAAGTGGAATCTAAGAACGAGCAGGAAAAAGTGCTGGCAGATCTTTGGAGTGTAGCATCAAAAGATGAACAGCACGCCATTGCCAATATGATGGTTAAGCTTGTTGAAAATAACAGCACTCACTAGGAAGAGAGGGGATTTTTCCTCTCTTTTTTATGTTTTCCTCATCACAGCAACATTCTTCTTTCTAATTAGAGAAAAATGCTTTATGATAAAGGAAGGTAAAATTTTGCCACAATGAAGGGGGTATATCATTTGGCAAAGCTCGAATGGTATTTTGAATATGAAATTCAAGTGAACCGCCCCGGACTGCTCGGGGATATTTCATCTCTTCTTGGGATGCTTTCTATCAACATCGTAACGATAAACGGCGTCGATCTTTCCAGAAGGGGAATGCTCCTCAGGTGCCGCCATATAGATCAAATTAAACGATTAGAATCAATCTTAAAAACGATGGAAACAATTAAAGTAACGAAGCTTAGAGAACCGAGGCTTCGCGACCGTCTTGCCGTACGCCACGGCCGTTATATTCAACGGGATGCCGATGACAAGAAAACGTTCCGCTTTGAACGGGACGAGCTTGGCTTATTAGTCGATTTTATGGCCGAATTGTTCAAAAAAGAAGGCCATAAATTAATCGGAATCAGAGGTATGCCGCGTGTCGGGAAAACGGAATCGATTGTAGCCTCTAGTGTGTGTGCAAGCAAAAGGTGGCTGTTTGTGTCATCAACCTTGCTGAAGCAGACGATAAGAAGCCAGCTGATTGCCGATGAATACAGCACTGAAAATGTCTTTATCGTTGACGGAATTGTGTCAACACGAAGAGGATCGGAACGCCATCTCCAGCTGGTCCGAGAAATCATGCGGCTTCCGGCAACAAAAGTGGTGGAGCATCCGGACATATTCGTTCAAAATACAGAGTATACACTAGATGACTTTGATTATATTATTGAACTGAGAAATGACCCTGATGAGGTTATTACATATGAACATGCCGAGGAACCCCAAATGTTTGATCAATCCGGGTTTTCAAGCTTTGATTTTTAAAATTGGAAGGTGTTTGTTGTGACTGAACTAGGAATCCGGCTCAAAGAAGCCAGAGAGGAAAAAGCAATGTCATTGGATGATCTCCAAGCGGCAACAAAGATTCAAAAAAGGTATTTAACCGCCTTGGAGGAAGGAAACTATGACATTATTCCGGGGAAGTTTTATGTTCGGGCATTCATCAAGCAATATGCAGAAGCCGTTGGGCTTGATGCGGATCAGCTGTTTGAGGAGCATAAAAAAGATATCCCTAATACGTATCATGATGATGTGTCTGAAAAGATCTCCGGCATGAATCTTCAAAAGGAAATGCCAAAGCCAGCATCTAAGGCGCTGGAGCTGCTGCCAACGATACTTGTTATTCTCGGCGTGATTGTCGTGATTGCCATTGTGTACGCGATCATTCAATTTGCCAATCACAAAAACAGTGATGATCACAATGCGGCATCAGAAAAAGCAATTACGCAAAGTGAGAGCAAGTACGAAATCCCTAAAGATTCAACGCTGAAAGAGAATCAAAATAACAGCTCTGAAAAAGAGACAGACACTAAAAAAGAAACGAAAGAAAACGAAGATAAGAAAAAAGAAAATGACAGTGATAAGCTGGAGATTAAAGCTGCTGGCACTGAAGGATCGTTAACGACTTATGAAGTGTCCGGCGCTGATAAAATCGAGCTGGAACTGAAGGCATCAGACAGCTCCTGGATTCGAGTGCGCGATGAAAACAGCAGCTCTTTAAAAGAAGGAACTCTGAAAAAAGACGAAACCTATAAAAAAGACATAACTGATCAGAAACAAGTTGATATCCGCACTGGATATGCACCTAATCTGAAAATAAAAATCAACGGTAAGGTTCTTTCATATGAACTTGATCCGAAAAAAGTGATGGCACAAACCATAAAGATTGTAAATAAAAAGGAAGAAAAGTCATCTTAATTACCAGATGACTTTTCTTCACGTCCGAGTATGAAATTGGAGGGGCTTTATGTTTAACTTACCAAATAAAATCACACTAGCTAGAATCGCATTAATCCCAATCTTCATGATTATCATGCTGGCGCCGTTTGACTGGGGCAGGCTCGAAGTTGGAGACGAATCGATCCCGGTCGCACATTTGGCGGGGGCCATTCTATTTATTATTGCATCTACAACAGACTGGGTGGACGGGTATTATGCCCGAAAATTAAATCTCGTAACAAACTTCGGGAAATTTCTTGATCCGCTTGCGGACAAACTGCTCGTATCCGCAGCGTTAATTATCCTTGTTCAATTTGATCTCGCTCCAGCTTGGATGGTCATTGTGATTATCAGCAGGGAGTTTGCCGTGACAGGTTTAAGGCTTGTCTTAGCCGGAACAGGAGAAGTCGTAGCTGCTAACATGCTTGGTAAAATCAAAACCTGGGCACAGATTATTGCGGTATCCGCATTGCTTCTTCATAATCTTCCATTTGAACTTGTGTCATTCCCGTTTGCAGACTTGGCGCTGTGGGTAGCCGTCTTCTTTACTGTCGTCTCAGGTTGGGAATATTTCTCTAAAAACTGGGAAGCGTTAAAAACATCTAACTAAGAAAGAAGGACTTCGTCATGGAATTTCCAAAAAAAGCAGAAATAATTGCCGTCGGTTCAGAGCTGCTGCTTGGCCAAATCGCCAATACAAATGCTCAATTTATCAGCAAACAGCTCGCTGAAATCGGGGTCAACGTATTTTATCATACAGCGGTCGGAGATAACCCGGAGCGGCTGAAGCAGGTCATCCGCATTGCTGAAGAACGCTCTGACTTCATTATTTTTTCAGGAGGGCTTGGACCCACAAAAGATGATCTGACGAAAGAAACGATTGCAAATACGCTGGGACGTCCGCTTGTGTTAAATGATGAGGCATTCCAATCCATTGAGGACTATTTCAAACGAACAAAACGCACGATGTCACCTAATAACCGAAAACAGGCGCTTGTGATCGAAGGCTCTGACGTGCTGGCGAATCACTTTGGAATGGCCCCGGGAATGCTCACAGAGCATGAATCGCGCTATTATATGCTTCTTCCTGGACCGCCGAGCGAATTGCGTCCAATGTTTGAAAACGAGGCAAAGCCTCTTCTGCTGAAAAAGATGGGTTCAAATGAAAAAATTGTGTCAACTGTTCTTCGCTTTTTCGGTATCGGTGAATCTCAGCTTGAAGCCGATTTGGAAGATATTATTGATGCACAAACCAATCCGACAATTGCGCCTTTGGCGGCTGATGGAGAGGTGACGCTGCGTCTGACAGCCAAACACGCCGATGAAAAGGAAACAGAGCGTCTGTTAAAAGAAACAGAGGCCGTTATCTTAGAGCGTGTCGGTGAATTTTTCTATGGTTACGATGATACTTCTCTTGTAAAAGAGCTATCTATAGCGTGTAAGGAAAAAGGCATAACAATTTCTGCGGCAGAAAGCTTTACCGGAGGGCTGTTTTCTGAATGGCTGACGGATCATAGCGGTGCCTCAAAATTATTTGCCGGGGGCGTTGTTTGCTATACAAACGACGTGAAGCAGAATGTGCTTGGTGTCAAGAAGGAAACATTAGATCGTTTTGGGGCGGTCAGCAAGGAGTGCGCATCCGAACTGGCTAAGGGTGTTCAAAAACTCACTGGCAGCGATATCGGCATTAGCTTTACTGGTGTAGCAGGACCTGATGCTCAAGAAGGGCATGAGCCTGGGCATGTGTTTATCGGCATTTCCGCAAATGGTAAAGAAGAGGTTCACGAGTTTCACTTTGCGGGCTCCAGAACGGGGATCAGAAAACGCGGCGCTAAATACGGCTGCCATTTAATCTTAAAGCTTTTAGAGCAAAAATAATATTTTCAGCACATTATCCTCCTAAGAAAACATGATTTCTCTGATACATTATGATATTTTGATAGGAATCACGCCAAGAAAAAATCCGAATATGCGTTCGCTTTTTTCTTGGCAAATCCCTTCAAACAGGGTATAGTATATGTAGTGGTAACATAAAGGAGGAAAAAATAGAATGAGTGATCGTCAGGCAGCCTTAGATATGGCTCTTAAACAAATAGAAAAACAGTTCGGCAAAGGTTCCATTATGAAACTGGGAGAAAAGACAGATACAAGAATTTCTACTGTACCAAGCGGCTCCCTCGCTCTTGATACAGCACTGGGAATTGGCGGATATCCTCGCGGACGGATTATTGAAGTATACGGTCCTGAAAGCTCAGGTAAAACAACTGTGGCGCTTCATGCGATTGCTGAAGTTCAGCAGCAGGGCGGACAAGCCGCGTTTATCGATGCGGAGCATGCGTTAGATCCGGTATACGCGCAAAAGCTCGGTGTTAACATCGAAGAGCTTTTACTGTCTCAGCCTGACACAGGCGAGCAGGCGCTTGAAATTGCGGAAGCATTGGTTCGAAGCGGGGCAGTTGACATTGTCGTTGTCGACTCTGTAGCCGCTCTCGTTCCGAAAGCGGAAATTGAAGGCGACATGGGAGATTCGCATGTCGGTTTACAAGCACGCTTAATGTCTCAAGCGCTTCGTAAGCTTTCAGGGGCCATTAACAAATCGAAGACAATCGCGATTTTCATTAACCAAATTCGTGAAAAAGTCGGTGTTATGTTCGGGAACCCGGAAACAACTCCTGGCGGCCGTGCGTTGAAATTCTATTCTTCCGTGCGTCTTGAAGTGCGCCGTGCTGAACAGCTGAAACAAGGCAACGACGTAATGGGGAACAAAACGAAAATCAAAGTCGTGAAAAACAAGGTGGCTCCGCCGTTCCGTACAGCCGAGGTTGATATTATGTACGGAGAAGGCATTTCAAAAGAAGGCGAAATCATTGATTTAGGAACTGAACTTGATATCGTGCAAAAAAGCGGTTCATGGTACTCTTATGAAGAAGAGCGTCTTGGCCAGGGCCGTGAAAATGCAAAACAATTCCTGAAAGAAAATAAAGATATCATGCTGATGATCCAGGAGCAAATTCGCGAACATTACGGCTTGGATAATAACGGAGTAGTGCAGCAGCAAGCTGAAGAGACACAAGAAGAACTCGAATTTGAAGAATAAAAATAAAATAAGTTTCAAATGATACAAAAGGCTGAGTGAAAAACTCAGCTTTTTTGTATTTTGCAAAAAAATGATAAAAATATTGCTTTTTTTGACAACTTTTTTAGGGCTTTATTCGTCTAACAAAACGTGTGCAAAATGGAATTTATTTTGGGAGGAAAAAATGAATGACAAGCCCAACCCGCAGAAGAACTGCGAAACGCAGACGGAGAAAACTAAATAAAAGAGGAAAACTGTTGCTTGGTCTTTTAGCAGTGATGGTTTGCATTACGATTTGGAATGCTCTTCATCGAAATAGTGAAGAAAACGAACCATCTCAAGAAACTGCAGCGGTTTCAAATACCGATCAGAAAAAAGAGGTCAAAAAGAAAACTGCCAAAAAATCAGAGGAACAAATCAAAACAGTGGATCGAAACCAAAAAATCAGCAATTATTTAAAAGAGATCGGTTTCAGCGGAACAGCCATGATTGTCAGAAATGGAGAAATCGTAACAAATAAAGGTTTTGGCTATGCTGACCGTAAACACTACATTCAAAATAATCCATTGACATCTTTTTATGTCGGTTCATCACAAAAAGCGCTGATTGCAACTGCTATTTTGCAGCTTGAGGAAAAGGGGAAACTTCAGACAAGTGATCCGGTAAGTACGTATTTACCTCATTTTCCTAACGGACAAACGATTACTTTGAAGAATCTGCTTACACATACATCGGGGATAAACGGACATATTGAAGGAAACGGCGCCATTAATCCGGACGATTTAATAAAAGATATAGAACTTCAGGGAATCAAACGTCAGCCGGGCGTATGGGACTACAAGGATTCCAACTATTCTGTTCTTGCTTATATTATTGCTGAAGTAAGCGGTGAGCCCTATGAACAGTACATAAAGAATCATATTTTTAAACCTGCGGGAATGACGCATGCAGGCTTTTACAAAACATATGAAAAAGAACCTTATCCTGCCGTCGGGTATAAGATGGAGGGCAGCAAAACAGTTACACCGTATATACCTGATCTATCCCAGCTGTATGGAGCGGGTGATATTTATATGAGCGCTATAGATATGTACAAATTTGACCAAGCGCTGATAGACGGAAAACTGTATTCGCAAAAAAGCTATGAAAAGATGTTTACGCCAGGAAGCAGCTCCACATACGGCATGGGATTTTATGTTGCTCCCGGAAGCTATTCAAACCATGGTGTTATGCCGGGCTTCAATATCTTGAACAGCTTTAGCAAATCTGGGCAAACCATTGTTATTTTGTTCTCAAACATTCAAAATAATGCTAAATTGGGCCAAGTGAACAATAAAATATACCAGCTTCTAAATCAAGAATGATTGGCGATCTTCTTTTGGATGAATTGCATTCGGCACGTGAAAAGACGACTGGCCTGCAAACGTTAAGATGGCAAGCTTGACAAGTATTTCCGACACATTTACAATGAAGTTGTAACATTTGTTTTTTTAACATGATTGTTAAACCATTTAAACTTGACAAGGGCGATGAACACACTCATTCCCTGTGAAGGTTCTGTATGTTGAGAAAACTAGACAATGTACATGCCGACACTTTTTAAGCAACAACCAAGTTCATAGCAAGAGGAGGTGAAAGTATGACCCCAATTATGATGGTTCTCATCTCCATTTTGCTGATTCTACTCGGTTTAGTTGTTGGCTACTTTGTTCGTAAAACCATTGCCGAAGCGAAAATTGCGGGCGCACGCGGTGCAGCCGAGCAAATTCTTGAAGATGCGAAGCGTGATGCTGAAGCACTGAAAAAAGAAGCTCTGCTTGAAGCAAAGGATGAAATCCACAAACTTCGAATAGATGCTGAACAGGAAGTTCGTGAAAGACGAAATGAGCTTCAAAAACAAGAAAACCGTTTACTCCAAAAGGAGGAAAACCTTGATCGCAAACATGAGGGAATTGATAAACGGGAAGCGATGTTGGAGAAGAAAGATCATTCTCTGAATGAACGACAACAACATATTGAAGAGATGGAAAGCAAAGTGGATGAGATGATTCGTATGCAGCAGTCTGAGTTGGAACGAATTTCGAGTCTAACTCGTGACGAAGCGAAACAAATCATTCTTGAGCGGGTTGAAAACGAGCTTTCACATGACATCGCCATCATGACAAAAGAAACTGAAAACCGTGCGAAAGAAGAGGCGGATAAGAAAGCGAAAAACATTCTTTCACTCGCCTTACAGCGCTGCGCAGCGGACCACGTTGCCGAAACAACGGTATCAGTTGTCAATCTTCCAAATGATGAGATGAAAGGACGTATCATCGGACGGGAAGGGCGTAACATTCGTACGCTTGAAACGCTGACAGGAATTGACCTGATTATTGATGATACGCCTGAAGCTGTCATTCTTTCCGGATTTGATCCGATCAGACGTGAGACAGCCAGAATTGCTCTTGATAAACTCGTTCAGGATGGCCGTATTCATCCGGCACGGATTGAAGAAATGGTTGAAAAATCTCGCCGCGAGGTCGATGACTATATTCGTGAGATGGGTGAGCAAACGACATTTGAGGTTGGCGTTCATGGCCTCCACCCAGATCTCATCAAGATCCTCGGCCGCTTAAAGTTCCGTACAAGCTACGGTCAAAATGTGCTTAAGCATTCCATGGAAGTCGCATTCTTGGCCGGTCTAATGGCATCGGAGCTTGGTGAAGACGCAAAGCTTGCTAAACGTGCGGGTCTTCTTCACGACATCGGGAAAGCAATTGACCATGAAGTAGAAGGAAGCCACGTTGAGATCGGGGTAGAGCTTGCGACCAAATATAAAGAGCACCCAGTCGTGATTAACAGTATTGCATCACACCACGGGGATGAGGAGCCGACTTCCATTATCGCTGTGCTGGTAGCTGCAGCAGATGCGCTTTCCGCTGCAAGACCTGGCGCAAGAAGTGAGACGCTCGAGAATTATATTCGAAGACTTGAAAAACTCGAAGAAATTTCTGAGTCCTACGAAGGTGTTGAAAAATCATTTGCCATTCAGGCTGGACGCGAAGTGCGTATTATGGTGAAGCCGGATTCAATTAATGATCTTGAGGCTCATCGACTGGCGCGAGATATCCGCAAGCGAATTGAGGACGAGCTCGATTATCCAGGTCATATTAAGGTGACAGTAATCAGAGAGACTCGAGCCGTAGAGTATGCAAAATAAAGTGATGCGCTAAGCATCACTTTATTTTTTTGACGGCAAGGAATTTTCAAGAAGAAAGGATTTACAAAATGAGAATTTTATTTATCGGAGATGTTGTCGGTTCACCGGGCCGTGACATGGTCAAAGAATATGTACCAAAGCTAAAAACAAAATATAAGCCTCACTTTACCATTATTAATGGTGAAAACGCCGCACATGGAAAAGGCCTGACGGAAAAAATTTATCACAGCTTAATCCAGTCCGGCGCAGATGCAATCACAATGGGGAACCACACATGGGACAAAAAAGAAATATTTGATTTTATAGATGACGTTCCGAACTTGGTTCGCCCGGCAAACTTTCCTGAAGGAACACCGGGGAAAGGGATCACATATGTGAAAGCAAACGGCAAAGAACTAGCAGTTATTAATTTGCAGGGACGTACGTTTTTGCCGCCGCTTGATGACCCGTTTTTAAAAGCGGATGAATTGATCGCAGAAGCTGCGAAAAGAACACCGTACATTTTTATCGACTTTCATGCCGAAGCGACAAGTGAAAAGCTCGCACTTGGCTGGTACACGGATGGACGGGCATCGGCTGTAGTAGGAACTCATACACACGTGCAAACAGCGGATAACCGCATTTTGCCGAAGGGAACGGCATATATTACTGATGTGGGAATGACTGGCCCGTATGACGGTATACTGGGGATGGACAGAGAGACGATTATTAAGCGATTCAAAACGAACCTTCCAGTCCGGTTTACTGTCGCTGAAGGAAAAACAACGCTCAGCGGAGTTGTCATTGACATTGACGATCAAACGAAAAAAGCCGTGAAAATTGAGCGTATTTTAATCAACGATGATCACATGTTCTTTGAATAGTTGAACATATGGTTATTTTATAAAAATATTAAAAAGAAAAGCAGGAATATAGCAACTCCTTAGTGAATATAGTAAAAATGGAAGGTAGCCCGCTATTTTTGAAAAGCATTGTGGGGATGGCTTTTTGGATAGCAACATCTAATAATGATTGTTCTAATGAACACTCACTTATCCATTGTAAAACTAAGGGGGAGCAGAAATGGAAATCTTAAAAGTTTCAGCAAAATCGAGTCCAAATTCAGTGGCAGGTGCGCTTGCAGGCGTGTTGAGAGAGCGAGGAGCCGCCGAGATTCAAGCGATCGGAGCGGGTGCATTAAACCAGGCTGTAAAAGCTGTGGCGATTGCCAGGGGATTTGTGGCGCCAAGCGGCGTTGATTTGATTTGTATTCCGGCTTTTACAGATATTCAAATCGATGGGGAAGAAAGAACAGCGATTAAATTAATCGTGGAGCCTCGCTAAAAACAAATAAAGCATTCTCAACCTGTTTGCGTAATGCAAACAGGTTGTTTTTCATTTATTGTGATATTTTCTCCCGATAGTATTTTTAGCACATAAATGAGCGAATATACAAAATCAGAAATGAGCTAAAACGTTTCAAAAAAAATTTCCGCCCATTTTTCAAGACAGATACTTTTGTCCTTCTGGAAAAGACAGTGCTGTTTACGCTTATTCCATATCATGGTACAATCCGAATATAACAAGAATTTTTCAAGGAGGATTGTACATGCAGAGTGGAAAGATGAAAGCTCTAATGAAAAAGGACGGGGCGTTCGGTGCTGTGCTTACTGAAGTTCCCATTCCTGAGATTGATAAACATGAAGTCCTCATAAAAGTGAAAGCCGCTTCCATATGCGGCACGGATGTCCACATTTATAATTGGGATCAATGGGCACGTCAGAGAATCAAAACACCCTATGTTTTCGGCCATGAGTTCAGCGGCATCGTAGAGGACGTGGGAGAGAATGTCAGCAGTGTAAAAGTGGGAGAGTATGTGTCTGCGGAAACACACATTGTTTGTGGTGAATGTGTCCCTTGCCTAACAGGAAAATCTCATGTGTGTACCAATACTGCTATAATCGGAGTGGACACGGCAGGCTGTTTTGCGGAGTATGTAAAAGTTCCAGCTGATAACATTTGGAGAAATCCCGCTGATATGGACCCGTCAATTGCTTCCATTCAAGAGCCTTTAGGAAATGCAGTTCATACCGTACTCGAGAGCCAGCCTGCAGGAGGAACGACTGCAGTCTTTGGATGTGGGCCGATTGGTCTTATGGCTGTTGCGGTTGCAAAAGCAGCAGGAGCTTCTCAGGTGATAGCGATTGATAAGAATGAATACAGGCTGAGGCTTGCAAAACAAATGGGAGCGACTTGTACTGTTGCTATTGAAAAAGAAGACCCGCTCAAAATTGTAAGCGCTTTAACGAGTGGGGAAGGAGCAGATCTTGTTTGTGAGATGTCGGGCCATCCCTCAGCGATTGCCCAAGGTCTTGCGATGGCTGCGAATGGCGGAAGATTTCATATTCTCAGCTTGCCGGAACATCCGGTGACAATTGATTTGACGAATAAAGTGGTATTTAAAGGGCTTACCATCCAAGGAATCACAGGAAGAAAAATGTTTTCAACATGGCGCCAAGTGTCTCAGTTGATCAGTTCAAACGTGATCGATCTTGCACCTGTTATTACCCATCAGTTTCCGTTAGAGGAGTTTGAAAAAGGTTTCGAACTGATGAGAAGCGGGCAGTGCGGAAAAGTAATTTTAATTCCATAAAGGGGGATAAACATGACGAAGGAATTTGAGTTTTTAAAAGCAGAGCTTGATAGTATGAAAGAAAACCATACATGGCAAGACATAAAACAGCTTGAATCTATGCAGGGCCCATCTGTCACAGTGAATCACCAAAAAGTCATTCAGCTATCTTCTAATAATTACCTCGGATTCACTTCACATCCTAGACTCATCAACGCCGCACAGGAGGCCGTTCAGCAGTATGGAGCCGGCACCGGATCAGTGAGAACGATTGCGGGTACATTTACAATGCATCAAGAGCTTGAGAAAAAGCTGGCAGCCTTTAAAAAAACGGAGGCGGCACTTGTATTCCAATCAGGCTTCACAACAAACCAAGGCGTACTTTCAAGTATTCTATCAAAAGAGGACATTGTCATCTCAGATGAATTGAACCATGCCTCTATTATTGACGGAATTCGACTGACAAAGGCGGATAAAAAGGTGTATCAGCACGTCAATATGAGTGATTTAGAGCGGGTGCTGAGAAAGTCAATGAATTATCGGATGCGTCTGATTGTGACAGACGGCGTATTTTCCATGGATGGAAACATAGCCCCTCTGCCTGATATTGTAGAGCTCGCTGAGAAATATGACGCATTTGTGATGGTGGATGACGCCCATGCATCCGGAGTACTTGGCGAAAACGGCAGGGGAACGGTGAATCACTTCGGTCTTGACGGCAGAGTTCATATTCAGGTCGGAACATTAAGCAAGGCAATCGGAGTGCTCGGCGGCTACGCTGCAGGTTCAAAGGTGCTGATCGATTATTTGCGCCATAAAGGCCGTCCATTTTTATTCAGCACATCTCATCCGCCGGCAGTCACTGCAGCTTGTATGGAAGCGATTGATGTCTTGCTTGAAGAGCCGGAGCATATGGAGCGCTTGTGGGAGAATACTGCCTATTTTAAAGCAATGCTTGTGAAAATGGGTTTGACTCTCACAGAGAGTCAAACGCCGATTCTTCCTATTTTAATAGGTGATGAAGGTGTGGCAAAGCAATTTTCAGATCAGCTCCTTTCTCACGGTGTTTTTGCCCAAAGTATCGTTTTCCCGACTGTAGCAAAGGGAAAAGCCAGAATTCGCACGATTATAACAGCAGAGCACACCAAAGATGAACTGGATCAGGCGCTTGATGTCATCGAAAAGACGGCAAAGGAGCTCCAGCTATTGTAACAAGAGGAAGAGTTTACTCTTCCTCTTTTGATTCCTTATTGATTATTATTCTCAATGAGTGTACAATGATAGGTTGCCAGTTGTGCAGAGCTTCGATAACCTTTATACTGAAGGGTGGAAGTTTGGTTTGAAAGGAGAAAATATGACATGAATGAAAAACAAAAATTAGAGAGCGGACAAGTTAATCCATCGGACAAAAAATCCGAGAAGGATTACAGCAAGTACTTTGAAGCTGTTTACATTCCGCCTTCTTTAAAAGACGCGAAAAAACGAGGCAAGGAAGCCGTTACTTATCATAATGACTTTAAAATTTCTGAACAATTTAAAGGATTGGGAGACGGAAGAAAGTTCTATATCCGTACGTACGGCTGCCAAATGAATGAACACGATACAGAGGTTATGGCAGGGATCTTTATGGCGCTAGGTTATGAAGCGACAAACTCTGTTGACGATGCCAATGTCATTTTGTTAAACACATGCGCAATCCGTGAAAATGCTGAGAACAAGGTGTTTGGTGAGCTTGGGCACTTAAAAGCACTGAAAAAAAACAATCCCGATCTGATTTTAGGCGTGTGCGGCTGTATGTCCCAAGAGGAATCAGTCGTGAACCGTATTTTGAAAAAACATCCGTTTGTCGATATGATTTTCGGAACGCATAACATTCATCGCCTGCCGGAGCTTTTGTCAGAAGCATACCTTTCAAAAGAAATGGTTGTAGAAGTTTGGTCTAAGGAAGGGGACGTTATTGAAAACCTTCCGAAAGTCCGAAATGGAAAAATTAAGGGCTGGGTCAATATCATGTACGGCTGTGACAAATTCTGTACGTATTGCATTGTGCCTTACACACGCGGAAAAGAAAGAAGCCGCCGCCCTGAGGATATCATTCAGGAAGTGAGAAGGCTCGCAAGTGAAGGCTATAAGGAAATTACTCTGTTAGGCCAAAACGTAAACGCGTATGGAAAAGACTTTGAAGATATGACGTACGGACTTGGTGATTTGATGGATGAACTGAGAAAAATCGATATCCCGAGAATCCGTTTTACAACGAGTCATCCGCGCGACTTTGACGACCGCCTCATTGAAGTGCTGGCAAAAGGCGGAAATCTGCTTGATCACATTCATCTTCCGGTTCAATCAGGAAGCTCAGAAGTTCTCAAGCTGATGGCCCGCAAATATGACAGAGAGCGTTACATGGAGCTGGTGCGAAAAATTAAAGAAGCAATGCCAAACGCTTCTTTGACAACGGACATTATCGTCGGATTTCCAAATGAAACGGACGAACAGTTTGAAGAAACGCTTTCTCTATACCGTGAAGTGGAGTTTGACAGCGCCTATACGTTCATTTACTCTCCGCGTGAAGGCACTCCGGCTGCTAAGATGAAAGATAATGTACCGATGCGTGTGAAAAAAGAACGCCTGCAGCGTCTAAACGCACTGGTGAATGAAATTTCTGCTAAAAAAATGAAGGAATACGAAGGCAAGGTTGTCGAAGTATTAGTTGAAGGTGAAAGCAAAAATAACCCTGATATTCTTGCGGGCTATACTGAAAAAAGCAAGCTTGTTAATTTCAAAGGGCCGAAGGAAGCCATCGGCAAAATCGTCCGCGTGAAAATCCAGCAAGCGAAAACATGGTCGCTTGACGGAGAAATGGTAGGAGAAGCAATCGAGGTGAAATAAGATGACGCTCTACTCAAAAAAAGACATTGTGCAGCAGGCACGAAACCTTGCAAAAATGATCTCTGAAACAGAAGAGGTTGATTTTTTCAAACGGGCTGAAGCGCAAATCAATGAGAATGACAAAGTGTCCACAATCGTTAATCAGATTAAAGCCCTGCAAAAGCAGGCTGTCAATCTGAAGCATTATGAAAAGCATGAAGCGCTCAAACAAGTAGAAGCAAAAATTGACGCGCTGCAAGAAGAGCTTGAAGAGATTCCTGTTATCCAGGAATTCAGAGACTCGCAAATGGAAGTAAATGACCTACTGCAGCTCGTTGCACACACCATTTCCAACCAAGTCACAAATGAAATCATCACATCAACCGGAGGCGACCTGCTGAAAGGGGAAACCGGTTCAAAGGTGAAGCATTCAAATAACAGCTGTTCTCTCTAAACACGGTGCCTTTACAGGCCCGTGTTTTTTTATGTGCGGGTTATGAACTAAATAATCTATGTACCAAATGTTCAATTGGTTTTTCTGTGCGCACCGCGTGTAAACTTTATCGCACTTATAAGTAAAGTTTCTAGGCACACCTGCATACAATGGAACAGAAACTTTGTATTTTTATATTTTATTTATAAAAATGCACACTAGACAAATGCCCAGCATAAGATAACACGAAGAAGAACAAGGAGGCATGCCGGAATGTCTGAATACAGGGAAATTATTACGAAGGCAGTAGTAGCGAAAGGCCGAAAATTCACCCAATGCACCAACACCATCTCGCCTGAGAAAAAACCGAGCAGCATTTTGGGTGGTTGGATTATTAACCACAAGTATGACGCTGAAAAAATTGGAAAAACGGTAGAAATTGAAGGGTATTATGATATAAACGTATGGTACTCTTACGCGGACAACACAAAGACAGAGGTTGTCACAGAACGGGTAAAATATGTAGATGTCATTAAACTCAGATACAGAGACAATAATTACTTAGATGATGAGCATGAAGTGATTGCCAAAGTGCTTCAGCAGCCAAACTGCCTTGAAGTGACCATTTCGCCGAATGGAAATAAAATCGTTGTGCAGGCAGAAAGAGAATTTTTGGCGGAAGTGGTAGGGGAAACAAAGGTAGTTGTTGAGGTCAATCCTGACTGGGAAGAGGATGACGAGGAAGATTGGGAAGATGAGCTTGATGAAGAGCTTGAAGACATCAACCCGGAGTTTTTAGTGGGAGATCCTGAAGAATAAAAAAGGGACTAGGGGAGACAGTACCCCCAAGTCTCTTTTTTATATTGATATATCATTCTTTTATCACTTTTTGTTTATGTTATAATGAAGGTTGGAAAATAGAAACGTTGATACATAGTGAGGGATTAAACAATGGCCGGTTATACGCCTATGATACAGCAATATTTAAAAATAAAGGCAGAGCACCAGGATGCCTTTTTATTTTTTCGCCTGGGTGATTTTTACGAAATGTTTTTTGAGGACGCCAAAAAAGCGTCACAAGAGCTGGAAATTACGTTAACGAGCAGAGATGGCGGTGCGGCTGAAAAAATACCGATGTGCGGTGTGCCGTATCATTCTGCTTCCGCGTATATCGAACAGCTTATTAAAAAAGGCTACAAAGTGGCGATCTGTGAACAGACGGAAGATCCGAAAGCCGCAAAGGGCGTTGTGAAAAGAGAAGTGGTTCAGCTTATTACGCCCGGAACTGTAATGGACGGCAAAGGCATCCATGAATCGGAAAATAACTTTATCGCATCTGTTTCAGCCTGCTCGAACGGATACGGACTTGCGCTGTCTGATTTAACAACGGGAGAAAATTTGGCTGTTTTGATTGAACGGCTTGAAGACGTCATATCAGAAATTTATTCAGTTGGCGCACGGGAAATCGTGGTTTCAGGAAGCTTGGATGCAGATACTGTGGCACAGCTGAGAGAGCGGTGCGGTGCAACGATCTCAATTGAAGACGGAGAAACAGACGAACACGTAACGATCATTGAGCACTTAAATAATGAAGATATAACAAAAACATTTATGCGCTTATATACGTATTTGAAAAGAACCCAAAAGCGCAGCCTTGATCATCTTCAGCCCGTACAGGTGTATGAGCTTGAGGAAGCGATGAAAATTGACTTGTACTCAAAGCGTAATCTGGAGCTGACCGAAACGATCCGTTCGAAAAATAAAAAAGGCTCCCTTTTGTGGCTGCTGGATGAAACAAAAACGGCAATGGGAGGCCGGCTGCTTAAACAGTGGATTGACCGGCCGCTTATCAGAGTCAATCAAATCGAAGAGCGCCAAGAAATGGTGGAAACATTGATGTCCCATTTCTTTGAACGGGAAGATCTGCGTGAACGTTTAAAAGAAGTATATGACTTAGAACGCCTTGCCGGCCGCGTTGCATTCGGAAATGTCAATGCCCGGGATTTGATTCAGCTGAAGGAATCGTTAAAGCAAGTGCCTGGCATCAAACAGCTGGTTGCTTCACTGGCTCATGACAAGGCCAAGGAACGTGCAGAGCGCATTGACCCTTGCGGGGATGTACTTGAACTGCTGGAAGAAGCGCTGTACGAAAATCCTCCTTTATCGGTAAAAGAAGGGAACCTGATTAAAGATGGTTATAATCAAAAGCTTGATGAATATCGTGATGCAAGCAGAAACGGAAAAGACTGGATTGCCCGCCTGGAACAGCAGGAGCGGGAATACACAGGCATTCGCTCTTTAAAGGTCGGCTTTAATAAAGTTTTCGGTTATTACATTGAAGTGACTAAAGCAAACTTGCATTTGCTTGAGGAAGGGCGTTATGAGCGGAAGCAGACGTTAACCAATGCAGAGCGCTACATTACCCCTGAATTAAAAGAAAAAGAAGCGCTCATTTTAGAGGCGGAAAATAACATCTGTGAGCTGGAGTACGAGCTGTTTACCGAGCTGCGCGAGAAAGTGAAGCAGTATATTCCGCGGCTACAGCAGCTTGCAAAACAGATGAGCGAGCTGGACGCACTGCAATGCTTTGCGACAATCAGTGAAAATCGTCACTACACGAAACCGGAGTTCTCTAAAGATGAAGTCGAAGTGATTGAAGGCAGACACCCGGTTGTTGAAAAAGTCATGGACAGCCAGGAATATGTCCCGAACAACTGTATGATGGGCGATAACAGACAAATGCTTCTCATTACAGGTCCAAACATGTCAGGGAAAAGCACGTATATGAGACAAATCGCGCTCATTTCCATTATGGCGCAAATCGGCTGCTTTGTACCCGCGAAAAAAGCGGTGCTTCCGATTTTTGATCAAATTTTTACGCGAATCGGGGCTGCAGATGATTTGATTTCCGGACAAAGTACATTTATGGTAGAAATGCTTGAAGCGAAAAATGCGATTGTCAACGCGACGAAAAACAGCCTCATTCTGTTTGATGAAATCGGGCGGGGAACGTCCACTTATGACGGCATGGCGCTGGCACAGGCGATTATTGAATATGTTCACGATCATATCGGCGCCAAGACGCTGTTCAGCACACACTATCACGAGCTGACCGTTCTTGAGGACAAGCTGCCCCAGCTGAAAAACGTTCATGTTCGCGCTGAAGAGTATAACGGAACGGTTGTCTTTCTTCATCAAATTAAAGAAGGTGCCGCTGATAAAAGCTATGGTATCCATGTAGCTCAGCTTGCCGAACTGCCGGGAGATCTGATTGCGCGCGCTCAAGATATTTTAAAAGAGCTTGAGCATTCAGGAAACAAACCGGAAGTGCAGGTGCAGAAACCTCAGGTGAAAGAAGAGCCGGCACAGCTGTCCTTTTTTGGCGAAGCGGAAAAGCCGGCTGAAACACCAAAGCTTTCAAAAAAAGAAAAGCAAGTGATCGATGCTTTCAAATCACTTAATATACTGGATATGACACCGCTTGAAGCGATGAATGAAATGTACAAGCTGCAAAAGAAATTACATTAAAACGGGGTGATGAATGTGGCAAAAGTCATCCAGCTGTCAGATGAGCTTTCAAATAAAATAGCGGCGGGCGAGGTTGTGGAACGGCCCGCCTCAGTCGTCAAAGAATTGGTGGAAAATGCGATCGACGCTGACAGCACAGTCATTGAAATCGATATTGAGGAAGCAGGCCTTGCATCCATTCGGGTCTTGGATAACGGCGAAGGAATGGAGAATGAAGATTGCAAGCGAGCTTTCCGCCGCCACGCAACGAGTAAAATAAAAGATGAAAATGATTTATTCAGGGTGAGAACGCTCGGTTTCAGGGGAGAAGCCCTGCCGAGTATCGCGTCAGTCTCTCATCTGGAGATTACAACAAGCACTGGTGAAGGAGCTGGGACGAAGCTCGTCCTCCAAGGAGGAAACATCATTTCCGAATCGCGTTCCTCAAGCAGGAAGGGAACTGAAATTGTCGTTTCCAACCTGTTTTTTAACACACCGGCCCGTTTGAAATATATGAAAACCGTTCATACAGAGCTTGGAAACATTACAGATGTGGTTAACCGTATTGCTCTGGCGCATCCAGAGGTATCGATCCGCCTGCGCCATCATGGGAAAAACCTGCTTCAAACGAACGGAAACGGAGATGTGCGCCATGTACTGGCAGCGATTTACGGCACGGCTGTCGCCAAAAAAATGCTTCCGCTGCATGTGAGCTCCTTGGATTTTGAAGTAAAGGGATATATCGCCCTCCCAGAGATTACACGGGCGTCGAGAAACTATATGTCGTCTGTGGTCAATGGCCGTTACATTAAAAATTTCCCGCTCGTCAAAGCGGTTCATGAAGGCTATCATACGCTTCTGCCGATCGGACGCCATCCGATTACTTTTATAGAAATTACGATGGACCCGATTTTAGTCGATGTCAACGTGCATCCATCGAAGCTTGAGGTCCGGCTCAGCAAGGAAACAGAGCTTCATGACTTAATTCGTGACGGAATTAAAGATGTATTTAAACAGCAGCAGCTGATTCCGAGTGCCCAGCTCCCGAAAAAATCAGCACCTGCCATCAAAAATGAGCAGCAGTTTATAACCTTTGATGAAAAGCCTGCGGAAAAAAAAGTTCCGGAAAAATCGACTGCGCCATCTTATTCACCAATGAAGCTCAGCTCAGTCGTGAAAGAGCCGGTTGATGTGGAGGAAGAATTGCCTCCTCTCCAATTTGATGCTCCACCTATCGTTGATCAGGAACAAACCCTTGAGGTGTCCGATGTTTCAGAAGAACAGCCTGAAACATTTGAGCAGGAATGCCATGAGGAACAGCAGCAGCCAGCGTCTGAGCGGGTTCCAATTATGTACCCGATCGGCCAGATGCACGGGACTTATATATTGGCACAAAACGAAAACGGCCTATATATTATCGACCAGCACGCCGCCCAAGAACGTATTAAATATGAGTACTTCCGTGAAAAGGTGGGGGAGGTTGAGCCTGAGGTGCAGGAGATGATTGTACCGCTGACGGTCCACTACTCCACAAATGAGGCTTTGATTATTGAACAGCACAAACAAGAGCTCGAAAGCGTCGGTGTCTTTTTAGAGTCATTCGGCTCTAACAGTTACATCGTCCGCTGCCACCCAGCCTGGTTTCCAAAGGGAGAAGAAGCAGAGCTTATAGAAGAAATCATTCAGCAGGTGCTCGATTCCAAAAATATAGATATTAAAAAACTCCGCGAGGAAGCGGCGATTATGATGAGCTGCAAAGGCTCCATCAAAGCAAATCGCCACCTCAGAAACGATGAAATCAAAGCGCTTCTGGACGACCTCCGAAGCACATCAGACCCATTTACATGCCCGCACGGCCGCCCGATCATCATTCACCACTCGACATATGAGATGGAAAAGATGTTCAAACGCGTGATGTAGCGGGGGTGGTAGGCATTGATCCATTCTCTGAATGGATCAATGCTTTTTTGTACTCCTTCGAGTGTCAGATTATAAGAAACGGTTGTAAACGTGTGAGCAGTGTTAACGCATTATACTTCATGGTTCCTCCGTATAACAAAATTTCCATTTACAGGCAATTGAGATTAATGTATATTTTGGGTGAGGGGGTGGAAACATATGGCATGTGGTCCGAAGATCATTATCTTTTTGGATGAACTTGATGATCCGAATGTGAGAATCATTTTAGAATGCAGAATTTAAATTACAACATTGTGTTTTGCTCCCTGTTCGTGTGAACAGGGAGTTTTTTCGTTTATTTAACTGGTGATGTCCAAATATAAGGTGTTATGAATTCTCCATATCTGCCATCAGCATTTTAAGCTGCTTCTCTATTAGGCTGGTTATCAAAAGCAAGTTCAGTGAAAGCCATGAAAGCTGATATCACAACAAGCAAGACATCTGGAATATAAATAGACTGCATAAAGTAATCTGCAAAACAGATCGTTATAAGATTGCTGATAAAATACAGTATAAAAGCAAAAAGTGCAGTCTTTTTCAATGAAAGTGATTTTGCCAAAATGATAGAGATAATCTTTGTGAGTGGGTCTATGATTAAACCTACAGCAAAGCAGGCTAAAATAAATAAAGCTAATGTTTGATTGGAAGCGTATGTGATGCCCAGTATGGAGAATAAGCCTTTCATCCCGAAGAAAAAGCCGCCGAAGATGACTGCAAGCGCAATGGCCGCGATAAAAGTGATAGATACAATTCCGATTAATTTTGATCTGAGGTTAAAATCTTTAGAGTGCTCGTTCTGTTCTTTATGGTTCAAGTATGACACTCCCTTCACCTGCTTACTCAAACAAACAGCACCCTTGAATCAGCCCAAAATATCTATAAGTCTGTTTTCTGACGAAAATAGTATAGCATATTTTAACAAAACCAAAAAAGGCCCTTTCCACTGGGGAAGGGCCTTTTTTGGTTTTGTTAACTCCTGAGATTCGCCGAAGCTTTCTCTTTTTTTGGCCAAATAAAATAGCTGGCTGTAATGAGAAAGTCAATTCCTATAATGACAGTCCACAGTTTAAGAATGCCGCTCAATGCTTCGGTTCGGGCAGAGTCATTGATAAAATAGATCATCCCTGCCAATAGTCCCGCACCAATTAAGTAGGCCAGCACATGTCTTAGCCAGCCTTTCGCACCGTGCTTGGCATGGTCCATTCCAAAACGTTTCAGCGGTTTTGTTCCTTTTTTTGTCACATAATATTGAAACTTTTCATCTGCCCATTGAATCATTTGTTTCCCATAAGCGATCGATATACCGATGTAAACAGCTGCAATCCCATGGGCTGCGGTCGCTGAGGCTCCGCGGTAAAGGTCCACACCAGTTGCCGCTAACAAGATCAAATCGATAACTGGAGTTAAGGCAAGTAATAGCAGTCCTAATGTATGTCGTTTGAATACGTAGCGTACAGCAAGCCCCAAAACAATGACAACCCAAAACGCAATTTCACAGAAAACAATCATCCATGCGATACCGTTCAATCCATTCCCCTCTTTTCAATACAGTTGTATTATTTAAATAATATGTTACCATCTTTGTTTTTGTAACACAACTGTATTATAAAAATTGCTCTCTCATTTTTTTCTTGTTACAATAAAGCTATGCCAAAACAAATTGACCATGAGAAAAGAAGAAAACAAATTGCAGAAGCAACGTGGCGCGTCATTTTAGAACGAGGGATGGAGGGAGCATCAGCCAGGAACATTGCAAAGGAAGCAGGATTGTCATTAGGTGCGCTGCGCCATTATTTCTCTACACAGGATGAATTGCTTGCTTTTGCAATGAAACTTGTCCAAGAAAAGGTAACGGATCGAATTAAGGACATTGCAGTGAGGGATTTGCTCCCTAAGGAAAAAGTGTTGCAAATTTTGCTTGAAATGGTCCCAACGAATGAAGAAACGATTAGAGAGATGGAGGTTTGGTTTGCTTTTACTGCTTACGCCAGACATAAAAAGGATATGTTTGATGCGAGTCATGACGGGATTTTCAGCGGCATGCGGAATCTGATTGCCTATTTAGATGAATCCGATTTACTGAAGCAGAATGCTGATAAAGACATTGAAGCTGAGAGACTTTACGCGCTTGTTGACGGCTTGGCTTTACATGCCATGCTTGACCCTGTGCGCGTGAATAAAGACCGAATCAAGCGGGTCATTATGCAGCATGTAGAGTCAATTTGCGTGGAAGATACACGTGAGACACAAAAACGACATCCTTAAGGCACTAGTGCGAAAAGCGATTCTTGTTGGGCATGCGTCCAAAAGAGTCGCTTTTTTATTTTCAAAGAACAAGGATCTCTGAAAAAAATGGAAAACAATCATGCTGTTTGGTAAAGTGGAATGAAAGACGGACTGAGGGGTGAACACTGGTCCATCGTTTAAGAACTTTACATGATAGGGATGGTATAAATGAATCTTACTTACAAGGTGCATCCAATTAAAACAAGGTATCAGGGCTGGACGAATTATTGCTATATCATTGAAGATATTGTAAGCAGATCTGCAATTGTTGTTGATCCCTCATGGGAATTGAGTAAGATAACCACTACGCTTTCCGAACTCGAAGTGGAATTAAAGGCAGTCGCATTGACACACTCTCATTATGATCATGTAAATCTGGTAGACCCGCTGACGAAGATGTTTAACGCTCAAGTTTATATGTCGAAAAAAGAAATTGATTATTATCAATTCCGATGCAGAAATTTAATTAGCCTAGATGATCATCAGACAATCAGCATAGGAAACACAAGAGCACAATGCCTTCTCACACCGGGGCATACAGCCGGCGGAATGTGTTATTTGTTTTCTGAGAGTATTTTTACCGGAGATACGGTGTTTACAGAAGGGTGCGGCATATGTGAGGATGATGGCAGCTCTGCGGAAGAGATGTTTGATAGTATTCAAAGAATAAAGTCGGAGGTTTCACCCCATGTACGGGTGTATCCTGGTCACTCATTTGGCAAATCGCCCGGCCATTCGATAAAGGATCTTTATCAGCATAATATTTACTTTCAAATTGATAAAAAAGAATATTTTGTGAAATTTCGCACTCGTAAAAACCAAAAAGGTATTTTTGATTTTAAATAATCCTTCTGAATCTATTATCCTATTTTTCTTCGAATATCTAAATGATTTTTATTTTCGAAAATGATTACATAGAAGGTGTTATTTATTTTGAAAACTCATTTGAAAGAAAATGAAGCGCATTATCATGATATGGCGCCCTATATGTAATCCGGGTCTTTTTTCTTATGTTCTGTTATATCTCCTGATCCTTTATTCCTCAATGGAAAAAAGCAGAAAAACAATGGAGCAAACTGTAGGAAAAATTAACTTGACGGATAATATTTACAGAGGTTACCATCAACATGAACATGCTACTATTTATCCGGTCATCACTATTATAAAATCATACAGAAGTGAAACACATCTACTAATCGGAAGGGTGGCTTTGAGAGAATGATCACATATGTTTTTCCAGGTCAGGGTTCACAGAAACAGGGAATGGGCAGCGGCCTATTCGATGAATTTAAAGAACTGACGGATCAGGCAGATGAGATCTTAGGATATTCTATCAAACGTCTTTGCCTGGAAAATCCTTATTCCAATTTAAACAAAACGCAATTTACTCAGCCGGCGTTATATGTGGTAAACGCACTAAGCTATCTGAAAAAAATCAAGGATGAAGAAGTTAAGCCTGACTTTGTCGCCGGGCACAGCTTGGGTGAATACAATGCGTTATTTGCAGCTGAAGCCTTTGATTTTGAGACAGGTTTACAGCTTGTCAGAAAAAGAGGCGAGCTGATGAGTCTGATAAGCAACGGCGGTATGGCAGCTGTTATGGGACTAAATGAAGAGCAGGTTGCAAAGGCTCTGAAAAAATATCATTTACATGATGTTGATATCGCTAATGTGAATGCCCCATATCAAATTGTAATTTCAGGAAAAAAAGATGAGATTGAAAAAGCCGCATCTCTTTTTGAAACGATGACTGAAGTTACAATGGTACTCCCCTTAAACGTAAGCGGCGCGTTTCATTCCAGATACATGAATAAAGCAAAAGAAGAATTCGAGGAGTTCCTTCATGCCTTTTATTTTTCGCCTCCGTCTATCCCGGTTATTTCTAATGTGTATGCCAAACCGTATACATACGAATTCATGAAACAGACGCTGGCTGATCAAATTAATCATTCAGTGAAATGGACTGACAGCATAAGCTACTTAATGAAAAAAGGCCATATGGAGTTTGAGGAGGTAGGGCCTGGAAATGTTTTAACTGGGTTAATTCATCGCATAAAGAAAGATGCGGAAGCAATGCCCCGCTAAAGCATTTGCCCCTATGGCCATGTATCTCATCAATCAGGTCTAAACACAGATTTCCTTTCATTTAAGGTATAAAGTTTTAAAGATTCAATCGTTCGATTGACACTGTTTCTAATTGAATAACTTTATATACTGTTACATAAAGAGGCTGATAAATTAAGTTAGACATTTGAACTATGTCAGCCGGTCTGTCAAACCATCGCTCCCACATCTAGATGGTCCATTTTTTAACCGCACCCACCAATCATAGAGTCGATGTTCTTTGCTGATCCTGTTATCATGTTACATCAATTTTGAGATATCAACATACATCTACGATCACGTCATAAATGAACCGCATCCAGAGCACCAATAGCAATCCTTCCAAGTTGAATCTCCTTTACTTTTTCACATATGTCTTTTCCATTTATTAATTTCATTTCAATCGCTGCTATGTGCTTTAACAACATGCATGGAAATGAGAAATCCAATAGCCGTCATAAATATAAAAAAAGAAGGTTATACACATGAATGAACCGCTTGTTTTTATGTTTTCCGGGCAAGGTTCCCAATACTATCACATGGGGAAAGAACTATTTAAGGAAAATACCGTGTTTCGCCAATCAATGCTTGAAATGGATGCCATTGCAGCACGGCGAATCGGCACATCCATTGTTGAAGAAATCTACCATCCAGGTAAACGTGTGTCAGATCCGTTTGACAGTATTCTTTTTTCCCACCCCGCCATTTTTATGATTGAGTATTCCTTATATAAGGTTTTGGAAGACAGGGGAATTTATCCTGATTACGTATTGGGATCAAGTCTGGGAGAATTCGCAGCAGCGGCAGTTTCTGGTGTGTCAGACGCAGAGGATATACTGGATTGCATACTTGAACAGGCTATTATCATCCAAAATTCCTGCGATAAAGGAAAAATGATGGCCATTCTGGACAAACCGCAATTGCTGAATGATTATCCGCAACTGTTTGGAAATAGTGAACTCATTTCTATCAATTATGATTCGCACTTCGTCATTTCTGGTGAAGAAGATCATATAAGGAAGATTATGGAGGATTTAAAGGGGAAGCAGATTCTTTGCCAGCTGCTTCCTGTGTCCTATGCCTTTCATTCTTCGCTTATTGATCCGGCAGAGAGTGCCTATGCAGAATTTTTAAGATCAAAATCTTTTCAAAAACCGTCAATACCGATTGTATCGAGCTTAACGGGAAGCTGCCTTCACGTAATGGACGAGAATTTCTTTTGGAATGCGGTCAGAAAGCCAATGATGTTTCGTGAAGCGATTCGATATTTGGAAAGCCAGCATACATGCAAGTTTATCGATTTAGGGCCATCCGGCACCTTAGCTGCTTTTGTGAAACAGCTGATTCCGGGTGATTCAGCTGACCGTTGCTGCTCAATCATAACACCATTTCATCAGGAGCTGAAAAATCTGAATACGGTTGAGTATTTCCGTACACCAGAAAGGAAGTTTACAAGATGATTACATATGTCTTTCCAGGGCAAGGCTCCCAGCAAAAGGGGATGGGACAAGGGCTATTTGAACAGTATCAGTATTTGACAGATCAAGCAGATCAAATATTGGGCTATTCAATAGAGAAGCTATGTACCGAAAAATCATATCTGGATTTAAATCATACTGAATACACGCAGCCGGCTTTGTATGTTGTTAATGCACTCAGTTACTTGAAGAGAGTGGAGGAGACCGGCAGAAAACCTGATTTTGCGGCAGGACACAGCTTAGGAGAATACAATGCGCTGATGGCAGCCGGTGCATTTGATTTTGAAACCGGATTAAGGCTCGTCAAAAAAAGAGGAGAATTGATGGGACGAATTACAGGGGGCGGAATGGCTGCTGTGATCGGCCTGAGTAAGGAACAAGTTACAGCCGTTTTAGAAGAGCACCGTCTTTATGACATTGATGTGGCAAATGAAAATACGCCCCGGCAAATTGTGATTTCTGGCCCGAAAAAAGAGATTGAAAAAGCTCGGGCTGTTTTTGAAAACACCAAGGATGTAAAGCTGTTTCATCCATTAAATGTGAGCGGAGCTTTTCATTCCAGATATATGAATGAAGCCAAACAGGTATTTAAGCAATATATTGACTCATTCCAGTTTGCACCTTTGGCGATCCCGGTTATCTCCAATGTCTACGCAGAGCCATACCATCAAGACAGATTAAAAGATACATTATCTGAACAAATGGACAACACAGTGAAATGGACGGACAGCATTCGTTTTCTGATGGGAAGAGGAGAAATGGAGTTTGCAGAGATTGGGCCTGGAACTGTTTTAACCGGTCTCATTCATCGGATTAAAAATGAAGCTGAACCATTGACATATATACCGAAAAAGAACTCCGCGATCAGTGCGCATCTAAAGGAGCAACGTAATGTTCAAGCTGGGATTACGGCAGAATCTTTAGGAAGTGCTGAATTTAAACAAGATTATCATCTTACATATGCTTATCTTGCAGGAGGAATGTACCGCGGCATTGCTTCGAAAGAAATGGTAGTAAAGCTGTCAAGAGCGGGAATGATGGGGTTCTTTGGCACAGGAGGTCTGAGCCTGAATGAGGTTGAAGATGCGATACATGCTATACAAGGTGAATTAGGGAAAGGACAAGCCTATGGCATCAATCTGGTCCACAATATGAAACATACTGAATCAGAAGAAAAAATGATCGATCTTTTATTGAGGAATCAAGTGAGCATAGTGGAAGCTTCAGCATTTTTAAGTGTCACTCCCGCATTAGTAAGGTACCGCGCAAAAGGAGTGAAACGAAATCAAAATGGTGACGTTATATGCTCAAATCGTCTTATAGCAAAAATATCACGGCCGGAAGTTGCAGAATCATTTCTGAGTCCTGCGCCTGAGAATATGCTGCAAAAGCTTTTAGGAGAAAATAAAATCACTATGAACGAAGCTGAGTTGTTGCGGTGCATTCCGATGGCTGACGATATTTGTGTAGAAGCTGATTCAGGCGGTCATACAGATGGCGGTGTGGCATACAGCCTGATGCCGGCGATGACATCTTTAAGAGATGAAATGATGAAAAAATATCAATACCGGAAAAAAATAAGAGTTGGTGCAGCTGGAGGAATTGGAACACCTGAGGCAGCGATGGCGGCTTTTATGCTAGGGGCTGATTTTATTCTAACAGGCTCAATCAATCAATGTACGGTTGAGGCGGCAACAAGTGATAAAGTAAAGGATTTGCTTCAGCAGATGAATGTACAAGATACAGCCTATGCGCCTGCAGGTGATATGTTTGAATCGGGCAGTAAAGTGCAGGTGCTAAAGAAAGGCGTGTTCTTTCCCGCGCGGGCAAACAAGTTATATGAACTGTACCAGCGGTATGGGTCTATACGTGAGCTGGATGCAAAGATGCTGGCCCAGCTTGAGGAGAAATACTTTAAACGCAGTATAGAAGACATATATAAAGATATTGCATTGCATTATCCCGCGGCAGACATTGAGAAGGCTGAACAAAACCCGAAGCATAAAATGGCTTTGATTTTCCGATGGTACTTCAGATACAGTTCAAAATTGGCAATCAGCGGAAGCGAACATTCGAAGGTCGATTATCAAATTCACTGCGGTCCCGCGCTGGGAGCCTTTAATCAATGGGTTAAAGGGTCGCAATTAGAAAATTGGCGAAACCGCCACGTGGATGAAATCGGGAAAAAATTAATGACAGAAACGGCAGTATTGCTTCATGAACGGATGCAATCGATGTATCAGCCGTCGCATGAAACAGACAACATAAAAATAAAAGTTTGAATATTATGAAAATATACCTATAAAAATCATTAAAATAATCCCTTGAAGGAGAGAGCGCATTATGGATAAACAGAGAATCTTTGAAGTACTAATCACCAATATTTGCGAGGTGCTTCCTGAATTAGACGGACACAGATTTGAGCCTGAAGATCAGTTAGTTGAGTTAGGAGCTGACTCTGTAGACAGAGCTGAAATTATCACGATGGTGCTAGAGGATTTATCGTTAAAAATCCCTCGCATTGAGCTATCCGGGGTGAAAAACATCGGTGAATTAGCTGAGGTGCTTTATGACAAAGTGCAATCTGCCTGAGGTGGTGGTGACCGGTGTAGGCGTCACGGCCTCTATCGGTCAAGGGAAAGAGGACTTTGCTTCCTCGCTGCTGTCCGGCAGACATGCCTTTGATGTCATGAAGCGTTCAGGCAGACAAAAAGACAGCCGGTTTATCGGAGCCGAAATTGCGTCATTGTCTTATCCTGAACGACTCTCCAAAAAAATGTTGCGAAAAGCATCATTCTCCAGCCGCGCTGCATTGGTAACTCTCACAGAGGCTTGGGAGGAGGCTGAATTGGACGATGCAGATTCCTCACGTATCGGACTGGTTGTTGGCGGATCAAATTTTCAGCAGAGAGAAACCTTTGAAGTTTATGAAAGGTATCAAGACCGCTCCGGTTTTATTTCGCCGGCGTATGGTCTGTCTTTCATGGACAGCGATCTTTGCGGGATATGTACAGATCAGTTTGGCATCACGGGATTAGCATATACGGTGGGAGGAGCCTCGGCCAGCGGCCAGTTAGCAGTCATTCATGCGATTCAGCAAGTCCTGTCAGGCGAAGTTGATACTTGCATTGCACTTGGTGCTTTAATGGATCTTTCTTATATGGAATGCGAGGCGCTAAGGGCTTTAGGCGCTATGGGGACGGACAAATATGCTGATGAACCTGAAAAAGCGTGCCGTCCCTTCGATCAAAACAGAGACGGGTTTATCTATGGAGAATCGTGCGGTGCATTGGTAATAGAACGAAAGGAGACGGCTTTACGAAGAGGTCTTAAACCTTATGCAGCATTGTCTGGCTGGTCAATCAAACTGGATGGAAACCGGAATCCTGATCCTTCATTAGAAGGAGAGATTCATGTCATCCAGAAGGCACTGGAGCGTGCCAGGCTTTTACCAGAAGATATTGATTATATTAATCCTCATGGAACAGGCTCTTTTATTGGAGATGAAATAGAATTAAAGGCGCTCCGTGCATGCCGACTTTCCCATGCTTATATCAATGCAACAAAATCGATAACCGGACACGGGCTTAGTGCGGCGGGCATCGTAGAGATTATTTCTGTTTTGCTGCAAATGAAAAAATCTGCCCTGCATCCGAGCCGGAATTTGGATCATCCAATCGATGATTCCTTTCATTGGGTAAATGGGAAATCGATTTCATACCGCATCAAAAATGCGCTGAGCTTAAGCATGGGGTTTGGCGGAATGAACACCGCGGTTTGTATACAAAACATTGAGAAATGTGGAGGCGAATCATAAATGGTTTCAGCCGGAATAGAAGCGATGAATGTCTTTGGCGGAACGGCATACCTTGATGTCATGGAGCTGGCCAAATATAGACATTTAGATACTGCGAGATTTGAAAACTTATTAATGAAAGAAAAAGCGGTAGCACTGCCTTATGAAGATCCCGTGACCTTCGGAGTCAATGCAGCTAAGCCGATTATTGATGCTTTATCTGAAGCAGAGAAGGACCGGATTGAATTGCTGATCACTTGCTCTGAATCCGGGATCGACTTTGGGAAATCGTTAAGTACATATATCCATGAATATTTAGGTCTCAACCGCAACTGCCGTTTGTTTGAGGTTAAACAGGCGTGTTATTCAGGGACAGCGGGATTTCAGATGGCGGTGAATTTTATATTATCCCAGACTTCTCCGGGTGCCAAAGCACTGGTTATCGCCAGTGATATTTCACGTTTTTTAATCGCTGAGGGCGGAGACGCTTTAAGCGAAGATTGGTCTTATGCGGAACCGAGCGCCGGAGCGGGAGCGGTGGCCGTTTTAGTTGGCGAAAATCCCGAGGTGTTTCAAATAGATCCCGGAGCAAATGGTTATTACGGCTATGAAGTGATGGACACGTGCCGCCCCATTCCCGACAGTGAAGCGGGAGATTCTGATCTGTCTTTAATGTCATATTTGGATTGCTGCGAACAGACCTTTCTGGAATATCAAAAGCGTGTACCGGGTGCCAATTATCAGGACACGTTTCAATATCTTGCTTACCATACGCCCTTTGGCGGGATGGTGAAAGGTGCGCACCGGACAATGATGCGTAAGGTGGCGAAGGTGAAAACATCCGGGATTGAGACGGATTTTTTAACTCGGGTAAAACCAGGTTTAAACTACTGTCAACGGGTTGGAAATATTATGGGGGCAGCCTTGTTTCTGGCATTGGCCAGCACGATAGACCAAGGGAGGTTTGATTCGCCTAAACGAATTGGCTGTTTTTCCTACGGATCCGGCTGCTGTTCTGAATTTTACAGCGGAATTACAACTCCGCAAGGCCAGGAGCGTCAGCGAACATTTGGTATTGAGAAGCATTTGGATCGCCGGTATCAGCTCTCCATGGAAGAGTATGAGCTATTGTTTAAGGGGAGCGGGATGGTGCGGTTTGGGACGCGCAATGTAAAGCTGGACTTTGAGATGATACCGGGCATCATGCAGTCCACTCAAGAGAAGCCGCGCTTGTTTTTAGAAGAAATTTCTGAGTTTCATCGGAAGTACAGGTGGATCTCGTGACCTATCAAACGATAAAGGTCCGCTTTCAAGCGTCGGTTTGCTATATTACCTTTCACCGTCCTGAAGCGAATAATACGATTAATGACACGCTGATAGAAGAATGCTTGCAAGTGTTAAACCAATGTGAAACATCAACGGTGACGGTTGTGGTTTTAGAAGGGCTTCCCGAGGTGTTTTGTTTCGGAGCTGATTTTCAAGAAATCTATCAGGAAATGAAAAGGGGCAGAGAACAGGCAAGCTCCCAAGAGCCTCTCTATGATTTGTGGCTGAAATTGCAGACCGGCCCTTACGTCACGATATCTCATGTCAGGGGAAAAGTGAATGCAGGCGGTCTTGGATTCGTATCTGCCACAGATATTGCCATTGCTGATCAGACGGCGTCATTCAGTCTCTCTGAGCTGCTATTCGGCCTGTACCCTGCTTGTGTTTTACCGTTTCTGATCCGCCGTATCGGCTGGCAGAAAGCGCATTATATGACGCTTATGACAAAGCCGATTTCCGTTCAGGAAGCCAGTGAATGGGGGTTAATAGATGCTTTTGATGCTGAAAGTGACGTGCTGCTGAGAAAGCATTTATTGCGTTTGCGGAGGCTGAATAAAAAAGGAATCGCACATTATAAACAGTTTATGAGCTCACTTGATCATCAAGTCAGTCGTGCGAAAGCCACCGCTTTAACTGCAAATCAAAACATGTTTTCTGATCCTCAAAACCAAATGGGAATCATCAGGTATGTTGAAACAGGACAATTCCCATGGGAGGATCAGTAACCGTTTAAAAATGACAATCAGAACCGTTAGGAGGACATCATGACGCATTCTGTTGTAGAGCTTATCGAAATTGAATCCGCCATTATTCAGGTAAAGATGCAAGATCGCATTCATAAAAACGCGTTTTCACAAGAACTTACAGACGGTTTAATTCAAGCGTTTGAATACATACGGCAGAACCCAAAATACAAAGCGGTCATTTTGACAGGATATGATAATTATTTTGCTTCAGGAGGAACGCAAGAAGGACTGCTTCGAATTCAACAGGGATTGACCAAGTTCACTGATGACAATCTTTATTCTCTGGCGCTGGATTGTGAGATTCCAGTTATTGCGGCAATGCAGGGCCATGGAATTGGAGGCGGCTTTGTCATGGGGCTCTTTGCTGACATAGTCATTCTGAGCAGAGAAAGCGTGTATACGGCTAATTTTATGAAATACGGATTTACGCCTGGAATGGGCGCTACCTTTATCGTTCCTAAAAAACTGGGTTTCAGCCTGTCCCAGGAAATATTATTGAATGCGGGCAGCTACCGCGGAGCTGATCTTGAAAAAAGAGGGGTTCCTTTTAAGGTGCTGCCCCGTGCAGAAGTGTTAGATTATGCAGTGGAGCTGGCGCAAGAACTGGCGGAAAAGCCGAGAAACTCACTGGTTACACTGAAAGATCATTTGGTTGCCCCGCTTCGCGATCAGCTGCCGCGCGTCATTGAACAGGAATTGATGATGCATGAGAAAACATTTCATCATGAAGAAGTCAAAAGTAGAATCAAAGGTTTATATGGTAATTAACTGAAAATATATATATAAATTTTGCAGGTGAAATGGAGGCAGCGTGATGAGAAATAATAATAATATCCGCATATTGGCTAATCCTTCTGTCAGTCATGGGGAGCCTTTACATATATCTGAAAAGCAGCCGTCAACAATACCTGAAGTTTTATACAGAACGGCGGCGGAGCTTGGGGATACAAAGGGAATCATTTATTTGCAGCCGGATGGAACTGAAGTTTATCAATCATACAGACGATTATGGGATAATGGATTGCGCATTATGAATGGGCTTCGCCAATCAGGCCTAAAAGCAAAACAAAACGTGATTTTGCAGCTTGGTGACAATTCACAGCTTCTCCCTGCGTTCTGGGGGTGTGTGTTAACAGGGATTGTTCCGGCTCCATTAGCCGTTCCGCCAACGTATGCTGAATCGAGCAGCGGCACTCAAAAGCTGAAAGACGCATGGACGCTTCTTGACAAGCCAGCGGTGATTACGGATCGGGGGATGCACCAGGAAATGCTCGATTGGGCAAAAGAACAAGAGCTTGAAGGGTTCAGGGCAATTGCTTTAGAGGATCTGCTCAGCGCTGAAGCGGACACAGATTGGCATCAATCCAGTCCTGAAGACTTAGCGCTTTTATTGCTGACTTCAGGCAGTACGGGAACGCCCAAAGCAGTTATGCTTAATCATCGTAACATTATGAGCATGGTGAAAGGGATTATTCAAATGCAAGGCTTCACCAGAGAGGATATTACGTTTAACTGGATGCCGTTTGACCATGTCGGAGGGATCGGAATGCTGCATTTGCGGGATGTTTATCTTGGCTGTCAGGAAATTAACGTCTCAAGCGAAACGATCTTAATGGAGCCGTTGAAATGGCTGGATTGGATTGATCATTACCGAGCTTCTGTTACGTGGGCGCCGAATTTTGCGTTTGGTCTGGTTACTGATTTTGCAGAAGAAATAAAAGATAAGAAATGGGATCTGTCTTCAATGCGATACATGCTCAATGGCGGTGAAGCAATGGTAGCCAAGGTAGGGCGCAGAATACTTGAGCTTTTAGAACCACATGGACTGCCTGCTGACGCCATCCGACCTGCATGGGGAATGTCCGAAACTTCATCGGGCGTTATTTTTTCTCATGAATTTACCCGGGCTGGAACAAGTGATGATGATCATTTTGTTGAAATAGGCTCTCCAATCCCCGGCTTCTCTATGAGAATTGTGAATGACCATAATGAATTGGTTGAAGAGGGCGAGATCGGCCGTTTTCAAGTCTCGGGTCTTTCTGTTACTAGCGGTTATTACCAGCGGCCTGATTTGAATGAGAGTGTGTTTACAGAAGACGGCTGGTTTGAAACCGGAGATCTTGGCTTTTTGCGAAACGGGCGCTTAACCATAACAGGCCGTACGAAAGATGCAATTATCATTAACGGCATTAATTATTACAGTCATGCAATTGAGTCTGCAGTTGAAGAATTATCTGAAATTGAAACTTCTTATACTGCTGCTTGCGCTGTCCGTCTGGGCCAGAATTCAACAGATCAGCTGGCTATCTTCTTTGTTACTTCCGCAAAATTAAATGATGAGCAAATGTCTCAGCTTCTTAGAAACATACAATCCCATGTCTCACAGGTGATCGGAGTCACCCCGGAATATTTGCTGCCTGTACAAAAAGAAGAGATTCCAAAAACGGCTATCGGAAAGATCCAGCGCACCCAGCTAAAAACTTCATTTGAAAATGGAGAGTTCGACCACTTGCTACATAAACCCAATCGGATGAACGATGCAGTCCAGGATGAGGAGATACAGCAAGCAGACCATGTGAAAAGAGTAAGGGAAGAAATACAGAAGCATCTGCTCACCTGTTTGACTGAGGAGCTGCATGTTTCCCGCGATTGGGTGGAGCCAAATGCAAATATCCAAAGTCTTGGTGTGAATTCTATCAAGATGATGAAGCTCATTCGATCGATCGAGAAAAACTACCATATCAAACTAACAGCCAGAGAGATACATCAATATCCTACAATTGAACGCTTAGCCAGCTATCTATCAGAACATGAAGACCTCAGCAGCTTGTCTGCTGACAAAAAGGGCACGGACACATATAAAACCGAACCGGAAAGGAGTCAGGCAACTTTTCAGCCTCTCTCTGAGGTTCAAAAAGGATTATGGACATTGCAAAAAATGTCACCCGAAAAAAGTGCATATCACGTACCTCTCTGTTTTAAATTTTCGTCAGGGCTTCACCTTGAAACATTACAGCAGGCTTTCGGCCATGTATTGAATCAGCACCCAATCTTAAAGCACGTCATCCAAGAGAAAGACGGAGTGCCATTTCTTAAAAATGAGCCAGCACTTTCAATTGAAATCAAGACAGAAAATATCTCAAGTATGAAAGAGTCTGATATTCCTGCTTTTCTTAGAAAGAAAGTAAAGGAACCGTATGTAAAGGAAAACAGCCCGTTAGTGCGTGTCATGAGCTTTTCCAGATCTGAACAAGAGCATTTTTTATTAGTTGTCATTCACCATTTGATTTTTGACGGAGTTTCGTCTGTCACATTTATACGCAGTCTGTTTGATACCTATCAGCTTCTTTTAAAAGGACAGCAGCCGGAAATAGCTGTTTCTCCTGCCATTTATCATGATTTTGCGGCATGGGAGAAAAACATGCTTGCCGGCAAAGACGGTGTGAAGCATCGTACATATTGGCAGAAACAGCTATCGGGAACTTTGCCGAATCTTCAGCTGCCTAATGTCAGCGCAAGTTCAGTCGATTCTGAGTTTAGAGAGGATACATACACCAGGCGGCTGTCCAGCGGCTTCATGAATCAGGTCAGAACGTTTGCGAAAGAGCATTCTGTAAATGTCACGACGGTATTCTTAAGCTGCTATATGGTGCTGCTTGGCCGTTACACCGGCCAAAAGGAACAGATCGTCGGCATGCCGGCCATGGTGAGGCCGGAAGAAAGATTTGATGATGCCATTGGACATTTTCTCAATATGCTCCCGATTCGGAGTGAGCTGAACCCGGCAGACACTTTTTCTAGCTTTATTTCAAAATTGCAATTAACGATATTGGATGGACTTGATCATGCAGCATATCCTTTTCCAAAAATGGTGAGGGATCTGAATATTCCTCGCAGTCAAGCAGGTTCACCGGTATTTCAAACCGCTTTTTTCTATCAGAATTTTCTTCAATCCGGAAGCTATCAAAGCTTGCTGAGCCGCTATGCTGACTTCTTTTCTGTCGATTTCGTTGAGTGTATTCACCAAGAGGGCGAATACGAATTAGTATTTGAACTGTGGGAAACAGAAGAAAAAATGGAGCTGAACATCAAGTACAATACTGGGCTGTTTGATGCGGCTTCTATATCCGCCATGTTCGACCATTTTGTTTATGTAACAGAGCAGGCGATGTTGAATCCTTCTCAGCCTTTAAAAGAGTATTCTTTATTACCAGAGGCAGAGAAGCAGATGATTCTCAAAACATGGAACGCCACAGGAAAAACGTATCCATATATAACTTTTCATGAGTTGTTTGAGCAGCAGGCGAAAAAGACGCCTGATAGAGCGGCTGTCAGCTATGAAGGTCAAACATTGACGTATCAGGAGCTTGATGAAAGAAGCACACAGCTGGCCATTTATTTGCAGGCGCATGGAGTGGGTCCTGACCGTCTGGCGGGGATCTATGTGGATCGATCGCTGGACATGCTAGTGGGTTTATTAGCGATCCTCAAGGCTGGGGGAGCGTATGTGCCGCTAGACCCGTCCTATCCGGCTGAACGATTAGAATACATGCTTGAGGACAGTGAAGTTTTCATTACACTGACGACATCGGAATTAGTAAATACGTTGAGTTGGAACGGTGTCACAACAGCTCTTTTAGATCAAGATTGGGATGAAATTGCTCAAACAGCCTCTGATCGAAAAGTGCTTACACGCACTGTCACGCCGGAGAACTTGGCATATGTCATTTATACATCCGGCAGCACAGGAAAGCCAAAAGGTGTCATGATACCGCATAAAGCTTTGACAAACTTTCTCGTTTCGATGGGGGAAACACCAGGTCTTACGGCAGAGGATAAAATGCTTGCTGTCACAACCTACTGTTTTGATATCGCAGCTCTGGAATTATTTTTGCCTTTAATAAAGGGCGCACACTGCTATATTTGTCAAACGGAGCATACAAAAGACGTTGAAAAACTGAAACGGGACATCCGCACGATCAAACCGACAGTGATGCAGGCAACCCCCGCTACGTGGAAGATGCTCTTTTATTCAGGCTGGGAAAATGAAGAGAGCGTGAAAATTTTATGCGGAGGCGAAGCATTGCCTGAGACATTAAAACGATATTTCTTAGATACGGGCAGCGAAGCCTGGAATATGTTCGGGCCAACCGAAACAACTATCTGGTCAGCGGTTCAGCGCATTAACGATGAATGCTCTCATGCCACGATAGGAAGGCCAATCGCCAATACACAAATCTATATTACGGATTCTCAGCTCGCGCCAGTGCCGGCAGGTGTCCCGGGTGAGCTGTGCATTGCAGGAGACGGTGTGGCGAAGGGCTACTACAAAAAGGAAGAATTAACGGATTCGAGATTCATTGACAACCCTTTTGAACCTGGGTCTAAGCTTTATAGAACGGGAGACATGGCCCGCTGGCTTCCGGGAGGGCGAATTGAATATATAGGCCGCATCGATAATCAAGTAAAAATCCGCGGATTCCGTATTGAACTTGGTGATATTGAAAGCAGGCTTAGTGAGCATCCCGGCATTCTGGAATGCGTTGTGGTCGCAGATATGGATAACCTAGCTGCCTATTATACAGCTAAACATGCAAATGCTTCTCTCACAGCGAGAGAACTGCGTCATTTTGTGAAAAACGCTTTGCCTGCCTATATGGTGCCTTCTTATTTTATTCAGCTTGATCATATGCCGTTAACCCCGAACGGAAAGATAGATAGAAACAGCCTTAAGAATATCGATTTATCAGGGGAGCAGCTAAAGCAAAGGCAGACCTCTCCTAAGAACATTCAGGATACTGTTTTTACCATTTGGCAGGAAGTGCTGAAAACGGGTGACATTGAATGGGATGACGGATTTTTCGATGTGGGCGGGGATTCGCTTCTCGCGGTCACTGTGGCTGATCGCATCAAACATGAACTATCCTGTGAGTTTTCTGTCACAGACCTGTTTGAGTATTCAACGATTAATAATATCAGCCAGTACATCACTGAACAGCGAATGAGCGATGCAAGTGACCATGTGCCGATAGAACCGCCAGCTCATATAGAAGATCAGTCTACCGAGATGAGTGATCTCCCGGACTATTATGACGATAGTGTGGCGATTATTGGCATATCGTGTGAATTTCCAGGGGCAAAAAATCATGATGAATTTTGGGAGAACCTCAGAGACGGCAAGGAAAGCATTGCGTTTTTCAATAAAGAAGAGCTTCAGCGCTTTGGCATTTCAAAGGAGATAGCGGAGAATGCCGACTATGTCCCTGCTAAAGCTTCAATTGAGGGGAAAGACAGATTTGATCCAAGCTTCTTTCAAATCTCTCCTAAAGACGCTGAATTTATGGACCCTCAGCTTCGGATGCTGCTGACTCATTCATGGAAAGCAATAGAAGATGCCGGTTATGCTGCGGGACAGATTCCGCAAACCAGTGTTTTTATGTCGGCAAGCAATAATTCTTATCGCGCGCTGCTGCCGTCAGATACAACAGAGAGCCTGGAGACGCCGGACGGCTATGTTTCGTGGGTGCTTGCACAGAGCGGGACGATTCCGACAATGATTTCTCATAAACTCGGGCTGAGAGGGCCAAGCTATTTTGTTCATGCCAACTGCTCATCATCTCTGATTGGATTGCATTCTGCCTATAAAAGCCTGCTGTCGGGTGAATCTGATTATGCTTTAGTTGGCGGTGCAACGCTGCATACCGAGTCAAATATCGGATATGTGCATCAGCCGGGGCTGAACTTTTCGAGTGATGGACATATTAAAGCTTTTGACGCTTCAGCTGACGGAATGATAGGCGGTGAGGGCGTTGCTGTTGTATTGCTGAAAAAAGCAGCTGATGCAGTAAAGGACGGGGATCATATCTATGCCTTGCTGAGAGGCATTGGTGTAAATAACGACGGCGCTGACAAAGTCGGCTTTTATGCTCCAAGCGTTAAAGGCCAGGCTGACGTGGTCCAACAGGTCATGAATCAAACGAAGGTACAGCCTGAATCCATCTGCTATGTAGAAGCACACGGGACCGGAACGAAGCTGGGGGACCCGATCGAGCTGGCGGCTTTAACAAACGTTTACAGGCAATATACAAATAAAACGCAATTTTGCGGCATTGGGTCGGTGAAAACCAATATCGGACATTTAGATACAGCCGCCGGTCTTGCGGGCTGCATTAAGGTCGTGATGAGTCTTTATCATCAAGAGCTTGCACCGAGTATCAATTATAAGGAGCCGAATCCAAATACAGACTTAGCCAGCTCTCCTTTTTACGTCGTTGATCAAAAGAAAACGTTAAGCCGTGAGATCAAAACGCACAGGGCTGCACTTAGCTCGTTCGGGCTTGGCGGGACAAATACCCATGCCATTTTTGAACAATTCAAAAGGGATTCAGATAAGAGAAAGATAGACGGAACCTGCATTGTCCCGATCTCGGCGAAAAATAAAGAGAGGCTGCAAGAGTATGCAGAAGACATTCTGGCCTATTTGGAAAGAAGAGGGCTTGAGAACAGCCAGCTGCCTGATTTTGCGTATACCCTTCAGGTGGGGCGCGAAGCGATGGAGCATCGCGTTGTCTTTATTGCCGATCATGTAAATGAGTTAAAACAGAGGCTCACAGATTTTATCAATGGAAAAACAGCGATTGAAGGCTGTTTTCAAGGAAGTAAGCACAATGCAAGAGAGGTTTCATGGCTGACGGAGGATGAGGACAGCGCTGAACTCATACGTAAGTGGATGGCCAAAGGAAAAGTAAACAAGCTTGCAGAAATGTGGAGCAAGGGAGCGCATATAGATTGGATGCAGCTTTACAAGGGAGAGCGCCAAAACAGAATGAGTCTGCCGACTTATCCATTTGCAAAGGAACGATACTGGCCGTCGCAGGATGACCGCAAACCGGTGGCGCAAATATCCGGAAATCAGACAGGGATCGGCTCTATTCATCCATTGCTTCATCAGAATACATCTGATTTTTCTGAACAGAAATTCAGTTCGGTTTTCACTGGTGACGAATTCTTCCTAAGAGACCATGTGGTAAGAGGAAAGCCTGTGCTTCCTGGTGTTGCGTACCTTGAAATGGCGTACGCGGCTATAAACCAGGCGGCAGGAAGTGAAATTGGCCAAGCTGTCAGAATCAGATTGAATCATACAGTCTGGGTTCAGCCTGTTGTGGTTGACAGACATTCAGCTCAAGTGGATATCAGGCTCTTTCCTGAAGAAGATGGAAAAATCACCTTTGACATTTACAGTACACAGGAAGACGGGGACGACCCTGTTATTCATAGTCAAGGCAGTGCGGAGCTGGCATCTGCCGTCGAAACACCAGTCGCAGATCTCGCTGAAATTTCACGCCGCTGCGGCAAAGGAAAGATGTCGCCTGATCAATTTTACGAAGAAGGCAGAAGCAGAGGAATGTTCCATGGTCCGGCCTTTCAAGGAATTAAGAATGTGAATATAGGAAACAGAGAGGTTTTGGCGCAGCTGCAGCTTCCAGAAATCGTTTCTGGAACGAATGAACAGTTTGTGCTGCACCCAAGTATCATGGACTCCGCCTTGCAGACAGCAACAATATGCATCATGCAGGAATTGACGGATCAAAAGCTGATTTTGCCATTTGCGCTTGAGGAGCTTGAGGTGATCAAAGGGTGTTCTTCTTCTATGTGGGCTTATGCTCGCTTAAGTGACAGCGATCACTCCGGAGGGGTTGTTCAGAAAGCGGATATCGATGTCATTGACGAGAGTGGAAGCGTATGTGTCAGGATCAAAGGATTCTCAACGAGAGTATTAGAAGGGGAGGTTCATACTTCAAAGCCTTCAACACGGCACGAACGCTTAATGCTTGAACCGGTGTGGGAAAAACAGAATGAAGAACGAGAGGACGAAGATCCTTCGTACACGGAGCATATCATTGTTCTCTTCGAAACTGAACGAAGTGTCACAGACAGCATTGCCTCCCACATGAAAGATGCCCGTGTGATTACTCTAAACGAAGCTGTAGGACATATTGCTGAACGTTATCAATGTTACATGCAGAACATTTTTGAACTCCTGCAAAGCAAGGTCCGTGAGCTTTCTGCAGGCCGTATCATCATTCAAGCGATTGTTCCGCTGGAAAAAGAGAAGCAATTGTTTGCCGGCGTTTCCGGTCTGTTTAAAACAGCAGAAATAGAGTTCAGCAAACTGACTGCTCAGGTCATCGAAATTGAGAAACCTGAAGAGATGATAGACCTTCACCTCAAGCTGAAAGACGACAGCCGGAGACCATTTGACAAACAGATTCGATATGAGGCTGGACACCGTTTTGTGAAAGGCTGGAGGGAAATGGTGCTTCCTTCAGCTGATACGCTTCACATGCCGTGGAGAGACGAGGGTGTTTATCTAATCACAGGCGGAGCAGGAAGCTTAGGCCTTCTGTTTGCAAAGGAAATTGCCAAGCGAACTGGCCGGTCTACTATTGTGCTGACGGGACGATCTGTTTTAAGTGAGGATAAGGAAAACGAACTGGAGGCTCTTCGAAGCATCGGAGCGGAGGTTGTCTATCGAGAGGCTGATGTAAGTGATCAGCATGCGGCTCGTCATCTTTTTGAGGAAATCAAAGAAAAATATGGCACTCTCAATGGAATTATTCACGGTGCAGGCAGCATTAAAGATCACTTCATCATTCATAAAACGAATGAAGAGTTTCAAGAAGTGTTGCAGCCTAAAGTAAGCGGGTTGTTACATGTAGACGAATGCAGCAAGGATTTCCCATTGGACTTTTTCATTTTCTTCTCATCTGTTTCGGGATGTTTAGGAAACGCTGGACAAGCCGATTATGCGGCAGCCAATTCGTTTATGGATGCATTTGCTGAATACCGCCGTTCTCTTGCGGCATCAAAAAAGAGATTCGGCTCCACCATTTCCTTCAATTGGCCGTTATGGGAAGAAGGCGGTATGCAAGTCGGCGCTGAAGATGAAAAGAGAATGCTGAAAACGACGGGAATGGTCCCGATGCCGACAGATAGTGGCTTGAAAGCATTTTATCAGGGGATAGCATCTGATAAGCCGCAAGTTTTTGTGATGGAAGGACAGCTTCAGAAAATGAAACAAAAACTGCTTTCCGCAGGATCGAAAGCCAAGCGGAACGATCAGAGAAAGGCGGATCAGGATCAAGGACAAACTAGAAAATTGGAAGCAGCCTTAATCCAAATGGTTGGCGCAATTTTGAAAGTAAACACTGACGATATCGATGTCAACACAGAGCTGAGTGAGTACGGATTCGACTCAGTTACATTCACTGTCTTTACAAACAAGATCAACGAAAAATTTCAGTTGGAGCTAACACCGACCATTTTCTTTGAATATGGCAGCGTCCAAAGCCTGGCTGAATATGTAGTTGCTGCGTATCAGGGCGAATGGAATCAAGATGCTACTGCTAAAGGCATAGATGAAAGAACAAACTCATTGCACAGTTTAAACAGCCTGGAGGCATCATTAAGCAACATGGTCAGTGCAATTTTAAAAGTAAATAGTGAAGATATTGATGTCAATACAGAGCTGAGTGAATACGGATTTGATTCCGTTACATTTACGGTCTTTACAAACAAGATTAACGAAGAATTTCAGTTGGAGCTAACGCCGACCATTTTCTTTGAATATGGAAGCATCCAAAGCCTGGCTGAGTATTTGACTGCTGAACATGAGGACACCCTGGTTCAGGAGCGCGAAAAACCAGAGGGACAGGAAGAGTTACAGACAAAATCCCCTGAAGCGCCGAAAATCACATCACGTAGAAAGCGCCGCTTTACACAGCCTGTTATTGCAAAAGCAGAAAGAAACAAAAAGCAGGCTGCCGATTTTGAGCCGGTTGCAATTGTCGGCATCAGCGGCCGATTCCCTGGCGCTATGGATATAGATGAATTTTGGAAAAACCTAGAAGAAGGAAAAGACAGCATCACAGAAGTTCCAAAAGATCGATGGGATTGGCGGGAGCATTATGGAAACCCAGACACTGACGTCAATAAAACCGACATCAAATGGGGCGGATTTATTGACGGTGTCGCTGAGTTTGATCCGTTGTTTTTTGGTATTTCGCCGCGAGAAGCTGATTATGTAGACCCTCAGCAGCGCTTGTTAATGACATACGTGTGGAAGGCACTGGAAGATGCGGGTTGCTCACCGCAAAGCCTTTCGGGTACAGGGACCGGTATCTTTATCGGTACGGGAAACACCGGTTATAAAGATCTATTCCAAAGAGCGAATCTTCCAATTGAAGGCCATGCTGCTACAGGTCATATGATTCCTTCGGTAGGCCCGAATAGAATGAGTTATTTTTTAAATATTCATGGTCCGAGCGAACCAGTAGAGACGGCCTGTTCCAGTTCTCTTGTAGCCATTCACCGTGCTGTGACTGCGATGCAAAACGGTGATTGTGAGATGGCGATCGCTGGAGGCGTGAATACGATCTTAACCGAGGAGGCGCATATTAGCTACAGCAAGGCTGGTATGCTCAGCAAAGACGGCAGGTGTAAAACCTTCTCCGCCGATGCGAATGGCTATGCCAGAGGCGAAGGGGTCGGAATGGTCATGCTGAAAAAGCTGGAAGATGCCGAGCGCGACGGAAATCATATTTACGGCGTTATTCGGGGGACGGCGGAAAATCACGGCGGAAGAGCCAATACCCTGACATCGCCTAATCCGAAAGCACAAGCTGATTTGTTGGTGCGTGCATATCGCCAAGCAGGCATAGATCCAAGCACTGTCACATATATCGAAGCACATGGAACAGGGACGGAATTGGGCGATCCGATTGAAATAAATGGGCTGAAAGCCGCGTTTAAGGAACTATCCAATATGAAAGGCGAGAGCCAGCCGGATGTTCCGGATCACCGTTGCGGCATCGGCTCAGTTAAAAGCAATATCGGTCATTTAGAGCTAGCAGCCGGTATTTCCGGTTTGATCAAAGTGCTTTTGCAAATGAAGCATAAAACGTTAGTGAAAAGCCTGCATTGCGAGACGCTTAATCCTTATCTTCAGCTGACAGACAGTCCGTTTTACATCGTTCAGGAAAAACAGGAATGGAAGTCTGTCACAGATCGTGACGGAAACGAGCTTCCGCGCCGTGCCGGAATCAGTTCGTTTGGGATTGGCGGAGTAAACGCGCATATTGTGGTTGAAGAATATATGCCAAAAGCCAATTCAGAACACACGGCTACAGGACAGCCAAACGTGATTGTGCTGTCGGCTAAAAATAAAAGCAGGCTGATAGATCGTGCTTTGCAATTGCTTGAGGCGATTCGCAATAAAAAATATACAGATCAGGAGTTGCACCGCATCGCTTACACCCTGCAGGTCGGGCGCGAAGAAATGGATGAGCGTCTGGCGTGTGTTGCGGGGACAATGCAGGAACTTGAAGAGAAACTGCAGGCGTTTGTTGACGGTAAGGAAGAAACAGACGAATTTTTCCGGGGACAGTCTCATCGAAATAAAGAGACCCAGACTATTTTTACAGCAGATGAAGATATGGCGTTGGCACTTGATGCTTGGATCAGAAAAAGAAAATACGCCAAACTTGCTGATTTATGGGTCAAAGGGGTCTCAATCCAGTGGAACACATTATACGGAGAGACCAAACCGCGCCTGATCAGCCTCCCTTCATATCCGTTTGCGAAGGATCACTATTGGGTGCCGGCAAAGGAACATTCAGAAAGAGACAAAAAAGAACTGGTTAATGCGATTGAAGATCGGGCTGCATGCTTTTTGACGAAACAATGGAGTTTGAGTCCAATTGGCTCAGCAGTGCCGGGGACAAGAACTGTTGCCATCCTGAGCAATCAAGAGACAGCAGATTTAGCAGCAGAAGTGTCTTCGTATTTTCCGAATCATCTCTTATTAGATGTGAGCCGGATAGAAAATGATCAGTCAGACATTGATTGGAAAGAGTTTGACGGCCTAGTGGATGTCATCGGATGCGGTAAGGATGATGAGGGCCGGCTGGATTGGATTGAATGGGTGCAAAGACTGGTTGAATTCGGGCATAAAGAGGGGCTCAGGCTGCTTTGTGTGACGAAGGGGCTCGAATCGTTTCAAAACACATCTGTCCGGATGGCTGGCGCCTCACGGGCTGGGTTGTATCGAATGCTCCAATGCGAGTACAGCCATCTTATATCAAGGCATATGGATGCAGAGGAGGTTACTGATCATCGCCGTCTCGCGAAGTTGATCGCTGATGAGTTTTATTCCGATTCTTATGATGCGGAGGTTTGCTACAGGGATGGTTTACGGTATCAAGCTTTTCTAAAAGCTCATCCGGAAACAGGTAAGGCCACGGAACAGAGCGCGGTCTTCCCGAAAGATCATGTGCTTCTCATTACAGGCGGCACACGAGGCATCGGACTATTATGCGCCCGTCATTTTGCAGAGTGCTATGGAGTGAAAAAACTGGTGCTGACCGGACGAGAACAGTTTCCTCCGCGAGAGGAATGGACTCGTTTTGACACCTCGAACACATCAGTTGCCCAGAAAATCCAGGCAGTGCGGGAGCTGGAAGCGAAGGGTGTACAGGTGGAGATGCTGTCGCTGACGTTATCTGATGATGCTCAGGTTGAGCAAACGCTGCAACATATCAAGCGAACATTAGGACCGATTGGCGGTGTCATTCATTGTGCAGGTCTGACGGATATGGATACGCTGGCATTTATCCGAAAAACTTCAGATGATATTCAGCGGGTGCTGGAACCTAAGGTGTCAGGTCTTACAACGTTATATCGCCATGTGTGTAACGAGCCTTTACAGTTTTTTGTCTTATTTTCTTCTGTTTCAGCCATTATTCCGGAGCTTTCGGCGGGACAAGCTGACTATGCGATGGCCAATAGCTATATGGATTATTTTGCAGAAGCACATCAGAAACATGCGCCGATCATCAGTGTTCAGTGGCCGAACTGGAAAGAAACCGGTATGGGTGAAGTGACAAATCAAGCGTATCGGGAAAGCGGCTTGTTGAGCATTACGAATTCAGAAGGCTTACGTTTTCTAGATCAAATTTTATCGAAAATGTTCGGACCGGTTGTTCTCCCTGCGATGGCGAATCAAACAAACTGGGAGCCGGAACTGCTGATGAAGAGGAGGAAACCGCATGAGGGCGGTTTGCAGGAAGCTGCTTTACAGAGCCCGCCAGCCAGAGACATTGAAGAGGCCGATGAAGTTTCCAAATGTGATGGGTTATTATCTGAAACACAGTCCTGGCTTGTTGATCTGTTTACCGAAGAGCTGAGAATAGATCGTGAAGACTTCGAGATTGACGGGGTGTTTCAGGATTATGGCGTGGATTCGATCATTTTGGCACAAGTGCTCCAGCGTATAAACCGCAAATTAGAAGCAGCACTCGATCCATCGATTCTATATGAATACCCGACAATTCAAAGGTTCGCAGATTGGCTGATCGGTTCTTATTCCGAAAGGCTGTCCGCTTTATTCGGAGGCAGGATATCGGATGCATCAGCACCTTTGGAGAACAAAATAGAGGCGGAGGCAGCTGTTCCTGCGGAGGATCGAGCTCTTACACCTCAGATTCAGGCGCCAGCGATTTTGTCACCGGACTCTCATGCAGAAGGTATTGCCGTTGTCGGACTCTCTTGCCGATTCCCTGGGGCAGATACATTGGAGTCATATTGGTCGTTACTATCCGAGGGGCGTTCGTCAATCGGCCCGATTCCGGCAGAGCGTTGGGGCTGTAAGACGCCATATTATGCCGGCGTGATTGATGACGTCAGCTATTTTGATCCTGATTTCTTTTTGCTTCATGAAGAAGACGTAAGGGCGATGGATCCGCAAGCACTACTCGTATTGGAAGAGTGTCTGAAACTCTTGTATCACGCCGGTTATACGCCTGAGGAAATAAAGGGAAAGCCTGTCGGTGTTTATATCGGAGGCAGAAGCCAGCACAAACCTGATGAAGAGAGCCTTGATCATGCCAAGAATCCGATCGTGACAGTCGGCCAAAATTATTTAGCGGCTAATCTTTCACAATTTTTTGATGTCCGCGGCCCGAGTGTTGTAGTTGACACCGCATGCTCGTCAGCTTTGGTCGGCATGAATATGGCCATTCAGGCGCTGCGTGGCGGAGATATTCAATCCGCCATAGTCGGCGGTGTCAGCTTGCTGAGCTCAGATGCCTCTCACAGGCTGTTTGACCGGCGCGGCATTTTAAGCAAGCATTCATCCTTCCATGTGTTTGATGAGCGTGCTGACGGAGTTGTGTTAGGTGAAGGCGTCGGAATGGTCATGTTAAAAACGGTAAAACAGGCGCTGGAAGACGGAGATACCATATATGCTGTTGTGAAAGCGGCCTCGGTCAATAATGACGGAAGAACGGCGGGGCCTGCAACACCTAATCTGGAGGCGCAAAAGGAAGTCATGAAAGATGCGCTTTCCAAAAGCGGAAAAAAACCAGAGGACATCAGCTATCTTGAGGCAAACGGGTCAGGTTCAATTGTAACCGATCTCCTTGAGCTAAAAGCGATCCAATCAGTGTACCGTTCTGGGCACTCATCGCCTCTTTCTCTTGGCTCAATCAAGCCGAACATCGGGCATCCGCTATGTGCTGAAGGGATCGCCAGCTTCATTAAGGTTGTGCTGATGCTGAAAGAGCGCCGCTTTGTCCCATTTTTATCAGGTGAAAAAGAGATGGCGCATTTCGATCAACAGAAAGCGAACATCACGTTCAGCCGAGCCCTGGAAAAATGGACAGATTCGCAGCCTACTGCGGCTATTAACTGCTTTGCCGATGGGGGGACGAATGCCCATGTCATCGTAGAGGCGTGGGAAAAAGATGAAAAACACGCCATCAAGCGCAGTCCAATATCGCCTCCTCAATTAAAGAAACGAATGCTTTCGCCAGGCGAGACAAAGCTGGAAGCGGAGACTTCGAAAATGACTGCGGCAAACATATGGGATACTTATGAGGTGGAGGTCTAACGTGAAAAAGATAACGAAACAACTCACATTATCGTTAAAAAATCCGTTTATTTATCACCATGTGGTTTACGGACAAAATGTCCTGCCGGGATTGGCTTATATCGATATAATCTACCAGATATTCAGAGAACACGGCTTCTCCTGCTCAGAGCTTCAGCTGCGGAATTTATCTATCTATCAGCCATTGACGGCGGAACAGGATGCAGTAATTGTTCTGAATATCCAATGCGCGGAGAAAAAAGAAGGAAAGTGGCAAATCACAGCCAAGGGAATTGAAAAACGTGACGGGAAAGAAGCTTCGGAAGAAAAGCTCTATATGAAGGCTGACATGCACGCAGACTCCCCAGCCATATTTGAAGAAACACTGGATTTCAGTCAAATCAAAGCATCTGCACAGAACGTTGTTCAGCTTGATGATGTATATGAACAATGCAGACGTCAGGAATTGGTGCACAGCGAATATATGAAAGCAAAAGGCTGCATCTATGAAGAGGAAGACGGCGTTCTTCTTGAGCTTTCTCTCGGTTCGGAAGCCATGCTTCACGCAGAAGGCTTTATGTTTCACCCGACTCTCATAGACGGGAGCGGGGTGGGTGCCAATCATTTGCTCACATCTTTGCTTAAAGGAGAACAGAGGCTGTATTTGCCTCTGTTCTATGAATCCTTTTCCGCTTCTGCACTTTTGCAGTCGGATTGCATGACAAGAATTAAGCGCTCCTCCGTCCGGCGGGAAAAAGAGCTGATTTATGTAACACTTGAATTTTTTAATGCGTCGGGAGAAAAAGTGGCTGAGTTGAAAAACTTTACAAGCAAATTGGTGCGAGAAGCGGAGCTGATTAGCGGAAAACATCAAAATGCACAGGAGACACAGATGACAAGAGCGGACACTGCTGAGCGTGAGAAACCTGCTGACATGGTATCTTCTCCCGTTAATTCCTATAGCGGGGCTGAACAGTTCGTAAGTCAATTAATCGCAGAGAAAATCAATAAGCCGGTAGAACAAGTTGAAAAACAGGTCGGTTATTACCAAATGGGACTGAATTCATCGGGCTTGCTTGAGGTGGTAGAAACGATCAGTGATAAGATCGGTGAGAGCCTTTCGCCGACTCTTCTGTTTGAGCATACCACCATAGCGGAGCTGTCAGCGTTTCTTGCCGAGGAATATGCTGAGCATTTTAGTGCCGCTGGTTCCCTTGGCCTTGGCCAGAATGAAAGAGCACGCGTTTCCGACACAATAAACGATCGTAAGACTGTTGAAGCTTCTCGTCCTGCACCTATTGAGGCAGCAGGCGATATTGCGATTATCGGCTTGGCGGGCAGGTATCCGAAGGCAGCCAATATTCATGAATTTTGGAACAATCTGAAAGAGGGAAAGGACTGCGTTAGCGAGATTCCTGAGTCGCGCTGGGATTGGCAGCGACTTGAAGGAATCACATCTCCTTCGGGTAAGGACATTTCCAAATGGGGAGGATTTATTGATGACCCCGACTGCTTCGATCCTCAATTTTTCAGAATCACGCCAAGAGAAGCGGAGACAATGGACCCTCAAGAGCGGCTGTTTTTAGAAACATGCTGGGAAACGATTGAGGATGCGGGCTATACGCCAAAGACGTTGGCCAAGCCTAAAGGACGAAATAAAAGGCAGCATGTAGGAGTTTTTGCCGGTGTCATGCACAAGGATTATACATTAGTCGGAGCTGAAGAAGCATCAGCAGAAAATGTGTTTCCTCTTTCGCTCAACTATGCGCAAATCGCCAACCGTGTTTCTTACTTTTGTAATTTCCACGGTCCGAGTATGGCTGTCGATACGGTATGTTCATCCTCTTTGACCGCAGTGCACTTGGCGTTGGAAAGCATACGTCACGGTGAGTGCGATGTTGCGTTAGCAGGCGGAGTGAACCTGTCTTTGCACCCGAATAAATATATGACATACGGGGTCTGGGATATGTTTTCCACTGACGGACACTGCCGTACGTTTGGAAAGGATGGGGACGGTTATGTGCCGGCCGAGGGTATAGGCGCGGTTTTATTAAAGCCTTTGCGCCAGGCGGAGGAAGACGGAGATCGCATTTATGCGGTTATTAAAGGAAGTGCTGTGAATCATGTGGGCACTGTAAGCGGCATTTCAGTGCCGAGCCCTGTTTCTCAAGCTGATCTGATTGAGACATGCTTGGAGAAAACGGGAATCGACCCGCGGACGATCAGTTATGTGGAAGCCCATGGAACCGGCACGTCCTTAGGAGATCCGATCGAAATACAGGGATTAGTGAAAGCGTTCCGCCAATATACGCAGGATCGGCAGTTTTGTTCAATCGGTTCTGTAAAGTCGAACATTGGGCACGCCGAATCCGCCGCGGGGATCAGCGGTTTAAGCAAGGTTGCCCTTCAGCTTCACCATCAAAAACTTGTGCCTTCTTTGCATTCGGAAGAACTGAATCCGTACGTTGATTTTGAAAAGTCTCCATTTTATGTACAGCATGAAACAGAAACGTGGAAGCAGCCTGTTATCAAGGAGAATGGGGAAGAGGTCCCTTATCCGCGGCGGGCGGGTATCAGTTCCTTCGGAGCAACTGGTTCAAACGCACATATTATCCTTGAGGAATATATTCCTCAAACAGCGGAGCAGGACGTTTCTTTGTCCTCAGATTCTGACATATCCGCAGTTATTCCGCTTTCTGCCCGTAATCAAGAACGTCTCCGTGTATATGCAAAACGTCTCTTGGATTTTCTTCATGATGGGATTCAGATTAGAGATTTGGCGTATACATTGCAGGTAGGCCGTGAACCGATGGAAGAACGGGTTACTTTCTTAGCATCCGGAATTCAAGAATTGAGCGACCAATTGAAGGCTTTTATAGAAGGACGAAAAACCATTCAGCATTGCTGGAAGGGCCGCGTGTCAAGAGGAAGCGAACCATCGCGTCCCGCCGAATCGGTACATAAATTGCTGGAGCAAAGAAAACTTGATCAAATTGCGGAGCAGTGGGCGAACGGATCTGGTGTTGACTGGAAGCTGCTTTACGAGGGAAACAAACCAAAGCGGATCAGCCTGCCGACTTACCCATTTGAGAGGGTGCGTTATTGGGTGCCGAAAGCGGAGAAAAAGACTGATCGTTCAATACAGGAGCGGCACATCCTGCATCCTCTTCTGCATCAAAATGTGTCCGACATATCGGGTGTCCGCTTCCGTTCAGCGTTTACAGGCCGTGAATTTTTCTTGAAGGATCATGTCATAAAGGGCGAACACGTTTTACCTGGCGCAGCTTTATTGGAGATGGTTCGGGAAGCTGTGGAAAGGGCAGCTGCGGATCAGTTCCCGACAGGATTCCGGCTCCGGAATATCGTCTGGGTCCGGCCGTTCGCCGTCACGGAACAGCAGAAAGATATAGACGTACGTCTATATCCTGAGGACAATGGTGAGATTACATTTGAAATCTGCCGGGACCCTGAAAGCGCAGAGGAGTCGCCGATTGTATATGGGCAAGGGAGTGCAGTGCTTTGTGAGGCTGGTGAAAATCCGGTCATCAACATTGAAGAACTGAAGGCAAGCTATAATGGCCGGACGCTGTCACCTTTTGATTGCTACGAGGCTTATACAGAAATGGGTATTCATTATGGTGACAGCCACAGAGCGATCGACAGCCTATATGCCGGCGAAAACGGAGTTCTAGTGAAATTGACGATGCCTCCTGTAATCTCTGATACAGAAGACCATTATATTCTGCATCCGAGCATGATAGATTCGGCATTTCAAGCATCTATCGGTTTGAGGCTGGGAGGAGCTACGAGTTTAGAAGACAGAAAGGCAATGCTGCCTTTTGCCATACAGGATGTCCAAATCTTCAAAGGCTGCGAGGCATCTATGTGGGCGCGGATCACATATAGCGAGGGCAGTACAGCTGGGGATCGTATGCAGAAGCTTGATATCGATTTATGCAATGAAGAGGGGCAGGTTTGCGTGCGATTGACGGGCTATTCTGCAAGAGTGTTAGAAATAGATCAAGAAGGTCCTTCTGAAGCGACTGACACGCTATTGTTCGAACATATTTGGGAAGAACGTGCTGCAGAGAGGCAAGAGCTCATAGAGTACGACACGTATAAAGTCGTTGTCTGTGATGTTGGAGAACAAATGGAAAGCCTCCAAAATCATCTTGACTGTACAGTTCTGCAGCATGATACAGAGACAATTGATGAACGGTTTGAAGGTTATGCCATACAGTTATTTGAAGAAATCAAACAGCTAATGCACTCAAAAACAGGGGGACAAACATTCATTCAAGTGGCGGTGCCTGCGTTGGACGAGCCTCAGCTATTAAGCGGCTTAACTGGATTGCTCAAAACGGCTGAACTGGAAAATCCAAAACTGACAGGACAGTTGATCGAAATAGAAACCGGGATGTCAGCTGGTGACCTATTCGAAATATTGGAGGAAAACAGACGCTATCCGCGTGACACGCATATCCGCCACTGGCAAGGGAAGCGATTTGTAAGCAAGTGGAAAGAAGTGTCTGGTGAGCACCTAAGTGCTGACATGCCATGGAAGGATAAAGGCGTGTATCTGATCACAGGCGGTGCGGGCGGTCTTGGATTCATCTTTGCAACTGAAATTGCAAACCAAACGAATGATGCGGTTGTGATCCTGACAGGACGCTCTCCGCTTGATGAAAGGAAGAAGAAGAAGCTTAAAGCCTTACAGAAACTTGGCATCCAAGCGATTTACAGACAAGCTGATCTGGCTGACAAACAAACGGTTGATGCCTTATTAAAAGAAACCCAAAACGTTTATGGAGACTTAGATGGCATCATTCACAGCGCCGGTTTAATAAAAGATAATTTCATTATGAAGAAAAAGAAAGAAGAGGTTCAAACCGTTCTTGCTCCAAAGGTAGCAGGACTGATTCACCTTGACGAAGCAACGAAAGATATTCCGCTCGATTTCTTTATCCTTTTTTCCTCAGGTGCCGGAGCAGTAGGAAGCGCGGGACAGGCTGATTACGCAATGGCCAATGCATTTATGAATGCATTCAGCGAATATCGAAATGGCCAAGCAGAGCTGCACAAGCGTTACGGAAAAACTCTTTCAGTGTGCTGGCCGCTGTGGAAAGACGGGGGCATGCAAATTGATGCGGAAACTGCAAAAATGCTGAAAAGAGAAACAGGCATGGTGGCCATGGAAACAGATCGTGGGATTCAGGCGCTATATCATGGCTGGACGTCAGGAAAGCCGCAAGTGTTAGTTGCTTCCGGTGTTACTGATCGGATTCGTGCATTTTTACATGAAACGGGACATGGCAAAGGCCAATCTCACGATATCAAAAAAAGCAGTCTCAATCAGGAGGCAGAAAAAGCAGACATGATCGGGGAAATTGATGAAGAGATACTAAGAGAAAAAGCGGAGAACTATTTTAAACAGGTGCTTTCTTCGGTGATTAAGCTGCCAGCCGGCCAGATTGATGCTGAAGCTCCTCTCGAGGATTACGGGATCGATTCTATCATGATCATGCATGTAACGGGTCAATTAGAAAAAGGATTCGGTTCTTTGTCCAAGACGTTGTTCTTTGAATATCAGGATATTCGCTCATTAACACGGTATTTTATTGATTCCCGCAGAGAAAAACTGCTGGACATCTTGGGAATTGAAACAGGAAAACCTTCTGTTGAAAGAAAATCAGAACCTGAAATCCCAGTTACCCTAAGAAAGTCTGGATTTCTTCCTTTGCGAGATAAAGAGCAGAAGCAGTTAAGAGAGAAGGAAACGGAAGAAATCGCGATCATCGGTATCTCAGGTCGCTATCCGCAGGCAGACAACATTGATGAATTGTGGGAAAACCTGAGAGACGGTCGAGACTGTATTACTGAAATTCCTGCAGACCGCTGGGATCACAGTCTTTATTATGATGAAGATAAAGACAAGCCTGGAAAAACCTACAGCAAGTGGGGAGGCTTCTTGAAGGATGTAGACAAGTTTGATCCGCAGTTTTTCCATATATCGCCGCGTGAGGCAAAATTAATGGACCCGCAAGAGCGTTTATTTTTGCAGTGCGTGTATGAAACGATGGAAGACGCAGGCTATACAAGAGAGCACCTCGGCCGTAAGCGTGATGCTGAGCTTGGCGGAAGCGTCGGTGTTTACGTCGGTGTCATGTACGAAGAATATCAGCTGTACGGGGCACAAGAGCAGGTGCGGGGAAGGTCTCTGGCTTTAACGGGAAATCCATCATCCATCGCGAACCGGGTATCTTATTATTTTGATTTTCACGGACCGAGTATTGCTTTAGACACCATGTGTTCTTCTTCTTTAACGGCTATCCACTTGGCCTGCCAAAGCCTGCAGCGCGGAGAGTGTGAGGCGGCATTCGCGGGCGGCGTGAATGTGTCAATCCATCCAAATAAATATTTGATGCTCGGGCAGAACAAATTTATGTCCAGCAAAGGCCGATGTGAAAGCTTCGGACAGGGCGGAGACGGCTATGTGCCGGGGGAAGGCGTTGGAGCAGTGCTTCTGAAGCCATTGTCTAAAGCAGTTGAAGATGGTGATCACATTTATGGAATCATTAAGGGGACAGCCATCAACCACGGGGGAAAAACAAACGGGTACTCAGTGCCCAATCCGAATGCCCAAGCAGATGTCATCAAAAAGGCGTTTGTGGAAGCGAAGGTTGATCCGCGGACAGTCAGTTACATCGAAGCCCACGGCACGGGAACCTCTCTCGGTGATCCTATTGAAATCACAGGGCTGTCCAAAGTGTTTACGCAAGAAACCGATGACAAACAATTTTGTGCAATAGGGTCAGCCAAATCAAATATCGGGCACTGTGAGAGTGCGGCAGGTATCGCAGGAGTAACGAAGGTATTGCTCCAAATGAAATACAGGCAGCTTGCGCCTTCCCTGCATTCAAACGTGCTGAACCCGAATATTGATTTCCTTAACTCGCCGTTTAAAGTACAGCAAGAGCTAGAAGAGTGGAAGAGGCCGATCATCAGTGTCAATGGCAAAGACATCGAATTACCGAGAATCGCAGGAGTCTCTTCATTTGGTGCCGGAGGTGTGAACGCCCATATTTTAATAGAAGAGTATGCTCCGGAACCTGTGGAGGAGCGTTTACCAGCGAGGAAACAGCCGGCTGTCATTGTGCTCTCAGCAAAAAATGAGGAAAGACTTCAGAAACGCGCGGAGCGATTGCTGCATGCCATTCGTGAACAAACATATGTTGAAGCAGATTTACACCGAATTGCCTATACGCTGCAAGTCGGCCGGGAAGCGATGAACGAACGGCTGGCGTTCGTTGCGGAAACGATGCAGGAGCTTGAAGAAAAGCTGTATGAATGTATCTCCGGAACAGAAAATCGTGAATATGTCTATCGCGGACAAGTAAAGAGCAACAAAGAAGCCATTGCTGCTTTTGCTGCTGATGAGGATATGTCAAAAACAATTGAGGCATGGCTGCAAAAAGGAAAATATGCGAAGGTTTTAGACCTGTGGGTAAGAGGTTTGCGAATCGACTGGAGCACGCTTTATCAGAATCAAAAACCGCGGCGTATCAGTTTACCTGTCTATCCTTTCGCAAGAGATCGCTATTGGATAGACGTACATGCAATGGCTGAGGAAAAAAGAACGGAGGAGCCATTCGTTCCGGTACAGCCTGTCCTTCCAAAGCCGTCTGTAACCAGAGAAGCCAGCAGCAAGCCTGCCAATATTACGTTACAGCCTTTAATGACCAATCAGGATCGTTTAGAGCGTGTTCCATCAGATACAGAAACAGAGACGATCACGGCGGAAGCCTTGTGCGATGAACTGACAGCGGGCTTAGCGGAAGTGCTGTACATGGACCAAAACGAGATTGATCCAGACGAAGCATTCATAGATATCGGTATGGACTCGATTACCGGGCTCGAATGGATAAAAGCAATAAATAAACAGTATGGCACATCACTAAATGTCACAAAGGTATATGATTATCCGACAACACGTGATTTCGCTGTTTACTTAGCACACGAGTTAAGCACACAGGCTGGGGAGAAAAAACAAACGGAGACGTACACGCCGATCAGACAAAAAACAGCGGTACCTGCTGCTAAACCGGCTAATATATCTCTGCAGCCGTTAGAACATCATCAGCCAGTGCAAGAGGAGGCTGAAGAAACGATTCAATATGCAGCGGCAGAAATATCTGCATCAAGACAATATACTGTAGCAATTGAAACGCTGCATGAAAACTTGAGGGAAAGCATAGCAGACGTGTTATACATGGAGCCATACGAGGTGGATATTGACGAAGCGTTCATAGATATCGGAATGGACTCGATTACCGGACTCGAATGGATAAAAGCGGTGAACAAGCAATACGGAACGTCACTTACGGTAACCAGAGTATATGATTATCCAACGATACGTGATTTTGCCGAAATGCTAAAGTCCGAGCTTGGAACTCATCTTGATAGAAAGATAGAGCATACTGACTCTTTCGAAGCAGCCCAGCAAAAGCCAGCAGCATCATCTAATCCAAAGCCGGCAGAACGGCCCCTTCAGCCTGTTCAACATCCAATAAAGAAAGAACATGTGAAGAAAACGGTTCCTGTTCATCAAGACCGCCCGGAGGATGCGATAGCGATTGTCGGGATGTCGGGAAGATACCCGGGCGCTCGTAATGTAAGAGAGTACTGGGATAACCTGGTTCATGCGAGAAATGCCATTCGGGACATTCCAACATCACGGTGGGATGTAGACAAATACTATGATCCTGTCCTCAACAAAAAAGGGAAAGTCTACTGCAAATCAATGGGGATGCTGGATGATATTGAACATTTTGATCCATTGTTTTTTAATATTCCGCCATCAGAAGCGGAATTGATGGACCCGCAGCATCGAATCTTTTTGCAGGAAGGCTATAAAGCCTTTGAGGATGCCGGATATAATGCCCGAACATTAAATGAGAAAAAATGCGGCGTTTATCTTGGGATTATGAGCAATGAATATGGAGTTATGCTGAATCGGCAGGCAAGAGCAAATGCCACCGGGAACAGCTTTGCGATCGCTGCGGCGCGTATTCCGTATTTTCTTAATTTAAAAGGGCCAGCGATTCCTATTGATACCGCATGTTCATCTTCATTGGTCGGCACACATTTAGCGCGCCAGGCACTTATAAACAAAGAAATTGATATGGCGCTGGTCGGCGGGGTCAGCTTATACCTGACGCCGGAATCTTACATGAGTATGTGTGAGGCCGGCATGCTTTCACCTGATGGACAATGTAAAGCATTTGACAATAGCGCGAATGGTTTTGTGCCCGGCGAGGGTGCGGGTGCGCTGGTTCTGAAAAGGCTGAAAGATGCGGAAGCGGACCGTGACCATATTTATGGCATTATCATTGGCTCGGGTATTAATCAGGACGGGAAAACAAACGGAATCACGGCACCGAGTGCAAAAAGCCAAATGGATCTGGAAAGAGACATATATGAAACATACGGCATACATCCTGAGAGTATCAGTTATGTCGAGATGCACGGCACAGGAACAAAACAAGGCGATCCAATTGAATTAGAAGCTCTGTCCACCGTATTTCAAGAAAAAACAGACAAAAAGCAGTTTTGCGCAATCGGTTCCGTCAAAAGCAATATTGGCCATACATCCGCGGCGGCAGGAGTAGCCGGGGTTCAAAAAGTGTTATTGTGCATGAATCATAAAACACTTGTGCCGACATTGAACTTCACGACACCGAATGAGCATTTTGAATTTGAGCATTCTCCTTTATACGTAAATACGGAGCTTAAGCCTTGGGAAACGGGTGATGGAAAACCGCGGAGAGCATGTGTGAGCTCTTTCGGATATAGCGGAACGAATGCCCATATTGTGATAGAGGAATATCAGCCTGACAAGAGGAACGATCCATTAACAAAGCAGCACCGCTCAGCATTATTTGTACTTTCAGCGAAAAAAGAGAAGCAATTGAAGGCCTATGCGGAAGCAATGAAAGATTTCGTAACTTCCAATGAAGATATCGATCTGGAGGATATGGCATACACGCTTCAGACGGGCCGGGAAGCAATGGATTATCGCATGGCGTTTTTGGCGGATTCGAGAGAAATGCTGATCAAAGCTTTAGATGATTATTTGGCTGAAATGCCGAACGGCAGCATATTTGCTGCTCACGTGAAAACGAAGAAGAGCGAAATCAAGCTGTTTGAAACGGATCATGATGCCAAAGCATTGCTGCAAACATGGATAGAGAAAAAAAGGCTGGAGAAAGTAGCGGAACTATGGGTGAAAGGGCTGCAGATAGATTGGAACAAGCTTTATGGGGAATACACGCCTCGCCGAATCAGCCTACCTGCTTATCCGTTCGCGGAAGAGTATTACTGGCTGCCAACTCAAGAAGGTGAACCCGAAACCATTGCTACAGCTCTGCCTCAATCCGAACTGATGCCAAAGCGCTGCTTTCTGCGTAAACAGTGGCAGCCTTGTCCGATTGAACCGGCAGAAATGACGAATCAAACCGTCGCCATTTTGGCAAATGAGGAGACAATGGCATTAGCGGAAGAGCTTTCGACGTATTTCTCGACATACCGTATATTTGACAGCCAAGAGCTGGATCGGGTATCTGCTGCTGACTATGAACACGTTGCTGGAGCAATCGATCTGATCGGGTGCGGAACGAGCCATGAGCATTCTATGGGCTGGATAAACTGGCTCCAAAAGCTGATCGAGCAAGGACGTGCAAGCAAGCATCATTTGACGATCTTGGGTGTAACAAAGGGGCTGGAGGCCTACGCAAATGAAGGTGTTCTTTTGTCTGGTGCTTCACGGGCCGGTTTATACCGCATGCTTCAAAGTGAGTACAGCCATCTTACTTCAAGACATGCAGATATGGAATGCGAAGCCTCTCATGAGGAGCTGGCCAGACTGATTGCAGTTGAATATTATGCCAAGAGCACAGAATCAGAAGTCTGTTATCGAAACGGACAGCGATATCGCGCATATTTGGCAGAGCAGCCAGCAGAAGCCGCTCTTAGTCATAAGCAAGTATCGTTTTCAACAGACAAAGTCCTGCTTATTACAGGCGGGACAAGAGGTCTCGGCTTGCTGTGTGCGCGGCATTTTGTGAAAACATACGGCGTTAAGCGGCTGGTCCTTATCGGCCGTGAAGAGCTTCCGCCGCGTGACCAGTGGAATTCGGTAAAAATTTCCTCGCTTTCCGAGAAAATAAAAGCCGTTCAAGAGCTAGAAGACATGGGTGCGCAAGTTCAGGTGCTGTCTCTGGATCTCACAGACAGGGTTGCTGTCGAACAGAGCCTGAAGACAATACACGAAACAATGGGGGCGATTGGCGGAGTCATCCATTGTGCCGGGATGGTGAACAAACAAAACCCGGCTTTTATCAGAAAATCACTAGAAGAGATCGGACAGGTGCTTGAACCGAAAGTTGAAGGTCTGCAAACGTTGTTTGACCTGCTTCAGGATGAACCATTGGCGTTTTTCACCTTGTTTTCATCAGTATCAGCGGCCATCCCTGCACTAGCAGCAGGACAAGCTGATTACGCGATAGCAAATGCTTTTATGGATTATTTTGCGGAGGCTCATCAAGATAAATGTCCCATTGTAAGCATTCAGTGGCCTAACTGGAAGGAGACCGGTTTAGGCGAGGTTCGAAGCAAAGCTTTAGAACAAACTGGATTGATCAGTTTGACAAACGACGAGGGATTACAGCTGCTTGACCAGATTCTATCAGACAGACAGTATGCTGTCGTGCTGCCGGCAGTACCAGATACAAACGTTTGGAAGCCGGATAAGCTGATGCAGCCGTCACTGCCTGTCGAAGCTCTCTCGCATCCTGAGACGAAAGAGCAAACCGGCACTCGCAACCTGTTCCCTGAAACAGTCGACTGGCTCGTAACTCTTTTTTCAGATGAACTGAAAATAGCTGCAGAAGACTTTGAAACGGATGAACCTTTCCAAGAATACGGAATCGACTCGATTATATTGGCCCAGCTGGTACAGCAGATGAACCAACAATTAAATGGAGATATTGATCCGTCAATTTTGTTTGAATACCCGACAATAGAATCCTTTGCACACTGGCTCATTTCGAAATATGACATATCAGCTGTTTTACAGCCATCTGTTTCTGAGAAACAGACACCTGTCAAGCCGCAATCAGCAATGAAACAGAAGCCGGTGCCAGAACAGCGGCCGCAACAGATAAGCCATGAAAAAACGGCACTTCTTGCTGAGGCCATCGCTATCATCGGTCTTAGTTGCAGGTTCCCGGGAGCAGAAACCCTAGAGGAATACTGGGATTTAATACGTGATGGACGGTCTGCGATTGCGCCTGTTCCGCCTGAACGATTCGGGAACTCCAGCTCGAATTACGCGGGCCTCATTGATGAAATGAACCGATTTGATCATGATTTCTTCATGATGTCCGAAAACGATGTCAGAGCGATGGACCCTCAAGCTTTGGCTGTATTGGAGGAAAGCTTGAAGCTGTGGTATCACGCCGGTTATACAGAGAAAGAAGTGAAAGGCATGAGGGCTGGTGTTTATATAGGAGGCCGCAGCCAGCACAAGCCTGATCCGGCCAGTCTTTCAAAAGCAAAAAATCCGATAGTCGCTGGCGGACAAAACTATTTAGCGGCTAACATTTCACAATTTTTTGACTTGAAGGGACCGAGTATTGTCCTGGATACCGCTTGTTCCTCTGCACTGGTGGGGCTGAATATGGCCATTCAGGCTCTGCGAAGCGGAGATATTGAGGCAGCGGTTGTAGGCGGCGTCAGTTTGCTTGATGCTGATGCGCATCGAATGTTTCATGAGCGCGGACTTTTATGTGACAAACCGTCATTCCATATTTTTGATAAGCGGGCAGACGGTGTCATTTTAGGAGAAGGCGTGGGCATGGTTCTCGTCAAAACCGTCAGCCAAGCGCTTGAAGACGGAGATTCCATATATGCAGTCATTAAAGCCGCTGCGATTAATAATGACGGAAGAACGGCAGGCCCATCATCTCCGAATCTCGAGGCACAAAAGGACGTCATGCTGTCAGCGCTTGAAAAAAGCGGCAAAAAGACTGAAGAGATCAGCTATCTCGAAGCGAACGGATCGGGGTCGGCAGTAACAGATTTACTTGAATTAAAGGCAATCCAGTCCATTTACCGTTCTGAATCAAAGGCTCCGTTGGGGCTGGGATCGGTGAAACCTAACATCGGCCATCCATTATGTGCAGAGGGGATTGCGAGCCTGATTAAAGTAGCTTTAATGCTGAAGCATAGACAATTGGTTCCGTTCCTGTCAGGTAATGAAAATATGCCGTATTTTGATATAGAAAAAACAGATTTGTATTTCAGCAGATCGCAAGCCGAGTGGAAGGAGACAACGCCGGCTGCGGCAATTAATTGTTTTGCAGATGGCGGAACGAACGCCCATCTCATTATAGAAGCCTGGAATGAATCGGTTGCTCGTCCAATTAGAAGAAAACCTCTGCCTTTGCCGGAATTAAATAGGCAGCCCGTTTTAATCAAACCATCAGCTCAAAACGTGCAGGAAAAAGTGCATTCAGACACAGGGGCTTCTAAAGATATGTTTTGGAAAACTTTCAAATAAGAGAGGAGTGGGAAAATGATAACTGAACAACTGCACATTTCATTAAATAATCCAATCATGTCCAACCACAAGGTATATGGACAAGCGTTATTACCCGGCCTTGCTTATATAGATTTAATCTACCAAGTATTCCAGGAACATGGTTATGCATACCAAGAGCTTGAATTAAAAAACCTGACCATTTTTTACCCTTTGATCGCAGATGAGTCATATGACATTGCCCTGACCATTCACGTGTCTGAAAGAAAGGAAGGGACATGGTCCATCATCATCGACGGACAAAAACAGCATGGAGAATCGCTATCTGACAAGAGACAATATGTGACTGCTGACATGCATCGTAAAGAGCAAACCGCTTTTGCCGAATCAATAGACCTTAATCAGTGGAAAAGTACAGCTGACAGGATTCTGAATTTAGATGAAATCTATGAACAATGCCGTTCTCAGGAGTTAGTCCATACCGGCATGATGAAGGCAAAAGGGCGGATTTATGAAACCAAAGAGGGTGCTTTAATTGATTTAGCAGTTGGACAGGAAGCCCTGCGCCATTCTGAAGCTTTTCTGTTTCATCCGACGCTTATTGACGGCAGCGGCATAGGTTCAAGCTGCCTGATCTCAGATCAAACGATGTACCTGCCATTGTATTATGAATCGTTTTCTGCTTCAGAACGATTGCAAAAAGGATGTACAGCACGGATCCTCTCCTCATCTGTGCGCCAAAAGAAAGAGCTCACTTATATGACGATTGAATATTTTAATTCATCAGGACAAAAAGTGGCCGAGCTGAAACAATTTGCAGGCAAGTCTGTACGGAATATGTCAGCCTTTCATTCTCCAAAAGAAATTCAAGAAGAAAGAGCTGCTGTCTCTCAGAACATCAGTCAGGACTATCCCGCATTTGAAATGTATTTGCGTCAGCTGCTTGCTAAGCAGCTTGAAAGGCCGGCAGAACAAATGGATATCCACGCTGGGTACTATGAGCTTGGTCTGGATTCTCCGTCATTGCTTACCATGGTTCAGGAAATTGGAGATAAGGTTGGAGCGGATCTTGCTCCGACACTGCTGTTTGAATTTACAACAATTGCAGAACTAGCTGCTCATCTTGCTGATCACTATTCAATTGGAGAGGCGGACGATGCTGTCCGCCAATCTCCTTCACCAATGAAGGATTCTCCTGATGGTGTTACCTCTTCACCAGAGATCGGGGAGGACATTGCCATTATCGGAATGGCGGGACGCTATCCTAAGGCAAAAAACATACAGGAATTTTGGGAACATCTTAAAGCGGGTACCGACTGCATCACAGAGATTCCAAACTCACGCTGGGAGTGGAAAGAAAACAATGGACAGGATTCACCTGCAGGCAAGCCACTCTCGAAATGGGGCGGGTTTATCGAGGAGGCTGATTGCTTTGATCCTCAATTTTTCAGAATCTCTCCGCGTGAAGCGGAAATGATGGACCCTCAGGAACGGTTATTTTTAGAGACATGCTGGGAAGCTATTGAAGATGCGGGTTATACACCAGAGACAATTGCTTCACCGCAGGGAGAAAATAAAAGACAGCATGTCGGTGTGTTTGCCGGCGTAATGCATAAGGACTATTCCCTTATAGGGGCTGAAGCTCTATCAGAACACAATCCATTTCCTTTATCGCTGAATTATGCGCAAATCGCCAACAGGGTCTCTTACTATTGTAATTTCCACGGCCCAAGCATGGCGGTGGACACGGTCTGCTCTTCCTCATTAACTGCGGTTCATCTGGCAATAGAGAGCATCCGGAATGGAGAATGCGAGGCCGCGCTTGCCGGAGGCGTCAATTTGTCATTGCATCCGGCTAAATATATCAGCTATGGCAGTGTAGGAATGCACTCAAGTGACGGCTATTGCCATACTTTCGGCAAAGACGGAGATGGCTACGTATCTGGAGAAGGTGTCGGGACAGTATTGCTCAAACCGCTGCGAAAAGCTGAACAGGACGGTGACCGAATCTATGCTGTCATCAAAGGAAGTGCGATAAATCATGTAGGAAAAGTAAGCGGAATTACAGTACCGAGCCCGGTAGCTCAAGCTGATGTTATCGAAGCGTGTCTAGAAAAAACAGGAATTGATCCGCGCACCATCAGCTATGTTGAAGCCCATGGCACTGGCACCTCATTGGGAGATCCGATTGAAATACAGGGGTTAGTAAAAGCTTTCAGCCGCAATACGCAGGACAAGCAATTCTGTTCAATCGGTTCTGTTAAATCGAATATTGGCCATGCTGAAGCTGCAGCCGGCATTAGCGGCTTAACGAAGACTGTCCTGCAGCTGCATCATAAAACCTTGGTGCCGTCATTACATTCAGAAGAGCTGAATCCTTATTTGAAGCTTGATCAAACCCCATTTTTTGTCCAGCATGAAACAAAGGAATGGGAGCAGCCATCTTTTACAGAAAACGGGGTGGACGTCACATATCCCCGCCGTGCCGGTTTAAGTTCGTTTGGCGCTTCAGGATCAAATGCGCATCTTATTTTGGAAGAATATATTCCGGCAGAGAGCCATTCAGAGACGATTTTAACGAAAAATGAAGAAATAGTGATACCTTTGTCTGCGAGAAACAAAGATCGTCTGCAGGCTTACGCTCTTAAACTTCTTGATTTTCTTAGCGAGGACGTCAATCTTTTAGCGTTAGCTTATACCATGCAGGCAGGACGGGTTGAAATGGAGGAGCGTGCGGCCTTCATTGTAAAAGACATAAAAGATTTAACGGCTAAACTTCGAGCGTTTGCCAATGGCGAAGAAGAGATCGAGGGCTGCTGGACCGGACAAGCCAAGGAGAATCAGGAGGCGGCTGGGCCAACTTCGGTAAATGCGCTGAATAACAATTTGATAACAGACAGTGAAATGATGGAAATGGCGAAAGCATGGGTTCAAGGAAAGCGGGTCACCTGGGAAGACCTATACGGCGATCGCAAGCCGCTTAAAATCAGTGTTCCGACCTATCCGTTTGCAAGGGAGCGCTACTGGATCCCGGTTCCTGAAATGAAAACCAGCACTGTGAATCATATCTTACATCCGCTGGTGCACCGCAATACATCAGACTTTACTGAGCAGCGCTTTAGCTCTGTATTTACAGGCACGGAATTTTTCCTTTCAGATCATGTTGTAGAGGGACAGAAGATTTTGCCGGGCGTTGCCTATTTAGAAATGGCAAGGGAAGCAGCGGAAAAAGCTGCAGGCGATCTGGACGGCGAACAAAGAGTGGTGTCGCTTAAAGACATTGTGTGGGTGCGTCCTATCACGATAGAAAGTGAACCAAAAGAAATACATATTGGCCTTTTTCCTGAGGATAACGGGGACATTTCCTTTGATATTTATAGCAGCTCTGAACATAAAGAAACCCTGACGATACACTGCCAAGGCCGCGCTGTCATTTCAGATGAAGCGGAGACTTCCATTTTAAACCTTTCATCAATACAGACAGAATGCAGCCTGGACACAGTGACGTCAGAACAATGCTATGCAGCGTTTCGAAAGATTGGGCTTGACTATGGAGAGGGCTATCAAGGGATTGAAAAAGTCTATGTCGGCAAAGATCAATTGCTTGCAAAAATCTCGTTACCCGCTTTTCTAAAAAACGACAAGCAGCATTTTGCGCTCCACCCGAGTTTGATGGATTCCGCGTTCCATGCCACAGTCGGTTTTATCGTTAGCTCAGTCAATGCCGCTGGACAAGCTCAGACGCTGTCTCTTCCATTTGCGTTGCAGGAGGTTGATATTTTCAGCCCATGTCCAGAGAAGATATGGTCTTATATTCGATACAGTTCAGACAGTAAAGCGGAGGACAAAGTCAGAAAGTATGATATTGATTTATGTGATGAGAACGGACATGTTTGTGTGCGAATGAAGGGTGCCTCGATGCGGGCACTTGATGGAGAGCAGCATTCAAAGCCGCAACTATTAACTGATTCTCAGCTGACCGGGCATACGATGATGATCCCTGTCTGGGAACCAGTCTCTTCAGATACGGAGGATAATGCTTCGTTTGCTGGTACACGAGTTGTTTTATGCGGTGCTGCTGAAGCTGATCGGGCATTAATAAAGCATCATTATCCGCAAGTATCCTTTATCGATATCCGGCCTGCAGATGACATTGAGGGAATAGCGGACAAACTGCAAGCGTACGGAAGCATTGACCATGTTTTGTGGATTGCCCCGTCACACCGGGGAAGTATAGGTAGTGATGGACAAGAAGAAGCTGTTCTTCACTTATTTAAGCTTGTGAAAGCATGCCTGCAATTAGGCTATGGCGAGAAACAACTTGAATGGTCTCTTGTGACCGTCCAAGCGCAGCCGGTTACGCAACATGAGGCAGTACAACCCGCTCATGCAAGCATTCATGGGCTTGCCGGCACAATGGCAAAGGAATATCCACACTGGAAAATCCGTCTTCTCGATCTTGAAAAAGGCTGCACATGGCCGGTAAATCACATGTTTGCGCTCCCAGCTGACCGCCTTGGCCATGCTTGGGCCTATCGTAATCAGCAATGGCATCAGCAGCAATTGATCCCATATCGGCACTCACTGTCAGGCGACACGCTATATCGGAAAGGCGGAGTCTATGTGGTCATCGGAGGAGCCGGGTATATCGGAGAGGCGTGGAGTGAGTACATGATCCGCCGCTACCAGGCGCAAATCGTTTGGATTGGGCGAAGTCAACTTAATGCTGCCATCCAGTCAAAAATAGACCGACTTTCGGCGCTTGGCCCTGAGCCTTTCTACATTGCAGCCGATGCAGCCGATAAGCATTCATTGCAGCAGGCTTATGAACAAGTGAAAAAACGTCATCCTCATATTCACGGGATTGTTCACTCTGCGATGGTTTTATTTGAGCAAAGCCTGGAAAAAATGAAGCCGGAAGAATTCACCGCTGGACTGGCGGCGAAGATCGATGTCAGTATTCGGATGGCCCAAGTGTTCCGTCAGGAGAATGTAGATTTTGTTTTATTCTTCTCTTCGCTTGTAGCCCATATCAAAAATGTGAAGCAAAGCCATTATGCCTCTGGCTGTACATTTGCAGATGCTTTTGCTCACCGGCTTTCTCAGAGCTGGGCATGCCCTGTAAAAGTCATGAACTGGGGATATTGGGGGAATAGTGAAGCGGCTGAGGATGAACATTATGTACAACTCATGAATCAAATCGGCTTAGGTTTAATTGAGCCTGCGGAGGCTATGAAGGCGCTGGAAGCACTGCTTTCTGGGCCAGTCAGCCAAACAGCTTTCATTCATACGACAAAGCCTGTAGCAGTCGAAGGCGTGAATCAGAATGAATTCATCACTCTTTATCCAGAGCAACCTTCAGCAGATGCAGAGAGCCTGATGGAGCGTCTGCCGACTACGGGACGATTTCAAAGAGTGACACATGAAGAGCTTGATGATCTTCTTTACAGGCTGTTGTTAGGACAGCTGCAAACAGCCGGGCTGTTTGATGGTTATACATTATCGGTTGAACGTCTTCAACAATATAAGACTCGTGAATTTTATGGAAAATGGATTCGGCAAAGCAGCGAATTTCTCTTGCAGCATGGCTATCTTAAGAAAGTTGGAGATTCATTGGTGAGGAAGGACCAAGCAGAGGATATCGAGCTGCTTTGGCAAGAATGGAACGCGAAAAAAGAAAAGTGGCTTAAAGACAGCGAGACAAAGGCGATGGTTGTATTAGCAGAGGCCATGCTGAAAGCATTACCGGATATTTTGACAGGGAAAGTCCCTGCAACAGATATCATGTTCCCGCATTCCTCGATGGAACTTGTGGAAGGCATTTATAAGCATAACCAAGTGGCAGACTATTTTAATAAAGTGCTTGCCGATACATTATTAGTTTATCTGGATGAACGTCTGAAGCACGACCCTGAGGCATCGATTCGCATTATGGAAATAGGCGCAGGCACAGGCGGCACGAGTGCCGGAATCTTTGAAAAACTGAAACCATATCAAAAGCACATCAATGAATATTGCTATACAGATCTGTCTAAAGCATTTTTGCTGCATGCAGAAAAGGAATATGGGGCGGAAAATCCGTACCTGACATATCAGCTTTTTGATGTGGAAAAACCGATTGATCAGCAGGAATTTGAAGCGGGAGGCTATGATGTCGTCATTGCCGCTAATGTCCTTCACGCAACAAAAAATATCCGTCAAACACTGCGGCATACAAAAGCGGTAATGAAAAACAACGGAATGCTGCTGCTGAATGAAATGGCGGGAAACAGCCTGTTCCCTCACATCACCTTTGGTCTTTTGGAAGGCTGGTGGCTGTATGAAGATCCTGCAGTGCGGATTCCCGGCTGTCCAGGCTTACATCCTGACAGCTGGAAAGCGGCACTTGAAAGCGAAGGCTTTGAATCTGTCTTTTTCCCGGCCGAGGCGGCACATGATCTGAGTCACCAAATCGTCGCAGCCTCAAGCAACGGGCTGGTTCGACGTATGATGAAAAATGTGATCTTGCCGGAGAAGGTTGTTTCACAAGCGTCTAATCAGGAGCCAGCCTACATTCATACCATAGATTCAGAGGAAGCTGGACAATCGAAACATGCTCTCCTAAGAGAAAAAAGCACAGAATATATGAAAAAACTAATCGGGGAAACGTTGAAAATTCCTGCAGGAAAGATTGAGTCATCTGAACCGCTTGAAAAGTACGGTATTGATTCTATCGTTGTTGTCCAGCTGACGAATACATTGCGTAAAGAATTTGACCATGTAAGCAGCACTTTATTTTTCGAGTACCAGACCATTGACGCATTAGTGGAGCATTTCATCAAAACAAAAACAGAAGCGCTGATGAAATTAACAGGTCTTGACCGTCAAGTTCAACAACAGACACCGGCCGAAAGCAGAACCCAATCTTCACAGAAACCTGATCAGGCCGCTAAAAGAACACGGCGCTATCGCAAGCTTGGCTTCAGCGGGGAGAAAGAAACACCGACAAACACTCTTGCAAGCCGTGACGTTGCCGTTATCGGCATTTCTGGACGCTATCCTCAGGCGGAAACAGCAGAAGACTTTTGGAATAACCTAAAAGAAGGAAGAAATTGTATTGAGGAAATTCCGAAAGATCGCTGGGATTGGAAAGCTTATTACGATAAAGAAAAAGGAAAAGAAGGATCAATTTATACGAAATGGGGCGGATTTATCAAGGATATGGACAAGTTTGATCCATTATTCTTTCAGATTTCTCCGCTTGAGGCAGAAAGAATGGACCCTCAGGAGCGATTATTTCTGCAAACCGCTTATGCAAGTATTGAAGACGCGGGATACACGCCTGACTCGCTCTGTTCAAGCAGAAAAATCGGCGTCTTTGCCGGGGTCATGAACAAAAATTATCCGACCGGCTACGGCTATTGGTCTATCGCCAACAGAATATCCTATTTACTGAATTTCCAAGGCCCGAGTCTTGCAGTCGATACAGCCTGCTCATCATCCCTGACAGCGATTCATTTAGCGCTGGAAAGCATTTATAGCGGATCGAGTGATTGTGCCATTGCCGGCGGTGTCAATTTAGTTGTCGACCCGGTTCACTATCAGAATTTATCTGTCATGAATATGCTCTCTGCTAGTGATACATGTAAATCATTCGGCGATGATGCAGATGGATTTGTCGACGGTGAAGGCGTAGGCGCCATTGTGTTAAAGCCGCTGCAGCAAGCAATAGCGGACGGTGACCATATTTACGGTGTGATAAAGGCAAGTGCCATTAATAGCGGAGGAAAAACAAATGGATACACGGTTCCAAATCCTCATGCACAGGCACAGGTGATTAAAGAAGCAATGGAGCGCGCCGACATTCCTGCCCGAACCATCAGTTATTTAGAGGCGCATGGAACAGGCACTGCATTAGGAGATCCGATTGAGATAGCGGGGTTAACAAAAGCATTCGAGAAAGATACGCAGGAGAAACAGTTTTGTGCGATCGGCTCCAGCAAATCAAATATCGGTCATTGTGAAAGTGCAGCCGGAATTGCAGGGCTGACAAAAATACTTTTTCAGTTTAAATATGGCAAAATTGCGCCATCATTGCATGCTCAGCGGTTGAATCCGAACATCGAGTTCAGCCATACGCCATTTGTCGTTCAGCAGCAACTTGGTGAATGGAAACGCCCGGTGATTGGCGGGCAAGAGGTGCCTAGGCGCGCTGGCTTGAGCAGTTTTGGCGCCGGAGGGTCCAATGCCCATATCATCCTGGAAGAATATATTCCAAGAACGGGGGCGCAAACGCCGAAAGACCATCCTCCAGCGATGATTGTGCTGTCGGCCAAAAACATGGAACGCTTGCAAGAAAAAGCGGAACAGCTGCTTACAGCCATCAAACAAAAAAGGTACCGCGAAACAGACCTGATCAGGATCGCCTATACCTTGCAAACGGGCCGTGAAGCAATGGAAGAACGGCTGGCCTTTATAGCGGAATCACTAGAGGATCTTGAGAGAAAGCTGAACGATTTTATCGAAAACAAAGCAGACAGCCTGTATCTGGATCGCATCGATGATAACAAAAAAGCGTTAGCAGTTTTATCAGCGGATGAGGATACGGAAAAAATCATAGAAGCATGGATGAGCAAAGGGAAATACACGAAACTGCTGGATCTTTGGGTGAAAGGCTTGTCTTTCGACTGGGGCATGCTGTACGGCACCCAAACGCCTGTCCGGATCAGTCTTCCGGCATATCCATTTGCAAAAGAACGTTACTGGGCACCAGGCGCGGCAAAGGCTCCGGCGTCTATAGAACAGGATCATGATCAGCAAACAGAAGAACCTTTCAAGGTTATGACTTTTCAAGAAGTGTGGAAAGAAGAGCCGGCGACTTTCACATCGAAACGTATCAAAACGCTCATCTGTTTTCTGACTGAAAGAGAAAAGCAAAACGCATTTGCTTCAGCCCTGAAAAACGTTGATCAAGATACCAAGGTCATTTTTATATCACAGGGCGAAGTGTACAGCAAACAGTCTGAATATAGCTACCAGATTGTGCGGCAAGAACCCGTTACTTTTGAAAAGGCCTTCCAGAGCATTAAAGAAGAACTTGGAGAGCCAGATGCAATCCTCTATATGTGGCCTATGGAAGACAAGCGCTGTATAAAGGACCATTCCTGTATTGTTTACCTATTACAAGGTATGTCCGCAGCAAAGCTTCATCCTTCACGGCTGCTGCTGGCAGGATGTTTTGAAGATGGTCTTGACCGAAGCTATCTGGAATCATGGATTGGCTTCGAACGTTCACTCGGGCTTGTCCTTCCGCATACAAAAGTGACTGGAATCTTTCAGCCGGCGGAACAAGGATCGATGGATGATTGGACACGTAAAATATGGGCAGAATTACAGGCTTCAGCTGAACAAACGGTTTTGTATCAGAATCTGAAACGATATGTAAATCACATTGAACAGACAACGTTACAACCGGACGACAGCAAATTGAAGTCTGGCGGTACTTACCTGATTACAGGCGGTGTAGGAGGGCTTGGTTATTTATTTGCCAAGCATTTGGCCAAAAACTATGCCGCAAACCTGATTTTGACAGGGAGGTCGCCTTTTAATGATGAGAAGCAAAAGCAAATAAAAGAATTAAAGGATCTAGGCGGCGAAGCGATGTATGCAGAAGCAGATGTGTCTGATCCTATCGCAATGGGAGACTGCGTAAAAAGAGGGAAAGACCGATTCGGTGCCATCAACGGTGTTATTCATGCAGCCGGAATCGAGAGCGACTCTGCTATTTTTGACAAAAAGATCGAAAGCTTCCAGCGCATCATTGAACCGAAAATCAACGGCACGATAGCGCTTGATGAATGGCTTAAAAATGAAGACCTTGATTTTATGTGTTATTTTTCTTCTTCTTCTGCGGTTTTAGGGGATTTTGGATGTTGTGATTATGCGATTGGCAATAGGTTTCAGATGGCTTACGCACAATACAGAAATGAGCTGCATAACGGTAAAACGTTTGTCATCAACTGGCCTGTGTGGAAGGATGGCGGAATGAAGATCGGTGATGAGGAAACAACGGATATGTACCTGAAATCAAGCGGCCAACGCTTCCTAGAAGCCGAGGAAGGTATCCGTATGTTTGAGCACATCCTAGCTCAGCAGGATGCTCAGCATCTCGTGATAGCCGGTCAGCCCAGCCGTGTCAGCAGATTTTTAGGAATGACTGAACCAGCTATTCCAGAACCGGCCACTCAAGCCCCTCTAGCACAAGAAAACAAGGATGAGGTAAAAACACTAAGCATTGAAAAGCGTTTAGAACACGACTTGAAAGAGCATATTCACACATTGCTTAAGATTTCAAAGGACAGGCTGAATTTGAACAAAAATTGGGCCGACTTCGGATTTGATTCGATCTATTTGGCTAAATTTTCGAATGTGTTATCAAAGCATTTCAACATCGAAGTGACACCGGCTTTATTTTTCGGCTATTCGACTTTACAAGAATTGATCGGCTTTTTCTTAACCGATCATAAAGAGCTGATTGAAGCATTTTACCGGGATGATGCATCAGAGGCGCAAAAGCCCCCTGAAGCTTATGCAGCAATTCCTGTAGCTCCAGAACCGGAAACCAGTAAACAAAGCATTCGGCAGGTTCACGATGAGCCTATTGCCATTATCGGCATGAGCGGCAGGTTCCCTCAAGCTGATTCGGTCCATGAGCTGTGGGATAATCTGAAAAACGGTAAATCGTGTATCTCTGACATTCCGGGCGAACGCCGGGAATGGGGGAGAGCTAACAGAGATCCAGAAAAAGCAGTGCCAAGGTGGGGTGCATTTTTGAAGGACATAGACCGGTTTGATCCGCTGTTTTTTCAAATATCGCCTAAAGAAGCCGAAAGCATGGATCCGCGCCAGCGCATTTTTCTAGAGGAAGCATGGCACACGTTTGAAGACGCCGGCTATATGGGAGATCGGATAAAAGGAAAATCCTGCGGTGTTTATGTAGGTGTGGAAGAAGGGGAATATGCGCATCTAACCGGAGATACGGATTACATTAACGGAACACAAAACGCCACGTTGTCTGCGAGAATCGCATACGCATTGGATTTAAAAGGGCCTAATATGGCTTTGACAGCAGCATGTTCATCTGGACTTGTGGCGATTCACCAGGCATGTTCAGCTCTGCGTCAGGGGGATTGTGAAATGGCTTTAGCCGGCGGCGTCAGCTTGAATATTTCTCACATGTCTTTTGAGGCGCTGACAAGGGCCGAAATGCTGTCTCCGAACGGACAATGCAAAGTGTTTGACCAGGATGCCAATGGTCTTGTGCCAGGTGAAGCGGTGGCTGCTGTTCTCTTGAAACCATTATCAAAGGCAATTGAAGATAAAGATCATATTTATGGCTGCATCAAGGCCAGCGGCGTGAATTACGATGGCAAAACCAACGGCATTACTGCGCCAAATCCTTTTAGCCAGGCAGAATTGATCGAAAACATTTATGAAAAAAATGAAATCAATCCGCTCGATATTCAATATGTGATGGCGCACAGTACCGGCTCGAATCTTGGTGATCCGCTTGAGGTCCAAGCGTTAACGAGCGTGTTCAGCAAATATACGAAGCAGAAGCAATTCTGTATGATCAGCTCAATTAAACCTTTAATCGGACACACATTTGCAGCGTCAGGAACGGTTGCTTTAATCAGTATGCTGATGGCTATGAAAAACCAGATCATTCCGGCCACTCATCACTGTGAATCGGAAAACCCGTATATTCCGTTTAAAGAAAGCCCATTTGTGCTTTGCAAAGAAAACCGTTCGTGGATCAGGAAAAATCAGAAGCCGAGGATGGGAACGATCAGCACGACTGGAATCAGCGGCACCAATGCACATGCAGTCATTGAAGAATACATTCCGGATGATCAGCCGTCCACACAGCGGCATCAAGGGTCACCGCAGGTCATCGTGCTTTCAGCCCAAAATGACGATCGGCTTCAGGATGCTGCCTGCCGCATGATTGCGTATCTGGAGCAGAATCATAACTTTTCTTTACCTGATGTGGCATATACGCTTCAGGTTGGGAGAAAAGCCATGGAAGCAAGGCTAGCGATCGTTGCAAACAATCAGGAGCAATTGGTGCGAAAATTGAAGGAATATGTGGAAGCAATGAAGAATGGTGGGATATCGGGCCAACAGAGATCCCTTTATACAGGATATACAGAAGGGATATTAGAAGAACAAGATGAAGCAGTTCTGCAGGCTCTCGCAAAAGAAAGAAATTTGGAAAACATCGCGGAATGCTGGGTGAAAGGATATCAGATTCCTTGGGAACTCCTTCATGATGGCGATCACGTTCGAATGGTTTCTTTACCTGGTTATCCATTTGCAAGGGAGCGGTATTGGGTTTCGTCAGGCACCCAGCAATCAGTGGCCGTTAAACAGCATTCACAAGATATGAAAACAGAGATTGACGAGCCGAATGGCAAAACCCATATTCAAAAGATCATTGTTCAATTTTTAGCACGAGAATTGGGCATATCTGAGGATCGAATCAATTTCAAAAGAAACTTTTTGGATTATGGGATGGATTCAATTCTTGGCCGAAAATTGATGCGGCATATCGAAAAAACCACGCAGCTGAAGATGGCCGGTCGGGAAATCCTTGAATGTCAGACAGTCCAAGCTCTATCTGACCATTTGGCCTTAAAAGCGGAAAAACAAAATCATAGCGCAGCAGCACATCACATAAAGGGCACGTATACAGACGAGCAAATCATCGGATTGATGCAAGAGGTGGCGCTAGGGAAATTGGATTTTAAGAGTGTGCAAAACATCATAGAAGGGAGTAAATCGTATGAATCATAAAGAAATTCTCGATGCCTTCAGATCAGGAGAATTAACCATTTCTGAGGTGGAAGAACATCTTAAAGGCATGAAGCGGCAGTTGAAAAACCCGCTTTCAGAAGGGCAAAAAGGGCTGTGGATGCTTCAAAAAATGTCTCCTGAGATGAGTGCATATAATATTCCTTTATGCTTTCGCTTCAGCAAACCAATACATGCAGAGACGTTCAAGAAAGCCCTTCTGTTTGTACAGAGACAATATCCGATCTTAGCCAGTGTGATTCAAGAAGAAAATGGCATTCCATTTCAATCGGTTCAGTTATCAAAGGATCTTTATTTTGTGGAAGAGGATATATCAGCAATGAAATCAGCAGATATCTTTCCTTTTCTAAAAGAAAAAGCAAAAGAACCTTTCCAGTTGGAAGCTGGTCCGTTATGGCGCACACACCTTTTTCATCGGTTAGAAGAATGCATTGTTCTTATAACAATTCACCATATCATATTTGATGGTGTGTCGATGCTGACATTGATATCGGCGCTATTCGAAGCGTATCAACAATTGCTGAATGGGATTGAGCCCTTGCAGCAGCCATTAACAGCTGATTATTACGATTTTGTCGATTGGGAAAAACGGATGCTGACTGGCAGAGAAGGGGAAGAGCATCTCGCTTACTGGAAAGAACAGTTGTCTGGGAGTCTGCCAGTTCTTGATTTGCCTGCTGACCGTCCGCGGTCTTCATCACGAAAATTCAAGGGGCAAGCTTATAAAAGCTTGCTCCCCCATCACCTGAAAAATCAAATTAAATCGTTTGCCCGCACCAATCATGTGAATGAATCGGTTGTGTTTCTCTCCATTTACAAAGTGTTGCTGCATCATTATACAAAACAAAAGGATATCATTGTTGGCGTTCCGACAATGGGTCGGCAAGAAGACAGATTTGAAACCCTAATCGGTTATTTTATCAATATGATGGCTGTTCGGAGCAAGAATATCGGATCTCAGCCATTAACAGCATTTATTCGGGAACTGCAGCTGACAGTGGCTGACGGCCTGGATCATGCGGCGTTTCCGTTCCCTGCATTGGTAAGAGAGCTGAATGTAGACCGCTCGGCCGCGGATTCTCCGGTTTTTCAAACAGCTTTTCTGTACCAAAACTTTTTTCAGGCAACAGGCTTGCAAAAAGTGCTCGAACCGTATCAAACGCTTGGCATCGAATATATTGAAGACATTCGGCAAGAGGGTGAATTTGAGCTGGCGCTCGAAATATATGAGCAAGAAAATGAAACAGTGCTTCATCTTCTGTACAACCCTGATTTGTACGAACTGTCCTCCATTGAAAGCATGATGGAGAACTATATGAAGCTCGCGCAGCACATGATGGAGGACCCGTCTTTGCCGCTTGAAGCTTACTCTTTGCAATTAAATCAAGAACAAACTAGTTTGCTGGAACAATGGAATGCGACAGGGACAAACATCGCAAATGAAAAGTGTATACATGAGGTGTTTGAGGAAAAAGCGAAACAAACCCCCGATGCGGTTGCTTTGATGTTTGAAGACAGATCACTTACATATAAAGAAGTAGATGAAAAAAGCACATCTGTGGCAGTCTACCTTCAACATCAGGGTGTTGGACCTGAACAGCCCGTTGGCATTTGTGCAGAGCGTTCGTTTGATATGATCATCGGAATTTTAGGAATACTGAAAGCTGGCGGAGCGTATGTGCCGTTAGATCCAAGTTTTCCGCAAGAACGATTAGAGTACATGCTCAAAGACAGTCAGGCATCCATTGTCCTCACCCAACCTAACGTTCATGATAGGATCAGCGGATTAACTGGCAGCCATGTAAAAGCGATCAATATCGAGTTAGCTTGCCGAAACGGTTATACAGACCAGCAAAGCAGCGGTTTAAAGCGGGAAGTAAAACCGGAACACCTCGCTTATATTATTTATACATCGGGAAGCACCGGAGAGCCTAAAGGGGTTATGGTAGAGCATCGGAGCATTATGAATACCCTGAATTTTCTTGAATCTCACTATCCTGTAACGGCTGAGGATGCATATTTATTGAAGACGAACTATGTGTTTGATGTATCGATCTCAGAATTATTCGGATGGTTTATTGGAGACGGCCGTCTAGTGATTCTTCCGCCTAATGGGGAGAAATCACCGCAGCTTTGCATGGATTATATTGAAACATATAAAGTGACTCACATTAATTTTGTGCCGGCCATGCTGCATGTTTTTTTAGAAATGGCGAAAGACAACAAGCGATTCACAGAGGACGGTCCGCTGAAGTATATGATGGTTGCAGGTGAAGCCTTCCCTAAAGAATTAGTGAAAAAGGCGGTATCGCTCTTTAAAAACTGCCGTGTTGAAAATATATACGGACCGACGGAAGCCTCCATTTACGCTGCGTATTTCGGATGCGGAAAAGGAGATATCGCAAGTCACCATACACCGATTGGAAAGCCTGTTTCCAACACGAAAATTTATATTGTGGACCAGCATTTGAAGCCTGTCCCGATCGGAAAGCCTGGTGAGCTTTGCATCGCTGGAGCCGGCTTAGCAAGAGGCTACTTTAAAAAGCCGGGGCTTACGGCTGAAAAATTTATTGATAATCCCTTTGAACCAGGGACGAAGCTATATAAATCGGGTGATTCAGCAAGATGGCTTCCTGACGGCAACATAGAATACTTGGGACGGATTGACAGCCAAGTCAAAATACGCGGTTTTCGCGTCGAGCTGGGCGCAATAGAAACAAAGCTGGGTGAATTTCCGGGCATTTTAGATCAGGCGGTAGTGGTGAAGCAGCTTGAGGGCCATCAACAGCTCGCAGCTTATTATACAGAGGAAAGCGGACATGCCTCTGCCAATCCAAAAGATTTGCGCCTTCATCTAAAATCGAGTCTGCCCGAATATATGATACCTTCACACTTTATCCGCTTAGATGAGCTTCCATTATCGCCCAGCGGAAAAGTGAACCGTAAAGAATTACAAAAACGCGAGATCGTGTTCAAAAGAAGGAAACCAAATCACTTGCAATTAACGGAAATAGAGGATCAGGTGCTGCGCATTTGGGAGGAAACGCTCAAGGTCAGCGGATTTGGGCCGGAAGACGGATTTTTCGATGCGGGCGGCGATTCGCTTCTGGCTGTAGCTGTGGCTGAACGAATCAAAAAAGAATTCGATTGTGAGTTTCATGTTACTGAGCTGTTTGAGTTTTCCACGATCCGTGCAATCAGTGAATACATTTTGGAGATGAAAAACTCAGATCTAGCCTGGACACAAAATGAAGATCATTATGATATCAAAAAAGATAGAAAACACCTAGAACAGAAGATTCCCCCTTATTTTGATGACAGTGTTGCGATTGTGGGGATATCTTGCCAGTTCCCGGGTGCGAAAAATCATCATGACTTCTGGAACCACATCAAAGAAGGCAAAGAAAGCATACGATTCTTTTCTGAAGAAGAGCTTCGCGCAAATGGAGTTCCCGAAGAATTGATACAGCATCCTGACTATGTGCCTGTGCAATCTGTGATCGAAGGGAAAGACTTATTCGATCCCGGTTTCTTTCAAATCTCGCCAAAAGATGCTGAGTATATGGACCCTCAGCTCCGCCTCTTATTGCTGCACTCCTGGAAAGCGATTGAAGATGCAGGATATGTGGCTAAGGAGATTCCGGCAACAAGTGTATATATGTCTGCAAGCAGCAATTCATATAGAACGTTATTGCCGAAGGAGACAACAGAAGGACATGAATCACCGGATGGCTATGTCTCATGGGTTTTAGCCCAAAGCGGAACCATTCCCACAATGATCTCACATAAGCTCGGATTAAAAGGGCCAAGCTATTTTGTTCATTCTAACTGTTCTTCATCACTAGTCGGTTTATATCAAGCATACAAAAGCCTGACATCGGGCGAATCACAATATGCGCTTGTCGGAGGCGCAACATTGCACGCACAATCAGCGATCGGCTACGTGCACCAAAACGGGTTGAATTTTTCAAGCGACGGGCATGTGAAGGCGTTCGATGCTTCGGCGGACGGAATGGCCGGAGGTGAAGGCGTAGCAGTCATCCTGCTGAAAAAAGCTGTGGATGCCGTAAAAGACGGAGACCATATTTATGCCATTATGCGCGGAATAGGTATCAATAATGATGGGGCAGAGAAGGCAGGCTTCTATGCGCCTAGTGTAAAAGGTCAAACAGAAGTGATACAGCATGTATTGGATACAACCAAGATCCATCCTGAAACGGTCAGTTATATTGAAGCACACGGGACGGGAACGAAATTAGGCGATCCTATTGAAATGTCTGCTCTAAATAAAGTGTACAAGCAATACACCGACAAAACACAATTTTGCGGAATTGGTTCAGTGAAAACGAATATTGGCCATTTGGATACAGCTGCGGGGTTAGCCGGATGCATTAAAGTTGCGATGAGTTTATACCATAATGAACTTGCACCGACCATCAACTGTAAGGAGCCGAATCCGGATATAAAGTTTGAAAGCTCTCCTTTTTATGTTGTTCGTGAACGAAAATCGTTAGAGAAACACGCAGGTGTCCATCGGGCGGCTCTGAGCTCATTCGGCCTTGGCGGAACTAACGCCCATGCAATATTTGAGCAATATGAAAACATTTCTGATGCAGGTACCGAAAACGAAGGCAATCAGCCTTACATCATTCCTATATCAGCAAAAAATAGTGAACGGCTCCAAGTATACGCGAAGGAAATGCTGTCCTATATCAGTCAAGACGAGCAAAGGTATTTCTCTTTAAGAGATATTGCATATACCTTCCAAGTCGGCCGTGAAGCAATGGATAACAGGATCGTTTTTATAGTGAACGATCTGGAAGAATGGAAACATCAGCTGGAAGCTTTTGTGACTGGAAAGCCGCTCGCAGAAGGCTGTATTCAAGGAGAAAAAACGAGAATGACATCCGCTGAACAGCTGCTTGGAAATGCTGAAGCAGATGATATGGCTTCATCACGGATATCAAAAGAAGAATTGAGAAAGCTTGCCAAGATGTGGGCAAATGGTTTTCACGTTGAATGGCGCAGGCTCTATCCAAATACAAAGCCACGCCGCATCAGCTTGCCGACATACCCTTTTGCCGAAGAACGATACTGGCCTGAAAGCAGCACCGGCGCTATAACAACAATTGAACCATCTCGTTTGCATCCTTTGGTGCACCATAATACATCGGTTCTGTCAGAGCAGCGTTTCAGCTCCATTTTCACAGGACAAGAGTATTTTATTGCCGAGCATATCATTAAAGGCATGGCGATTTTGCCGGCGGCGGTCACGCTTGAAATGGCAAGAGCCGCTATAGAACAAGGAATTGGCGGATTGGAGGATCATGAAACTGGAATCAGGCTGAAAAATGTCGTGTGGGTTCGCCCGGTTGTAGCAGGAAGTGAGCCGGTTCAGGTAAATATCGGACTTTACGATGAAGATGGCGGACACATTGCTTATCGGATGTATGGTGAGCCGGAATCCGCTGATGCAGAACCAGTTGTATATAACCAAGGTATAGCGGAATTGATTCAGTTAAAGCGAGAAAAAGCACTGGATCTTTCTAAGATCAAGAAACAATGTGATCAAAGCAGAATGGATGCTGCCTCGTTTTATGAAGGGATGATCGGCGCCGATTACGGTCCAGGTTACAAGAGTGTAGAGGCCGTATATAAAGGTGACGGCCAGCTGCTTGCAAAATTATCACTGCCAGAATCTGTTGCACATACGTTGGGCGATTATGTTCTTCATCCAAGTGTAATGGACGGGGCGTTACAGGCGGCTGAATATTTGCAAAATGTCGTCAGAGCGGAACTTTCAGACACTGAAGACTTTAAGGCAGCACTGCCATTTGCCCTGGAGGAACTTGAGGTCTTTCGTCAGTGCGTTTCTGACATGTGGGTTTATGTTCAATTCAACTCGAAAAACAAACCAGGAGATTTGATACAGAAAGTCGATATTCACCTATGTGATGAGCATGGCATGATCTGTGTGCGGCTGAAAGGATTTTCGACGAGAGTGATGGAGGCAGATATACAAACCGAACCATCAAAAATCAACGCTGAAACTTTATTGCTTCAGCCCGTTTGGCAAGAACAAAAGGCTGCTGACGGCTTAGCTGCAAAAAAATATGCAGAGCATCTCGTGTTCCTCTGTGAATATGACAATGAGACGAGAGAACAGATTGAAGCAGCCATCGAGGATGTCCATGTATACAGCCTGGAAGCAAGGCCTTCTTCAGTAGATGGGCGTTTCCATTATTATACAGAACAAGTGTTTAAAAAGGTACAAGAGATCATTCGTACGAAACCGAAAGACGGCATTCTCGTTCAGATCGTGACCTCTGCCGAGGGAGAACAGCAATTGTTTTCAGGGTTGACAGGACTGCTGAAAACAGCTTGTCAGGAAAATGCCAAACTAACCGGCCAAATGATTGAAGTCAGCAGTGAAGAAAGTGGAGGAAGCATTGCTGGCAAACTGTTAGAAAATCAAATGAGCAGCGATTCATATGTCAAATATCAAAACGGGACACGGTATATTGCTGATTGGCGTGAAATCAAACAGGCAAAAGGAGACGGCAGCAAACCGTGGAAAGACAATGGCGTTTATCTCATTACAGGAGGTGCCGGCGGACTAGGTCATATTTTTGCAAAGGAAATTGCGGAACAAACGAAAAATGCGACAGTCATTCTGGCAGGCCGCTCACCTCTTAGCGAAAGCAAAAGCAAAAAGCTGGAAGAGCTTCATAGCAAGGGGGCTGACATCACCTACAGGCAAACAGATGTTACCAATAAAATTGAAGTCTATCAGCTCATTGACGACATTCAAAAAAGATATGGCCGTCTGAACGGTATTCTTCATAGTGCCGGAATCATCAAGGACAGCTACCTGGTTAATAAACAGGCAAAAGATCTGCACGATGTACTGGCGCCTAAAGTAAAAGGGCTTGTTTATCTAGACGAAGCGAGCAAGGATTTGCCTTTAGACTTCTTTATTCTTTTTTCATCTCTTTCAGGAAGTTTAGGGAGCATTGGCCAGTCTGACTATGCGGCAGCCAATGTATTTATGGATATGTATGCAGGCTATCGAAATCGGCTTGCCGACCTCAGCCAGCGGCATGGGAAGACGCTTTCTGTAAACTGGCCTTTATGGAGAGATGGAGGCATGCAGGTCGATCAAGAAACTGAGAAAAGGCTTGTACAACTGGCCGGTATTGTTCCTATGAGGGCGGAAAAAGGAATTCAGGCATTATATCAAGCACTTCATTCAGAGGCAAACCAAGTAATGGTGATCGAAGGCGATGTGCAGAAAATAAAACAAAACATGCTGGCAAAAAACGCCTCCGCACCTATGGAAAAGAAGGAAGCAGAACACATGACTGAACAAATAAATAGCATTGATACAGACAGTTTGCTGGATAAAGTAAAGGCGATGTTAAAGCGAGAGATCGCCAAGCTGTTAAAGGTCAAGCTTGAAACGATTGATGATCATGCCGAGATGACGGTGTATGGTTTTGATTCTATCTCCATGACTGAATTCACCAACCATATCAATCGCGCCTATCAGTTAGAGCTGACGCCAACCGTATTTTTTGACCACCCGACGATTCATGCGTTTGGCAAGCATTTGTCAGAAGAATATCAATCGGTATTTGCGAAGACATTTGCTGTGCGCGCTACATCGACTAAGATTCAGCCTGCTGCGAAACAGGAACAAGCCGTGCGTGCCAAAGCTAAAAGACGCAGAAAGCAGCAAGTCATGCTGCCAAACGCCATACAGAGTGATGCTGCGCCTGAGCCAATTGCCATTGTGGGCATAAGCGGGATTTTTCCTATGGCGAAAGATGTTGAGGCGTACTGGAACATCTTAAAAGAGGGCAAAGACTGCATGACGGAAATCCCGAAAGATCGCTGGGATTGGCGTGAATATGAAGGTGATCCGGCGAAGGAAGTCAATAAAACGAACGTGAAATGGGGCGGTTTTATTGACGGAATTGCAGATTTTGATCCATTATTCTTTGGCATTTCCCCGCGTGAAGCTGAACAAATGGAACCTCAGCAGCGCTTACTGCTGACTTACGCCTGGAAAGCGATCGAAGATGCAGGTTATTCGGCGAAAAGGTTGTCAGGCACAAAGACCGGCGTCTTCATCGGAACGGGAAATACAGGATACAGCTCTCTTCTATCTAAAGCGAACTCGGCAATAGAAGGATCAGCGGCAGCCAATACGAGCCCATCGGTCGGTCCGAACCGGGTCAGTTATTTCCTTAATCTGCATGGGCCGAGCGAACCGATTGATACAGCGTGCTCAAGTTCACTAGTGGCGATCCACCATGCCATCTCTTCAATTGAGGAAGGCACTTGTGACATGGCATTAGCCGGCGGTGTAAATACGATTATCCTTCCTGAGGTGTATATCAGCTTTGATAAGGCGGGAGCACTGAGCAAAGAAGGAAAATGCAAGACGTTTTCAAATCAAGCCGATGGTTTTGCGCATGGGGAAGGTGCCGGCATACTGTTCCTGAAAAAATTAAAAGCGGCTGAAGAAGCGGGAGACCACATTTACGGAGTCATAAAAGGCAGTGCAATCAATCACGGCGGCCGTGCAGCCTCTTTAACGACTCCCAATCCGAAGGCGCAGGCAGATGTTATTCAGTCGGCATATCAAAAAGCGGGAATCGATCCGAAAACCGTGACCTACATTGAAGCCCACGGAACCGGGACGGAGCTTGGAGACCCGGTTGAAATTAACGGTTTGAAATCAGCTTTTAAAGCATTGGGTGTAAATGAAGGAGACACATCAGCCAATCCTTACTGCGGTTTAGGTTCTGTAAAGACAAACATTGGCCACTTATCGCTGGCAGCCGGTGCAGCAGGAGTTATTAAAATATTATTGCAGCTTAAGCATAAAACCTTAGTGAAAAGTCTGCATTGCGAAACCGTGAATCCATACATTCAGCTGAAAAACAGTCCGTTCTATATCGTACGGGAAACGGAAGAATGGAAAGCGCTGAAAAATGAACGGGGAGAAGAGCTTCCTCGCCGGGCAGGTGTCAGTTCATTTGGAATCGGCGGGGTAAACGCCCACGTGATTATCGAGGAATATATTCCGGAAGCATCCGATGAGAATATACCATCCATCACGCCGGAACATCCGGGTATCTTCGTTTTATCGGCTAAAAATAAAGCGCGGCTAAAAGAACATGCACAGCAGCTGGCAGATGCGCTTGATAAGCAAACATATAGTGACGTAAATCTCGCCCGAATCGCTTATACACTGCAAGCCGGACGGGATGCGATGGAAGAACGTCTCGGGATTATTTCCGGTTCCATTGAGGATTTACAGCAAAAGTTAAAAGACTTTGCAGCGGAGAAAAACGGTGTGGAGGATGTATTTAAAGGCAGGATTGATAAAGGCACACTCCAAATGCTGACAGAGGACGAAGAGATTCAAGAAGCCGTCGAGAAATGGATGGAACGGGGAAAGTATGCAAAATTGCTTGAATTATGGGTAAAAGGGCTTGATGTAGACTGGACGAAATTGTATGGCGAGAATCTGCCAAAGCGCATCAGCTTGCCGACGTATCCTTTCGCAAAAGACCGTTATTGGATCTCTGATCATATTGAAAAAAGCGGCAGCATTGATGCAAATCAAGCAGCCTCCCGCCTTGGCGGAGCCGTGCTGCATCCATTAATGCATCAAAACACATCGAATTTCTCGGAACAAAGGTTTAGCTCTATTTATACGGGAGAAGAGTTTTTCCTTGCTGATCATGTTGTGAAAGGCCAACGGATTTTGCCGGGAGTGGCTCATCTTGAATTGGCGCGGGCAGCTGTTGAGCAGGCCGCAGAGGTACAAGGTGTACCGTGTACCATGAAGCTAAAGAATGCGGTGTGGGTGCGGCCTATTGTTGTAGAGGATCAGCCGCAGCAAGTACACATTAGGCTTTTACCGGGAGAAAATGGTGAGATCTCTTATGAAATCTATGGTCATTCAGACGTTACTGGCGAACAGTCAATCGTCTACAGTCAAGGCAGCGCGGTATTGAATCCTGCTGAAAGTCTGCCGGCGGTTGATTTGCAATCTATGCGGGAGCAGTGTCAGGAAAGCCATTTCAGCGTAAACGAAGTATACGACACCTATCGAATGATTGGATTTGAATATGGTCCTGCTTATCGCGGAGTGAAAAAAATCTATACAGCTGAACAATTTGTTTTGGCAAAATTGTCATTGCATCCGTCAGCTGCAGATACGCTCAGCCAATACAAAATGCACCCTGGGCTGATGGATTCTGCTTTGCAGGCGTCAAGCATTTTGACAGGCGCCGGGGATAACCAGCTGACACTGCCTTTTGCGGTCCAGGAGCTTGAAGTCTTCGGAGCATGTTCGTCAGAAATGTGGGTATACGCAAGATACAGCCAAGGCAGCAAGGCAACTGATAAGGTGCAAAAGCGCGATATTGATATTTTAGATGAGAGCGGCAATGTTTGCGTACGGATGAAAGGATTATCTTTCAGAGCAGCGGAAGGCGGCTCTGGATCGGCGGAATCTGATCAAACGCTGGAAACCCTGATGTTTGAAGAAAAATGGGTGCCTAAGGATTTTAAAAAAGAAATTCCTGAGCCTCATTACGAACGGCACATTGTCATGCTTTGCGACATGAATGGCCTCTCAAAAGATCGCATTGAATCAAGATTGACAGGAGCGGAATGCATCGTTTTGGAGTCATTCCGCGAAGGACTTGCAGAGAGGTTCCAAGATTATGCCGAACAAGCGCTTGAGACGGTCCAGGGTCTTCTCAAAAGCAGACCTCAGGGCAATGTTCTGATCCAGCTGCTTACCTCTGCACAAAGAAAGCAGTACTCATTCTCAGGGCTATCGGCGCTCCTTAAAACTGCCGGCTTGGAGAATAAAAAACTAATCGGCCAGACGATTGAAATCGATTCACATGAAAATATTGAAAGTATGATAGAAAAACTGAAAGAGAATAAAAGGCACACAGAAGATCAGCACATCAAATATGAAAAAGGCAAACGGTACATCAATGATCTGGATGAAATGCAAATAGATGATCGGGAAATAAGCATGCCATGGAGAGATAAAGGTGTATACCTCATCACGGGCGGCGCAGGAGGACTTGGGTTTATTTTTGCAAAAGAGATTGCTCGTCAAGCCGAACAGCCTGTGCTCATTCTGACAGGCAGATCCGAGTTGAATGCGGATCAGCAGGCGGAGCTTAACGAACTTCAGCAATTAGGGGCTCGCGCAGAATACAGGCAGGTTGACGTGACACAAACGGAAGCAGCCTCCGAGCTTATCACAAGCATTACGTCTGATTACGAAGACTTGAATGGTGTCATTCACACCGCTGGGCTGATTAAAGATAACTATCTTATGAGCAAAACCAATGAAGAGCTGACACAAGTTCTCGCTCCTAAGGTGAAAGGGCTTGTGAATGTGGATGAGGCAACCGAGCATCTTGCGTTAGATTTCTTTATCCTCTTTTCTTCAATATCAAGTGTTGCCGGCAGCGCGGGACAGGCCGATTATGCAATGGCTAATGCATTTATGGACAGTTATGCTGCTTATCGGAATGCGCTTGTAACCGCCATGTACAGGCACGGACAAACGTTGTCAATCAATTGGCCGCTCTGGAAAGAAGGCGGCATGCGCGCGAATAAAGAAATTGAAAACATGACGTTGAAAAACACAGGTGTGACTCCAATGCGGACCGAGACCGGCATTCAAGCGCTGTATAAAGCTTTGGCATTTGGCAAAGATCAAGTCATCGTCATGGAAGGAATCAAAGACATGATGAGGGAAAAGCTGACTCAAAAGCCGTCTTCTGATGATGTACCAATGAAAACAGTGCAAGTACCGGTGACATCTGAAGCAAGAATGGATCAAGGGAATATGTTTGACCACATTCAAGAAGTTTTAAAGCAAACAATCTCTCAATTGCTCAAAATCAAACCTGAAGAGATTGACCCGGACATGGAGTTTAATCAATATGGATTTGATTCGATTACGTTAACTGAATTCGCAAATACACTGAATGAGAAGTACAAGCTGGATCTTACGCCTACGATCTTCTTTGAGCACGCAACTGTTTATGCATTTGCAGGGTATCTGTCAGAAGAATATCCAAATGCTTTTACAGCTCAAACGCCTGCCAAAGCTGAGGTGCTGATGCAGCCTGTCGAACAGAATATAAAAAATATGACGTTTTCGACTGAAAACCGCTTTGTACAACCTTCGATAACACCAATGCAAAAGGAAGCTGATCACAAGCCTGAGCCTATTGCGATTGTTGGGATGAGCGGCGTTTTCCCAAAGGCAAAAGACGTTGAGGAATATTGGAAGAACCTGTCATCGGGCACAGATTGTATTACAGAGGTTCCAAAAGACCGCTGGGATTGGCAGGAGTATTACGGAGACCCTCTGAAAGAAGCGAATAAAACAAACGTCAAATGGGGCGGTTTTATTGATGAAGTAGCTGACTTTGATCCATTGTTCTTCGGCATATCTCCGCTGGAGGCTGAGCAGATGGAGCCTCAGCAGCGCCTGTTGATGACCTATGCGTGGAAGGCGGTAGAAGAAGCGGGACACTCAGCGAGAAGCCTGGCAGGAACCAAAACGGGCATCTTCATCGGGACAGGAAACACAGGGTACAGTTCACTTCTGTCAAATGTAGACATCGAAGGCTCAGCGGCTGCGAATATGAGTCCTTCTGCAGGACCGAATAGAGTCAGTTATTTCCTGAACATTCATGGACCGAGTGAACCGATCGACACTGCGTGCTCAAGCTCTTTGGTCGCCATTCATCATGCGGTTTGCGCCATTGAAAATGGAAACTGTGAAATGGCGATTGCGGGAGGGGTCAACACGGTCGTAACTCCGCAAGGCCATATCGCCTATGATAAAGCCGGGGCGCTGAGCAAAGAAGGAAGATGCAAAACATTTTCTGACAAAGCCGATGGATTCGCAGTCAGTGAAGGTGCCGGCATTCTCTTTCTGAAAAAGCTGACAGCGGCTGAACGAGACGGTGATCATATTTACGGTGTCATTAAAGGAAGTGCGGTAAACCACGGTGGCCGCGCAAATTCTCTAACGACTCCTAATCCGAAAGCTCAGGCGGATGTCGTAAAAACAGCATATGAAAAAGCGGGAATTGATCCAAGAACCGTAACTTATATTGAAGCGCATGGGACTGGAACCGAGCTGGGCGATCCAGTAGAAATCAACGGCTTAAAAGCGGCATTTAAAGAGCTGTATGAAAAAACGGGGGACCCGGCTGTTCATGGCAGCCATTGCGGACTTGGGTCAGCGAAAACAAACATCGGTCACTTATCGCTGGCGGCCGGTGTGGCGGGTGTCATTAAAGTGTTATTGCAGCTCAAGCATAAAACGCTTGTCAAAAGTCTGTACAGTGAAACTGTTAATCCATATATCAGACTGGATGACAGCCCGTTTTATATTGTGCAGGAATCGAGAGAGTGGCAGGCGCTTCGTGATGAAGCCGGCCAAGAGCTGCCGCGCCGCGCAGGTATCAGTTCGTTCGGGATAGGCGGCGTCAATGCCCACGTGGTCATTGAGGAATATATTCCGAAAGAAACAACCCATCCTGCAACAGCACCAGCTGTGACAGCACAGCACCCGGGCATCTTTATTTTGTCGGCAAAGGATGAAGATCGTCTGAAAGACCAAGCCCGGCAATTAGCAGACTTTATCAGCAAGCGATCTATCACTGCTCGTGACCTCACTGATATTGCTTATACACTCCAAGAGGGGCGTGATGCAATGGAGGAGAGACTAGGGATCATCGCTGTCTCGACTGGGGACTTGCTGGAAAAACTGAACCTCTTTATAGAAGGGGGCACCAATGCGAAGTACATGTACAGAGGCAGAGCAGAAAAAGGTATCACACAAACATTGAGATCAGATGACGAAGTACAGAAAACGCTCAACAATAGCTGGGAGCCTCACATATATGAAAGACTGCTTGATTTATGGGTAAAAGGCATGGAAATAGGCTGGAGTAAACTGTATGACGGCAAACAGCCGAAACGCATCAGCCTCCCTACCTATCCATTTGCGAAAGAACGCTACTGGATAACGGATACGAAAGAGGAGGCAGCCGCCCATCAAACAGCTTTAAAAACAGTCGAATCAGCAGCTTTGCATCCATTGATACATGTCAACACATCTGATTTGTCAGAGCAGCGTTTCAGCTCGGCCTTTACAGGTGCTGAGTTCTTTTTCGCCGATCATAAGGTGAAGGGAAAACCGGTTATGCCGGGGGTGGCATATCTTGAGATGGTTCATGCTGCCGTTATAAGGGCGGTAAGAGGAACCGAAGATCAACAATCTGTTATTCACATCAAAAATGTTGTGTGGGTGCAGCCGATTGTGGCGGACGGCCAGCCTGTTCAAGTGGATATCAGTCTAAATCCCCAGCAGGACGGCGAGATTGCTTTTAACGTCTATACAGAGGCTGCACACAATGATCGAAAGATACATTGTCAAGGCAGTGCTTCAATCCGCAGGGCAGGAGACATTCCAGTCCAGGATATCAGCGTGCTTCAAGACCAATGCAGTTTAAGCACACTCTCACACGACCAATGTTATGAATTGTTTAAGGCGATCGGCATTGACTACGGACCTGGTTTTCAAGGGATAGCTCGGCTTTACATCGGCCGCAATCAAGCCTTGGCAGAGCTTTCTCTGCCTGCTGGTGTAACTCACACACTGAATGAATTCGTTCTTCATCCAAGTATGGCCGATTCTGCTTTACAAGCGTCGATCGGGCTAAAGCTGAATTCCAGTGACGAGCAGCTTTCTCTGCCTTTTGCGCTGCAAGAGCTAGAAATATTCAGCCCGTGTACAAATAAAATGTGGGTGTCTGTGACATCTCGTCCTAATGAGGACAAAATACAGAGACTGGATATTGATTTGTGTGATGAACAAGGCCGAGTGTGTGTAAGAATCAAGGGGATTACCTCAAGGCTGCTGGAAGAAGGCATACAACCGCCAGACGGGCCGACATCACTAGGAAACTCCAAAGCAACTCTTAACGGAGCGCTTCTTATGGCGCCGATATGGGATCGAGTGCAGCTGGAGAAGAGGATCATTTCGCCTGCTGATGAGCGTGTTGTCATCCTCGGAGGGGATGACAACAGCAGAAAAGCTGTTCAAAGGCAGATCCCATTTGCCAAGGAGCTGTCCATTGAGCCGAACGCATCAATTCATAGAATTGCAGGACAGCTTGAAGCACTCGGATCGTTTGACCACATCGTGTGGATGTCTCCTTCTCGTGTGACAGAGTGCGAAGTCGGCGATGAAATGATTGAAGCCCAAGATCAAGGCGTCATTCAAATGTATAGGCTCATTAAGGCAATGCTTTCTTTAGGCTATGGACAGAAGGAGATAAGCTGGACGGTCGTGACGGTGAACACACAATATGTTGATCAGCATGATATTGTCGATCCGGTCGATGCCGGGGTGCACGGCCTGATCGGTTCAATGTCAAAAGAATATCCAAATTGGCAGATAAAGCTGATCGATGTTAAAAAATACGAAGACTTGCCGTTATCTCAACTCCTTTCCTTGCCTGCCGATCAAGAAGGGAATACGTGGGCCTATCGAGACAAGGTCTGGCATAAGCTTCGTTTGATTCCAGTACACAACAATCAACCGGTGCACACGAAGTATAAGCACGGAGGTGTTTATGTTGTCATAGGCGGAGCTGGCGGTATTGGTGAGGCGTGGAGTGAATATATGATCAGAACATATCAGGCGCAGATCGTTTGGATTGGCAGAAGGAAAAAGGATGCAGCCATTCAAAGCAAGCTGGACAGACTTGCACGTCTAGGGCCAGCCCCGTATTACATTCAAGCAGATGCGGCTAACCGAGAGGAATTAGAACGCGCGTATGAAACAATGAAACAAACGCATCGAGAAATCAACGGTGTCATTCATTCTGCGATTGTCTTACAAGACCGAAGCCTGATGAATATGAGTGAGGAATGTTTCAGAAACGTTCTTGCTGCAAAAGTTGATGTAAGCGTGCGAATGGCCCAAGTTTTCCGGCATGAACCACTGGATTTTGTTTTGTTTTTCTCTTCCGTACAATCGTTTGCAAGAGCTTCCGGACAAAGCAACTACGCTGCGGGCTGCAGTTTTAAGGATGCTTTTGCACAACGGCTTTCTCAAGTATGGCCTTGTACAGTGGCCGTGATGAATTGGAGTTATTGGGGAAGCATTGGTGTTGTTTCATCACCGGATTACCAGAAGAGAATGGCTCAGGCAGGCATAGGCTCAATTGAAGCCCCTGAAGCAATGGAAGCTTTGGAATTGCTGCTCGGGGGACCGTTGAAGCAGCTAGTGATGATGAAAATGGCAAACGAAACGAATGATGAAGCAGAACAGACAGAAGAAACGATTGAAGTGTACCCGGAAACTCACGGCTCAGCCATTCAAAAGCTGCGAAGCTATCACCCGGGTGACAGCACAAAGATTCAACAACTGTTATAGGAGGGGAAGCGCCAATGCTGAACACAGAAGACATTCTCTGTAAAATGCTTTTCGCACAATTACAGTCCATAGGGTTTTTCACAGAAAGTAAATCCCAGCCGGTATTGGAGAATTTCTATGGCAGATGGTTTGAAGAAAGCCAATCGATTTTAGAACGGCATCAATTTCTCAAGCTAACGGAGAACGGATATGTTCCAACACGCTCAATAGGCACCATGAGCGAGCTGTGGAAAGAATGGAATGAACAAAAATCTGACCTGCTTCAAGATCATAATATGAAAGCCATGGTGACATTGGTGGAGACAGCACTTAAAGCCTTGCCGGAGATTCTGACCGGCAAGGCGTCAGCCACCGATATCCTGTTTCCGAATTCATCTATGGATTTAGTAGAAGGGGTCTATAAAAACAATCAAGTCGCAGACTATTTTAATGATGTTCTTGCAGATACGTTAACAGCCTATCTGCAAGAACGTCTGAAGCAAGAGCCTGAGGCGAAGATTCGAATATTAGAAATCGGAGCCGGGACCGGCGGGACAAGCGCGTCTGTTTTTCAAAAATTGAAAGCATGGCAGACACATATAAAAGAATATTGTTATACAGATCTGTCTAAAGCTTTTTTAATGCATGCAGAAAATAAGTATGGTCCTGACAATCCATATTTGACATATAAACGATTTAATGTCGAGGAGCCGGCGTCTGAACAGCATATTGATGCGGGAGGCTACGACGCGGTCATCGCGGCAAATGTGCTTCATGCCACAAAAAATATCCGGCAGACATTGCGAAATGCAAAAGCAGTTTTGAAAAAAAACGGGCTGCTCCTTTTAAATGAAATAAGTGATCATAATATATACTCGCATTTGACGTTCGGCCTTTTGGAAGGCTGGTGGCTGTATGAGGACCCTGATCTTCGCATACCGGGCTGTCCGGGCCTGTATCCGGATACTTGGAAAACGGTGCTTGAGAGTGAAGGATTTCGCTATGTTTCCTTTATGGCTGAACAATCGCATCAGCTCGGCCAGCAGATCATTGCCGCTGAAAGTAACGGAGTCGTCCGTCAAAAGAAGAGAACGGAGGCAGAAGAAGATCCAAGCCATATACAAATGAATGCTGAAATCGATCATTCACAGGAAAGCGATTCTCTCATCGAACAAACGGCACAATTTGTGAAGCATACGCTGGCAAAATCAATCAAACTATCACCAGAACGTATTCACGAAGATACGACATTTGAGAAGTATGGAATTGATTCGATTTTGCAGGTGAATTTCATTCGTGAATTAGAAAAAGTGACGGGAGAGCTTCCAAAAACCATTTTATTTGAACATAACAACACAAAAGAACTCGTCGAATATTTAGTAAAGGGGCATGAAAATAAGCTCCGGACAGCATTGTTAAAGGAAAAAACGAAGCCTGCAAAAAATGAAGCTCCACTTCAAACAGAGCGTACAGATCCTAATAAGCCATTTACTTTTCATACACGCCGCTTTGTTACAGAGCAGGAAGTCACTGAAACTCAGCTAGCAAATACCGAACCACCAAAAAAAGAAAAGACAAGTAATTTGCAAGGAACACATTTTAATGATTCTAGTACAGAAGATATCGCAATAATCGGGGTAAGCGGGCGCTATCCGATGTCTAACAGTTTAGAAGAGCTTTGGGGGCATTTAATCGCCGGAGACAATTGTATTACAGAGGCACCGGAATCCAGATGGCGCACATCTTTATTGAAAACATTATCAAAAGATCCAAAAAAGCCGGCAAATAAGAAACGCTATGGCGGATTTTTACAAGATATAGAGGCATTTGACCATCAGCTTTTTGAGGTGGAGCAAAACCGGGTGATGGAAATGACACCGGAACTCCGTTTATGTTTAGAAACCGTCTGGGAAACGTTTGAGGACGGCGGCTATACGCGAACCCGGCTGGATAAATTGCGGGAAGATGACGGAGTAGGTGTTTTTATAGGGAATATGTATAACCAGTATTTTTGGAATATCCCATCTTTAGAGCAGGCAGTCCTCAGCTCAAATGGGGGAGACTGGCACATTGCAAATCGCGTTTCCCACTTTTTTAACCTGACCGGACCGAGTATCGCTGTCAGCTCAGCATGCTCTAGTTCATTAAACGCCATACATCTTGCGTGTGAAAGCCTGAAATTGAAAAACTGCTCAATGGCGATTGCTGGAGGCGTCAATTTAACACTCGATCTCTCTAAATATGATTCTTTGGAGCGTGCCAATCTGCTGGGAAGCGGCAATCAAAGCAAAAGTTTTGGCACCGGAAACGGGCTTATTCCCGGGGAAGGCGTCGGAGCTGTCCTGTTAAAACCGCTTTCGAAGGCGATGGAAGATCAGGATCATATTTACGCTGTGATCAAAAGCAGTTTTGCCAACCATAGCGGCGGAAGACAGATGTATACAGCTCCGGACCCGAAGCAGCAAGCAAAGTTAATTGTCAAGTCGATTCAGCAGTCGGGCATTGATCCAGAGACTATCGGCTATATTGAATCGGCGGCAAATGGTTCGGCGCTGGGCGATCCTATTGAAGTAATTGCCTTAACAAACGCGTTTCAACAATATACAAACAAGAAACAGTTTTGTGCGATAGGCTCTGTCAAATCCAATCTGGGGCATTTAGAGGCGGCTTCCGGTATTTCTCAGCTGACAAAAGTGCTGCTGCAGATGAAGAAAGGGACGATGGTGCCGACAATTAACGCGATGCCTGTCAATCCAAATATTAAGCTGGAACACACGGCTTTCTATCTTCAGGAACAAACAGAGCCATGGCATCGCTTGAATGATCCTGAAACTGGTAAACAATTGCCTCGCAGAAGCATGATCAATTCCTTCGGAGCGGGGGGAGCCTATGCCAATCTTATTATAGAAGAATATATGGAGACGGCCCCTGAGAAAGAACATATCGCTCTCCGCCAGCAGGAATTCACTGCCGTTTTTTCAGCCAAAACAAAATGGAGCCTGCTTAGCTATCTAGAAAATATGCAATTGTTTTTAGAGAAGGAAGCTTCTCTGGATATTGAACCCGTTGTACAGGCTTTACACAGGAGAAACCATAATTTAGAGCATAGGGCTGCATTTACAGTGACATCGACTCAAGAGCTGATCGAGAAACTAAAGGTGTTCCGAACATCAAGAGAAAGCTCACTCCAGCAAGGCATCTATACATCATTCGATTTACTGCCATGGCCGGAATCAGCATCTAAGGATAGAGAAATAAACGCAGCAGAGCAATGGGCACAAGGGGCATCGATTGCTTTTAAAGAAGCTGATATAGGGAACCGATCAGGCTGGATTCATCTGCCTCACTATGCATTTGACCATAATACATCATTTCATTTCGATGTATCGTCTATCAATGAGAAATCGTCAGATGTTGAAGACAATATCAATCAGCCGGTCATTCAAGATCAATTCACTTATGATGAGCCTTACGTTCAAGGACACGTCTTCAACAATGAACGGGTGCTTGTCGGTGCCACATATGGCAGTCTGGCCATTGAAGCATTTTTTAACCTGTTCCCTGAGGAAAACAGCGGCCGTATCAGCAAATTAAGTTATATCAGTCCAATTGTCATCAAACAAGGCGAGACCATTGAACTTCAGGCAAAGCCGCTGCAAAAAGATCAAGTCATAGAACTGCAAATCATGTATCGCGAGCCGTCCTCTGGTTTGTGGAAGCCTGCCGCAATCGGACAATGCGGAATCGGTTCTTTTGAGCCCAAAAAAGTCAATATCGAGAACGTTAAGCATTCATTAACTAAGCTTCATCACATCGATCAGATGTATAAAACCGGAAACGGTCCTGAATGGGGAGAGTTATTTAAGACAATTACTCATCTTTACAGAGATCACAAATCTATACTGGCAAAAATTTGCCTGCCCCAAAGCGGGCCGGCAAACGGGCACCATTACACTGTAAGCCCACTGATGACAAACAGCGCGTACTTGGCTATCCTCAGTTTCTTAGAGCAGTTTGACATGACAGGCGGCTTCCTGCCGTTTGGAATCAATGATATCCAGTTTACAAAGCAAACGATAAAAGAGGATTGCTGGCTTTTGATTACATTGGTTAAGAATACAGGTGACATGCTGCTGTTTGATGTAGATGTGATCAATGAGTCGTCAGAAACAGTGCTGCACTACTCGGGCTACTCGCTTAAACAGCTTCGTATTTCGAATCATAGAGGAAATCAAAATAAGGCCATCAAAGCCAGCAATCTGAAAGATCGTATCAGAAGCTATGTAACAGATAAACTGGCAGTAAACATGGCCGATCCGTCAAAATTGTCTCTTGCAAAAGCGCATATCATGGATTTTGGAATCGATTCTTCTCAATTGGTTGCACTGACAAGGGAGATGGAAGCAGAGACAAAGATCGAATTAAATCCGACTCTGTTTTTTGAATATCCGACTATTCAAGAGCTAATCGACTTTTTTGCGGACAAACATGAAGCATCATTTGCTCAGCTGTTTGGTGAAGCTCATCAGCAGGAAGAACGCTCAGCTCAAATCGAAAACCAAATGAAACAGATTCCGGCATACGAGTCGAACACGGATAAAACAATCGAACACGCGGCAGACGGCATAGCCATTATCGGCATGTCGGGACAGTTTCCGAAAGCAAACAGCGTAACGGAATTTTGGGATAACCTTATCCAAGGAAAGAACTGTGTCTCTGAAGTGCCGAAAGAACGCTGGGACTGGCGCAAATATGCCGCAGCCGATAAGGAAGGGCAATCAAGCCTTCAATGGGGCGGTTTTATAGAAGGAATAGGTGAGTTTGATCCCCTGTTTTTTGGCATATCGCCTAAAGAAGCGGCGAATATGGACCCACAGGAGTTTCTGCTTTTGATACATGCATGGAAGGCGATGGAAGATGCAGGCTTAACAGGGCAGGTTGTATCCAGCCGCCCGACAGGAGTATTTGTCGCAGCCGGCAATACGGATACAGCTGTGATTCCTTCCCTAATTCCAAACCGTATATCCTATGCACTTGATGTAAAAGGGCCAAGTGAATATTATGAAGCTGCCTGTTCCTCAGCTCTAGTGGCTTTGCACAGAGCTATACAATCCATTCGAAACGGCGAATGTGAGCAAGCCATTGTCGGGGCTGTGAATTTGCTGCTTTCACCAAAAGGCTTTATTGGCTTCGACTCAATGGGCTATTTGAGTGAGAAAGGACAGGCCAAATCCTTTCAAGCAGGTGCAAATGGCTTTGTCAGAAGTGAAGGAGCAGGAGTTCTCATCATTAAACCATTGCAAAAAGCCATTGAAGATTCTGATCATATTTATTCGGTTATTAAAGGTTCAGGTGTATCGCATGGCGGCAGGGGAATGTCACTTCACGCGCCAAATCCGGCCGGCATGAAGGATGCAATGCTGAAGGCTTATCAAGGAGCACAAATTGATCCCAAAACGGTGACCTATATAGAAGCGCATGGGATCGCCTCTCCATTGGCAGACGCGATAGAAATAGAGGTGTTAAAGTCTGGCTGCAGTCAGCTCGAATTGGAACTTCCACAGGAAGTACGGGAGGAAGCGCCATGTTATATCAGCAGCTTAAAGCCGAGCATCGGACACGGTGAACTCGTCTCAGGCATGGCTGCTCTTATGAAGGTCAGCATGGCGATGAAGCATCAAACAATACCAGGCCTATCCGGATTTTCGTCTTTGAATGACCAGGTGTCATTAAAGGGCACCCGTTTCCGAGTGACTGCCGAGAATCAGCAATGGGGGGATTTAAGTGACGCTGCAGGCAAAAAAGTTCCGCGCAGAGCGAGTATCAACAGCTATAGCTTTGGAGGCGTAAATGCGCACGTCATTTTAGAAGAATATATTCCTTTACCAAAACCACCGGTTAGTATGAGTGAGAATGGTGCCCACATTGTAGTTCTTTCTGCAAAGAATCAAGACAGGCTAAAAGCAATTGTTCAACAGCAGCTTGACTATCTGAATAAACAACAAGAACTGTCATTACAAGATTATGCTTATACACTCCAAACCGGCCGAGAGGAAATGGAAGACCGCCTGGCGCTCGTCGTCCGCAGTAAAGAAGAACTGGTAATCGGCTTGCAAGCCTGCTTAGCTGCGGAAAAAGGCGATAAGCCGAAGAGTTCTGTACCTGTCTTTAGCGGAAATGCAGAAAATGGCTCGTCAGATCTCGAAGCCTTGCTGGATGGTCCATTAAGAGAAATGGTGATCGAGACTTTGTTGTCTGAAAACAACCTTGAAAAGATCGCGTTTTGCTGGACAAAAGGGGTGCAAATCCCATGGGAAAAGCTTTATCAAGGAAAAGGTGCCCGCAGAATACCGTTGCCAACCTATCCATTTGAAAAGAGAAGCTGCTGGAACGGCTTTCAAGCAGTAGAGAATACGCCTTCTGTTTCACAGGATGAGCGTATCAACAACAGCAGCGATCATCACATATTAGCAAATGTACTAGGGATGGCTCCGGATGAACTGCAGCCTCATAAGCCATTGCAGCAGTATGGATTTGATTCAATTTCTTGCATACAGTTATTACAGCAATTGCAATCAAAGGTGGACCCTCTCATTGCCTTGACGGAGCTTCAAGCATGCCATACTGTTCAGGACATGATGGACTTGATCGCAAAGAAAAAGGAGGATACATCCTTACAAAATGATCAAGCTCGCACGTTTCCGGAATTGATACCGTTAAATGACGGCAAGCGGGGGCGCCCTGTCTTTTGGTTCCATGGCGGAGTAGGAGGAGTTGAAATCTATCAGCAATTTGCACAAAAGAGCCAGCGCCCTTTTTACGGCATTCAAGCCAGAGGATTCATGACTGATTCTGCTCCTTTGCACGGAATTGAACAAATGGCTTCCTATTATATAGAGATCATTCGATCCATACAGCCTGAAGGTCCTTATGATGTAGGCGGATATTCCTTAGGCGGGATGATTGCATATGAAGTCACTCGCCAGCTGCAAAGCCAAGGCCTTGCTGTCAAAAGCATGGTGATGATTGACTCCCCATATCGTTCTGAGACAAAAGAGAATGAGGCATCTATGAAAACGTCAATGCTGCAAACAATTAATACGATGCTGGCATCGATTGCGAAACGGGAAAAACTTACGGATGTTCTCATCAGCCGTGAAGAGGTGGACATAAGCTTAGAGGATGAAGAATTCCTGTCTGAGTTGATTGACTTGGCAAAAGAACGAGGGCTAAACAAACCAGATAAGCAAATACGTGCGCAGGCTCAGCAAATGATGAAAACACAGCGCGCCTATGATTTGGAGTCGTACACTGTTAAGCCTCTCCCTGATCCTGAGACGGTAAAATGTTATTATTTCCGCAACAAAAGCAGGTCTTTCTTTGGTGATTTAGACACTTATTTCACTTTATCAAATGAAAAAGAACCGTTTGATCAAGCTGCCTATTGGGAGGAATGGGAGCGGCAAATTCCCCATTTCCACCTGGTGGATGTCGATTCAAGCAACCACTTCATGATATTAACCGAACCGAAAGCGTCAACAGCCATGTTAGAATTTTGCGAAAAGCTTTATTCAAACAGGGGAGTAGTGAATGCGAATTTCCTTAAGGCTTTCCGGAAGAAACATGAAGCGAGGGAAGAAAAAGAAACAGATGAATTGGTGAAGCGCTGAGAAAACACAAACGCCCCCTCTTTTAAAAGGGGGCGTTTTGAATATTATTTTGAAAGTGAAACAGGGAGACTTTCTAATCCTCTTAAAAAGACATTTTTTCTCCATTGAATGTCATCAGGTGCAACCGCAAGTTCAATATCAGGAAATCTCTTCAAAAGTGCGTTAAATGCAATGTGGCCTTCCAGCCTGGCAAGAGGCGCTCCTAAGCAGAAATGAATGCCAAAACCGAAAGAAATATGTCTGTTAGGCGACCGATTTATATTTAATATTTCGGGGTTCTCAAAAAAATTCGGGTCGCGATTGGCCGATCCGATGCCTATAAAAATCATGTCTCCTCTTTTGATCGAATGCCCCTTATATGTAAAGTCTTCGATGGCCCACCGATTTGCCATCATAACGACAGGTGAGGTGTATCGCAGCAATTCTTCAACCGCTGTAGCGATCATTTCAGGCTGCTGCTTGAGCTTCTCACATTCCTTCTTGTGCTGCAGCAATGCGAGGGTGCCTGAGCCGAGTAAGTTAACAGTCGTCTCAAGGCCGGCTACAACGAGCAAGAACAGCATCGAATAGAGCTCTTTTTCGCTTAACTTGCTGCCGTTTTCCTCAGCATGCACAAGTTTGCTGATTAAATCGTCTTTTGGCTTTATCCTTCTGTCATGGATCAGCTTGGCGATATAATCTTTAAATTCACGAAGAGCCTGATTTGTCAGCTCTCTATTACCTTCAGAGGTATCAACCATCGCATTGGTCCAGATTTGAAACTGTGACCGATCTTCTTTTGGGATTCCCATCAATTCAGATATAACAATAAAAGGCAAAGGGGAAGCGAAGGATTTCATGATATCCGCTTTATTTTCATTTTCCATTTCATCTAAAAGCTGTTCAGCAATTTGTTCAATGCTGCCGCGCAGATTTTCAATGGTTCGGGGAGTAAATGCTTGATGAACAAGTGATCTCAGGCGGGTATGGTCAGGTGTGTCTTTTGCCAGCATATGATCGGATACAAAATCGATATCTTCACTAACGTTGAGCATTTTGATTTGTTCTTGGTTCATCACATTTTTTACGTCTCTTGTAATTCGATTGTCTTTTAAAAAGGCCATACAATCATCGTATCGGGTAATTAACCAGGCCGGATATGTGGCTCCGAACCGTTTTAATTCAAATCGGTGAATGGGCTCTTCCTCTCTAAATCGTCCTAAAACTGAAAAAGGATTGTGATGAAACTCTTTACCATGCGGATGAAACATCAATTTTTCCATTTGCATTCTCCTCGCCTAATAGGGTAAATAGATGAATCAAATTGCTGAACTAGTTTACAAAAAACAGAATGATTTGAAATGTAATCCTGTCTCTAAAACTATATATCTATTTTAGGAGTCATTCAATAGGGTGAAGAACGAAAAAAGTGAAAAAACGGCTCGATATAAAGCAGCGCCTTTGAACGAAAGCTCAAAGGCGCTACGCTGTATTATTTTGATGAAAGTGGCTTTCAGCTGTGCTGGATATCAATTGTATATACTGCACGATCTGTTACGACCTTCAATCCTTCGTTTTCTTGGTGAATATGAATTTCACCTAATAAAGGAATCTCATAGGCATTTTGCGGAAGCGGTACGTTTCCGTCCTCAGTGAATGTTGTTCCTTCGCCTTCTAAAACCAGCTCTTCTTTCGCAACATAATCATCAGGATGATTCGTACTGCGTATAGCCACTTTTTGAAGGTGGAGAACTATCTGATCCAAGTCTGATATCTCTTCATTATGGGTCAATTCACCTTTTCTAATATCAAGCGTCTGGCCGACTTTTGACTCCAGCCATTGAGAAAGCTGTGTATTCGTGTGTGCCATCAATATTCCTCCTTTTGATCTACACGATACTATTCCCAATTGCTGCATCTTTTACACGGAAAAGAGCCGCCTCACTCTTTATGTATGAAACAATTCGCTGTTGAGAGCCTTGATATAGCGTACGGCAGAACGCTGGACCGCTTCGCCGGCATTTTCTTTGACAACTTTAGAAAAAGCATTGTAAAGCCGGTTGAATTGAAGCGGTTTTACTTTGGCTGCTATTTCTTCAACTTTGGAGGCGGGAAGGGGAATGAGATTTGGGTAGCTGTACATAAAGCTGACCCAGTTTCGGTCCGCCGCAACCGTAATGATATCTCCGGTCAATAGACAGCCTTTCCCTTCATTGCCCTTGCTCCAATGCAAAACAGCACCGCCTTTAAAATGTCCGCCCAGTCGGTAAAGGTCCAGTCCCGGCTTCACGTTGAGCGTTTCCCCTGACCAGAAGTGAATGTGATTGCTTGGCCTTGTCACCCATTCTTTATCATCCTCATGGATATAGATCGGGGCCTGAAACGTTTCAGCCCACTCAACCTGAGTAGAGTAATAATGTGGATGAGACAAGGCGATGGCTTGAATACCGCCTAATTCGTTGATTTGGCCAATTGTCTTTTGGTCAAGATATGTCATGCAATCCCACAGCACATTGAAGCCCTTATGCTGGATAAGATGGGCTGTTTGTCCAATCGCAAACTCTGGTTCAGTTTTGATGCTGTAAAGATGCTCTTCTTCCTTTTTGAGGATGTTTTGAAGGTTTCCTTTCTCACGCATGTCTTCAAGGGTTGTCCAACTTTGTCCATCGGGATGAATATACTGCCTTTCATCCTCGCAAATCAGACACGAGTTGGGCGGATCTACAGTCTGTGCATGTTGCACACCGCATGTGTTGCAGATATAATATGGCACTTTCTTCAGTTCCTTCATCTATTTTCCATTATTTTACCTTATGATTATGAATATTCAAACAAAAAAACCGGCAGTTCTGCTGAGAGAGAATTGCCGGCTTTTGATGATGTTTATTGGCCGGGAACGGAATTTTCTGCGTTGACAGCGCCCGCTCCGTACACATTCGGATCTTCATCTTTCCATTTGTCCGTGCCGTTTTTCAAAAGCTCTTTTACTTCATCAGGGGTAAGATCCGGGTTTTGCTGAAGAATTAAAGCTGCGATTCCTGCGCAAATCGGTGTTGCCATCGAGGTTCCTGACATTGTAAAGTACTGAGACCCTACACGGCTTGACTTTTGGAGCTTATCAATATAAGAATTCGGAGAGCGAAGGGAAATAATATTAACACCCGGCGCTAAAATATCGGGCTTTTCTTTCCCGTATACTGTCGGGCCGCGGCTTGAGAAGGAAGCGACAGTATCATCATCGCTGCTTGCAGTATTGTTATCGTCAAGCGCACCTACTGTAATCACCTTTTCGCTCACGCCCGGGCTTGCAATGGTCTGCGAATCAGGGCCTGAGTTTCCGGCAGCGACACAGACGACAATCCCTGCGTTCCACGCTTCTTCAACCGCTCTGACTAACGGATCTTCCTGTTCATGATCATATCTAAGGGCATCGCCCCCGAGCGACATGCTAATAATATCAATCGGTTCATCGGGGTTGTCCTCATTGTATTGAATACACCACTCAACACCCTCTATAATATCTGCTAACGTTCCTGAACCCTGCTTGTTTAATACCTTTACGCCGATGAGATTGGCTTCCGGTGCAGGTCCGCGGTATTGACCGGAAGAGGATGCGCCGCTGCTTGCGACATCACCTGCACAGTGTGTGCCATGACCATTATCATCGTATGGCTCTGTTTTTTGATTGACCATGTCCGCGAATCCGATAATTCTGCCTTCTAGATCAGGATGCGGGTAGATTCCTGTATCGACAACAGCGACAGTAACACCTTTTCCTGTCAGGGTTTGCCCGTTTCTGACGACTTCCTTCGCATGGCTTGCTTCGGTTGCCGTGTCTAAAAGCGCTTTGACTTCGCGGTTTAAATACACTTTACGAATATTGCTGCATTCAGAGAGAAGGGAATGTAATGCTGAAGGAGTAACCTCGGCGCTGCAGCAGTTGATTTTGTTGAAGCGGCTTTTTAGCTTGCTGCGTTTTTCTTTTTGCAGCACCTCTCCAGCCATTTGAAAGCCGGTCTCGTGACAGCCTTCCTCAAATTCGATAATGACTGACATTTTTTTTCTGTTTTGCAATTTGGTTTCGAAAAATTTATGCAAGAAGCAAGGAGTCCATTTGAAGGGCTTGTAAAGCTGCAATACGGTTTCCCGTAACGGCCAATCTAGCTTGTGAGCATTTGCTCTCACCATTTGTACCATAGAGTACCCAAACATGTATTTTCCTCCTATTATAAGGTTGTCTGTATACTCTATGAACAGATGATAGGTTTGGTAAGTTTGTTTGTCCTCTGTAAGAGACAGACAAGAGTTTGTTTTTCTGAATCTTTCGCATTAGATACGATGGATTCAGAAGTTGAGGAAATCATTGGGGATTGAAAAAGAACGTTTGTTCGTATTATAATGTGGTCATATCAAACTGGGAAGGGGAGAGCAACTGTATGAATTTCTACTTGCACCGTTCTTTGGAAAGCCAAATGCCAATCAGCATTATATATATGAAGAAAGACGGAACGATTAGTAAAAGAACGATTATTGTGAGACAGAAAAGCAAAACGAAAATCAAAGCATTTTGTTTTTCGAAACAACAGATCAGAACATTTTTATTGGACTCTATCCTCTCCTGTGATTTTGTGAGAACAAATAAGCAAAATCTCTATTCTGCAGGCCGGTAACAGCTGTCCGTCTCAGCAACCGGGCAGCCTGTTACTAAAACCCTCCTTAAACCTATATACATTTATTTGCCAAGTGAGGTTGTTCCTACCTTTTTTTGTCTTTCCTCTCAACCTTTTTTCACTCTTATTTGAAATGAACCGCTAATAACCGTGACAATCAATTGATTTTTTGAAACCGGGAACTTTTTCACTGATGATATTGTGTATACAATGGTAAGATAAAACCTATTGGCTAAACCTCATATAATGAACCGCGCCATTCTTATGAAAGGAGTTAAACATGAGAAGATTTTTACTAAATGTCATATTAGTCTTAGCCATTGTCTTGTTCTTGAGATATGTTCATTACTCATTGGAACCTGAACCATCAAATCAGCCAGATACATATTCAAATTTCAGCAGCTTGGCAGAGAATGAGAGCCCAGCCGATTACGATATTTCATATAATGAGAAAAAAGGAAGCAAAGTCTTAATTATGTCTCCGCATGGCGGAAGAATTGAAGGCGGAGTAAGTGAGCTTGTGCGTTATTTCAATAATGAATACTCTACATACCTGTTTGAAGGGTTGAAGTCCCACGATAACCAAACGCTGCACATTACAAGCACCAACTTTGATGAGCCATTGGCTAAAAAGAAAATCAAGGAGCATCAATATGTGGTGGCTTTTCACGGATATAAAGGAGAGAACAAGAATACGCTTGTAGGGGGAACAGACCGAAAGCGGGCGAAAATGATTGTGAGAGCCCTTGAGCGGAGAGGGTTTTCCGCTGAGTTAGCGTCGTCTAAAAGCGGTCTTGCTGGATTGAATGCCGAAAACATTAATAACCAAGGGGAAACGGGGCTAAGTATCCAGCTGGAAATCAGCCGTGAGCAGAGAGAAGCATTTTTTGATGATTTTTATTATAAAAATAGAAAATACACAAAGAACAGTGAATTTTATGCTTATGTCAGTGCGATCAAAGGTGTCCTGGAAAAAGAGTATTCGTAACAAGCAGATCAGAAGACAAAAAAAGAGAAGATCAGTAGACTGAAATAGGATAAAAAAGGAGGCAAAACAATGGCAGATCATCATTTTTATTTAAAAGCGAACTGGCCGGGTAACCGCAATGATGTCGGTACGATCGAAAGCGGAAACCTGATCACATCGATTTCCATTCCTAAAGAAATGGATGGCCCGGGAGAAGGGACCAACCCAGATGAAATGCTTCTCGGGGCGGCAGCGACCTGTTACATTATTACACTTGCAGCGATGATGGAGAGAAGCGGGCTGGAAAAAGAACACTTACAGATGGAGTCAGAAGGCATTGTCGACGTCACAAAAGGAGTCTTTACATACAAAAAGATCATTCACCGTCCCTATGTCGTGCTTAAACATGATGCTTCACAAGACGACGTCGCATTGGCGCACAAGCTTTGTAAAAAAGCGGAGTCGTCATGCATGATTTCGCGTGCAATTCAAGGAAATGTCGAGCTGCAGCTTGAAGCCTCTGTGAAACTGGGTGGAGAATAAAGAAAACAGACGGTCACTCACAGACCGTCTGTTTTTTATCTTCAGCGTGGGCTTTCGATTGATTTAGCACGACCACGCCTGCAATGACAAGCGTGAGACCGAATACACCTTTTAAACTGATGGTTTCGCCAAAAAGCAAAAACCCGACAATTGCTGTAAGCGCGGTACCAACGCCCGACCATGTTGCATACGCGCTTGATAAGTCAATTGTTTTTAAAGAAAAGCTTAGAAACGTAAAAGCAGAAAGAAATCCGACTATGACTCCGGCAATGGGCCAGGTTTGTGTAAATCCTTCTGAAAGCTTCAGCATCGTGCTCCCAAACACTTCAGATACAATGGCGAGAGCCAAATAAAGCAATCCTCTCATCTTCATCACTCCTTTACTGCCAATTAAGTAACACGACCCCTGATAGTAATAAAAGAATCCCGATCAGCCCTTTGGCATTCAGATCTTCCTTGAACCATTTTACTCCGATCACTGACGTCAGCACCGTGCCCGCCCCGCTCCAAGTCGCATAGGAGAGGCTCAGGGGAATATGGTTTAAAGTCAGGGACAGCATATAAAAGGCGAGGGAATAGCCAATAACGACCAAAGCACTTGGCTTCCACTTTTTGAAGCCATCAGATACCTTCAGCATGGCTGCTCCTATCGATTCCGAACATATGGCAATCGTGAGGAATATATATCCTATCAACATCATGAATTCTCCTCACTATATTTTTAGATTAGAAAAAACTTCAGCTAGAAAAATATTAGTGTATGCCTATGTATGAGTCAAGAGATTCATTTTCACACACATAAAAAGACCCCTTTTTAAGGGGCCTTTTGCGTTTAATAATAATAAGGGAACGGGGCATACGGATAATAGGGGTATCCGCCATACAAATAAGGATTAAATAAAGCGCTTCCTATAAGCCCGCCTGCAAGGCCGCCGATAAACGGTCCTCCAAAAAATCCGAATGGCCGGCCAAACCCAAATCCATAGCCAAATCCGGGTCTTCCAAACCCGTAACCAAATCCGAACGGTCTTCCAAACCCAAATGGTCTCCCGAATCCGAACGGTCTTCCAAATATTCTTGTATCTTCAGGGCTGAAATGCTCTAACTCGTTCATGTTTTCTTTCCTCCTGTAATAAAGTGTAGATGATGCAGTGTATTCACCCTGCCCGGATTTGATTGGGCGAATCGAGGAAAAGGAGGATGTGAACACATTGGGCCTGTATCAGTCTGACTGGTCAAAAGCACCGCCCCACGCACATGCTTATCATGTCAAAACAACGAGAGAACAGGGCCATTATCATCTCATCGAAGGGTTTACTCAGCCGGCAAACGGATCAAATACCGATCAGCATACACATTACTATACAGGGATCACTTCATTTGAAAACGGCCATTTTCATCGGTATTACGGAATCTCAGGACCGGCGATTCCTTTAGCAGATGGCACACATTATCATGAAATCGAAGAAACGACGTATCTGGCCTATAACGAGCCGATTGAGATCCAGTACGGAGGGGTTGTGTACGATCCCGGAGATGACAGAAGAAAAACGCATCGTCATACCCTGAAAGGAAAGACAAGGGAAATTGTCGGCAATGAGCCGCTCGGCTGGTAGAAGGATGTTTACCGATGCAAAAAAAGGGCAAAATGGATAGGTGGTTGTCCATGTTGAATGCTATAATGGGGGGAGATTTATAAAAGAGAGTGATACATATTGAATAATACGAAGCAGCCCGTTGTCATTTTAGTCGGACCGACGGCAGTGGGGAAAACCAATTTAAGTATTCAGCTAGCCAAATCCTTAAACGCGGAAATTATCAGCGGAGATTCGATGCAGATTTATAAAGGGATGGATATTGGAACAGCTAAAATTACCGAACAGGAGATGGAGGGAGTGCCCCATCATCTGATTGACATTTTAGATCCCCAAGACTCTTTCTCTACTGCCGATTATCAAAGCTTAGTAAGAAATAAAATCAGCGAGATTGCAAATAGAGGAAAGCTTCCGATGATTGTCGGCGGTACAGGGCTTTATATACAATCTGTGCTTTACGATTATACATTTACGGAAGAGGCAAATGATCCCGTGTTTCGAGAGAGCATGCAAATGGCCGCTGAGCGGGAAGGCGCTGACTTTCTTCATGCCAAACTTGCTGCAGCAGATCCCGAGGCAGCAGCTGCGATTCATCCGAATAATACAAGAAGAGTCATTCGCGCACTGGAAATTTTACATACGTCCGGAAAAACGATGTCCCAGCATTTGAAGGAACAAAAACGAGAACTTCTGTACAATGCAGTGTTAATTGGCCTAACAATGGATAGAGACACGCTTTACGAAAGAATTAATCAGCGGGTCGATTTGATGATGCAGTCAGGCCTTCTTCCCGAAGTGAAACGCTTATACGACAAGAACGTGAGAGACTGTCAATCAATACAGGCGATAGGCTATAAAGAGCTGTATGCATATTTTGACGGTTTTGTGACACTTTCCGATGCTGTCGAACAGCTAAAGCAGAACTCGAGGCGGTATGCGAAACGCCAGCTGACGTGGTTTCGCAACAAAATGCAGGTCACATGGTTCGATATGACACCGCCTGTTGATATGGAGCTGAAAAAAAAGGAAATTTTCACACATATAGCAGGAAAACTCGAATTTTAATCGAAACTGTATGATATAGAGAATCAAGGAGGACGAAACATGAAACCGATTAATATTCAGGATCAGTTTTTGAATCAAATCCGGAAAGAAAATACGTATGTCACTGTTTTTTTGCTGAACGGCTTTCAGTTGCGGGGCCAGGTGAAAGGCTTTGATAACTTTACCGTATTGTTGGAATCGGAAGGTAAGCAGCAGCTTATATATAAACATGCGATCTCAACGTTTGCGCCGCAAAAAAACGTCCAGCTTGAACTCGAATAGATCAAAAAATGCCATGTCAAGACATGAGGAAAGGCTGCCGGGGGTTCCCGGCGGCCATTTTTAACATGAATCCACTTTTGCTCCAAGCTTTTTGTGTAAGCTGACCATGCCAAGGCACGGTCTTTTTTTATGAGAACAACATACGGAAGTGAAAATGGTATATTATGTATAAAATGAATTTAGGAGTGATCGACCTTGTTTGAAAGTGAAGCAGAACTGAGACGAATCAGGATTGCACTTGTATGGATAGCTGTCTTTTTACTGTTCGGGGCGTGCGGGAATCAAGATACCATTATTGAAACAGACAGCGGCAATTCAGACTATGAAACGCCTCAGCCCACCTCGTTTCCACTTGAACATAACCATTTTGGCGTTATGGAGGACGGCTATATCAAAATTTATGAGTATAATGAGTCCCGCAATGAGGTAAAGCTGAAGAAAGAATACGCGGATGATGAACTTGAATAAAATTCACAAGCATTCGAATTTACAAAGCGGATTCCAGCCGCTAAACTAAATACAGACACAGATCAAACAGAGGGTGAAAACATGAAGCATAAAGTGATCGTGAATCATTGGGAAGAAATTTGCGAAGATGATTCTTGCTATGAATACGGAACAAGTATCATTGTGAACGGAAAAGAATTAATCAGAGAAGCGTCAATTATCACTGCTTTGAAGGCGGTTTTAGAAGAGATCGGCGCGGATGTTGAAATAGAAGAAACAGTAGAGAGTGAAAAATGCTGTGATAGCTTAAGAAAAAAAAATCTAGACTACTAAGCAGTTTTTTTTCATGTTATGATAAACATCGGCTAAAAAACGACACCCCGAGTAGGACGAGAGATGATTCTCGTTCTGCTCTCTTTTTTGGGCCCTAATGAGTCTGCCCATTTGCCTGATTTGATCAAAATATGAATTTTTCATAAAAACGAATCTATATATTGTGTTTTTGCTAGAGGGTAGTATACTATATATAGTGTTAGTAATGAGAGATTCATATTTTTTGATAGGTCGTGATAAAACGTGGTACAAATCATATTTGATTCGAAAACAGGGAATGTTCAGCGGTTTGTGAATAAAACAGGCTTTCAGCAGATACGCAAGGTGGACGAAATGGACCACGTGGACACTCCGTTTGTTTTGGTCACCTACACGACAAACTTCGGCCAGGTACCGGCATCAACACAATCATTTCTCGAAAAATACGCCCATCTCTTATTAGGAGTCGCTGCGAGCGGCAACAAAGTATGGGGCGATAACTTTGCAAAAAGCGCCGATACCATTTCAAGACAATATCAGGTGCCGATCTTGCACAAATTTGAACTCAGCGGCACATCTAAAGACGTTGAATTGTTTACTCAGGAGGTAGAAAGAGTTGTCACAAAATCAAGTGCCAAAATGGATCCAGTTAAATAACGAAATCATGATCCAAAAAGATGGAAAATTCCAGTTTGATAAGGATAAAGAGGCTGTACATAGCTATTTTGTAGATTATATCAATCAAAACACAGTCTTCTTTCACGATTTAAAAGAGAAGCTGGATTATTTGGTTGAAAACCAATACTACGAAGAGGAATTCTTAAGCCTTTATTCTTTTGAAGACATTAAAGAAGTGTTTAAGACAGCTTACGCTAAGAAGTTTCGTTTTCCTTCCTTCATGAGTGCGTTTAAATTCTATAATGACTATGCTTTGAAAACGAATGACAAGAAAAAAATCCTCGAGCGTTATGAGGACCGGATCTCAATTGTTGCGCTGTTCTTCGCTAACGGCGACACTGAGAAAGCAAAAGAATATGTAAACCTGATGATCAATCAAGAATATCAGCCGAGCACACCGACATTTTTGAACGCCGGCAGAAAACGCCGCGGTGAACTTGTGAGCTGCTTCTTGCTCGAAGTTAATGATTCTTTAAATGACATTTCAAGAGCGATCGATATCTCCATGCAGCTTTCTAAGCTTGGCGGCGGGGTTTCTCTTAACCTGTCCAAGCTTCGCGCGAAAGGTGAAGCCATTAAAGATGTTGAGAATGCGACAAAAGGCGTTGTAGGCGTCATGAAGCTTCTTGATAACGCGTTCCGTTACGCTGACCAAATGGGACAAAGACAAGGATCCGGCGCGGCGTATTTAAACATTTTCCACCGCGATATCAATGATTTTCTTGATACGAAAAAGATTTCTGCGGATGAAGATGTGCGTGTCAAAACGCTTTCGATCGGTGTTGTCATTCCGGATAAGTTCGTTGAGCTTGCACGCGAGGACAAAGCGGCTTATGTATTCTACCCGCACACGATTTATAAAGAGTACGGCCAGCACATGGATGAGATGGACATGAACGAAATGTACGACAAGTTTGTCGACAACCCTCGGGTGAAAAAGGAAAAAATCAACCCGCGGAAACTGCTTGAAAAATTGGCGATGCTTCGTTCTGAATCAGGCTATCCATACATCATGTTCCAAGATAACGTCAATAAAGTGCATGCGAATAACCATATTTCCAAGGTCAAATTTTCTAACCTTTGCTCTGAAGTGCTGCAGGCATCTCAAGTTTCTTCATACACAGACTATGATGAAGAAGATGAAATCGGTCTGGATATTTCCTGCAACTTGGGTTCGCTTAACATTCTCAATGTCATGGAGCATAAATCAATCGAAAAGACAGTCAAGCTTGCGACAGACTCTTTAACACACGTGTCTGAAACAACTGACATCCGTAATGCGCCTGCTGTAAGACGGGCAAACAAAGCGATGAAATCAATCGGCCTCGGTGCTATGAACCTTCACGGCTACCTTGCGCAAAACGGCATTGCGTATGAAAGTCCGGAAGCGCGTGACTTTGCAAACACGTTCTTTATGATGGTGAACTTCTACTCCATCCAGCGTTCTGCGGAAATCGCAAAAGAGAAGGGTGAAACGTTTGATCAATATGAAGGCTCAACCTATGCGACAGGTGAATACTTTGACAAATACGTTTCTACTGATTTCTCACCGAAATATGAAAAAATCGCTAATCTGTTTGAGGGTATGCATATCCCGACGACAGAGGACTGGAAAAAGCTAAAAGCATTTGTGGCTGAACACGGTATGTATCACAGCTACAGATTATGCATTGCGCCGACAGGCTCTATCTCATACGTCCAATCAAGTACGGCGTCTGTTATGCCGATTATGGAACGCATTGAAGAACGAACATACGGCAACTCAAAAACGTACTACCCAATGCCTGGGCTTGCATCTAATAACTGGTTCTTCTATAAAGAAGCCTACGATATGGACATGTTCAAGGTTGTGGATATGATCGCCACTATCCAGCAGCACATTGATCAGGGAATCAGCTTTACATTGTTCTTAAAAGACACAATGACGACCCGTGATTTAAACCGAATCGATCTGTATGCACATCATAGAGGAATTAAAACCATTTACTATGCAAGAACGAAAGATACTGGGCAAGACAGCTGCCTTTCTTGTGTTGTTTGATTAAAGGAGAGTTTATAGTGACAAAAATTTATGACGCAGCAAACTGGTCAAAGCATGAAGACGATTTTACCCAAATGTTCTATAACCAAAACGTGAAACAGTTCTGGCTTCCGGAAGAGATTGCTTTAAACGGCGATCTCCTCACATGGAAGTACCTCGGAAAAAATGAGCAGGACACTTATATGAAGGTACTGGCCGGACTTACGCTTCTTGATACAGAGCAGGGGAATACGGGGATGCCGATTGTGGCTGAACACGTAGATGGCCACCAGCGGAAAGCGGTGCTGAACTTTATGGCGATGATGGAGAACGCTGTCCATGCGAAGTCGTACTCTAATATTTTCATGACCCTTGCACCGACTGAAACGATTAATGAAGTATTTGAATGGGTTAAACAAAATAAATATTTGCAGAAAAAAGCGCAAATGATTGTCGGGCTTTACAAAGCCATTCAAAAAGATGATGAAATTTCACTGTTCAAAGCGATGGTTGCTTCCGTCTATCTGGAAAGCTTCCTTTTCTACAGCGGTTTCTATTATCCGTTATATTTCTACGGACAAGGAAAACTGATGCAAAGCGGTGAGATCATTAACCTGATCCTTCGTGACGAAGCGATTCACGGCGTGTATGTCGGTCTCCTTGCTCAGGAAATTTATAATAAACAGACAGAAGAGAAAAAAGCAGAGCTTCGTGAATTTGCGATCGACCTTCTGAATCAGTTATATGAAAATGAGCTTGAGTATACAGAGGACTTGTACGATCAAGTCGGACTCTCACACGATGTAAAGAAATTCATCCGCTATAATGCGAATAAAGCGCTGATGAATCTTGGATTTGATCCATACTTCGAAGAGGAAGATATTAATCCGATCGTATTAAACGGATTAAACACAAAAACAAAATCGCATGACTTCTTCTCTATGAAGGGGAATGGTTATAAAAAAGCGACAGTTGAGCCGCTCAAAGATGATGACTTTTATTTTGAAGATGAAAAAGAGCAGATATAATATCTGCTCTTTTCGGCTTGAAGGTTCAAATGAGGAGGACGCAGTACCCATGGGAAAAATGGACGAAATGATTTTAGTTGCCCCGCGCGATGATGTGTTTAAGAAAGAAAGCTTAACCTTCCAGGGCGTGTACAGTGAAGATAGCAGAGTAGCCGAAATCATGGCTCAGATTGAAGCGGCCTATCGTGAAATGAGAAGAGGGGACGCAGAAGAAGATCCGCGTTTCAAGCAGCCGATACCTTATGTCGTCATTAAGCGTGAAGATGAAGTTTTTCTTTACGAGCGGCTGGCTGGCGGCGGTGAATCACGACTGCACAACAAGCTTTCTCTCGGCTTTGGCGGCCATATGAACGCCATCGAAGGGGCAGCTTCATTTGCTGAAGTCTTAAAGCTGAACACAGACCGTGAGCTTGAGGAAGAACTGCAAATAAATGAAGAAGATAAACAGGCGATTGTCACACTGGGATTGATCAATGATGATGAAAACAGTGTTGGCAAAGTGCATATCGGTATTCTTTCTGCGCTTCAATTAAAGCCTGGCGCACAAGTGGAAGTGAAGGAGAAAGAACAAATTGCGGGTAAATGGATGAAAGTTTCTGAATTAAAACAGGATGACATCTACAACCGTCTGGAAACATGGTCACAGTTTGTTGTTGATATTCTTGAATAAAAAAACCCGGTTTCTCGCGATGAGGAGCCGGGTTTTTTTATGAGACGCTCGTCCCCGTCTCGGCTATGATTCTAGGATCACAATAGCGTCAAAGCCGGCATTTTTCGCTCTGGCAGCGAGGGTGTCTGCATTGTCTTTGGATGAAAATGCGCCAATCTGCACTTTGTATAATCCGTCCTTTAAAAGGACAATCGAGTCAAAACCTTTGGCTTCGGCATTACTTGCGAGCGAGTCGGCATTCGCTTTGACTTTAAATGCGCCGATTTGAACCTTATATAACCCTGAGCTGGAAGTCTTTTTAAGGTTAAAGGCTTGCTCCAGCCCGTTTGCATGTCCTCTCGCTAAGCTTTGAATAAAACTGCTCGTTTTCAGCTTATTTGCATCGGCAACGGTATCAATGAAGCCGTTCTCGGTCAAGAGGGCAGGCATTGCCGACTCCCTTAGGACGTGGAAGTTCGCTGTTTTTTTGCCGCGATCGGCAAAGTCGACAGCTTGTATCACTTCAGAGTGAATTGTCGATTGATAAGTCGTCGTTGGGGCTCCTACATCTGGATAAATATAGCTTTCAAAACCTGTGCCTCCCCCGGAATTAACGTGAATGGACAAAAAGAAATCTGCTCCCCAGTTATTTGCGGCATTTGTCCGGTCGTTTAAGCTGACATATTGGTCGCTTGTCCGGCTCAGCAGCAAAGAAATGCCTTCATATTCATTAGTTAATATCGTACGTAAGGCTAAAGCGATTTGCAGGGTTAACGTTTTTTCCTGAAGGCCATTACCTGTTGCGCCTGGATCAGACCCGCCATGGCCAGGATCAATAAAAATTTTAACCATTTTTCATCACCTCATTACAGGATATGAAAAAACACGGCTTCTGCTTGTACGATTATCATTCAACTGAAAAATAAGGAAATAACCCTTTCAAATTCGGAAATTATTTCTCGGGAAAGCGCACAATTCAACATGAAGCGACAACAGATACGGTCCGACATGAAATCTGTGCATACGCCATATGTTTGTATGTACTATGGGTTCGGTTAACCTGCACTGATTCCTGCTGGTTTTAAGCTTTGCGTTCATATTAAATCAAGCATTTGAAACGTAAATTGATGAGAAAAGCTCCTTTCATTAAAGACACCACTTTATAAATCGAAAAAAAGAAAAACGCTTCAGGTATCTTAGGGCGGGTAATACGCTTCGTACAAAAAACAGCCCGTTGCATGAAAAAAGGATTGGCGAATGGAGAAAATAATGAGAAAGAAGCTCACCATAATACTCTGACAAAATGATTAAAAACAAAATCTCATGGTTTGTCCACCCCATGTCCGTGAATACAATAAGAAATAAAGTATTTCTCGGGAAAGCGCAGGATTCCTTATTGTTCCCGAAAAAAGCAATTGTTTCGACACATGATAGGCGTTTGTCACAATCGGCATCCGCTTGAATATCATATAGAGAGAACAGAGAGGTGAAGATGTTGGAGCGCGCTGTGACTTATAAAAACAACGGACAGATCAACATTATTCTGAACGGGCAAAAGCAGGTGCTGACGAATGCTGAGGCAGAGGCGGAATATCAGGCTGCATTGCAAAAAAACGAAGCAAAGCACGGCATTTTGAAGGAAATCGAAAAAGAGATGAGCGCATTAGTTGGGATGGAGGAAATGAAACGCAACATCAAGGAAATATACGCCTGGATTTTTGTGAACCAAAAACGCGCGGAGCAAGGCTTGAAGGTTGGAAAGCAAGCGCTGCACATGATGTTTAAAGGAAATCCGGGAACGGGAAAAACGACGGTTGCACGGCTCATCGGCAAGCTGTTCTTTGAAATGAATGTCCTGTCAAAAGGCCACTTAATAGAAGCGGAGCGGGCTGACCTGGTCGGGGAGTATATCGGACACACCGCCCAAAAGACGAGAGATTTAATCAAAAAGTCATTAGGTGGCATTTTGTTTATAGACGAAGCCTACTCGCTGGCAAGAGGCGGCGAAAAGGACTTTGGGAAAGAAGCGATCGACACACTTGTAAAGCATATGGAAGACAAACAGCATGAGTTTATTTTGATACTCGCCGGATATTCACGGGAAATGGATCATTTTCTCTCGTTAAATCCCGGACTCCAATCAAGATTTCCCATCTCCATTGATTTTCCAGATTACTCTGTGACCCAGCTCATGGAGATTGCGAAACGAATGATCGATGAAAGGGAATACCAGCTCAGTCAAGAAGCTGAATGGAAATTGAAAGATTACTTAATGACAGTGAAAAGCACGACAAGTCCCATTAAATTCAGCAATGGACGTTTTGTCAGAAATGTGATCGAAAAATCGATCAGAGCACAAGCCATGAGGCTTTTAATGGGAGACCAATACTTAAAAAGCGACTTGATGACCATCAAAAGCCAAGATCTTTCCATTAAAGAAGAAGCATCTGGATCTGCATAGACCTCTCTGTTTTTGAGAGGTCTGTTTTTTGCTCGTATTTCCGCTTTTCAAAGCAATCGATTTGTGGTATACACATGCAGGGTTTGGTATGATAATACTACTGCCCAATATGCAAAAGAAAGGAACATCCATTTGAACGAACAAGAAACGATTCAGGAGAAAGCCATTTTAGTCGGATGTCAGCTGCCGCATATCACGGATGAGCATTTTGAAAATTCTATGGAAGAGCTAGCATCTCTGACAAAAACAGCAGACGGAAAAGTACTGACCAGCGTCACACAAAAACGGAACAGGGCTGACGCCGCTACATATATAGGAAAAGGGAAGGTAGAAGAGCTGAAGGCACTGGTGGAAGAGCTTGAAGCTGATCTCCTCATCTTTAATGATGAACTGTCGCCAAGTCAGCTGAAGTCATTGGCAACAGCAATTGAAGTGAAGATGATTGACCGCACGCAATTGATATTAGATATTTTTGCAAAGCGGGCGAGAACGAGAGAAGGCAAACTTCAAATTGAGCTGGCTCAGCTGCAATATGCACTGCCGCGTCTGACGGGACAAGGGATCAATCTCTCCCGGCAAGGCGGAGGAATTGGGGCAAGAGGTCCCGGGGAAACGAAACTGGAAACCGACCGCCGCCATATCAGAAATCGCATTCATGAAATCAACACACAGCTTTCCACTGTCATTCGCCATAGAAGCCGATACCGTGAAAGAAGAAAGAAAAACGGTGTGCTTCAAATTGCGCTTGTCGGCTATACAAACGCAGGGAAATCAACATGGTTCAACCGCCTGACGAGTGCTGACAGCTATGAAGAAGATCTCCTGTTTGCCACGCTGGACCCGATGACCAGAAAAATGGTCCTGCCAAGCGGCTACAGTGTTCTTCTTTCAGATACAGTAGGATTTATTCAGGATCTTCCGACGACATTGATTGCTGCATTCCGCTCAACGCTTGAGGAAGTAAAAGAAGCGGATTTGATCCTGCATTTAATTGATTCTTCAAATGAGGATTATGCGGGACATGAAAAAACAGTGCTTGGGCTTCTCGAGGAGCTTGAAGCAGATGATATCCCGATGCTGACGGCTTACAATAAACGTGATCAAAAACTGCCTGATTTTATACCGTCCGCCGGAAGGGATCACATTATGGTCAGTGCGAAATTTGAGGACGACGCTGCAGCCTTTAAAGAAGCGATTCAGCGCTATTTGCGCCAAGAACTGTTAACGTCTTTTGAAGCACATGTGCCGGCAAGTGAAGGGAAGCTCCTTTCCAGAATCAAATCGGAAACGATGGTAGACCGCTTCTATTTTAATGAAGAAAATGAACAGTATGACATATCCGGCTATGTCCAAGAAGAGCAAAGTATCATCGGTGAATTAAAGAAGTATATGTAGGAAGGAAATATAAAGACATGTTTGACACATTAACACACGGAGAATTATTAAAGAAAACGGCAATGGAAGTGGAAGCGGACATTGCCGGCATTCATAAACAAATAGAAGAAATCAGCGAGCGAAATGAGTGGAGAGTGCTTCAAAGCTATAGAAAACACAAAGTAAGCGACACTCATTTCACGCCGTCTACTGGATACGGCTATGATGATATCGGAAGAGACACGCTTGAAAGCATATATGCGGATGTGTTTGGCGGAGAAGCGGGGCTTGTAAGGCCGCAAATCATTTCAGGCACACATGCCATCTCAATTGCTTTGTTCGGTGTCCTCAGACCGGGGGACGAGCTCCTTTATATAACGGGCAAGCCGTATGATACGCTAGAGGAAATTGTGGGCGTCAGGGGTGGAGAAAACGCTGGTTCGTTAAAGGATTTTCAAATCGGCTATAATGCGGTTGATCTGACGAAAGACGGAAAGATAGACTATGATGCAGTCGCCGCTGCGATCAATCCGAAGACAAAAGTAATCGGTATTCAGCGCTCAAAAGGATATGCGAATCGCCCTTCTTTCTTAATTAGTGAAATAAAAGAAATGATCCGTTTTGTAAAAGAAATCAATGAAAATCTGATCGTCTTTGTGGACAACTGTTACGGAGAATTTGTGGAAGAGCTTGAGCCTTGCCATGTCGGAGCCGACCTGATGGCGGGATCTCTCATTAAAAATCCCGGCGGCGGCCTTGCGAAAACAGGCGGCTACCTCGTCGGAAAAGCGAAATGGATTGAAGCTTGCTCATACCGTATGACGTCACCCGGCATCGGCAGAGAAGCGGGGGCATCTCTTTACTCGCTCCAAGAAATGTACCAAGGCTTCTTTTTGGCGCCTCACGTTGTGTCTCAAAGTCTAAAGGGAGCGGTGTTTACAGCGAGATTCCTTGAAAAACTCGGCTTCACTTCAAACCCGAAATGGGATGCGAAAAGAACGGATTTAATACAATCCGTTGAGTTTTCTGACAGAGAAAAGATGATTGCTTTTTGCCAGGCTATTCAATTTGCATCGCCAATCAATGCTCATGTGACGCCTTATCCAGCCTACATGCCTGGATACGAGGATGATGTCATTATGGCAGCAGGGACGTTTATTCAAGGAGCAAGCATCGAATTATCAGCTGATGGCCCTATCCGCCCGCCGTATGTAGCGTATGTTCAGGGAGGATTAACCTATTCGCATGTGAAGAATGCCATATGCAGTGCAGTGGATTCATTGATGGAAAAGCAATTAATTTAAATTTTTTAAAAATTTCTCTGGATTTGATGTTAAGAATCCTTACATCGTATTGACACATAATATAACATCACCTATAATGAAACTAAGTTAAGAAAAGGAGGAAATTGAGATGAGTGATAATATTCGCCGCTCAATGCCTTTATTTCCAATAGGAATTGTCATGCAGTTAACTGAGTTATCAGCAAGACAAATTCGATATTATGAGGAAAATGGACTGATATTTCCAGCCAGAAGTGAAGGAAATAGACGATTATTTTCATTTCATGATGTAGATAAACTGTTAGAAATCAAGCACCTGATAGAACAAGGTGTAAACATGGCAGGAATTAAACAGATTCTGGCGAAAGCCGAAGCCGAGCCAGAACAAAAACAAAACGAGAAGACGAAAAAACCAATGAAACATGATCTGTCCGATGACGAACTGAGACAGCTCCTGAAAAACGAGCTCATGCAAGCCGGCCGTTTTCAAAGAGGGAATACATTCCGTCAAGGCGACATGTCCCGCTTCTTTCATTAATCCGTTAGCAACTGTTTTGCTATATACATTTACCTTTTAAGAGGAGGAATTTTACCAAATGGCAAAGTACACTAGAGAAGATATCGAAAAATTAGTAAAAGAAGAAAACGTGAAGTATATCCGTCTTCAATTTACTGACATTCTTGGAACAATCAAGAATGTTGAGATTCCTGTAAGCCAGCTTGGAAAAGCGCTTGATAATAAAGTCATGTTTGACGGTTCTTCTATTGAGGGATTCGTTCGTATCGAAGAGTCAGACATGTACCTGTATCCAGATCTAAATACATTTGTTATCTTCCCATGGACAGCTGAAAAAGGTAAAGTAGCACGTTTCATCTGTGATATTTACAATCCGGATGGCACACCTTTCGAAGGTGACCCGCGAAACAACTTAAAACGGATTCTGAAAGAAATGGAAGACCTCGGCTTCAGTGATTTTAACCTTGGGCCTGAGCCTGAATTCTTCTTATTCAAATTGGACGAAAAAGGCGAGCCGACGCTTGAACTAAACGACAAAGGCGGGTATTTCGACTTAGCTCCAACTGATTTAGGAGAAAACTGCCGCCGCGATATCGTACTTGAGCTTGAAGAGATGGGCTTTGAAATCGAAGCGTCTCACCACGAAGTAGCACCTGGTCAGCATGAAATCGACTTTAAATATGCTGGAGCAGTCCGCTCTTGTGATGACATCCAAACATTTAAACTAGTTGTCAAAACAATTGCCCGTAAACACGGCCTGCATGCGACATTTATGCCAAAACCATTGTTCGGTGTGAACGGTTCAGGTATGCACTGCAATCTATCACTCTTCAAAAATGGTGTTAACGCATTCTTTGACGAAAACGCAGATCTTCAGTTAAGTGAAACAGCGAAGCACTTCATTGCAGGTATCGTGAAGCACGCAACAAGCTTTACAGCAGTAACAAACCCGACAGTAAACTCTTACAAACGTCTTGTTCCTGGCTATGAAGCACCTTGTTATGTAGCATGGAGCGCGCAAAACAGAAGCCCGCTTATCCGTATCCCGGCTTCTCGCGGCATCAGCACACGTGTTGAAGTACGCAGTGTAGACCCAGCTGCAAACCCATACCTTGCACTTAGCGTATTGCTTGCTGCAGGATTAGACGGAATCAAAAACAAACTGGAAGCGCCGGCTCCAATCGACCGCAACATCTATGTGATGAGCAAAGAAGAGCGCATGGAAAACGGAATCGTTGACCTTCCAGCAACACTTGCGGAAGCACTAGAAGAATTCAAATCAAACGAAGTCATGGTCAAAGCGCTGGGCGAGCACCTATTCGAACACTTCATCGAAGCAAAAGAAATCGAATGGGATATGTTCCGCACGCAAGTACATCCTTGGGAACGCGAACAGTATATGTCTCAGTATTAATCTTTCAATCCCTTGGCACTATTGGTGTCAAGGGATTTTTTGATTCGTTAACAATTTTAATAACTTAATATAAATCATAGACCACCCACAAAACACCCACAAAAAAACAATTAAAAATTACTCCAAAATAGTGGAGATATAATTTTCGTACTTATTCATTGAATCCCTATCAATCTTTTTGCTGATATGTGAGTAAATATCTGACGTAACTTGAATACTTTTATGACCCAGTCGTTCTTCTACATATTTCATTGAAGCACCTGACTCAAGGAACAAAACAGCATGTGTGTCATGAAGGGCGTGAATAGGGAGTTTCTAGACCAGCTTTATTTAGTATTCGGACAAAAGCATTATAATGTGAACCATCTTTGCGAGTGAAGACTAAGTTAAGGTCATGGTGATAGATCCCGTTAAGCTGAAGTTTATCTTTGTTTTGTCGTTTTCTAAGTTCGTGAAGTTCATTTACCAACCTTTGATCAATAGTAATAATACGCCTGGATGTATAAGTCTTAGGGTCGCCAAATAATTCATCTTTTGAAGCTGCTTTAAAATCTAGAGTTTTAGAAATTGAGCTGGTTTTATTTTTTAAATCAATATCTGACCACTGTAAAGCAGCAGTCTCGCCTTTGTGCATGCCAGTATTTCCGAGTGTTTTAAAGAAAATATAGTACATATAACCATATTCATATGCTACACGTAAAAAAAGAGGTATGTCATCGCAATTGATAAACTCCATATAGTATTCTCGTTTTTTATTTGTTTTAATCTCGATACCATAACAAGGATTTTTTTGAGCTTTCCTAATATTGCTGCTTTCTCCATTGCATTTCGCATTGTTGTGTGGATAATTTTGGTGGTTCATATAAGAATTGGTCATCATTGCCGCTCGGCCGTCTGTCGGGAAAACTGCTTTTTGCTTAAACGTTGCGGCTAATTTTATGGGTAGTGCATTAAATCAATATAGCGGCGGGGCGGTAGGGATTTTCTCTCTTGAAATGTCACGTAAGCAGCTCTTAAAAAGAATGGCTTCAATTCTCGGAAATATCAATGCAGATGCGATGCGTAGGGGAAATTTGACAGCGAATGACTGGAACAAGCTTTCACAAGCAAATGGCATTCTTGGTTCTGCTGATCTGAGAATATTTGATCGTCCAGGCGTCACAGTTAACGAAATATGGTCAAAGGCAAGAAAAATGAAACGGGAGTATGCCGGCAAAGATATCTTGATCATTATTGATTATTTGCAACTGATTACAGGATCAGCAAAATATAGGGGGAACAGAACACAAGAAATAGGCGAAATAAGTCGCATGCTCAAGCATATGGCTCGAGAGTTAGACATTTGTGTGATTGCTCTTAGTCAGCTTTCAAGAGGCGTAGAACAGCGGCAGGATAAGCGCCCAATGATGTCTGATATAAGAGAATCAGGGCAAATTGAGCAGGACGCAGATGTCATTGGGTTTCTTTATCGGGACGATTATTATGACAAGGAAAGTGAAAGTAAAAACATCATCGAAATCATCATTTCTAAACAGAGAAACGGTCCTGTTGGTACAGTTACTTTAGTATTCATTAAAGAGTACGGCTTGTTCTTAAATTTGGAGCGTAGGTATGACGGTTAGAGAATGGTATCAAGCGGCGCTTCAGTATAATTATTATTCTCTCATTCTGCTGATTGAGTTTTTAGTTTATGAGAAAAAAACGATTCAGCTCGAAGATTCGGAACAAGCACTTAATTTTTATATGCAAGAGAGATTTAAAACCAAAATGAATACTTGTTTGCTTGAATATCAAACAAAATTGAAATCGGAGAGATAAAATAATGAGAGTTGAAAATTTAATTATTAACCATAGTACTAAAAGGCTGGAGATTGATATAATGAAGTACAGGAATAACTTTGCTGTTGTGGTTGGAGATGGAAAAGCTAAGTTGATAGAGCTTCCTTCCCATGGTGAAACAAAAATTATTACACACCAAGAGAGAGTGAAGCGGATTCGAATTGATGAGGGGGAAGAATTTTGATTTTTAGCCATAAAACTATTGTTGAATTATTCGAACAAAAAGGTTTTTCTACACACAATGAAATTGAAATGTTTTGCTTAAAACATGATTTTGATATCGATTTGAGCGAACAAGTAAGTGTAAATAAAAAAATTACTAATATGATTAAGTATGTAATTTCTGAGCAAATAAGTGATGATAATTTGTTGGAAATTGCTCAAGATCTAGCTTTGGAGATATTTTCCGATGATGAAATGTTCAAAGATTCTTTAGCGCTTTTCGGTAAGAACAGGGTTTATAAAAAGGAGTTACTTAAGAATCATCTGTTACTGGACGGCTTTAATGTTCTTAAAGGAGGTTTGTTAGAAACAATAGTTAGTCGGTCAATAGGAGAACAGAAAAATGAAGTTCAGTCCCTTTTAGAAAAGTATAAATCTATCTTTGTGGATTCCTTGTTACATATCCAGAATGCGGAGAAAGCTTTTGTAAAAGCTGAATGGGGAAATGCCGCTAGTAATGCTAGAAAGTTTATTGAATCTTTAATCTTAGATATGTCTAAGTATTTAAACTTAGATAAAAAAAGTAATGGAGAAAATGACTCGCAAAATAATATGAGGCAGAAATTATCTTTAAGTAACCCACCTATTTTAACCCAGAGTAATAAGTTTTATGATAAAGAAGGGAAAGGGCTATATAATGGATACTATAATTATTTATCGCTTGTAGGTGCTCATGCTGGGCCTCATCCCGAAAAAGAAGATGTATTACTTATTTTCCAAACAGTATACCCAATTGCTCTTTATCAGCTTAACCGTTTTACTAAGACAATTATTTAATATGCAATGCTCTACCAGTTAACTGGAGATCACTGAAACAGACAGCTTTAAAAAGCAGTCTGCTTCAGTGATTTTTTTTGCTTGGAATTTATAAAAGGAGATTAAACCATGAGTCAAAAGATAATGAAATTACCTCTGATTAACGAACAAGCGACTAAATTAAAAGTTGAGAAGTTGCTGGATCAATACCGGCTTTATCTCTTACAGGTTCCAGACGATTCTTTACCAAAGATCACACCGACTTACAGCATTGTGCCGCCGAGTATTACAAATGAGTTTTATTCTTCAACAGAAGAGAATGCGATAAAGCGTCTTGATTGGGAGATTGAGCGTAACCGTTTTTTGAAAAGGATCCAAAAAGCAGTTAACCGTCTTTCGCTTAAGGAACGCCAGGTTATTGTCATGCTCTATATGCAGCAGGATGAAATGTATGATTATGAGGTATATGCCGAAATGGGATTAAGTCAGCGGAGCTTTTATCGAGTGAAAGCAAAAGCACTTTATAGGCTGGCGTTTGCTCTTAGAGAAGAGGTTTATACAAAAAAGCGTGAAAAACCAAAAAGGGTGCACAACTTTGATTTTATTTGAGAGGATTTTTCGAAAAAAAGAAGCGCGTAAAAAACCAAAAAGGGTGCACAACTTTGATTTTATTTGAGACGCTTTTTCGAAAAAAGAAGCGCGTAAAAAACCAAAAAGGGTGCACAACTCTAATTTTATTTGAGAGGATTTTTCGAAAAAAAGAAGCGCGTGAAAAACCAAAAAGGGTCACAATTTTGATTTTATTTGAGAGGCTTTTTCGAAAAAAAGAAGCGTGTGAAAAACCAAAAAAGAGTGACAAAAAATCAATTTTTTATATAATATGAGTAAAGTATTTTTTCGGGAAAAATATAAAAGGCAAGTTATTTTTTTGACTTTTTTATTCTCTTTGTTTATAAAAAAGTCAAAAAAAAACTTGTTAAACACAAGTCATTTTTGTTATCATAAGTTTATCGGTAATGGGCTTATATTTTTTGCCTATGAATTAAATTGATGAAAAATATAAAAGCCAATTTAAAAACTTTGCAACTTTTTAAAACATAAAAACTTGTTAAACACAATTTAAAACAAAAGTTTTGCAATGAGGATATTAAATTTAACATAATGATAATAGGATTTTAAAAAAGAAAAGCCACCTAGGGTTATAGATGGCTTGTAAGTAATAGTTACTGTTGTAGTCTATTTAAGATCTTTTCTGTAATTCTGTTTTCCAATTTAATGTAATGATATCTAATTAACAAGATACCAATGGCTAAATAACCAATGCTCATTTCTTTCCCGAAAATTATTAACTTTGTGTCGAATAATTTTTCGAGTAAGAGTAGAAACAATCCTTCCATATTCATTTATCATTCACCTCCAATTTCAAAGGGTTTTCACTTGGAGGACTAAATGATTCTAGCACTTTAATCAACTTAACTATAACAGTCACCCTTTCTCATGTTTTAGCACGTTACACGGCGTGCTGAACCTATTGTATGTAAACAGAGGCTGCAACCTCTGGTGATCTCAAAAAAAGTAACACGAAAATGCCCTTTTAGGGCTTTTTTTAATATTTAAGAAATGCTAAGGATGTTAACATATTATTTTCCATGTTAGCATTCTGATAGATTTATAGTCAATAAAATTCGACAAATTTTCAAAAATCTTTGTAATCGGCTAAAACTCAATGCTCGAAAAGAAATGTGTACTTTAGAGATTATGAAAGGTTCTCACCGCAACAGGGTGTTGCTGTGATTTAATTTTTTAAGGGCTTTTTAATCCTTATGCTGAGTATTTTACATGAATCATCCAACTGCTGGATGATTTTTTTGTTTTTCATACATTTTTTAAAAAAACAGGTGTGATTTGAAGATTTGGCTTAATAATAGAGAGGACAAGGGATTGTCTCAGCTCAACGAGTTGCACAGTATAAAACATATGGGTAATTCGTGGATAAATGTTACAAAATCTGTTATTCTTAATTTGAAAAAATAATAGAAGAGGTTAAAGATGGGATATAGTCACGAGCAATGGGTAAACAGAATAGCTTATAGGGCAGATATAACAGGTCACTTAACACATTTAACAAAGCCTGTTTATGATGAAAATGGGGAATTGATAAAAAAATCTATATCTGTACTGAAGAAAATTATTGAGGAAAAAACTATTTTGGGAAGCTCTACAGAGAGTGGTTTTATAGTTGGAGATAGAAGAGCAGCTTGTTTTCAAGATATGCCTGCATATGGAATTAGTCAAAATATTTTACATGAACAAAATAATAAGGATGAATTAGGAAATAAACTAAGGTATCAAGGATATGGTTTAGCGTTTACTAAACCTTACGTTTTTGAGCGGGGTGGGCGTCCTGTTATATATGAAAAGACAGAAACTGCAAAGAGATTTTTACCGAGAAACGAATATTGGAGAATAGTTAACTATGATCTTGATAATGAAGAACATATAATTGATTGGACTCATGAAAGAGAATGGCGGGTTCCAGATCAATTTAAATTCGAACTAGATGAAGCTTATATACTTGTTCCAAATCATCATTCGTACAAAAAGTTATTAGAGAGAATTGATATGGATATTTTAAAAGAAATTAAAGGTATAAGCGTTTTGGGGAGTATATTGCTTTAATTGGCACAAACTTGGCAGAATAACGGCACACCATTTTGTTTTCGGTAAGGTATTATGGTAATAGGCAATAAAACGATAAGAGCATTTCATTGGATTTATGATGAGCCAATTCTCTTTTATTCATCTAGCAGCATCAATTCTTAAACTTTGAATAAGGTGTTAAATTTAGGATGTATAAGACTATATATAAAATAGGAGGTGAATTTAATGATCATTGACCCTATTTTAATTAGCTGTTTGAACAATTATACTCATGTAGAATTAAGTGTTGAACCAGATATACCAGGAAAAGATGAACAAATTCTACATGAGATAAAAGGTCATCAGGTATTTGAAACTAAGACGGGTGCACTCTTACTCATACATTTGAAGAATCCAGAAACTAACGAAGCATATACATACAGCTATCCTGACATAACTAAAGTTGAGCTAACCAATTGGTCAGACCGTCACGATAAATGGTATATATATTCTTTAGATCGCTCAGAGTTTAAAAATGAGAATTATGAGAAGAAGATGATATATAGGTTGATCTTTAAAAAATAAACAAAAAGCATCCCTAGAGATGCTTTTTGTATTTAGTTAAAACATATTAGGGGTGAAATGATTGGCATTAGATATTAATCAAACTTTTCTGATGAATTTACGAGAAAAATTAGAGGGAAATGGTTTTACTGCGGATGATTTTAAAATCTCCACGTTAACTAATAATTATTTGAAAGCAATAACTTTGCAAATTACTTATATTTATCACAAAGATTATTACTTTTCATTTGAATTAAATCCTGATGGAGAAATGAAAAATTTGGAGTTAAGTCCCGGGAAATTATTATCCCGTGAAAAAACAAGTGGCGCTTTCAATTATGGTACTCTTTCAAGAGAAATTAATACTTGGGTTAAGAATTTAAGAAGTGAAATGGGAAATTCAGTTGTTGGAAGACAAATTAAAGATACGCAAGAAAAAATAGAAGAAATTGAAAAGATTATTGATGAAAAGTTTGAAGAAGTATCTGAGAGTTATTTTACAAAAGCTGAGGGACAAAAGCTGAAAGATAAACTTGATGAGCTTGAAGAAAAGTATTCTTCAGCCTTTGATAAATCGGAAGAACTTGAATTTGAACTAAATGCTGAAAAGGAAAAGTTGCATCAGGAAATTGAGTTGTTGAAGGACCAAGTTCAATATTTAACTAAAAAGAAATGGGCAACTGCTTTAATGGTTAAGCTAGTTAATTGGTGTGCGAGAAATCCTCAGGCGGCAAAACAGATTGGTCAATCGGCAGTAAAAACCTTACTTCCAAAAGAGATCGAAGATTCTTTACCTACAAGTTTACTTCCACCTACAGATGAGAATAATTAAAATTAATATTCAGCGTTATGAACTTACTAACATACAATTTATAAAAATCTAACATTTTTAAAAGCTCTCCTAATTGGAGAGCTTTTTTATTGTAAGTGGTCTATTATTATGCATAAGTTTTTGAAACCTTGTAATGAACCTGGATGCCCTAACCTGGTAAGAGAGGGCTATTGTAAAAAGCACAAGAGAACCAAGCTAGCCTATGACCAGTATCGTGAGTCCGCTGCTAAAAGGGGTTACGGACTGCAAGTGGAGGCAGGCGCGGCTCGGTTATCTATCAACGCGTCCGTTCTGTGTATCTTGCATGATGAAAGGTAGACGGGTGCCGGCAACAGTAGTTGAGCATATCAAGCCGCCCTTTTTGAAAGTTATTAACTCACTAGTTTCAAATGGAACCGGAGTTTATCTAAAAAGTTCGACAAATTCCGCAAATTGTTTCTTTATACATTGCTTTCACCGATAATAAGGTGGGAGGTATTAATATGAAAATTGATTCAAAAGATTTTATTTTGATTCTAGTTATACTATCTTTATTATTAGGGGATTTACTGATTTATACAGGAATCTTAAATGAATTTTTTAAAGATAAAGAAACTTTATGGGCTGGGATAATTGCTTTTGTAGGAGCTGTTGTTGGAGGTCTAATAACATACTATGGTGTAAAGATCCAAATTTATTCCAGAGAAGTTGAAGTATTTATGAGTACTGTCTCAGAAAAACTAACAAAGCTTGATAGTTTATTAGGATCATTAGGAGGTTACCTAGACTTCATAGCTGTTATTCAAGATGACCCTACTTTGCTTGAACAAACTAAGACAGTTCATATTGATGGTCATATTAATGATTTTTGTAACAGTCTACGTGAAAATTTAAAAGAAATAAATGACTTTCTGGATTATGATTCGAAATTTAAAATAAAAAAATATCTTTCATCTATGTCAATACATTTTATGGATTATGAAGATGCATGTAAAGCTGAAGATACATGCAGGAGTATTTACCTGATATTATCAGAAGAAAAACAAATTTTATACAGAAAGTATAAAAAATATAAGATCAGAAGCATCCTGTAGGATGCTTTTTCTGTAAACTGCTTCCGGTAAATCTCAAGATAGACAATTGGCGGTTAACGGCTTGAGTGCGGTGCAGTTTTGAGTGAATAAACATTCAAGAGAATCGTTCGACAAATTTCGCTGACTGTTTCTTTACAATAGATCTTATCCGATAATAGTTATGGAGGGATTATAATATGGATTTTTCATGGATAATACCAGACATACCAGAAAAGTTAAGGCCAGCTGTATTAACAGCAACAACTACGTTAATTGGAGCTTTTATAGGAGCATGTGTTGCTCAATTTTTTTCACATCGACTTACTCTAAAAAGAGAAAGAAAGCATAATCAAAGAGTAATTTATAATGAACTATATGCTCCTATTTTAACTGAGATTTATTTATATTATGATTATGTCACTGCTTTTAGAAAAGATTTATTCACCAAAGAAGTTAATGTAGATAAAATGATGAATGAAATATGTGACCATATAGGAAAGAATCTTAAATATGCATCACCTAGAATAATAAATGCTTATAATACTCTAGCTCGGTTTGATTATATGGAGGATTTATCGGGGGTGGGGAGAGAGCGTTCTAAATACGAATTAATTGTTGAAGTTCTTAATGAATTAATAAAGATAGCCCCTTATGATAAAAAGAATATCAAAGAAATCTCGAAATATAGAACATGTTACTATTTACTGCAAATTTTCGGTTTTATATTTTACGAGTATGGAAAAGCAGAGCTGTTTTTAAGTTATGATTTTAATTTCAAGAGAAAAAAACTTTACAATGATAGAACTTACAAAAGATTAAAGTTATATTACGACATTAAATATCCAAGTAATTGGGCAAAAAAGATTATTAAAAAACTGTTTATATTAAGGTATGACTCTTTTGAGGATTATTTTTTTAGTATACTAATACCTAAAGAGCATCGTTCAACAATGAAATATACTATACAGTTTATTAAAGGGGAAATTCAGGATGAGGGCAAAGCTTTGCCTGGTTACAACTAAGTTTTATTTTGGTGTTTAAATTTCAAAGACATTGTTTTTTTATTTCATTTTTTGGTATAGATATATACTCTGAAGTCTTTTCTTAACTGAAAAGACTTTTTATTTTAGGAGGTTGTACATTCGATGATTAAAGATATAGACGGGCAACTTCATGCCTCTTAGGCCGAAGAGAGTATGCGCCGCCCCTGGGTGCCCCAGCCTCACCCGTGGCCGGTACTGCGATGCACACAAAACACAGCAACCAGAAGCAACAAAACATTACAACAAACATTCAAGAAACAAAACAATAACAAGTTTTTATAAATCAACAGATTGGAAACGAACAAGAAAACTTGCTTCACTCCGGCTGACATGGTGCATCATATTGTGTAAGTAAAAGAAGATTGGGCGAAAAGATTAAACTTGGACAACCTTGTAAGCCTGTGTAACGCCTGTCACAACAAGGTTCATGGCGGAAAGGGCAAGTGACCCTCCCCCCTATCCAAATCTCTGGGAAGGAAACGTTAGGAGAACGGCGCCCCCTCTTCTGCAAACAAACACCGCTTTTCAAAGTTCTGGAAAAACAAAATACCCTCCCGGCGAAATTGCCGAGAGGGCTTGGTACGACTGGTTTTGTTGTTGATTCCATCGTATCACGATTGGTGAAAAAACAAGCAAAAAATGCAATTTTTTTGATGTGAAATGAGGTGAGAACATGCCGAGGCCTGCAAAATCCGCGACGCTCCAATTGATACAGGGCAACCCAAATAAAAAGAATATGGAAGAGCTGGCCGCCCGGGCTGAGCACGAGAAGAAAATGAAAATGCGCCCGATAATATAAAACCGCCAACGTGGTTGGATAAGGTCGGGAAAAAAGAATTCAAACGGGTTGCTGCTCTATTAACAGAAGTTGAAATCATCACGGAAGCGGACATCAGCATGTTGGCTGCCTATTGTAATGCCTATTCGCAGTATGTATCAATTTCTAAAATTATTGAAGAAGACGGGATCATGGTCCATACGGAAGCAAAAGACGAAGACGGCAACCCAATAAAGCTTGTTGGTGAAGAGCATCCGTTATTAAAGTGGCAAAAGAATTATTTTGATCAAATGAATTCAGCAGCGAATGACTTTGGCCTTACACCGTCTGCCCGGGCAAAACTTGCTATCACCCGTACCCAGGAAGAGCGGGAAAAGACGGCTGCGGAGAAGGAGTTTAAAAACGTATGAAGACAATCAAACAATTTCTCATTGATTACTCGCGCGATGTGATATCGGGTGAGATTGAGGCGTGTGAAAAACACATTTGGGCCTGCGAGCGTTTTTTAAATGATGTGAGTCGGGAAGGAACAAGGGAGTTTCCTTATGTGTTTGATGATGAAAAAGCTCGCCGGTTCCTTTACTGGATGACTCAGTTTAAACATACGAAAGGGCCTTTGCTGGGAGCTCAAAGGGGATGACGTAAGGCAGGTTCAAAAAGCGCTGGCTGCGCTTTATTTCTACCCGGATAAAAGGGGCGAAGAATAACGGTATTGATGGCGTGTATGGATCAAAAACAGCAAATGCGGTCAAACGGTTCCAATCAGTAAGTGGCCTTTCTGCTGATGGCATTTATGGACCTAAGACAAAAGCGAAAATTGAAGCGCTATTGAAATAACATAATAATCCTCCCTTGCTAATTGTGACATTACGTATCAAAAATAGCCCTTTAGTAGCTGACTTTTTTTGTTACAATAATGGAAATAGTAAGGGGGGATAATATGGCTTTACTACGCTTTATAAGTTTGTACGGAATAGCCATCATTATATTGGTGGTCATAGCGAATTTTGCTCCTTTTTTGGCGATGCCATTATACTATATTGCCGTAGCTGCATTAGTCTTTCTGATTGTTTATCTGATATATCATTATACCCGAAAAAATAGTGGGAGGAAAAAGTAAAATTGTAAAGAAATGTATATAAGAGGGCGAGGTGACTGATAAACAGGAGGAGATTATCGTGAAAAAGATATTGCTTTTTTGCCTGACTTTCTCGTTGGTATTTAGTATCTTCGGTGGAGCAGCGAGCGCAGCACCTAAACAAAAGTCACAGCAAGATATTACTGACATTAGAAATTACGTTGAAAAAACAGTTCCTTTGTTGAAATCCAGCTTAGAAAATCTACCCAAAAACTCTTCTTTGGAAAAAATCGAAAAAGTAATTTCGAATCACTACAAAAACAATCCAGCACCTAAAGCGTTTAGCAATCCAGACATATCACTTTATGATGTTTTCCCAGAAATGAAATCAGAACTAGAAAAATTCAACGGTAAAGCTTTCAATATGAACAGCTTTATGGCTGAACAAGAAAAAAGCAAATCCTATGGGGATGTGCTTACTTTTGAAACACAAAACAGTACGGTTAAGGTTTATCTAGGTGATCTGGGGGATATCCAGATACTTGAGCAAAAAACTTTAACTGACTCTCCAGACTCTAATGCAAGCGTCCAAGGCACTACAAAAACAGAAAGGACCACTGGTATTGCTTATGGACTTGGTGGACCGAAGCTCTTCACACTTTGGGCCGAAGGAAGATTTAAATATGACGGCAAAAAAGTTTGGGCTACTTATAAAGATGGCGACTATCAGCGCCACCCGATGGGGACAGCTTTGGCAATCTCTCCTAGGGTATTAGGACAAGATCGGGATGCCAGCCATGGGGGATATGCCTATAGAGAGGTTTATTCACGTATATATGTTGAATCCATTGTAGGTTTTAAATGGGCCGGCATCGTTTTAAACTCAGCTCTTGTTGAGGCGTTTATAGGGTCTACTGCAAAAGGAAGTGTTTACGGAGGCGTTAAGAAAGTGTAAAGGTAATAACCTCGCCCGAAAAGCCCGTCTCATAAGGCGGGCTTTAAATAATCCATAATTTCTTTTCTTTATCCCATGAAAGAGCGCCTTTGCGGATCAGGCTATGATATTTACTAAAAACACTTATATCAAGTCGACTAAGTTGATGACTAAAATTTGACCAAAAAATATAATTAATCATACATACCGCATTACAATTTTATACGAATGAACTGCTGATACGCATATACATTATGTATATTATCTAAAAAATCATGTTCCGCACGCAAGTACATCCTTGGAAACGCGAACAATATATGTCTCAGTATTAATCTTTCAATCCCTTGGCACTAAAGGTGTCAAGGGATTTTTTATGTTAATAGGTAATAAATTATGGAGCGGCACTGCTAAAAAGCAGGGTCACTTTTAGTCTATGTCACTAATAATTCTATGTACTAAATTTTCAATTAGGGAAATAATTCCACGCATACGCATAAATAATTCGACAAATTCTGTGATAATTCCATTGTTCAATACTTCTACCAGCAATAATAAGATGAGTAAGGTAGATGTTTATCATTGACGTCATAACCAAATGAATCCATAATTACGTTGAAATCTAAATCAATTTTCAAAAAGGAGATTTCTATGAAAAAATTGACTATCTTCTCCGGGGGATTAGGAGTGGTTTTTTCTGTACTGGCTCAACTGTTTGCGGTTATAGATGACTCTTACACTTTGGGGAATTTATAGTTTTTAGGTGCTTTGGCGGGAATTATAACCATGCTTGCTTCAATCCAGACAAATAATAAACCAGTCTTCAGCATATTATTAATTGCTAGTTCAGTAATAGGTCTACTTGGAACTGGTCTTGTATACATCATACCAACACTTTTCAATATAATAATAATTTATAAATTTTCAAAAGTAAGCCAATGGTAAAATAAAGGTTTTTTTATTTAGTATTTCTTTGACAAGGTCGGTAATGAATCGCAGAATGCTTATGCTTGCAACTGGTCCACACAGCTGGGGCTTCCGTGGGCATGATTATCGAACGCCATGTTTCTAGGATACCGGAATTGAAATATTTGCTGAGACATTTCGTGAAGCTGATCACCAAATGACCATTTTCATAGAGGCACGTCTAAAGAAGCTATCATAGGAGGACAATACTGTGTGGAAAGCTTTAAGTCAATTACTCAAGAAACAGAAAAATCAAAGTCCAAGCGATGAAGATTATATACAGATTCCAGAATTAGAAGTAAAAGTTTTGGGGATGCTTCACAGTATCAATATAGACCTGGTTAATGTAATAGCCCAAGCAGTAAAGTCTAAGGAGTTTATAGGACAAATCGAAGGCATCTGGCATTCTATAACAAATCAATTTTATTCACTCGCTCAAGGGTTTGAGAATGAGGATATCAATAAGCTTTCTGCGGATCTTGATCATGCTGCCGCCACTTGGGAAACTGTTTTGCTAATAAAGCAAAAGAGTTTGTAACAAATTCATACCAAGGGTAAAAGAAAAATAAGGGCCTGAAAGGGCTCTTTTGCTTATAGTCATATTTCCCGTAAGTATTACTTTTTGGATTTTTAAATTTTAAAGCGTGTTTGTTTCACTGAATTCATAGTCAAAAGGGGAATGTTTTTATGCTTGGAATCAACGTTGAAAAATCAAATGAAAACTTAATTATCAATTGGCAGCTATCCAAAATTGAAATTCCAATCAAAGAAATCAATGATGTATTTCTTGATCCAAACTATGGGGGAGAGGAGAAAAGCGCAGTAAGGATTGGGTTTCCTTATGGCTCAACAGATAGGGTAGTAATTAAAACAGCATATAACACTTACATTTTGTTCACCACTAATCCTGCTTTAATTATGAGTAAAATTGTTTCTTAATAAACAGTTTATGTCCCTTTTAAATTTATCTTAATGTTCTGTGTGGTAAAATTTAGTGAGATGATTTAAGGAGGAGGAGCATTTATGGAAGAAGGAAAGTTAGTTCACATGACATTAGATGGTATTAAGAAAGCAGTTACTAAATATGGTACATTTCCTGTGTTCCATCATGGGGGTTATGTCTTGGAAGATGCTACTTTTCATTTCAAAGATCCTGCTAGTCCTCAAGAAATTAGCGATATAGAACAGAAGCTAGGTGTTACTTTCCCTAATGACTATAAAGAGTTTTTGTTACAGCACAATGGGATGGAAATGTTTGATGGGATTGAAATACTTAGCTTAGAGGGAATCATTGAATATAATGAGGTTCAAGATTTCCCAGAGGGATACGTTTTAATTGGATATCATTTTGATGGAAGATATGTCATAGACACAAACAAATCAAAAAATGGATTAGGCTATATGCTATATCTAGACTCAATTGATGATATTGAAGATGCGATTAACTTAGATTCTAATTTCGAGATATGGTTTGATATGCTAGTGTCTTCAAATGGAACGAAATATTGGGAAGTAAATCCGAATCTCCAAGAGTATTATAAACTGGTTTCAGAATAACACTTCGGCAAAAGAAAAAATTATGACTAATTTCAACAACCAAAGAAACTGCAATTTGAGGGAAGTATAATGACAATTTACGAGCAAATTAAGGATGCTTTGAAAAATAAGATCAATGAGTTGGTTTCACCTCAAGAAGTAAAGAAAACCCTTCAAGAAAAATACGGAACTAATCCGGATAGCATTATTTTATCAGATTATTGTTATAACCGGTATAATAAGGGGATTTCTTTTAATAAGCACCTCTTTGAATATATGAATAGAAGTTCTTACAAATACTTAGGTGAAAACTCTCTTTATACAGGACTTATTTTCAGAAAATCAAAAGGGGAAGATAAGGAAGTTATCGTAGGCGAATGGGTAAACGGTGTTAAATCACTCCGAGAAGCTTCTGTTACTAATAACCAAATAAATGATCAAGACGAAATCATTAGTAAAGAACAACTTGTAAACCTTTATAATGAATATAACCAAATCCTGAGATATGAAATGAATGTATTGAACTGTAAGCCTACAGAATTGAGGCATTTAATTGGCAGAATCGGTGAATTCATTTGTGCAATCCAAACCAACGGCACTCTGGCACGTCAAACTAATCAGCATGGATTTGATGTTGTGAGTGATGGCAGGCGGATTAGTGTAAAAACAACAGCTCAATCAAGTGGTTTTATTTCGATAAATAAAAATACATTTGATGATTTTGATGTTTTTTTTGTAGTTCAATACGTAAATGATGATTTTAAAGTTATTTTCTTCGGCTCAAAGGAAGAAGTGCAAAAAATAAGCAGAGTTTATGGAAGCCAATACGAAGTTGAAATATCACTTCTTAAAAAGCTTAATAAGGAATACCAATTAAATTAAACAATCTTGTTGATAACAAACATCCTCTTACTTATTGTAAGGGGATGTTTGTTTAATTCTTACATATTTTATCTTTGCAATCTGGCTTACGAGTTGCATCCACAGTAAATGATCTTACTTCGTCTTTAGTTTTGTCATAAATCCCCATATTACCCCTCAGAGAAGGGTAAGGTAATTATTTTGGAGAATCATATTCCATTGCTTGTTCACAGTCAGAAATCCTTGAGTTGTTCTAGCAAGAGGCAATATTGTTGAATAAGGATAGTTTTAAAGAGGTTATTGTTGTCTTCATATTGAAATAAAGATTAAGTATATTAGAGGGGAGTTGCTTTAATGCACATAACAACAAAAAGGTTATTGATACGTGAATTTGAATTCAAAGATTGGCAAGCTGTATATGAGTATACATCTGATAGTAATGTAATGAAGTATATACCTGAAGGGGTTTTTACTGAAGAAGATGCAAAGGCATTTGTAAATAAAAACAAAGGTGATAACGCTGAAAAATTCCCTGTCATACTAAGAGATGAAGACTTTCTTATAGGCCATATTGTTTTTTATAAGTATTTTGGTGAACATACATATGAAATTGGGTGGGTGTTTAATCCGAATTATCAAAATAAAGGGTATGCTTCTGAGGCAGCACAAGCTATTTTGGAATATGGATTTAAAGAAATGAACTTACATAGGATTATAGCTACGTGTCAACCTGATAATATTCCCTCATACCGAGTTATGGAGAAGATTGGAATGAGAAGAGAAGGATTTTTTAAAAAATGTATTCCAAAAGGCAATGAATGGTGGGATGAATATTATTACGCTATTTTAGAGGAAGAGTGGAATTGAACTTTATTGAGTGCGGCAATACAAACAAAATATCACCCTCTACTTAGAACATATTAGTTAAATGAAGGTGATATATAAAGTGATATGACAGTGATTAAATGGGATTCAATGAGCTCCGGTGAATTGTTTTTGGGTGAGTTCACTAAGGATGATACCTGATACGCAGCCATACCATTCGAGCGTTAATCATTTTATAACTGATCTTTTCACTTTTGCCCACGGGGGAATAAGACCCTATTTAAGTTTGCCAGACGATTGTTTGATCCGTTGTTGATGATTGTCAGGATTTTTTGTGAAGGAATATCTTTATATAGTGGTTGATTATTCCCTTCTGGTAAAAATTGATCTATGTTGGATTGCTTAACATGTCATTGAACTCAGAGAATAAAGTGAACCTGCCACAGATGTTCATTATCTTTTAGGGGGTTCCAAAAAGACCGTATTCCTATCGATCACTCAGAGTGAAAATGGTATACTAAAGTTACAATCACAGGAAGGAATTACAATTTTTCTAGGTCTACATAAAATCATCTGATTAATCGAAAGTGAGAATGTATGAATGAATTTAATAGGGTATATGGAGGAAAGGTTTCAAAACCTCGAATTAATTCCTAGCATCTATAATCAATGGGGCACAGGAATCCATTTTTGTCTTGGGGAAAATATCTATCAACTCAAAGCAAATGAAGAATTGAATCTAAAGATGTTTCAGGTTGTATATGAACAAACCTCAATCATTTTTAATGAATTATTTGAACAAAATGATGACATATTCCTTGTGACGAATATGTATAAGCACAAAAAGAAAGAGAAATGTATAAGAAAATTAAAGGTGTATCAACCGTTTCTAAAATGTAAAAATCATTTGAATCAAATTATGGTGAAGACATATCCCTACCCTTTCGAAATCAATAAAGCTGAAGAATACGAGATGCAACAATTTTCCCTGTTATGCAAACCTCGAGACTTACGTGTAACTGAATTACTTAAAGCAGCCAGTAATGAGGATTTTCCACAAAAACCGAAATTCGGAGGTTACTCTATTGATTACCCTGATGTTTTCTTTGTGAACATTACAAAAGACATTATTTTCTTTATCTATGATGATCGTGGATGTGAAGTCATAGCTCTTGATTTCAAACGAATACGTCCACTTTATGAAAAATATCACGACTGGGTAGAAGAGTATAAGTGCATGTAATACTCTTTCATAAAACGATTTATACCAGAAAAAGCAGAATTAGATTATGGGGGCCTTACATTAAACGGTTATTGAAACTAAGAAACTTAGAATTTTTTCAGTTGGGATTGATGATGAGAGATCTGCATTTTTATTAGTACTTGATGAAAGATTATTAGATTTTGATTCTCAAGGTGGAAACCTTATTAGTGTTTATTTAGTTACTCACTTTGAGTTATCTGATCAATCGTATTCTTTTGGGTATGAAGCATAACTGTTCGTATGCAATGGATATTCTAAGCGCTAAAGAGGAATTTGATTTCGATTTCCCATTTAATATGCTTGCAATAAAAAGCTATGTACAAGAATTAATAAAAATGTTAGGGATTGATATAACTCTGCCTGAAATGAAAGAAAGAGATTTTGACAAACTTTCTCAAGATTAAATAAAACTACGATTTTAAAGAGAACGGAGACTTGCTTTCAATATGAATGTTAAAAAAACTGCAGCTGTTTTTTCAATCACGATTCCAATTATCTCAGCTATCCTAATTATTAATTTTTTTACGGGAGTTATGTCAATTCCATGGCAAGGAATGCCGGTGTTTTTTCCATTATTGCTTTCTCCTATAGGAATCATTTTAGCGTTCGTTTCAATGAAGACAAATAAACGGTGTGCTGTATATGGGATTGTCTTAAATGCAATTATGTTTCCATTTCCTTTTTTCTGGTTTATCGGAGGGACTTTGTTATTTGGAGTTTAAGATCCATTAGGCAATACGCTTATACATTGGTATTTTCGAGCTTGTAAAAAGAAGGAATAAAAAATTTTCAGAATTGCTTGGCTTTACTTTATGTTGAAAGGGGTCGAGTAAGGTGGATAGGAAAAAGGATGAAATACAAAGAAAATATAGGGAACAAATGAGGGAGAAGAAAGAACAAGAAAAAGAAGATGGCAGTTCACATACTTTTGAAATTGTTGTTGTGCTAGCCATTATCATTTTGATGTTTTTCTTTAATTCAGTATTCAAGGCTTTTTAGATATTGTACAGATGACTTTCAGGATGTTTGAAAAAATAACCCTTTGAGATATATACCACATGAAAGTATTGAAGGACTTATGAAAATTCAAGAGCTAGTTGAATCTTAATAATTAATCACCAAATAATGGGGATGTAAAATGAAATTGTATAATGAATTTATCAATATAGCTAAAACGTTTAATAAAGAGTTAGACATAATTCCATTATTATATGGATCTTTAGGCCTTGAAAAGGTAACTGGGTTAGACTTTTCCCCAGAAGATATTGATATCCTTATTCCTTTAATTTTTTTAGAGGAAAAGTGGGAAAAACTAAAAAAAGTGATGGAACTGCATGGATACAAAATGGTTGATTTACATGAGCATGAATTTAAGAAAACTAATACAAAAATAGGCATTGCTTACATTGAGGATTTAAAACCATTTGCAGATGTAGACTATAATAACCTAGAGGTTTTTGAAGATGGCGGAGCGAAATATCATTTGCTAACGATTGATGATTACCTCAAGGTTTATAAAAAGTCTTTATTAGATGGTTATAGAAGAAGGAAGAAGAATCATAAAGACCAAAGTAAAATTAACATATTGAATAAATTAATACGGAATTAATTTCTGTATTCTCTTTTGTTTCCAGTCTCAATTAAAATTTTTAAGATTAAAATAAGTTTGAAAGGGTAAATCATAGTGTTTAACAGAGCCATTAATCCTCAGACAGTCAAAAAGCCATTTCTACTCCGGTTGAAAGCTTCTCAATTTTTGCTTCTTATTTATCTTTCCTGTATTGATATATGTATGTAGGGTTGGACTTATAACATAAACTATTCTGCCATTCCTGTTCTTTCAATTCATGACCGGGCTTGCCATCAGCATAAATCTAGGATAACAGTCTCCATACATCCTGTGATCACCTTTATCAAACTCTTAAATGCAACTTACCACTAACCAATTCCTTATTTCGCATAGATCATCTTTGTCATGTGTTTACACAAGAATCTGTTTTGGACTAATCGTCGTTAACTGATACATGACATTCGCAAATATTTGAGACACTGAATATAACGAAACAGTCAAAAATCAATATTTAATTCATTCTGTTTAAACTTTCTGAAAAAGATGTTGAAAAAGTCGAGAGGATTTTATAATATTAAATCAAGTTAGTTTGTTCGATCAACAAACTAACAAGATGAACTTTCATTGTCCACAAGATAAGGTCTTACTGAATATGGATGGAAGGGGGATAAGAGAATCGATTTAATGGAGCTAAACAATATAACAAACAAAAGAAAGAAGCTTTTATCCTTTTCCAGGTATATAAGGTATGACGAAAAAAGATGAATTTTCTGCTTGCTGATCACCATATTTTTTTGCACTGTTTTGAAAGCGCTTTTATAAAAGTTTACTGACCGTAAATTCGAGAAATTGTTATACCGTTTCACACTGTTCCATATTAAAGGATCGAAAAGGGGAGAAATCATGCTCAGTGAAAATATAAAGAAGATTAGCATGGTTGAAAAAGTTGGATATGCGTCTGGAGATTTTGCTTGTAATTTAATTTATGCAACAGTGTCTACGTATCTTTTGTTCTTCTATACAGATGTTTTTGGTTTATCGGCAGCAGCAGCCGGTACTATGTTTTTAGTGGTTAGAATAATCGACGCTCTCGCTGATCCTTTTATCGGAACAATAGTTGATAGAACGAACAGCAGATTTGGACGCTTTAGACCGTATCTTTTATTCGGAGCTTTTCCATTTGTCATACTGGCAATACTCTGTTTTACAACACCAGACTTTTCGGATATGGGGAAATTAATATATGCCTATATAACCTATGTTGGCTTGTCGCTTACATACACAACGATAAACGTTCCATATGGCGCGTTAACTTCTGCAATGACTAGAAATAATCAAGAAGTGGTTAGTATAACTTCTGTTCGCATGTTATTTGCGAATCTTGGGGGACTTGTCGTTGCATTTTTTGTTCCCTTACTGGCTGCATATTTAAGCAATACTTCCGGCAACGAGTCTCTTGGCTGGCAACTAACCATGGGTATTTTGGGAGTGATAGGCGGGTGCCTTTTAATCTTTTGTTTTAAAAGCACAAAAGAGCGGATCACTCTTCAAAAATCCGAAGAAAAAATTAAATTTACGGATATATTTGAGCAGTTTCGTGTTAATCGTCCACTTGTTGTATTAAGTATTTTCTTTATTATTATTTTTGGAGTGAATTCCATCAGTAATTCGGTTGGCATTTATTACGTAACGTATAACTTAGAAAGAGAGGATTTGGTGAAGTGGTACGGTTTGATAGGCAGTTTGCCCGCTTTGGTCATTTTACCGTTTATTCCAAGGCTTCATCAATTTTTGGGGAAGAAGAAATTACTAAACTATGCATTATTACTGAATATTATCGGCCTCTTAGCTTTACTGTTTGTTCCGCCAAGTAATGTATACCTCATACTTGTCTGTCGATTAATCGCTGCTGCTGGAAGTCTCACTGCCGGGGGATATATGTGGGCGCTTATTCCTGAAACAATAGAATATGGAGAGTACAGGACTGGAAAAAGAATGGGTGGGCTCATTTACGCTATAATCGGATTTTTCTTTAAGTTTGGTATGGCCTTAGGAGGAGTTGTTCCGGGTCTGGTTCTTGATAAGTTTGGATATGTGGCAAATCAGGCACAAACCCCGGCGGCATTAACGGGGATTTTAATTACAACAACCATTATTCCCGTGTTCTTGCTGGTTCTAGCTTTAATTGATATTAATTTCTATAACTTAGATGAGAAAAAATATAAAAACATGGTTCGAGAATTAGAGAATAGAGACAAAGTTTATTTGGATCATATTGATGATTTCAAGGCTTAAAAAAGAAAATAAACTGAGGAGGAGTCCCAAATGAAGATTACCAATCCAGTACTCAAAGGATTCAATCCCGATCCAAGTATTTGTAGGGCAGGAGAGGATTATTATATCGCTGTATCTACATTTGAGTGGTTTCCGGGAGTCCAGATACACCACTCAAAAGATTTAGTAAATTGGCACTTAGTTGCACATCCATTACAGAGAGTTTCACAATTAGACATGAAAGGAAATCCAAATTCAGGTGGGGTTTGGGCACCATGTTTAAGCTATAGTGATGGGAAGTTTTGGCTGATCTATACGGATGTTAAGGTAGTAGATGGCGCATGGAAAGATTGTCACAATTATTTAGTTACTTGTGAAACGATTAATGGTGATTGGAGTGAGCCGATTACATTAAATAGCTCGGGGTTTGATGCTTCTTTGTTCCATGATACGGATGGAAAAAAGTATTTATTAAATATGTTATGGGATCACCGTATTGATCGGCACTCATTTGGAGGAATTGTTATACAGGAATATTCTGATAAAGAGCAAAAATTAATCGGTAAACCAAAAGTTATATTTGAAGGAACTGATAGAAAACTGACAGAAGCTCCGCACCTTTATCATATCGGGAACTATTATTATTTATTAACTGCAGAAGGAGGAACACGGTACGAACATGCTGCTACAATTGCCCGTTCTACAAATATTGAGGGACCATATGAAGTTCATCCCGATAATCCAATCTTAACGTCATGGCATGACCCAGGAAATCCATTGCAAAAATGTGGTCATGCATCCATTGTTCAAACACATACAGATGAGTGGTATTTAGCTCATTTAACGGGACGTCCTATTCATCCTGACGATGATTCAATTTTTCAGCAGAGAGGATACTGTCCTTTGGGCAGAGAAACAGCTATTCAAAAACTTTACTGGAAAGATGAATGGCCCTATGTAGTAGGTGGAAAAGAAGGAAGCTTGGAGGTAGATGCACCTTCTATACCCGAAACAATATTTGAAGCAACGTACCCGGAAGTTGATGAATTTGAGGATTCAACATTAAATATAAATTTTCAAACTTTAAGGATTCCATTCACGAATGAATTAGGTTCATTGACTCAAGCGCCAAATCATTTACGATTATTCGGTCATGAATCATTAACTTCGACATTTACTCAGTCATTTGTAGCCAGACGCTGGCAAAGTCTCCATTTTGAAGCGGAAACTGCTGTTGAGTTTTATCCGGAAAATTTTCAACAAGCCGCTGGATTGGTGAATTATTACAATACAGAGAACTGGACGGCTCTTCAAGTCACGCATGATGAAGAACTGGGCCGCATTCTTGAATTAACAATATGTGACAACTTTTCTTTTTCACAGCCATTAAATAATAATATTGTTATTCCTCGTGAAGTAAAGTATGTATATTTAAAAGTAAATATTGAAAAGGACAAATATTATTATTTCTATTCTTTTAACAAAGAAGTTTGGCACAAAATTGACATTGCACTGGAATCGAAAAAATTATCAGATGATTACATCCGTGGGGGAGGATTCTTCACAGGGGCCTTTGTAGGGATGCAATGCCAAGATACCAGCGGTCATCATATTCCGGCCGACTTTAGATATTTTCGTTATAAAGAAAAATAATTTGCACATGAAAAAGGAGATTTCTATTTTAGAACTCCTTTTTCATGTGAGAAGGTGCCTATATCAATATTGCTTCAGAAATACTCCTAGAATAAAAAAGCTCATCTTTAAAGATGAGCTGTCTATTCCATAAAAATTACATTGTAACCTTGTCCAGAAAATGATCAATCACAATGGAGGACATTCCTAATGCCGGTGCATTCTGTCCTAAGGAAGATGGCAATAATTCATAGCTATTGCCTAATTGGGAATAAACCCTTGACGACACTTCACTTCTCATTGAATTTAAAACCATAGGATGCGATTCAATTATGCTATTTCTTAAAATTACGGCTTGAGGGTTGAAAGTATTTAGAATATTGGTAAGGCCTATTCCTAAATAGAATCCAAAATTTTGTAATGCATTTAAGGTTCCGATATCATTCAGATGGGCGAGGTCTATGATATCTTGATAGGACAGTTTTTTCTCTTTGGTCTGAAGAGATTTTAATAAAGCCTTCTCTGAAGCATACAATTCCCAGCAGCCTCGGTTTCCGCAACTGCATTTAGGACCATTAAAGTCTATTGTCATATGTCCCATTTCTCCAGAGAAGCCGCTTACTCCTCTATATAAATGATTGTTGATAATAACACCGATCCCTATCCCTGTGCTGATACTTACGTAAATAATGTTATCGTGATTTTTTGCAGCTCCAAATACTTTCTCTCCATATGCGCCAGCATTTGCCTCATTTTCAATAAAAACAGGTACATTGTACTTCTCTTGTATCGAAGATTTTAAGTCAATATCCCTCCAGTTGGAGTTCGGAGTGAAAACAATTTTTTGATCTTTATCAATGAGTCCAGGCACGCAAATACCTATACCAATAAGCCCGTACGGAGATTGGGGCATATGCGTCATAAAGTGATGAATCATATCAATCAAAATGTCTTTCGTTATTTCTGGAGAATTGGATTCCAAATGGCAGTATTGATCAAGAACGATCGTTCCTTCGAGGTCTGTTAAAATGCCATTGATATAATCCACACCAACATCTATTCCTACGGAGTATCCTGCCTTTTTATTAAAAACAAGCATGACAGGTCTTCTTCCGCCACTTGATTGTCCTTGACCTATTTCAAATACCAGATTTTCTTTCATTAACGTGTTTACCTGTGATGAAACAGTTGATTTATTTAATCCAGTCATTTCAGATAATTTTGCTCTTGAAATAGGTGAATTTTTAAGGATTTCTTTTAATAATAACTTTTGATTTACTTTTTTGACAAAGGTTTGATCAGCGATATCCACTTCATCCACTCCATTTGTTTAATCTTTAAATTAAGTATGAACATAGTACATAGCGAATCTTCCCTTTATTATATCTAATGTGTTCATAAAAAACTAAAAAAAATATTGAAAATACTGATGAGGTTATATAAGATGAAAATAAGTTAGTTTGTTTAAACAACAAACTAATAGGTAACTTACAATATGAAATAAAATGCATTTGTATTTGAATGATCATGTTTTGAATTTATTTTTAAGGGGGAAATTACATGGCTCAATCTCATTCCAGTTCAACCAACTATTTTGGAAGCGCAAACAAAGTGGTTTACGAAGGGAAAGATTCGACTAATCCTTTAGCATTTAAATATTATAATCCTCAAGAAGTAATCGGCGGAAAAACGATGAAAGAGCATTTGCGATTTTCTATTGCCTATTGGCATACATTTACTGCTGATGGTACAGACGTTTTTGGAGCAGCTACGATGCAAAGACCATGGGATCACTATAAAGGCATGGATCTAGCGAAGATGAGAGTAGAAGCAGCATTTGAGATGTTTGAAAAACTAGATGCACCATTCTTTGCTTTTCATGACCGGGATATTGCACCAGAAGGCAGTACGCTAAAAGAGACAAACCAAAATTTAGATATGATCGTGGGCATGATTAAAGATTACATGAGAAATAGCGGCGTTAAGCTATTATGGAATACCGCAAACATGTTTACGAATCCCCGTTTCGTCCATGGTGCCGCGACTTCTTGCAATGCAGATGTGTTTGCGTATGCTGCAGCACAAGTGAAAAAAGGGTTAGAAACAGCAAAAGAGCTTGGCGCTGAGAACTATGTATTTTGGGGCGGCCGTGAAGGATATGAAACATTGTTAAATACCGATTTAAAATTTGAGCTTGATAATTTGGCTAGATTTATGCATATGGCAGTGGATTATGCGAAGGAAATCGGGTACACAGGGCAGTTTTTGATTGAGCCAAAACCAAAAGAGCCGACCACCCATCAATACGATACAGATGCAGCAACAACCATTGCCTTTTTGAAGCAATATGGCTTAGACAATCATTTTAAATTAAATCTTGAAGCCAATCATGCCACATTAGCCGGGCATACATTCGAACATGAATTGCGCATGGCAAGAGTACATGGTCTGCTTGGCTCTGTTGACGCAAACCAGGGTCATCCTCTTTTAGGCTGGGATACGGATGAATTTCCGACGGATTTATATTCTACGACATTAGCAATGTACGAAATCCTGCAAAATGGCGGCCTAGGAAGCGGCGGATTAAACTTTGACGCGAAGGTCAGAAGATCTTCTTTTGAGCCTGATGATCTAATATATGCCCATATTGCAGGGATGGATGCATTTGCAAGAGGATTGAAAGTTGCCCACAAATTAATCGAAGATCGTGTGTTTGAAGATGTGATTCAACATCGTTACCGCAGCTTTACTGAAGGGATTGGTCTTGAAATTATAGAAGGAAGAGCTAATTTCCACACACTTGAGCAATATGCGCTAAATCATAAATCAATTAAAAACGAATCTGGAAGACAGGAAAAATTAAAAGCGATATTGAACCAATACATTTTAGAAGTATAACAGGATAAGCTCCAGATCCTGCTATCAATACCAAGTCACTGAATTACCCGTCATGATTCCTTTCCTATTGCTTGTTGTTATGACGGGTAACTTCTATAATTAGGATTTATTTAGAGTGAATGGTTTTTTAAAAGGGCAAGGAGTGAAAAAATGAAGTATGTCATTGGAATAGATCTTGGAACGAGTGCTGTTAAAACCATTTTAGTTAACCAAAACGGCAAGGTTTGTGCAGAAACGTCCAAAAGGTATCCGCTTATCCAAGAGAAGGCGGGATATAGTGAGCAAAATCCTGAAGACTGGGTGCAGCAAACAATTGAAGCATTGGCTGAATTGGTTTCTATATCCAATGTTCAAGCCAAGGATATTGACGGGATAAGCTATTCGGGACAAATGCATGGATTAGTACTGCTTGATAAAGATCGTCAGGTGTTACGTAATGCAATTCTTTGGAATGATACCAGAACAACGCCTCAATGTATCCGGATGACCGAGAAATTTGGCGATCATCTTCTTGACATCACAAAAAACCGTGTTTTAGAAGGGTTTACATTACCTAAAATGTTATGGGTAAAGGAACATGAACCTGAACTTTTTAAAAAAACTGCTGTGTTTTTGCTTCCGAAAGACTATGTGCGATTCCGTATGACCGGTGCCATTCACACGGAATACTCCGATGCAGCAGGAACTTTACTTTTACATATTACTCGCAAGGAGTGGAGCAATGATATTTGCAATCAAATTGGTATTTCTGCAGATATTTGTCCTCCGCTTGTTGAATCTCATGATTGTGTAGGGTCGCTGCTTCCGCACGTTGCCGCCAAGACCGGGCTATTAGAAAAAACAAAAGTGTACGCTGGGGGAGCAGATAATGCTTGCGGCGCTATTGGAGCAGGTATCCTTTCTTCCGGAAAAACTTTATGCAGTATTGGGACCTCAGGGGTCATACTTTCCTACGAAGAAGAAAAAGAAAGAGACTTTAAAGGCAAAGTCCACTTTTTTAATCATGGAAAAAAGGATTCTTTTTATACGATGGGCGTCACGCTCGCTGCAGGATACAGCTTGGACTGGTTTAAAAGAACGTTTGCACCAAACGAATCGTTTGAGCAATTATTGCAGGGGGTGGAAGCTATTCCGATAGGAGCCAATGGACTGCTATACACTCCTTATTTGGTTGGTGAAAGAACGCCGCATGCTGATTCTTCTATTCGGGGAAGCTTGATCGGAATGGATGGAGCCCACAATAGAAAGCACTTTTTGAGGGCAATAATGGAAGGTATCACATTCTCTTTACATGAATCAATTGAGCTATTCCGCGAAGCGGGAAAATCAGTTCATACTGTTGTTTCTATTGGTGGGGGAGCTAAAAATGATACGTGGCTGCAAATGCAAGCTGATATTTTCAATACGAGGGTAATTAAGTTAGAAAATGAACAAGGGCCAGCTATGGGGGCTGCAATGCTGGCTGCCTTTGGAAGCGGATGGTTTGAATCCCTTGAAGAATGTGCAGAGCAGTTCATTCGTGAGGCTGCTGCATTTTATCCAAAGGCGCAAAATGTTCAAAAATATAAAACACTATTTGATTTGTATAAGAACATTTATACTCACACAAAGGATCTCAATCAAGCTTTGAAGAGCTTTCGAAAAAACTAATGATGTTATTGTCCGGAGATCAACCGAAGAACAATTAATGATCAATCATCATCAAAGGCCTTTTATGACATGGCTGCCTTCTTTTGAAAAGATGGTGAGAATAAGGTATCGCAACCTTTAAACAGTATTCGAGTGTCCAGCAGACAAAACGAACGAGCGGAACCGTATTCTGTCAGCGAACACTTCAAGAAGTGAGAAAGCTTAGGAATGCCAATGGGTAAGATATATGAAACTGCGCTAACGACGGTAGAGGGATCTCTTGATTTATGATGAAATAGGAAGGATGTTTACACACAAATAACCCCCTCACATTGACGTGAAGGGGTGTTTTTTATTGTTACTATACAGCGGGAATTTTACAGGCTAGTTGCATGATTTTAGCTTGATAAGCAGAATGGAAACTAGACACGCCATCATCTCTTTCTAATTCTTTGGAAACTGCATTCTGCTAGGTTTGCTGCTTTTTTTAACAAACAGTGTTTTTCTATTTCACACAGCCATTAAATCCTCTGTTCGTCACATAACCGCTCTTACTCCAAATTGACAGTTTATCTGATTTTGCTTCTTGCTCATCTAGTCTGAATTGGTCTATGTATTTTGTGTTAGGCTCATATACATATGCTACTCTGGCCAATCCCTCTTTCAATAATGTCTCTTGAACAGATTTGCCGTCAACATAAACGTATGCTAACAGTCTTCCATACTTATCTCTGCGATCGCCTTTATCAAATTCCAGCTGTAGCTTACCGCTGTTGACCAATTCTTTATTTCGTTTCGACGCATCCTCACCGTATGGTTGAACACAAGAATTTGGTTTCTTCGTCTCAGGTGTATCAACGAGCAAGTAGCGTACTGTGTCTTCCTTTCCGTTGTAAATAACCTTAATCGTATCTCCATCTATTGCTCTATCTAATGTAACATCGACCAATTTCTTCTGATTTTTTGAATGAGGCGTGCCAGCCTTTTGTTCTGTCTGATTATATTTATTAGATTGAGTATCTTGAGAGACTTGCTCCGTCCCATTAGAATCTGAATGGTTTTTGGCTGCGTGATTTGATCCGCAAGCTGCCAAAGTAATACTTAAAACGATTGCGATCATACTGATCAAAATCTTCTTCATATTGATTCCCTCTTTATCATTTTCTCTTTTTGCGATTAAACATCATCATTATAACGATATGGACATTTTTTGTGAATGGAAAACTTCAAGGGAACTTATAACACTCCAAATTGCCAATAGTTAACTTCACAACGAGATGATCAAAACATCACCATCACATAGCGGAAATAAATAATCCTGAAAATAATATTGACTGAAAATGCTTTTGGAATTATGATAATATGAGAAATGACAATAATGTGACAAAAACATTACTACAACATAACAACTGATAGCTTAGGTTTATTCTATTGGCTAAAAATGTAAACGGTTACAAATCCAGAGGCGAAAATCTAAGATAGAGATGACTTTAGTTTTGACTCAATATCCACACTGAAAGAGCTTATTAAGTATTCTTAATAAAGGCAGGGGAAATGGATATGAATGAACATCGAAATCGAAGGTTGAAATTAATAATGATTTCAGCAACTTTTGGAGGGCTTCTCTTTGGATATGACACCGGAGTTATAAATGGAGCTTTACCTTTTATGGCAAGGCCAGATCAGCTTGATTTAACACCGGTTACAGAAGGGCTTGTTACGAGTATTCTTTTATTAGGTGCCGCATTTGGAGCGTTGTTATGCGGAAGATTGGCTGATCGATATGGCCGACGTAAAATGATCCTTAATCTTTCCTTTTTATTTTTCCTGGCATCACTGGGAACAGCGTTAGCACCTAATGTTTTCATCATGGCGGCCTTTCGTTTTTTACTGGGGCTGGCTGTTGGAGGAGCCTCGGCGATGGTGCCGGCCTTTTTAGCAGAAATGGCACCGCATGAAAAGAGAGGGCGTATGGTAACCCAAAATGAACTAATGATTGTTGGCGGGCAATTTTTAGCATATGTTTTTAATGCGATCCTCGGTGTAACAATGGCAAATACGGGACATGTTTGGAGATACATGCTAGTCATTTGTGCTGTTCCGGCTATCATGTTATTTGCCAGTATGCTTAAGGTCCCAGAAAGCCCGCGATGGCTAATCTCCAAAGGCAAAAAAAGTGAGGCGCTGCGAGTTCTTAAACAAATTCGAGAAGATAAACGTGCAGAAGCTGAATGTAGAGAAATTCAAGAAGCGGTAGAAAAAGATACAACACTAGAAAAGGCATCACTCAAGGACTTTTCTACACCATGGCTGCGCCGTCTTTTATGGATTGGAATCGGTGTTGCCATAGTGAATCAAATTACAGGTGTGAACTCGATTATGTATTATGGCACACAAATCCTTAAAGAATCTGGTTTTGGTACAAAAGCGGCTTTAATCGCTAATATTGGAAATGGGCTGATATCAGTTATTGCAGTTATATTTGGGATTTGGCTGGTCGGAAAAGTGAGACGGCGTCCAATATTATTGATTGGTTTGGCGGGGACGACTACAGCGCTCCTATTGATTGCGATTTTCTCAATTGTACTTGATGGATCTATGGCACTTCCTTATGTAGTGCTTTCTTTGACCGTTTTATTTCTTGCCTTTATGCAAGGGTGTGTAGGACCTGTGACTTGGCTTGTCATAGCGGAAATATTCCCTCAAAGGTTAAGAGGACTTGGTTCTGGGATAAGTGTTTTTTTCCTTTGGATATTAAACTTTGTGATCGGTTTTGCTTTCCCGATCTTGCTTAGCTCTGTAGGTTTGTCTTTTACATTCTTTATATTTGTGGCTTTAGGTGTATTGGCAATCGGTTTTGTATACAAATTCATGCCGGAAACAAAGGGGCGTACACTTGAAGAGTTAGAAGAGCATTTTCGTTCTCGACACGATCATAATACTCCTGAACAATCAGTTATTGAGGTATAAATATGTTGAAAATCTCTCTTCTTATAGGAGGGATTTTTTTAGTTTCAGAAAAAACAAGATCCCTCTGGTAGAGGGATCTTGATTCAGCATTTTAAGATGTTCTACACGTATAATACTGGAGTTGATACTTTAAAAATCTCGCCATCTCTTATATAAAAACGAGGGATGCGGCGGCTTAATGTAGACACGACTTCATAGTTAATCGTATTGAGCATTTCAGCCACTTCATCAACGGAAATCTCGGCTCCTTTTTGCTTACCGTAAATCACGACTTCTTCTCCTTGTTTACCTTCACCGTTTTCTCCTAAACTGACCATGATCATATCCATTGTTACTCTTCCCGCCACTGGCACTCTTTTTCCGCGATGAAGAACAAACCCGCGATTGGAAAGGGCACGAGAATAGCCGTCAGCATAGCCAATCGGGAGTGTAGCAATTACTTCATTAGGTTCTGCGACGTATGTAGCACCATAGCTAACGGTTCGGGGTTCTGTCCGCATGGTTTTCACATAAGCGATGCGTGCCTTTAAACTTAACGCAGGTTCAAGCTTAACGAGATTTAGTTGTTTAATATAGGCTGAAGGATATAAACCATACAAGCCGATACCTAAACGGATCATATCAGCGCTAAATTCCGGAAATGCGATAGCTGCAGCAGTGTTGCACATATGCACGGTGGGCAGCTCAATCCCCTGTTTTTTTAAAAAGCTGAGAAAACTGATGAATTTTTCGTGCTGCAGCTTTGTGAGTGTTGTGTCCGGTTCATCAGCTGTCGAAAAATGTGTGAAAATCCCTGTCCATCTGAGGAATTTACTTGCCTTTAAGGCTTTCACTACTTCTAAAAGTTCTTCCTTTGTGCGTACACCTAATCGTCCCATGCCGGTATCCACGTTAATATGAATGGCCAGCCGGTTAGCACTCGCTTCTTTTTCCAATATCTCGTTTGCTTCTTTCATCCAATCAACCTGGAATGCTGATAATGTTATATTCCAAGCTGCTGACTTCTTTACACAACTAAGGGATGTAAAACCAAGCACAAGGATAGGTGCTGTAATCCCAGCTTTTCGTAAAACGATTCCTTCCTCCACACTGGCAACAGCGAGCTCACTCGCCCCGTGTTCCAGTGCATGGCGTGCCACTTCTATAGACCCGTGACCATAACCGTTCGCTTTTACGACAGCCATAATTTTGCTCTTATGTGGAATATGACGGCGGATCGCTCGCAAATTCTTTTTAACGGCATCAAGATTGACTTCGATCCAAACTTCTCGGCAAAGCTTTATCATCAACGCTTCCTTCCTTCTTATGGATTATAAATACCACCTATTTCCGCAAGTAAATGTTAATTGTTGGATGATTCGATCTTATTTTATTCAACTTTATTTGAAATCATTCAACAGCAAATCCATGTGATACGAGAAGGTGCCTATCAATGTTCGAATAATAGCAAGTACGGGATACATGAGGCTTGTAAGTGGGGTGTTAATGGGTACGGCGACCGAGGATTACAAAAATGATTATTTGTTTTGGGACATTTTTTTCTAAGGGTAGATGATAACGAGAAATCTAATCAGGAAATACTTACCGTTGTTATGAACATTGGAAGAACCTTTTAAATGAGAAGGGCTGAGGAAATTCTGTAAAAAGATAATCGGTTGAAAAGGCAGTCGATTCCTTGTTCCATAAACCTAACATTAGAGTATATAATTAAACTCGTATTCACAAAAATCGTTTAAGTAAGGGGTATACATGAATAGGGGAGTTAGTTTTCAAATACCGAATGAATATGGAAATTTTCTATGGAGAATACTGCAGCCGGTAGAAATAGCTAATTATAGGTGGCAAACGAGTGGGGAATCTTATTTTGTTGTAGAAGGAGAGCTCGATGATGAGGAGCTTTTTCATGACTATGCAATTGTTGAAGGGGCAGTTTTTGAGCAACAATTAAAAACGAATCAGTACTATACCATTTTTGTTGAACTGAAAGCATTTCCATATGGAAAAATGGTTAATCAAGTCAATATATATGAAGAGTTTGCTGACAGTGATTGCGAACTTGTCCTTTTGATAGCAGATAATAGCTACGTTTCGATTTACTGTAAAAACAAAAAAATCATTGAAAAACTGTACTTCAATGCTTTACAGAATGATTTTGAAGACGTTCAATTTATAACTGATGAAAATGACACAAGAACAAGCCTTACTGTATGATAGTCAATAAAAATTAAAGGAGCTAGTACATGACAATGCAAATTAAAATCAAGTATCTAGATGAAACACAAACAAGAATCAGCAAAATTGAGCAGGGAGACTGGATTGATCTTCGGGCAGCTGAAGATGTAACAATCAAAAAAGATGAATTTAAGCTTGTCCCATTAGGTGTTGCAATGGAGCTGCCTGAAGGTTACGAAGCACATGTCGTCCCTCGTTCAAGTACATACAAGAACTTTGGCGTTATTCAAACAAATTCAATGGGTGTTATCGATGAGTCATATAAGGGAGACAACGATTTCTGGTTCTTTCCTGCTTATGCATTGCGTGATACTGAAATTAAGAAGGGTGATCGTATCTGCCAGTTTAGAATCATGAAGAAAATGCCGGCGGTTGAATTGGTTGAAGTCGAGCATTTGGGAAACGAGGATAGAGGAGGACTCGGTTCAACAGGTACGAAGTAAACAAAATAAATCCTTGGCTGTCTTCATACTGTGTGATTGATCAATGGAGGTTTCAGCCAAGGTGCATATAAATATTATGTATAAAATGAATATTTTAATACGAAGGATTTAATTAAAAACAAATTTTAAAAAGGGAAGTTTTGAAAAAGTGAAATAGTAATAACTAAAGTCGATAAAGAACCTAAAGATGTCAAAGAAACAATTTTTCTGGTGCTTTGCTTTTTTGAAGGTTTACTTAGCTCGTGGATAACTGCCCCCCATAAAAGCATGGATGCTAAAATTATAATACTTATATACATATAGATGCTCCTTTTATTATATTTACAGTTTTTACATTTTTATCAATTTTACCACTTTAGGATTGAGTTGTCGATGAAACAAGCATCTCTATAAAGAAATACTTTTATCTAAATTTTTATAAATAGGGGAAGGCAACTAAAAACTAGTAATGCCACTAATAATAAGCCAAGTTAAATGACTTGTGTTCATTAATAATTGAATTTACAGCAGCCATGAGCACAAAAAAATCTGAGTTCGTCGATAAATATCATAAAAAAGCCCCCGGTATGTCGTCGGGGAATAAATAGACGTTTAAGAGATTTAGTAATGTTTTTTATATGATTCGACAAAATCATAATAATGATCATCGTCATCATGATACTTTTTTTCGTAATGATAATCGTGATCATCGTAATACTTTTTATCATGGTCATCATACTTTTTGTCGTAATCATAATGTTTTTTATCATGATCATAATACTTGTCGCAATCATAATGCTTCTTATCATTGTCGTAATACTTTTTGTAATATGTTTTTTTCCAAGTGTAATACTCTTCTTTATATTTTTTATAATAACCCAATTAAATTCCTCCTTTATGTTATTCGAATTTAATTTATGAAGTTTAAATGATATGGTATGGTCAAATGAAATAAGAATTGTAAAAAGAGGCTGTTTAAAACACTTTCTGAAAAACAAAACGGATAGCTGTTTATGAAAATAAGAGCGAGAGAGAGCACTCAATCACTGTAAAATAATAGTAAAGTGTATAGAGAGATTAGTATACGTAAAAAGGGACTTTCTCATTGAAGAATATTTGAACGTTATGGTTAAGATTCAAGAGCTCTATGATGTAATTTTTAACACTGCTTTTGAAGGATTTAGAGTTAGACATCAAAAACAAACAGCAAAACCGGTTAGAAACAGATCATATAAGGAATGAACTGCTGCCAAATATCATAAAAAAGTTGTTAATGATCAAATGAATGAAATTAGAGAGAATTTATTTTAAAGAAAGCCCAATTGCACATGGACAAATGACAATTGATATTGAGGTAAAATACAATGCATTAAATCAGAAAAAGCTATTGGAGGATTTAATGTGTTTAGACAATTTCCAATTTGGTATACACAAACACCTGACTATTTGAATTTTTATGTGCCGCAATATCAAACCATTTCTTATAATCCTCAACAATGTTATCAACGGTGTATGTACCAAACTGGCGGTAACTATGAGCTATGTGACAGACTATGTTATGGAGAAATACAGGTGTAAAAGAGGGGGGATTAACTCCTCTTTAAACACACAGTGATTGGAATAAGAATCTCATTTTATCTGCAAGTGCTTAGTATTTGCGATAATATTGCATTCGTAATAAATTATGCTTAGCAACTGAAAATGAAAGAAGGATATGAATAGTCATGACGCAATTCGATAAACAATACAATTCAATTATAAAGGATATTATCAATAATGGAATCTCAGACGAAGAGTTTGATGTAAGAACCAAGTGGGACTCAGATGGAACACCGGCACATACTCTAAGTGTAATGAGTAAGCAAATGAGATTCGACAACTCAGAGGTTCCGATTTTAACGACAAAAAAGGTTGCCTGGAAAACAGCCATTAAAGAGTTGCTCTGGATTTGGCAGCTGAAATCTAATGATGTTAATGATTTAAACAAGATGGGCGTACATATTTGGGATCAGTGGAAACAAGAAGACGGCACCATCGGACATGCATATGGATTTCAGCTGGGGAAGAAAAACAGAAGTCTAAATGGAGAAAAAGTGGATCAGGTAGACTATCTTCTTCATCAATTGAAGAACAACCCGTCTTCACGCAGACACATTACAATGCTGTGGAATCCTGATGATTTAGACGCAATGGCCTTAACGCCATGTGTATACGAAACTCAATGGTATGTTAAGCAAGGTAAGCTCCACCTCGAGGTAAGAGCACGGAGCAATGATATGGCGTTGGGGAATCCATTCAATGTATTCCAGTATAATGTGTTGCAGCGCATGATTGCTCAAGTGACTGGTTGTGAGCTTGGTGAATATATCTTTAACATTGGGGATTGCCATGTGTACACACGTCATATAGACAATTTGAAAATTCAAATGGAAAGAGAACAGTTTGAAGCACCTGAACTATGGATCAATCCTGAAGTGAAAGATTTTTATAACTTTACCATTGATGATTTCAAGTTAATCAACTATAAACATGGGGACAAGCTTTTATTTGAGGTAGCGGTTTAATGCTGCCTTTTTATTGTGCAGTGAATAGATAGCAGGTATCCTAATTTCATTAAGCAATCTGGAAGATGAATAAAAATTGAAGGACAAACACGTATAATACATAAAAAAGATTAACTCTACAGTTAATCTTTTTTATTCAGAAGAAAATATCCTAACTTTGAAACTAAATACAAAGTAAAAGCAATCATTACAGTTCTAGATATTACAATTCCATGAATAGCTAGATCATATCCAGCAGGTATCAACGCATTTGTATTACACATAAAATATATAGATATTAGAAGTGCTACAATAACTAAAATCATTCCAAAAAGACTTGTTTTTTCATATTTCATACCAATTTCCACCCTTATTAAAGTTAGGTTTAAACAAAAGAGCTGAAGAAACGAACTATGACCAGTATGCTCCAAGGAAAACCGCCAGACAATGCTGGCGGCTTTTTGCTGCTTCGTTTATTTATTAACAGAGATCGTAACGTTATTTCCTGCAACAGAAACCTTTGCGAAATCCTGTGTATCTACCACAGGAGTGACGGCTTTATTGTCGATTGTGATGTTGTTAAAAGATGTCGAAAAGGTTGCTTTGATCGCATCACGCTGGCTTTCATACGAAACAGCCGCGGTAGCAAGGGTTTTCCATTTTGAAATCGTGCCGATGTTGGTTCCTTGAATTTCTGTGATAATCCGTCCGGTGTAGCCGTCATTGTTCGTTCCCCAAAGGGTCATGCGCGTATTGCCGCTTAAATTTTTATAGATTGTCATTTGGACTGTGCTTCCAGGGCGGAAGCCTTTATTGTATGTGAATTTGTCTTTTCCTTCGATGTACGTTTCTTCATTTTTGGACCCCACCTTCATGAGGGGCTTCCAGACGTTGTATTGTTTGCTGTACTGAAGCCCGATATCGGCCTCAGTTCCGCTTGTTGCCCTAAATCCTGAATAAATATAAGGAGTAGAGACCGTATCATATTTTACAGTGTCAGGAAGATTGATTTTAGCTGTAAAAACGGCGCCTGTACTATTCAGATAGGCGCGGCCGCCGATTCCCTTAGGCAGCTGTGATGCTGCTTTTGCGACTTGAGCATCTGCCTCGGGCAAGCCTGGTATACCTGATGGAAGTGTTCCGAAAAGAATGGCTGTTCCTACTGCACCTGCAATCAATACTTTTTTCACCAAAATTCCCCCTTTAGATAGTGGTTTCGCCATTTATTATACCTTATTTTGGAACTGGATTGATGTATATAAATAGACAAAATATTTCATTTTGAATGAAGTAAGGGACGAAACGGTTCGCCAATCTGAAAGCTATATACCTTTATCAGAGGAAAGAATGAGATCAAAATCGTTTTAACCGATTTGAAATTTTCCTCAAAATAAAAGTACAAATGCTTAAAGAAACGATTATTAAAAGGAAGCCCGCTATCGTTTCCCAGCCTGTAAAAAAGAGGTGACGTTTCATCAATGTCTGTCCTTGTAAAATGATAAAAGCACAGATACCGACTAAGAAAAGAAAACAAATACTTAGGATTGCTAACGCTTTACGTGAGTATGTTTTCATTTCATCTTTAAAATACAGCAATACGAAAACAAAGCAGATAACATTGGCTATTGTGCTTATCACCTCAAAGCTTTTCATGACAACTGATATAAATAGACAAAGTAAAATGAGATAAAATACGATGTTTCTATACAAAAAACCTCTCCTTTTATGTAGGATCCTCAAAGAGTTTATAAAAGTTTCTTTGTAACTGCAATAAATTGAATGCGCTCACTTATGAACTAACTAAACTATGTACTAAATATTCATTATTCTTTTTTAGACTCAGTCACCAAGGTTTTCATAGAAAGGGAAGCTTCAGAAATATACATATAGTGCACAAACAAAAAAGACCCGGCAATAGCCGGGGGAAAGTAAAAACGAGGAGATGTTAATGGCGTTTAGTAGTGTTTTTTATGCTTTTTATACTCTACAACATAATCATAGTCTTTTTTATCGTGATCATAATATTTTTTATCATAGTCATCATATTTTTTGTCGTAATCACAGTCATAATATTTTTTATCATGGTGGTCATAGTATTTTTTATCATATTCGTAATACTTCTTATAATACGTTTTTTTGACCGTATAATACTCTTCTTTGTATTTTTTGTAATAACCCATATATACTCCTCCTTTATTTTTACTACGCTTTATTATACGGCGAGTAGATTTTGCGGCTTGGACAGTTAAAATCATAGAAGGAAAAAAGGGCTGTCCAAATGATAAAAAAAGAAAGATGACACAAAAATAAATCAAAATAAAGAGCCGATTTTTCATCGGCCCAAACGATTTATCCTACATTTGTTTATCTTCTTTGTTTTCTGAGTCATTTTTTCTGATATCCTGAGTCAGTCCGCTTGTTGCTTGTTTAAATTCTGATAAGGCTTTTCCTGCTGCACGGCCAAGAGCCGGCAGTTTATCAGGCCCAAATACTAAAAAACCCACAAACAAAATAACGAGTATTTTTGTGAAGCTTAATTCCATATCCTTTTCCCCCTGATTGAAGTACAACCTTTTAAACAAATTATAAGAGATAGCAGTACAAATGGGAATGCATTTATTTTGAACATTTTAAAACCAGACAAAGACGGATTCATAAAACGGCTGCTGCTGAATATAATGTCCAATGCCACCTGCCTAAGAAGCAGGGAGGCAGGCTGGATCAATTATGTAGCTCTGCCGGAAATGATACAAACGTATCTGCGGCTATCATTGAAATAGAGGAGTGGTGTAGCTGATGAGATTCACTAAGGTAGTTGGATTTTTGTCTGTTTTAGGGTTGGCTGCGGTTTTTCCATTAACGGCACAAGCAGAAAAAGCCGGAACTGCGGGGGCTGGAGAGTGGGATAAGTTGGGGACTTACACATATACTTACTCAAGTCCGACGGTATACTCAACCGGAGGAGATTTTAGAGTGTGCCTTTCAGGAAGCACACCTTTTTCTGTTTCACTGCACTTATATGAGGATGATCCCGGTGACAATCCTGATGATTATGTAGGGGCAAACTATTTTTCACCCGGAGAATGCCACACATTTGGCAGTATTGGAAAATTTGTAGATGGGAGCAATAACAAGGCCGAGTTCTTTGTTACCGATTACTCTGGTAAATCTAAAACTGTTACGTTTTATGATTGATGGACTCAAATTGTGAAGTATAACCCTTGGAAAAAAACAAAAAAGAGAGATACCTCTCTCTTTTTTATTCTTCGACAGCCTTACGAAGCCGTTCATTTACAATGCCAGTCCAGCCGCCATCCATCTTACCGCGAACGACGGAGCTTTTCTCGTTTGCTTTGCCGATCACTTCATTCGGCTCTTTCCAGCCGCTGTGAATAAGGGTAAACCCTGTCTTTTCCCCCAAGTCTTCTAATTGAAAGGTAACGACCCATCCTTCTGTATCCCATTTAAAAGAAAGTTCAGTTGGAGCTTGAACAGCCAAAACTTTACAAGGGGACGGCCCAAACGGCGATTGTAAGTGAAATTCTTGTCCTTCTTTGAGCTGAAAGTCATTGGGCATAAACCACTTGGCAATGCCTTCTGAAGTAGAGACTGTCTCCCAGACTTTCTGAATGGGAGCCTCCAGGGTAATGCTTTTTGTAATATCCGGTAATGCATTTTCGTTGTTTTGAGCCATTTCGTTTACCTCTTGACATATGATGTTTTTTTCAATTCAATCATATAATAACTAATAAGATCATGTCCATAGCGTGCATTATTTATGCTAGAGCTGCTGTTGAACAGCGTGTCAGTCGCCAGTCTGATCTGTGAATGGGAGAATTCTGCATGCGCGAAAAAGAGAGAGGTGTATGTTGTCATTTCGTTCATTCTTGTTTGCAGCCGCAACTGCTATGTTTGAACCGGAATTCCTGTTCAGGCAATTTATTTTGCGATTTTTGTTTTAATAGTAAATGTGCCATTTTCTAAAACAGGAGGTTTTTTATGCTTGGAAAAATCAAAGCAGCCATTGATAACAGTCCAGGGAAGCCGGCCAGAATTATAGTTAGTGAAAAAGTGTTTCAGCAATTAGAGGAAGAAATGCGCTTTGTTTACGTATCCAAACCGAAAACGATAATGGGGATTCCTGTGGAAGTTTCAGATCAGGCAGAAAGCTTCAAGCTGGAATTGTAGTTTATCCCAGACTGCTAAAAGGCTCATTTTGTGTTTAATAATGCAAAATGGTCAGGTTGATTTCTTTGGAAAGCATGATGAAATGTTCATCATGCTTTTTTTATTGAGAAAAAAGACGAACATAAAAAATAGGTATACGGGAAAAATAATCCTATTAGAGAGAGGGGAAATGACAGATGGATAACATGATATCAACACTTACTGATTGGAATGTGTGGTTTCAAGCGTTAGTTGTATTTCTCGTTCCATATGTAATCTATAAAGTGTTTACTTGGATTCATGTATAAGAAGGTGCAATGATGAGGTGGCGGAACAATCAGTACAAAACACAGAAGCAGCATAAATCAGATTATTCTACAGCTGAAAAGCAGGATCAGGATGTGTTAACCGGTAACATCGGATACGACTTAGAACATGTAAAAAGAAAAATAGGACATAACGGGGACGTTCATTTCCGTGAGCTTGAAATCACTCAATTACATGTGAAAGCTGCATTGATCTTTGTTGAAGGACTGTCTGATCAGGACTTGATTAATAAAGGACTATCAGTGTTAGTCATGAATCAACCTAATCAGGTAAGCGATGAAATTTCTCAATCCAGCAAAGGTATTTTAACTTCGAAACAGATAAAAAATCAAATCGTATCAATCGGTGATGTCATAGAATCAGAGAAAATCAGTGATATCGTGTTGAATGTTTTCATGGGTTCGACAGCGCTTCTCATTGATGGAATACCGCAGGCCTTTCTTCTGGGAACTGTAAAAAAACAAAATCGAAGTATCGAGGAGCCGCTTTCAGAAGCGCTTGTCAGAGGGCCGCGCACAGGCTTTACAGAAGAGTTGAGTACGAATACAGCTCTTTTGAGACAGCAAGGAAAAAATGATCAATTAACATTGCAGAGATTTGAAGTAGGATCACGATTAAAAAAGGATTTAATCATCGCTTTTATGAATGACATTGCAGATCCAAAAGTAGTCGGGGAAGTAAGAAAAAGAGTGAGAGGGATTGAGATCGATCATTTGCCGGAGTCAGGCTACGTTGAACAGTTAATTGAGGATAATTATTTGAGCCCGTTCCCGCAAGTACAGAGTACAGAACGTCCTGATCGCGTCATAAGCGGATTAATGGAAGGAAGAGTAGCCATTCTGCTTGACGGCACTCCGTTTGCTTTGATTGTTCCAGTCACTTTCAGCATGATGCTTCAATCGCCTGAAGATTATTATGAACGGTGGTTCCCGAGCTCGCTCATCAGATTGCTGAGGTTCATCGCAGCAATGATAACGTTATTTGCACCCGCTTTATATATATCATTTATTTCTTTTCATCCTGGGTTAATTCCGACCAAGCTGGCGATTTCAATTTCCGGGACGCGCCAGGGTGTTCCGTTCCCATCCCTCATTGAAGCCTTATTTATGGAAGTCGCGATCGAAATTTTAAGAGAAGCGGGGCTTCGTCTGCCAAAACCGATTGGACCCGCAATTGGCATAGTTGGCGGATTAATCATCGGGGAAGCAGCTGTGCAGGCGGGGATTGTCAGTCCAATCATGGTCATTGTTGTTGCGCTCACAGCAATTTCTTCATTTGCCATCCCGCATTATAGCACAGGTATAGCACTTCGGATGCTTCGGTTTGGCGCGATGTTTTGTGCGGCGGTGTTTGGATTGTTTGGAGTCATTATGTATTATCTGCTGCTAAGCAGCCATGTCGTAAAGCTAAAGAGCTTTGGTGTGCCATACGCAAGTCCGGCAGTGCCCTATCACTTAAAAGATTGGAAAGACTTTGTTATCAGAATGCCTCTTTTAGTCATGAAGCGCCGGCCTAAAATGATGAATACAGATAATACAAAACGGGTGAAGTGATGAACTCGACAGGATGGTGATAAAGTCTCATGTTCAGCCCAACCAGTAAAATCACAACCGCTCAGGCAACGATTATCATCATTAATTATATGCTTGCTGCCGGAGTTCTTACGCTCCCTCGGACAGTAACAGAACAAACACAATCTCCTGATGGATGGATTTCAATTTTATTAGGCGGGGTCCTAGCGGTAATAGCCGGGATGATTATAGTTAAATTAAGCCAGCAGTATCCTAAGGAGACCTTTTATGAATACTCCCGACATATTGTAGGAAAATGGCTCGGGCATCTGATCAGTATTGTTTTTATTGCTTATTTTCTGGCACTCGGTGCATTTGAAGTCAGAGTCATGTCCGAAATCGTGGATTTTTTTCTCCTCGAAGGGACACCGTCTTGGGCCATCATTATGACAGTTCTTTGGATTGGGCTTTATTCAATTACACAAGGCCTAGATCCGATTGCACGGCTTTTTGAAATGATTTTTCCGATTACGGTCATCATCTTTTTAACGATAGCCCTCATGAGTTTAGGCATATTTGAAATCAACAATTTGCGCCCTGTATTAGGAGATGGAATCATGCCGGTTCTCAGAGGAGTAAAGACAACGAACCTTTCATTTACATGTTCAGAAATTATGCTCATTTTAGTAGCATTTATGAAAAAGCCGAAAAATGCGGTGAAAGCGGTTGTGATTGGGACAGGCGTTGTGACCAGTTTTTATATGATTACGCTGATTATGGTCATCGGTGCACTATCAGTTGAGGGAGTTGTGACGAGAACATGGCCGGGGCTTGATCTGATGAGAAGTTTTGAAATACCTGGTTTAATATTTGAACGGTTTGAATCATTTCTGCTTGTGATTTGGATTATGCAGCTTTTTGCCACGTTTATTATCACTTTTTATGCAGCTTCCCTGGGAGTCTCACAGGTTTTTAAAAAGAAACCCCTTTCATGTATGTTTGGGCTGCTTCCTGTTATTTATATCCTCTCTTGCATGCCGAAAAATGAAAATGACGTCTTTATATTGGGCGATACGGTCAGTCATATCGCTTTGTATATATTTGGCGCTTTGCCGATTTTGCTGTTAGTCATTTCGAAATGGAGGAAAAGAGGTGAAAAGTAAACTAAAACGTCAATTGCCTGCTATGGTCACGGTATGTCTGCTGATGATTTGCGTAACAGGATGCTGGAGCAGCCGGGAAATAGAAGATCTGGGTCTCACATTCGCTATCGCAATTGATAAAGGAAAAGAAACGAACACTGAAAAAGAGTTAAAAGAAGAGGGCGGGAGCTATCCGAAAAAAGACAACATTACGCTGACCTATCAATTTGTTAATGAAAAAGCGGCAGGCGCGGGCACAAGCGGGGGAGGCGGTAGCGGACAAGGAGCGCAAAAAGCGTATATTAATATAAGTGAAACAGGGGATTCATTACAGCAGATCGGAAGTGAGGTTGCATTAAGACGGGACCGAGAAGTGTTTAGCCCGCATTTAAAAGTTGTTGTCATGAGTGAAGATGTGCTGCACACATTTCCTATCGACGAAATGCTGGATCAATTTTTTCGTGATAATGAAATCAGGCTAAGCTGTCTTGTTTTATCTGCTAAAGGGGAAGCAAGAGAAGCTCTCCAGCTGAAAGAGAACGGAGAAATTCCGGCTTTTCGGCTGATTGGATTAGGTGAAAATGAACATAAGGTTTCCAAAATTCTTCCCCCTGTGACACTCGCGAAACTAATTGGAAAACTGCATTCTGGCAACAGTTTTTTGCTGCAAAATGTGGTCGCGGCGAATGGAGCGATCAAGTATTCCGGAGCAGCTGTAATCAACGGAAAATCGAAAAAAATGATCGGCACCTTAAATGAATATGAAACTGAGGGGATTACATGGATTAGAGGGGAAGGAAAAGGCGGAGTTGTCAAAAGTCATGATAAAAAGAGCCAACAGACGTTAGCGTACGATATCAATAAAATCAAAAGCAAAATTCAGCCAGTCGTAAAAGGGACGGATATTTCATTCCATGTCGATATTGAATCAGAAGGCGATTTGGTTGAAAACTGGAACACAAAAGAGGCGTTGGACACCCAGTTTATAGATCGTCTCGAAACGACTATTGAAAACGAGGTAAAGAAAATAGTTGGTCAGGTATTAAAAAAAATTCAGCATGATTATAAAGCAGATGTTGCTGGTTTTGATGAATCTTTAAGACTTACATATCCTCACTTATGGAAAAGGGTGAAAAATAACTGGGATGACACCTTCAGTAAAGCCGACATCACATACAGTGTGAACGTCACAATTACTCATTACGGCACGGTTAAAACTCAGTAATGAATCCCAAGGAAGAGAAGGAAACCTCTCTTCTTTTTTTATGCATTTTTTAGGATAAAGATACTTTTTTTGGAGAGATATACACTTTTCAAATCGACCAATATGCTAATATAGGAATTGCTTGAAATAGAAGGGAGGAGGGGCTGTGAGGCAGAAACCGATTTATGTAGAAATCGAAATGAAATCTGATCTGGATACACTCTGGGAATATACACAAAACCCATCACTGCATACGGAATGGGATCTCCGGTTTTCAAATATCACGTATTTGAATAGACAGCCATGCGAAAAACAGAGGTTTCTTTACGAAACAAAAATAGGCTTTGGATTAAAGGTGTCAGGTACTGGAGAAACCGTCGGTGTTTTCAACAAATGTTCATCTGAGAGGTCTTCTTCACTGGCTTTTGGCTCTGATCATCCATTATCTCTGATTCGGCATGGAAGCGGCTACTGGAAGTATATACAGAGAGAAAATGGGAAAATGACGTTTTTAACACAGTACCAATACAAAACAGCCTACGGACTGCCGGGAAGATGGATCGATCGTTTATTATTTCGGCCGCTGCTTGGCTGGGCGACTGCCTGGAGCTTTGATGCATTAAGGCTTTGGGTTGAGCAAAATAAACATCCGAAGCGCTTCATTCGATCCTCTATCATCTATGTGTTCATGTGTCTGTTTTTCAGCCTGTTTTGGTTCTATCAAGGCTTTGCAGGTGTTGAGACAAGCATATTGGCAGGAACAGCGGAGATAGGCTTAGCTATTTTGTGGCTGATTCCTTTAAAAAGAAAATGGATCATTCATGGTGTCCAGGCTTGTATCTTTGCGGGGTTTGCTTGTCTAGGTTCCGAAATATTCATGTGGGTTCTGTTGAGTGTGTTTTCCGCAGCAAGCGGCGCTCTTAGCCTGCAGCTCCCCAGTGCCAGGCGCACAAAACGAAAGAGAAAGAAGTGACATTGTGAGTTCGATTTATGAAAAATCAATTATTAACTATCATTTGCTGCATCCCAAGCTGCGGAAACGGTACCAATTAGACGGGTCTCAAACATTCAGCGGGACGGGAACGATGTCAGAAATAAGCGGAGGCTCTTTTCTGGTTAGAATGCTGTTAAAGCTGGGTGTTTTTTTCAGATGCTTCTTTTCAGAAAGAGGCAAAGACATTCCATTTACAATACAAAATAGAACTTGTCTTTTGAAATCGCAACATACAGGAATAGAATGGAATCGTACATTTTTCTTTAAAGGCAAAAAACGTTTCTTTGACGCGATAATGATATATGACGAGAAAGAAAATAGAATACTTGATTTCTTCGGCAAACCTCATCTGCTGCTGTCTGTTTTGACGTTCGAGGCATCTCATGACGGCTCTCTTACGATCACATCGGGAAAGCAATGGCTATTGATATGCGGAAAAAGAATCCCGCTGCCGAAATGGCTGACCGGTACATCCGAAGTTTGCGAAACGTTTGATGAAAAAAAGAATTGTTTCACCATTGAAGTGCATGTGCAAAATACAATTCTTGGCACTCTTTTCTTTTATAAAGGAACGTTTCAGGAGAAAGAGAGAGAATCATGAAACGAAATGGCATAGTCAGTGCGCTTTGTTTTATAGGATTTCTTGCAGCGGAAGCACCGGATATTTCAGTGGCAGAGGCACTCGTTTTGTTATCCATTCTATTTTTCGTGCCGGGAATTTTTCCTTTTGTTTTTCGTCAATCTCCGGTTCGTGCTGCTCAGTTTATGGAATATGGGCTAATCCAGTGCTACCCTGTAGCCGCATTCTTTGCAGTGTTGGCTCTTGTGACGGAGGTTGGAGTTTTCGCACTTATCTGGTGGATGTACACAGTTTTTATTGCATTGTATGCGATCCTCCGCCTTTGGGAAACAAAGATACATAGAATCGAAGAGACATCAGTTTTGTTCGGTCTTATTTATTTGGCGGGAGGAGGATTTTGGTTTTTTGCTTATGCTGCCCATTTGCAGATCATGCAATTTGGCCCTCTCATCATTTTGCTGACTGCTGTCCACTTTCACTATTCTGCTTTTCTGATCCCGATCTTTAACGGCTTACTCGGCAGAACCATTAGAAAACATCGGATGTTGTACAGTTGGATAACATGGGTGATTTTGCTTTCGCCCCTTCTTATCGCACTGGGCATCACATATTCAAAAACACTTGATGTCATTGCGGTTAGCATTTATATGGCGGCGATTTATCTTCATGCATTTTTGGTGTTCACGGCAGTCTTTCGCACCAAGACGGGGACATTTCTTATTCGGCTTTCTTCCGCTGTTTTAATGATAACGATTGCTTTCTCGCTGATTTACTCATTTGGTGTATTTCGGCAAGAAGTTACATTGACCATCAATCAGATGATTTGGATTCACGGTTTTGTCAACGCGTTTGGTGTTATCTTGCCCGCTCTCATAGGGTGGAGAATAGAGGATCCGAAGCCTTTTGATGCAGACAGTATAAAGACATTCAGCCGTATCTACGGAAAAAGAAAGATGGGAGAAGAATTTTTAGCTAACATTCAAGCTGAAAATAACGCTCGGTACAGCGGACTTGTGGATGATATGGGCAGCCTGCGTTCAAAAGATTTTTCACCAGAAAAACTGGCGCCGCTCATTCTTTCGTTTTATGAACAAACCATCGAATATAATATTAAAGCAAAAGTAACATGGAGCACGTGGTTTCGGCCGCTTTCAATTATTTACGAATGGTTCAGCAGAAGAATCGGCCAAATACATCTTTCGACGTACCCTGACTGGTACAGGATGTACAGCAAGATAAAAGGTGTTCATTCTAAAAAAGACGGAAGGGAAAGAGTACGTGCCTGGATTAGAACAAATGAAAAAAACGAAACCATTTTTACCGCTCTTTATTCAGTGTATCGTTCAAATGGAGAAGGGTATATGAATATTTCTTTACCGCTTCCATTCAGCAGCATGACAGGTATTTTAAAACCATATCATCATCAGGAGAAGCTGGTTTTAACAAGCAGGCGGAGAAAAAGCAGAGCGGGGGATGAGGGGATTTATCTGCAAACAAGAGCGGGAACTTGTCCGCTTCCTTTATCTGAAACCTTTCTGATAGAAGCTGTACATGACAACAAATTAACCGCTGTTCATCATATGTGGCTGTTTGGAATAAAATTTCTAACTGTTCATTACAGCATTACACATATTAACCAGCCTATTGAAAGAACCTAACACAAAGAAGAAGCTTCGTCTGCCAGTTGTAATGAGATGAACTGTTTTAAAATTCTGCACCGCATCAAGACAGGAAAGGAAGGGTTTATGGTGTTTTATATCAGTTTATTTCTGATTCTTTGGCTGGCTGCTGGGTTTGCAGTGGGAATGAAACAAGTGTATGTCGATCAGCTGTTTGATAAAGCTGTGATCGAAAGACTGGAAAAAGAAGCGAATGATCATGGACATGCTGACCGGATGATCAAACAGCGCGTCCTTTATATTGCAGCAGTGACAGTAAGCGGGTTTATTTCTGTTTATTATGAAATGAAAACAATCCCGCAAAGGCGAAACATAAGAAAAATTGAAAAAAACATCATGAAATTAAATCAAGCAAAAAAACGAAGAATGAAGAGAAAATAAAAAGTGCACAGGCCAAAGGGCAGGTGCATTTTTGTTTTGTATGGAAAATGGGGGAGGTGGTGCCAGCTTACTTTTCATAAATTCAAAAATGAGAAGAACAGCGCCCGGGCTAATGGTATATAATATTGTGAATTTAACAAAAATTTAACAAGGAGGACGAGAGAATTCGTGCTAAAGCCTCAAAGAGACCTACATTCTGTTGATTTGGACTTAGAGGCGGAGTAGATGAAACCGGCCAAAGTATCCCTGCTCCGCCGTTTGCTCCATTCCTTGAAGCATGTTGATTGTAACATAGCCAAACGTTTTCCATCAACTATTAAAATTGTAAAATTATTGTTGATTTTTATGGTGTTTACTCCGATTTCTTCAATTTATGCTGAAGATGTATATCAGAATTTTGAGGAATTAAAAAACAATGAAGATCCTTCTGATTATGGCGTTGTTACGAAAGAAACCGGAAGCCCTGTTCTTGTTTTAGCTATTCACGGAGGAGGTATTGAAGGCGGGACAAGTGAAGTAGCGAGAGAGCTCAGCAAAGAGTACTCGATGTATTTATTTGAAGGCTTAAAATCGACAGGAAACTCAGTCCTGCACATTACGAGTACGCACTTTGATGAACCTCGGGCCCTTAAAATGACGGGAAACCATGAATATGTCATTTCATTACACGGGTACGCAGAAGAAGATCAGCAGATCGAAGTCGGCGGTACAGATCGCGTAAGAGCGGCAGATTTAGTTGAGAAATTGCAGCATGCCGGTTTTCCTGCTGTATTACTCAATACGGACCATCCGCATGCGGGCGTTAGTCCGAATAACATTGCAAATAAATCAAAAACAGGTTTAAGTATTCAGATAGAAATGAGCACAGGGTTTCGAAAGTCTTTGTTCGGCATCTTTTCTTTAAAAAGCAGAGCTGTTACTCAAAATGAGAGGTTTTATGAGTTTACAGAAGTGATGTTCCGTTTTCTCAAAAATAGCTACTGAAAAATAGGAGGCGATAAGACAGCCTCCTATTCCTTATGCTTCTCTTTCGTTTCGGGAAACAGCTCGTCCGCGGCTTCCGTTTGATACTGCAACGTGTTATCTCTCGCTGACAGTTCATTTCGGAAATTTTCATCAAGGACATTTTTCAGTAAATACCGATGAAAAAAGTATTCAAAAACAGTAAGACAGGCAGCGGAAAGGAGAGCTGCTCCAAATGGTGAGAAATCGTTTCTTGTTTGGGTTAAAACAAATACCCAAAGAATAACGAATGAAAGGCCAAAGTCAGCCAATGAAGCTGTAATATTGTTTGTTCTGGGTAAGACGAGCATGTCACCAGAAAGATAGGAAACAAAACCTAAGAAAAGTGCAATAAACATCACACTTAAGAAGGATGCGTGATAGACTCTGTCCAAAATCACATATAAAAGGGCGAGAGTGAAAGCAATCTTTGAAGCAAGCGCAATGATATGTTTCATTTGACCACCTAAATTGTTATTTTTTGAAGAAAATTATTGGGCGTAAACAAACGATAAATAATGCAATTCAAAACCATTCATAATGGTCATGTTACTATTTTAAACAGTCCGTTTTTGTTTACACTGGTATTTTTTTCAGCTGTATGAATCTTTTTATGAAAAAAGTCGTATATGTGGATGATCAGCTACCAAGGGGGGAATGATTTGTGGAGATAAAAGGAATCAATCACTTGCTATTTTCAGTTTCGCATTTGGATACATCGATTGATTTTTATCAAAAAGTGTTTGGTGCAAAGCTTTTGGTAAAGGGAAGAACAACTGCATATTTTGATATGAACGGCATCTGGCTAGCTCTTAATGAAGAACCAGACATCCCGAGAAATGACATTAAGCTTTCTTATACCCATATTGCTTTTACAATTGAAGATCATGAATTTGAGGAGGTATCAGCTAAATTAAAAAGACTTCATGTCAATATTCTGCCTGGCAGAGAACGAGATGAACGCGATCGAAAATCAATTTATTTTACCGACCCTGACGGCCACAAATTTGAATTTCATACCGGAACCCTTCAAGACAGGCTTCGATATTACAAACAAGAAAAAACGCATATGCACTTTTATGATGAAACGGCCTTTTGATAGCACAACCATATTTCATATAAGGTTAAATTTAAAGAAGGGTGTTGGTGGAGACTTTATGTTTGGGGAAGGTTTCTACCCGACTTGTTCAACGATGCCATATATTTTGAACTGCACAAGTGATTGGGTGAAGGTGAAATTGAAATACACATTACATTTTATATGAAGAAAGCGAGCTGTTTTATCAGAATGTTGAACTAATTAAACTATGTACTAAATTTTCAGTATATTTCAATTGCTTCGCCCCTTAATAAATATAAAACCGCATCCTTCCACGACCTAAAAAATGAAACGTTTTTAAGAAGATAGCGTCTAATATTCTAAACGTTCATATTTTGATAAAAGTTTCCTGAAGGAAAGAAAATTTCTTGACTTCAACAATCTTTTGGTGGATAATTATGGTGTAAACATGATGTTCTTTTTCCTCCTATTCAGGCTCGCACCCAAAAGTCAGGGCGAGCCTGCTTTTTTTGAACAACAAACCCCCTCTCCGTAAAGGAAGAGGGGGTTATTTTATGCATCTGATAGATCAATAGATTAATGGACGGTTCTGAACACGCCAATCACTTTCCCTAGAATGCTGACATTCTGCAAAATGATAGGTTCCATCGTTGGGTTCTCAGGCTGCAAGCGAATGTGGGTATCCTCTTTATAGAATCGTTTTACAGTTGCTTCATCCTCTTCTGTCATCGCAACTACAATTTCCCCATTGTTCGCTGTGTTTTGCTGTTTAACGATGACATAGTCCTTATCGAGAATACCAGCATCTATCATACTGTCTCCCATAATCTCCAGCATAAATACATGCTCGTCTGGAGGAACCATGCGGTCAGGGAGCGGAAAATATTCTTCAATATTTTCTACTGCTGTAATAGGAGATCCCGCCGTGACTTTCCCGATGACCGGTACATTAACGACCTGGCTTTGCGGAATGTCTACTTCTTCATCAAGAATTTCTATTGCTCTTGGTTTTGTCGGATCTCGTCTGATCAGCCCTTTTGTTTCCAAACGGGCCAAATGGCCGTGGACAGTAGAGCTGGACGCAAGCCCGACAGCCTCTCCGATCTCTCTCACGGAAGGCGGATATCCTTTTGATTTAACCTCTGCTTTAATAAAACGGAGGATATCAAGTTGCCTTTTTGATAGCTTCGTCATTTTTCGCACCTCAAAACGTCGATTTTAAGAAGATTATAGCATGATTTTCCTTACAGTACAAACATAGGTTCGAAAAAACAATTGACAGAAACGTTTGTTCGTATATACTGAAATTATAAAAATGCGAACAAACATTCCTGTTGGAGGTTATGATCATGAGTAAAGAATCTATTATTTTTGTCGGTCTGTTCACAGTGATTTTGAGCGCGGTTATCCTTATGCTGTCATATACAAGCAGCGGCCAGGAGCTTAATCAGTATGTTAAAATAGAAGTCCAGCAAGGCGACACACTTTGGTCAATTGCTGATCAGGTAGCAGATACAAAAAAGATAAACAAAAATGATTTTATTGAATGGGTAGCTGATAAAAATCAACTACAAACATCTGATATCCAGCCGGGTGATGAGTTAGTGATCCCATTGAAAAAGAAGCATCAGGATGCATATGAATTGGCAACTGTAAGATAGAGAGGAAAGAGAGATAAAATGAAAGCACTCATTTATGCCCGTGTAAGCACAAATAAAGAACAGCAGGAAACGTCATTAAAGCGGCAGGAAGAGGAGCTTACGGCCATTGCTGCGGAGAACGGCATGGAAGTCGTCAAAGTGATTTCAGAAAAAGCCAGCGGATATGAAATGGATCGGGATGGTGTATTTGAGCTGCTTGATGAGATTAAGATCGCTGGAATTGATGTCATTTTGGTTCAGGACGAGACAAGGCTCGGGCGGGGAAACGCAAAAATCGCACTGCTTCATTGTATTTACAGAGAAGGTGTGAAAGTCTATACAACGGCTCACAGAGGTGAACTGGAGTTATCGGAGGCTGACTCAATGGTCTTGGAAATCGTCAGCATTGTGGAAGAGTATCAGCGAAAGATTCACAACATGAAAATCAGACGGGGAATGAAGCGTGCAGTAAAAAACGGTTTTAAACCGCAAAAAAACTTAAAAAACCAACATGAGAACAGTGGAAAAGAAAAAATAGAGGTGCCAATCTCTGAGATCGTCCGCCTAAGAGCGAATAAACTAACGTTTGCTGAAATCGCGGCTACCCTAAGAGGGTTTGGCTATGATGTCTCTAAAGCAACCGTTCACCGGCGTTTTCAGGAATACATAGAGAATGTAGAGACAGCAGAGTGAATCAGTTGTAAAACTTTTTTTGATCTAGTACTATATAGACAAAATGCAATAAAGGAGTTTAACATGATTTCAAACGCGAAAATTGCCAGAATTAATGAGCTTGCTGCCAAAGCTAAAGCTGGCGTTATTACAGAAGAAGAAAAAGCCGAACAGCAAAAGCTCCGTCAAGAGTACTTGAAAGGTTTTCGTTCTTCTATGAAGAACACGTTAAAAAGCGTGAAAATCATTGACCCAGAAGGCAATGATGTAACACCAGAAAAGCTAAAAAGAGAAAAAAGAAATAACAAACTTCACTAATATAAGAGGAATACGGCAATATCGTATTCCTCTTTTGCATATACTATAATCAAAACTCTTATGTGACAAAATTCAACAAGTTTCTCTCAAATTTAAGCTGAAACAGTTGAGAAAAAGTCGTCAGACATTTATGATGTAAGGGTACAACACATAAGGAAGGGGATTTTTATGGATACAATTGAAAAGAAATCAGTTGCTACCATTCGCACACTGTCAATAGACGCTATTGAAAAAGCAAATTCTGGTCATCCAGGGATGCCGATGGGAGCCGCTCCAATGGCATACACGCTGTGGACAAAATTTATGAACGTAAGTCCGGCAAACCCTGGCTGGTTTAACCGTGACCGTTTTGTTTTATCTGCTGGACACGGGTCAGCACTATTATACAGCATGCTTCATTTAAGCGGGTTTGATCTTAGTATTGAAGATCTTAAGGGATTCCGCCAGTGGGGCAGCAAAACACCTGGACACCCGGAATTCGGACATACTGCCGGTGTTGATGCTACAACAGGTCCGCTTGGCCAAGGAATTGCCATGGCAGTCGGTATGGCAATTGCTGAACGCCATTTAGCGGAAACATACAACCGCGATTCATTTAACGTAGTCGATCATTATACATACAGTATTTGCGGTGATGGTGATTTAATGGAAGGTATTTCTTCTGAAGCCGCTTCACTCGCAGGCCATCTTCAGCTTGGCCGTCTGATCGTACTATACGATTCTAATGACATCTCTCTTGATGGAGACCTCGACCGTTCATTTTCTGAAAACGTGAAACAGCGTTTTGAAGCAATGAATTGGGAAGTTCTTTATGTTGAGGATGGAAACAATATTGAAGAATTAACAGCGGCTATCGAAAAAGCACGCCAAAATGAAAAGAAACCTACATTAATTGAAGTGAAAACGACAATCGGATTCGGTTCACCTAACCGTGCCGGTACATCCGGTGTTCACGGTGCGCCGCTTGGTAAAGAGGAAAGCAAATTAACAAAAGAAGCTTACGCGTGGACATATGAAGAAGACTTCTACGTTCCGTCAGAAGTTTATGAGCATTTCGCTGCAGCTGTTAAAGAATCAGGTGAGAAAAAAGAACAAGAATGGAATGCTCAATTCGCTAAGTATAAAGAAGTTTATCCTGAACTTGCTGAACAGCTTGAACTGGCAATCAAAGGAGAGCTTCCGAAGGACTGGGATCAAGAGGTTCCTGTGTATGAAAAAGGAAGCAGCCTGGCATCCCGTGCATCTTCCGGTGAAGTTCTCAACGGACTTGCGAAAAAAATTCCTTTCTTTGTCGGAGGTTCTGCTGACCTAGCGGGATCGAACAAAACGACAATTAAAAATGCCGGTGATTTTACAGCGGTTGATTACTCAGGCAAGAACTTCTGGTTTGGTGTACGTGAATTTGCGATGGGTGCAGCCTTAAACGGTATGGCGCTTCATGGCGGTCTTCGTGTATTCGGCGGAACTTTCTTTGTCTTCTCTGATTACCTGCGTCCTGCGATTCGCCTTGCAGCGTTAATGGGCCTTCCTGTGACATATGTCTTCACACATGACAGTATTGCGGTTGGTGAAGACGGTCCGACGCACGAGCCTGTTGAACAGCTTGCTTCACTCCGTGCGATGCCTAATCTTTCTTTGATCCGTCCAGCAGACGGCAATGAGACAGCAGCAGCATGGAAGCTTGCAGTTCAAAGCACTGACCACCCAACAGCGCTAGTGCTTACACGTCAAAACCTTCCTACCATCGATCAAACATCTGAAGAAGCATTGGCAGGAGTAGAAAAAGGTGCATATGTCGTTTCTAAATCTAAAAACGAAACACCTGACGCTCTTCTCATCGCTTCCGGATCAGAGGTAGGTCTTGCAATTGAAGCGCAGGCTGAATTGGCAAAAGAAAATATTGATGTTTCTGTTGTCAGCATGCCTTCAATGGACCGTTTTGAGAAACAATCTGATGAATACAAAAACGAAGTCCTTCCTGCAGATGTGAAAAAACGTCTTGCAATTGAAATGGGCTCATCATTTGGATGGGGCAAATACACGGGGCTTGAAGGTGACGTTCTCGGCATAGACCGATTCGGTGCATCTGCTCCAGGTGAAACCATCATTAACGAATACGGCTTCTCAGTTCCGAACGTAGTGAATCGAGTTAAGGCATTAATCAATAAGTAAGCTTTTGAAAGAGGATGAGCCAAATCATCCTCTTTTTCTTGTTTATCCGACAAAAATAGTATTGGCTGTTTAACAGTAATAGACAATTCTTTCTTTTCTTCTTTTGTATAATAGAGAGCAAATGAAATGCTGCTGGAAAAGGGGATGAAAAGATGGAACGTCACTACTATACGTACCTTATCAAAGAGGAATTTGCCAATCACTATTTCGGCCGGGAATCGGTTATGTTTGAGCTGTTTCAAGACTATCATTGGACAAGCCTTGAAAAGCAGCAGTATGAAATGACAGAGAAACAGATTCAATATATTACACAACCAATCCCGATTTTACATATGCATCAGCGGTTAAAAATGAATTTAAACAAGACGGATTACAGGCAGCTGGATTATATTTATAGAATAGCTTTGCCGAAAGCAAAAGGCCACGCGACGTTTATGATGAAGGAGCACATGATAGAAATTGTGGCTTCGGGAGATTACGAGGCAGAAACGATATTCTTTGAAGTGTTAAGAAAAGTTAGCCCTTGCTTTTTAGCAATGGATTTCAATTCGAAGCGTTACGGATGGCTAAATCCGGTGAAAGAAAGAAATTTTGTCTAAAACCGAAGAAAAAGAGATGTAAATGTTGTATAATAGCTTTTGGTTTAGTACACTTTAAACTAGACAACATGAAGGAGGAAATAAAATGACTTTATGGGTTGGCATCCTAGTGGGCGTTGTTGCATTGCTCATAGGTGTTGCACTCGGGTTTTTTATTGCTCGTAAATATATGATGAGCTACCTGAAAAAGAATCCGCCTATTAATGAACAAATGTTACGCATGATGATGATGCAAATGGGAATGAAACCTTCTCAAAAGAAAATCAATCAAATGATGAAAGCCATGAATAATCAAACGAAATAATACGTAAAGATTATGATATAGAGAAACATGGTTATAAAATAAAAAACCCTTATACGGGTTTTTTATTTTGCAATCATTCATCACCCGCTACTGCTCGAAGGCGCTGCTTTTGATATTGTATGAGAAGATGGTCAAGCTCCTGACTGAGCTCTATCGTAATATGAGATGTCATTCCGTTCGCCATGACAATTTGCAGCAGCTCTGCTCTTTTTTTTTCAATTTCTTTTAATAGATGCTCTCTAATCACAGGGATGTATCCTTTCATACATTAGATCTTCAAAGTGAATGTTTATATTATATCCATATTTATACTAATTTTCAAATGAGAAGGAGTATAATGTCTCAATGTCAAATTAAATTATATAAGTTTTTTCTGAAAATAGAAATCCTTCAAGTGAAAGTGTTAAAAAAATGAAATGATTTTGTCATAACTTGAAGGAATGTCAAATCATGAAGGGATGATGACATGGGAGACGTGAATTATTTTTTGACATTCGGAGCGGGGTTTTTATCCTTTATTTCGCCTTGCTGCCTGCCGCTTTACCCAGCTTTTTTGTCATATATTACAGGGGTCAGCATGGACGATGTAAAAACAGAAAAGCTGCTGCTGCAGAAAAGAAGCCTGTTTCATACTTTGTGTTTTTTGCTTGGCTTTTCAGTCATTTTTATTGCTTTAGGCTATGGAACATCTTTTATTGGCAGCCTGTTTAGGGATTATCATGATGCGATTCGGCAAATTGGCGCGTTGCTTATTATTTTGTTCGGTTTCATTACACTCGGTGTGTTCCGGCCTGAGGCTATGATGAAAGAGCGGAGAATCCATTTTAAGCATAAACCAAGCGGGTTTTTAGGGTCGGTCTTAATCGGAATGGCATTTGCAGCTGGATGGACACCATGTACCGGTCCGATATTAGGTGCTGTTATCACACTTGCAGGCACCAATCCGGGCTCAGCGGTGCCATACATGATGTTATATGTACTCGGTTTTGCGGTACCGTTTCTTTTATTGTCTTTTTTTATCACAAAGCTGAAGTGGATAAGGAAGAACCAGCTTTTAATTATGAAAGCTGGCGGCGTTTTGATGATTGTGATTGGTGTGCTGTTATTCTTTAATTGGATGAGCCTGATCATTATTTTGCTGTCAGATCTTTTTGGAGGCTTTACTGGTTTTTGACGGTAAATTACTTTCGTACTACTACTAATCCTTTTGTTTTTGGTACAATAAGACTATTATCTGTGGAAATCGATTGTTGGAGGGGAATATGACAAGAGTTTTAGTTGTAGACGACGCCAAGTTCATGAGAGTGAAAATCAGAGAGATCTTGGAAGAGGCAAATTACATAATCGCAGGCGAAGCGGCGGACGGTGAACAAGCAGCGCACCTGTATAAAAAACTGCGCCCGGACCTTGTGACAATGGATATTACAATGCCGGTGAAAAACGGCATAAAAGCGCTTCGTGATATCTTAACCTTTGATCCTAAAGCGAAGGTCATCATGTGCACCGCCATGCGCCAGCAAAGAATTGTAACGGAAGCAATTGAGCTGGGGGCAAAGGATTTTATTGTTAAGCCGTTTGAGGAAACAAAAGTGCTGGAAGCTGTAAGCCGCGTTATGGGACATTAAAGTCATTTCTTTTCAAAATGGTTTTTTTTATTGTTTTGGAGTATAGTATATAGTATCAACACTCCGAGAAACAAAGGAATGATAAGTATGATGATTATAGTTTCATCGATTATTGCTGTGTTAATGGCTGTAGCTGTGATGGTGGTCAGAATAAAGTCCTCTGACAAGCCTGTTTCACCAAAAAAAATCATTCTTCCGCCGATTTTTATGAGTACGGGAGCGTTAATGTTTTTATTTCCGGTATTTTGGGTAACTGGTGCAGAGTTTTTGGAAGCATTCACTTTAGGTGTGATTTTCTCTATTTTTCTAATCAAAACTTCTAAGTTCGAAATTAAAAATAATGAAATTTACATGAAACGCTCTAAAGCATTTGTTTTTATATTAGTCGGTCTTTTGGTGATCAGAATCGTGATGAAATCGATCTTGAGCACATCAATCGATTATGGTGCACTGAGCGGAATGTTTTGGATTCTGGCTTTCGGTATGATTGTGCCTTGGAGAATCGCCATGTATTTATCATATCGAAAACTTCATAACGAGCTGCAGTCAGCTAATATTCAAATGAATTAAAAAACCTTTCCTCTTGTCAGGAAAGGTTTTTTATTTGAGAAGGGTCTGATAAGGTTCCAAATCGATTTTTTTGTCCCGCAGATGCCTTTTTAAGAAGGTATGGTCTCTTTTAGGAGTTGCGAGAATATAGCCTTTGATCATAAGTTGCTGATCAATCTTTGCTACCTTTTCTTTTAATGCAAGCTCACCGATTTTGCCTGCGATTTTGGCTTTTGCTGCATCTCTGAACAGTTCTGGCACCGGCGCAGTCAATTCATCTAGAAACTGTTTGTTTTCATCGTTCCATAAATGTCTGCTGTTTTCAATATAGTAATCCTGCCAATCAAGCTCTGATCTGCCGTCCTCTTTTGGTAAACGCTTTAAAAACTTTCGAAACATGAAAAAACCGCCGATTGATAATAAGACTACCATCATGATCACCCAAAACAGAATAAACCATAAAAACCATCCTTCCAGCATCAATCATTCCCCCTTATTCTAACCATATTGTATACGAAGAGAGATTAGAAGAACACAGTAAAAAAAGAATAGAAAAAAGTGATAGACGTCTAGTCAAAAGAGATAGTAGATCATATTCTATTGTATAGTGAATCTGCTATTTGGCCATGGGAGAGTCACTAGAGGGTATTTGACGATAAATGGACGGAAAAAAAGTCACTTTCATAATAGGGGATGAAAGTGACTTTTTATGTTTAGCTGAGAGGAAATTGAAGAGAAAAAGAAGAGCCATCTTCTGTTTCTTTATTGACGGCGACTGTGAGTATTTGATTTTCGCATTCGGCTTGAATGGTTTTGTCATTAAAATAAAAAGGAAGCATCATTTGTTTTTCAAAAGTCTGTCCTGACGATTTGACAGTTAAGATGAACTCGCATCCAGAAAGGGTAACTGTTACTTGTGTAGGCTGTAAAAAAGTCAGATCCGCTTCTATAATATACTGCTGACTTGTTTCATATAAATCAATAGGCAATGTTTCGTCGTACCAGGCGAAGGGGTCTTCAAAAAATTGCCGAAGCCATTCATCCATACTATCGAAATCATTCGCATCGTTGCGTTTTGAATGGTTCATGGAAGCATTCCTCCACATATCAACCTTGCTTTACATCATATGCGGTGGATTATAAATGGGTGAACGCATAAAAAAACAGACACTAAGGTCTGCTTTTCTTACATATCATGGCTTGAGTTGTGCTTTTGTCTTGTATGGTTTCGGTTCTTTACTTTTTTGCTTCCGCTTAGAGGCTCAGGTTGGCCGGGATTGTGTCCTTTAGGGGCGTTTTTATGCATATCTTTACTTGTATTCTTATTGGTCATAAAATGAGAACCTCCTTAAAGAGTTCGGTGTTATTGATTGGTTTTTCTTTTTTTGTTATTTTGGCGTTCTGCTTCAGTCAGTACAAGCTGGTCGTTTTCAATGTAGCCGGCGCCTTTGCCTTGGCTTTTTGCGTCATTCATTCCGTTAATGACGTGATTCGCTTTTCTTTTGACCATCATTATCACCTCAATCATAATATGGCTTCTTTTATTGTGTTATATGAGAGAGCGTAAACAGTAAAAATTACCGGTACATTTTTCTCATAAGTCGAACTTATTGTATTTAATAAAAACATTGATATTTACTTATGTATGATTTTGTTTTAATATGAAATTGTGAGAAAATTGTGATGGAATGTAATGTTCATCTGAGAATGATCTGATCTGAAGGGGGATTTTGGAGAATGGCAAACGAGCAAAAAACTGCAGCAAAAGACGTTTTCCAAGCGAGAAAAACGTTTACTACAAATGGGAAAACATATCATTACTACTCTTTAAAAGCGTTAGAAGATTCAGGTATAGGAAAGGTTTCGAAGCTTCCTTATTCCATCAAAGTTCTTTTAGAATCAGTATTGCGTCAAGTTGACGGCTTCGTTATCAAAAAAGAACACGTGGAAAATTTGGCAAAATGGGGAACTGCCGAATTAAAGGATATCGACGTTCCGTTCAAACCGTCTCGTGTTATTTTACAAGACTTCACAGGGGTTCCGGCAGTAGTAGATCTGGCTTCACTGCGTAAAGCAATGGCAGCTGTCGGCGGAGATCCTGATAAAATCAACCCTGAAATTCCTGTTGATCTCGTTATCGACCACTCTGTACAGGTAGATAAAGCGGGTACAGAAGATGCATTAGCAGTAAATATGGACTTGGAATTCGAAAGAAATGCAGAGCGCTACAAATTTTTAAGCTGGGCAAAGAAAGCGTTTAACAATTATCAGGCAGTGCCGCCTGCAACAGGTATTGTGCACCAGGTCAACCTTGAGTTCTTGGCAAGTGTTGTCCATGCCATTGAAGAAGACGGCGAGCTTGTAACGTATCCTGATACGCTTGTCGGAACAGACTCACACACAACAATGATTAACGGTATCGGTGTTCTCGGCTGGGGTGTCGGTGGAATTGAAGCTGAAGCGGGAATGCTTGGACAGCCTTCTTACTTCCCAGTTCCAGAGGTAATCGGCGCGAAACTTGTCGGCAAGCTTCCAAACGGAACAACAGCTACTGACTTGGCGTTAAAAGTAACACAAGTGCTGCGTGAAAAAGGCGTTGTCGGTAAATTTGTTGAATTCTTCGGTCCGGGAATTGCTGAACTGCCGCTTGCAGATCGCGCAACAATTGCGAATATGGCTCCGGAATACGGCGCTACATGCGGATTCTTCCCAGTAGATGAAGAAGCGCTTAACTACCTGCGCCTGACAGGCCGTGATCCTGAACATATTGATGTTGTTGAAGCATACTGCAGAAGCAATGGCTTGTTCTACACTCCAGATGCGGAAGACCCTCAATTTACTGATGTGGTTGAAATTGACCTGTCTCAAATTGAAGCAAACTTATCGGGTCCAAAGCGTCCTCAGGATTTGATCCCGCTATCTGCTATGCAGGAAACGTTTAAAAAGCAATTAGTCAGCCCTGCAGGTAACCAAGGATTCGGTTTAAATGCTGAGGAAGAAAATAAAGAAATTAAGTTTAAACTCCTTAACGGCGAAGAAACAGTTATGAAAACGGGTGCGATCGCCATTGCTGCGATTACAAGCTGTACAAATACATCAAACCCATACGTTCTGATCGGCGCCGGACTGGTAGCGAAAAAAGCGGTTGAGTTAGGGCTTAAGGTGCCTAATTACGTGAAAACGTCACTTGCACCGGGTTCTAAAGTTGTTACAGGATATCTTGTGAATTCAGGCCTTCTTCCATACATGAAAGAGCTTGGCTTTAACCTCGTTGGGTACGGCTGTACAACATGTATCGGGAACTCAGGCCCGCTTTCACCGGAAATCGAAGAAGCGGTTGCGAAAAATGATCTTCTGATTACGTCTGTCCTTTCCGGAAACCGTAACTTTGAAGGACGTATTCACCCGCTTGTTAAAGGCAACTATCTTGCTTCACCGCCGCTTGTTGTGGCATATGCGCTGGCTGGAACGGTAAACATTAACCTGAAAACCGATCCAATCGGTGTGGGCAAGGATGGTCAAAACGTATACTTTAATGATATTTGGCCGTCAATGGACGAAATCAATGCACTTGTTAAGCAAACTGTTACGCCAGAGCTATTCCGCAAAGAGTATGAAACAGTATTTGATGACAACAAGCGCTGGAACGAAATTGAAACAACAGATGAAGCATTATATAAATGGGATAGCGAGTCAACTTACATTCAAAACCCGCCATTCTTCGAAGAAATGTCTGTTGAGCCAGGCAAGGTTGAACCATTAAAAGGTTTGCGTGTTGTCGGTAAATTCGGCGATTCAGTCACAACTGACCATATTTCTCCTGCGGGGGCAATCGGAAAAGATACGCCTGCCGGAAAGTACTTGCAAGAAAAAGGTGTTTCTCCTCGCGACTTTAACTCCTACGGTTCCCGCCGCGGAAACCATGAAGTCATGATGAGAGGAACATTTGCAAACATTCGGATCAAAAACCAAATTGCACCGGGTACAGAAGGCGGATTTACGACGTACTGGCCGACTGGTGAAGTAACATCCATCTATGATGCGTGCATGAAATACAAAGAAGATAAAACTGGTCTTGTCGTATTAGCAGGAAAAGACTATGGTATGGGATCTTCACGTGACTGGGCTGCAAAAGGAACAAACCTTCTCGGCATCAGAACGGTCATTGCAGAGAGCTTTGAAAGAATCCACAGAAGCAACCTTGTATTCATGGGTGTGCTGCCGCTTCAGTTTAAACAAGGTGAAAATGCGGATACACTCGGCTTAACGGGTAAAGAAGTCATCGAGGTAGATGTTGATGAAACAGTTCGTCCTCGTGACCTTGTGACTGTAAGAGCAATCAATGAAGACGGCAATGTAACAACTTTTGAAGCAGTCGTCCGCTTTGATAGTGAAGTTGAAATTGATTACTACCGCCATGGCGGCATCCTTCAAATGGTGCTTCGTGAAAAAATGAAGCAGTCCTGATGAATTAATAGGAAGAGAAGGCATTTCGCTTTCTCTTCTTTTTATGACACAATGTGCTGCGGAGGTGGCATATGCTGAAAAAATGGCTCGCAGGGATCCTGCTTATCATGCTTGCCGGTTATACGGGATGGAATTTATATCAAACATACAGCAAAAAAGAAGTCGGAATTCAAGAGGGGAAACAAGCACCTGATTTTTCTTTGAAAACGCTGTCAGGGAAGAAAAGCTCTTTACAGGATGCAAAAGGCAAAAAAGTGCTGCTCAATTTTTGGGCAACTTGGTGTAAGCCGTGCCGTCAGGAAATGCCTGCGATGGAAAAGCTGCAAAAAGAATACCCCGACAAACTTGCGGTTGTTGCGGTAAATTTCACTTCAGCTGAGAAAAGTGAGAAACAGGTCCGAGCGTTTGCTGATACGTATGACTTAACGTTCCCCATTCTGATTGATAAAAAAGGGATCAATGCTGACTATAACGTGATGTCATATCCAACGACATATATCTTAGATGAAAAAGGTGTTATCCAAGACATACACGTTGGCACCATGACAAAAAAAGAAATGGAACAAAAACTGGATCTTGATTAGATTCAGTTTTTTTTATGCTCAAATATGCTTACAAATTTTCAGAATTGGAAAAAATAAAAGAATATGCGGAGGTGAGAAGCGTGAAGAAGATGAGAAAACGTTCTTTTCATGAGCTCGTCATGGAAAACAAAAAAGAGCTGATGACCAATACAGAGTATTTAAATCAGCTTGAGGAAAAGCTTGAACAGCGATTTAAGCAAAAATAACCTTTAATTTGTATTCATGTTTACCCCTCCTTTTGAGAAACCTATCTGTTGAGGAGGGATAAACATGGGAAACAACAAGAAAAACGGTCAGCCTCAATATGCTCCAAGCCACTTGGGTACAAAGCCTGTAAAATATAAAGCCAATAAAGGGGAAAAAATGCATGATACTTCAGGTCAGCGGCCGATCATCATGCAGACAAAAGGCGAGTAGCGAAAAATCGAGTTTATTTCTAGGAGGTACATCCGAATGACAAAGAACCAAAATCAATATCAGAAGCCTAATCCTGATGATCGTTCTGACAATGTGGAAAAATTGCAGGATATGGTTCAAAATACAATTGAAAATATAGAAGAAGCAGAAGCATCAATGGAGTTTGCTTCAGGAGAAGATAAACAGCGTATCAAAGAAAAAAATGCAAGGCGCGAACAGAGCATTGAAGCGTTTCGTAATGAAATACAGGACGAATCTGCAGCGAGACAAAACGGATACCGTTCTTAAAAAACCAGGGAAACCTGGTTTTTTTTCTTTCTGATTTGATTATGGTAAAATGGGGCTAAATTGACGTTAAGGGAGCAGAGTAATCTTGCATGTATCAAAAAAAGAAATAGAAGTGCGTTATGCAGAAACAGATCAAATGGGAATTGTCTATCACGCAAATTATCTTGTGTGGATGGAGGTCGGCAGAACGGCCTTAATTAAGGACTTAGGCTTTTTATATAGTGATATGGAAAAAAGAGGCGTTCTGTCCCCAGTTGTTGATATCAATATTTCCTATAAAAAGCCGCTTCATTACGGAGAAACCGCGGTTGTACATACATGGATAGAGGAATATAACGGCTTTAAAACCGTCTATGGTTATCACATTTATAATCCGGCCGGTGAGCTTTCCATCAAAGCCACCTCATCTCATATTTGTGTGGATAAAGAAAGCTTTAAGCCAATTCAATTCCGCAAAGCTTTTCCTGATTGGCACACAGCATATGAAAAGGCCAAAAAATAGGGAAGTGAACGGAATATGGCGTTTGGTGTGAAACGGGAGGAACTTAACCGGTGGAAACAAGCAGTAAAAAGAGGAGAAATCGCATTTTTAACACATTACTGGCTGGATGACCGATTTCCGGAAGCAAGGACTGTGACAAAAGCCGGCTGTGCAGACATTGATAAGCTGGTTCAGTGGGGAGCGGCGTACGGGTTAAAAAAAGAATGGATCCATAAGAAAAGTGAATTTCCTCACTTTGATCTGCTGGGTGAAACACAAAAATATGTTTTGGAACAAGAAAACCTAACCGATCATCTTATACGATTTCATTTGTAAAAAAAGAACGCACATGATGTGCGTTCTTTTTTATTGGTATTCAAAAACCGGTTCATCAGCGTCTTCTGAATAGCTGACGAGAAGGTCGTGGTTATCAAAGTACCATAAATCACTTTCTTCAATAAAGAAGGTAATGCCGTCAGCTTCTGCAGTGACTCCAGCCTCTTGTGGGGCATCTTTCGCTACACCGAGAGAAAAACCCTTTTGAACGTTGCTGCAGCCTCCATAGCGGACGAAAAAGCGAACCTGGTCTCCGCTTTCCAAATCGAGTTCTTCTTTATACCAGTTCAATGCGTCTTCGTTAATTGTCATATTCATAACAGAACACCCCTTTGTTCTTCATTTGAATTTTCTCTATTATAAACGTATTAGGCTATTCTGTGTCAAAAGAGAAGTTTTTTAAGCTTATAACCATTTTACTTTAGGTTCTGTTTTATTGATAATTCGTTTAATGTTCGCTCGGTGTCTGTATATCACAAAAATAGTGAGCAGGGTAACGACAATCAATAAATACGTATCATGGACAAAGAAGCTATATATAACAGTATAGATCCCTGTTAACATCGATGAGAGAGAAACAAATTTAGTCAAGTATAAAAAGATGAAGAATACCGCAACCATCGTGATAAATAACAGGGGTGCGTAAAACAGCAAAACGCCTCCTGATGTCGCCACGGCTTTACCGCCTTTAAATTTGGCGAAGATGGGAAACACGTGGCCTAAAACCGCAAAGACTCCTGCAAGAAGCGGGTGAATATCAACATGCATGAGAAAAGGCAATGCAGTTGCCAGTGTCCCTTTCAAAATATCTCCGGCTATGACGACCGAACCAGCTTTTACACCCAATGTACGGAATGCATTGGTAGCGCCTAAATTGCCGCTTCCGTGCTCCCGAATATCAATTCCCTTGGCAAGCTTGCCCACAATTAAGCCAGATGGAATGCTGCCTATCAAGTAGGCCAAAATAATCAATAAAGCAATTAACATCTACATTTCTCCTTTTTCAAATTCCCTTCTTTTTATTTTAACATGAGATGTCATGATCTGATGATAAGTTTTTTTGTAAAGTTTGCTTACAAATCCAATCAAACATGCATCATATTTTGATTTCTCCTGTTTTGATCGTGTAAAATAAGTGAAAAAGGAGTGACACACGATGCAAAACCCTTCTAAAGCGGAAATTAAAGAGATTCTTCAAAGAAGCAAACGTATAGCGGTAGTAGGGCTTTCAGACCGTCCGGATAGAACGTCACATATGGTTTCAAAAGCAATGCAGGACGCGGGTTATGAAATTATCCCTGTGAATCCTACAATTGATGAGGCGCTAGGTGTCAAAGCCGTTTCATCTTTAAAAGAGATAGACGGTCCGATTGACATCGTAAATGTATTCCGGCGCTCAGAACAGCTTCCTGGAGTGGCGGAAGAGTTTTTAGAGACAGATGCGCCAGTATTTTGGGCACAGCAAGGGCTAGTTAATGAGGAAGCATACCAGATGCTAAAAGAAAAAGGCAGAACGGTTATCATGGATCTGTGCATAAAAGTGGCACACGCTGTAACAAAATAGGTGCAGAACTGCAAAAATCCTTGTAAATTCAAGGATTTTTGCTTTTTAATTTTAAGATATTGTTTGCGTATTACGGTGAAACAGATACAATAAAGCTTGAACAGCTTTTTTTGAATACCTTGTCCAGCTGGGTTTCGGCCGTTCGATTTGCGAAGGTCTGCTGCTTTATATATAATAAACAAACATACGTTCTCATAGTGTAAAAACAGCACTAGCCGATGTTTTGAGAAGAACTGATTCGTTAGCTCTATGTTGCGATTGCAAACATATTGGTTATAATGAGGAGTCCAAGGCAGTACTGGCTCGAGGCGAGGTTTATAAAAAATATCTTATATACAAATGATGTGTAACACTGAAAAGAGAAAGACAATGTTAGTTTTTGAAAGGGGTTTGTACGTTTGGCTAGAAAACAGCAATTTGATTACAACGAAGATGCCATACAGGTGCTCGAAGGCCTTGAGGCTGTCAGGAAAAGGCCGGGTATGTATATTGGCTCTACTGACGCGCGGGGTTTGCACCACTTGGTTTATGAAATTGTAGATAACTCTGTCGACGAGGTGCTTGCCGGCCATGGAGATCACATAATCGTCAAAATACATAAAGACAATAGTATTTCTGTACAGGATAGAGGCCGCGGCATGCCGACCGGAATGCATAAGCTCGGCAAACCAACCCCTGAAGTGATTTTAACGGTGCTTCATGCCGGAGGAAAATTCGGCCAAGGCGGCTATAAGACAAGCGGCGGGCTCCACGGAGTTGGTGCATCAGTCGTGAATGCTTTATCTGAATGGCTGACGGTTACCATTGAGCGGGACGGTTTTGTCTATCAGCAGCGATTTGAAAATGGAGGAAAACCGGTTACATCTCTCGAAAAGATCGGCAAAACAAAAAAGACGGGAACTCTTACACACTTTAAGCCAGATCCAACGATGTTCAGCACAACCACTTATAATTTTGAAACGCTCTCTGAGCGCTTAAGAGAGTCTGCGTTTTTGTTAAAAGGACTGAAAATTGAGCTGATTGATGAACGCAATGACCAGCGTGAGGTCTTTTATTATGAAAACGGCATAGAAGCGTTTGTTGCTTACTTAAATGAAGAAAAAGACGTCTTGTCTGAAGTGGTCTCGTTTGAGGGTGAGCATCATTCTATAGAAGTGGACTTTGCGTTCCAGTTTAACGATGGTTATTCTGAAAATATTTTGTCGTTTGTCAACAATGTCAGAACAAAAGACGGCGGGACGCATGAGTCAGGTGCAAAAACTGCGATGACGCGTGCTTTTAATGAATATGCGCGAAAAGTGGCTTTGCTGAAAGAAAAGGATAAGAACCTTGAAGGCACCGATATAAGGGAAGGGCTTTCAGCCATTATTTCTGTCCGCATTCCTGAGGAGCTTCTTCAATTTGAGGGACAAACAAAAGGAAAGCTCGGTACCAGTGAAGCAAGATCAGCGGTGGATGCGATTGTTTCAGAGCAGCTTGCTTACTTTTTAGAGGAAAATCGGGACACCGCAACGCTTCTTGTCAAAAAAGCAATCAAGGCGAGTCAGGCGCGCGAAGCGGCACGCAAAGCCCGTGAAGAAGCAAGAAGCGGCAAAAAACGAAAAAAATCAGAAGCGACTTTAAGCGGAAAGCTGACGCCTGCGGGTTCAAGAAACCCGGCAAAAAATGAATTGTATCTCGTTGAGGGAGATTCAGCAGGCGGGTCAGCCAAGCAGGGAAGAGACCGCAGATTCCAGGCGGTTCTGCCTTTACGCGGTAAAGTCATTAATACAGAAAAAGCTAAGCTTGCTGATATCTTTAAAAATGAAGAGATCAATACGATCATTCATGCGATCGGCGGGGGAGTCGGGGCAGATTTCTCAATCGATGACATCAACTACGACAAAATCATCATTATGACTGATGCCGATACTGACGGCGCCCATATTCAAGTGCTGCTTCTTACCTTTTTCTATCGCTATATGAAACCGCTCATTGAGCATGGCAAGGTGTTCATTGCGCTGCCACCTTTATATAAGGTCAGTAAAGGAAGCGGGAAAAAGGAAATCATTGAATATGCATGGTCTGATGAAGAGATGGGTGATGTCCTGAAAAAAGTCGGCAAAGGCTATACCATTCAACGATATAAGGGTCTTGGAGAGATGAACGCAGACCAGCTGTGGGAAACGACGATGAATCCGGAGTCCCGCACACTTGTTAGGGTCAAAATTGACGATGCGGCACGTGTAGAGAGACGTGTGACGACGTTAATGGGAGACAAAGTAGAGCCGCGCAGAAAGTGGATTGAGAAAAACGTCGCTTTCGGCTTAGATGAAGAAAGCAATATTTTAGAAAATGAAAACTTATCGGTCGCTGAGGAGGTTTAATGATTGTCACAGCCAGAATTATTTCATGATTTACCATTAGAAGAGGTGATCGGCGACCGTTTTGGACGCTACAGTAAATATATTATTCAAGACAGGGCGCTGCCCGATGCGAGAGACGGATTAAAGCCGGTACAGCGCAGAATTCTGTATGCGATGCATACAGATGGAAACACGTTTGATAAAAACTTCAGAAAAGCGGCCAAAACGGTCGGTAACGTCATCGGTAACTATCATCCGCACGGTGACAGCTCGGTTTATGAAGCAATGGTGCGGATGAGCCAGGATTGGAAAGTTCGTAATGTGTTAATCGAAATGCATGGAAACAATGGAAGCATCGACGGAGATCCCCCGGCAGCCATGCGTTATACAGAGGCACGATTATCTCCGATTGCATCTGAGCTTCTTCGGGATATTGACAAAAACACGGTTGAATTTGTGCCGAACTTTGATGATACAAGCAAGGAGCCTGTCGTACTCCCGGCGATGTTTCCTAACCTATTGGTCAACGGATCTACCGGGATTTCAGCAGGATACGCGACCGACATTCCCCCTCATCATCTGGGAGAAGTCATTGATGCTGTCATTAAGCGTATTCAAATGCCATCTTGTTCTGTTGATGAACTTATGGAAGTCATTAAAGGACCTGATTTTCCGACAGGCGGTATTATTCAGGGCGTTGACGGGATAAGAAAAGCTTACGAAACCGGAAAAGGAAAAATCATTATCCGCGGAAATGCTGAAATTGAAACAATCAGAGGCGGACGAGAACAAATTGTCATTACTGAAATTCCATTTGAAGTAAATAAAGCAAACCTTGTAAAAAAAATGGACGAGTTCCGTATTGATAAAAAGGTTGAAGGCATCTCAGAGGTTCGTGATGAAACGGATCGAACAGGGCTGAGAGTGGTCATTGAACTGAAAAAAGAAGCTGATGCCAAAGGTATTTTGAATTTCTTATACAAAAACACTGATTTGCAGATCACATATAACTTCAATATGGTGGCTATCCATAACCGCCGTCCGATGCTGATGAGCCTGCCGTCTATTTTGGATGCATATATCGGACACCAAAAGGAAGTTGTCACAAACCGTTCCGTTTACGAGCTTCAAAAAGCAAAAGACAGACATCATATCGTAGAAGGACTCATGAAAGCTTTGTCTATTTTGGATGAAGTGATTGCAACAATCCGTTCTTCTAGCGATAAACGTGACGCTAAAAACAATTTGATCGCGAAATATGAATTTACGGAGCCTCAGGCTGAAGCCATCGTGTCATTGCAGCTATATCGTTTAACCAATACCGATATCACAGCGCTTAAGGAAGAGGCAGAAGAGCTCGGTAAAAAAATTGAAGAGCTCGAATCTATTCTGAGCAATGATAAAAAACTGCTAAAAGTGATTACAAACAGCTTAAAAGCACTGAAAAAGAAATATGCAGATACGAGACGCTCCGTGATTGAAGAAAAAATTGAAGAAATTAAAATCAATCTCGAAGTCATGGTTGCATCTGAGGATGTATATGTAACCGTTACGAAGGATGGTTACCTAAAACGGACGAGCCAGCGCTCATTTGCCGCTTCCAACGGTCAGGACTTCGGAATGAAAGATACGGACAGGATGCTGCATCAGTTTGAAATGAATACGACAGACGTGCTGCTGCTCTTTACGAACAAAGGAAGCTACATCTATTGTCCTGTTCACCAGCTGCCTGATATCAGATGGAAGGACATGGGCCAGCATTTTTCAAATCTGATCACTATTGACCGTGATGAAACGATTGTAAAGGCCATACCGATAAAAGAATTTGATCCGTCGGCATATCTTCTATTCTTTACGAAAAACGGGATGGTGAAAAAGACAGAGCTCACCCATTATAAAGCACAGCGTTATTCTAAGGCGCTTGTGGCCTTAAATCTGAAGGGTGAAGATGAACTGATTGATGTACATGTAACAAATGGGGAAAGCCAGATCTTTATGGCCACTCACTTAGGGTACGGTCTATGGTTTGGAGAAGACGAAGTGAATGTAGTTGGCGCGCGTGCGGCAGGTGTCAAAGGGATTAACTTAAAAGAGGATGACTTTGTTGTCTCCGGTGAGATCCTTCAGCAATCTGATTCAATTGTCTTGTTCACACAGCGGGGAGCGGTAAAACGCATGAGTCTTTCTGAGTTCGAGAAGACATCCCGCGCAAAACGCGGTGTCGTAATGCTAAGGGAACTGAAAAAGAATCCTCACCGTGTTGTAGCACTGTTCGCTTGCGGTCTTGAACAGCGACTAATGGCAGAAACAGAAAAAGGCGACAGAAAAGAACTGCAGGCAAAAGAGTTGCGGACAAACGACAGATACAGCAATGGCTCTTTCTTTTTTGATGAAGAGGAATCAGGCAAGGTTACAGCTGTTTGGCGCCTTCATACAGAACAATAATAAAAAACCCGCTCATACTATATGAGCGGGTTTCGTTTGTTTTTTATCAGCTTTCATGGTTGGTGAATAGATCTGTTACAGCATGAATGACTTCAATCCCCTGCCATACAAATAAATTCAGCGCTGTGAAAGAAAATAAGCCTAAAATCACCATTCTTAAGATAAACAACATGTTTAACAGCCTCCTCATATTTTCGTTACATAATCGGGTGATGTTGAACATGAAGTTTGCCGAAATAAGACGATTGATAAAATTTGGCCAGTATAAAGCTTTTTTTCCGCTGACGTCTGCGGGAGTATCCCGTACTTTTGCTTTCAGCGGTCAGCAGCAGAACAGCCATTGCCCATAAAGCGGTCAGCGTAAATGCCCCTGTGATGGATTTCTTCTCATCATCAGCATTTTGGCCGGCTTTCATCTCATGCATTTCCTGCTGGTCGGCTACGGCTTTATAATGATGGCCGATATCAAAGGCGTGGGGAATTGAGAACAAATGAAAACTGGCAATCGCCAAGAATAAGATGGATGCTTTCAATATCGTTACTTTTTTCAAATGATCTCCCCCTCCTTTAATATTACTGAATATTTTTATAATAATACCCCAATCCATCCTAAAAGTAAACCTGATTTATTAAATTTAAAAATAAATTTAACCTTGTTAAGTATATATCTTTTTGCTTATTTTTGAAAGAGAAAACTTCTTTTATTAGCGTATGTATACCCGGTTTATGGTGTGAATAAAAACATATTTTAGATGATATGTTTGTTGTTTAGGGTTTATTACTTTATTTATGTGCTAAATCAAAGGGAAAGGCAAGAGAATGGGAAGAAATGATTACATTGTTAATAGGGCACTTTTTTTAAAAAGCCAGCTTGCAAGGAATGTTTTTATTCGTAGGAAAATAATAGAGAAGGGATCGACAGAGTAACATCTGGCTATGACAATATTCTTCTCGAAAAAACTTCCTAATTCGTCATATTGTGATATAATAAAACTCGTTATGTTAAAAAATCTAACATCAAAATCGAATTCGTGTTGAATTGATGAAAACGGGAGGTAAATATGGAGTCTTTTTTCAATAGTTTAATTAATATTCCAAGTGATTTCATCTGGAATTACCTATTTTATATTTTAATAGGGCTTGGATTATTTTTTACCATACGTTTTGGTTTTATCCAATTCCGTTATTTTATTGAAATGTTCAGAATAGTAGGGGAGAAGCCGGAAGGAAATAAAGGTGTTTCATCTATGCAGGCATTCTTTATTTCGGCCGCATCCCGAGTCGGCACAGGGAATTTGACTGGTGTAGCCTTAGCAATTGCGACAGGCGGACCAGGCGCTGTATTTTGGATGTGGGTAGTAGCTGCAGTAGGTATGGCTTCAAGCTTTGTTGAGAGTACGTTAGCGCAGCTTTATAAGGTGAGAGACGGGGAGGATTTCCGCGGAGGCCCGGCTTACTACATTCAAAAGGGTCTTGGAGCGAGATGGCTTGGCATCGTTTTTGCTGTCTTAATTACCGTCTCATTCGGCTTGATTTTTAATGCTGTTCAAACAAATACAATTGCTGGAGCATTGGATGGCGCATTCCATGTGAATAAAATAGTTGTAGCCATAGTTCTGGCGGTTTTAACTGCGTTTATCATTTTCGGCGGTTTAAAACGTGTTGTCGCTGTTTCACAGTTAATTGTGCCGGTTATGGCAGGCATTTATATCCTTATCGCTTTATTTGTTGTCATCACGAATATTACGGCTTTCCCTGGCGTGATCGCTACAATTGTTAAAAATGCTTTAGGTTTTGAACAAGTCGTCGGCGGCGGAATAGGCGGCATCATCGTTATCGGTGCGCAGCGCGGACTTTTTTCAAACGAAGCAGGAATGGGGAGCGCACCAAACGCGGCTGCGACGGCTCATGTATCCCATCCGGCAAAGCAAGGCTTTATTCAAACATTAGGCGTATTTTTCGATACATTTATCATATGTACGTCCACAGCATTTATTATTTTGCTGTACAGTGTAACACCAAAAGGCGACGGCATCCAAGTCACACAGGCTGCTCTTAACCATCACATTGGAGGCTGGGCGCCGACTTTCATCGCAGTCGCAATGTTCTTGTTTGCATTCAGTTCAGTTGTCGGCAACTATTATTATGGCGAGACAAACATTGAATTTATTAAAACAAGCAAAACATGGCTGAACATTTACCGTATCGCTGTAATTGCTATGGTTGTGTATGGATCTTTATCAGGCTTCCAAATCGTTTGGGATATGGCGGACCTCTTTATGGGTATCATGGCGCTGATCAACTTAATTGTGATTACGCTGCTGTCAAACGTTGCCTACAAAGTGTATAAAGATTACGCGAAACAGCGTAAGCAAGGACTTGATCCTGTGTTTAAAGCGAAAAACATCCCAGGGCTGAAAAACGCTGAAACATGGGAAGATGAGAAACAAGAAGCATAATTTAAATATAAAACAAAGCTGCATTCAATAGTTGAATGCAGCTTTTTCATTATTGGAAATAAATTTAATTTTTCGACTCGAATGAAAAATGACGTGTAAAGTCCCAATTCAGTCCAGTTTTCTTTGTTCTATATGTGTCATGTGTGTCTTATTCAATGGAGATAGAGCAAATTGACAGGCTTTTAAACCTCCCAAAAACAAGAAATTAGGTTGATAGACAATCATGAGAAAGATTTTTACAATGAGTTCGTGCTCATAAGAAGTGGAGAGCCAAAATGATGCGAAGGAGGAAAAGATCAGATATGAAACGGTCAATCTCTATTTTTATTACGTGTTTATTGATTACGTTATTGACAATGGGCGGCATGATGGCTTCGCCGGCATCAGCAGCAGGGACAAAAACGCCAGTAGCCAAGAATGGCCAGCTTAGCATAAAAGGTACACAGCTCGTTAACCGAGACGGTAAAGCGGTACAGCTGAAGGGGATCAGTTCACACGGATTGCAATGGTATGGAGAATATGTCAATAAAGACAGCTTAAAATGGCTGAGGGACGATTGGGGTATCACCGTTTTCCGTGCAGCGATGTATACGGCAGATGGCGGTTATATTGACAACCCGTCCGTGAAAAATAAAGTAAAAGAAGCGGTTGAAGCGGCAAAAGAGCTTGGGATATATGTCATCATTGACTGGCATATCTTAAATGACGGTAATCCAAACCAAAATAAAGAGAAGGCAAAAGAATTCTTCAAGGAAATGTCAAGTCTTTACGGTAACACGCCAAACGTCATTTATGAAATTGCAAACGAACCAAACGGTGATGTGAACTGGAAGCGTGATATTAAACCGTATGCGGAAGAAGTGATTTCCGTTATCCGCAAAAATGATCCAGACAACATCATCATTGTCGGAACCGGTACATGGAGCCAGGATGTAAATGATGCTGCCGATGACCAGCTAAAAGATGCAAACGTTATGTACGCACTTCATTTTTATGCCGGCACACACGGCCAATTTTTACGGGATAAAGCAAACTATGCACTCAGCAAAGGAGCACCTGTTTTTGTGACAGAATGGGGAACAAGCGACGCGTCTGGCAATGGCGGTGTATTCCTGGACCAGTCGCGGGAATGGCTGAATTATCTCGACAGCAAGACCATCAGCTGGGTGAACTGGAATCTTTCTGATAAGCAGGAATCATCCTCAGCTTTAAAGCCGGGGGCATCTAAAACAGGCGGCTGGCGGTTGTCAGATTTATCTGCTTCAGGAACATTCGTTAGAGAAAACATTCTCGGCACCAAAGATTCGACGAGGGATATTCCTGAAACGCCAGCAAAAGATAAACCCACACAGGAAAACGGTATTTCTGTACAATACAGAGCAGGGGATGGGAGTATGAACAGCAACCAAATCCGTCCGCAGCTTCAAATAAAAAATAACGGCAATACCACGGTTGATTTAAAAGATGTCACTGCCCGTTACTGGTATAAAGCGAAAAACAAAGGCCAAAACTTTGACTGTGACTACGCGCAGATTGGATGCGGCAATGTGACACACAAGTTTGTGACGTTGCATAAGCCAAAGCAAGGTGCAGATACCTATCTGGAACTTGGATTTAAAAACGGAACGTTGGCACCGGGAGCAAGCACAGGGAATATTCAGCTTCGTCTTCACAATGATGACTGGAGCAATTATGAACAAAGCGGCGATTATTCCTTTTTCAAATCAAATACGTTTAAAACAACGAAAAAAATCACATTATATGATCAAGGAAAACTGATTTGGGGAACAGAACCAAATTAGTTAAGCTTTTTTGGCGGACATCAGTAACGATGTCCGTTTTTATCATCTAATAGGAGGTTTGCGTTGTGGATGAAATACTGAAACAGTATATGGTGCTGTACAAAAAAATGAGTAATATGATAAATGGTCCGGACTATCCAGGTAAGGAAAAAGACATCCAGCATCAAAAAGATCAGATCGAAGTTTACGAAAAACAGCTGCAGCAAGGATTTTCTACAGATTATGACTATGATGTGTTTGCTGATTCTGTTATCAAATGCGCATATGGCGATATGACGCTGGAGGATTTAGAAGCAGTTTATTATGGATTGACAACACCATTTTTTTGATTTGTCATTCAGCAGTAAAATTTCAAAATTTCAATTTCTGTCTCACTAACTTAAGTATACTTTGATATTGAGACAGAAATTTATTTATTTTAATTACTTCCTAGAATATATATTATGTAAACTAGGAAAGATGAAGATTAAACCTTTGCTGTTTTTATGTACATCCTTTCTTCTTCCTGTAATTCAGCAACAAAATAAAAAAGCGATTTCCCAATCGGAAAATCGCCAATTCAGACACTCTATTATTTATGTGTGTCTTTGTGCTCTTAACGATTTACAACAAATGTTGTCACGCTTTGAGCTGGAAGATGGGCCCAAAAATGATTGCCTGATACAGTGAGATTCGTTCCAGGTTGTAGATTGCTGCTGCTGCTCGTGATCCATCTAGATACGTTTGAAGCAGATCCATTCTGCAAAACAAAGTTTTGGTTGACTCCTGTGTTGCTTTTATTGATGGCAACAATAACGACCTTGTTGTCACCTTTATAGGCTGACACGTAAACGTTCGCATTAGGGTTTTTCGTTGCATCAATCCTTACATAGCCGGGACGCACAAACTTTGAGAAATGAGCCATATTGTAGCCGCGTTTGCTGATCGTGCCGTCTTCTTTCATAGGACCGTATGATCTTCGGATGTACCACCAAACATAAGCTTGAAAATCTCCCTCTACCATCGAACTGTGAATATGATGTGAAACATCCAATGCCTCAGGCCATCGATCCGCCGAGTTGTTATCACTGTTCGGATAGTATACTTCCGTCATCCAAAGATCCTTCCCTGCTCCTTTTTGTTTGAAAAGAGGATAAGGGAATTGGCTGACCTGAGTGCCGTACAGGTGAGTTCCGAGAATATCCATATTGCCAAGAGCCTGCGGATCGTTTAAAATTGGGTCCGACAAATTCTTCAAGTATTGAAATGACTCAGGCGCAATGACGCGGGCATTGATCGAGCCGGCGTTTTCTCTCATAAAGCGAAGTATTTCTTGCGGCGTCCACCACGTCCACTCGTGAGCGTAATCAGGCTCGTTTTGTACCGAAATCGCGTAAAGATTCACACCATTATTCTTCATGAAGGTAACAAAATCGTTAAGATGCTGCGCGTATGCTGCGTACTTGTTGTATTTCAGCCGTTTAGCCGATGTGTCACCATTACGATTAAAGGTCTCAACCATATCACTTGGAGGATTCCAAGGAGAAGCAAAAACGATTGCTCCATGTTTGACCGCACTCTTTGCAGTCTCCACCTCTTTATACCAATTATTTCGATTTTCATCTACATGAATTCTTAAGATTGAAAATCCTAACTGGTTCTGTCCATTGCCAAAAGCAGTTTCTCTTTGGGCTGCTGTAAGATCCCCAATCCAAGCCGGGTGATTCATCCCTCCAAAACCGCGAATCACTTGTTTCTCTGCAGATACATTAACTGTTACATCACTAGCTGCCAAAACTTCAGTAGCGCCTAGCCCTAACATGACTGGCAACATAGTGAAACATACTAATAATACACAAATTGTTTTTTTAATGCGTGGAATCATTTATTCCTCTCCTTCGTAATGTGTCTTTTACTGTATTAGAAAATCTGACCGGCATATCCATAATGGCGGGCTGCTCCGGTATGTTGGCCGGTGCATCAACCCGTCTGTTTTTAAACGGTCCCATTATCCGTGCTATCGTTGCGTAAACTGCCAGTAATCGAAATTAAGCAAGTTTCCTGTACCTGTTCCGGTAAATACAAAGAATACTTTGTGCACGCCGGTTGCCCCGCTTACCGCAGTTTCTATTTCCCTCCACGTTTGCGCTCCACCTGTTGAAGGTACATTTAGGGTTCCTACAAGTTTACCGTCTGCACTGTCGAGGCGCACTTCTATTTTCCCGCCTATAGTGGATGCTACATTTGCTTTAAATGTCCTGGCACCGCCCGCTCCGAAGTCTGCATTTCCTACAGCAATCCAGTCTCCATTTTGAATACTTGTTACATGCTGATTATTTACTGGCCCGCCGGGTGCTGTCGATTTCTCTGTCAAAATGCGTCCATTCCAAGCAAACGTTTCAGCTTCTACCCGGTTATATGGGTTTAAATTGGAAAACTGTGTTACACCTGCATAATTTGCCGCTACCTCTTGAATAGATCCATCTGCATTATGCACCAGCTTATTAATATGGGGAGAACGGTATCCTTTGCCGGCCCCGAACAAAGCGGAACTGACAGTTTGAGCATGGTACACTGCATACCACTCGTTTTTAAAATTGAAAACAGCATGATGGTTGTTTCCGCCGCCTCCGAAAAATGCACCCGGATTTTTCAGGAAATGCCCTCTATATGTAAAGGGGCCCATGGGACTTGAACTTGTCATGTAGCCGATCTCACCCGGGGGTTTATCGGCCGGATGCGTGCCGCCGAAATTGATGCAATAGGAATAGTAATATGTTCCGTTATACTTGTGCAATCCCGAATCTTCAAACATGAAAGGCGCATCAATTGTAGATGCACTTCCAACAACACTCGTCATATCAGGCCCTAATTTTATGACTCTAGCCGTTTTAGGATTGGCCCATTGTGCCTGCGTTGGATTTGAACCGCCAGGAACGCCTCCCCCGGCATACAGGTAACCGGTTCCGTCATCATCTACAAATACTGCCGGATCAAAAAGCCATACAACACCAGACATTCCTGGCGTACTTGGCGTTACGAGCGGTTTTCCGATTGGGTCGGTCCATGGACCAATCGGGCTGTCTGCGGTGAGAACTCCGATACCTCCGCCGCTGTTTGCGAAATAAAGGAAGAATTTATCCTTGCCATTGATTTTTTTAACTGCGATTGACGGTGCCCAGGATGCACCTGCCCATTTTGCAATTCCACGGCCTCCATTAGCTCCATTGGCACCTGCTACCGGAATGGCTCCGTGGTCTGTCCAGTTCACCATATCCGCTGAAGATATGACGAATACTCTATTCAAATTGGCAAATGAATTATCTTTAATTGTTCCGTTGCTATTATATTCATAGTCATCACTTGACATATAGATGTAGACTCTTCCGTTATAGGTCAGCGCAACCGGATCCGCTCCCAAATGATGGTCGATAAGCGGGTTTGAATTCCCTATATGTTTTGCAATTGTAGTACTAGTGGCAGCATACGCAGACTTCCCAGATAAGCAGCTCAATAATAAAACTAGAATCCATAAACATACGCTACACTTTTTCCTCATCACTTCACATCCTCCTTTTTCCTTAAAATGGGGGATTTTCTTTTTGATAACAACAGGTCATGAAGATCGCACGCATAAAGTAGCCGGAAGCTGTTTAGCAATGTTCCCAGTTCCTGTTCTGAAAGCTCATCTTCATGTGTTTCCATTCTCTCCTTCCTTCGAGGAGATCGCACCACTCCTTCAAAATTGTTCAAAAAAATTTCCCCATTCCTAGCGACCATTGTCCAGAAAATAAAAAGACAGGATTGTTCATGGCCTCCCACTAATCACATCGAACGTAGATTACATCATTATCCAAGATATCCCTTTATCTAACATCCTACATCATTAAAAAAATTGTGTATAGAAACTTTTGGAGGAGTTAGTGTTCGATTCTACAAAGGAACTGGATACATTTATTCATTGATAAGATGGGGCTAACACTCCGTTTATATTTTTATGTAAAGATAGTTTTCAGACACAAAAAAACAGCCGTCAATGCGGCTGTTTTTTCAAGAGTATAAGAACTATTGAGCGGTATACCCGCTTTTTCATGTTTTGTTCATATTTTATTAATTGTTTATTCAACACTGTCCGCTATAGTAATCCATATCAACAAATATGACTGCCACTCGCATCTTTTATGAAGGGAGGTTCGTTACGCTGAAAGAAAAAATAAAGACATTAGGCCGTTTTTGCACCGTAGGCGTCGGCAATACGCTGATAGATTTTGGTGTCTTCTTTCTTCTTACCGCTTGTCATGTCTCTTATCTGCCGGCGCAGATCTGCTCCTATACTGCAGGTATCGTCAACAGCTATGTGTGGAACCGGAATTGGACGTTTTGTGTGAAAGGTAAGGCTGACGGGAAAGAGATCGTGCGTTTTCTCATGATTAATATTGCCGCGTCGGGGATCACCTTTTTGCTGCTTTATTTGTTTCAAAATTGCGGCTGCTCGCTTTTGGTGAGTAAGCTCGCCGCCACTATCGGCGGAATGATGATGAATTTTATCGGAAACCGAATCTGGGTATTTGGAGATTCGCTGAAAAACATACAGGATCAGGAGTGAAGATGAATGAGAAAAAAAGTGAGAAAAGCGGTTATACCCGCAGCGGGTTTAGGAACGAGATTTCTGCCGGCGACAAAGGCGCAGCCTAAAGAAATGCTCCCAATCGTCGACAAACCAGCAATCCAATATATTGTAGAAGAGGCCGCAGAGTCAGGAATTGAAGATATACTGATTATTACAGGGAGAAACAAACGCTCGATTGAAGATCATTTTGATCGGTCGGCGGAATTGGAATTCAATCTCCGGGAAAAAGGCAAGACGGAGACACTTAAGGAAATGCAGCAGATTGCCGATTTGGCCAACATTCATTACATCCGCCAGAAAGAACCGCTCGGATTAGGCCATGCGGTGCTGTGTGCGGAGCATTTTATCGGAGATGAGCCTTTTGCCGTTCTCTTAGGTGATGATATTATGGTGTCTGAAACACCGGCTCTTCGGCAATTAATGGATGTATATGACGTTTATGGCACAGAGGTTGTCGGTGTACAGTCAGTTCTCCCTGAGGATGTCAGCAAATATGGTATTATAAATACATCAGGGTCTCAAGGGCATGTATACGAAGTGAACGATTTAGTGGAAAAGCCTTCTCCTGAAGAAGCACCTTCGGAAATCGCAGTAATGGGACGTTATGTGCTGAATTCTTCGATCTTCTCCGTTTTGAAGACAATTGGCAGAGGCGCGGGCAACGAAATTCAGCTGACAGATGCGCTTCGTGAGGTTTGCCGTAAGGAGCCGATCCACGCCCGGCTGCTGGAAGGAAATCGATATGACATTGGCGATAAGCTAGGCTGTTTTAAAGCGAGCACCGAAATCGGCTTAATGCGTTCCGAAATGAGATCTCAGCTTTTGGCCTATTTAGAAGATGTGATCAAACGGGAAACGAAAGAAATGCTGCGGTAAAAAAATTGTAACCATCTTGCTCGTCAATCAGTCATATAATAGTGAAAAAGATTAGGACAGGTTGTGAAGAATGTGGGCAGTTTGATAAGCGAAATTTTAACATGGCTGACGAACATGGGATATGCGGGTATTGCGATTGGGTTAATGATTGAAATCATTCCGAGTGAGATTGTATTAGCTTATGGCGGCTATATGGTATCGGAAGGCACGATTGGATTTATTGGCGCAATTATTGCGGGTGTTATCGGGGGTACCATTGCCCAGATCTTTATTTACTGGATCGGCCGCTATGGCGGCAGGCCATTTCTGGACAAATACGGGAAGTATTTATTGATTAAAAAGCATCATATCGACATGTCGGAAAACTGGTTTCAGAAATACGGCGCCGGAGTTGTCTTCTCGGCTCGTTTTATACCGGTTGTCAGACATGCCATATCCATTCCGGCAGGTATTGCCAGAATGCCTTTTCTCAAATTTGTGGTACTGACTGTGCTTGCTATCATTCCATGGTCTATTCTGTTTGTTTATTTAGGCATACAGCTAGGAAGCCAGTGGGATGATGTTGAGAATATAGCGGGCACTTATACAACACCGATTATGATATTGGCTGTTGTCGTGATAGCCCTTTATTTTGTGATTAAGAAACGTACAGCCATATTTAAACGATAGTTAGCGGATATGCATAGGGGTGACTGACGCTCCCCTATGCATATTTTTTTACTTCCGATGTTGATTTGCCAGCTTCAGATTCTCCGCTAAAAATGCGACAAACACTTCATCCCGCACGAGCGATGCGGCATAATTTCTCTTAATAAACCATTCTGCCTCTTCAAACGCTGCGAATGTTTCGTCTTGGGTTTCTCCGTTAATTTGAATATTCCATTCGTTGTCTAAAGGGAAAAGAAAAAATCTCATTTGTGCGCGATTTTCATATAATGATCCATTCGCAGATCCCTTTAGATTATAGATATTACGGAAGGCATCCGGCCGTACAGGATCAATACGGAAAGCTTCAGCTACAAACAACTCGTATACTTCATCGGTTATTGAACAGCCGGACGCTTTTGCATGCCCTCCGCCGCCATATCGGCCGGCGATTTCTGACACATCGATGTAATCATGAATGGTGCGGAGACTGACTCGTTTTGACCCCATGCTCAAAATCGCAATGTAATCGAGGTGCGGATTATCTTTCCCTAGCCTGTTCCCCAGCTCTGAATGGTACGATTCAGCGTGAACGATGCCTACACAGTGTTCGTGAACAAAGGTTTGTACCATTTCCCTTTTCTTTCTGCGGAGGTAGCGCTCGATTTTTTCGTCTTCTAAATCAAGCAGTTTTTCTTCAAAATCATCGAAGAAAAATTCGTCATGCGCGGAAAGGCGCTGGATCATTTTTGCTTCAAATTCATCGATTGACAGCAAAAAGAAAAGATCATTAAGCCGCTTCGCCTGTTTTTGATCGTACCGCTCCCACTCCCATGTATCGTATTGGCGGACGAGCTCTGTGAATTGATCTAAGGCATTTGTCGGTTTCATGAAGCCATTTTCAACGAGATAGCCATATAAAAGCGATGTCGCGGATGTGAGCCTTCCATCATCGTATTCCACCTGGACAAATCCCCATTCATGCTCATTCAAATGAAGGGCTGTTTTATGATGGTCTATGAGCTTCACTTTGCCCCCTGCATGAACATACTCATTCAATCTCTCTTCGTTTTCTTCATTGACGGCGAGATCGGTGATGAATAACGTGTCCTGTCTGTTGCTCTCCTTCGCTTTTTCTAAAAAGTACTGCACCTGTGCGTTTAAGCCGTTGACAGAGTTATACCGGACCTCTACGTCTTTTCCGAACGCCAATTTTGCTACGATTCCGCACCCTACTCCGTCCAAGTCGTTATGTGAATATAAATGATACATAATGTAGGCCCCTTTTTATGATAAACTGACAATTGCCGCTAGAGGTGCGGCAGCCTTTATTTACTATTCTAAAAAACCAAGCGTTTTATGCAAAGGTAATGAGTTGACATAATGTTGTTATTGTAAATATATAAAGGAGCGCTTTTTTTGCGCTCCTAAGTTCTTGCTTTTACACTGGATAAACCGGATGCTTTCGATTGGTAAATGTCATTTCCTTTGTCATGTATGCCTTGAGCCGTTTGGCCAGCTCATCACGCAGCGAATTGGCTGGGATAACAGCATCAATGATCATTTCTGAAGCCAGACGGTAGATATTGATGTCCTCTTTGTATTCCTCCCGTTTGCTGCTGATAAATGCGGCTCTCTCTTCTTCTGGCAGCTCGGCGATTTTTTTAGCGTAGACAGCGTTTACAGCTGCCTCAGGGCCCATGACGGCGATTTGGGCGGTTGGGAGCGCTAGACAGCAATCCGGTTCAAATGCCGGCCCTGCCATTGCATACAACCCCGCCCCGTAAGCTTTTCGGACAATGACAGAGAGTTTTGGAACAGTTGCCTCCGACATCGCAGAAATCATTTTTGCTCCGTGTCTGATAATCCCAGCCTGTTCTACTTTTGTGCCAATCATAAAACCGGGGATATCCGCTAAGAACAGCAATGGGATATGAAAAGCGTCACATAAGGTAATAAACTTAGCCGCTTTGTCTGCTGAATCGTGGAATAAGACGCCTCCTTTTACCTTCGGCTGGTTTGCAACAATGCCGACAGGCTGTCCTTGGATTCGTGCGAGGCCCGTCAATAATTCCGGTGCAAATAAGGCTTTGATCTCAAAAAATGAGTCTTCATCTATGACCCGCTCAATCAGCTCATACATATCAAAAGGCGCGTTTTGATTTTGCGGAATGACGTCGGCAAGCGGAGTGTCGAAGTGTTTTGGCGGGCGTTTCTCATGAATGGGCGCTTTTTCTTGAAAATTTGCCGGAAAGTAAGACAAATAAGCCCGCGCCAGCTGTATGGCTTCTTCTTCAGTCTCTGCAAGAATATCTCCGCAGCCGGAGATTGAGCAATGCATACGGGCGCCACCCATTTCTTCGAGAGACACTTTTTCTCCAATAACCATTTCCGCCATCCTTGGCGAGCCTAAATACATGGAGGCGTTACCGTCTACCATAACGACGATATCACAGAAGGCCGGAATATAAGCGCCTCCTGCCGCAGATGGTCCGAAAAGCAGACAGATTTGCGGAATGCGTCCCGATAATTTGACTTGATTGTAAAAAATTCTTCCTGCACCGCGTCTCCCTGGAAAGACATTGATTTGGTCGGTAATTCGGGCGCCTGCCGAATCGACTAAATAAATGAGCGGACAGTTTAATTTTTCGGCGGTTTCTTGAATTCTGATGATTTTTTCAACTGTTTTTGCTCCCCATGACCCCGCTTTCACTGTTGAATCATTCGCCATGACGCAAACGGTATGGCCGCCGATTTTGCCGATAGCGGTTACAACTCCGTCAGCGGGAAGCCCGTCTGACATACATTCCGCAAAAAAAGCGTCTTCTAGCTCAATGTCATCGTCAAAGAGAAGGGAAAGCCGCTCTCTGACAAAGAGCTTGCCTTTTTCCCGATTGCTTTGATGATACTTTTCCGCTCCGCCTTTTCGAATCCGTTCAGCCCGTTCTGTTCGTTCCTTTTCATAATCCATGAGCATTGCCTCCCTTTTATATTCCCTTGTATACGGCCCGTCTTTTTTCTTGAAAGGCCTGAAGCCCTTCTCTCCTGTCTTTTGTCGGGATGGTTTGTTCATACGCTTTTTGTTCAATCGCAAGACCTGTAGCGAGATCTGTCTCCAATCCTTTATTGATTGCAAATTTAGCCTGACGGACAGCGATCGGCCCGTTGGCAGAAATGGCTGCGGCCAGTTCCTCTGCTTTTGGCATAAGGTCATAAGGAGCCGTGACATGCTCTACAAGGCCGATTTCTTTTGCTTCGTGTGCGGTCACGCGTCTGCCTGTATAAATGAATTCTTTTGCTTTTCCTCTGCCAATCAGCCGGGGCAGCCTTTGGGTCCCTCCAGCGCCCGGGATAATAGCTAACCCTGTTTCCGGAAGTCCCAGCACAGCTGATTCAGTTGCGATTCGAAGGTCGCATGCCAATGTCAATTCTAGTCCGCCGCCTAATGCGCTTCCATTTATCGCAGCTATGACCGGCTGCGGCAAGGCATCAAGTAAAGCCGCCGTTCTTTGAATGAGAGATACACTTGCCAGAACCTGATCTTCTTTCAGTTTTATCCGTTCCTTCAGGTCTGCCCCTGCACAAAACGCTTTTTCACCGGTGCCTGTGAGGATGACACAGCGGATGTTTGAGTTGAATTCAATTTCCTGAAGAATCATTTGCAGGTTTCTAAGCATTTCCGCTGAAAGAGCATTTGCTGCCTGAGGCCTGTTTAAGGTGATCAACGCAATATGTTCATTTTTAACAGTAAAAAGAATAGAGTCTCCCATTGTATGCGTCCTCCCTTTTATCAAGATGATTTAAACACCTGTAAATTTCTGCTCGGCAGCGGTTTGCCCATTTTTTCTTCTATCCATTTGGCCGCAGATAGCAGTTTTTCGAGCTTTACATTTGTTTTGATATCCATCTGTTCAAGCATGTACACGATATCCTCAGTTGCGGCGTTTCCTGATGAACCTGGCGCATATGGGCATCCCCCAAGCCCGCCTGCCGAGCCGTCGAACACCGTGATGCCCATTTGGAGTGCTGTGACCATGTTGGCCAGAGCGGTTCCTCTCGTATCATGAAAATGCAGGGCAATTTGATTAGCCGGGAATCGTGCCAAAAGAGCTTCAAGTACAGTTTCCACTTGGGCGGGATTAGCCGCTCCAATCGTATCTCCAAGCGACAGTTCAGAAATTCCAAATTCAAATAGAGCTTCTGAAAGGCGAATGACTTGTTCAATGGGGACATCTTTTTCGTACGGACAGCCGAATACAGTCGAGAGGTAGGCTCTTGTTGTGAGGTTTGCTTTTTGTGCGTCGTTGTTTACTTGTTTGAGTATATGAAGGGACTCAGAAGTGGATTTATTGATGTTTTTTCTGTTGTGCGTCTCGCTGGCGGACATAAAAACGCAAGCTTCGTCAATGCCTCCTTCAAGCGCATTCTCCAGTCCTCTTTGATTCGGGACAAGTGCCGCGTACGTTACCCCTTTTTCACGGTTGATGCCCTTTGCTACGTCGATAGCATCTCGAAGCGCCGGAATCCATTTCGGGTGAACGAAGGATGTGATTTCAATATACGAAAGCCCTGTCCGGGAAAGCTGGTTGATCCAGGTTATTTTATCCTCTGTTGCGATCCATACGGGCTCGTTTTGTAAGCCGTCACGCGGGCCGACTTCTTTGATTGTCACTTTTTTAGGATATGACATGGTCTTCCTCCAAATTATTGAGTGGAATCGCTCAGTTCGAGCAGTACGTCTCCTTCATTTACAAAGTCGCCTTCATTTTTTTTGACTTCTTTTACGATTCCGCTTCTATCTGCAACGATCGGGATTTCCATTTTCATCGATTCCAAAATGGCTACCTCCTGGCCCTTTTCGATTTGGTCGCCGGCTTTGACGTGGACTTTCCACAGGTTTCCTGCCATTTGTATGCTAACCGTCATGACAACTGCCTCCTTTATAGGTGTTGTTTCAAAAAGTCAGTCGTGACATCCCCTTCTTTAAATGCCTTTGTTGCCGCAGCCTGTATGAGAAGCGGAAGATTTGTTTTGATTCCCTCTACACGATAGTCGCGAAGCGCTGTCTCTAGTTTTTCAATTGCTTCTGTTCTGGTTTGGCCTTTGACAATCATCTTAGCGATCATCGGGTCATAAAAAGGGGTAACGGTGCTGTCTTTTGCTACCGCACATTCGTGTCTGACTCCTTTTTGGTCAGGAAGTGAAAACGCAGTGATCGTACCTGGTGACGGGAAGAAGGTCTTGGGATCTTCCGCGTATATTCGAACCTCTATCGCATGCCCGTTCCGTTGGATGTCTTTTTGGGAGAATGTGAGTGTATGGCCCGCAGCAATTCGCAGCTGCTGCTCAACTAAGTCCAGGCCTGTTATTTCTTCAGTCACGGGGTGTTCAACTTGCAGTCTCGTATTCATTTCGAGGAAATAAAAATTTTGCTTCTGGTCAACTATAAATTCGATGGTGCCTGCGTTCGTATAGCCGATTGCCTTCGCTGCTTTTACCGCTGTTTGCCCGATCTTCATTCTTAGTTCATCGTCTACAAATGGAGACGGTGCTTCTTCAATGACTTTTTGGTGGCGCCTCTGAACAGAGCAATCACGTTCAAACAGATGTACTGTATGGCCGTGTTGATCGGCCAAAAGCTGAACCTCGATGTGACGCGCATGTTCAATAACTTTTTCTATATACATCGACCCGTCACCGAAAAAATCTGCTGCGCGCTTTTTGTTTCCCTCGTACGCTTTTTTTAATGCTTCTTCATTTTCAACACGCTGCATTCCGATGCCCCCTCCGCCCGCTGAAGCTTTCAGCATGACAGGATAGCCGATTTGACTTGCGGTGCGGCAGGCTGCCTCTATATCTCCGAGGGATTCAGAAACGCCCGGCACCACAGGGACACCTGCAGCCTCCATTGCTTTTCGCGCTTCAATTTTGCTGCCCATCTTTGCGATGATATCAGGGGAAGGTCCGATAAACACGATGTTTTCTTGCTTGCAGCGTTCAGCGAATCGGCTGTTTTCTGATAACAATCCATATCCAGGGTGGATCGCGTCGGCATTTGCTTTTTTCGCCGTCTTTATGATTCTCTCTATATTTAAATAACTTTCACTGACTCTCGATTCCCCGATCAAATAAGCCTCTGTAGCGGCTTTTGTATGGAGCGCGTCCTTGTCTGCTTCTGAATAAACCGCGACCGTTTTAATGCCGAGACGGCTGCATGTTCGGATAATTCTCATTGCAATTTCTCCGCGGTTGGCGATCAGTACTTTTGTAAACATGATTTCACCTCATTGACTTGATGATAGGTTGAACATTTCAATCGTTTTTTCTCGCAGTTTATATTTTTGAATTTTGCCTGAGGCCGTCATCGGATAGTCATCCGTAAAAATAACATAACGCGGAATTTTGTGGCGGGCGATTTTCCCTTTGCAATAGGCTTTAAGCTCATCAGGTGAAACGCTTTTACCGTCTTTCAGTTTAATCCAGGCTGCAGCTTCCTCCCCGAATTTGGCGTCAGGCACACCAACGACCTGTACATCTAAAACAGCGGGATGCCGGTATAAAAATTCTTCAATTTCCCGCGGATAAATGTTCTCGCCGCCTCTGATGAGCATATCTTTTAATCTTCCGGTAATGCGGCAGTACCCGTCTTCATCCATGACAGCAAGATCTCCGGTAAACAGCCATTCGTCGTGATTGATTGCTTTTCTGGTCGCTTCTTTGTCTTTATAATAGCCTTTCATGACGTGATAGCCGCGGGTGCACAGTTCTCCCTGCATGCCTCTTTGAACTTCTTGACATGTCCCGGGTTCTACAATTTTCACTTCAGTATGTGGCAGGGCGCGGCCGGTTGTTTCGACTCTTCTTATGAAGGAATCATTTGCTCTCGTTTGCGTAATGACTGGCGAGGCTTCGGTTTGTCCATAGGCGATCGTAATGTCTTTCATGCCCATCCTTTCAATCACAGCTTTCATCACTTCACTTGGACAAGGAGAGCCGGCCATGATTCCTGTTCGGAGCGTCGATAGATCATATGCATCAAAATCCGGATGATGCAGCTCGGCGATAAACATGGTAGGCACACCATGGAGCGCCGTGCATTTCTCTTTTTCTACCGTTTTAAGGACGGTAACGGGATCAAATTCTTGCACGGGTATCATGGCTGCCCCGACGGATACACATGCTAAAACCCCAAGTACGCATCCAAAGCAGTGAAAAAACGGAACCGGGATGCACATGCGGTCTTGAGAGGTTAAAACCATACATTCAGCGATATTAGCAGCGTTATTGATGACATTGAAATGGGTCAGCATCACGCCTTTTGGAAACCCTGTCGTTCCTGATGTGTATTGCATATTAATCACATCGTCTTTATCCAGGCTGTTCATTCTCTCTTCAAGCTCAGCATCTGTCACTGTTTTCGCCAATATCTCTGTATCGTCCCAATGATACATGCCAGGCAACCGTTTATTGCCAATATAGATCAGCGTTTTTAAAAAGGGATAGCGTTCAGATTTCAGTTGGCCGGGCATTGCTTCTTGCAGTTCTGGTATTAAACTGTTCACGATGTCTGGATAAGAAGTGCCTCTGTATGAATCCATGATGATAAGTGCCGCGGCATCCGATTGCTTTAACAAGTAATCAAGCTCGTGTGCTTGATAATTGGTATTGACGGTTACGAGCACGGCTCCGATCTTTGCAGTTGCGAACTGGACGGCAAGCCATTCAGGGATATTAGAAGCCCATATGGCGACGTGATCTCCTTTTCCAATCCCCATCCGCATGAGACCTTTAGCGGTTTGACGGCACAGACTGTCAAATTGAGCGTACGTATAGCGGATATTTCGGTCTGGATACACAACAGCATCTCGATCGGGATACGCATCAGCTGTTTGTTCCAGCAGCCTGCCGATTGTGGAATGGATGAGTTCAGCCATTGCTTGTTCCTCCTTTCTTAATGATGGGAAAGCGTTTACATTTTTATTTTAATAGCTGTCTGGCGATCACGAGACGCTGAATTTCAGATGTGCCTTCACCGATTTCCATTAATTTTGCGTCCCGCAGCATCCGTTCCACCCCATACTCTTTCATATAGCCTGAACCTCCATGGATTTGAATGGCTTGATTGCAAGCTCTTGTCGCCATTTCAGATGCGAATAGCTTGGCGTACGCCGCTTCTTTGGTGAACGGGCGGTTATGGTCTTTCAGCCAGGCGGCTTTTAACACCATTTGCCGTGCCAGATCAATTTCCATCGCCATGTCAGCAAGCTTAAATTGAATCGCTTGAAAGGAAGAAATCGGCTGTCCAAACTGCTTTCGTTCTTTCGCATATGCCAATGATGCGTCAAGGGCCGCTTGAGCAATGCCGACTGCAAGAGCAGCGATGGAGATTCGACCACCGTCCAGCGTATATAGAAACTGTTTAAACCCTTTTGTTGGATCGCCGAGTAAGTTGGCCGCAGGCACTCTTACATCCTCAAGCAAAATTTCCGCTGTATTCGAACCGCGGACGCCCATTTTATCGTACGGGCTCGTAATCGTAAGTCCTGGTGTGTCAGTTGGCACGATTAATGCGGAGATGATGTTTTTTCCATCTTTGTTTTTGCCTGTTACTGCAGTCACAATAACTGTGCGTGCGTAGCTTGCATTAGTGATCCAGCACTTTTCGCCGTTGATTACATACTCGTCACCATTTGAAATCGCTTTTGTTTGAGTGCCTCCTGCATCTGAGCCTGCATTTGGCTCCGTCAGGCCGAATGATCCGAGTGCTGTGCCTGAAGCCAGCGGCGTCAAATGCGTCCGTTTTTGCTCTTCTGTTCCGAAGTAGTATAGAGGGCTTGCGCCTAGCGAGACCGCTGCAGCATAGCTTAATCCAGTACTGCCGCAGGCTTTGCCGACTTCTTCAACCGCTAAGGCATATGAAATCGTATCACCGCCAGATCCGCCGTATTCTTCTGGAAATGGAATACCCATCAGACCGAGTTCACCCATTTTTTTAAATGTTTGCATCGGGAACTCGCCTGTTTGATCTACATGTTCAGCGTGAGGAGCAATTTCTTTTTTCGCAAAATCTTTTACCATTTCACGCACCATTTGTTGTTCTTTTGTCAGCTCAAAATTCACATCGTTTCCTCCTTCACATCTTTGTAACATCCTATTAGGCGAGTTCTATAATCATTCCCTGACAAGAAAAGTCTGAAAATTAAAACTGGATCATTTTTTATGTGATAATTTCAGCGGAATGAGCAAATACATGCAGTAGGCGCATACCATCCATATCGCAAACGCAATAACTTGGCCCTTTGATAAAGCCGGGACGATGAGGGGATGATTCCAAAGGGAAATCGTATCCATCAATAAACCGACCGCTGATCCCCATATACCTAGCTTGATCACCGCGAACTGTGATTGATCGAGTTTTTGATAGAGAAAGAACACAAGGCATAAAACAAGAGCGGTGCCCGCTCCCAAGAGAAGAAAGTTCGGCAAAAAGGCTTCTTCAGCCGGATCAGTCAACACAGCATCTCCGAACAGCACAAAAAATAATGTGGCACCTAACCAGACGAGAAATGAAAACGTAAAACACGTCCTGTACGTGTTTCTCTTCGATTTTATTTAGTACTAGTTTCTCAGATTCCAATACTGGAAAAAGTCCAAAAACCGCCTCCATATTCATGTGAATCTCTCCTTTGTTTTTTAAAAAATTCAGCGGTTTACCATCGTTTCCTGTCTCCAAAATCACTTTTAAAAAAAAGACGACTTAGAAAGCCGTCCTTCTCATTTCTTATTTTGTTGTTCGTTTGGAAGCCTTGCTTTCGTTATGAAGCCGGTCTGCTGAAGTGACATAATACGTATATTTCTTGTTAGGATCTGCCGTGTTATCTAAGAAGGTTTGCTGCTCATGTGTTTTTCTTTGCGTTGCCAGCAATGTTCTCTGCTTTTTCCCTTCGGCTCTGTATATCGCATAATAGGCTGTTTCTTTCGTTTTTTGATTTGATGGGTGATCTTTAATCTGCAGAAGATTGCCGTTTTTGTCTTCGGTGACTTTCGTAAGCTTCGGTTTTTTTGGGGCGGTATTGTCAAGCCAAGGCATTTGCGGAACCAGTGCCGGCTTGCTGTAAAGATCGGCGATGAGCCTGTCTTTGATGCCAAGCGGATTTTTGTTGAGATCCTTGAGACTGAAATGCATGCTTCCTTTCACCAGTTCAAGCTGGCGGTTCAAAGTGATTTGCCGCACATATTCCTCAGGGTCGGACCAAGGCGGATCAAAATTGTTATTGATTTTATATGCTGCCTGGCCAATATATAAGTGAACAGGCCTATTTTTGACTTCATTGCTCCACCAATCAGCCAGCACGTCGTAAGCCGCTGCGTTAAAGCCGATACTCCAATAAATTTGCGGAGCAATATAATCGATGTCGCCTTCTTGGATCCAATGTCTTGTGTCTGCATATAGATCGTCATAATTTCTGACGCCTGCTTTTGTATTCGATCCGGTCGGGTCATCTGCTGCGTTTCTCCATACTCCAAAGGGACTGATGCCGAATTTGACATACGGTTTTGCAGCTTTAATTGTTTGGTTGATTTGTTTGACAAGCTGGTTCACATTGTCCCGCCGCCAGTCATCGATATTAGAAAAAGCGTTTTTTCCGTATTGTTCATACTGTGCTTGATCAGGAAATTCCTGTCCTGCTATTTTATAAGGGTAAAAATAATCATCCATATGAACAGCATCGATATCATAATGTTTTACGACTTCTTCAATGCCTTTGACGATAAAATCTCTCGCTTCTGGAATGCCTGGATGATAATACAGCTGGTTTCCATAGGCGGCAACCCAATCTGGATGTTTTCTTGCCGGGTGATCCTCAGACAATTTATTAAGATCTGTATGATTCATTGTAATACGGTAAGGATTAAACCACGCGTGAAATTCCAAATTTCGTTTATGGGTTTCTTCAATCATAAATGCAAGAGGATCATAGCCCGGGTCCTTCCCTTGGACACCGGTTAAGTATTCCGACCAAGGCCCGTAAGCTGACGGATAAAAGGCATCAGCCGTCGGTTTTATCTGAACGATAACGGCATTCATTCCCATTTTTTGCACATCGTCCAGCAGTTTGATATACTCCTGTTTTTGCTCTTTCACAGATAACCCTTTTTTGGACGGCCAATCAATATTTAATACGGAAGCAATCCATACGGCTCTCAGCTCCCTGTCAGACTGCGCATTGGCCATAAACGGAACGGAAATGACAAACGTTCCGATGATCAAGCTGACAAGGAAACGGACAATCGACTTTTGGCAAACCTTCATTCTGTTTCTTCTCCCCCATTACATCACTTTCACTATTCGCTATTACGGTATTCCCGGGCTATAAAAGGGTGATTAACAGAATGTCTATCTCACTAAATAAACGAAAAAAGTCCTAAAGCATGTTGTGAACCGCTTTTAGGACTTTTTATCATTCATCATGGTTTGCAGACTTTTTAACACGTCAATAAGTTTTACGCCGACACCGACAGCCGTTTCAAGGATCGCTTGTGCTCCGGCAATGGCTAAAATAAAGATCAGCGGTATTGCAATACGAGGCAAAAAAAGATAGCCAAGTCCGATCAAGATGGCACACCAAACACCGGCACACCAGTAGCAATTGAGCATGTATCCAAAGTTAGAAGCCGGCACGCTTTTTTCATCTACATGCCCGTTTTGATCAACAATCCTTTTCTTTTTCATAAAAGGTTTTCGGATAAATTCTGTGATTTTGTCAAATACAATCAAATGTGTCAGCCTGTAACTGGCTAGAATCAGCATGATAAACGTAAGAAAAGATAAATGCTCCATGACAAGCCTCCAAGAAAAAGGATGATGTTATCATTCCCTAGTGTCATCGATCCATTCTTTGATACAAAAAGAAGCGGACAAAGAATGCTTTTGTCCGCGAATCCGCTCTATTGTTTGTGCGGGATTGCTTTATTTGAAGTGATCTTTTCTAAAATGTCGAGGATGATGTCAGCATTCTTTTCAGCATATGTTCCTTCCAGCATGTCTTTATGAGCGCCAAAACCCGTGTACTCACTATAGTTTCCACAGGCGCCTTCCCATTTCGTTAAGCCTGTATTCTCGCTGGTTTCGGGGTGGATTCCAGCTTCGATGAAATGAATGCTTGCTTTGATGTGGCCTTCATTCAGCAATTGTGCCCAATATTCCTGATAGTTTCTTTTTTTCTTCATCACCTTTTCTCTGACTGCTTCAGGCAGATATGCTGCAGATTCGTCATTCCCGGTATCGATAGGCAAAGACTGTTCCTTTAGATAAGCGTCCACGATAATGAAGTCGCTGACTTCCAATCCTTTGCGCTCCAAAGCCTTTGCCACTTCAAAAGCCAGGTTTCCGCCTGCAGAGTAGCCTAATAAAACGTATGGGCCCTCAGGCTGTATGTCCGTCATGCAATTAACATATTGTTCAATGCGGGTGTCTTGTTCAATAAAGTGAAACCCGTATACGGCTGCCTTCTCATTCAGTAATAAAGCAAGGTCTTTAAAATAAATGCCAAATCCTGATATCGGCGGGAAGCAGAAAAGATTTTGCGCGCCGTGCTGGTTCAGTTTGATCACATGCTGTTCATCTGCCGCTCTCAGCTGTTTAGAATAAAGTTTTTCGGCAAGCTGAGCGATTGTCGGATGTTCGAACAAGAAATCAATCGGTATGTCAATGTTCTGCTGATGTTTTAGTGTATGTATGACTTGCAGTGCTTTTAGTGAATGTCCGCCAATAGCAAAGAAGTCATCATCAATACTGATTGTGTTAACACCGAGGACTTGCTTCCAAATGTTCGCTAATTCTTCTTCAACCAAGTTTCTTGGCAATATGATGTCCTGTCGTTTGGCAGGCTTATTTTCTGGAATAGGCAGCGCGCTGCGGTCTATTTTTCCGTTTCCGGTAAGCGGCATCCGTTCCACACGCACCCAGTGCTGCGGGATCATATAGTCTGGAAGCACACGCGCCAAATCGGCGCGAAAATCCGTATCTGTTTTTTTGTGATCACCGACGTAATGAGTGTACAGCTGCGCCTCTCCATCTTTTTCTCTCAATGTCACTGCTGCTTCTTGAACGCCTTCCATTTCTAACAGGCGCGCTTCTATTTCGGCAGGCTCAATTCGTTTTCCGCGAATTTTCATTTGCCTGTCAATTCTGCTGATGTATTCTAAGTTTCCATCAGGCAGCCAGCGCGCCAAATCACCGGTACGGTATATTCTTTCTCCAGGCAAGAAAGGATGAGGAGAAAAAACAGCATTTGTCAGGTCATCTCTGTTCAAATAGCCTTTAGCGACACCATCACTGCCAACACAAAGCTCGCCGGGAACGCCTATTGGCAAAAGACGTCCTTTTGTATCTAAGATGTAAGCGGTGCTATTGCTGATTGGTTTTCCAATCGGAATCGGCCCCGCATAGTCTCTCTTCATTTCAAAAAAGGTTGAAAAAGTCGTGTTTTCCGTAGGCCCGTAAATATTATGAAGCGCGAGATCTGGACAGGCGTGCCTGACAGCATTCATCAGAGCAGGAGAGAGTGCTTCTCCTCCGACATATAACATATGGAGTCCGCGAAACATGTCAGCTCGTACCTGTGCCAGCTGATTAAAAAGAGCTGTCGTTAAAAATAGCACTGTAATGTCATTTTCAAGCAAATACGCTCCAAACCGATCAGGTGCCAGCATTGTCGATTTATCAATGATATGAAGGCTTGCGCCATTTAAAAGTGCCCCGAACATTTCAAAGGTGACGGCGTCAAAGCTGATAGATCCAGTCATAATAAACCGGTCATCACCGGACGCAGACGTGTAATTGCTGTTGCTGACAAGGGACACGACATTGCGATTCGTGATCATGACCCCTTTCGGCCGGCCTGTTGATCCTGAGGTATACATGATGTACGCAAGATCATCCGGGCTGGAGCTGATATTAATAGGGATATCGTTCTCTTCCATCAATCCCTGCGCATCTGAAATGATACATGTTCCTGAGAACGTAGCGTTTTGCTCCAATCCCTTTTGAACAATCAGCATTTTTGCTTGCGTTTCCTCAAGCATAAAGCTGACTCGTTCAGGCGGAAGCTCCGCATCAAGCGGGAGGTATGCTCCCCCTGCTTTTAATACGGCAAGCACACTGATCATGAATTCGGGAGAATGTGCAGCCAATATTCCGGCTGTCTCGTTTTGCCGAAATCCCTTTTGAATTAACTCTCTGGCGAGCGCATTAGAGCGTTTATCAAGCTCTTTATACGAAATAGACATATTGCCATACACAAGTGCGGTATGGTCTGGCGTTTTTTCTGCTTGTTCGCGAAATAAATCGATAATTGTATGATTCTTTGGATACTCCGTTTTTGTATTGTTGAACTGTGTGACAATCTGCTCTTTTTCTGTTGCATCAAGAAAAGAAAAATCAGCAATTGGCATATGAGGGTGCTGTGCCGCTGTGCTAAGCGCTTGCGTAAATTGCCTCTTGATACAGCTGATCCAGGCAGCATCGTAAACAAACGCATTATAGCTGAACTTGACGACAAGCTCTTCGCCGGGAGCAACGACAAGATTAAAGTTATATCCTGATTGCTCGGATACTTGAACTTGATCGATTTGCAGCGGTGAATCGGTTTGATCAGCGAAATCGGCGATTTTCTGCTGTAACGGATAGTTTTCAAAGACGATAATGTGATCAATCAGTTCCTGTTTTAATGCGGTGTTTGCCTGAATATCAAATAAAGGCTGGCAGGTAAACGGCTCAGCTTCCAGCATTTCTTTCTGGCATCGTATGAGCAGTTCTTGAAACGTTTCGTCTTGATGTGTTTTAATTCGAATCGGTATGGTATTGATAAACAATCCTATCATTTGCTCCACGCCCGGGATTTCTGACGGTCTTCCTGATACAACTGCGCCAAACACAACGTCGTCTGTGCGGTTATATTGCTGCAGCATCACACCCCAGACCGTCTGAATAAGGGTAGCGAGCGTGACGCCGTGTTGTTTGGCAGTCTCTTTCAGCTTGTCTGTCAGTGGTTTATTTAATGAAAATATCAAATCTTCACGGTGATAACCTTCTTTTGTTTCTTTATCAGACACACGAGGCAGAGGTGATGGAGTGCTGTAGTTTTTTAAATAGGTATCCCAGTAGGCCGCTGCTTTTTCTTTGTCTCGGTTTGTCAGCCAGGAAATATAGGTGCTGTACGGACGGACAGGGTCTAATGAAAGCGGCTTTCCTGCATGAATCGATTGATAAATTTGCATAAATTCCTGCATAACAATACCTAGGCACCATCCGTCCATTAAAATATGATGGTGACTCCAGATACAGACATGCTCATCTTTAGCTGTTTTGAATAGAGAAATCCGCATCAGCATGTCTTTTTGCAGATCAAAGCCTTTTTGCTTGTCCTTCTCTTTAAAGCGTTCAATATACTCATTCTGGTCGTTTGTTGACAGATGAGAAATGTCTTCGCTGTTCAAATGGAATTCACGTTCTGTCATCACGACTTGCCGAGGTCCCGACAAATGCGGGACGTGCGGCAAAAACACGGTTCTGAAAATATCATGGCGGTCGATAATGGCTTGAATGCTGCGCTGAAACCATTCATAGCTGAGGCTTCCTTTAATGGTGAAGAGCGACTGCTCAACGTATGCCCCCTCCTCTTTACGGAGGAAGGAATGAAACAGCATCCCCTCCTGCATGTGACTCAGAGGATAAATGTTCTTGATTTTTTTAATGTTATCCATAGTGTCTGCACCTTTCTTCACGGATTCATTAGTGAAAACTGAGCATATCAGCGATCTCTTGCAGCGCGTCCTCGGTCAGTTCTTGATCATCATAATCGCTGATCGTCTTTTCTGTTTCTCTTTTGTTCTGGCAGTGTTCGATCAGCTGTAATAAAAATTGACGGCATGTTTCGCTAAGCTGTTCGATGGTTTTGCGCTGAAAGCGGGCATTGTCATAAGTCATATTGACAGTCAATTTTCCTTCTGCAGCGATTGCGCTGATATCCAGCGACTGTTCACGGTTCCATGTTGTGCTGATATCACCTCCGGCACCCAGCGGAGAGAATGAGAAGGCGTCCTCCTCAGGTACTTCAGCTGTGCGGCCGCTTTCAAATTGACCAAGATAATTAAAGCTGATTTCTGGTGCACCTGTGAAATTGATGTCTTTTTTGCCGAGCGGAGTCAAATATTTGATGACACCGTAGCCGAATCCTTTGTCAGGTACACGTCTCAATGTATCTTTTGTTGTTTTTAGCACATGAACCATGCTTTCTTCCGAATCTGGCAAGTCTGCGTTCAGTTTAATCAATAACGGATAAATGGCGGTAAACCATCCAATCGTCCGGCTCACATCTATTCCTTTTAATACATCCTCTCGCCCGTGGCCCTCTAATGATAGTTTGAAGGCGGATTGATTGGTCCAATGGCGCAGCGCAAGAATGACAGAAGCGAGCAGCATGTCCTGCGTATCAGTGTTATATGCGCTGTTGGCGTCTTTTAAGAGTACTGCTGTCTCTTTATCGTTTAAGGTAAACGAAATTGTGGACCGTTGTCCCTCGTGTGCTCTAGTTCCATCGATTTGATCAAAAGGCAATGCCTCTGTTTGATACTCTTCGGCTTCGCGCCAATACTTGAGCTGTTTCATTAGCTGCTGGCTTTCAGCGTAGTCAGAGAGCTTTTTCGCATACGCTTTAAACGAGCTTGTTTTAGGCGGCAGTTTGATATCCTCCCCGCCAGCAGCTTGGCGATACCCTAAAGCCAAATCTTCAAGCAGAACCCGCCATGAGATGCCGTCAACGACGAGGTGATGAGCCGATAAAAATAAGAAATCACCGTCAATTGTGTGGAAAAGACCGGCTTGCAGCAGCGGACCATTCTTCAAATCCATTTTCTGCTGAATATCAAGTACATGGCGTTTGATAATAGGCTCATACGCTCTATTTCCATCAGTGCATAAATCAATCATCTGAAGGCCGTACAACGCGTCGTCCGAATGACTGAGCGGCCGATTATATTGATCCCACTTTCCTTGTTCATTCTGTGTAAACACCATTCGCAGCGCATCATGATGACACGTTATTGCTTTTAACGTTTTTCGCAGTGCGTCTTCTTGTACAGAGGTGCTTCGATGCAGCATTACGGACTGATTAAAATGGTGTTTTTCTCTTATATCTTGAGAAAGAAACCATTTTTGAACAGGCGACCATTGTACGTCTCCCTCAACCGCAGCTTGGCTGGAACTTGTATCTGAATCACGGATATAAGCTGCCAATTCTTGAATGGTCGGATGGCTAAACAAATCTTTCACTGCCATTTGCTTGCCTATCCGGTGAAGCCGCGCAGATACCTGTAACGCTTTGATCGAATCTCCTCCAAGTTCAAAGAACGAATCAGCTGTTCCGATTTTTTCTGCACCCAGTACATCCTTCCATATATCCGCCAGTATTTGTTCCATTTTGCTGGCTGGCGGGAGGAATGGACGTTCACCTTCGCGATTGTGTACAGGTCTTGGAAGTGCTCCGCGATCCAGCTTGCCGTTTGGTGACAATGGAAGTGAGTCCAGTTTTTCAATAAACGCAGGGTGCATAAACACCGGCAGCTTGTTTTGTAATTCTGAGCGTACAGCATTTGTGCTCAACTCTGGTTTTGTCACCACATAAGCACTTAATTCGGTTTGTCCTGACGCTGTTACATGAGCAACTACTGCGGCGTCTTTTACACCATTTATACACCGGATGACCGATTCAATTTCTTTCGTTTCTACACGGTATCCTCTGATTTTGACTTGATCATCGATTCTTCCGAGATATTCGAGTGTACCGTCGGCCATCCATCTGGCGGCGTCTCCTGTTCGGTACATTCGTGCTTCGGGTTTAAATGGATTCTGCGTGAATGCTCTCTCTGTCAGTTCTGGAAGATTAACGTACCCTCTTGCAAGCCCTGTTCCTGCTATACAAAGCTCTCCCGCAACACCGATTGGCTGAAGCTGATGATTGCTATTTAAAATCAGCACTTGAGTCCCGTCTATCGGCTGGCCGATGCTTACGTATGCCTGCTTTTCCATATGTCTCATGACGGTAGTCGCCACGCTGTTTTCTGTCGGTCCATATTCGTTGGCGAGTTCGGTATGCGGACATATAGCTAAGCTGCGGTCGATCAATTCGCGGTCAGCCGCTTCTCCCGCCAGTGTGACGACTCTAAGTGTCTTTACATCTTTCGGCTGCACTATGTCCAAAAGCGCTCGATATAAAACAGGCACAATAATCATATGTGTAATCCGTTGACGAGACAGCTGATGCTTAATGGCCAGAATATCCTTCGCTTCCTCTTCATGAAGCAAAACGGCTTTTGCACCTGACAAAAGCGGTGTAAACATACTAGTTATAAAGCCGTCAAATGAGAAAGAAAAGAGCTGCAGAATGGTATCTGTCTCGTTGAATGCATAAGCGTTTCTCCGCCACTGAAGAGTGTTGGCAATACCTTTATGCTCGACCATTACCCCTTTTGGACGGCCCGTCGTTCCAGAAGTATAAATGATATAAGCCAAATGATGGGCAGACGACATTTGCGGCAGCGGCGATTTGTCGTCTTCCTCTACGCTTTCTATCGTCAAGATCTCTCCTTCAAAGTCAGCAATTACTCCCCGATCCGCTTCATTTATTGTCATCAGCAGTTTCGTTCCGCTGTCGCTGAGGATATAGCGTTTCCGTTCTGTCGGGTATTCAGGATCAATGGGAACGTAACAGCCTCCGGCTTTCCACACGCCAAGTATGGATGCTATCATACTGAACGAACGATGCATCATGATGCCTACTGGTGTGTCCGGCTTAACACCTCGGCTGCGCAATGCACGTGCGATTCCATTGGACCACTCGTCCAACTCTTGATACGTCAGTGTTTTGTCTCCGCTGACAAGTGCAGAAGCTTTTGGTGTTCGTGCAGCTTGCTGCTCAAACAATTGACTGATTGTTTGAACTCCGTATTGATTCGCTTGCCCGGTGTTAAACTCATTAAGCAGCTGGTGCCGCTCTTCTTGGGTCAGGATGTCGATCTGGTTAAGTGTCACCTCCGGGTTTTTACCGATGATGCTAAGTACATTTGTTAAATGCGATGCCCAGCGTTCAATGGTGGTTTTCTCGAACAATGCGGTTGAATATTCAAAAAGGAAATGAATATTTTCGTCGCCCTCAGATGCCTGTAGTGTCAAATCGAATTTAGAAACGAGATGAGAAACTTGTGCCGGCTTCATTTGCAAATCATGAAGATCCAATGGCTCGTAATCATTATTTTGAACAACTAACATCGCATCAAACACTGGATTTCGGCTCATATCCCGTGTCAATTCAAGCTTATCGACAAGCTCTTCGAACGGGTAATCCTGATGCTCAAAGGCTTCCAATGCTGTCTCACGCACTTCCTGCAAATACTGTACAAACGGCTTCCCGCCCTCCGGGCGTGTCCGAAGCGCCAGCGTGTTCACAAACATGCCGAGTATCGGCTCAAGATCCTTGTGCGGACGGCCGGCAATTGGCGAGCCGACGATGATATCTTCCTGTCCGCTTAAGCGTGACAAGAACGCGGTGTAAGCTGCAAGGAGCACCATGTACAGTGTGCTTCCGTTTTCTCGTGCCAGCTTGTAAAGGCCTGATGTAACCTCTTGATCCAGCGTAAATGAGACCTTGTCACCCGCGAAGCTTCGCACAGGCGGGCGGGCATGATCAGCCGGAAGATCCAGCACAGGCAGCTCGCCCTCGAGCTGCTTCAGCCAGTACGCCCCCTGCGTTTTGTACGCGTCTCCTGTTTTGAATCCTTCTTGCCATACGGCATAATCTTTATATTGAATGCGCAGTTCCGGAAGCTTCCGATTATTGTACAGCTCGCCGAATTCCCGAATCAGAATGTTGACGGAAACACCGTCTGAAATGATGTGATGCATATCAACCAGCAACAGGTGCCGCTCATCTGATACCTTTACGATTTGGGCACGGAACAGCGGCGCTTGGCTGAGATCAAACGGTTTGATAAATGCGGCTGCGGCCTCCTGTTCGGTTCGTGCGCCGAGAACTGTAGTCTGTAACGTAAACGGCGCCTCGTCATGGATGCGCTGCACCGGATCGCCTCCTGCGTCCTGTTCGAAGGAGGTCCGAAGCGACTCGTGGCGCTTGATCAGCTCTTTGAAAGCTCTGTCCATCCTTTCAGGGTTGAGCTTCCCTTCGAGCTCTAACACAGCCGGCATATTGTAGCCTGTCCCTCCGTCCTCCAGCTGCTGAAGGACATAAATCCGCTTTTGGGCAGAGGAAACCGGATAGGTTTCCTGTTTTTCAGCGGGCTTAATCGCTTCATATGGACTGTCCGTTCCTTCACGGATAACGGTAGCCAGCCCTTCTACTGTCGGATGGGCAAACACCTCTTTTAGCGGCACCTGTACATCGAATTCTTTTGAGATCCGTGAGACAAGCGCCGTTGCTTTTAAGGAATGTCCCCCGCGGTCAAAAAAGTTGTCGTGAATCCCGACAGGGCCATTTTTCAGCACGTCCTCCCACAGCTGAGAAAGCTTCATCTCAGTCACGTTTCTCGGCGCTGTGTAGGTCTCCGCATCTGCCGCTCCGTCAGGAGCTGGCAGGGCGTTTCGGTCGAGCTTTCCGCTTGGCGTAACCGGCCACTGTTCCATCTCTATCATATAGGCTGGGACCATGTAGCCCGGCAACAGTCTCTCAAGCTGTGCCCGCACTTCGTTTCTTTGGAGCCCTTCTACATAAGCGCATAATTCCGGCTCGCCGCTGTCTGTCCGTACGGTAACGGCCGCCTCCCTTACGCCTTCTATGCTTCTTAGTGCCGCTTCAATCTCTCCCGGCTCAATCCGGTAGCCGCGGATTTTCACCTGATCATCCGTACGCCCGAGGAATTCAACATTCCCGTCAGGGAGCCAGCGCGCCACGTCTCCTGTTTTGTACATGCGTTCACCCGGGTAAAACGGGTCGTCAAGAAAACGCTCCTCCGTTAATGCCGGCCGATTCAAATAACCTCTGGCAACACCCGCTCCGGCAATGTATAGTTCGCCGATACATCCAACAGGCAGCATCCGCTGATTCTGATTCAGGATATATAATCTGACATGATGAACAGGTTTTCCAATTGGAATCCGTTCAAGTTTTTCATGTGGCGGACAATCAAAGAATGCAGCTTCTACGGTTGCTTCCGTTGGCCCATAGGAATTGGTTATTGAAACATTTGGAAGCAACTCGTAAAATCGGGAGACAAGATGGGTCCCCAGCTGTTCTCCCCCAGAAAACACTCGCTTGAGTCTGTTTGTCTTAATCGGTACAGAGCGATATTTTATATGTTCTAAAAATGCATGGAGCATTGAAGGCACAAAATGCATAGCTGTGATCTTTTGTTCTTCTATGGCCTTCACGATCACTTCAGGTTCTTTTTCGCCTCCCTGAGGAAGCAGATAAACAGAAGCTCCGGCATAAGGCCACCAAAACAGCTCCCATATTGAAGCATCGAATGAATAGGATGTTTTGTGCATAATCATGTCTGAATGCTTTAGCTGATAGCGGGACTGTAGGGAATTCAAAAAATTCACCGCTGATCGATGTTCAATTTCAACACCCTTAGGCATCCCGGTAGAGCCGGATGTATAGATGACATAGGCTAAAGATTGCGGGAGAACGTTCACATTCGGATTGGACAAACGATGTGCCAGTCCGCTATTTGTCTGATTGAGATAGACAATCTCTCCTGTAAATGCCGGAATATGAAGGCTGGCAGACTGAAGCAGGAGAATGTTTGTACCGCTGTCCTCCAGCAGAAAGCTGATTCGTTCTTCCGGATAATCCGGGTCGATGGGCAGATAAGCGCCGCCAGCTTTAAGAATGCCATAAATGCCAAGCAGCATTTCAGGTGAACGCTTTCCTATAATGGCAACAGTCGTTTCGGGTTTTACCCCCCGTCCAATTAGCTCCCAGGCGATACGGTTAGCCTGTTCGTTCAATTCTTTATAGGTCATCACTCCATCTTCGAAGATAACGGCCGCCTGATCAGGCGTTTTTGCTGCCTGCTGTTCGAGTGCATAGTGGAGCGTTTGATTCATTGAATAGCCCGTCTCCTCATACGGATGGCATGATTCAATGAAATCTCTCTCTTCTTCTTTTGTTAAGATTGGAATATCGTCCAATTCTGTTTCAGGGCTGGCAGCTGTATGTTCCACAAGCGTGGTGAAAAGGCTGGCCCACCTTTGGATGGTTTCTTTCTCAAACAAAGCTGTACTGTATTCAAACTGACAGAAAAGCTCGGAATCATGCTCTGTAACGTATAGGGAAATATCAAATTTTGATATTGGGTGCTCCAAGTCGTTCCACTGAAGCTGTACATCATTCATTTTTAGCTTTTGCTGTTCCATATTCTGAAGGACTAGCGTTGTGTCAAACAAAGGATTCCGGCTCATTTCCCGCTGCACACCGAGTTTGTCCACAAGCTCTTCAAACGGGTAATCCTGATGCTCATACGCTTCTAGTGCCGTCTGTCTGACTTCTTTTAGAAATTCCTCAAATGTCTTATTACCCGCCGGGCGTGTGCGGAGAGCCAATGTATTGACGAACATCCCAAGAACAGCTTCAAGGTCGGCATGGGGCCGCCCGGCGATAGGTGAACCAATCACGATATCATCCTGACCGCTTAACCGAGACAAAAAGGCTGAATACAAAGCGAGAAGCGTCATATAAAGCGTGCTTCTGTTTTTATGGGCGAGCCGCTTTATGCGGGCCGTGATCTCTTTGTCCAATTGAAAGGTTACTTTTCCGCCTATGAATTGCCGTTCTGCCGGACGTTGTTTATCTGTCGGAAGCTCCAGTATAGGAAGGTCCCCGCTAAACTGCTGCTGCCAGTAAGTCTCCTGCTTTTGGTACGAGTCTCCCTTTTTAAATTTCTGCTGCCATACGGCGTAATCTTTATACTGGATCCGCAATGGCTTAAGCTGCCGGTTTGCATAAAGATCGGTAAATTCTCGGATTAGGTGCTGAACGGATACACCATCTGAAATGATATGGTGCATATCTACCAGCAATACATGCTTCTCGTTTGACACTTCTATAAGGCCTGCTCTAAATAATGGCGCCTGGCTGAGATCAAAGGGACGGACAAATCCCTCGATAGTGGTCTCTTTACTTAACGTAAACGGCACTTCGGTGTGGATACGCTGAACCGGCTCGTCATCAGCTCCGGATACAAAGGAAGTTCGAAGCGGCTCATGCCGATTGATCAGTTCTTTACATACAGCAGACAGTTTGGCGACATCCAGTGCACCTTCCAGTTCTAAGACCGCAGGCATGTTATAGGCGACACCCTCATCAAGCTGTTGAAGCACATACATTCGTTTTTGGGCCGAAGATACAGGATATGTACCCCTTTCTTCTGCTGGTTCAATTGCTGCATACGGATTTTGTTCTGCCTCTCGAATGATTGAAGCTAATCCTTCAACAGTCGGATGAGCAAAGATGTCCTTAAGCGAAACTTGCACATGGAATTCCTTTGCGATCCGTGACATAAGCACTGTTGCTTTTAACGAGTGGCCGCCATGGTCAAAAAAGTTGTCTTGGATGCCTATATGGCCATTATTCAGTACATCTTCAAATAGTTGTGAAAGCTTTGCCTCTAACAGATTTCGAGGGGCAGTATATGGGTTTCCGCTGATTGAAGCATCTGGCCCCGGAAGTGCTGCGCGATCTACTTTTCCATTTGGGGTAAGAGGTATGCTGTCAACCCATATCCATTTCGCCGGTATCATGTATTCTGGGAGCTCACTAGCCATATAACTGCGTAAATCTATTGCGTTCAGCTTTTGTACACTGCAATAGTAAGCGCATAATTCATGTTCACCGTTTTGATCTTGCCAGATGAGAATGGCAGCCTCACTAATGTCCGGGTGATTCATTAACGTGACTTCGATTTCTTGCGGCTCAATTCGATAACCTCTGATTTTCACTTGATTGTCTGCCCGTCCGATATATTCGATGTTGCCGTCTTCAAGCCGTCTGGCCAAATCACCTGTCCGGTACATGATCACACCAGGCTTGAATGGATCGGATGAAAATTTGTCGCTTGTCAGTTTATCGTGATTGACATATCCTCTGGCAACACTTGCGCCGGAAATATAGAGTTCGCCTGGTACGCCGCATGGCTGAAGCTGTTTTTGATGATTCAAAATATATAGATCAGTACAGCCTATCGGTTTACCGATTGGCGGAAGCTCAGGAATAGGGTCTCCAGGATGAATGGTATACGTAGATACCACATGAGTTTCTGAAGGTCCGTAATGATTGTGCAGGTGTATGCCGCGTTCACGCAACACATCTTGGAAAAGGTCTGAAATCATTAATTGTTCCCCGGCTGCGATCAGGTGTTTGACGCCATCAGGAAACGAGTTCGCAAGTTCTCGCTCGCTGAAAATCATTTTGATAAAAGCAGTTGGGAGAAACACAATATTCGTCTGATGCTTGTTTATAAATGCAAACAGCTGAGGCACATCTCTTTTTATGGCTTCTGGCACGATGTGGAGTGTGCCGCCTTTCAGAAGCGCAGAAAATATTTCTTGATAGCAGACGTCGAAGGAAGGTGTAGCAAATTGCAGAACATCTGCTTCAAAGTCAATGCCGGAGTGAGTATATTCGAACTTCAGCAAGTTAGCCATGTTTCGATGCTCAAATTGAACACCCTTTGGTTTACCTGTTGTGCCTGATGTATAAATCATATACAGCAGATCGTCAGCATTGTTGACTGACTTTATGTTACTGCCGTCTACTTTGCTTTCGATATCTTCTGGATGAGTGATAATGTAATTGTCTTCTAACGATGAGGAAAGATGCGCTTGTGAAACAACATGCGAACAGCCGCAATCATGCAGAATATAACGGATTCTGTCAGCCGGGTAATGCGGATCAACCGGAACAATGGCGCCGCCTGCTTTCAAGATTCCAAGAACGCCGGTGATAAACGCTGCAGAGCGTTCCATCATAATCGCAACGGGTTCCTGTCTCACAACGCCTTTCATTCGTAAATGCCGTGCCAATCTGTTAGCCGCTTTATTCAGTTCTTTGTATGTTAATGAGCAGGCTTGATCAATTACAGCATGAGCATCTGGTGTCTTTTCCGCTTGCTTTTCAAACATGGCATGGATGGTTTCGTAAACTGGTGTTCGATCTGTGATTTCTCCAATCAGCTGCCGCTTTTCAGTATCTGTCGTGATATCGATTTCTTCAGGTGGAAGATTCGGATTATTTAAGATTTGTGATACAGCATTCAGAAGATGCTCTTTGACAGAAAGCACAAAAGACCGATCGTGCCGCTCCGCATCATAGTTCATTTTGATATGAATTTCTTCCCCTGGCGCCACCATAAGATAAAAGCTGTAGTTGGTTTCATCTGCGACAGTGAAATTATGAATCTGAAAAAGATCAGAAGCATGTTCCTGTTTGTTCAGCATTTGAATCTCTTGCTGCACCGGATAGTTTTCAAATACGAGAATATGATCAATCAGCCCTTGCTTAACAGCTGAGCGGGATTGAATCTCATATAAAGGGTGGTAGCTGTACGCTTCAGCGGCAAGACGGTCTTTTTGCATATCTTTTATAAGTTGAAGAAAAGGCGTTTTTGCCCCCTGTACCCGAACCGGCATCGTATTAATGAAAAGACCTACCATATGTTCAATGCCTTCGATTTCTGCGGGTCTTCCTGAAATGACAGAACCGAATACGGCGTCATCGTTATTATTATATTTTTGTAGCAGAATGCCCCAAATGGTATGAAAAATCGTACTGAGTGTCACTTCTTCTCTAGCAGCAAGCTCTGAAAGCCTGCTGCTTTCTTCCTTAGAGAATGAAAATGTAACGTGTTCCTGCCTGCTTTTTCCCTTTGTTTTTTTCTGCTTCGGGAGCACGGTTTGCTGTTCGTGGCCGGAAAGATAATGGTCCCAATAAGAAACTGCCTGCTCTTTGTCTTGCTCCATCAGCCATTTGATATACTTTCCGTATGGCTGGACCGGCTCCAATGTTATTGGGGATGCATTTACATAAGATGCGTAAATATGCAGAAACTCCTTTAGCACAATGCTGAGGCACCAACCGTCCATCATGATATGATGAAAGGTCCAAATGCAAGAGTACTGGCTCTCTCCTGTTTGAATCACAGCGATGCGCATGAGCACATCCTTTTGCAAATGAAACCCCTGGTCCCGGTCCTTTTCTTTCCATTGCTCGATAAACTGTGATTGCTCCGCCTCGTTTAAATGAGTAATGTCTTCTTCCAGTACGATGACATTTCGTTCTCTCAGAACAACCTGCTGAGGGGAGGAAACATTTTGGCTGATAAAAATCGTTCTGAAAATATCATGTCTTTCTACAAGAGCGTTGATGCTGTTTTGAAAAAACTGCGGGTTGACTTTTCCTTCTATTGTAAAAGAAGCTTGCTCAACATACGCCTGTGAATCTTTTTGCAGGAGGGAATGGAAAAGCATCCCTTCCTGCATGTAAGACAGCGGATAAATATCCTGAATTGAATTCGCTTTTGTCATGTTCATGTCTCCCTGTCACGATTTTCTACAATTCTTCCACCAAGCTGGATATGCTGTCCAAGTCCTCAGCCGTTAATGATTGACTGCTGAAATCGCTCAGTGTCTTTTCTGCTTTCTGTTGACCGGCGCAGTGTTTCATAATGTCCAGCAAAAAGTGTTCAATCCTGTTAATAAGCTGCTCCATTGTGTTTCTGTGAAAGCGGGCTGGCGGATAACTAAGATTGAAATGGAGCTTTTTGTCTGCTGCCATTGCGCTCATCTCGATGATTTGCTCGCGCTTCCATGTATGAGTGATATCCTTTCCGCTACCAAGGCTTGATGGGCGGAAGGTGTCCTGTCTTTCGATGTCGTTGAACTGGCCCAAATAGTTAAAGCTGATTTCAGGTGTTTTTGAAAACGTAATGCTTTTATTTTCAGGGTGTGTAAGGTATTTCAGCATACCGTAACCTACCCCTTTGTTTGGTATCCGGCCCAGTGTATCTTTAACGGTTTTTACTGCGGTTCCGAGCTCATCCCTATGATTTTCAAAGCTTATGAGGGCCGGATACATGGATGTAAACCAGCCGACCGTCCTGCTGATATCTAACTCTGGCAGAATGTGTTCTCTCCCGTGTCCTTCCATAGCGATACGGAGCATACTTCCTCCTGTCCATTCACAAATCGCCAAGGATGCTGCGGTTAACAGAATATCTTGTGTATCTGTGCCATAGGCGTTATTGACGTTTTGCAGCAAGACGGCGGTGTCTGCTTCAGTCAGTGAAAAGCTTAATGAATCCCTTTTGCTGGAGTCGATGTTCAGATGATGCGGTATTTCATATGGCAGTTCTGCGGCTTGCTGTTCTTCTACTGTTCGCCAATACGCCTCTTCGCGAATCAGCTTACTGCTTTGGGCATATTCCTGTATGCGTCTTGCGTATTCCTGGTAGGAATCCGTTTTAGGCGGAAGCTGGATCGTCTGGCCTGCAACAGCTTGTTGATATCCGGCTGACAAATCCTCCAGCAAAATCCGCCATGAGACACCATCAACGACAAGATGATGGATCGCAAGGAACAAGTAATCTCCGGTCAGTGTTTTAAACAAAGCGGCGTGCAACAATGGCCCTTCCTGCAAATTGATGCTTTGCTGAAGATCTGCAACTTCTTGTTTGATTTGCGTCTCCCAGCCGCTTTCTGACTGTGAAAGATCAGAGGTTCTTAAGCTGTATAGCTGTGACTCATGAATGCCTTGGTTGATTTGAATCCATCGCCTGCCATCGTTGCGATAAACCATCCGAAGCGCATCATGATGCTCCGCCAGTTTTTTCAAGGCTGGTCTAAGGGCGTTTTCAGACAAACGTCCAGAATGGAATAGCATGACAGACTGATTGAAATGGTGTCTTTCTTCAATATCTTGTGAAAAAAACCATTGCTGAACAGGCGTCCAAGGAACGTCTCCCTGAACGGGTCCTTGCTCTATGATTCTCTCTGACTTACGGATAAATGGTGATAAGTCCTTTATCTTTGGATGACGGAATAAATCACTTACCTGCAAGCTTAGCCCATAGCGCCCAAGGCGTGCAGAAACTTGAAGCGCTTTGATTGAATCTCCGCCCAATTCAAAAAACGAATCCTCTATTCCGATCCTCTGGATGCCGAGAACCTCCTGCCAGATCAACACAAGTTGGTCTTCAAGGTCATTTCGAGGCGGAGCGTACGTTTGTTTAGATGTGAAATTTGGTTCAGGAAGTGCTTTTCGGTTCAATTTGCCGTTTGATGTGAGCGGAAGAGTCTCCATTTCAATAATGTACGCCGGGATCATATAGTTTGGCAGCGAACGCGCGAGAAGTGAACGCACTTGTTCAGCATTCGTGCCTGCTTTTACGCTGATATAGCCAAACAGCTCTTTGCTCCCGGTCTGGGCTGTACGTGCTAACACTGCGGCTTCTTTGACCCCGTCTATTTGACGAAGTGCTGATTCGATCTCACCCAGCTCCACCCGATAGCCTCTGACTTTTACTTGATCATCAATACGGCCAACGTACTCAATTGTGCCATCAGGAAGCCAGCGTGCCAGATCACCTGTGCGATACAGTCGATCGCCAGGTGCAAATGGATGTGGGACAAATTTCTCTTTCGTTAAATCAGGACGGCCCAAATATCCTCTGGCGACGCCATCTCCGCCGACACAAAGTTCACCGACAGCTCCGACCGGCTGCAGCACTCCCCATTGATTTAAGATATAAGCGGTGGAATTACCAACCGGCCGCCCGATCGGAATGGAAAGTTCATATGTTTTTTGAATGTGAAGGCATGTCGAAAAAGTTGTATTTTCGGTAGGGCCATATCCATTCCATATAGATACTTCAGGGCAGACATTTCTGATTCGATTGACGTGGCTCGGCGACAAAGCTTCTCCGCCAATAATCAAATGTTTCAGCTGTGAAAATGTTTGTTCATTTTGCTCTGTCAAATGATTGAATAGAGAAGATGTCAGCCAAATCGTTGTGATTCCTTGATGTTCTATGTACCTCTTAAGCTGATGGGAATCGAGAAATGTTTGTTGATCGGACAGATGCAAAGCGGCACCATTTAGCAGCGGTCCAAAAATTTCAAATGACCCAACGTCGAAACCGATTGATGATGTCATCAGAAGGCGGTCTTCAGGTGTAAATGTAATATAATTGCTGTTTTTAACAAGACGAATTACACTTCGCTGCTCAATCATGACACCCTTTGGTTTACCGGTTGATCCAGAGGTATAAATGATATATGCGAGTGAATGTGGCCCTGCTGAAGAATCAACGTTCTTCGTTTTTCCTTGCTTTTGAATATCTTCGATTATGATTTGTTCGCATTCAATGTCTAATAGTTGTTTTTCTGTTTTTTCAGATTGAAGGAGTAATGCCGCCCCGCTGTCTGACAGCATATAAGCTATTCGTTCAACAGGCAGATCAGAAGCAATAGGCAGATAGGCTCCCCCGGCTTTCAGAATGCCCAGCATTCCTGCAATGAGTTCTGGTGTTCTGCCTGTCAACAAGGCTACAACACTATCAGGCCCTACGCCCTTAATCTGTAGAACTGAGGCAATTTGATTTGCCCAGCTGTTCAGGTCCTCGTAAGTAAATACTTGGGTGTCGCTGACAATTGCTACAGCATTAGGCGTTTGTTCAGCCTGCATTTCAAAGAGTCTGCTGATGGTTTCATTTCTTGGATAATCTATTTTTGTACGATTGAGCTCGTGGATAAGGTAATGGGTCTCATCCTCATTCAGGATATTTATTGTTCCGAGAGCGGCTTTGTTGTCTTTGATGATGGAGAGTAACATATTGATGAAGTATTGAAGCCACTTTTCTATCGTTTTTTTCTTATATAAGTCAGTACTAAACTCCATTTGGAACGTCAGCAAACCGTGGGGCTGTTCCTGGGCATATAGGGTTAAATCAAATTTGGACGTTTGATGCCCATTGTTTGCTGCAGGTTTGAGACAAAGTTCATCCAGCTCCAACGATTCCTGATCCATGTTTTGAAGAACAAACATTACGTCAAACAGCGGATTTCTGCTCATATCCCGTGTCAATTCAAGCTTATCAACAAGCTCTTCGAACGGGTAATCTTGGTGCTCAAAGGCTTCCAATGCTGTCTCACGCACTTCCTGCAAATACTGTACAAACGGCTTCCCGCCCTCCGGGCGCGTCCGAAGCGCCAGCGTGTTCACAAACATGCCGAGTATCGGCTCAAGATCCTTGTGCGGCCGGCCGGCAATTGGCGAGCCGACGATGATATCTTCCTGTCCGCTTAAGCGTGACAAGAACGCGGTGTAAGCCGCAAGGAGCACCATGTACAGTGTGCTTCCGTTTTCTCGTGCCAGCTTGTGAAGGTCTGATGTAACCTCTTGATCCAGCGTAAATGAGACCTTGTCACCCGTGAAGCTTCGCACAGGCGGGCGGGCATGATCAGCCGGAAGATCCAGCACAGGCAGCTCGCCCTCGAGCTGCTTCAGCCAGTACGCCCCCTGCGTTTTGTACGCATCTCCTGTTTTAAATCCTTCTTGCCATACGGCATAGTCTTTATATTGAATGCGCAGTCCC
>NZ_JBWKWL010000003.1:0-526173 GCF_059422205.1 Bacillus sp. GW821-FHT01G09
CAGTTGGTCCTGTTGCTCCAGTAACTCCCGTTGCTCCGGTTGATCCGGTCACTCCAGTCGCTCCTGTCGGGCCTGTTGCTCCAGTCAATCCTGTTGGTCCTGTTGGACCTGTTGGGCCTGGAACTTCAAGGTATTCAACCAAGGAAATATCATCAATTAGTACAGATCCAAAAGTTAATTTACTTATAACAATAACTGCATTAACTGCATTTGTAGGTATCTCAATAGTTTTATATATTTCATTCCAAGTGTGAAATGAAATGTTTGGTAAATTACCAGCAGCTATTATAAACTCTTGTCCGCCCCCTATTTGTTGTCCTGCTCCATCTACAAATAATATTTGTATCGTTACTTGAGGACTTGGATTATTACCAAATGTGCCTAAAGAAACTAAGAAAGTTAGGGATTGTGCCGGAGTTACAGGTACAATTTGCCCCAAATATGCGTATGGCTGGTTACTCAAAAATTGTGCAGAAAATCTGCCAGAATGAGCAAATGTATTAATAATCCCTGTATTTGCTGAACTCCAGCCCATTAAATTACCTGTTTCAAAACCACCATTTACAATTAGTTCATTCACTCAACATCATTCCCTGCCTTCTTAAATAGATGCAGGTATTATATTCACTAATAACAGGAACGGACTGCACTAATACAGTACAAATTGCAAAACTGCGTATTTAACGTAGCACAAAAAAACACAAATAATTATTTAAAATTTTATGTCTTCTGGTAAAATTTTAATAATATCGGATGTTTTCATTTTTCTAACAAAACAGGAAAGAAGGTAAGATGTGAAAAATATAAAAGACAAAACCAAGAGGACACAAAAAGACTTCAATCCCAAAGACGCTGCTTTAGTTTTCTCATCATTCGCATTTATGTGCGTGGCTATAATTTTTATTCTGATAGTTTATGATGTACTCACAATTCAAAATTTCCTATCAATCAATAAACCAATCAAAATGATAGTGAACACATGTATTGCTTCGTTAGCTCTACTACTGTTTGGTGTAGTTTTATCGTTGTACATTCCCTCGAAGTACATTGACGATACAAACAAGAGTTATCAAAACTTTTCACTGTTAAGTGTATTTGCTTTTATGTTGTTAGGGGCGTTATTTGAAGAACTTCTGTTTAGAGGTATTATTCAGAACTTACTTTTCATATTTATTGAAAACCAATGGATTGCAATATTAATAACTACCTTATTTTTTTTAGGTTTTCATATTCAATACTTTAAAAAACCTATAATGCTAATAAATATAAGCATTCCAAGTTTGACTTTTGGTTGGATATATTTTGCAACGAATAATATTTTTGTACCATTTGTAGCACACTTTCTAATGAACTTAGGCATAACGCTATTATTCAAATACAATTTACTAAGTAACAAAAAATAACTTACTTGGTTTCATGACATTAACGAACAAGGAGTAAGGGTGTCGATAACAGGAGTGCTTCTTATTATTTAGACTTTTTAATAAATGGACAACTGTCATTGCTTGTCTATTATTGTTACACTTTCATGTATTGCCTGGAGAGCTAAAAAGAAAGAAAATTTTAAATAATTAAGAGCACACTGCTTTATCATAGATAAAAATCTTAGGTGAAGATATAACTCGCGCAATCCATCGTTCCACATAAGGTTTTAACAATTTAATCAGACCTTTTCTTTTTGAATATGTTCTTCATTCTCAAAAAAGGACATTGTGACCCTTGATTTTCATCATCACGCAAGAAGTACTGTTTCCACTCCAAATTGTCTTTTTTTCCATACCATCCTAGATGCGTGTGGATCGGTACTTCATCATATGCCTCCAGCCTTTTGCGAATTTGCTTACTCATATTTCGTCCAAATGTAGTAGTATCATTTAGCTCCTCAAAAACCCACCTAGGCTGAAACGTCAACATAAAATAAGGAAAACTCCTGCTTTTTCTTTTGCTGTGAGCTGGTGTAGCACACAGAACAAAATATGGTTCTCCATTAAAACAGTATTCCCATTGAAAGTGCTCTGGATTTTCTGGTATATAATCTGGCCAATCAGCTGGATCTTCCATGCTCAATGAATTTAGAAACTGCCAAAACAACGATTCGTAATCCTCAATTTTGTAATCACTCAGCAAGTCTTCTGGTGTATGAAATATTATAGTTAATGATGCATACTTTCCTGTCTCTCGTGAAATAGTTCCATACCGAGTAAGCAACGGCGCTAATTCCTTCGCAGTTCTAGGATTCCTAGGATCACCGACAAAAGCAATCCGCAGCTGGTCGCTTAAAAATGCTACCCTTCCCGGTATACAAGGAAATTTATTTTCTTTATCGCCTATTTTTTCCGTTAAGTAGTTAAACGACTTCATTTGCCAATCAGGTAACGTTTCTTTAATTTTTTCAAGATCACTTTTGGCATATAACTCAGTCAAAAAATCCACCTCCAAAGGCATTTATCATAATGTATTGCGGGAGCAAGAAGGCGGTGAATGTCTAATTACTTTTTCATATATCCAAATGAATATTAATTAATTAATTGGTTAAGTTTTAGTGGGTAGGTAAGTAATTTTCTTATCAAGAAAAATCCAGAATCAGTTCTGCGTTTAGCTGTACATGCACACTCAGCCCTCAAAACGACTAACGCTGGACTTTCTGGATGTTTTCAATTTTAAACTATCACAAGAATGACCGAAATTCCCTGTTTTTTGATGCCAAGTCATGGTACTCCCAGGAGGGAATTTCATAACTCTCTAAAGCAAAAAGTTATTGCGGTCTCACCGAAAATTTAAATTGCGGTGCCCTATTTCCTTTTTCTGCGAACGAAAACTTGTTAATATTTACAGTACTAGTAGAGTTAAGGGAAGGGTGAATATCTTGATATCAATCACATCAGCTGAAGTGGGAATGAAGATTAATGAATGGCATAGGCATATTCAAAAATTCAACGTAACTGATGCTGAAATGTTAAAAGCTGAAATAGAACGTGATATAGAGGTTATGGAAGAAGATCAAGACTTGCTTATTTATTATCAACTAATGGCCTTTCGCCATAAAATTATGTTGGAATACACGCTGCCATCTGATGAAAACCGAATGGAACTTTCAGAATATTTAAATAAAATTGAGGGCCATAAGAAAAAATTAGACAATATGCGGGCATATTATTATAACTTCTTCCGCGGGATGTATGAGTTTAGAAACGGTGAATACACAAGAGCCATTACATATTACAAAAAAGCTGAACGCAAAATTCCTACAATCTCCGACAAGATTGAAAAAGCTGAGTTTTATTTTAAACTGTCTGAAGTCTATTATCATATGAAAATGACACACATTTCGATGCATTACGCTGAGCTTTCATACAACATTTATAAGAAACACGAGCTTTACTCTGTTCGTCGTATTCAGTGCCATTTTGTCATTGCCGGTAACTACGATGACCTTGAAAATCATGAAAAAGCTCTCCCCCACCTTCAAGAAGCTTTAAAAGGTGCCGAGCTGCTTAAAAGTAAAAATACTCATATCTATGCCACTGCGTTTTTCAATCTCGGCAATTGCTATCACAAAATGGACAACTTAAATAAGGCTGCTCGTTACATCGAACAAGCCTTGGTTCAATACAGAAAAATTAACTCTGACGTACTTCCGCAAGCTTATCATGACCTAGCGTTGATTTATTTTAAACAAGGCAAAAAAGAACAAGCAATGGATTGCTTCCGCAAAGGAATCAGAAGTGCTGTAGATTTTAAAGACGAACTATTTATGAACTTATTTGAAGCATTAGACGTTCTTTATATAAGAAATGGCGATACACCTAAACTTCTCAACATTTTTTCTCGTTTAGAGAACGGCAAAGGATACCCTTATCTGGAAGAGCTGGCATTGTTAGGAGGCAACCTTTTCGATTATAATGGAAAAATAGAGGATAGTATCATCTGTTTCAAGAAGATGGTATATGCTCAAAAGCAAATATCGAAAGGGGAATGCATGTATGAAATCTAAATTGTTTATCAGTTTATCCGCCGTTTTAATTGGACTTGCCTTTTTCGGATCTATGTATAATGGCGAAATGAAGGAAGCATCCCGGAATGTAACTCTCGCACCTACTCATGAATTCCTTGTTTAATTCGATAAACAACATTAGTTCTGATTCCCTTTAGCCGTTTCATAACGGCTTTTTCTTATTTCTAATACTGAAAAAATCTATCATACTTAAAGCTTTTGAGGTGAACATTTTGGACTTATTTGATGAATGCTTAGAAGCTCTAGGGAAAAACAAAGAAATCTTATCAGAAGAATTAACGGCAAAATATTATGAACTGCTTTCAAACAGTTTTCCCTTACATCTTGGGGACGAATCAAGTGGGAAGAAGTTTGTTGTCATCAATCTATAGATTACGAGGAAGAGATTTACGATTGGCTAGCTAAACACCATTTTAAAGATAGGAACATTATTATTCTTTGGGGTTACGGAGAACAGCCAGCATTAAAAACCAGTCTTGAGCATGCATTAAACGTAATTGATGATGTAACTGCCGTTGGATCGGATACTTTTATGTTTAGTGAATCTGGCTACGTTATCGAATTTTTTCATGATGGCGATGTTACAATTGGAAAGTCCCCTTTCATTGAAAGGATTAACAAATAGGTAAAATGACACAGATCGAATGATTCATTTCCACCATTTGATCCACATAACAGTTAGTTTCATCATTCTTCCATGGTAATATTTTGTTATGACGATTAAATGAAAGGATATGATCATGAAAGTATTTGAAGCCAAAACCTTGCTCACCGAGGCTGAAAAGCGAGCACAGGAATACAAAGATTTAAAAAGTAAAATGGTCAAATTAAAGAAAGCGTTCAAAGCTGTTGCAGATTTAGATGATAGCGAGTTTTCAGGCAAAGGCGCTAATAACATTAAATCATTTTATGAAGATCAAGCTGGCATTGCTGACCAATGGATTGATTTAATTGAGATGAAAATTTCTTTCTTAACGAGTATTCCTGGTTTTTTAGAAGATGCCAACTTATCAGATGCCTACATAGAAGAAACCTTTTTAGCGCATGAGCTTGCTAACGCCTACACCAAATCAAAATCCATTATGTCTGAACAGAAAAAAGCCATGAAAGATATATTAAATGATATCAACGATATACTGCCTTTGGATCTGTTCTCGACAGAAACTTTTAAAAATGAACTTTCGTCTGCCGAAAAGAAACGAAAAGAAGCCATTGAGAAAATGGATGAAGTTGACCAAAACTTAACATCAGAATACGGACTATCAGAAGCAAATGAACAAATGATTCAAGCTGATTATCAAGCTTTAATGAATGCGACAGCAAAAGGCAAAAGCGCCTCTCCTATTCACTATAATGCGAAGGCTTATAGAGACAGTGAGATTCACAAGATGACTGAGGATGTAAAGAAACAATCAACAGACTACATCTCTTTTAAGGACCAACAGGCGGAACAAAGAAGAATTGCAAAAGAACAAGAAGAACTGGCGAACAGACCATGGTATGAAAAGTCTTGGGATGCTGTTTGTAATTTTACAGGAGAGGTCTCTGGATATTATGATTATAAAAGAGCCGCTGATGGGGTTGATCCTGTTACCGGCGAAAAGCTAACTGCTGGACAACGGGTCGCTGCCGGTGCAATGGCTGCGGCAGGATACATCCCTATCGTAGGATGGGCAGGTAAATTAGCTAAAGGTGGAAAAGCTGTTTATTCAACAAGTAAAGCATTGTATAGAGCAGACAAAGCTCTCGATGTATATAAAACACCTAAGACATTCCATGCCCTTCAAAACTCCAGCAAAGGACTTTATGGACTTGCTTCTGCAAATGGTTTTAGTGAAGCTATAACAGGACGCGATATGTTCGGGAATAAAGTCTCCAAAGAGAGGCAAGAACAGAGCCTTAGTGGTGCAATGGCAATGTTGGTTCCTTTCGGAGCTCGCGGAATTAACAAAAAGCTTAATGCAAAATCAAGTTCTCGAGTTAGCGAAGCATCGACTAACACCAGCAAAAAACCTAAAGTTCCTAAAACGTACAAAAGACCAACTTATTTCCGTAAAGGCGTTAGAGATAAGGTTTGGGAAAATGCTAAGGATTCAACCGGATCTGTTAAAGACCCGTTAACAAAACAAGTAATGAAAAAAGATGAACCATGGGATATGGGTCATAAACCAGGTTATGAATTTAGAAAACATCAACAAAGTGCGATGGAAAGAAATATTAGTCGAAAGCAATTTTTAGATGAACATAATAATCCAGACCACTATCAACCCGAATTACCTTCCTCCAATAGGAGTCATAAAGGGGAAGATATGACGGATGATTACTTTGGAGATTAAGGAGAGATTGTCTAATGGGCGTAACACAAGAAAATAAAGTAATTGCTAGAACAGTTTTAGGAGCTTTTGGGGGGAAACCGAAGGTTACGAAATATTGGGATGATAACAAGAATAGCAGCATAGATATTTTATCGGTTAGTGACCAGCCTCAGGAAGGTATCACGTCATATTCAACTCTAGGTTTGTCGGATCATTCTATTAATTATGAGGTGAATGGCACTCCGTTGCGGATAGAAATCGTAGCTGCAATGGAGTCAGCTTCAGACATATATGCTAATGTTTTATCAACTTGTGCCTTTAATATAATCAACTCAAATTTCACTTGTGCACCAGGTGTTATTTTTAAAAATGTGATTAGTATGTATGATCAGGAAACCGACATGAAACATATTATGTTCGTTCCCCCATTTTTATGGGAGGAAGATTTAGAACTACTTGAATTTAGTAACAAAAATGTTACTTGGCTAATGGCTTTACCTATATCCGAAGGAGAATTGCAAGTAGCTGAAAAACACGGCTCAGATTATTTACAAGATCTTCTGGAATCAAAACAGATTGATATTTTTGATATAAAGAGAGAATCTGTTGTTTAATGACTTTAATAAAGAAGAGTCACTTTATAAGCCCCTCTCAATGAGAAGGGCTTATTTTATTTAATTTGAAATCAGCTGCAAATAATAGAAGAAAATGACTGAGGTAAGGAGAATTCTATGATTAATGAAGAAAAACACACAAACCCTCAAGCTAATAACAATATATTTGGAAGGATAGATACCTGGTATTCTGTTCATAGGAGTTCGAACTTGAGGGAAAATAAAGAAAGACCAGCTTATTATGTGGCTGGTCCTTATCTTTAATTAAAGAAATGGTTATGTAAAGCTTTAGAAAATCCAAAACCTTCTTCTGGTCCCTTTAACCAGAGAGAAATAAACTTTTCGAAATCCACTTCTTTTTCAATATCTTTCAAAATTCTTTTAAATTCTTCAGTAAAGTTATGAAGAGAGACCTCTTCGCCATTTTTAATCTTATCAGTGTACTGGCTCGTTAACTCTCTTAATTCTTGATACTGTTTTTCACTTAAATCATAGGCCAAAACTTGATCAAATAAGCCAAACCGATCATAATCAGCTGCTAATTGTTGGACTAACCTTAGTTGAAAAGCCTGCTTCTCGACTTTTTTTTCTAGGTTGTCAAGCCTTTCTTCTACTGTTACCAATTCAAATCACCTCAATTAAAAAGCTAAGAAAGTAAATACACTTGCAATAGTTCTAGCTGTAGAAGATTTTACACCAGCATCAATTAGATATGAGGAAACCGTGTCAATAATTGCGTCCTCCACAACGTCACCTCGTTTAACTAACTCGTCCAAAGCATCTGCTACATCATCAGTATGTTTTGCGAATGTTTTTCCTGCTGATCCACCTAACTCATCGACTACCTCACCAACAATTCTCCCACCATGTCGAAGCGCACTGGCTGTTGCCTTCATTGCTTCTTTAGCAATCCATTTTTTAATACCATTTGTGTGAAATTCACCAGATTGTTCAGTTGTATTAGTTGGTAATTCGGATAGTTTAACGGGAGTTTGATAAGTGACTTCCTGCTGTGCCTGTAATGTTACCTCTTGAGCTTTGGCATGTCCATCCAACGGAAGAACTAATGATAAAGAGAATGTTAATGCAGATGTTGCTAAAAGTAATTTCTTAAACATGAAATCAATCCCTTTCTTTTAAATTATTTACATGTAAATGATAACATTATGTTCAGACTAGAAAAATAATACTTTTTACTCAAATATTAGAATAATTTTGAACTATCTGTAACAAAATAAACATAAGTATCTCCTTGAGAAAGATACTCAAGGAGACTATTTATTTACTTCAAGAGAGCTTCAAGTTTCGCTTTCGTTTTTGGTCCGTAAATACCGTCTTGAGTAAGCCCGTACATAGACTGGAATCGTCTAATTGCATCTGCTGTTTTCGGACCATACACGCCGTCAATGCCGTTGTTTTTTGCTCCTTTATCCGGGTAAAAGTATAGCGCAGCCAGTGCTTTTTGAATTTGTGTTACCTTTTCCCCTCTCATCATTGGGCTCTTCACTTTAAAAATACCGGATGGTAGCGCATATGACGTTTTTTTGCTGCTTGTGTTTGTTGTTTTCTTTTTAGCTACACTTGCTTTGCTTGAGTTTGTTTTCCCACCTAGCGCCTTTAATTCTTTTTCAATGGCAGCCTTAACTTGATTCCATCTTCCCTCTGACAAAATACGGTGCGGGCAATACTTACCGTTCCAGTCTTGATGCTTGCGGACACGATCAATGCCCCAGCCGCGTTCTTTAAGTAGCTGCGCCACAAACTTAATAGCAAGCTTTTCCGCTGCCTTATATCGTACCCCTCCTGACTTGCTATAACAAATTTCGACACCAATCGACTTGCGATTCCCTGTACCGTTTGTTCCATCTCCTGTGTGCCAAGCGTTACGATTTGTTGGAATGCCTTGAATGACCTGTTTATCGTCTACTGCAAAGTGAAAACTCGTTGAGCTAGAGTTATTCTTCATGTAAGAAATCTCATTGGCTGCTGAAGCATCATTCGCAGTGTTATGGATGGTAATGTATTCCGCCGTCATGGGGTTTGGACATTTCAATCCATACTTTGATTTGGAGACTAGATTCTTTACAACTTTAATGGCCATATATCCTCTCTCCCTCCGTCTGTGTAATAAAAAAAGCCACTGGCTTAGCCAGCAGCTTTGTCTGCGTTATTCTTACTCTGTTCTTTTTCGTTCTCAATTGTTTGTAATCGATCTGTTATTGATGATGGTATTTTAACACCAATCTGTGCTAAGTTTTCAGTTATTGACAAACCTTCATTAGCGATATAAAAAAGAACGGTACCAAAGGTTAAGACACCGTTCAAATTGAGTACTGTATCAATCACGTTTGCTAAAATGACCGCAAAGAAATTGAGTAGCTTGCGGACATAGCCAAACCATGCGCTTCGGCTTCGCAGTTTTTTGAATTTCCATGCCTTGATTACTCCTGTTAAAACGTCAATTATGCTAAGTACTAGAAGTAAATCAAGGTACTTCACCCCTCCAAATAAATATACTCTTGCTAAATCTAATGTTTCAAAATTGATAAACAAACTTGTCTCCTCCATTCTAATCACCTCCTCCGAGGCAAATAAAAAAGGACAGCCGGATCTTATGAGACGGCCGTCCCTCTAACTGAAAAGTTTCCATTTGTTAAAGCTGTAAGCTCCATAACAATTTCTTTAAAGCCAGTAATGCTAAAAGACCAAGCTTCTGATTTCCCTTTGGTGCTAGTGGCAAATGTTCCGTCATCTACTTTCTGCCCTCTAAGGGCTCTTTTTGTTCCCGATAAGGATTTACCCCAGAACTTCAATTCACTTGTCTCAGCCGTCCCATAAACCTCAATGAGTAACGTTTTGAATGATCCAACGGTGAATGGGTTACCCTCACCTATGGTTTCTGTTTTATCGTGAAAGACAATATCCATTGTTTTTGCTTGAGTGTCTAATGAGCTAAGGTTCAAGCCTTCAGTTTGAACTTTTAAACGACCATCATTAGTTAAACCGTTTTTATCTAACTGGACTGACAACGGAGCAACTGCTGTAATAGGAACAGTGTGGTTAATGTTTATATCCTCTTCACCTGCGCCCAGTGACTGGTATAGTAAAAATTCAGATTGCTGCAGGTTACCATTTGCGTATCTGAAACGGAAATAGCGTTTAGTTAAATGAATCCATTCAGTCTCGCCAAGCGTATTTGCTTTAACTACCAATGAAGAGACAGTGGTCCATGTATTCATATCATTACTTTCTTCGATGAATAAGGTTCCTTCACGATCAGAATAAGCGTGACCTTTTACTTTTGAAATTAAAACCTGACCTAATCGATCTTGTCCATATTGCGTGTAGACTTCAGTGGCTTTTAAAACTGCGTTCGTCAGCAGCTCTGAATTACCGGAGATTGAAGCTACCGGCACAACAAAATCTCTGTTTCCTTCTCTGTATGGCTTGGCTGCCCCCGGCTTACCAGTTGCATCTGTTGAAAATTGAAAACTATATGATGCCATTATAAATCCTCCTTGCTATTGTAGATCATTAGTGGTGAGCATGGGTTTACAACGGAACCACCTCCTTTAAGGAAAAATAAAAAAGCCCTAAATGGCTTCTCCTGTGATCTCTTTATACTGTTCAGCTGTAATGAGTTTTTTCTCTACCCCTTTTTGTAAATCCTCAGGCGAGCAATCTTTATAATGAATTGCCTGTTTCACCATTTCAGGAGTAGCCCAGTCATAATGTAAAGCCCAAATCCAATAATTCATGAATCTTTCCCTCCTTGTAGAGTAAGCAGTTGCAACTTTATTTTTGAGAGCTCGCTTCCCAAAGTTTGGTTTAATTCTTCAAACTGTTTACGGGCTAGCTTCTCCTGAGATAACTCTCTTGCAAGTAGATCCACTTGAACTGGTGGTTCATATGCAGATGTACTCTGAAGCTCTTCCCACCAAGTTTTTAACTCTGCTTCCGTTGGTATAGGTGCCCTAATATTCCACTCTGCTATATATGAGGGAGTTCCGTCACCATTATTCTGGACAATAAAATCCTTTGTGGGATCAGCTGTTGGGTATTTAAAAAGAATAGCTTCACCTATATTCATCGTTACCTCCTAAAATCTTGGATAATTTCTCCCGCCTAATTCCTGTATGTCAATAAAGTTAAACGATCCATCCTTATCGTCCACGCCCCTTTGACCATTTCCTACGTAATTACAATAACACCAGATTTCTAAGTAATCACCTTTGTTCATTGGGACAGTTGCATTACCATTTAAACCGAGGTACATTTCATTATCTCTATTTTCATAATACCCTCGAATATGATGTAGCGTTTTGTATTTTTTTCCATTTAAATAAACTTTTAAATGAAGGTTAATATAAGAAGGAGAGTTTATCACATAAATTCCTGAACCAACCAAATACATTCCATCATTCGGTGCAATAAACCTGTTATTTTTAATGTCAAAAGCATTGTGACTGTCCTTGATTATTCTATTGAAAGCTATTTTAGTATGGTCAACTTTTTTTAAGTATTGAATGCCTGTAGTTCCCACATTTGCATGAGCAAAACCCGATATTTTCTCCCATTTTGTCCAGCCTGAACCACTCCACCAGTGCCTAATCCAAACTCCTGTACTGTAGTAGTAAGTCCCAGACTCATTTCCTGTCCCATAAAAGTATTGCGTAAATCGGTAATTATTATATTTTTCATTTTTGACAATGCCATAACTCAAAGGGTACCCTGTAGTATTGCCCTGACCAATGTCCATTAAGGTCAGTCCTAAAGGATATTCTTCCCCTCCCTTTCTAGCATCTTGAATAGCATTGTCACCAGTAATTAATGTCAGATTGTTATTTTTGTAGTTGGTATCTACGTAATATTTCGCATCCGATAAAGCCTTATCAGCTTTTTCCTGAGCTCCGGCAGTTGTTTCTTTTGCATTCCAATTCTCCCGCTCTACTGGTGTTATGTGCCGTTGTGTATCATTAATATGCTCTTCAAATTCTTTTTTCGAAGCTTGCTGTACATTATCAACGTTCCCTAGCCCGATTTGCGCCTTTGTTGTATTGTGAGGGTTGTTCATGTCATTTTTATGTACATCTAAATCTTTATGCGCGTCTTGAATACCTTTCTCCCAACGGCTCACATCATCCTCATTAATAGGATCATCTGGCAGCCAGTCTGTTTTTGCTTCATATGCCATTTGTTACACCACCTCAAAAGTAATCCTAAAATCAAGCGTTCTATTATTACTGACGTCTAAATCTGTTGTTCTTCCCGTAATCACGTTGTTTTGCTCATCAAGGATCTGCACACTCTCAATGTGTTTGATATCTTCTTCTCGATGAGTAAGCACCGTGACAACGGCCCCCTGAATAGTGACTTCCACAATTTTTGTTTCATTTCCATTCAGCAGCACTTTCGATATTCTATTTTTCAAATCTGCAGCTGTTCGCTCTCTATAAAACTGTGTAATCATACAAGGACCACCTCGTTATTATTGAGAGTGACGGAATAACCTACCTTTAGCTCACTTGTTTTTCGATACCTTCTGTTATTCAGAATGACAGTATCTTTTATCTTGAGTGGCTCATTCAAAGCAGCTCGCAATGTATATGCCAAATGAGCTGGCTTCATATTCTCCAATGTTTCTATGAGCTCGCTCATATGCTGCATATCATCTATATCAATATCAACATTAAAACGGTACTGTCCTTGAAGTAGCCTGACCTGAGCAGACGGATTTTTCAGGAACCGATTTAATGCCTGTTCAATAGCCTTATATGTTGCCGGCGGTATATTGGACATTTTAGAGATTATGCGCAATCGGCGGATCTCATCGGTGTCACCTGATTCCCGCGGTACGTTCAAAATCTTTTCCCATCGTTCAAGCCCCCAGGTTGCTGTAGTAACAAACAGCTGATCTGTCAGATCAAAGATGCTGTTATTTTGCTTCTCAAATTCCGGAGCTTCCGCTTTAAGAAGTTCAGCCATTTCCTTTAACTTGATAAGGAACGGCGGCAGGTAAGCAGCCATTTCATCGAGTTTGCTCAATGATGTTCACCTGCCCCAATTTAGGGATTTCGACGTCACTCAGAACCAAATTTTCGGCTACGCCATTGATTTTAATATCTGCGTAATCACTTACTGAAGGTGAATTGTAGACGATATTATTAATCTGCGATAAACGGATGACGTTATCTTCAAAAGCAATCTTTTTAAAAAGATTTAAAACACCTGATTTGATTTCTTGCTTTACCTGATCGATAGAGTTATTGATCTCGGGAAGTACCTCGGCTGAAATCTCAACCTCTTTCCATACCGCACTCTCCACTGTGACAAAGGCACCTATTGGCGCTTGTCCCTCACCTTGTCCGGGTTCAGGATCAATATAGTTAATCACCTTTGATATTAAAATATCGGAAGCAGGTTCCAAGTTAGCATTGGTCACGACAATTTTGACTGTACCGTCCCCGTTCCAAAGCGGAAAGACCTTTACCTTCCCTACTCCGTCTACTTCTTCAGCCCATTGTTTATAGTGAGCTTTATTGGCACTGACAGCTTCCCGACGCACGCGGGTAAAATATCTAGCTCTTAAACTGTCATCATCCTCCTCTTCTCGACCAGGGATTAGAATCTCTTTCACGATCGCTTTTTGGAGTCCTGGTATGGTGTCTAATGACAATAGATTCTGGCCGGAAATATTTGCGTTCCCCGCTTCCCCCGCTGTTTCACATTCCAACGTCCCGTCAGCTGTGTATTGGAAATACAGGTTATCTACAAAAAAGCGGGAACCCACTGGAATGGTTACTCCTTCAGTAAACTCCGCTGCCCGGACTGCTTTCGTGGCAGCCGTTCGCTCGATGCCGGCTTCAGTAGCCCGACGATCTAAAAATTCTCCTTGTGCTGTGTCCGAGAAGACAAGTTCCAGCACAGTATCGAGCCAAATATAAGACTTGGCCAATTCTGCGGCTGCAGGAGCTAACGCGTTATAAATCACGCTTCCTTCCCTTGTATCAATGTCCGCTGAAATGCTGTTTAACATACGGTCCATAATCACTTCAAAGGTTTGATCTTCAAACATCTTCGCCAAGCACCTCCTTGATCTCCAATGTTCCTTCGTCAGTCTCGACTGTAAAGGAGACACGGAACGATTCGCCTTGTTTTTCTATTTCAAAATCTGTAACAGCAGAAATCCGATCGTCATAGATCAGTGCTTCCTCTATCAGCCGCGGGATCTCCATTTTCTTATATGCGTCTGTTGTTTCGTTATCTGCCAACACTTCTTGAAGCTCATTTCCAATGTCATGACTGTAAACAGAATATGCATATCGCTCAGTATGGAGAGACAGATATACAAACTGCTTAATCGCTTCAAGGCCTGTGATGATTTCATTTGTGATACGGCCATTTTCAAAATCTATTTTGTAGGTTTGCGAGGTCTCTATGACCTCGCTGTCATCCTCTATATCCTCAAACTCGATTTCCGGAGACAAAGCCATTCCAAACACCTCCTATATTTTGTCGAGAATAAAAAATGATTGCCCGCCTTTTAAGGAGACAATCATCACACGCTCACCTGTATTCAATGCTTCTTCTTCACCGGCCCGCAGCCGCTTTGGAACAATAATCAAATCGGCAGGTATTATTAATTTGTCATTTTCATTAAGCCTTATCTCAACAGGGGAAACGGAAACCACTTCAGCCGGTATAATATCCACCGGTGACTCAGAATCAACTGCACCGACAGCCAAATGTTTGATTGCTTCACTTAATCTCATGAGGAAACACCATCAGGGATAGAATTTTTCTCAACAACATCAATGGTCATCGTGTGTGTCGATCCTTTAAATTCGTGTTTATCTGTATCAATCCAGTATGTTTTCTTAACCCCGACTTCCGGAATTGAAATATAGACGGGCAAACCGCTCTGAAGATCTGGAATCCCAATTGCTTGAATACTTTTGAGTTCTTTTTTGACGCCTTTCTTCTGTGCCTGTTTAACTTTCGCACGCTGCTGAAGCTGCGCCTGGTTAATGTTATCGGAAACCGTTTCGACATACTGAAGTACACCATATTTACTGATGCCCGAGTTATCGCTTGCGGTAGCTGTGTATGTTTTATTGTCTTTCTGACGCCGCAGCTTTACTTTTGTGGCCGTGTCATTAATTGAAGTGCTGTATTGATAGCCGGTGATGTTCACACCCGTCTCCAGCACCCATACTTCTGACGGATCAGGCCAAGCACGAAGACCAAGCTTCCCCTTTGCAGAATATAATTGATAATTCCTTCCGGTTTGGCTTTTCGTTTGTTTCAAGGCTTTCAGAATCATGTCATAAAGGCTCGTATCATCTTTAAACACTAATGATTTAATGGTGTAACCCGTATTTGCAATCGATGTCGTTGGGATTTGAAAATCTCTTGCCAACCGTTTTATAATCTCGTCTGCACGTTGATTTGAGAAAACATAAACATCTTTGTTCTTGACCAAATATTGCAGCATGTCATAAGCCGTAAAGGTCAGCCCATGTTCTTCCGGATTGCGAGAAAACACAATACCTCGAAACAGCTCTTTCCCTTTCCACTTAAACAGAACCGTATCTCCTTCTGATACGCTGTAATATGAATGGGTTCCTTGTTTCGTTATGATCTTTGCTGTGATCGATCGGGGTGCCTGATACCGTTGTCCCTCAAGAGAAACACTTTCAGTTACCAGCTCAAGCCATTCCGTTTCTTTAATGACGAAAAGTTCTATCATGTCATCACCTGCTTACTGCGGTATCTTTAATTTTTGCCCAGGAAAGATCCAGTGTCCTGGCTGTCTGATATTCCGTTTGCTTCGTTTGATCATAGTCTTTTTATTGACGTTCCAGATCTTGCGCCATTTTGTGCTGTCTCCATAAAATTTGCCGGCAATGTCCCACAGTGTATCGCCTTTCTTAACGGTGTACGTTTTAGGAGCTGATTTAGATGGCCGTTTCTTCTTCGTCTTTTTCTTCTGCTTGATCTTCCGCGGCGAAGCAGTTTTGTATTCCTTCAGCTTTATTTCATAATCACGATCACCTATATCTTTTTGGCCCTCGCTATAAGAAAAAACCTCGATACTGCAAGTTAAATTAATTTTCGTTCCAGTAATTAAGAATTGAACCGGCTTTTTAGATTTCACCCATTTCTCGATCTTTGCAATAGCATTTTCAGGAGAAGGAAATCCTTTATACTCAGCAAGCGGGCTATGTTTCTTTGGAAAAAAAGAAGAGAACGAAATTTCTTTCGCTCCCGGTTTATCAATAAAAGTGATCTCCCCAAAACTAGCCACTTTTACTGATTCATTTTGAATTGTGTTGGATATATCAATTTGTTCAGGAAGGACAGGAAGCCGCAGCTTGTCCTTCCCTTGGGAAATCCAGAATTCATATACGGATTTAGTCAAAAGCAACGACTCCCTTCGTTCCAATGTTGATATCCTGTTCAAGCTCATCAATAAGGGTCTGCTTAATCTTAGCTATAAGACCGTTCATGTCTTGGTCATTGTGAAAATGCTGATCGCCATTAAACTGAATAACAACCTCTTTACCTCCTGATGCTGTAACAGTTGTTTGCTGACTGCCTGTTGTGGCTGCTGTTACCTGACCGGAAGATAGTTCAGTTTGACCTTTTTGAGATGGGTCTGTGACTTCCATTCCGAGTGCCTTAGCTGCTTGGGCTAATAAATAACGTCCACGGATACCTCGCTCCTCTGGAATGATCCATTCACGTTTATTTCCTTCACCCACACGAGCAATTTGTTCTTTGGTAATAAGTCCGCCGTTAGCATAGCCAACATATGGACCTCCGTGCCTCATGCTTCTAATGCCTGGTACATTATTAATTGATCCATACCTGCTTTTGATATAGCCAATCGCCGCAGCAGCGTTGTGAATCGGGTTAAGAATGTTATTCATTCCCGGCAATTTGTGTGCGTTGAAGGTATTTGGGATTGTCTGCATGAGCCCCTGAGATGGATGTCCTGCTTTCGCATTACTATCCCATAAGTTGATTGCCTTCGGATTACCGCCTGACTCATGCTGAGCAATTTTCATCAGCCCTGGAAGCCAGCTCATCGGTGTCTTTGTAGCCATGATAGCAGCCATGAGCCATTGCTTCACATTTCCGCTTACTGCGCCCATTCCAGAATAAGCGGCAGCTAGTGAGCCTGCTTGTTTTTCAGCAAACTTTTTTACATCAACAGAATCCAGACCTTTTACAATACCTATAGAGGCAAAACGCCCAAGACTCATCATGACACGGGAAGGTGAATGAATATCCAGCTCTTCACGAAATGCCTTCTCAACTTTTTTCGCCAGTTCCTTGGCAGCCTCATTGACTTCACTTGCCTTAGAAGTCATGCCTGAAACAAAATTACCAATCATACCGCTTCCCCATCCGTTTGATGATTCTTTAGAGCGGATAAACGGCTTGTTAATATGAGTGCTGACGTATTGATCAGTACCAGTTTGTGAACTATTTTGTCCGGAAGCAAAACCTTTGATCGTTCCGCTTCCCCATGATGAAGATTTATTAACAGTGTTCTGAAATGGTGTTTTAACCTTCGTCTGCAAGAAGCCATCTGTACCGGTCGAAGTGCTGTTCTGACCTTTAGCATATCCATTGACCACTTGCTTTCCGTAATTCGAAGAATAAGAGATTAAATTGTTCATTGGCTGTCCAACGTTTTTCTGTTTCCAAGATTCTATAGAAACAACGTTATCTCCAATTCCTTGATCAAAGCCTTTAGTGAACTGTTGACCAAATGAAGTCGCTTGTTCATCCAGACTGGATGTGTCAATGATAGGAGATACAGAAGCAGTCACCGCCGCTCTACGGATTAGCGGGGAAGTTGCTGGTTCACCTCCTGCAGATGAAGCAGACGCTATATCATCAACCACACTCATCCCTAATTTTGAAGCAGCTTGAGAAAGGAGCATTTTGCCGCGCCCTTTATTATTCTCAACAGGGATAACAAATTCTTTACCAGCTTCACCAATCCAAGATATTGTTGGCTTCGTAATGTAACCACCAGTAGCATGTTTCTTTGGCTTTTCTTTTCCCATACCAAATAAATAATTTACGCCACTCTTCACATATCCCCACGCTTTACCAGCAGTTTTTTTCGCACTTGAAGCTACTTTACCACCAACTTCTTTTACCCCGCCTAAAATACTGCTTCCCAATTCCTTTACACTCTGCCACTTTTCAGACCACCACTTCTTACTAAAAAGGGTTTCTGAGATGGAACTCTTAACACTTTTCCATATTGATTTAGCATTATCCCATTTATTTTTTGACCAGCTCTTTACACTTTCCCATTTTCCTGACCACCATTTCTCGCTAAATAAAGTGGACTTCAGCTTTCCTTTAACTGATTGCCAAACAGAAGACGCGCTGTCCCATTTACTTTGAGCCCAACTTTTTACGCCTTCCCATTTCCCTGACCACCACTTCTCACTGAATAAAGTGGATTTTATTTTTCCCTTTACGGACTCCCAAATAGATGATGCACTATTCCATTTGTCCTGTGCCCAGCTTTTAACGCCAGACCACTTCTCAGACCACCATTCACTATTAAATAAAGTAGACTTCACCTTTTCTTTTACATTAGACCATGTCTCACTTAACCCATCGAGAGAAGTCTTCGCATTACTCTTAATGCCCGACCACTTTTCAGACCACCATTTTTGATCAAATAATGTACTGTCTAGTTTCTTCTTTACTTCTGAACCATCAAACGCTTTACCTAAACTTGAGCCACCCATAGTGCCTGCTATACCACCAACTATTCCACCAATGGCTGTTCCCACTCCAGGAATAACGCTGCCAATAGCTGCTCCTGTAGCCGCTCCAGCAAGACCACCGCCAGCTGATCCAATTTTTTCACCAACATTGTCTTTATTCATCCCAATTAAATCTGTTGCCGCTAACGCTGTTCCTAATAGAGGGACTCCCTTTGCAAACTTGCCAACACTTTTCAGAGGACTTAAGACTTTCCCGAACTTCGATGTACCGCCTGCAGCTCTTCCAGCTGAGTATAGCTCCGACCTCGTAGTGATTATTGCTGATCTTGAACCTCTGGTTGGATTAGTACTTACAGTTCTACCGGAACGCCTTCTCTCCAACCGTTCAGATGACACAGCAATTGAACTGTCAGAAGGGTTCATTCGGTTTGGATTACCGCGTCGACCTAAAACTCTTTTCCCTCGTCTTCTACGAATGCGATCATTTTTACCTCCATCACTACAACAGCAACATGTTAAGCTGCCGCTACGAGGTAAACTCGTTGGACTTGTGGCAGTTTTGGATTCTCTGCTTCTTGTGCTGGGATTACGATTACTGTTTCTGTTCCTCCTTTCACTTCGCGTATTAGCAGTAGCTTCAGGAGTACGTTTTGGAATTAGCTTTCGGATTACGCCTGCTGCATCACTTCCGACAGTACCTATGCCTTTTAACAACGGACGTAGTATTTTCAAATAACCAATCAACCCAATTAAAGGAGGGATCACAACTTTAATCGCTGTTTTCAAATCATCCCAATGGTTGACGCTCCACTCAATGGCTACGTTTAACTTATCACCTATCTCCTCTCCAAGATCGGCAATATCTTTTTTGATCTCTTTAAGTTTTTCCTGACCTTCTTTACTGTTAATGAACGAGCTGATTTTATCAAAGGCTGGCCCTAATCCAGTTAGCAGAGAGGTTCCCATATCCTTAGATATGCTTTCAAAATCTCTCATGGCATCATTAACCGGTGTCATCGGGTTATTATCCCGAAGTTTCGTAAAGCTGCGTTCCAATTCTCCGCTTGTTTTGGCACTTGTACCAATACCCTCAGCCATATCTAAAATAGGCTGCTTGAGGTCTTCATATTGTGTTCCAATAAGCTCAGTCGCAATAGCAGCCCGCTTTGTTTTGTCTTTCACTTTAGAAAGTGCTTTTGCCACCCTAAATAAACTTTCCTCTCCGCTTATTGAACCATCTTTGAAGCCCTTGAACATTTTCTTAGTTTCCTTGGCTCCGAACAGTGTTTTAAATGCGTCCACTTGACTATCAGACATTTCGGTTCGGCGAATGTTAAACTCACGCATACTATCGGCTAGGTTATCGAAGTTTCTGGCTCCACCCTTTGTTCCTTTTATCATGGCGTTTGCAATTTGGCCGCCTGTGAGCTTCAAGTCTTTAAAGGTGGAACTGTATTCATTCATCGTGTCTAATAAATCATCAGCCTGGTCACCGGCATTCCGGTATACATAAGCAATTAAGTCTCCGCTTTGTTTCCCAGACAATTTCAAGTTGTTATACATTGAACTGAAAGCACGATCTACCTCTGCCTGATCAGCATTCATGAGCTGGGCAATCTTACTTGACGACTCAGTCAATTCAGCAAGAGCTTTTTTAGATGCTCCTGTCTGTTGCGATAAGTTTCTCAAAGATACACTGACTTCTTCACGAGAACTGCCCGCTTTATTATTGAAATAGATCTGATCCGTCATTCTTGCAACATCTTTCTTATTAACGTTTGAAGTTGCTGACACATAAGCATCCTGAGACATTGTACTTTTACCAGAACCCATAATTGAACCTGCAGAAAAGCCACCTGCAACTGCCAGAGTGATGGTAGCATCCTTCAAGCTGTCTATTTTCGCTTCAATTGCATCCAGAGCCGCTGAAGCTCTGTCCTTAATAGAGACAGTTGGCTCAGCATGTTCGCTGTCTACATCGGACACATGACGACGGATCTCATCTAATTGGTTTGAAGCATGATCACGAACTGAAACAGTTGGCTCAGCGTGCGAGCGATTCAAATCAGTGAGACCTCCACGGATCAAACGAAAACGTGGTGTAGCTTGATCATTTACGGAAACTGTCACCTCATGGCTACCCTCGGTAAGATCCTCAGCTTGCTGACGTATAGAATGTAAGCCATTCGAAGCTCGATCATCTAAATCCACTTCAAGCGATCGAGCCCGACCGGTCAAACGGTTGGCTGATCGGTCAATTCTCCGCATAACTTTCTCAGTCCGATCTTCAGCATCAAAAATAAGAGGGCCATTAGCGGCCCTCTTAAGTCTTTCAGCATTGCCTTGTATCATTCGAAGCTTGCGGGAAATCTTATCATGTAATTCAAACGTGGCTGTTAGTTTAGCCATAGTTAATTACCTCCCTTCTTCGCTTCTTTTTCTAACAGCTCAAGCTTATAACCGATTAACCCATATAAGAGCGCCTTGAATTCTTTCGGAGCCTCATATAGTTCTCTTAATTCTGACGGGGCGTATTTGAGTTCATGCATCGCGTAATAAAGATATACAGCCTCTTTGTCCCCGTCCTTTACTAGTTTTTTGCCGCTTCTTCAAGGTCTTCGAGATCATCATCAAATCCATTGATTTCAATTGCTTTGTTTAGCCAGTTCGCATACTCACCGCCGACTGAAAGAACACGTTTGGCGACTTCCACTGGATCTTCTGTTTTGTAAGCCTCACGTAGTTCCTTAGCTTTAAAGTTCGGGTAAACAGTCGTTTCAACCGCAATACGAGCATAAAAGCGTTGGCTGTCCAATTCCTTCACACGGCCGCGGCCTTTTACATTCTTGTAAGTCGTATTCTCTTTCTCAAGTTCGTCAATTCGTTCAGTCGTGATCGCTTTGAAAATGAATGGAACAACATTGCCCTCTTTGTCTACAAATCGTTTAGAAATCGGTACTTTTACTTCTTCCGCTTCAATTGTTTGTCCTGGCATAAAGAATGAAAGATCGTAAACTTTTTCATTTTGTTTTTCACTCATGTTTATTAGCTCCTTTTACTTTTTAGTTTTGGACAAGAAAAAAAGCACATTCATACTTTTTGAATGTGCTTTCCATATAATTCATGTATAATAGATTCTTGAAGCTACCTTAGCTTATCCTCCGAATATGAAAGGAGGTGAAATTATGTCGACCTATGAATCTCTAATGGTCATGATCGGCTTTGCCAATTTAATAGGCGGGATTATGACATGGGTAATATCTCTTTTAACATTATTATTCATGCTTAGAAAAAAAGACACTCATCCTATTTACATTACTGTAAAGGAAAAGTGTCTACACGAGGACCCTCCTATTAAAGGGTAGTTTCTTTTTTAAAAGCTAGAGTGCTGCCACACTCTGGCTTTTATATTTTAGCATTTCTCATGAAAGTAACACACATTAACAAGTGGTAATGTGGTAATGTGGTAATGTGGTACCAACTATAAGCTTACGCCAGTAGTTGCAATACTTTTGCTTGGCACCATTATAACATGAATATATATTGATTATATAATTATTTGTATCTTTTATTTGTTACTTTTTTTATCTATGAGTTCAAAATGACCTGATCATAGAAGCCTTAACCCTTTTTCTTTTATTAAAAACCCTCGGATTATGAAAGTGTTATGGTACAATATGGTTTAGTATAAATGAATATTGGCTTTCAACATCTCAAGGGCGGTCTGGCTCACTCCCTCATGAAAGGGGGTGATGCACGTGTCAACATTTCAAGCATTAATGCTTATGCTTGCTTTCGGGTCATTTATAATTGCCCTGTTGACTTATATAAAGAAGAAATAGACCCACCCCTTGAGCTCGGCAAAGTTAAAGGGTAAAGTCTATCCTAAATACTTTCATGAAGTTGTTAAGCCAGCCCTCTTGATGGGCCAACATTTATACTGACCCGGCGGCAACCGGGTCTCTTTTATTTTATGCATTTCTTTTGAAAGAAATACATGTTTCCATTTGGTACGGTTGAATTACTTCTAAAGTAATCTTACCACATTTTTTCGTAAATATCTTCGTTAAAGTCGGCGATTTTTCGTGAAAGTGATTAGAATGTGGATTTTAACTGTTCAGGCACATCAAAATCCTCAAAGGTAAACGGCACTTCTTCTTCCAATGCTTCAGAATCAACATCAAGCCCAGCGATTTTCGCAGAATCAAAGTTCACATCGTACAAGGTGACTCGTTCAGTCCCACGACCTGAAGAGGCGTCATCTAGAACAGCTTGTAAGGTGAAATAAGGATCACTTCCCTTTTTCACATAGTCCATCATAATAAGAACAAATTGAGAAGTCACTTTATAAAAAGTGGCTGTTCCCGTTCCATTTGCTCCGGTCGTTTTGTGCCCCGTCATCCGACGACCCATGATATTGACCTCGGATTTGTTTTTCTCTACATTGGCTTCAAACGTTTTGATATGGGCCATTTCTTCTCCATCAAGAAACAACCTGCCCTCTTTACCTGAAATGGTGTTTTGCGCTTTTAATGCCATTCCTATTTCACCTCAACATTAAAGTAGAATTTTTCAGCTGCATCCACCGGTTGAACTGCAAGATCAATCAGGAAGCCGTCACGATCATTATTCAGAGCAATTGTAATGTCATTCTCTGAATCAAAATCAGTAATGCCCTCGTTATCTTGAAGAACACTCAAGTATTGAGTAATTAGCGTTTTTACAAACTGCAGTCCGTCATTTGTAGCGGGAACATCACTGCCGCTCGCTTTTCGAGACTTGATCAATGCTTTCAATTGTGATGTCAGGTCATTATTGATTGCATCAAGTACACGGACAATTTTGTTTTTCTGGAACATCTTATTTTTCTCTGCTGTTAGGCTTGTGAGTGAATTAATGTCCTTTTCAACCGATACTGATTTATCACGAGAATCATAAGTAAACAAGAATTCCCCATTTGACAATCGTTCAACGATTTCGTCGTTGTCAATTCGGTTAAGGACATCTACAGCTCCCTCGTATTCTACAAATGTAAGTGATTGATTAAATGTAGCCCCCGCACTTGCACCGGCAACCCAAGCTGTAGCTTTTTCAGGAGTGATCTCCGTTCCATCCTCAAGTAGGACACCACCTGTTACATTGATAATACCCTCATGGTCTCCCTTGTAATTTGAAAGAACACCTTGAACCTTTTGCCCTTGGTTGTCTCTCAGCCGTTTGATAAACGCAACAAACGTTGCTTTTAATTGCTCGTTATCCTCTACAGGCAGTGCGATGGTATCAAAGTATTCTGTCTCAGCTGCTTCCAAGAAAGCTGTATAATCGGCATTTGTCGGTGTTTTGTCTGTTCCGCCTGACAAGCGGATTCCGGAAGTTGCAGGAAGAGCACCGCTGACGTCTTCGGGGGCCGTACCGGTTAACGGAATAGTGACTGTTAAATCTCCTTTCCCCGTAAACGTGACATAGTTATTTGGTTTAAGCTCTTCAGCTTTAGACACTGTTTGTTTATCCACTTCTGACTGATCAAGGTAGGTAGTGACATCAACTTTCGAAGAGTCAATAACGTTCTCCGTAATACTAATAATGATGTCATTACCTTTAGTGCCGCCATAAAGAGCAGTAGCCTTTACACCTTCGCTAATATCTGCTGAAGCACGAAGACCTTCCGTCAGACGATAAAGCAAGACTGTACTTGCCTTTTTCATCGCCTCACGTAAAAGCAACAGCGAAGGATCATCAATATTCAACCCCACTTTTTTATTCAAGTCCTCGATTGAAGAGATTGAAATGAATTTCTTAACTTCACCCCAGCTGGATGCTATCGGCAGCGCAACTGTTCCACGTTCTCCGGCAGAAACACGATTCTCCGCGGTCGTTTTGAAGTTAAAGTAAATACCGGCACGCTCTTTTTCCTTGCCAGGTGTGAAAGTTCCGCCGTTCATCTATTTGACCTCCTTTTGAAGAAACTGAGTAATCAATTTCTTCGCTTCCGATTTTGTAATACTCGTTTTATGAACATGAAAAAGAGCACCGTCAAACACCTCGGGTTTTACCCCAAAGAGCTCTCGACTGTGCTCTCGCAAATCCTTAATATAAAAAGCATTTTCCGCTTTCTCTTTTTTAGTGGCCATCATTTCACCCCACTTTTAAATTTAAAACCATCCATTGAACGCTGTTCTTCCCGCTCATACCAATAGTGGCTCGTCCAGTTTAAGACAATGGTTGCGTAATCATCTGATACACGCGTTTCTATTCGAGATAGCCGAATAAAATCACCTGTATCCTCGCCAGATTCCTGTATGAGCGGAATTATGCCCCTTCTGCTTCTAAGTGTATCCGCAATTCGTTCTGCTTCGTTATGAGCCTTCTGTACGTTTTCGTGAAAGAGTTTTACGTTTAAAACATATGCTTTCTGAAACGTGGATACTGTGTCCACCCCATCGACCGTGGAAGCCGGTGGAAAGTAAAGAGACGGAACAGCAAAGTCCTGCGGTATTTCGTCTTCATACACTTGAACAGGATACAGTTTGTATAGATAGCCCATAATTGAACCTACTTCTTGATTCATGGCAGCACCGCCTTAAAATTCTTCATAAATCCATTGCTGCAGCTTCCGCTCAAGGCTTCTCTCAAACATCAACTGAAAAATGGCCATGGCGTTATCCCAAAACCCCGAACCGTCTACCCATCGGAACTTCAGCAGCATGCCGGAATTTTTTTCAGCAGGGTCATATTCGAAACGGTCGCCTTTCCACCGACCTGGAACCCATCGTCTATCCTGATTTTTAGACGGATCGATAGTAAAGTGCCCGTCATTGACGTATGAGGCGTAATCCAGATTTGTTCCAACATCCAACTTTAAGCTGCCTTCTGTCATTGAAAAGATATTATCCTGGTCACCTTTCTGAAAGGAATTGAGCAAGCGGCGAGTGTCCACGGTCTTCGTCCTAATGATCTCATCTTGGATGATATCTAAGAACTCAAAACCCATTGATTCAAGCCACTGCTCATATTTCCTCTTCAGTCCCCCACGAGAAGCCCGGTCTAATGATTGAATGAACTGATCAAGACCTTTGATCTTCACAGATATTCAAGCTCCCGTACCGCCGTAACTTCCCAATGATGATTCCTGATTTTGCGGGGCTTCTGTAATTTATAAGCAGTACCATCCCAAACCGCCCTGTCATTTACTCGAATATCAGCAGTAGCAGGGAAATGCACAAGGAAAGATTGATAAATAGCTACATTTGGCTCCTGTTGGATAATGGACTGACTCTTTTCTGTAAAATAACACGGCTGATTTTCTATGTCCGGCTCATCAGGGTACGAAAAAACCGGTTGAACATCTTCAACAGGCACCCCGAATTTTTGCTTTCTATTTTCTTTTTTCTCCTGCAGATGGTAAATGTCACATCTGTGAGTCAGTAAAGATCGATAACTCATATTGATCTCATCCGCACTTTCGCTTCAACCCCTTCTAAATCAGGGGCAGCCGGTTTTACATAATCTTTTATTAATGCATACACATCAGGTTTTTGAAGAGAACTGCCATCCCCTAGAGTATAAGAATAATCACCAATTTTTTCAGTTGTATATCCTTTAATAATTGACTCGTCGCCATTTATAAGAGCATAAAACTGAGACAACTTTAATAGGGCCAGTCGAACCGTTTCAGGCAAAGGAATATACTCTGCATCAGAAAAATCATGTCCAACTTTAAGAATGATATCGGCAGTTGCCTCAAGGATATCCTGTTTTAACAACTCGTCAGGCCTGGTCTTTACAGACTCAAAAACTGAATAACGCTTTAATTCATCGGGAGTGATTAACAGCATAAGGTCACTCCCCTTTGTTATCTATTTGGTTAAGGATGTAGGCAATTCTTTCATCTGCGTTTTTGAAGTCAGACGGATTGCCACCAAGATTAGAAATAATGGATTCATGCTCTGCTTTATTCATACCTTTCAATTCCGATTCAGTATAATTTATCGGATCATCCTTTTGATTATTAAGATTTTTATCTAGCATAAAATATGGATTTTCATTTAAATACTCATAGAGTTTTTTCGATACTGTTTGACTGGCACCTGCTCGAAAGGTAACTCCCATGACATTGTATGTTTTGCCTTTAATAAGCTTTGCAATATACAAGCCAGATCACCTACTCCTTCACTTTCACGATCTTGGCTACGGCGTCTTCTTCTTCAAAAACACTATCTAATTTCGCTGTCAGAACAATGATAAACATACGGCGACGGATGTCTTTATCAACTTCAATCCGAATGTTACGAGAGAATCCGAGAATAATATTCTTCGGGTGAGTAAGGATGATATCAGAAACATCAGTGGCTGTATCTCCCTCTCCAATCGTATAAGGTTGTAAATTCGCAATACCTTTGATCGGAACACCAAAAGCAGAAGAAAGGCCACCTTGAACAGCTGCATCCCCTAAATTTGTTTGACGATCTGCTACACGATCTTTCCATTCAACCTCAATACCAGGCGATGTATAGAACCGAAACTCCTGCGGGATTCGCAAATATTTAGGAGGTACAGCTTTGTACCCTCGCTTAAATGTTTGCCGTGTCAATTCCTCACCTGCAGCATCAACAATGTGAGATGTGGCTTGTTTTCTGATACCATCTAATTGTGCAAGATACGAGTCAGACGAAGATGTATCCCCATTTACAAGTAACTCTTCAATATCAACCGCAGCACGTTCAGCTATCATTTGCATGATTGTATTCTGAAGGCCATCTTTTTCAATGTTGTTTTCAAGTGTGTCATAGGTAATGTTAACTTCAGCAATTACTTCTTTTGTACTTAAGTTAACTGTGCTAGTTGATGGAACTGACTTTTGATCCTTAGTTAGCGCAACTCCCTCTTGGGCTGCCCTTAAAATACGCTGACCAAAGCCGATTTTCTCGATTTTCTGTGTGTCATGATCCATTTGAATAACTCGCGCATCTTTTAAAATAGTTGGCGTGTCTTGAACCATTCGAATAAAAGTTGAAGCTTGAGTAGGATTCATAATCCCACCGCTCTCTAAAGTAGAAAGTGTCATTTCTGCTTTATTAATAACCTCTTGATTTCTCATTCGTATCCTCCTTATACATTAAAACAACCCTGACCAGATTGATTTTTGAACTTGTTCAGAACCCGATTCTTCGGTTTGCTTAGATGTTCCGCGGCTTTTTTCAATGGCTTCAATACGATCGGCGAGCGGTTGAACAGCTTCTGAAATTGCCTTTTTCAACTTCTCGCCCTCTTTTTCAACCTCTTCCTCTGTTTTTTCTTTATCTTTTTTTTTAAGCTCTTCCTCTTTTTCCAATGTCTCGAGACGTTTCTTAATTGGCTCTAATGCTTCTTGAATGGATTTCGTTACTTCCTCCGAAGTCATTTCTTCTTCCTCCTCTTTTGTTTCTACCTGACTCAGTAAATTACCAAGGGCTGCATGAGCATTCTTAATTTCTTGCAGGTTTGAAGCAGAAAACTTTCTGCCCGCCTTTTCAACCGGCTCTTCATATGATTGATGTTGTTTTCCAACAAAAAAGTTTTTGAGCAAATTAAAAAGCCCTTTCTCATCTGTTTTCTCTTGAGAAATGGGCTTTTCTTCTTGTTTTTCAATTGTCTCAGCGGTACCAGCCATGGAATAACCGGTAATTTCACCTTTTTTGATTTGCTCCCATACTTCTTCGGAAGCCTTCGTCACAAGGACCCATGATCCTTTTTTGATGGTTTCCCCATTCATTTCAAAATCTGCAGGCGCGACATAGGACTCAACCACCTCACCAACACCGCCCTGAAAATCATGTTGCTTGTCAATTTGACGAGCATCTTTCAGGAATCCATGTGCGGCCTTTTCTATTTCTGCCGCTGTCATGAAATCCCCGTGTGCGTCCACTGTATCTGGTTCATATACGATTCCATAAACAAGTTTTTGTTCAGCCGCTTCTTTCACGAGGACCTTGACTTCCTTGTAAAAGTCCGGCTGTTTTTCTGACTTCATAAAAAAGAACTGCTTTTGATTAGCAGCCTTGTCCACGTAGGAAACATGTGTGATTTTTGCGTTTACCAATTCTCTTGGCATGTTGTTCACCTCCTTTCAGTTTGTTCATCTGCTTGTCGGTTGTTAATCCGCTCTCTTTCTTCCTTACGATTAGCTCGTTCTTCTTTCCATTCTCGCCATTTTAAAGCACATTTCTTCCATACAAAAGTTAAACCCGCTGAAGCATAATCGATGAATTTCTTTTTCTGTTTTGTGTCATCTGCAAAAGCAAAGTTAATAAACATAGTAAGATAAAGAAATACAAGAGATACTGCAAATATCAAAACCGCAAATTGAATTTTGGGTTTGAAGTCGGCACCCCAAAGAGGAGTATCACCAAAGACAGATAATCCATCAAAAGTTACAAACAGTATAAAAAACAATGACAACCATGTAACTGCATAAAAGGTACTTTCTATAAAGAAAGAGATTCTTAGAAAAAAGCGGAACAGATAATTCATGTCTACAGTTTTCTTATACCAGTTGTAGTCCTTATATACAGTTTCAAAAAGTTTCCAATACTCTTTTTCGATATGATACCTTAAGCTCCCTATCTTAAAAAATAATAATTTCAAACTTTCTTCATCAAAGTTATTTAGATATTGATTAAAAGCTGTTTGAGCCTCAAAATACTTGTTAATTAGCTGTCTATTCCCAAGCTTTGAAACACTTATTTTTTTAGGAGCATAAGTGTTGAAAAAATCATTAATTAACTTAATTTTATACTGTTTATCCTCTACTGCTTCAATGTTTTTAACTGTAAAATACATAGGCTCTATTAACTTTTCTAAGTTACTTTCAGCATTCTTATAAAACCTTTCAAGGTCCTTGTGACGAATATTCGAAATAAAAGCAATAAATGCTGATACAAGAACGGCAATAACAGGTATATACCCCTTTAGTAATTCCAAAAATTCGAAGTTCATGTAATAACCCCATTCTTCAAAATATATGAGAAAATTATACTATATTATTCCATTCTTGCTAAGGCTTCTCTTCGAATTTCTTCTTTTTCTTCGGCTGACAACCCTAAAATCATGTTATCTACCACAGGAGAAAGAACACAATGACAATGAACCCGCTCACCTGCAGAAAGTTTAGGATCTCGCGGAAACATGCAACTCTCGCTGCTACCTGGTATCTGAAATTCTTCATCTAAGCCAATTACTGTTCCATCAAGATCGATGTGATTCTCACGCGGGTTATTTTTCTTTCCTCCGCTGTGCCGCCATTTCTTTTTCTTTACTGCCGGCGACTGTGAATATGATTCATGCTGTGCGGCAGAGGAAGCGGCAAGCACTTCAGTTATGGCTGTGGTACGGGCCCGCTCTCTATCAAATTGAGGCATTTCTTTGAGAGTCAATTCAATGTCGTGTATAGATGATCCGTTCTCGATAGCATCTGTCAGTACGTTTTCCACCGCTTCATGAGTATTCAGCTTCATGATCCCAGCCAGCTTCTTTGACCAATCCTTAATCCAATTAATCGTACGATTTGATAAGACTTTAAAAGGCACTTCTGGATCTATAAAGTCCATGATCATTTCGGCCAATTCTTCAATGGTCTGCTGCAAGAATCCCTCGGTCAGTTCATGAATTTCTTCCTCGAAGTCATCCTCCGCAAAAAGGTTCTGAGTAAAAAACACTAAAAGGGCTTCTAACGTCTCTTTTGAGTCTTTGCTTACAAAACCATTCAGACCATCTAAAAACTTCTTACGCTGGCGTCTGAGTAATCTAGCGATGCCTTTTTCATATTCCTCCACATACTTGGGTATATTAGATTTGCCAGGAAAGTCAGGTACCATCTCCCCCAATTGTTTATACTGATTTTCCTTGGCTTTTTGAATAAATGCGTTCAGACTGTCCAATAGCTTATCCGTTTTGTTCATCTCTTCAAATCCTCCAGAACATCCCGCATATCTTTTAATAACCCGATCATATCAGGAGTACCGTTCTTAAATTTAAACAGCGCAGCCAAAGGATCGGAAGCGGACGACTCGTTAGTTTTACTAAGCGGCCTGTTGTATTCTTCTTCTGGCCATTCTTCAAGTGTCTTACCGAGTACCCGTCCAGCCAAATCGCGTAAATCATTCGGAGAAACTGCACCTGCTGTTATAAACGGTGTTAGAACCTTAGCAATTTCTAAAGGATCTCTAAAGTCTGGCCCTTTTAGTTGGAGACGGACTTTATGAATTTCAAGATCATTTAGAAATAAAGCATTCAGTTTACCTGTGATTAACTTTCGTTCAGGCTGAAAAACTTGTTCCTCAGTTATCTTTCTTGCTGTATCCGCAGTCGCTCTGTTGTAATCTTGAGCTTCACCTGTATAAAGTGGAGGCAAACGAAAAGCCGACCTAATTTTGTCTCGGCTCTTTTGGTCATATTCAAGAAACAAAGCATCCTCTTGAAGGATTTCAGCAAGTGATTTAATATCGACTTTCACGGGAGCAATATCTTCATCACCATGAATGTTTTTCCCCTTCGCTATACCTTCCGCTTCAAGTAAAAGAAACTTATGAGCATTTTCTACTCCTTCTAATCCATTCATATAATCCTGCAATTGTGTGTATGAGTCCTCTGACAACATACCATTTTCAATTGTAATGGCAGCGGGAATGTGTCTACCTTGCTTGAAGTACAGGAAGTTCAGCTCTTCAGCTTTTCGAGCACCATACAAATTAACAATATGGCCAATCCATCGAGGCCTTCCATAAGTACCGCTTCCGATTTTGAAGTGAACCACTTCATTTGCTCGTTTTTCGAATGGAGTCTGTTCATCATATTGACCCGTCTCTAAATTTAAAGTACGAGGATCACCATACTCTTTAAAGTAAACCATACGACCGTCAATCATCTGAACATACTTACGAAATCGTTTTTCTCTTTTGATTGATTTCATTTGTCCTTGTTCGAAGTATGTAAAATCAACTTCGATTGGTTCAGACAGTTTGCAAACCCGAACATTTTGAACGTCCATATATTCAATACCGGCTGGCTTATTTTCACCGTTTCGAATGACCTCAATAAAGCCATTGCCCGTCTTTTCTCGGTCTTCAATAACAAAGCCGAGTACAGTCTCAGTCGACTCATCAAAGTGAAGATATTTAACGAATCCTTCAAGCTTGGTCCATTCACTTTCAGCTTCTGTTTTTTCTTCATTTGTCACATCTGGCGAATTCACATCAAACGCATACTCAAAATCAAATCCAAAGCCCACAATATTTGTCCTGTAGGCATCAACACATTGCTGTAAGATCGTTGAATACTCAGCAATCATCTTTAATTCTTTGAGATTATACGGAGGCGGTAAAATATTGCTGTCATAACTGTCCGCGAATTCATCTTCATAAATTTGTTTCGTTGATTCAGTAGGTGGTGAGGCTTTGATCACTCGTGCTTTAACAGATTGTTTTGACATACTTTACCTCCTTCCTGGTCTTGATCTTTGCGGTCTTCCTTTAGATTCTTCTTTCAAATCAGTTACCTCGTAGTCATCAAGTGCATACCAAATAGCTGACAGTGTATGTGGGTCTATGGTGAACTCGTCTTCTAAGATGTTCCCCAGCTTATCGGTAGCATAAGTGAGCGGTTTAAGTTCATAAATCGTGTTCTCGCAACGATCAGAGCAAATAATCTTCTTGAACCGTTTGATCTTCTTTGTGTATTGGAGTCGTGATCCTTGGTACTTACGGGCGCCCACCATATTGAAACCGTGTTGCTGAAAGTAACGTATTGTTTTGGGCTCTGCTGAATCCGCCTTGATTAATTCCTTAGTCTCTGCAAATTCCTTAAGTTCTTCGGCCGCCTTATCGTCCGTTAGTCCATTTTTGTAATACTCCCAGTAGATATAGAGATATTTCTTTTCATGATCCACAGCAACCCTAACAACGGCGTTATAGGATTCCACAAAACCAAAGTCCATGCCAACCCGTTTAAGAGGGCGGTTAATATCAGCGATAGCCTTCAAAACCTCTTCATGCGGTCGCTCTTCGAATTGCGGCAGTACCCGTATTCCATTCACGCCAAAATGACCTTTCCGCGCAATTCGGTAAAGGTCTGGATCGTATTCCTTCAATTCTTCAAGTTGCTGGACATAGCTTTCTGGCAGGAAAAGATTATCATCTGCCGTTGAGTGATGATAATAGGTGTCGTTAATTACGACAGTCCGCTTTTCATATAGCTCTTTATCATCCAGTACAAAGCGCTTCTCCCTATCATCCTTGAAGAAATGTTTAAAAGTCCAATTGTCCTCTCCGACTGGATTTGTCGAAAGTATCATATGAAGCAGCAATGTCGGATGACGAAGACGTCCTAACAGCTCCTTGAATCCCTCATACTTCACTTCAGAACATTCCTCAATCCAAATGAGTGAAATATTATTGATTGATTTTAGTTTGGCTGGCTTATCCATCCCTTTAAAGATGATTCTGCTTCCATTTGAAAATCGAATCTGCATAGGAGAAGATACACACCTAACAATGTGATCTAATTTCAGATCACTTACAAGTTCATCAAAAAGAGAAAATGTTGAGTCCCTATGTGTGTCATACACCTCTCTGATAACAAGAGCAGTACGTTTTTCTTTGAGCAATTTCAGAACAATCTTGAGCGCCACATGATAGCTTTTGGATGATCCATAACCACCTACGAGAAACTGAAACTTTTGATTCCAGTCAAAGAGAAATTCTTTAAAATGAGGATTTACTTGTTTAATCACTGTCATCACCTTTGTTCACAATGGTGATTTCAAAAGGTTTATCTTCTTCTGTAAGTTCTTCGATTTCTAATTTTTTCTTGTCTATACTTAAACGCATATGCTCCAATTTAAGGCGTCGTTCGTCTTCCGAATGGGCTAGTTCATCAAACTGTTTAATTAAGTTCCTGAGCTCTGCCATTGCCCTAGATTGAGCATTCAAGAACGTGGCATGACGATCCCAAGAAAATTGGAATTCGTATTCTTCCTCTTCGACTTCGTTCGTCTCAGATAGGACAGATTTTTTCTTTTTCAGTTCCTTAATCATTTCTTGCTTTTCAGAAACGAACATAATTTTTTGCGCCCTTATAATCGCAGCATATTGGATCTGTATCTGATCCCATATCATATCGACAGGTGAGCGTTCCTGAATCCCTTCCATGATGGTTAGTGTTTCTTTTGGCAGGAACTTTGAGAAGAATCCATGTATCACAGCGTTTTGATTTCCATTTGGTGCACCACCCTTATTCCCTAAAGCATTTTTGTTACCGAGTGGTGCACCTACTTTTTTTGTGTGCACACTTTTCTTGGAGGGTGCACCCTTTTTTCTTTGCCAACCATGCCGCTGTTTCCACGATTTAATGGTGTTCACTGACACTCCGTACTTCTCGGCAAGATCCTTGTATTTCATACCTTTGACGTAATCTTTATACGCCTGTATGTGCTTTTCAATCATCTACATCCACCGCCGCCTCCTTTGAATTGAGTTGTTTTGAAATCAATGTGCTGGAATAAATGTAACCAGCCAAAAAATAAAAGCTCCCCCATGTAGGAGAGCGCATATGGTACTTTTTCTCGCACTTAAAGAACCTATTACAGTTCTATTTTTCGATAATCTTGATCATCTAATAGCCTAATAAGATAATTTATTTTTTTCCTTTCTTTTTTTTATGTTTATTATCAAAAAAACCAAATACAACTGCCAATGCAATAATTATCGCGACCCACCAAGACCAATCCACTTTATTACCTCTTTTCTATAAATATTAATTTAAGTAACCTGCTTAATTAGCTGCCTTCATCGGTACTGCTAATATTGATACGTTTATAATAAGTTCTAGGTTTCATTAATCATATCCTCTCTAAGCTAAGCCATTACTCAGAGGCTGTTAGTCGCAAATAATCTCTTCTAAGATAAAGGACATGGTTACATCGCAAATTAAAAGAGCATCCCGAGGGATACTCTTTTTTAATTAGTTTTATCTTTTTTTCACATCAAATTGCGTTACAAGTCGCATGTTTACATTTGCAATACGCTTACCATCTTCAAACTCATACCAATGTTCACATTCTTGCAATTCTTTTATAAGTGCTTTTTCAGATTCGGCAATTACTTTAGCTGTTCTTACATTTTCATTATCAAACCAAAAAACAACCTCAAATTTCATAATCTTTCACCTCTTGCTTTATTATCGGGCAAGAGGTCTATAAATGGAATGGTTCGCAAAATTTGTCGAATGATTTATTATCCTGTGTACTATATAGTTTAGGTGGCTCAATAAAATTTCTGCCGCGCCGACCTGCCTCCCATTTTACACCACAGATTTTTTCGGATTCAACAAAGGCTCAAAGTGGCAATCTTGGCATAATTGACTGATCAACTCGTCTTTCATTTTGCGTACAGTTTCCCGTGAAATGCCAAGGTGAAGGCCAATAGCACGGTAACTCATCCCCTCCATCATGCAATCATAAATTACTTTGTGCTGCTCCCCTTTGATCTTTTCAGCCCCTAATTCAACTGCATATACTCGCTCCTCATAATACTTGAGCCGTTTGAAAAGACGTTCTTCTCTAATATCCATTTGCCGCAATTCAGCCTGACTTTTCCCAGGACTGCCTTTTGGCATAGCTGCTTCTAATCCATATTGTGAAACACACCAATTTCTCATGGGAATAGTCGAACCATAAAGTACTCTTTGCAAACGACGAACCTCTTTCACCATCCAGTGATAGCTATTTATTAGATTTTCAATTTCTTTTCGATTCATGATTGTTCCTCCTTTCCAAATAAAAAAAGGACACTAATCAACACACAAAATTACTTGTGCGAGGTTAGTGCCCATAGGTTTTTCCTTTTTGGACATTCATATATTCCCTACGTTAAGGTGTTATTTAAGCCTTATAATATTATCTAAATTCACAAATTCATCAACTTCACGCAAAAAACCTTCATCTAAATTAGCTAGGCTCTCTATCTCCTCTATATTTAAGCTGATTTCTTCTGCTAATTGATTTTTACTTTTAACCTGGTGCTCAATAATTAAATCAAAAGCTTGTTTTAAAAGTACTGGTATTTCTTCTATCGCTGGCTCAAAAGGCTCCCCTTTTCTCCAGCCTTTACTAGAGATTTGTCTCCATAGATAAGATTTTTGGTTATCAGATATTAAGTTAAGTGAAGAAGCTCTATAAACAAGGGCCTGTATTGAAAGTTTCCACCTTTTTTTCATCGATATAAAATATTCTAATGATGAACTAATGAATTCTTCCATAAAAGATTCTTTTGGCAAAAGAAAACTCGACGCAAAATAGTCTGCCTCTTCCTCTAGTCTATTGTAAATCTTCTTATCATTAAATTCATTTAATTTTAGGTGACGATGCAATATCAAGTGACCTAATTCATGAGCTAAATCAAAACGACTTCTAGAAAATGAACGTTTATTATTCCCTAGAAGTATAAATGGTCTGCCCTGTTTATCCCACGCAGAACAAGCATCAATTTTAATGTCTGCCATAGTAACTTTACTAACAACAATACCGTTCTTCTCCATAAGTAATATTAAATTACTAATAGGCCCTGCATTTAATCCCCAAGCTTCTCTTAGTTGCATTGCAATTTCGTCGATATCCTCAAAATCTAGAGGTTGGAAAAATGAGTTATTTTTAACATTACTCGGCAAATTAACGGAAGGGAAATCTAAAATATTATCCAAGTAATGTTGTACTTCAATTAACCACTCAAGTTTTATTTCATGTATTTTCTTTAGCTTTTTTGAAGATATAGCTCTGCTTCTAAAAAAAACAGGTTTTCCGGTAATATTTTCATTAAGTGGCTTTAAGAAAAATCTAAAAGGTAAGTTTAATTCTAAAATCATTTTATCAAGTAACGATGGGGTTGGCATTGACTGGCCATTTTCGTATTTTGATACCATTTGATGAGAAACCCCTATTCTGTCAGCAAATTCTCTGGTTGTCATTCCTTTAGCTTCTCGTCCCATCCTTATTCTTTCTGGTACAATGGACGAGAATCGTTTAAGACGATCCTCCAACTTTTAGCACTCCTTGAGCAAAATTTTTAAACCCTACTAATTGCTCTGGTTTAATTTTATTCTCTTCTATATTTTTATTTTTAATCAGGTTGATTTCTTTGGTTAAATCAATGAAATCATACCATCCACCTTTATTATCGGGTATTCCTAGGTTAGCAAAAACCAAGTGACCGTTATCATTACCATGTGTTAATTGCAAGTAGCCTGGTTCTTCTTTAATCTCATAGTCTTCAGTCCAATACAACTGATTGCTTTTTTGAAGCATAGACCTAAATTTAGCACTTCTAGCAGTTTTAAATTTACTTGATGTCCTGCTAACAGTTATTTTTAAATTATCACTTTCTAGCTCTAAATGAAGAGCAGATCGATTTGAATTAGGAATAATAGATGACTTTAATCCAAGTGTTCCGCTTTGGGCAGCGTCCCTAAGTACATATTCTACTGCTATATGGTCGAGATAACCCCGATGCCTTTCCCCAATAGACCATTGTAAAAATGTATTTTTTTTCATACACTCGGTAACTAAATCATAACCATTTTGCACCAAGGGTACAAAATGTCGACGAACACTTAGAGGGATCTCTTTATTAATTAATTCTTTTGCATCTAAAGGGGTTGCGATGTGCACACTAACACTCCTCTTTTTTATTTATTGCAACCATTTTACACTTTTTATTAATTTTCGGCAACCACAATTCTTTTTTACAACTCCTTAAAACTTCAATCCAAAATCATATAGAAGTCTCGAAAATTCGCCATCCATTGTTTGGATACTAACCTTTCCATATTGAGGTGTTTCAGCCACATACGCCTTATCATTCTTCCCATCAATGATTATTACTGTAATTTTTCCTTTCTTTAGTTGGCTACTAATAGGGGTTTGTTCTATATCTTTAAGTTCCATAGGTAGGTTCATTTTGCAGCACTCTCCATTGATTTAGTTTAGTGAAATACATACTGACAGTTTTGTTCACAATAAGTACATAATCCCACTAACCCTAAAAACTAACTACATCTTTGCCCTTCATTTTTTCCCTGTTTAACTACATATTTTGTTCCATTAATGTAATTATTCCTTTGTGGTAGTGGCTTCACCTTAATTTCAACCCTCGGCTCTTCGCTATAAAACTTACTGACTTTCAAATCCACAACCTGACTATCATCTTTGTATATCAGATGATTCAAAGCATCTTTCACGCCCTTTACATAGTTATCAACATCAGGCTTTGTAGTAGGCCGCAGAAGACCATTTTCAGCTTTCTCTTTCTTCTTTTTTGAGTTTGCAACTGACTTAGGCATTGGTCTGTACACTTTGACATCCATTGAGACAGGACCAGTAATAATTGTTTCTGGGCGATGCTGAGACGCAACCAATGCCACATACTGTTTGAAATACTTTGATTTCGCTGGATCACGCATATGCACCTTCCCATTTCGTATTGATCCACGCGGCCGTCCTTGTGCGACTGGCTCACCATAAACAGTGAACTTAATGCAATCCAACTGTTCTTTACCTCCCGTCAAGCTGTTCCCATAACTTAATTTCTTTTTCTATTCTCGGTGCAGAAAGTAAAATTATCAGCAGAGACACGACTGCTTTAAGCACTCAGCATCCGCTCCATTTGCTTTATTTTTTCCTCAAGTAAACGGATTGTTGGTGTAAGATCTTTACCTTCATTTCGATTTGAAGGGCCAAATATATAAAGTCCACCAGTTGCTTTTATATTCGTTTTCTTTTTCATTCCCAATCACCTAACCTATGATTTAATTGCATTCGATCGCCTCTAATAATCACTATGTAATCACGGCACATCTGGTGAATTCGTGAACCAAGAGCCTCGTCTATATCCAAAATCTCATCGATTGTTAACTCCGAAGAAATCAGCAAAGGTTTGTGATTTAAATACCGATAGTTCAAGACTGACTGGATTTGTTCAACCTGCCAATCGGTTGCCCTTGGTTGACCGTTTATTGGTTTAAATAAGTCATCAATGAATAGAACTTCGACCTTTCTCATGGCATCGAGTTTCGCTTCTAAGTTACCAAAGTTAGCTTTCAAATCACCCATGCCCTCTACATAAGGGAAATACATGCAGTGTACTGATTTTTTCTTGATCAGATTATTCATAATCGCCGTGAGCAAATGAGTTTTACCGCTGCCTGGCTGTCCAAGTAATGCGATACTGTTTTGCCTTTCTCCTTTGATCTTTTGAAAATCTTTATAGTATTCCACTGCACACTCATAAGCGTCCTTGATCATGTCGGGTTTACCGTCCGTGATGAAGTTACCAAAGAGAAGCTTTTCAAATTCTTCTGTAATGCCACTAGCTGCCATGAGTCTGGCAATTTTCTTTCGTCTCACACATTCACACTGTTTTGAATAAGTATCTTTCCATTCACTAGCTTTGTTCGGCGTGCAAACCTTCCCCAAAAGAAAATCATCTTCAGGCACCATTTCATCTGGAACCATAAGATCTAACTGTTCATCCAAATGCCAAGGAGTGTCCTTATGAACCCGATAAACGATAATTCCACGATCCTTACAATAAGGACAATCAAATTCAGCCTTTTCTTCGGATGCGGCCTGTTTTGTTCCCAAAAAGCGGGCTGACTTTTCCCGAAGTTCCTGCATGATCGTTTGAAATGCGGTGTCTATACTGACTGCTTTGTTTATAGCCATATTGTTTCTCCTTTCTCTTTTGAGTGAATGGATTTGATAAGATGGCTTGAACATATGACAAACTTGCTGATTTCCCCTTTAGCTGAAACGCTGTCTTGATAGCCTCCATCACTTTTTCTTCACCATAATCGTCGACCATGTATCCAATTCGCTGTGCCTCTATAGGACCGACTGACCGAGCAACTTTGTTTTCATATAGCTCAAAGGCATTTTTCATTTTGTCATCGACCTCCTGATGTTCAATCTCAGCTGGTTCCAAAGCTTTTTTCTTCATGTAATTTCCTAGCTGTATGTAGTCCGCATAATGAAGTATGGTGACGATGAACCCTCTTTTTTGTGGAAGACGGTGCAATTTGATATATCCCTGTTTCTCCATTCGGTCTAGTGAGTATTTGATCTGTGCAGCTGACCAGTTAAAATTTTTTGCAAGTTCCACAATTTTGATAATGGTCTGCCCAAGCTCTAGCTCTTGATTTGGCCTGTATTCAGCTCTTTTGAACAAGTGATCATAAATTTTTTCATCCCTAAACTCTTTGAATGGTAGTCGGGGTATGACCACATACCCCATTGCTTTTATGTCCAAGTCACTCACCTACTTCCTTTCACAGAGTGCAGTTATGTCACAGGTGCCGGCCTCAATCGAACGGAAGTTCATCTTCTTTTATGTCTACAGGCTTACCGTCAAAAGGATCAGCTTCTTGTTCGCTTGTTTTTTCCGGTTCGTCTTTGTTTGAAGGCTCGGAATCGATAATTTCTGAACTATCCGCTTCATTGGTAATGTCAATCCGTTCTCTTGTTTCATCTTCCTCAATAACGGCTTTTTGCATTTCAACAGAGAGAATCCCCCACTTGCTCAAAACTGCTTTTAATACAGTCTTAAGAGCCATCGCATCCCAATCATTTTTCCATCCAAAATCAGACTTACTGAATTTCTTTTTGTGCTTTTCTACTTGTGCCTTTGTCCAGTACACTGTTTTTCGGAAGCCATTTATCAACTCAAAATAAGCTGCATAACCACTTACCGCGTCTGATTCTCGTTTTTCAAAATCAATCTCGATCTCCTCAGTCAATGGATTCCACTTCTGCAATTCTCCTTCATGAATCGGTATGCAATTGATGGACTTATATTGGCCTGTTCGCAAGGCAAGCTGTATATATCCTTTGTATCCAAGCTGGAATTGAGCCTTTCCTCCATAAGGAACAATCCAGGCATACCCTAAGTTTTTATCTATAGGCAGATCGAGTGTAGCTGCCACCATTGCTGAGGAAATGACGCTCATAGGATCTGTTTTCTGTAACATCTGCTCGCTGTTATAAAGGCTTAAGATAGAGGCAGTAAACTGTGTAGCCCTCTTCCCTAACACTTCCTCAAATCGCTTAATAACGGATGGTGAGGAAAGCAAGCCTTTCATGGTTGCTCCTTGTTGTTGCACAGGTGCGTTTTTTTGCTTCTTTTGGATGTTGTTTTTAATTGATTGATTAGTAGCCATAATCAGCTAACCTCCTTGATTGCAAAACGTCTGAAATGAGTTTCCTTTTTGACCTTCTCGTAAATATCCGGAAACTGCTCTTTAAGCTTTTTCGTGTCAACTCGATTTGAGACAACAGGCTTCCAACAAGCTTGATAGTTTCCGATAAACCCGTACTCTGCATCCTTCATTTCATGTTTGATTTGGTTCTCTAATTCTTTTGCCTGGCTTTGTAGCTCTGAGATCTGCTCCTTAAGTTGCAAATATTGTTGAATACGTTCTCGATTAGCCGCAGTTAAATCAATAGCTTTGTTATTTTCCGTTTCGGCATATCGTTTTTTGAGGTATTCCTCCGCAGCACTTGAACCATCTAAAGCAGGAGCTTGTCCACCTAAAACCTTGTCATTCCAGAACTCAATCTCTGCTTCAAAGATCATGTCAATTAACTCGTCGTCTCTCTCAATCTCTTTCCAAACAAACTTGTTTCCGCCAATCAGCACAGCAAAGTAAGCCTTCTGATATTCAGGTCCAAGTACACCCAGGTAATGCTGGACCTGAACGATATAGCTCTCGGGAATTTCTTCGTCTTCCCATTCCTTTAAGTTGTAGGCTGATGTTGTTTTACATTCAAGGATCGCTTTTTCACCAACGATCATTCGGTCAACATTAGCCAATATGAAATCATGTTCTGGGTGTTTGAGTATTGCTTTTTTACGTCTAACCTTCTTGCCACTACGTATCTCAAATTCTTTTGCAACAATGTCTTCAAACAATGATCCAAAGTAAGCAGCTTCACTTTGCGATTCACTAACAGGGACCTGTCCTGTTTTGTCTAACCATAATTCAAAAGGTGTCTTCCACTTGTTTAACCCCAAGATAATGGATGCATCTGAGCCGCCAATTCCTTTTCTTCTTTCAATAAGCCATTCATCACGGCTCATTTCAGAAGTCTTAGCAAGAACCTCAGATCTTCTTGTCATAACCCTAACCCCCATTGTTTTTATTGAGGCTATCTGATAAAATATTTGCACATGAGTTTTTATTGATAGCCTTTAAAGAAGTCCACTTTGCCGAGTGGGCTTTTTATTGCGCATTTTTAAATTCAAAACCAAGTTGCTCCCTTAGATATCTTTCCAAGTTCTCTCTGAGAATGATTTCGCCGCCATCAATTACATAATCATCAACTGGAGTTACTTCATCACCGTAAAAATCTATTTGCACACCCGTTTCAGTCAGCTTATCGTGCCAGTTGTTTATGACCATTGGGTTTTCGACCATTCATATTCTCCTCTCTGAATTTGTCTGCACGTCTATCCCATAACAGATGGAATTCACTATTGTTACGAATCATCGCACACCATTTACGAACTTCCAGAGCAGTTGCCGGCTTATGAACATAATGAACTATCATCCTATACACCTGCTCACTACTGTTAAGTTGATGCCTCGCTGTTGCATTTTCAATGCTGTTTCATAAAGCTGTCCTTTGTTTGCCAGCCGGCTAATATCCTCAGTAAGAACCTTGATGCTTCCAGCGAGACTAATCGCTTCTTCATAATCACCATCACGCAATGCCTCTGACAGCATGATTGCTAACTCTTCTGCTGATTCGATTTTTCTTTTTGCGATAGGAACATCTGCCTTCAAGAAATGATTTGTATTCATACTGAAACCGCCTGCCTTCCTTCTTGTTTTGCCATAGCAACTTGATCAACTAAAGCTTTCCGTGTCCACCTATCTGCAAGCTCCTGCATTTTCAACCCGTGAGTACGAACAAGTGAATAAATTAATGTTTTGTTAGCCGCAATCAAATCAAAAATCTGCTTAATATCTGCCATCGGCAGCTCTTCTGTTTTACCTGGCCGGTTATCCGTAAGCCAACGGGCTAAATGTTTGGTTGCTTGTAATGCTTCCTCCAATTGGTGAACCATATTAATCACCGCATTACTTGCACATTCATTAAGTGCCGGATCAATAGGAGCAGCGGCTGTGGGATGAAGTTTAAATAAGTAATGGACAAGATCAATATGTTCATAGGCATCACACTTCTCAAACCACTTGATACATAACTCTGGAGTGAGCTTGGCAAGTCCATTTTCAACATCTGAAACATACCTTTGATCCTTACCTCCGATTAACTTGCCGATTTGGTATTGGGAAAGACCTGCAGCCTTTCGGGCACTACGCATAATCTGCGGTAAATTTCGCATGTTGTATGGGTTGTTCTCCATATGTTTGCCTCCTGATATATTTGATTTTCAGTTTTAAAATTGAAGTTAATAGACCATGCTGTATATATGACTTAGGCTGATTCCTTTTTCTTTTGTTGTGCAAGCTTCTCTTGATGCTCATTCATGCGCTGAACAAGTATGCCACTGAGGTATTTGTAAGCTTTGGCCTCTGCCTGTTCAAACAGCGGTCCTTTTTTCAAGATGACTTTCATAATTAAAAGGCCTCCTTTGTAAATTCCAATCATGCTGAATCCTTAGAATTATGTTTCGTTTCGTTACATACATCATCAAAAAAAATAGTCCAATCAAAGCCCAATTTCTCTCCTATTTTTTTTGAGACAATAACACTAGGCTTCCTAGTACCATTTTCTATCATGGTGTAGTATGCTCTACCAATCTGTGCAGCTTTGGCAACCTCTTCTTGAGTAAACCCTTTTTCTAAGCGGTTTTTCTTAAGCCATTTTCTCATCAGGTTTCACCCCCTTAATCAGAAAATGTAACGTTTCGTTACTTAGATAATAGTATCAATTCGTTACATTGTCAACACATTTTCATAAAAAAAGTATCGTTTTGTTACCAAAACTTATATGTAACTCTTTGTTACGTTACAATGAGATATAGAATAAAAACAAAAGTCAGGTGATTAATATGTTCTCCGAAAACTTGAAAAAGTGCAGAAAACAAAAGAAACTAACCCAACAAAATATGGCTGATAAACTTGGAATTACTCGGCCTGCCTACACCGCCTATGAACTAGGTAGTCGTGAGCCTGACTATAAAACCTTAATTAATATTTCAAACATACTTGATGTTTCTTTGGATTATCTTCTTAAAGGAGAAAGCAATGAAAAAGTATTTCAGGATGAAGCAAAAAAAGTGTTAAACGATCCTGAAACATTCCTTGCAGCTAAAGACGGTGAAGTAACTGATGAAATTCTACAGGCTGCTTTGGAGATTATTACGGAGCAATTAAAAGAAAGACGGAAATCAGATAAATAAACGCAGTTAGTATATTATTATTTATTTCTGTTTATTATGTTTAATTCTGTTTACTAATAAGATTTAGATTCTCATTTATATCTCAATCATACCCTCATTTATAAAGTGACTTTTGAATCCCATACAAACCCTTACGTGGCAAGGGTTTTTGTTGTTTTTCTCATTTATATTTTCATTTATGTTTCTTTTACATTTTCATATATAAAAATGAAGTGGCCTATTACATAAGGAGCGTTTAGTGTGAAGAGAACCATTGAGTTTTTTTTAAGTTTGACAGGGAGCCTATTGGGTGTTGTAGCATCTATTTTTGCTTTAGTTATCGCCTATTTTGATTTATTTTTTCATTTAATTAGATACTTTGAAATGACAAGCGACCTTCTTGTTGAGGCATGGGTATCCTTGATCCTTTCATGTATTGGGTTTACAGCTTCAATTGTTGTCTTATTTAAGCCAAAGTTGAGCAGTGTTCTACTATTTGTCTCAGGGGGAGGACTTATATGTATTGATTGGTTCTATTTAATACCAGCTATACTTATGATCATCCCCGGGATCATGGTATTTGTAAGGAAAGAAAAATCTGCTCTTAAATCAGTTTGAATCTGAAAACAAAAGAACCGCGACTGGCGGTTCTTTTTTATAATGCAATTCATACTTTAAATAAACTTTTTGTAGATAACCCTCTAGAAACAAACCATCATTTGCAAGTATCCATGCAACAGGATACCCCCTCACCTAGACGCATTTTCCTATGAAAATAGTCTTGGTTTCCCTATAATATTTAACGGATCCAATTTTTAGATTGTCGTCTTTAAGGAGGTTTTAATCTTGAGGTATACAAACAGTCATTTAGAGGATTGGATTGAAAACTTATACAAAAAGATTGATATTACAGAACCAGAACAAATTAATTTTGAACGGATTGCCGAGGCTTTAGATATCAAGCTTTCGTTTAAACCTGTTACAAGCTTCGCACTTAAACACAGCGGAATTTATAATATATGCTTGGACAGCCGAAAAAGCCGAACTGAACAATGGTATGATTTCGCTCATGAATTTTGCCATATATATAGACATGAAGGCGATAAAAAAACAATGCCCGCAACCTGGACTGATTATTTAGAGTGGCAGTCCAATTATTTTACATATCACTTTTGCATTCCAACTTTCATGTTGCGAAATATCAACCTTTCGTACATACAATCACATACAATTGAAAATGTAGCTTGGTTATTTAAGGTATCCCCTTCATTCGCTAAGAAACGTTTAAGCATTTATTACAGGAAACTGACTCAACATTTATTTAATCAAACAGTTACGGGAAATCTTTGCACCCCCCTTTTGTAATTAATAATGAAATCCTCATGCATTTGCGCGCATTGAAAAAAACAAAAAAAGACGTCTCCCTTCACGATCCGATCGGGCAGGATAAGGAAGGGAATGAAATAAGCCTGATTGACGTTTTGAAATCAGAAAACGAAGACGTGATAGATACGATCCAGCTCAATATGGAGCTTGAAAAAGTGAAACAATACATTGACATTTTAGATGACCGTGAGAAGGAAGTGATTGTCGGGCGGTTTGGACTTGATTTGAAGAAGGAAAAAACGCAGCGAGAGATTGCCAAAGAACTCGGTATCTCACGCAGCTATGTATCGCGGATTGAAAAGCGGGCGCTGATGAAGATGTTTCATGAGTTTTATCGGGCAGAAAAGGAAAAGCGGAAGAAGGCGAAGGGGAAATAATGCAGAAGAGGCCGGATCTCATATTCCGGCTTTCTCTATTTGAAAGAGTTATGAAAATCATTTTTTCATAGCTGATAAGCTCTCCGAGAAAGACGGTCAGGATCGTAACAAATGACTTGACTTATAAGTCTCTTGCTTGCATCCTCCCTCAAGCGATTCAAAGCCGGACGTTCTAAAAGCTCCCCAGAAAATCCTTCATTGGCATACTTCAGCACATCCTTAGTCCCTGCTTTCTTTATGAAGGCCTCGAACTGGCTGTCGATGCTCGATCCCTTGATCGCTTGTTCCTCGGTATATTGCTATCACCCTGGATCTCCTGCCTATAAAGTTTTATTAAATAATGATAGCAATCGTTCATGCATTTGTCAGCTTGCGGTCCCTCGATGATTATTACCTTCATAAAATGCATCACCCCTTGGGTAATGCTATGTAATAACTGTTTGTCCTAATGAGGTGATTTTCAATGAGTATGAAAACAAATAAAAAACCGATGGTTTGAATCATCGGTTTCTTTTCTGACATATACCACGCCCACTAGTTCCTCAACCTAGTAAAAACATATCATGAGTTACAAAAGCTTTTATTCAAAGCATCTGTTTATTTTATTTATATTTATTTTCATCATTTTTCAGAATTCTGGGCACAAATTGGGCACCTATTAGAGACCAAGGAACTCTACATTTCATTAAGAAATATGTACTCATTGCCCTGCTTTAATTAATTTTAAGCCCTCGCTCTATGCCCCCCCTGAATTCAGTATTCGATGTAACTTTGAAATTAAGTTTATGAAAATCTATCACAAACCCTTATTTTCATAACACATAATTTGTTTCAGCTTCCCTCGCGAATACCGGATTAATGCTCGGCTTTAAGATAGTCAACCAATCTCTCCGCACTGTTCTTAACATCTTCTTTTGAAAGATGAAGTGTCCCATATTGTGTAAACGCAGGAAGAAAACGCATTCCTATATAGTTAGCAGTGACTTGAAACGGTCTGATAAGCTCGCTGATCGTGATATTATATTCTCCGCCTGCTTGATAATCAGATTCCTGTGCGCCTAAGGAGATCGCTAAGAGTAGTTCTTTTCCATGCAATTTAGTTCCTCCAGTTCCATAAGCCCAGCCATGTGTTAACACATCATCTTCCCATTGTTTGAGTAACGCGGGACTGCTGTACCAATACATTGGGAACTGAAAAACGATACGCTCATGATCTAACAGGAGCTGCTGCTCTTTTTCTACATCAATGATAAAATTAGGGTATTCACCGTACAGGTCATGAACCGTAATGTCTTTCTCTTGCTTTAAACGATTCATCCAGGTTTTGTTGACAACAGACGTTTCCAAATTAGGGTGTATAACGATAACTAATGTTTTCATTCGACTGATTATCCTTTCTTTGCCAATTAGTTATTATTGCTTTTAAGATAATGAATTGATTCTAATTTTAAAATAGCAACTTTATTTTACACCTATTTTATCCTTTTTCATGAATTCAGGGCAACTAATTGGGCACCAAAATCAATGATGAATTAAGACATTGTTTTGTAGAAATCCGATATAACAGAATAATCCCTTATTTAGAAAATTTCCACCTTTCCCCTCAATCCTTACCAATTCAAACTCATTAAGGAGATACTTTATCACCAACTTTAAATAATAATGGAATAAGTGCTAATAAAATAATTCCTACAACCAACGTAGATATTATTAACTCCTTCCATACAATCAAATTCTTTAAAAACATTTGATAAATAACTAATGAGTTTACTGGAATGTTAAGCAATAAGCCCGTAAGAAGTCCAGGTGCATACTTTTTCATTACAACAGTTGCGATAAGATGTGGAAAAATAGCGTTGATAACCATAGAACCTAGAAAGCCAATGAAAATCCATTTTGCAATATCTGATTCTGGCATATATAAAAAACCAAATGCAGATAAATAAGCCAACATAGTTATAACAATGACAGCAAAATGAAATTCATTTGAAGTTACTGGCTTTTGAAACTTTGAAGATTGTTGTGACCACTCAGGTAACCAAATAGCTTCCTCAATATTATGAAGTGTAATAGCAAAACAAAAAAATGCTACGAAATAAACCATCTTTCATTTCCCCCTCGTGCCACGTCTCTTAAAAGAATCAACCAATATGGTTTAGCAACATTATATTACAAATGAGGGTGATCTAATATGGTGTTAAAAGACAGAAGAAGCTGCCTAAGTAGTTGCTTCTTTTTTATAAGTGCAATAACGTGTTGTTGGTGTCAAGTTCGTATAAATCTCTCTTACAACTACCTCTGTTAGTGCCATAATCACTTCTCCTTTTTTTAATTAATGTAATTTCGTTTTTGAATTGGATGTCAATGGGGAAGCACCAAAAATAACCGAATTTCGTACGCTAAAGCAAAATTTCATTTAATAAAGAAAAACCGATGTTCCTATATGTGCGGGACATCGGTTTTTGTTCGTATCCTTCTACTTAAAAGTAATAAAATTACCTATACTAACTAGAAAAGGGTTCATACTATACATTTTAAAATATCAATTAAGCACTAATATTTGGGTTATGCGCCGTTTCACCTTTATGGGAAACATAACTATGTGCTATCATTCCTAGCATTATTACAAACATACCACACCAAGATAAAATAGAAGGAAATGAAGAATGTAATAAAATTAGTTCTCCGATAACAGCAAAAAGTACTTCCATGGATTGTGTTGCTTCAACAGTTGCAAGTTTCTGCATATCTCCTTTAACCATATCAGTCGCTTTAAAAAATAAGATAGTTGCAATTACACCCGAACAAATAGCAACTAAAATAGATTGCATAGTTTGCTCTTTACTAGGCAATCCTTCTGTAAAAAGACCATACAAGGATAGTAAAAACCAAAATGGTAAGCTAGCTAATGTCATTCCAAGGACACGTTGATAAGCATCTAGACGATTTCCACAAACCTCCATCATCTTACGATTCCCGAGCGGGTAAGCGAAAGATGCTACAATAACAGGGATAATACCTAACAATATATCTTTTACAGCAAGCGATTTTGCTTGTTCCATTTGCATGAAGAAAATACCAAGAAGAATAATTAATGACATACCCATACCTTTCATTGGGATTTTTCCTCTTTTCTTAAGAATTCCATCTGGTGTTTCAATGGTTTGAATAAAAAGAGGAGCTAACAATGATCCTGATATAATAGTAATTTGCCATGTCCCAGCAATTATCCATCCTGGTGCATGTACAGCGGCAAAGCATAATGGAGCGTAAAATAGACCAAAACCTACGAAACTCCATAAAAACCATGCTCTTAAATTCTCTCTCATAACTTGTAATAATACTTTTAATTTTTTCCTACTCATAACAAGAAGTAAAAGAAATGGAAGCATGAAAACAAATCGTAATGAGGCACTCCATATCCAGCTACCACCTGATAATTCCATTGCTCGATTCAATATAAATGTGAAAGCAAAAAAGAAAGCAGCACATATACCTAAAACAATAGGGCGTAAATTTCTCACCTCAATCTGTCTCATAAGTCAGTAATTCCCCCAGACTTAACCAGTTTTGTTCTACAAGATGTGCTGTTGTTTCTTTATCTTTATTTTTGCATGCTTCTATAATGTGCTGATGTTGTTCTACTGATTTCAAACCATTCATAGAAGTGAACTGAGAAATTTCAAGGCGTTGAATCTTAGATATACTTCGTTCTAGCGCGCGAATGATTTCAGGATTTCCCGCCACATCTAGAAAAACATTGTGGAATAGCTCATCGGCTTCAATTGCTTTTATAATATCTTTTTTCTCAATAGATAGTAGTAAGGCTTTATTACTGAACTCTAATTCTTGAATATCTGCCTCTTTGAGTAATGGTACTGCTAAACGAGCTGCTAATGAATGTAAAGCTGCTACCACAGTAAATGCGTGTTTTGCCTCCTCAAGATTTAATGGTGCAACGCGAGTCACTGAACCAGGAATAGATTCAACCAGTCCTTCATCTTCAAGACGTTTTAGAGCCTCTCTAACCGGAGTACGGCTAATTCCGAATTCTTCTGCTAACTCTTTGTCATTTAAGCGTTGCTCCGGTTGCAGCTCTAATGTAACAATTGCTTTTTTCAAAGTTAGATATACTTCATCTCTTAATGACGTACGTTTAATGGGTTTAATAATATCTTTTTTCATAAAACCAATATATCGGATATTGGTTTTATGGTCAACTGTAATTTTTTCAATCAGATACATTCAATTAGCAAGTTCTAAAAACGACTGTTTATGGTACTTGGTTATTTTAAACAAAAGCTCTAAAAATTCATCCATTTTAAGTACCAAAACCCCGCTGCAATGATGGCGATGGGAACTAACATTGGTCTAAATAAATTGTCTGGTGCTACTCCTGGTATCTCCTACGAAAATAAGAGATATACCATATATCCAAATTTGTTGTTTTTCTAATTTTTCTTTAGTTATCTTCATAGTACTATAGTCAAGACTTGTCCAAGTCACCTTTATCAAAAAGAATTTCATCAAGCACTTGAAACATTTATTGAACGTGAGCAAGTGTTATAACATTAATAAGAAACCAACGAGTGATGAATCTTTTAATCTTTCATTTTACCAGCTGACTCATATCAAAGAAGCTCTAACCAAATTTTAATAGCTGTCGCACCTATTAATTGCGCTAAAATCCATTGCAGGAATTTTGTATTTACTTTTTGCCCAACTGATACGCCAATAGGAGAAGCAATTAAACTAGCAATCATAAGAACCAGAGCTGGTACAAAAAGAACCTGGCCCGTGATTACTTTACCAACTGTTGCGCCAATAGATGAAAGAAATGTAATCGCAAGAGATGAAGCGACTGTGATTCTAACAGGAATATTTAAAATCGATAACATAATGGGGACCAGGATAAAGGCGCCGCCAGCTCCTAAAATACCTGATACACCACCTATGATTAACGCTAGGGACGAAGCCAACCATTTATTAAATATCACTTCTTTGTCTTCGCTATGTTCTTGTCCTTTTTTAGGTATCAACATTAAAATAACTGCTAAAATAGCCAGAATTCCGTATATAAAGTTAATTCCTTTTTCAGATATATAATGAGAAAAGTAACTCCCCAATACACTCCCTAAAAGGATGCTGCTTCCCATGTAAATAATTAATGCTTTATTTAGAAGACCACGCTTACGATAAGCCCAAACACCGCCGAGTGTCGCAAAGAAAACTTGAATAGCCCCTATCCCTGAAACTTCATGGGCAGTTAATGACATCACACCCACTAAAGAAGGAATGTACAATAGCATTGGATAATTAATAACTGCTCCGCCAATACCAATCATTCCGGAAATAAAGGCACCAATAAACCCTATAATGAAAAGAGTTGTGATAAGGGCAATATCCACTTTGGTTTCCTCCTTTCAAAGGAAAAGGGTATCTTTTTATTCGATACCCTTTCACATTATTAGCCTTTTTTAATCCAGAATTTCAATACATCACCTTCATCAGTTTGCTCTAAAAGGTCATGCCCGCCTGATTTAGACCAAGCTGCAAGATCACTTTTAGCTCCCTTATCTGTTGCATGCACTTCTAATATTTGACCTGATTCCAGTTCATTCATCGCTTTTTTTGTCCTGACGATTGGCATTGGGCATGCCAGGCCTTTTGCGTCTAATACTTTATCTGATTTCATGTTCATCTCTCCTCTTTTTAATAGAAACTTGTGTTACCGTATTGCACAGCGGTTTGGACCAATCTCCATTTCACGCTGTTTTTCTTCATCTGGGCTGATTTTCCCCATGTTTGTTTCTCGAATCTCTTGGTATGCATTTGGTTGCGGAGGCAAATGATCTGTTACTAGGTGTCTAAATTCTGTTTCATCCGCAATGTTCAAACCATGGTTCTCGCTAAATAATGTACTTAGTTTTTTACCAACACTTCCATCCTCATTTAGCTCGTCAATGATCATAAAGTGTGCTGGTAATACAATTAAATCCTTTGATAACGCTTTGTAACGGCTATAAAGCGTTTTTCTTAAATCTCCTACCCAATCTTCTGCCATACCGGCTAAGTCTGGTCTGCCAATTGAATCAATAAACAAAATATCACCTGAAAGAAGATACAGATCATCGACAATGAAAGAAGTGGACCCAATCGTGTGCCCCGGAGAATAAATCGGTTGAATTTTAATCGTTGTATTTCCCATGATCATGTCGTTTCCTTCTTCCAACGGCTGATAATCGAATACCACTTCTTCAGCATCTTTAGGCGGTAACCAGTAGGTTGCTTTTGTTTTTTCAGCAATGACTCTGCCGCCTGAAATATGGTCCGCGTGAAGATGTGTATCAAATACGTGAGTAATCGTTGCACTCTTCTCCTTCGCAAAATCCATAAAGAAATCTACCATACGTGTCGCATCAATAATTGCTGCTTCACCATTGGAAATGACCATGTATGACAGGCAGCCTTTACCGATTCGAACAAACTGATACATCTCACCGCCATCTTTTAAATCCCCGACTTTTACCGGCTCTAAATGTTCGCTCCATGCTTTCATTCCACCCTTAAGATAGGATACAGAATGACCTGCTTCAGATAGCATTTCGGATACCATGACGGATGAACCTTCTTTTGCACAAACGACCAGCACTTCTTTATCAGAAGGAATTTTCTCCAAGATATCTTCTACGCCATCTAAAAGATCGAAATACGGTATATTTAAATGGTCAAAGTCATGTCCTTCAATCTTCCAATCGTTAAAATCATTTTCATTACGCACATCCAAAATAAATAAAGGTTCTTTGTTAAAGATTTTTTTTGTCACTTCTTTTGGGGTCATTGCCTTTACGGTCATGTTTCAATACCTCCTATATCGAATCTTTTAGCGGGACTAAAATGTTAAGGATACATCAGCATCTTTAGTAAAATCTAAAAAGGTAACAGCCCCGCCTACTTCGATTCCTTCCATAAAATCATCTTTTGTTAAACCCATAACGTCCATCGTTATTTGACAACCAATTCATGCAACTCCCATTTCAATCAGTTAAGAATAGAAGGCACATTTGCTTTCTTACAACCTTCTGCGAAGTGTTCTTTTCCTTTCGGCATTTCTAAATGTTGATGGGAATGCTTATGGATCAGGTTAATCCCTCGAATGTAAAGAAGATAGATACTTCTTGATCACTTGCTGCTGCCGCAGTCGCAATATTAAATACTTTATAAGCGTCAAACAGGCCACCATTTGCCGCAATAATCGCTACTCTTGTACTTATCTGTTCATCATCCTTTTTATTTATTCTGTTTTACCTGTCCAATCCCGCATACCGGGAACAACATTAATAACCTTTTTAAAACCTTGTTTTTTCATAGTGCGGGCCGCCATTTCACTTCTTCTTCCCGAATGGCAGATAATATAAATTTCATCATTTTCGTTTAATTCGTTAGAGCGCTTTTCCACTTCACCAAGAGGGATATGCACAACTCCAGGGATATGAGCTTTTTCATACTCCTCTATCTCTCGTACATCTAAAATGTTAAGAGACTCGCCACTATCCACTTTCTGTTTGAAAGCTTCTAATGAAATCTCAGGAATTGAAGATGCATTTTCTGATAAATGCTCTCCTCCTTTTCGAAGAAAATGACGAAGTATTTCTCCCTCTGCTTCAGTACCTAGATATTCATGGCCTGTACTTTTTGCCCATGCTTCCAGATCTGCTGTAGAACCTTTATCTGTCGCATGAATTTCCAATACTTCACCAGCTTTTAAATCCTTCATTCTCTTCTTCGTTTTTACGATAGGCATTGGACACGCCAAACCTTTAGCGTCTAGTACAATATTTGCTTTCATCATTTTTTCCTCCTTTTCTCATATAGGGGTGGGGGTATATAAATATACAAAAAGTTTCTCCCTAGAAGTTAATACCATGTATTCATACCCCCTTTTATATTTGTGATCTTTTTAAATCCTTGTTTCTTCAATATTTTACTTGCCTTTAAACTTCTCATTCCGCTTAGCAATGAGTAACATTAGATAAATAAGTTGACACTGCCTTCCTCAGCATCTGCCAAATAGGCTGCTACACCAGCATAGTCGATATCATCTAATAGTTCTTTTTCCTGTAAACCAAGAAGATCCATTGTCATCGTACAAGCTACGAGCTTTACCCCCTGTTCTTGAGCCATCTCAATCAACTGAGGTAATGTAAGTGCATTATGCTTTTTCATCACATTTTTAATCATTTTAGGGCCCATACCTGCAAAGTTCATTTTAGATAAACCCATCTTATCAGCACCACGAGGCATCATCTTTCCAAACATTTTTTCAAGAAATCCTTTTTTCACTGGAATCAGCTCTTCTTTACGTAAAGCGTTTAATCCCCAAAAAGTATGGAAGATCGTCACTTCATGATCGTAGGCAGCTGCACCATTTGCAATAATATAGGCTGCCATTGCTTTATCATAATCCCCGCTAAATAAAACAATTGTTGTGCGTTTTGTTTGTTCTGTCATGTTGATTCTCCTAACTAATTACCCCCATGGGTATATTGAAGTCAAAAAATTTTTCTATTATTCAACTCTTTAAATACCGGTAGGGGTATAATATAACGCATATAAAAATTCGTCAACCTTAGGTTGATGAATTTTTATCGGCTCTTTACCAATAAGTCGACTGCTTCTTTTACTAAATTTTGTGTGTCTTCGCCTTTTTCTAAACTTTCACGAACACAATGTTCAAGGTTTGTGCTCACAATTAAACCCATCGCTCGATCGATAGCATTACGGGAAGCTGCTAATTGGGTCACAACCTCTCTACAATCTTTTCCTTGTTCCATCATAGTCAATACACCTTTAATTTGTCCTTCTATCCGTCGTAAACGGTTTTTAATCTTTTGATCATACTCCATATATCAATGAAATCCTTTCTTAAATTTATTTTTACATTTACATGCTGCCAGTTCATAACTGTTTACATGGATACCTTTGCGCTTTAGAAAACGCACTCCTAAATTTAATTCCACCCGATCACGAGCTATTATGTGTATTTTATCACGTGGAATCTCTAAATAAAAACGTTTTAGATACGCATATGGGATGTTTAAAATAATATTATCCGAAAAATTGGGTACATCGTTATAATGGCGAATATCTAATATTGTCATGTCTATAGCCTTTAATTTATCTTTATGGATACAAGAGATTCCGGTTATAGGATAATAACGTCTATACGTTGCAATGATAATCACAAAAATAAGCAGGAATGCAATAACTAAATAATTGATACTACTTACACCACCTTATTAACTCTTTGTTATTCACAAAACTATAATATACCCCCATAGGTATATAGTCAAGTGTGAAAGTCACTTTCTTTGAGCTGATAGATTCATTTCAATATCCGCGGATTGAAAAAATACTTACATTTCGATAATGCCAATTCTGCTAAAAGTAACTTGAATAAAGAAATAAGCCGATTTTATTTTAAATCGACTTTATTTTATCAATTACTTTTAAAATTAGCACAAGACTGCTTGGATATTACATTGGGTTTCATTTGCATAAAAACAATTCTTAGGTACTGGTTCCCCATGTTTCATGCTGGATGTGACTCCAATTACTCAGAATTCTGCGAATAACTATGCTAATCTTCCGCAGCCACTGCATCTGCTTTGGTTTTATGAACTGTACCAAATGGATGGTTAGGAGGAGCATAAATGGAGTAAAGTTTTAATGGCGTATTACCTGTATTAATCACGTTATGCCAAGTGCCGGCAGGTACAACAATGGCAGAATCATCATAAACATTTCTTTGAAAGTTCAAATGATCTTTGCTCTTTCCCATTTTGACGACCCCACGCCCCTGCTCAATCCGTAAGAACTGGTCAACGTTAGGATGGATTTCCAAACCAATGTCTTCTCCAATACCAAGACTCATCAAAGTAACTTGAAAATGCTTTCCTGTCCATAAAGCAGTACGGAACGTATTGTTTTGTTTTGTGGCTCTATTGATATTTACAACAAATGGTTTTGGTCCATAATCCTTTAAAAGAAGATTTCTATCTTCATATGAAGAGCGCAAATCGGCACCTCTGTGTACGTTCTCCATCTCATTTGGAATAGTCCAACAAACAGATCTTCCATCATTATACATCGGTACAGTCACATAATAATAACATTGAGGCGAAAAAGGGTTATAGTACATTTTTTGATCCCCACAATTATAAATTTTTGTGATAGTATCCTATGCATTTATTAAGGGAGTGTGCTAAATCAAGAAAACTCATATTAAACACAAAAATGAATGTTCGATCACCGTTTGATTCACGGATGAATAATTTATCACCGACCTTGTAATCGTTTTCTGGATGTTGAATTTCACTAGCCTTTGTTAACAAGACATCGAATGACATTTTTATATGATGGATTACCAAAGGTCAACGATCCTAAATTGCTTTTGAACATTTACATAGCACAACAACAGAGTATACGGAATTCTGTTGTTTGTCCCCCCTATCCCAGCTCTTTTAGATTTATCTCTTTGGATGCGCCTTGATGGCCAGCTTTTCAGCAGCGTAGTATTTAGCGCCTCCTGAATCGTTATAGCATATTTCAACGCCGATAGACTTGCGGTTCCCAGTGCAGTTTGTACCGTCACCTGTATGTGGGCTCGCTTTTAGTAAACCAGTTTATATTCTTTTGATAATCTTACACCTCTTTAACTTGAAGGAGGATTTTTGCATATGTATTTTCATACCCGTCAACTACCATCTCATCCAGCATATATTCCTCATATGCATTTTCCCCTATTTGCATTCCATTCTTTTCAATGAACTCAATGATTCTCCGGTACGCCTCTTCAGTATTTCCGCCTATTTCATATCCAACTGCATACAGGCCTTTTGGCCGTACATGATAATTTATGTTCTCTCCCCCATCTTTTACTTTTATATAAAAGTAACTGTAATTGTAGAAGTCTTTTTCTAAGATTTGTTCCCGTGCAAAGATTCCGCCTATCGGATATCCTTCATCTAATTCATTTTGCTGAACTTCATGAATGAGTTCTGAAATGGCTGCCACATATTTTCGTTCCGGTAAGTTTAATGTTTTTCGGCTTAACATGAATGTTTCTTCATTTAAATATTCAAAAGAAATTGAGGAAAAATCAGTCTCAAGTGCTTGTTCAGTAAGCGCCACTTTTGTTTGTAAGATCGTTTGCAACTGCTTAAGCTCATTTATTTTTTTATCAATCTCAATAGACTTTTCTTTTAGAACATGCAGAATCTTGTCTGGTGTTTTTCCTTTTATTAAACACTTTATTTCTTTTAATGGAACCCCAAGCTCTTTAAATAAGCTGATGACTTGAAAAATCTCAAATTGATGATAGGAATAATATCTATACCCATTTTCTTTTTTTATTTCCGGCGAGAAAAGACCAATCTCATCATAATGAAATAAGGTTTGTTTTTTTACACGGCAGAGCTTCGAAAACTCCCCTGTTGTGAAATACTTCTTAACATCTTCGCTCATAAAAACCTCCTTGACTATACGGTAACCATATACCTTATGATTATTGTACTTGAAAAGAGCTTCATTCTACAAAGAAAGGGATAGTAAAAAGGGCTTCAATTTAGTAAAGGGGAATTTAAATGAAAAAATCAATAAATGAGCAAAAAACGATATTCATTATACTATTAAGCAACATCTTCGTAGCATTTCTTGGTATCGGTTTAATCATTCCAGTTATGCCTTCTTTTATGAAAATCATGCATTTATCTGGCAGCACAATGGGTTATCTTGTTGCGGCTTTTGCCATTTCTCAGTTAATTACTTCACCTTTTGCAGGTAGGTGGGTTGACCGTTTCGGGAGAAAAAAAATGATTATTCTCGGGCTGCTTATATTCAGTTTATCTGAGTTGATTTTCGGATTAGGGACCCATGTTTCAATATTTTATTTCTCGAGGATATTGGGTGGTATAAGTGCGGCTTTTATCATGCCCGCGGTAACAGCATATGTAGCTGATATTACAACCCTAAAGGAAAGGTCAAAGGCTATGGGGTATGTTTCTGCTGCAATTAGCACCGGCTTTATTATTGGACCTGGTGCGGGAGGATTTATTGCCGGCTTTGGTATCCGCATGCCGTTTTTCTTCGCCTCCGCCATCGCATTAATAGCAGCTGTCACTTCCGTTTTTATACTAAAAGAGTCATTGTCAATAGAAGAACGCCATCAACTCTCATCTCATACAAAGGAATCAAATTTCATTAAAGACTTGAAGAGATCCATTCATCCTGTCTATTTCATTGCATTTATTATCGTCTTTGTAATGGCTTTTGGTTTATCAGCTTATGAAACGGTATTCAGCTTGTTTTCTGATCATAAATTTGGCTTCACACCAAAAGATATTGCAACCATTATTACGATTAGTTCCATTGTTGCGGTAGTTATTCAAGTTTTACTATTCGGGAAATTGGTCAACAAACTTGGAGAGAAAAGAATGATTCAGCTATGCTTAATAACCGGAGCGATCTTGGCTTTCGTGTCTACTGTTATGTCAGGATTTTTAACTGTTTTGCTTGTAACTTGTTTTATTTTTCTGGCGTTCGATTTGCTACGTCCGGCCTTAACCGCTCATTTATCCAATATGGCCGGTAACCAGCAGGGTTTCGTAGCAGGCATGAACTCCACATACACCAGCCTGGGAAATATATTTGGACCTGCTCTAGGCGGTATACTATTTGATTTTAACATTCATTATCCTTTCCTTTTTGCAGGTTTCGTTATGATTGTCGGCCTTGGCCTTACAATGGTTTGGAAAGAAAAAAAGAATGATGCTACAGCTTTGAATTAATTCAGCCTCTATAAAGTCAAGTCATTTGGATGCAGGGAATGCCTCTGGTTAGGCACAATAAGAAAAGGTACTTAATATGATAGGCTACATGTTGCTTGACGTGAATATAGTTTAAGCTGAGTTTTGGCAATATCAGGATACCGGGATAAGAAAAAAGGAGAATGTAGTATGAGTATAAAAATAAAAGCAGTAACTGATGATAATCGTGCTGCAATTCTTGATCTACATGTCAGCCAGAATCAATTATCATATATTGAATCTACAAAAGTATGTTTAGAAGATGCAAAAGAATGTCACTATTATAAACCTGTCGGGCTTTACTATGAAGGAGATCTAGTCGGTTTTGCAATGTATGGATTGTTTCCCGAGTATGATGAAGATAATAAAAACGGACGAGTCTGGCTTGACCGATTTTTTATTGACGAACGCTATCAGGGAAAAGGATTAGGGAAGAAAATGCTTAAAGCCCTCATTCAGCACCTTGCTGAGCTATATAAATGTAGGAGAATTTATTTAAGTATATTTGAAAATAATATTCATGCTATACGCCTTTATCAAAGGTTTGGTTTTCGATTTAATGGTGAACTCGACTTTAATGGTGAGAAGGTAATGGTAAAAGAGCTATAGATATCCAAGCCTCCTTGTTTGCTGAGTAACGTTTTAACTTCGATAATGATTACCTACTTAAACTGCAAGATCATTGTTTAAAAAAGCCTGGATGAAAATTTCATCTCAGGCTTTAAGCATCTTATTAGTCAAAATCTCATGTGTTTTATCCAGATGTTATTCTTTTTTCCGGACAATTTCTAAATAATTAATATGCCGGCCAACTGTTTTGTGCACTTTAAAAATATACCCATCGGCTTCTATAACGGACCCAACTGCAGCGTCTATTTGTTGAGTCATAAACCAGCCGCCTATTGTATCCACTTCGTCACTTGCTAACGTCGTTCCCAATAAATCATTTACATCCTCAATGAGCACTTTCGAATTTAAGATATAGTGATTATCATTTACTTTTCTAATATCAGGCACTTCATCTTTATCAAATTCATCTCTGATTTCCCCAACAATTTCTTCAAGAATATCTTCAGCAGTGACTAAACCTGAAGTGCCGCCATATTCATCCACAAGAATAGCGATATGTGTTCGCTCTTTTTGCATTTTTACCAATAAATCATGAATTGGAACGGATTCAATAACATGGATAACAGGATTGATATGATTTTCTAACTTGAAATTCTCTTTTATCTTCTGGTCTGTGTCAATATAAGCTGACAAGAATTCTTTAGCATTGATAAAACCAATGATTGAATCTTTATCTCCATTTAGGACGGGGTACCTTGTATAGCTCTCTGTCTTAATGGTCTTAACAATAGTTTCATAAGAATCCTCACTAGAAATCGCTACGATCTCTCTTCTTGGAATCATAATTTCTTTGGCGATTCTTTCATCAAATTCAAAAATATTATTTACATATTTCAACTCATTTTTATTGATTTCACCGCTCTTATAGCTTTCAGACAGTAAGATGCGCAGTTCTTCTTCAGAATGAGCAAGTTCATGTTCTGATGCAGGTTTCAAACCGAAAAGTCCTACTATAAACCGGGCTGAACCATTTAAAAACCATATAAAAGGGAACAGGATGCGGTAAAACCAAATAATTGGCTTTGCAGTCAAAAGAGTGATGGTTTCCGCTTTTTGGATAGCGAGTGTTTTAGGAGCAAGCTCTCCAACTACAACGTGCAAAAAAGTCGCCATCACAAAAGCAATCACTAAGATCAATACATGTGAGACTGTTTCACTTACATGAAAATGAGCAAATAAGGGGTGCAGAATCACTTCAAAAGTCGATTCTCCGACCCAGCCAATTCCCAACGCTGTAACCGTGATCCCTAATTGACAAGCTGACAAATATTCGTCCAAATGAGTAATGACCTTTTTGGCTGATACGGCACCTTTTTTTCCCTCTAATATGAGTTGGTCAATTTTTGATGACCTAATCTTTACTATCGCAAATTCAGTCGCAACAAAAAATGCTGTTAAGACAATTAAAATAGTAAAGATTATAAGGTTAATGGTTGTCAATGATTTGCCTTACCTAGTAAGGCGTACACCTCCGATGTAAATATTTTCTTTTATTTTTATAACATCCTTTTTTTCTGAATAAACAAAAAACAGTATATATAACATTATAAGTTCAAAAGAACCTAAAATCAACTCTGAATGATGTAAATAATCATCTTTTTCCGCATGGAGAGTGGTTCCCATAGTCTTCAACTAACGATTAGTGGCGTTTTAAGGCTTAAAAAAGAAAGCAAAATAAAAACACACCTGAATTTTCTGGTGTGTTTCAATAATATCCAACCGTCTTGATTTATTTAATGTCTTTATTAAGGTTTTCTTTTAAAATTTGAATCAATTCCGCCTGTTGCTTTATATTTTTGCGGCCATTTCTATTAATTGCAGCAAGTTCACAGACAATTCCAGCTGAAATGAAAAACAATAAACCTTCAAACATTTTAAATCCCCCACCGTCTAACTGATAGTCAAATTTGTTTTTTCTTTTTGTAATACCTGCTTATAATCTTCCTTACGCTGATATATGTTATTTAAAATGAGTCCAATAATGACAAACAGTGTTCCTACTATATCAAATGCAGTTATGTTATATCCTTTGATCACCATGATTAACAATGTAGTAATGGGGACAAAGTTAATAAATAAAATCCCATTAATGGATGATAGGATTTTAATGCCATAGTTCCAACCAAGGAGGGCTATGATACCTGGTAAAGTAATCATAAATAAAAAATCATACTTAATTGCTGCAATCACTTTAATACTCGGTACCGACACGTAACCTTGCGCGGTAAGTATAGCTGTCATGATTCCTGTTATAGCTGTGCCGAATAAACATGTCAATGTTGAATAACGAAGTGTGGACCACTCTTGGAATAACTGTCCCCCCATTGTGTAGACAACCCATCCTAAAACACCAATTAATATAAAGAGTAGCGAGAATAGATGATCCCCTAATGAAAAAAAGAAACTTATATTACCTTTGGTTATGACCATCGAAGCCCCCAAAAAGGCAATCAATATACTGATCATTGTGTATTTTTTAGGTTTCACATGTTTATATCCCCATAGAATAACAATTGAAAGCATTGGCATGAGTGCCTCGGCAATGGATGCTGTCATAATTCCAGACTTCCCCATCAACCTTTGACCTAAAAAAATAAGAACATTGTATATAGTAAACGCCATCACCCCAAATAAAATGATCCATCTTGCTTTACCCTCTAAATGAAATGATTTCTTTCCTTCTCTCACCAATAATAAAATCACTAACATAATCGTTACCACACCGTAGCGAATAAATGAAAAATAAAACGGATCAACAAATTCTAATGCATGATCTGCAACTGGAAACATCGCGCCCCAAGACATACTTGCTACTAAACATGTAAGGGCACCAATGAATAATTGACCTTTTTTCATTGAATTCCCCTCCTTTTCTTTAAAATTACAATGAGAATTATAAAAAGAAGTAAGCATCAAGTAAAATGAACAAAAGTGATGAAAAACATCATTGATAATGATACTTTAATGAAGGAGGGATCTTCATGGAACTGCGAGACTTACAAATTTTCAAATGCGTAGCCCATCACAAGAGTATTACCGGTGCTGCAAAAGAGTTAAATTATGTACAATCTAATGTAACTGCGCGGATTAAGCAATTAGAAAATGAGCTCAAAACACCTCTTTTCAATCGCCATAAAAAAGGGGTTTCACTAAGCCCAGAGGGCCGAAAAATGATTGAATACGTTAACAAAATTTTGAAAGATGTTGAAGAACTGGAGCAAGTCTTTCTAGATACTGATATACCATCTGGAATATTAAAAATCGGTACAGTGGAAACAGTGAGGATACTGCCGACCATCATAGCTTCCTATTATAAAAAGTATCCTAATGTGGATTTATCATTGCAGGCTGGTCTAACAGAGGAACTTATTAAAAAGGTCATGAATCACGAATTAGACGGAGCTTTTATTTCAGGCCCTTTGAAACATTCTATTCTGGAACAATATGATGTTTATACTGAAAAACTTACTCTTGTAACCAGTAACAAAACGTTTAATATAGAGGATTTTTCAACGACTCCGATTCTTGTTTTTAACCAGGGGTGCGGGTATCGGTCTAGGCTTGAACAATGGCTCAAAGATGAAGGTGTGCTCCCAAACAGAATGATGGAATTTAACATCCTAGAGACAATCTTAAATAGTGTTGCACTTGGACTCGGTATAACAGTGGTACCGGAATCTGCTGTTATGCATCTAGCTGCACAAGGTAAGGTTTATTGCCACCCATTGCCTGAGAAAGATAGCTGTATCTCAACAATCTTTATACGCCATAAAGATGCGTACCTGACAAATTCAATGCGCAGCCTCCTTAAGACCATTGTTGAACATAAAAATATGAGTATGGCTTAAAGTGATTTTTCTCTTTCTATATTCTAACTTCTTAAATAAAAGAGAAGGCTCATCTCCACTTCGCTACCCTTATTCACAATAAAATAGAGCAGTAAACATGTGAGTTACTGCTCTGCTTCGTTTATTCACCGTTCATTTGTTTTACAATGTATTCAGCATCATTTCCTACGCCTTGAAGCAACGCTGAACCTCGCTTATGCTGCCAAGGCAAACCTATAAAGTACAATCCTTCTACAGGTGAAACACCTCTATGATGTATGATTCGACCTTCTTGATCCAAAACACCTTTTATATTTATCCAACATAAGGGATTCCTGAAACCAGTAGCCCAAATAATATTGTTTACTTCTAATGTAGATGAATCTTTAAAAATGATTTCATTTTGCTTTGCGGCAATGACTCTTTTTTTTAAGATGATCTTTTTCTGTTTTATTGCATGTTTTAATTCATGCCCAAATACTGGATCACCTTTCTTTTGAATGAATTTGCCTACTATTGATGTATGACTTGCATGTAAAACTCCTAGTTTATCAAACCACCAAAAGATGCTTCTTTTTCCGATCATTAAAGGGAAATAAACAAGTTTATTACTACAAGCTAAATATGTAACTCTTTCTTTGGATAATTCAACAGCTATCTGAGCACCACTATTCCCACCACCAACTACTAGTACATTTCCATGTACCAATTGTTTTGAATTCTTATATTGTGATGAGTGTAGTTGATTAATATTATCAGCTAAATCCTTTGATATTGATGGAAAATTAGGGGTATGAAAAGGACCTGTAGCAATGACAAGATTCTTCGTTTGATATTCTTCCCGATTTGTTTTTATTAAGAAATGATTCTTTATTTTTAGGACACTTATTACTTCTGTCCGTAATTGGATTGGAATTTCAAATTTTTTAACATATTTCTTTAGATAAGCAACAATTTCATTTTTTGAAGGAAATCCATGTTTTTCTCCTTCAAGATGCATTCCAGGCAAAGAGCTATACATTCGAGAAGTAAATAAAACTAATGAGTCATACCGATCTTTCCAGCTCTCCCCCACCTCATGACTTTTATCCAAAATAATAAACTTTTGATCGGACTGCTTAAGATAATATCCTATCGAGATCCCTGCTTGACCAGCCCCGATTACTATAGTGTCGTACACATTATCACCCCGCCAATTTCAAATTGTCAGTAGACAGAATCTGCAAAATGCTAGTTGATCTCCTCACTATAAAGTTAGATAAAAAATTTAATGGTGATGGTGGTCACGCGGCTTCTCAATTTTGGCCTGACAAAGGATCGCATTGTCGTGATTATGCGCTTCGGTTTCCATTTGAATGGTTACGTGCGTAATGCCTTTATGCTCAAGTTCATGTTCAATTTTGCGTAAAATATTTTCACTTTCTGAAATGGTCAGTTGACCGTCAACAACTGCGTGGCAAGAAAGAGCATTCAATCCGCTTGTGATAGACCATATGTGTAAATCATGAATGTTTTGAATTCCCTCTGTCCCTTCAATTGTACGAATGATATCATAGACATCGATATTTTCTGGAGTTCCTTCCATTAAGATGTGAATGGAATCTTTAGTCACATTGTAACCGCTTCTTAGAACAAGAATAGCCACAATGATACTAGCCAATGGGTCTGCCCAGCCCCATCCAAAGAAGATGATAAGTATGGCAGCTAAAATGGCACCTACAGAGCCGAGCATATCGCTTATTACATGTAAATAAGCTCCTCTTATATTCAGATTATTCTTCGTATCTCCGCCACTCATCATAATCCAAGCGACCAATAGATTCACAACTAACCCGATGATACTAATTGTAAGCATGCCGGTTGTTGCTACTTCTGGTGGATGAGAGAAGCGTTCGATTGCTTCATAAATGATATAAAGAGAAATAAGAATTAAGGCAGCACCGTTTATCACAGCTGCAAGAATCTCAAATCGTTTATAGCCGAATGTCTTATTGTGATTTGCCTTTTTTTCAGCTAATGTAAAAGCAATCAGGGCAACCATTAATGAAATTGAATCACTCAGCATATGGCCTGCATCAGATAAAAGCGCCAGGCTATTTGTTAAAAATCCACCTATAGCTTCTATTATCATATAAACTGTAATCATGATAAAAGAGATCAATAAAACCTTTTTATTTGCTCCTTCATTATGATTGTGACCCATAAAAAACTCCTCCTTACCCAAAGTTTATTGATACATATGTATTTATTATTTCAAATCTGTTATGAAGCATTCCAACATGATGTAATAATATTTATATATGATCATGTGCTCATATATAAATATATCTGTTCTTTACTGAAATGTCAAAATATTTTTTATGGAAATCTACAATACCTCCTTAATTATTCTCTAAAAAGCGGAGCAAACCCATGGTTTGCTCCGCTAACCTAGTTTCTCTATCCTTTTCCTTTTCTTCACTCAAGCATTTGAGGGTAGTATGCAACTACAATTTACCTGTTAAAAATTGGGCCTCACCAAGTCCAAAACTCCAGTCAGCATTATCATTTTCAACAATAGATACAATTAAATCAGTTGATGCGATACCACACTCAGATTCCAGTCTTTCGGCTAACAGCCTGTAAAATTTTTGTTTCTTCTCTGCCGGTCGGGATTTACTTGTAACTGAAAGAACAACAAGATTTTTAGTTCGGTTAAATCCTAACCCAGTATCCTCAATAATCATATGATTTTCTGGATGTTCATGAACAATTTGATAACGGTCTTGTTGAGGCACATCAAAAGCCTCTACTACAACATTGTGAGCGACATCTAAAAGTTTTTTCAAACTTGATTGATCTCGCCCTTCTATTAAGTCAAAACGAAGTAATGGCATAAAATTTCCTCCTTCTACTACAAATCAACAGTCTTTTTAATTTCATTCATTAGGTGTCAGCTATTTCCAAACAGCTGCTACATAATGTGCTTATTTTTATTCTTACTACATTAGAATAAAATAATTTCCCCAATAACCCCTTCATTCTGTTGTTAGTCAAGCCTATGTTATGATGTGTATTTCCATAGGCAATATACAGAATCAGATTCGAGTAATTAACCATTTTTTGAAATAGCCTTATCACTTACTCTAGAAATCATTTATTCTTCTAATCTTTAGTTTACATGAAACTCTGCTATCATATATAATTCAAAATTAAGATGGATGACATCTCAAAATCAGATATCAACTATGGAGGACTACATGAATATTCAGTTGTTACAGGTTTTTCTCACTACTGCTCGTGAAGGCAGTATTTCCAAGGCTGCTCAGACTTTAAATTATGCACAATCGAATGTAACGAATAAGATACAACAACTAGAAAACGATTTACAGACAAAATTATTCTATCGCCATAGTCGAGGAATCACACTTACTCCCCCAGGGCAAATTCTTGTTTCTTACTCAGAGAAAATTCTACATACTATTGAAGAAGCTAGAGCAGCCATGGGCGAATCATCAGCGCCTTCTGGGCCACTGCGTATAGGATCAATGGAAACAACAGCTGCAGTTTGGCTTCCTCAACTCCTTGCACATTATAATAACCTCTATCCAAATGTTGATTTGAACCTAGTAACCGGCCCTACGGAACAACAAATACAAGCAGTTTTACATTATGAGTTAAACGGCGCTTTTATTTCAGGGCCTATTGAACACCCTGATTTAGTTCAAGAAAAGGTATTGGATGAAGAGATGGTTCTTGTTACAAGCGCTTCACACCCTGTGATTTCTTCCATTCAGGATGTTCAAACACAAACAATGCTTGTATTCCGTGAAGGATGCTCTTACAGAGCAAAGCTCAATCATATCCTGCAAGAAGAAGGTTTATTACCTATAAAATTAATGGAATTTGGCATACTTGAAGCGATCATTGGCTGTGTAAGCGCCGGCTTGGGGATTTCACTGCTGCCTCGTTCAATCATTGCTTCGCATGAAAAAGAAGGCCGCATCCGCAGCCACACTATCTCTGACAAATATTCTTTCGTATCAACCATGTTTATAAGGCGGAAAGACACTTTAATTACCCCTGCTTTATCTGCTTTTTTAACGCATATGAGGGATCATTTTCAGGTAAAGAGGCCAGATCAATCGTAAATAAATGGATGGAAGGCAGGCTTCGCCTCAACATACCCCTGATCAGTTGTCTGATATAAAAATATAGGCGCATCTCATTGTTTGTATAGAGCAAAAAAAGCAAACTTCGGTATGTAGTTTGCTTTTTCTTCGTGATTTCGCACTCTGAATCGTGAAACCTAGCCGATATTAGGATGTAGATTTTCTTCATTCAAAGAATTTTGAACGAAGATCATTGCCCTAGACACTTGGTTGCGTCTTGAAGTTAAAGGCTGACTATTTCCTAAAGAGTCAGTCGCTCTCACAACTATTAAATATTCACCTACAGATTTCGGGTGCCAACGGAAAGAGAATTTCTGCCACTCAACACTCTTACGACCTTCAACTTGAGCTTCTTTCCAACTCTCTCCTCCATCAGTGGATACTTCAACTGTTACAATTGGATGTTCTGCCCATGTCCAACCGAAAATATCAATCTCTTCAAGTTCAACCAATTGTCCATTCGGCGGATAGTATTCGTGATTGTAAACTCCTTGATCAATTACCGGATGTTCTTCCTACCTTACGAAGAGGCGAAGCAGGAGGAAGGATGATTGTAAATTTGGTTGATCACATTTAATAAGCAATGCAACCGGCGAACAAGCACTTTGTCCTTCCTGCAGATCTGAGTGATATTGCTGTTGATTGATCAACTTGTTTTTGTTCGGAATATACTCAGTATATAGCCGCATATTCCTCCTGCAATAGCTGGAATGAGCCACCCCAGCCCTATGTTATACATAGGAAGAATCTGAGTGAAAATACGATTCACAACTTCAATTTTTATTCCAGCCTCCTTCAAACCGTCAAATAGGCTGATGATGAATGCGAATAATAAACTGCCTTGATACACTTCTGTCTTCCCTTTAAATACAGAATGCAAAAACGTTAAAAATATTAAGGAAATCGCGATAGGATACATCGTCAGTAAGACAGGCATTGACACCTTAATGAGCTGGGTTAATCCTATATTTGCGACAAGCGTACTAAACACTGATAAAACGACAGCAATTTTTTTATAAGAAATGTTCGGAAATAATTCATGAAAAAATGAAGAACACGCAGTGATCAGTCCGACACTTGTCGTCAGACACGCCACTGTAATCATTAAGCCCAATAAGATTGAACCATAAGAACCAAAATAATAGGATGAAACCTTAGCCAAAACCTCTGCTCCATTTTCTAAAATCCCCAGTTCTTCAACGCTGGAAGCCCCCATATAGGAAAGGGCTGTATACATAACTGCTAAGAGTACAGCTGCAATCGCGGCTGCTTTTGCACAAACACCCATCAGCTGTTTTTTGGTAGAAGCTCCTTGTTCTTTCAATGCATTCACGATGATAATTCCAAAAACAAATGCTACAAGGGCATCCAGAGTGAGGTATCCTTCCTGAAATCCTTTAAAAAACGCTTGTGATGTGTACCCTTTTGATGGTGCTTGAATGGTTCCAATTGGGCGAATAAGAGCTACCACTACAAGCAATCCGATAAATGTCAGCTTAATTGGCGTCAAAAATTTACCAACTATATCAATGATTTTTGTAGGATTGAGTGATAACAAGCATGCCAATGCGAAAAACAATATTGTAAATATGATCAATGAGACAGGGCTTGCATCATTTGATAAAAAAGGTTTTACTCCAATTTCAAACGATACGTTTCCTGATCTCGGGATAGCGAAAAAAGGCCCGATTGCCAAATAGAGAATCGTCGTAAATACAATGCCAAACACCGGGTGAACACGGCTGGCTAACGACTGTAAGTTTTGTTTACCCGAAAAAACAAATGCTGTTATAGCCAGTAATGGCAATCCAACTCCGGTCACTAAGAAACCTGCATTAGCGACCCATACATTTTTCCCGGCCAATTGACCAAGCATAGGCGGAAAAATGAGATTTCCTGCTCCAAAAAACAATGCAAATAGCATTAATCCTATAATGATGATATAGGAAGCAGACACTTTTTTTGACATTATATATCCTCCGATTAAAGTAGACACTTCTTGAATAGCCAGGAAACATTACAGATGCTATTTGCACTGGCACAGTGTTGATTCCAAAATAAGCTTGTGTCAGTTTTATATATTTTTATCAAGTTCAATAAAAGCATGATCATTTTGATCGTTTCCGATATCGGTTAAAAAACCAATTGCACCAAAACCATATAAACAACGGTTCCCCCCGCTATGGAAAGAAGCATATTTTTCTTCCACAAGTGAAGCAGTACAACAGCAGCTGCTCCAACCAATTCAGGAATGCCATGACTTCCAGAAAGTAGACTCACATCTTTCAAACAATAAATAACCAAAAGCCCGATTACCGCTGATGGCAGCACTTTACCAAGATACTGTACATATTTCGGTGTCGGTTTGCCAGACGGGAAAATCATGAATGGAAGGAACCGTGTCAGCATTGTTCCAAGCACGACCATTGCAATGGTGATCATTTGCTGCGTCATAGTCATCGTCATACGGAAACCTCAGCTTTCTCCAATGGTTTTCTCAGAACAGTCAGTACCCCTAAAATGGCGAGCATAGCAGGAATAATAAATTGGTTTCCGCCAAAAAGGATAAGACAGGCTACTGAAAGTCCAAGTCCTGTGAGAGCACTGTAATGCTTTTTCTCTTTCATCCATTGTTCTATGAATATCACAATAAACAGAGCAGTCATCACAAAATCAAGCCCTTCGGTATTAAACTTCACGTACGACCCAAAAATACCTCCTATCGCTGCCCCCGCGACCCAATATAAATGATTAAGCAGTGTCACAAAAAACATAAACCAGCCCTTATCAACATTCGCCGGAACATTAGCGGTATAATTGATAGAAAATGATTCATCGCACATTCCGAAAATCAGATAAAGCTTTTTCTTTCCAGTCCCCCTGTACTTATCCAACATGGAAATTCCATAAAACAAATGCCGGGCATTGACCATTAACGTCAAAAAAAGAGCATTCATAGGGTTGAACGCACCAAGTAAAAAATTCGCTGCAACAAACTCCATTGAGCCCGCAAATATCATAAAACTCATGATGATTGGATAGATTGCGCTAAATCCCAAAGAATGCATAAAGATTCCATAAGCTATCCCCAAAAACAAAAACCCCGCAAAAATCGGAATGGTATATGGGAATGCAGAACGAAATGCAGCCCATATTTGACTTCTCTTATTCATATGAGTGTTTATAGCAGAAGAGCTTAAATGTAACGATTCTTTATTTTTATTCAAATCAACAACCTCCTACATTTCATCAATTGGCACACTGACAGTTCTTTTTTCTGTACTCATGACTATGCTTGTGTCAACTCCACTAATAGCAGGGTTCTGCATTAATGAATCAATGATAAAATTCCGATAACTCTCCATGTCCTTCGCCACAATCTTAAGCATATAGTCATGGCTTCCTGTAAGTGTGTAGCATTCTTGAACCTGTGGGAATTTGTTTATATCCTCTAAAAATGAATGAATTGTCTCCCTATTTAAAGGTGATAAGTTGATGAGAGCTAGTGCTGTGACTTCGATTCCAAGTTTTTTCTCATCAACAATAGTCGTAAACTTTTTAATTATACCTGCTTCTACTAGGTTCTTTGTTCTTGCAAGGCAAGCTGATGGTGAAAGCCCAATTTTCTTAGATAAATTTAGATTTGATATTGAAGCATCTTCCTGCAATTCTCTTAAGATGGCCTTATCAGTTTCGTCAAGCATAATACCCATTTCATAACCCTCAATACCCTTAACAGAATTATATTTCATCCAATTTAAATAATAACGAATTTTTATTCGTCGATAAAATATTATTTAAATTTAAATCCTTTTAAAATATTATTCACAGAATAAAATTATCCTTGATATTAACTCATAATTAAATTAACTTACATCAGAAAGAAGTCATGGGAGAGTTATGTACTTGTGTGACTTGATACCAACATCATAAGAAACTTATCAGAAGCCAAAAAGTTATTGCGGTCTCACCGAAAATTTAATTTGCGGTGCCCATTGCCTTTTTCCGCGAACGAAAATTGTTAAAATTCGCAAAACAGAAAGTCTACTCTATTATTATTTTAAATTCGTCCTTTAGTTCCTCTTGAGCCTCTTGTAAAACTTCTAATACATCGTCAGCGTATGAACCTAAAAGTGTATTGCTGAACTCAAAATTTTTCAAGACTAAAGTGAGCGGCAAATCCACCCACCCTGTCAGGCAATCCCATAAAGCGTCTAAATTTCTCACATAGTAGTCTGGGAAGTCTAATTTATCTTTTAAAACATCATGTAAAACTTCTATATTTTCAAAGTCTCTTCCATCTATCATTATTTTTCTCATTAGAAACTGTGCCCTCCATTATTTTATCTTAACAAATGTTTACTAAGTAACAGCTGTTTGTCCAAATGAGGCTGAAAACAAATAAAAAACACCGATAGGATGAAACTATTGGTGTTTGCAAAACATTTTCATGCCCGGTAGGCATAAATAATGCTAAACTTTGTTTTTGAAAAGCTATCATATCAAATTTTTATGTTACAGCTTTTACTATCGTTTAATCTAATTGAGGAGTAAAACAAGATATGTTTGAAAATCACATATCCCCAAAAAATTAAAAACTAAGCGGCAGTTCTTCGAGTGCTCTCATCAGAAAATTCCCTTTCCATTTCATTTGTTCCTTTTCGCCTTTTAACTGTATATTTGGACAGCGGCGTAATAAGGTGGACATCGCAATCTTTGCTTCTAAGCGGGCTAGCTGTGCACCAAGACAAAAATGATTGCCATGGCCAAAAGCAATATGGCGGTTGTTCTTTCTTTCAATATCAAATATGTCGGCAGTTGGAAATATCTTTTCATCACGGTTTGCTGATGCTAAAGAAATGATGATCACATCTTTCCGTTTAATCTCCTGCCCATGCAGTATAAAAGGTTCAGCCGTCCAGCGAATTGTCGTTAGCTCAACAGGGCTGTGAAACCGCAATGCTTCTTCTATGGCTGAATTCATCAAGTCTGGCTGCTGGCGGAGCTTTTCAAATTGATCACCGTGACACATCAGAGCATATGTCATATTGGTGATTAAGTTTACGGTTGTTTCATGACCTGCAACGATAAGCAGCATAATCATCGAGTACAATTCTTCTGTACTTAATTGTGTGCCTTCACTTTCCGCTTGAATTAATGCACTGATTAAATCTCCTGCAGGCTCGCTCCTTTTTTTGCGAACTAAGGATTCCAGATATTCAACAAATTCTCCTAATAAATGATCATTCTCCTGAAGTCTTTCAGGAGCATCTGAAAAATCAATAATTACTTGCGACCACACTCTGAATTTTTGACGATCTTCTAGGGGAATGCCAAGCATTTCACTTATCACGATAATCGGCAAAGGAAACGCAAAATCGTCTACTAGGTTCATGAGTTTGTTGGGCTGTACTTTATCCAATAAAGAATCTGCTATATGTTGGATTTTGTTTTCCAACTGCAAAATCATCCGATGAGTAAATGCTTTCTGAACAAGAGTTCGCAAACGATTGTGATCCGGGGGATCTGAATTAAGCATATGCTTTGTTAAAGGCTCTTCATTCTTCAACAGAACAGGACGGTTCTCTTCTTTTGCGGTTATTACATTTTCATAGTTTTTCTTTAATTTTTCATTCTTTAATAAATGTATTGCATCATCATATCTCGATATGAGCCAGCCTTTCCCCAGAGCTCCTAAAGATAATGGGTAGAGAGGCTGTGATTTTCGCAATTCTTTATAAAATTCATACGCTTCATCTTTAAATGTTCTCGAAGACAATTGACTTTCCGTCAAAATGGTTACACTCTTTTTTTCTTTTGAAGACATTCATTCGACCTCCATCTTTATGAAAGGTTATGTTAATCTTTAAATATAAAATCAGTACGATTTATAAAATGTCTATTGAGATCAGTATTCATGATGAGGGCCAAGATGCCTCCCCCGCATTTTGAAATAAAAGGTATGAGACAGTCATTAATCATTTTGCTGCCTAAACTCTTTCCCTGATAAAATGGCGAAACTCCTAATACTTCTAAATACCATGCTGGCTCTTTTAAGGATTTGGAGGATTTTTCAGCCTCATTAGTCACCGTCAACATGTTCAATACTGAAAATCCCTCCATTTTGATTAATGTTATCCCCCCTGCTGCTATATAATCGATCAAGTTAATGTCAGGTTTATCACGATGTTTTAATAGAGCGGCAACAACAATTTCACCATTCTGAATACCAACAAAACAGAAATGCTTTTTAAAATATGCTTTTGTTAGTACTTTATGCATTTCAAAAATAAATGAACGATCTTTTTTTTCGCGTTTTACGAGTAAATCCATAAAAGGATATTGATTGAAAGATTCATGGAATAGATTTGTCACTTTGTTTACTTCATCAGCTCTTGCTTGTCGATAATGAAACATTGATACACCTCCTTTTCCAATAAACATTTTTTGACTCATGAACACATGTTCATTATAATGGTAAGAAAATTTGAGTATCAATCTGCAATTTAGCTGTACATGTTCATTAATGAACAATACATGATAAATTGTATATTAACGGAGGACGCTATGGGGGACAGACGATCAATCAAGACAAAAAGTGCTATAAAACATGCCTTTTTAGAGTTGCTTCAGGAAAAAGAAATCAACAAAATAACTGTTTCCGAATTATCTAAAGAAGCCGATATAGGCCGAGGCACCTTTTATCTTCACTACAAAGACGTTTTTGAATTGTATGAACAGATCGAAGACGAAATATTTCAACAGCTAGGAAGCATTTATGATGCATCTTTTCCAAGTGATGATCCACTGAACATACTGACCTTTATAGAAAAAACGACAGAATACATATACCAAAACATCGAAATTTTCACATTGTTAACAAAACCAAAAATGAATGTCCTTTCAATCAACAAACTAAAAGAGTTTTTCAAAACAAAAATGATTGAGGAATTGAGCATGATACAATCAGCAAAATCAATTACCGAAATTGAGAAATTTGAAACAACATTTATCGTTTCAGGTGTGGTAGGAATTATAGAAGAATGGATTAACAATGGGATGATAAAAACACCTACTTGTATCTCTAATAACATTCATCAATTGTTATTAAAATTTGAAGATTAGCATGTAAAGAAGGAGACTTTGTGTAAATCCAATAGATTGCGCAGAGAGGTCCTGTGTTATTTCACATGCATATACCCTTGTGAATTTGGTCCCGCTGGGAAAGAAGTAATGAAAAAGCGAATCGCGAAAACAAACCAGTTCTCGAATCTATTAGATATAGTGAGCTCGGGTAGCTACACGCACATGGCATTGGTGGCATGTTTGGATACCTTTAAGAGAATCAACATATAAATAAAAACATACCAATATCATTTGGTATGTTTTCTTTTTGAAATAGATCCTCTGCAAATAATCTTTCTCAAACCTTATAACAAATTTTTAACAAGAGAATAATTTTGGTTCAAAATTCAAAATCAAATCTTGTTTCTCATTTTATGCGTATCAAATGTAGAACAAGCCAATCAATTAGAAGCGTTAAAAGGCCATCTATAAAAACAGATCATCTAACTAACTCCATGGAACTCTTCTAACATGTTTATTACGTCGTCCCACCTTCGGAAAGCTGTATGGGCAAATATGTTTCAAGTGGTAAATCATCAAATTCGCCTTCAATTTGTTTTTCTAAAATCTCAATGGCCGTTTTGGAAATTAATTCGATCGGCTGTTGAATAGTAGTCAATTCTGGCAGAATAGCCTGAATGGTTTCTGTACCGTCATAACCAATCACTTTTAATTGACCTGGAATGTCTTTTCCGCGTTTTTTGGCTTCCGTAATGACTCCTGCAGCTATGATATCATCACTGGCAAAAATCCCGTCAACTGCAGGCTGTTCATCAAATAGTTTTGAAATAATGTTCCTGTAGTTATCATGAAATGACACTTCATATGTAATAGGCTGTCTTCCGTGTTCACGCATAACATCTTCATATGCTTTTCTCCTGAGATTTGCAGGCGTTTCAAGTTCAATCGGCCCATTGATGTGAATGATGTGCTGACAGTCCTTTTTTATCAATAGTTCTGCAGCCTTTTTGCCTCCGTCAAAGTTGTCTGAGCCGACGACAGGAACTGTTTCCGATAAGTAATGGTCAATTGCGACAATCGGCAGATTTTGCTGGTGATAATTGAGTATTCCCCTGTTGTAAGTGACGGCGATGACGCCATCCACTTGATTTCTGATCAGCATTTCAAGATATTTTTCTTCTTTATCTATTCGATTTAAACTGTTGCAAAGCAGCAGTTTATAGCCCCTAGACGTGCATATGCTTTCAATAAAAAAGGCGAGTTCGCCGAAAAACGGATTGCTGGAGTTTGGAATGATAAGCCCTATTAAATTAGTACGCTTTCGAAATAAAGAACGGGCCAAATCATTTGGAAAGTAATTGATTTCTTCCATCGCCTTGTAAACTTTATCTTTTGTTTTTTCGCTTATATAGCCGCGATTATTTAATACCCTCGAAACGGTTGTAGATGAAACTCCCGCTAATTTTGCAACATCGTGAATGCTAGGCTTCATTCCCTTTCCCCCTGCTTTTACTGAAATGGCTTACAATTCTCGTCACGCACTTATTTTAGAGAATCAGCCTGACATGTGCAAGGATTTTCCATAGTTCGTAGTATATACTCAAGTTCGTTCTTTAAATTTAGAATTATGCATAAATTTATGTCAACCGGTTGACATAAGAAACCGGTTGACATACAATTCTTCTTGAAAGCGCTTTTACATTTTTGTACAAAAGGAGGGAAATTAATGAATATGAAAAGGTTGATGTTAGGAAGTTTGTCGTTGCTGCTCATGTTTGCAGTCTGGGGTTGTAACAAAAGCGAAAGCGCAAATAGCAGCGGAAAGAAAACGGTTACAATGTGGGTGCACGTATCGGATGATAATGAGGAAGGAAAGGTTTATCAAAAGCGGGTGGATGCTTTTAATAAAAAGTACGCTTCAGAAAATGTCAAGGCGAAAATTGAATTCATTCCCCGAAGCGGCAACGGTGGAGGTTATGAAGACAAAGTGAATGCGGCACTAACAACGAACACCCTGCCTGATGTCATCACTTTGGACGGACCAAATACTGCGGCTTATGCGAAATCTGGCGTTATTGCACCTTTGGATGAGTTTATTAAAGACCAGGATGATTTATTGCCAAGTATTAAGCAGCAAGGCACCTACCAAGGGAAACTGTATGCCATCGGCGTCAGTGAATCGTCGGTCGGCATCTACTATAACAAAAAAATGCTTAAGGATGCCGGGGTTGATTTGAAAACGCTACCAACAGTGAAAGATCCTTGGACATGGAAAGAATTTCTTGAGCTTTGCGAAAAGCTGAAAAATAAATACGATAAACCAGCCATCGATATGCAATTACAGTCAAAAGACGAAATATTGTCTTATGCGCTCTTACCGTTTGTTTGGTCAGCTGGTGGGGATATTCTTTCAGAAAACGGGAAGAAAGCGGATGGCGTCTTTAACAAAAAACCAACAGTTGAAGCGATGACGTTTATACAAACGATGCTTAAAGAGGGCTACACAACACGCACCCCTGTCAAACAAGCGTTTGAAACGGAGAAATACCCGATGAAGATGAGCGGCGTGTGGACAATAACCGATCTGAAAACAAACTTTCCCAACGTCGATTATGGAGTGATGCCGTATCCTGTATCGCCAAAAACCAAAAAGCTCGTCTCTCCTTCGGGAAGCTGGCAGTTCGCAATGACACAAGCGTCTGAAAATAAAGAATGGGCAGCAAAATTAGTAGATTGGATGACTAATAAGGAATCCAATATCGAATTGAGCCGATCAATCGCCGCCCTGCCTGTACGTTATTCTTCAGAGAAAGTGCTGACAAAAGAATTTTCTGATGAGATGAATGTCTTTATGCAGCAACTGAAAGAAACAGGCCATGCACGTCCGGTGACACCGGCATATCCGCAGGTAACTCGAGCATTTCAACAAACAATCGATGATATTAGCTTTTATGATCAAAATCAGGATATTCAAAAAGTGCTGGATACACGTGTAAAAGAAATGCAATCTGCCATCGATAAGGCAAACTAGCAGGTGGACGCCATGAATAAAACAATATTGAAAGAGACTAGACCGGCCTTGCCAATAGAAAGAAAGACAGTGAATAAAATACGCTGGCGGGAAAACGCAGTCGCATATATGTTCTTAGGACCGGCGTTGCTTATTTTATTAATGTTTCTTGTGATTCCTTCTATCATGGCTGTGTACTACGCATTTACAGATTACTATTTGTTGACGCCTGATTTGCGTAAGTTTATTGGCTTTGATAATTTCATCAAACTTTTTCAGGACCCAATATTCTTAAAAAGTTTGGGCAACACCATAAAATTTGTTGTCTTATTGATACCGTTACAGATCGGGGCAGCACTTGGGCTTGCCCTCCTATTGAATAAAAAGCGCAAAGCCAACGCATTTTTCAAAGTCGCATACTTTAGTCCTGTCGTCATGTCACTGGTTGTCATCTCCGTTTTGTGGATGTACTTGCTGAATCCGAATGAAGGTATGATAAATAATATATTGGCGCACTTCGGTCTATCACCACAGCCTTTCTTGACGAGCCCTAAGCAAGCAATCTTTACGATCGTTGTCGTTTCCGCTTGGCAGGGAGCAGGTTTTCAGATGCTCATTTTTTTAGCTGGTTTGCAAAACATTCCCGAGGATGTCTACGAGGCGGCACAATTAGATGGTATGAATAAATGGCAGCGTTTTATTTACATTACATTACCATTGTTAAAACCGACATCTGTTTTTATCTTTATCACAACGCTGATCAGCGCGTTTAAACTCCTTGTTCAGCCCATGGTCATGACCCAGGGCGGACCAGTCAATTCAACGATGACCGTTGTCTATTATATTTATCAAACTGGATTTACCGATCGGATGGTCGGATATGCAAGCTCGATCGCGCTCTTGTTTGGAACGATTATTGGATTGGTGACACTTGCACAACGCAAGCTGGTTAAGGAGGATGAAGACCATTGAGACGTAAGTTCGGGCCTTTGACAATTCTGGAGTATACGTGTCTTGCTTTGCTGGCCGTTCTATTTATCTTTCCGCTAATTTGGATGATTGCATCTTCCATGAAACCGGAAGCGGAAATTTACAACAATATGAACAGCTTTAAAGCGTTTCTGCCCTCTCTTCATCTGGCAGAATGGTTTTCGTCCTATAGGGAAGTGCTGACTCGGTTTGATTTGCTTATGTATATTGGTAACAGTCTTTTTTATGGTTTGTGCGTAGCAGTTGGATCTGTTGTGATTAACGGAATGGCAGGGTTTGCATTCGCCAAGCTGCAATTTTCAGGGAAAAAGATGCTCTTTGGCATTTTGTTGGCGCTTTTAATTGTGCCGTTTGAAACGATTTTAATCTCACAGTTTACAATTATTCATAAAATCGGTCTGGTCGATACACGCCTTGCCGTTATTTTGCCGGCATTAGCGGGGGCATTCAATATTTATCTGTTCCGAAACTTTTTCATGGCAATTCCGGAGGAAATGATTGAATCGGCCAAGCTTGACGGGGCAAATACATGGCAAATCTTCTGGCGGATTATGATACCGATGTCTAAACCAGCTGTAGCAACTGTCGGAACCTTAGCCTTTATCGGCAGCTGGAATGATTATATTTGGCCGCTAATGGTTTTGACGGATAAGTCGAAATTTCCGATTCAAGTTGCGATTACAGCTATCAACAGCACAGAGCCTGTCTACACAAATCAAGTTATGGCTGTCTTGACGATTTCCACCATCCCATTGATCTTGATTTATATTGTGGCTCAGCGCTACATTTTGGAAGGTCTTAGCGGTTCAGGAACAGGTATTAAGTAGATATCAATGTTGGGTTAAAAGGAGCTGTAGAAATGAAAGGCTCAAAAAGTCTGTATTGGAAACTGAGCGCTTATCTCTTCTTTTTCTTTTTTACCTGGTCTTCCAGCTACTCTTTGTTTGCGATTTGGTTGGGACAGGAAGTCAAATTGAATGGATCGGCGACTGGGATCATCTTTTCTGTAAACGCTATCTTTACTTTATGCATGCAGCCTTTATATGGCTTTATCTCTGATAAACTTGGGCTGAAGAAAAACATATTATTTATGATTAGTATACTTATTGTTTTTACCGGGCCGTTTTATATCTTTATCTACGGGCCGCTTTTACAATATGATGTCTTCCTCGGCGCCATTGTCGGTGGTATTTATTTAGGAACTGCTTTTCTTGCGGGAGTTGGCGCTATTGAAACCTATATTGAAAAGGTCAGCCGAAAATATCAGTTCGAATACGGCAAGACAAGGATGTGGGGTTCACTTGGCTGGGCGGCAGCAACTTTTTTTGCAGGACAGCTGTTCAATATCAATCCGAATATCAATTTCTGGATTGCCTCCCTTTCAGCAGTCATATTGGTGGCCATTATTATGTCCATAAAAATTGAGATGACAGATTATGATAAGGAAAGAGCGGATTCGATCCGATTAAAAGACGTAGGAGGACTTTTTCTATTAAAAGACTTTTGGTTTTTAATGTTGTACGTAATCGGAGTGACATGTGTGTACGGCGTCTATGATCAGCAATTCCCGATTTACTACGCTTCTTTATTTCCCACTTCAGCTATGGGGAATCAAATATATGGATATTTAAACTCATTTCAAGTATTTATTGAAGCGGGCATGTTGTTTTTAGCCCCCTTTATTGTTAATAGACTCGGTCCTAAAAAAAGCTTGATTCTCGCGGGGCTTTTAATGTCTTTCCGTATTATTGGGTCTGGAATTGTCATCGGGCCGTTCGGAATTTCGTCGATGAAACTTATTCATGCTTTAGAATTGCCAATCATGCTGATTGCGATTTTCAAATATTTAGCCGCGAATTTTGATACACGGCTTTCATCAGTTCTTTACCTTGTCGGCTTTCAATTTGCATCTCAAGTTGGTACATCGATTTTCTCCCCGATTGCGGGAGGTTTATACGATAGTATAGGTTTCCGTCACACTTATCTTTTCATGGGAACCCTGGCTTTGTGCTTCACAATTATTTCAATTTTCACTTTATTAGATTCGAAGAAAGGTGTTGCGTATACTCAGCCTTTTCGAAAAAACAGATATAGAGAGGATGTCACAAATGGATAGAATCAAACAGGCAGAGGAAGCGTTGAAAAAAGCGGAGGAAAAGATGAACACACGTTATCGATTAGGGTACCATATTATGCCTCGGGCAAACTGGATAAATGACCCGAACGGGCTTATACACTATAAAGGAGAATACCATGTCTTTTATCAGCATCATCCGTATGATGAGAATTGGGCACAAATGCATTGGGGCCATGTAAAAAGCAAAGATCTCATTCATTGGGAACATCTCCCGGTCGCTTTAGCCCCTGGTGACTCTTTTGATAAAAGCGGCTGTTTCTCAGGAAGCGCGGTAGATTATAATGGAAAACTTGCTTTAATTTATACAGGGCATAATGTGATAGATCAAGAGAAGGACATTTTCTATCAAAATCAAAATATCGCTGTCAGTCAAGATGGGATCGTGTTTGAAAAGCTTCAGGAAAACCCTGTCATCGCGAAACCGCCGGAAGACAGCTCCCGCCATTTCCGCGATCCTAAAGTATGGAAGCATCGGGACAGCTGGTATATGGTAGTCGGTAATTCAACGAAAGAAAACGTCGGGCGAGTTATTTTATACCGCTCGCCTAATTTGCGAGATTGGGAATACAAAGGTGTTCTTGCCCAAAGTGATGGAAATCTCGGCTATATGTGGGAATGTCCTGACTTCTTCAAATTGGGCGACAAACATGTCTTGCTGATTTCTCCTCAAGGCATTGAAGCAGACGGTGATTTATATAAGAATTTACATCAAACCGGTTATTTAATTGGAGAATATGATGATGAAACAAACGAATTTGTGTACGGTGCTTTTACAGAGCTGGATTACGGCCATGACTTTTATGCTGTACAAACGTTATTAGACGATAAAGGACGCAGAATTGCCATAGGCTGGATGGATATGTGGGAGTCTGAGATGCCGACAAAAGCCGATGGATGGTGCGGTGCTTTGACATTGCCGAGAGAATTAACATTGCGGAAGGATCATAAAATTTTAATGAATCCTGTGGAAGAAACTAAGTTGTTGCGAAAATCAAAACATCTGGATTGTGCTAATCAGTTGATTTCAGGGGGTTACCTGGCAAAAACAGACGAAGAGCTTCTTGAAATTCAAGTCGTATATGACTTAAGAGATTGCAGTGCCGAATCAGTAGGTTTGAAGATTCGCGGCCTTGAAGAAGAAGAAACAGCTATCAAATACAGCATAACTGATCAAAAGCTCTCACTCGATTGTTCTAAAATGGGGAAATCGCGAGACAGTGTGAGAAATGCGCCGCTAGAAGCAAATGGAAAGCTGACACTGCGTATATTTATTGACAGATCCTCGATAGAAGTATTCGCAAACCATGGAGAAATAACGATGACTAGCCGCATTTATCCGAAAAAAAATCGATTGGGAATTGAGCTTTTTTCTGAGAAAGGCGTTGTAAGGGTTGAGGAATTCACTTATTGGACTTTAAAAGACATCTGGAAGGAAGATGAATCACTTGAAAAAAATATTTTGCATCGGTGAAACACTGGTTGATTTCATTCCAGTCAAAAAGAAAAGGCTTTACAAGATGTCACTACCTTTGAGCGCGTTGCCGGCGGTGCGCCAATGAATGCGGCAATCGCAGCTGCAAAATACGGCGCGCATGCCGTCATGCTGACGAAGATTGCTAACGATCATTTCGGGGATTATATAGTTGGCGTACTTAAAGAAAATGGCGTAGATACCTCTTATATTATTCAAAGCGATGAAGGTGAAACCGGATTGGCATTTGTATCTGTAGACAAGTCTGGGGAAAGGAGTTTCCATTTTTATCGAAAAAATGCCGCCGATTTGCTGCTTTCACCGGATGAATTGATGTCAGAAAGGTTTAATCAAGGAGATATGCTTCACTTTTGTTCAATCGATTTAGTTGACAGTCCAATGAAACAAGCCCATATCAAAGTTATTGAGGACTTTCAAAGAATAGGTGGAATCATAAGCTTTGACCCCAATATCAGGCTTCCTTTATGGCCTGATGAGGCAAGCTGCCGTGAAACGATTCAGAGGTTTCTGCCTCTTGCGGATATCGTAAAAGTGTCTAATGAGGAGCTGCAGTTTATCACAAACATTGATAACGAACAAGAAGCGGTCACATCGCTTTTCACCGGACTTGTTAACGTCGTTGTTCTGACAAAAGGTAACAACGGTGCGGCGATTTATTTAAAAAATGGCGAGTCGCACAAACATAAAGGGTTTAAAGTCGCTGTTTCGGATACAACCGGTGCGGGTGATGCCTTTATCGGCGGTTTTTTATCTGAATTGATGTCAATCGGCATATCAAAGGAGACGCTATGCGAACAAATAAGTAAACATCACCGACGCTTGCTCACGTTTGCAAATGCAAGCGGGGCTCTCACTGCTTCTGTAAAAGGAGCAATTCACGCTGCACCGGGCAGACAGCATGTACTGAACTTTATTTCTGCTAGGAAGGAAATCCAAGAGAAATAAGAACTTAGAAATAATCCACTCATATTACTATCTCTTGCAAGTACCAACTTTTAAACATAACAAGGGTGATATTAATGATAAAAGAAAAAGAGAAAATGTTAGCCGGAGATTTATATGATCCGTCGGACTCCGAGTTAGCAAAAGACAGACAAACAGCAAGACAACTTGTTAGAATTTACAATCAAACTACAGAAACTGAAATAGTTAAACGGGTTAATTTATTGAAAAAGTTACTTGGTTCATCTGGAGAAAACGTATATATGGAACCCAATATTAGGTTCGACTATGGGTATAACACTTATGTAGGTGATAACTTTTTCGCAAATTTTGATTGTACAATTTTAGATGTATGTGAAGTGCGATTTGGTGACAATTGTATGCTTGGCCCTAGTGTACAAATCTATACGGCAACACACCCCCTTCATCCAACAGAACGCAATTCAGGGTTAGAATATGGAAAACCCATTACTTTTGGAAATAATGTATGGATCGGAGGAAGCTCAGTCATTAATCCAGGAGTTACGATAGGTAACAATGTGGTTATTGCTGCTGGTGCTGTTGTTACTAAAAATGTGCCAGATAATGTTATAGTTGGGGGCAATCCAGCTAAATTAATTAAACATCTCGAAATATAATACACTAGCGTTTTGATCCACAAAGGAGTTTGATTCTTAAATCAGTAAGGCTTTATTTTGTTTCATCAGCTGAAACCATCATAAAAAGACTGTAAAAATGGACCTAAAATGAGGTAACTGAATGTACCTCTCCTCTCCCCTTCTTCTACAGAAGGGGTTTAATTGTCAGCCGTCCCATATAACTTAATGAATCACGTTTTCAATGACACAACAAAGGCGAAGGGCAGGCATGGGTGCCTTTGTTATGTGGAAGTGCGGTTTGGAAAGAAATTGAGATTTCAGCCGAGGTGCTGCCTGTGGTTAATAGTTCTATTGAGCAAGTAAAGCATGAAATCGAATTAAAGCGCCCTTCCTATTGGAAAGACGCCTGCCGTTTTACTGTGCCAAAATGTTTTTCATCAGTGAGTTTTTATAAAATCATTTATTAATTGATCAGTTGTCAATATTGTGGCAAATTCATCATGCAATGTAGCTAGAGATATATTATGAATAGTCGCCGCATCATAATATGTATCATTTTGGTCTCTCATTCCGAAGGCTGCTGTTGCATCTGAAATCAGGTATGTATCAAACCCTAAATTACCACTCATTCTTGTGGTGGTTGATACACAGTGAGGCGTGGTTAAACCAGTTATGACTACAGTGGTTATTTCATTTAATTTTAAGAATTCTTCTAAATTCGTACCAATAAAGCTGCTATTTACTGTCTTGGTTATAATGACTTCTTCATCCATAGGCTTAACTATTTCCTTTATCGCAAACCCTTCATTCTTTGGATGGAATAAAGAATGAGGTTTATCAGAAGTGTGTTGTATGTATATGACTGTCCATCCTTTTTCTCTCCATAATTTTAGTATTTTACTAATGTTTTCTTCCGCCTTTACGTTATTCCGTTCCCCCCATTTTTTATCATCGAAGGCTTTTTGTACATCCACAATGATTAAAGCTTTCTTTTCTTCCACAAGATACCCTCCTACGTAGAATTTCTATTTATTACTACATTCTAAATACAAATTTTACTTTTGTACAATTGTTTAATGATGAATTTCAAATGAGCGCCTTCTTTATTGAAAAATGCGTTCTAAACTGCAACTGTGCCCAAGCCGTTAACCTTCAATAATCTAATCTGAGAATCACTGGCTCTACAGAGAATGATAAAAAGCACTCAAATAACGAGTGCCGAAATTAAAAACTATTGATTTAGAAGCCATTTGATACGCTCAGCTGAAAAGATGTAGTGGAGTATTATTAGACATAAAAAGACAATACCAACTGGTTTTAAATGACTAAAATAAAGCGCTGCAACAGCCATTGCAAAGATCAATAATTCAATAACTAACCTTGTTACCCCGTTTACAGCTATTACAGTTTGTCCGCTTCGACTAGGATCATGAGGTACTGCAAATACAGACCAGACAATCATAACTGCAATAGGTAAAACCAAAGTTAAAACATATTTAAAATAACCATTAAAGCTTATCCAAGCAAACACCCCTAAGGAGATTAGTGCAGCCATTTCAAGGGTGAATCTTAAAAGTAAATTAGTCTGATTCAGTTTTTTCAACTCCTCTATAAAAAACACCCCCGTAGGAGATGCTCTTTCTCTGCTTTATTTCAGCGTATAAAAACTTTTCTGTTCTTCCTCTTTAGATTTTATTGTAGTTTTCGGCGAGATTACCTCTACTTTTGAAGAGATGATACCGACTGCTGCTGTTACCAATGCTCCGATTAATAGAACGATGATAAGTATAATGAAATATGACAACTTTTCCCCTCCTATCCAGTTAATTATCCAAATAATCAGGAAGTTGTCTACAATTTGCAGAATTTGTCGAACGAAGTAAAGAATATACCTTGGAGGCTTTACTCATTGTATGAATTACAGTAAATAAATTGCCTTCCCTTTTGAGAAGACGTTCCTCTCTTATATCCATTTGTTGCAACTTAGCTAGACTCTTCCAATAGGCTTCCTTTTGGCGCAGCTGCTTCTAGTCCAAATTGAGCAACACCTGAATGTTTCATTGGAATTTCTGAACCATAGATCGAATTTGTTGCAAATGCATACGTAGGAGTAGTCGAATGGCGGTTGAAAAATGCAATGCCTTACCCACCTCGAGTGATGGCAGAAAAAGCGGGGGTTTTGTTAGAGAGGAATCTATAGATATGTGTATCTAGAAGATTAGACAGCATTAAAAATTATACTTACATCGTTGGGAATAGGCCAACAATAAAGCAGAAGAACGTTGTCATTTGAAGTGTTTGGAATAAAAATGATTCGAATATGTTCTTATCATTGGTAAACGAACAAAAAAAGAACATGTTTTGAAAAAAGATAGATCAAAACATCTTCTTATATGTTGTCATAGCGTAACTTTTTTATAAAAAGGTTGATTACATTTTCGGGGCTTCCAAACCAAATTTTACCCATTCTTCTTTTGCTGGACCATAAATACCTGGAACAGTTAAACCTGCTTGTCTCATAAGAACAGTCATTTGTCCCCGATGGTGATTTTGATGTTGAATCAAAAACATCAAAAGTGAACCGTTAGGCAATTGTTGCCCGATAAAGTTGATACGTTCTTGAAGTGTATGGTCAGTCCATTGGGTTTTTAATGCCTGTACAAATGCATTACTGGCTTGATGATAGCTGTCAGCTATAAACTGAGCCGAAGTTGGAACAGGATAATCTTCAGCTGGGGCATGGAACGTTAAGTCTGTGTTTGAGGTAATGATGCGAATGGCAGCAACAGTATGCCAAGCAATACGGCCTAGAGTCCAATTTTGTGAAGTTATTTCTTGTTTAAGTGATTCATCAGTTAGACTATTTAATAGTTTCTGTGTAGCATCTGCTTCGAACTCCCAAGATTTCAAAAAATGGTCTAAGGTTTGGAACACAAAAATCCTCCTTTACATTCTTTTATTTTTTTAATGTGCCTATAGGTTAATTATAATGCTTCGTTTCGTTAAAAAGAACAAAAATTTCGGACAAGAATAATCATAGTAAAATGCGTAGACATTCTTAAACGTAACGATTTACGCATCTTTTTACAAACATCTGACTACTTGGTCTCCATTGTCAGCGAGAATCAAATATCATATGAAGACAATCCTATATTCTTATCACTTTACTGAGCAATAAATACCTTCCGTATACTTAGTGATACCTTCATCGTAATCAGGATACTTATATGCAAGACCTTCTGATACAGCTTTTGAATACTTTCTAAATAATGCATAGCAAATAAATAAAGACTTCCACATTTCCTGATACCCATTCACAGAATATGTAGACATGAGTTCCTCCCATTCTTTATTTGAAAGGTACCGTTTCATAAATTTATAGTTCTTCCCCATACTAAATGAATACCCTTTCTGAGATGCGATATGCCAAGCCATCATTCTCAATAAATTAGGACGTACAATTTCATTTAAATGGTCAATGGCAAAAAGGATTTCATTTCTTGCTAATCCTTTTACTACGTAAGTCGAAACCATCCAGAACTCATTACAGCAATCATCAAATTCCCTTGCAGTCGGCTTTTTCATCCAGTATTGGCGATCATTTGGGGTCACTTTATAGTTGATGAACGAATCCTTATCGAGCAAGACCTTAACCAAACCATCGTTATTAGCAAAATAATCTTCTGCTTCATGAATTGGAATAAGGGTTAGATCTAATTTGTTGCCATCCTCAAAAAGAATAATGTATGAAAACCAATTACCTAATTCGGGAGGAAAAAGCTCCATATCTTCTGGTTTTTGCATCATAATGCGCTTCCCAAAGATTTCGAGCCACTGATCATTTTCTTTAAAAGAATCTACATCAGTTACAAAATACGAGATGTCATAATCTTGGAAGTTGTCAGGAGGGATATTTCTGTTTGTACGTGACCCTTCCAAAGTGACCAATCGGATTCTCTCATCGTTCAAAGCAAAGTCCAAAAAAATGTCCATCATTTCCTGTTCACTTCGCATTACATGTTCCTCCGTTTCAGCCTTAATATCTAACTGTAAAACCGAATATTGATCTGTACGTCTTATAGATTTTTTTACTCTTGAATGTGATGTATTCTTCTAAGCTTTATTTTACATGATGTTCTCCTATATAACATTCAAAATTAAGATGCAAGACATCTCAAAATCAGATATCAACTATGACGGACTTCATGAATATTCAGTTGTTACAGGTTTTTGTAGAGCCGCCATGGGACGACACTATCTTTGACACACTTTAATCCCCCTGCTTTATCGACATGTTAACTAGCATGAGAGATTGACAAAAAGAAGGAAAACGATATATTTAAGCGAATACGAGTTTTTGAGTAAACTTAAAAATGACACTTTTTTCAAAAATCATGTCTTAACGGGGGGATTCGGTATGAATGAATTTATGAAGAAGTTTTCCTTAACAAAACCGATTATTCAAGCTCCAATGGCTGGCGGTATTACAAAGCCCCGACTTGCATCTGCAGTTTCGAATCAAGGTGCTCTTGGCAGCTTAGCATCGGGGTATCTTACGCCAGACCTACTAGAACAACAGATAAAAGATATGTTTGAGCTGACAGACGCTCCTTTTCAAATTAATGTGTTTGTTCCGCTAGGTCTAGAGATGCCGCCAAAAGATCAGATTAAAAAGTGGAAAGAAAACATACCGTTAGCTAATCAAGTAAATCAATTCACATCTGTACAAGAAGAGTGGGATGACTTCTATCAAAAAATTGATCTAATTTTAAAATATAAGGTTAAGGCTTGCTCATTCACTTTTGATCTGCCGCCTGAAGACGCAGTAAAGGAGCTAAAAACCGCTGGATGCTGTTTAATAGGAACCGCTTCAACAGTAGAAGAAGCATTGTTAATGGAAGAACGGGGAATGGATATAGTAGTCCTTCAAGGAAGTGAAGCCGGTGGACATCGCGGAGCATTCTTACCTTCCAAAGGTGAATCTGCCGTAGGTTTAATGGCTCTGATTCCACAAGCAGCAGATGCACTGAGCGTACCTGTCATAGCTGCTGGGGGAATGATAGACCACAGAGGAGTAAAAGCGGCTTTAACCCTTGGAGCCCAAGGAGTTCAAATCGGTTCTGCCTTTTTAATTTGTCACGAGAGTAACGCACATCCAGTACATAAACAGAAAATACTAGAAGCAAACGAAGCAGATACAAAGCTTACGACATTATTTTCAGGTAAAGAGGCCAGAGGAATCGTAAATAAATGGATGGAAGAAAAAGAACAGTTTGAGACACAAACCCTTCCGTATCCTTATCAAAATACACTAACGAAGGCAATGAGACAGCAGGCTTCACTTCAAAATAACCATGATCAGATGTCTTTATGGGCAGGTCAAGGGATACGGTCATTGACTGAGGAAATTTCGGTTAAGCAGCTTTTAAATCAGCTTTGCCAAGAGGATATAAAAATATAGGCGCACCTCATTGATAGAGCAAAAAGCAAACTTCGACAGGCAGTTTGCTTTTTTTTCGTAATTTCATCCACTGACTCTGGAAATCTAAATACTCCTACATTTTCAAAGCTAATTTGAATCGGGTTATCAATCATCACATTGATACGATGCGATCTTGATAATTTCACCACAACCACAATACATTACCAACATTTCGATCTTATCTCCCCTTCTCCAGTTTTGCTCCCTATTCGAATAATCGATAGCTCCCATATTAAATTTGAATAGTAAAATGGTTCTTTTTCGTTTGATTCAGATGATATAAAGTCATATGATAAAAAAAGAATGAGACAGAAAGCGTGAGAAGTGATGAAAATAGGATTTTTTGATTCAGGAATTGGTGGCATGACTGTATTGTATGAGGCCATAAAAGTTCTTCCTTATGAAGATTACATTTTTTATGCAGATACGTTAAACGTTCCATACGGTGAAAAATCAAAGGGTAAAGTTAAAGAATATATTTTCAATGCAGCTAAATTTCTGGCCAGTCAAAATATCAAAGCTCTTGTTATTGCGTGTAATACAGCTACTAGCATTGCGATAGAGGATCTTCGGAGAAACTTCGACTTTCCGATAATCGGAATCGAACCCGCTGTAAAGCCTGCTATAAATAAATGTACAGAGGAAAGAAAAAGAGTTCTGGTAGTTGCTACTAATTTGACGCTTAAAGAAGAGAAATTTCATAATCTAGTTAAAGAAATTGATCACCATGACCTTGTTGATTGCTTAGCTCTTCCAGGACTAGTTGAATTTGCTGAGAACTTTGATTTTAGTGAAGACAAAATCATTAAATATCTAAAGAACGAACTATCTTCTTTTGATTTGAAACAATACGGAACGATTGTGTTAGGATGCACTCATTTTCCGTTTTTCAAAAACAGTTTTGAAAAACTGTTTGGGATAAAAGTTGATATGATTTCAGGCAGTGTCGGTACTGCAAAACAGTTGAAAAAAGTTCTTGCAGATCGTAACCAGCTTGGTAAAGGATCGGGCTCAATCACCTTTTTCAATTCAGGCCAGAAAATTGTGGACCAAGAAATCATATCAAAGTACAAAAAATTGTTTGAAATATTAGATGAAAATCAAAGGAGTCGTGTTGGACATTGAATGTAAGGGGCTCTGGTTATAAACAATTTTTCAGTAAATTTATAAAAGGGAGAAGTATGAATTCGGGTTTGTTATCCAATGTAAATGAAAAAGACAGTCTCCTGAAGGGAAACATGAACTAAGAAGCGGGTTGAAAAAGCCCACTTCTTTTCTAACAAACAATTGAGTTATGCACACATATCTGATTACAGTGTTTTCGCTCTTTCCCCTCTTATTTCTACCCCATCTCTATAGCTTTTCTATTACAATAAAGCACAAGTATCGATTGAAAAGTTATCGTAACATGTACACTTCACAGGACATTTTTCGAGATTGCGAATCGACCGTTTGCCAGATATACATAGTCATAATGTGTAAATTCTGTGTCTATTTTCATGTTTATCATGGAATTATTTTCATAATGTTTTATAATACAAGATGATAACGCTTTCTAATTATAATGATAGGGGGAAATAATGATGATGAAAAAAGGACTGCTTGCGGGTGCGCTTACGGCAACTGTGCTTTTTGGCACATGTGCAGTAGATGTGCCGGGTATTATTAGCCCAAAAACCGCAGAAGCTGCATCACAGCTAACTGATGGAATCGGCGGGAGGGCTTACTTGAACAGCACTGGTGCCATTTTTGTTACGAAAATCCAGCTTCCTAGCTCCATTCAGGTTTCAAATGGGACAGCCTATATCTACTCTGGCTTTAGCGGAGGCACAGAATCCGATATCGGGTTTCAGTACAGTGATAAATATAACGTATGGAAACCATATATGAAAGTCGGTTCAAAAGGACAGGATCAGGTTCAGTACCTCGAAGGAGGAAGCCAATTCACGAATACGAAAGGCTTCCGTCCCGGCAGCACCGTACAACTTACCATCTACAAAAACCTTAACGGCAATACACGCGCTACATACTGGGGCACAAACAATGCGGGATACAACGGCCGTCTCATTTCAGAGATCAGCAAAACAAATGTCGGCTCCATCTCCAAATGGAAAGCGCTCGCTACAGTTGCTACAACAGGGTCACGCCAATCTATCAAATCAAACTTTTCTACATCTTTTACAAACATCACCATCGACAACAAAGCAATAACACCTGTAATTGATACACAAGACTTCGCTAAAGTAACAGTCTCAGGCAACAGTGTCAGTTTATCCGTTGTGAAAAATTAAAACATGTTAAACATACAATGCATTAGGCTATTGAGAAGCTCTCGATCGTCTTAAAGGGGGCTTAACATGCCCCTTTTTTCATTTCAATTTAACTTTCAGTTAGCTTCGGTACATGCCGTCTATCTCCGTCTTTTATCTGGGTGAAGTAAGGAGCAGCTCGCCCCTTCTGAACCTGTTCCATTTGCTCAACGCAAAAGGTGTGCATCACTGTCTTAAAAATGTTAAAACAAATGGCAGATGGTGCACTTTATTTTTAGATGAGGCATGCTTACGCTCGATATGCAAGTCAAATGATTAAGGGTCTGCAAGAGAGAGAAGTTTTGGGTGTAGTTCCATAAAAGGGGAGTGTCTTCATATAGCTCGATTGCACCAGGAAGTGCCGAGAACAACACATCACTTTGAAACGGATTCATTCCAAAATGATAAGAATGATCCAATAACTAATAAAGATCAGTTAGCAGTCCAGCCTTAGGCTAAAAAATATTTTTACATCAATTAAACTAGCATCACTATCGAATAAGCTCGATCTGCATATCATGTACTATCCTCTTTTAAGGAAGGTGATGTTATGAGGTCATTTCCATTAATTGTAGTTCTATTCATCCTATTAATCATCGTTGGGACATCTTTCTTTGGTGGCTATTAAGAACACACCTTACCTCATATCCATCAGACGCCATAAGAAATCTTTATGGCGTCTGTTTTTTATTAGATTTAAACAAAACCATTAAAGTGGGGCCATGCAAACACACCTATGGAGATTACTGCCACGACTTCTTTGTGAGGGAAATATTCTTCCCTTTATGGACTATTGTCGATCAAAAGAGAAAGTTGAAATACCTTTTTATGGTGAGATGAATCGAGGCTTAGACATATAAAAAACCGCAAAGCTTTCTTGAAGAAGCTTTGCGGTTTTTGGGTCTCTTTTTTGCTTCATATAAGCCAATAGATTTCAAGCGTAATCCACTGGTCTCAATCCGTTGTGGGATCAAATGCGTGTTGACGTTCCTCTGCTTTGCTGTTTAATATTCGGTAGCTCGATTTTCCAATGTGAAGCGGAATATCCAGTTTTTCTAAATCTGGCATTCCATTTTTCAGGAAAAGCTCTTTATCTTGATATCTCTGTAAAACTTCACCCACAATCCACTCTTGATCGCCCAACGTGGAAACACTGTGTACTTTACACTCATAAGCAAAATAAGCATCAGTTAAAATCGGCACCTCGGCTTTTAGCCCTTTTTCGTATTGAATATGAAATGCTTCAAACTTATTTATATCTCTACCACTATGGGTGCCTAATGCTTGAATTAATCCCGAACATCTCCCTGGAAGAAAATTCACACCGAAAACACCACTTTTCTCAATCATTTTGTAAGTATATGTCTCTTTGTTTACTGATATCCCATACATTCCTGGAGAAGATCCAATGTACGTATGCCACCCAGAAGCCATTGCGTTTTTTTCACCTTCATATTGAGCCGTAACTACAGCTACCATTCCAGGGTAGGCGTACCAAATTGGTTCATCTATCGGTGCTCTCATCTTCATCGCTCCTTTTGTCTAAGATTTAATTTTTATTAAAATTTGAGATGCGGCAAAACAACAATGATAAAAGCTAACCCAGCAAATTAGAAGTACATGAGCATGGTGGTCAGGGACTGAGGTGTCAGGGTGTCAATCAACTGATAATAAAGCAGTATCTCCATCGTATGTTTTGTTTAAGTATGCAAAGGAGCAAGCTCTACACCGCACGCTCCGCCAAAAACGATAACACGATCAGGGCTGTGCTTTTGAATTAAACTTTAGGCAGACCGAGCTTGCTTTAATCAAAAACTCCTACCAATAATCCCCTGCTCTTTTTCAAGATCCGCATCAAAATCGACAAGTACATCTTCAAATGGGCCATTCGTTTTGGGAGCAAGCCAGTTTATTAAGTGTGCTCCGAGTACGTAAGGGGTGTTACCGCCTTGCCATTGCGGCATGAGTAACCGAAGCGCTTACCTTCTTTCTTTGTCATTTTATACATCCTTCCTTTCATGAATGAATATGATGAACAAATCATAAACCCTATAGCAGCTATAGGGTCAAGGGTTAGTTATTTTTTAGCACTCTTAATTCTGTAAGGAAGTTTTCTTCTCTTAATGAGTTATAGTCGATTGGAAGAGAAACTTGATATACTTTTCCATCCGTTTGGATGCCGTGAGATTCAATATATTGATAAAGCTTTTGATAATACTCATCATAATTTTTTGCAGACCAATTAAATGCAATACATACATATTCACCAGATGGGATCGTATCTAACCTCATGTTTTTTTCTCCTATGTCTATTTTTTTCCCACTGCAAACAGTCGTATAAATACTATTGCAACAAATTTCACGAGAATCCTTATAGGGCTTGAAATCATAAATGAATCCATAATAGTTATCTATTACATCTCCTATTTTTTCGACAACGTCAGCCAGCTTTCTGTAATACAAATCGGATTGATTATGAGGATTAACTTGAGGCGTCTCTACTTTTAATATTGTTTGTTTATCTATATACCGAAAATAAACGAAACCTTCATCTTTTTTACTGCATATTTCTAATTGTTCATTAAGCTGTTTTCGTCTCCTATGAAGTAATTGACGAGCACGTTCGAGCTTTTCCATTTCTTGCACAATAACGCTTTCTTTCTCCTCAAGAAAGTGTTGCATATCTTCTGGGGTGCAAGTATATGAGCTGAAACGCTTAATTTCTTCTAGAGGTGTCCTAATATATTTTAGATACTTGATAACATCTAAATAAAAGAACTGTTTGACATGATAATACCGATAACCATTATCCTGATCTGTATAATAAGGCTTGAAAATTCCGATCCTATCATAATAGCGCAATGTTTGAATTGAGATGTTATTTAGACGGGCTGTTTCGCCAATTGTAAAATATTCCTTCATCCATCTCATCCTTTCGTCTTAGCTCTAAGAATTCTTTCTTCACTATACACGGTAACCTTCAAAATCTTAACTGAGCAATCTTGAGATCAATCTGTTATCTTCTTTTTCGTTTTCTTAAAAAGATCCGCCAAGAAATGATCTTTCCAGTTTCATAACAATTGCATGTTAAGCAGGAAAAGTATTGACCCTATCGTCACAACAGGGTTTATGATTTGTTACGCAATTTTAAAATAGTTGGAAAAAGGAGGGGGAGTATCTGTCAGAAGATGTTTAAAGTATCTACTGTAGCTCGTCGCTGAGTTTATGAGGTAGTCATTCAAGGCTGACAGGCATAGATGATGTAAATGGGTCGTTACATATATTTGAACTTTTTAAAAAGCTTACTCCTTAAAAAGATTAAGCTTTTTTCCTTTCCAATGCTCACCTTATAGATTCCATATCAAGACGCAAGGCTCTTGCAGCACTTCAAGGCTTTACATATTACATCCCCTCTCCCTCGGGCCTGTCGCTTACTTGGTTTTAGTTAACATGTAGCTTTGTGTTATCATATCGTATATGTCTTTATCTGGGACAGTTCCGTCAAGAATGATAGAATTCCAATGCTCTTTATTGAGATGAAATGCTGGAACGACCGAAGTGTATTTCTGTCTCCAAAAATCGAGAAAACCGGGTTCGCACTTCACATTGACCCAAATATAATCATCTTTTTTAAATATCCACGCAAATACCTTTCTGTTTTCTATGTGTCGCATTAACGTCCAATTTTTATCACGAAACGGGTAATCTTCATATACATTTTTAAAACTCAAACAATAATCAATTGCTTCCTCTCTATTTTTCATTGCTTGCCTCTCCTTCTACACATAAATAACTGCCTAAAGTTTTTTCTTTAGCGATTGATTTCCTCTACTTTATTTAACAATAATGAATATGTGAATAAAAGAACTATGATTAACAATTTGCAGATCGGGCAGTAAATTAAAAATTCAGTTGCTTTTTTCTGAAAGCTACTTTAGCTATTCGGGCGCATTGGACAAACAGAGGCTTTCGTTGGTATCCCTGCCTTTCTTCGTCAATCCGCTAGCCTGTTTACCGGCATCATCAACCGATAAACATAAACAAGCTGGCAGCAATAAGCACCAGCTTGAAACATATTCTTTATGAAGTGGCTCCCCCAACTAATCAATTGCCTCTTGTTGGATGCCAACATTCATTGCAGAACGCCGTACTTTCAGAGAGGAAAATGCCGCATATTTTGATATCGCAGAAACCAGAGCTACAGTGTAATTGACGGTCTTGGTCCGCTTATCGATGTATATCGAATGAAGGCGGGGGCGACGACAACGATTAACAGGGTCCCGGCAAATGCCACGATGAAAAAATATAATGATAAAGGAACCAATTCCGGCAGCACGAGCTCCAGTCTCGGCAGCATCGTGAGTTTGGTCAATAGTTACGCGGACCCTATTCTTCAACGAACCCGGCTAAGGGATATTTTCACTTTGTTAATGCAATAACGTTGTTTTATTAATGTTTTGTTTATTTTTTAGGAGTCAATGAAAAAGAAGTTACCGCTGGCGGAGAGAGAAAACAGACAAAAAGCTGCTGGCGAAGAGTCAGCAGCTAACACAGGAGCATTTAAGCATTTCACCTCTATAAAGGACAGGCGCCATTTTCCACAGTGATAAATGGCTGTTGCAGAACAGCTTTATGATAAAAGAACACCATACTTCATAGAGTAATCATCATTAATGAGCCATCATCTCATGGGCAATATCGTGTCCATCCATTTTTGACGGGTAGTAGGTAGGCCAGTTTTTGACTTCATCAAGTAAAGCTTCACGGTCGTCCCCCCAATAGAGATGGTAATGACTAGCTTTAGTCGGGTAAATACTATGATCACTAAACTGAATATACTGAGGCAGCCCTTCTGCTTTTTTAGCTAGTTTGAATATGTATCTTACCCCTCTATTGCCCGCATCATAGGTGAGAATTTCGTACCCGTCATACGTATACTTACCAGAATATTCTTTTCCATTTTTGAAGAACGTTACAGTATCTTTCTGGATTACAATACGGTCAACATCTGTTTGATAGCCCTTTTTATAATACTCTTTATATTCTTCAGCTGTCTTGCCGCCTTCGTGTTCTGATTTATATGAAAACACTTCGTCAAGAGTACCATCTTGCAGGTATGGATATACAGATTGCCAATCTCCTTTCCAATCAGAAAGTAAGCGATCCTTTACTTGGCTGTTTTTAAAATAGCCTTCATATATTTTTTCTGTTTCTTCATCATGCGCATGACTATGATCGTGAGAATGTTCGTGTGTATGACTTTCAGATGTTTGCTCTTGCGTTTTGGAAGAGTCTTCTTCAACTGCTGAGGATGATGTTGTTTGATTAGACTCACCTTTAGATGAACCGGAAGTCTGACATCCTGCCAATACGAGTAATGAACCAATCGTTAATATGCCTAGCCGCTTTGAAAATAAAATGTTCATTCCAACACTCCTTTTTATTAAATCGAAAATATTACGATTTATATTATACATGCATCTCTTGCAAACATCAAAGGGAAAATGCTCTTCATGCGGATGGACTATTTTAAAGGAATAACTGACTTTGTTCATCAGTTATTCCTTTAAAATACGAAAGTCTACGATATTTCCATATCGATCCGCTTCAATATGACAGCACCCCTCAAGCAGCTGTTTTAATTTTCCCCGTCCGCGTTGTACCCTTGATTTTGCTCCTGAGTAAGAAATGCCGAGCTTTTCACTCAACTCTTTCTGTGATAACCCCTGAAATTCAGTTAACTCGAGCGCCTCTCGATACTTTTCAGGCAACCGTTTGATGGTCGATCGAATACACACAGCTGCTTCCTTGGTGAAATTTTCTTCCTCTGCACTGTTATTAAAATGTAGATCATCAGGCAATATTTCGCTTGTTTTTTTGTACGGTAAAAATCAATAATCGTATTTCTAGTGATCCGATAAATCCAGCTGTCGATCTTTTGTTCATCGATCAGATTTGGGAGATGCACTTGTATTTTCATAAATACGATTTGCAAGAGGTCATCAACGATAGATTGATCGTTAACCCTTTGTGAAATATATGTTTTTAACGGCTGATGAAATTGATCCCATAGATCCTCTATATTCATTTGAAAAAACCTCCTATAATTTTGCGTCTGCTTTACATTTGCTTCGTCTTTTTAATCGTAACAAAGAGCGAAACAATTGTTGAATCAATTGTATTGCAGCTGTTGCAAAAAATAATGATAAAGGAGAGGTTTGTTGTGGAGTATACCTATTTAGGGAGAACAGGATTGCGGGTGAGCCGTTTATGTTTAGGCACGATGAATTTTGGAGTTGATACAGACGAAAAGACTGCGTTCCGTATCATGGATGAAGCGCTTGATAACGGCATCCAATTTTTTGATACTGCCAATATTTACGGCTGGGGCAAAAACGCAGGATTGACAGAGAGCATCATTGGAAAATGGTTTGCACAAGGAGGACAGCGCCGCGAGAAAGTTGTTCTGGCGACAAAAGTATATGAACCGATTTCTGATTCGAATGACGGGCCAAATGATATGAGGGGCTTGTCTCTATACAAAATCAGACGTCACCTGGAAGGATCACTGAAGCGGCTTCAGACAGATCATATCGAATTGTACCAAATGCATCATATCGATAGGCGGACACCGTGGGATGAGATATGGGAAGCTTTTGAGACTCAGGTTCGCTCCGGCAAAGTAGACTATATTGGATCCAGTAATTTTGCAGGCTGGCATTTAGTTAAAGCGCAAGCTGAAGCTGAAAAACGGCGATTCATGGGACTCGTCACTGAACAGCATAAGTATAGTTTATTAGAACGAACAGCTGAGATGGAAGTGCTGCCGGCTGCACGGGATCTTGGTTTAGGAGTAGTGGCGTGGAGTCCCCTTGCAGGAGGGCTTCTTGGCGGGAAGGCATTGAAAAGCAATGCCGGAACTCGTACAGCAAAAAGAGCAGATTTAATTGAAAAACATCGTTTACAACTCGAGAAATTTTCAGATTTATGCAAAGAACTAGGAGAAAAAGAAGCAAATGTGGCTTTGGCATGGGTGCTGGCAAATCCAGTTTTAACTGCTCCGATCATCGGACCACGAACGGTTGAGCAGCTGCGTGATACGATAAAAGCCGTTGAAATCAGTCTGGATGAGGAGATTCTCCGCATATTAAATGATATCTTTCCCGGACCTGGAGGAGAGACACCTGAGGCATACGCCTGGTGATACATTCATTACTCAATACTGACATTTTTCTTAAATATTTATGCTGAACTATCATATATAGGAAAGACAAGGGCTTGTTTGTCTCTTGTCTTTTCCACATCGTGCTGAAAATGCTGGCTAAACATCGATAAGAAACGCTGACGTTTTACTCATTCAATTGCTTATTTGATTACGAAATTACCGTACTCGTTTGAACGAACATGAATCGGTCCGTTTAGATTATAGTTGTTCTCCTTGGCGATAGAGCGAAGCACGTCCACACGGGCAACTGATTCTCTCCATTCGTCACGGGTGTCATGATTGGCCGGATTCATCAGATCGTCATAGCGTACGTCCAAGAATTTATTTAACCACTTCTTCTCGTCTATTCCGTCTTTAGGTGATCCGCCCGCTTTTTTGTTCGTACGTTTAATCAAGGCATAAAAAGAGTCAGGGTCATCACCATCGCCATGCTGAATAACCGTATCGTACATCACAGCTCTTGCCAATGCTGTTTTTAGTCCGGCATTATCCGATCGTTTCATGGCAGGCTGATAATACAAACGGTCATTTACTTTGTCTTGGGCGGCGCGAAATTCCTTATCATTTGCAAGCGACTTCCAAGCAGAAGCGAATCCCTTGAGATTGCTTGTATCATCGCTTTCTTCCTTGGCCAGACGGCGCAATTCAGGCAGATACTTTTTCAGTTTGTTATTCGGAACTGCCTTTGTGTATACTTCCACTACTTCCAATGCATCCCCGGTAGCCGTTGTAAAGCCTGCCCGTCCGCATGTATAGCCTCGCCCATCATCCAATCGCTCTACATATCCATATTGGATCTCCGTTGTGCCGTTTTCAAAGATACTTGTCAGCTGTTCCGCCCGGCGCTTTTGATCTTTATTCAGTCCCGCCGCAAAAACCGTTTCGCTCATTATCAGGGTAAAAAACATGGTGAAAACAAGTAATGAGATCGCTGCCTTTTTCCAAAAATCTGCTTTTTGCATACTGATTTTCATTTTACTTCCCCTTTCTAAATATTGTAAATACAGACTCAGTATACATGAAGAAACTGCCCTATTGTTGAAAATACATCAATTTGTCAATATTTTGAATCTAAAGTAATATAGCTTAAATCTTACTCTTTTCATTGCCAATCAGCCTTAGCCCCTCTCACTGGGAAGGTCCCTTGATTTTCATACTGCTTCAACTTTAATTAACAAGATGCCATAAGGCTTTACTCTATTTTATAATGGAAGTGATCATAGAAAATCGTTAGGGAGGTGATGTAAATGGCAAGCAAGATGAGAATGCCAGATTCCGCAACGTCCCATGCAAAGCCTATTATTAGGAAGGCGATACTTTGCATGGGGTAGACTTTCTAAAAGATCGCCCAAGTAAGCTTTTCTGATATAGTGGCTTTGCACCTTATTTGACATAAAAAAATAAGGAGCTGGCAGAAATGGCATATGTAAAAGCAACCGCTATTTTACCTGAAAAGCTGATATCGGAAATTCAAAAATATGTTCAAGGAAAAACAATATATATCCCTAAACCTGAATCCTCTCATCAAAAATGGGGTGCGTGTTCAGGAACAAGAAAGCTGATCGATGACAGAAACGCTTCTATTAAAAAAGCATTTAAAAACGGCAAAACCATTCATCAATTATCTGATGAATATCACCTCTCTGATGAAACAATAAAAAAAATTGTCTACTCTAAATAAACAAAACGGAAGCACTGATGAAAAATCATCAGTGCTTTTTATATGGCGAGTTTGTTTCTTAGTTATTTCCTGCATATGATACCATTGGCCAATTGTGTAAAGTTAAGGGAGATGAGAAGAAAGGAAGGTCCTACAAATGACGATAAACAATGGAACGTTGCAAGTACCCGGCGCGAACATCCACTATCAGGTGCGTGGCTCAGGTCCAATCATTCTTTTGGTCCACGGCGGAGGCGGTGATGCCGACAAGTTCCATCATGTTGCCAATCATCTGGCTAACTGGTACTCGGTTGTTACTTACGATCGCCGCGGCCATTCCCGCAGCAATCTCGCCAATCATATTGAGGATTACCGTGTGGAAACACACAGTGACGATGCTCACCGTCTTCTAGCCAAAATCACCAATAAACCGGCATACGTATTTGGAAGCAGCTCCGGGGCTGTTATCGGGCTTGATCTGTGCATACGCCATCCCGAACAAGTACATGTCATGATCCCACACGAACCAATCTTATTGCAGCTTCTGCATGGAAATGAGCTGAAACAAGCCGAGCAATTCATGGAAGACCTTAAGAAAAATCATCGAAGTGAAGTCATTAAATTAATGTCAAGATTAGAGACAGACGAACAATCAAAGGCTGTCCTGACAAAGCGGCTTCTCGGCAATTCAACGTATTTCACTGAGTATGAAATTCAAGGAATTCTCAACTATACATTAGATTTCGAAGCATTAAAAACTGTGTTTACATCTTCACCGATAAAGGTACTCCCAGCTGGCGGAAGTGCTTCTCGGGAGCTTTTCCCCTATCGTTGCGCGAACGCCCTAGCGGAACAATTGGAAACAGAATTGGTTGAATTCCCCGGAAATCATACGGGGTACACAATGCATCATAAAGAATTTTCTGAGAGGTTACACGACATGTTAGAAAAAGAAAAGAAACATACGTGTTCAAAATAGGACAGGTAAAACTAACTATAGAATTAGAGAAGATTTCACGAAGCGTAAAAAGAACTTTTCACTAACGAGAACGCAATGTGAGATGTCTAACCAAAGTGATATTAGGGATTTCATCGAAAAATAGGTTTGTACATTACGTTCTCCTATTGATTATTTCCTATTTTAATTCCGTATTTTATACCATTAGATACAACTCTAAAGCGGCTCGTTATTTTGTCCTCAACAACAACCAGTGTCTAACATCATGAATCTCTTTTGAAAATTACCACAAATGCAGGTATGGAAGACTTCATCGCAGCAAAAACCATACCAACTAATGTTGTTGGTATGGTTCGTCCTAGATAGGCCCTTAAGAAGAGATTCTATTGTACGGAGTATTTAACTAATTGCATTTGTAACCGACAGGGCCGTCTGATCCTGTGTACACATATGTGTCAGACACATATCCAATATTCACGATCCCCCGGGAATCTTTCCACTGGATTTGGTCCCAGATATTACTCGTTCCATACTTCCCTGTAACAGTCGTTCCATAAGCGTAACAATAATAAGGAACACGGGAGCCGCTCGGAATGGAAAGCATAATAGGATAATTTGTACCAGGACCGCTGCGCATATTGACAGGCGCACCGCTGCTTGTTGAGACAGTAAAGTACTGAACGGCAAGTGCCTGACTGGAAAAAATGAATAAAGATGCAATCATCACGGTTAACATACTCAGCATTTTCAGTTTAGTCAATGTCATCCCTCTTTCTTCAATTCCTTCATTTTAAGAAACGATAGAACATATGCTACCAGCTGCATTTAGGAACAACCGGACCGTCTGAGCCTGTATACATATATGTATCAGAGACAAATCCAGGAACGATCTCCCCGCTGGCAAGCGTCCGCTCTGTGTAATTCCAAATATTGCTCGTTCCATATTTTCCAGTTACAGTTGTACCGGTTTTGTAGCAATAGATCGGGATGCGGGTTCCGCTCGGAATGGTCGTTACAATTCCCCAACTTGTACCTGGGCCGCTGCGCATATTGACAGGAGCACCGCTGCTTGTTGAAACCGTATAATACTGAGCCGCAAGTGCATGGCTAGAAAAAATGAACAAAGATGCAATCATCACCGTTAGCATACTTAGCCTCTTTAGCTTATTCACTTTATACCCTCCCCATATAAATGCCGTGCGTTTGACTTTCTTACATCCAGTTAAGGATTACTTTCAGATACCATGCCCCCTCCCCTCCCATATATTTATCAATGTACCATAAACTAGATCTTTCAAAAGTGGAATTGTTCCTATGTTTTCGACAATTAAGGATACAAAATAAATGGTAGTCAGGCTTGATATTGATGGTGCGTTACATTTGGCCCTTAATCATTTGTCTAGTCATCAAAAAACGGACACCATACAAATCAGCGTAAATGCTGCAAGTTCAGTGTCCGCAACCTATTATGACTTTGCTTTCTTTTACCAGGGCGTATAAAAATGATAAGGTACGTTACGTTATTCTATGATTTTGCGAGTCGAAAAATCATAACATTTTATATATTTCAATCAGGTTATGATCTGGATCTCTGAAGTGAGCAACTCGGGCACTCCATTCCTTGCGATCATGCGGTTTATTCACACATTTAACTCCTTTTTTGTGTAAATCGTCATACATTTTATCAACATCTTCTACCTTAAACTGAAGCAAAAATTTTGATTGAGCTTCTCCTTCCAACGATTTTTTTCCCTCTCCAACGATTTCAGCCATCGTTTCTCGAGATAAAAGCTCTATTTTCGTTTCCCCATTATCAAAGAGTGCATATTCCATTTCATTCTCTAACCAACTTATTGGAAGTCCTAATGAATCTTTGTAAAACTCGACGCTTTTCTTAAAATCATTCACCAAAAGTCTAATTTGCAACAGCTTCATATCGAGTGCCTCCTATAAAACCATACTTTTTACTGGTCATCCAATTTAATGATATAAAAGGAAACCTGACAGCACTATGTCAAGTTTACATAAATAAATTTCCATACTTCACCTTTATTTCAGATTTAAGTGCAGTTTAGTGCAAGTCATAAGAACGGGCAAAAACAGCAATTCTTAAAACAAAAAATGACACCGAGTGTACTTTCTGTATGCTTCATCGTCATTTCGGGAAATGTAACGTTGATAAAAGGAGGTTACATCAATATGGATCATCAAACATTGGCAGCTCACGAGGCTGTTGACTTACATGAAATCGTGAACTTTAAAACACTTTGTATAGCGAAATCAAAGTTAATGCAAGGACTTGTGTTTGACCAAGAACTGAAGGACTTGATGCAAAAAGATGTGCAGCAATCCATTCAAGACCTTACTGAATTACAGGCGGTTTATGAGCGTGCCTCATTTCAGGCCCCTGTCCCTCAAAGCCGCCCAACGCCAATCATCAATTGAAAGGAAGGTAAGCCTCTTTGAATAATGATCATTTAGACCCCATTAATTCGCTGAATGTGCCTGAACTAGCAGACACTACATTCGCGATGGATTTTCTTATACGAGCTAAGGAAGGCGTAAGGAATACTGCTGTAGCTTTGACAGAAACCGCTTCACCAGATGTAAGAGCCTTGCTGCGGAAACAGCTGATGCAAGGAATTGCAATGCACCAAGAGATTACGGAACTGATGATCAGCAAAAAATGGTTCCACCCATATGAGCTGAGCGAACAGTATAAGCTGGATCAGCTCTCTGCAAAAAACACGATCATGGTCGGCAATATGAACCTCTTTCCTGATGAAACAAATCGTAAAGGGATGTTTGACCGGACACCTGATGAACACTAACACTGGAGGTTGTACAGCATGAAGGCAGTAACGTATCAAGGCATTAAAAATGTTGTTGTCAAAGATGTCCCCGATCCAAAGATTGAAAAATCCGATGACATGATTATCAAAGTCACCAGTACAGCCATTTGCGGATCAGATTTACACTTAATCCATGGATTGATTCCTAATCTCCATGAAGACTATGTCATCGGCCATGAACCGATGGGAATTGTTGAAGAAGTTGGGCCAGGGGTTACAAAGGTCAAAAAAGGTGACCGCGTCATTATCCCTTTTACGATCGCCTGCGGTGAATGTTTTTTTTGTAAAAACCAGCTGGAAAGCCAATGTGATCAGTCTAATGACAATGGGGAAATGGGTGCTTATTTCGGCTATTCAGGGCAAACTGGCGGTTATCCAGGCGGGCAAGCTGAATATTTAAGAGTGCCGTTTGCGAATTTTACCCATTTTAAAATCCCTGAATCTTGTGAGGAACCCGATGAGAAATTAAGCGTGATTGCCGATGCCATGACCACCGGCTTTTGGAGTGTGGACAATGCCGGCGTAAAAAAAGGCGATACAGTTATCGTTCTCGGCTGCGGACCAGTCGGCCTGTTTGCTCAAAAGTTTTGTTGGCTAAAAGGCGCAAAACGCGTCATAGCAGTTGACTATGTAAACTATCGCTTACAGCATGCGAAACGTACAAACAAAGTAGAAATCGTTAATTTTGAAGACCATGAGAATACAGGGAATTATTTAAAGGAAATCACGAAAGGCGGAGCGGATGTAGTCATTGACGCTGTTGGGATGGATGGTAAAATGAGCGATCTCGAGTTCCTTGCCAGCGGCTTAAAGCTTCATGGCGGAACAATGAGTGCATTGGTCATTGCCTCTCAAGCTGTTCGCAAAGGAGGAACCATACAAATTACAGGTGTGTACGGAGGCAGATATAACGGTTTTCCGCTAGGCGATATCATGCAGCGAAACGTCAATATACGCTCTGGGCAGGCTCCTGTGATCCACTATATGCCGTACATGTTTGAACTAGTATCAACGGGCAAAATTGACCCGGGAGATGTTGTCAGCCATGTCCTGCCGCTTAGTGAAGCCAAGCATGGCTATGACATTTTTGATTCAAAAATGGATGATTGTATCAAAGTTGTGTTAAAGCCTTAAAAAACGGAGGTTACAGAAATGGAATATGCCTTACACGAAGTGCTTGAGGTTCAGGAAATGACTGCTTTCAAGACACTTTGTTTGACGAAATCTAAAACAATGAAAGCACTGGTATCTGATCCGAAGCTGAAAGAAATCATGCAGCAAGATGTTGATATCACCACACGCCAGCTGCAGGAATTTGCCTCTATTTTATCTAATGCAAAGCACGAATGAGGAGATGAATAAATCATGAATCCTATCATTGAATATCTGACCGGCATGAATGTTCTAACAGACCAAATCATTGCTATGGACTTATTAATTGCAGCAAAAAACGGAGTCAGAAATTATGCGATGGCAGCCACTGAAGCCGGAACGCCTGAAGTGAAAGAGGTCCTTATCCGCCATTTGGAAGAAGCCCTTGATATGCACGAACAACTCTCGAGCTATATGATGGAAAAAGGCTGGTACCATCCTTGGAACCCTGACGAACAAGTCAAGCTGAATTTAAAAAATATTGATACAGCCATTCAATTGCCAACCCTTTAACATACAATGACTGATTTGCTGAGGAACAGTATTGATTGGCCACAACTGTTCCTCAGCTTCAAAATGAGCACTGTTTGTTCGGGTCCTATGATCGTAAATAGATTAACCCGCTTTTTTCCATCTGATCTCCGATAATGTTTGCAAATTCTCCAATCAAATAAGAATTCGTAACCACCTCTTTTTATGCGATTTCTTGATGGAGAAAACTTTAACCTGCCCTCTTCACACGCAAAGAATGCTACCTTCTTTGCTCCACTGATCCGTGAAGACTTTCCGTTTTAGGCCTGCTTTTGAGCTTTGCCTCATTTTCACGCAATTTCCCATCATAATCTTTAATTTTTGTGTCTAATCTCTTAATTGTTTCATCAATTTCTTTCCGCTTCTCTATCAGCCGCTGTCGTTCGTCAGCCAGGATATTTTTTCGAGCTTCTACCGTACGGTCACCTTCGGTAAATAATGTTGTATATTCAATTAGCGCTTCTATCGATAGTCCCGCATTTCGCATGCATTTAATAAATTCAATCCATTTGATATCTTCTTCATCATAGTCGCGAATGCCGCTGTCTTTTCGTTTTACAGGCGGGATTAATCCTACACGTTCGTAATATCTGAGTGTTGCGGCTGTCAGGCCAAACTGCTTTGCCACCTGAGCAATATTCATTATCTTCACCTCTCTATCCTGCATGTTGTGAAGGTAACACTTAAAGTTAACTTTAAGTCAAGCTCAAGACAAGTGGTTAGCTGCTGAATCTGGGTTTATATATTCGGGACTTGCTTTAAAGCACACTTTAAGCTCTATACTTCTCCATGCAATAAAAACAGTGTAGATGGGGGGATTGCTGAATGGCAAATAAACTAACTGCCGGAAGAGAACAATTAGGAGAATTTGCGCCAAAGTTTGCTGAACTTCATGATGATGTCCTATTCGGTGACATTTGGGCAAGAGAGGAAGAACTTTCCCCCCGAGATCGCAGCATGATTACAGTTTCTGCGTTAATTGCTGACTGTAGCTCACCTTATAAATCAGGTTCATTTTAAATGTTATTTTTAAAAAACCCTTGCCTTAAAGCAGACTTTAAGGTTTATCGTTATGTTGAAGACACCATAAAACATAAATAAGTGCATGTTTTTTTACAACACTTATGATGAAGAAAGGAAAGGTTCATATGTGTAATCAACATCAAACCCGTGTATTAAGCGTGGCACATGCAAAAGCCAAATTTGAACAAACGACGATTGAGCGAAGAGGATTACGGCCGCACGATGTCTTAATCGATATTAAATTCAGCGGTATTTGCCATTCAGACATTCATAGCGCTTTTGATGAATGGGGCGGTGGCATCTTCCCAATGGTGCCTGGACATGAAATAGCCGGTGTTGTAACAGCCATTGGAACAAAAGTCACCAAGTTTGCTGTCGGGGACCGCGTTGGTGTCGGCTGTTTTGTTGACTCTTGCGGAGAATGCGAATACTGTCTCAACGGAGAGGAACAATTCTGCACGAAGGGTGTTGTTCAAACGTATAACTCAGTAGACTACGACGGAAACCCCACTTATGGCGGGTACAGCCAAGAAATCGTTGTCACTGACAGATTTGTTGTTCGCATACCAGACCGTTTGGAAATGGATGTTGCCAGTCCGCTGTTGTGTGCAGGTATCACAACGTATTCCCCGCTGAAACACTGGAATGTTGGCCCTGGTAAAAAGGTTGCGATTGTAGGCGTAGGTGGCCTTGGACATTTGGCGATTCAATTTGCACATGCGATGGGGGCAGAGGTAACCGTCCTGAGCCGTTCCATGAATAAGAAAGAGGAAGCTCTGGAACTAGGTGCAAATCATTACTTTGCAACAAGTGACCCAGCTACATTCACTGCATTGGCCGGGCGTTTTGACGTGATCTTAAATACGGTATCGGCAAATCTCAATGTAGATGCCTATTTATCAATGCTTCGTATAGACGGGACACTTGTAAACGTTGGAGCTCCTGCCAAGCCGGACACATACAGTGTGTTTTCCCTAATCATGGGGCGCCGCAGCATTGCAGGTTCTCTAGTCGGCGGAATTCAAGAAACTCAAGAGATGCTGGATTTCGCAGCTGAGCATGGCATCGAACCTAAAATCGAAGTCATCGGAGCTGACCAAGTGGACGAGGCATACGAACGTATCCTCCGAAGCGATGTCCGTTATCGATTTGTGATTGATATTTCCACATTGTAATAGGTTAGTCCTTATATGGGCTGACCCGCTTTTAATGAAACTCACGAAAAACGATCTCGTTAAGCAAATATTTTGAAGGCCGGTCAATCTTCCTGTTATTCTATGAATAGAGAGTTATTAGGAGGGTTTTTTATGAGCAAAAAAATTGCAGTTCTTGTTACAGACCAATTCGAAGACATCGAATATACAAGTCCGGTAAAAGCATACGAAGAAGCTGGCTACAGTGTTGTGGCTATCGATTTGGAAGCCGGCAAAGAAGTTACCGGTAAGCATGGCGAGAAAGTAAAGATTGACAAAGCCATCTCTGATGTGGATGCAAGTGACTTTGATGCACTTTTAATTCCTGGGGGATTCTCTCCGGATTTGCTTCGTGCAGATGACCGTCCGGGTGAATTCGCAAAAGCATTTGTCGAAAACAAAAAACCTGTTTTCGCAATTTGCCACGGCCCGCAAGTACTGATTGATACGGATCTTCTAAAAGGCAAAGATATCACAGGCTACCGCAGCATCCGCAAAGATTTAATCAATGCCGGTGCAAACTACAAAGATGCAGAAGTAGTCGTCAGCCACAACATTGTCACAAGCAGAACACCTGATGATTTGGAAGCATTTAACCGCGAATCTTTAAATTTGTTAAAATAACGAGAAGGCACAGACTGTTCGGCTCTGTGCCTTTTTTAAAATTAAGACTCCTTCTTTACATTCTGAAAGACAGCAGTCGCGTCCCACACATTCAAGCCAAATTGGCCTTCTGAAAATGCGGAATCATTTGCATCAATCACAAGACGATCATCTAAATAGATTTTAAAGCGATCGCCCTCGGCCTCTGTTTTCAGATGATACTTTTTATTAACGTCTATCGGTGTTTTGTATTCAGCAATGACAGAAGCAGCACCGTTCTCAAATTTAAAGAATTTCACTAGGTCATGCTTCGAATCTACATTGGCAAGGTAACCGTTTTTGGCATCTTTGTCAGAGCGAAACATTAGTGCTCCTGCCCCTCTTCCGTTTCCATCCTTAATGGTGATATCAGATTCATAAGTGAAGTCTGACCCGGATGCTGAAGACAAGATAAAGGAATCTCCGTCCGACCTCCCTTGTTTCCCCTCAATCGTGTCGGCCCACGTGCCATTTACAGTCGTCCAGCCAGTCATATTGGACATAAAAGGTGACGTTCCCCATACCTTTTTTAAAGGGTGTATGGTTAAAGATTTTACCTTTACACCGCCATTTGCAGCATATAATTCAAGCCCTTTGCTTGATCGGTCTGGGAGAATAATATCCGTTATGACCTGCTTTCCGTCATTCCCAAATACTTCAACCGAGGAGCGGTCAACAAAAATGCGCATCTTAACCTTCCCATTTACCGGCTTCAATGGGGCTGTTTCTTTTCCGGTGTTGAAGGCCGGATTAAAGGTGTTGTTGCCCGACTCGCTCCGGTCAACGAACAATTTGGCGTTTCTTCGGTCATAGCCGACCTTCGTAAATTGATTTTCACCTGTTCGGACCTTAAAACCAAATTCAGCAGCTGAACCAGGGCTTACTTTAAATTCTGCATTTATTTCATAGGCATCTCCAGATTGCCCCGTTAACACATTATGACTTGCAGGCGATATGGTCAGATTCTTCCACTTCTTAGAGGTTCCGCGAATGGTTTCCAGCTCTTTCACTGGTGTTTGGACCACTCTAACCCCTTCGGTAAACGCTTTCAATTTTAACTCTCTTGGAATGGACGTTGCACTTCTCCATGGGGATGTCGTAACATCATTCGCATATTGCCAATTGCTCATCCACCCTAACCATAGCCGGCGGCTGTCTGTGGCTGGAATATCAGACCAGGATACAGCTGCGTAAAAGTCTCTGCCGTAATCCGTCCAGAGAACTTTGTCTGATGGGTTTTCATTTTTAAAATGAGTTCCATCAAAGTCCCCTACGAAATATTGCATACCTGATCCTCCCGAAACCGCTCCGTTTCCGACACTGACTTGCAAGACCCATTTTTTTTGATTCGGTTTGCCATCTACCGGTAGCTCAAATAAATCCGGACATTCCCATACTCCCCCGTGGCTTCCTTGCCCCTGTCCAAATTCACTTGCATACGCCCACTGTTTCAGATTTTTTGATGTATACATGAGAATTCGGTCACCAGCTGCAAGCACCATTACCCACTTTTTTTCTTTCTCATACCAAAAGACTTTTGGATCGCGAAAATCTTTTTTACCTGGGTTTGGAATGACAGGGTTGCCAGCGTATTTCGTCCATGTTCTTCCTTTGTCGTTGCTATAGGCAATACTTTGCACTTGATGGCCTTCCCGATCCTGTGTATAAATGGCCACAAGCGGCTTCTCTTTGCCTGTTTGAAAACCGCTTGTGTTATTTTTATCTACAACTGCGCTTCCAGAAAAGATCGTGCCTTTTTCATCCGGATAGAGCGCAACAGGAAGGTGTTCCCATGTAACCAAATCTTTGCTGACGGCATGCCCCCAATGCATGGGCCCCCACTGAAGCCCGTATGGATGGTATTGATAGAACAAGTGATATTCCCCAGCATAATATACCATTCCGTTTGGGTCATTCATCCAGTTTGCCTCCGGTGTGAAGTGATATTGAGGACGGTAATCCTCATCATAGTAGCTTGAATCGGCTGCATCTGCCGAAAATGCCATAGTCAACAGCAGGGTGAACATGATCATGACTTGAATAAGTCTCTTTTTCATTTGTTCCTTCGCTCCTCTCTTCATGTTTGAACACTTTCAAGAGAGACTGCTGCGCCCAAGCTGGTCCGTTTCTGGCAATTCTCCTCTGTTTCGCTGTTATCCGAATGATTTATATATGAAAAGACTGCTGCAGGTTCTCTCTCTTTCCTTCACACACCTTATGCTAAGAATCCAGCCCAATACCCGAGAATCCCGATGACAAAGATGCCGCAAATAATGAGAAGTGGATTCACCCCTTTGCGAAGCATCCATGCCACCAATAACGTTAATCCGAGAGGCAGCGCCCCCGGCATAATGCTGTCTAGCACGTTTTGTACCGTTTGAACATCTACTTTTCCGCTTTCATCCTTAATCCTGGATACAACGATTGGAATGTTGATGGTGGTCCATTTGGACACGAGAGCCCCCATAACAAATAACCCGAGAATCGAAGCGCCCTCTGTAAGCTTTTGAATGCGATTCCCCGCTAAATCCTGAAGAATCTCCATTCCTTTCACATAGCCATACTTTAATCCATAATATTTTATGCTTAATCTTATGGCATTCAGCAAGAAAAAGAATAGCAAAGGGCCGGCAATGTTTCCTCCTAAAGCAAGGGAGGCTCCTAGCGCAGCTAAGACAGGACGAATCGTTCCCCAGAAAATTGGATCGCCTACGCCCGCTATTGGTCCCATCAAACCAATTTTCATTCCGCTTATCGCTTTTCCGTCAATTCCTTTATTGTTCGCCATTTCTTCTTCCATGGCTGCCGTCACGCCAAATATAGGCGCTGTCAGCCACGGATGTGTATTAAACCATTCCAAATGCCGCTGCAAGGCTTCGTTTCTTTTCGCTCCGGGACCGTACAATTTTTTGATCGCCGGTATCATGACATAACAATATCCCATTGCCTGCACACGTTCGAAGTTAAAGGAACCGAGCAAAAAATTTGAACGAATAAACATGCTGAAAATTTCTTTTTTCGTTAATCGTTTTTCTTTCTCCATTTTTTCTTCCCCCCTCATCGTTTAGGCATCAAGATCATCATCGTCATCATAAACAGCAACACTGCCACTGTCTGATGCGGCCGCGACTGCTCCGTGAGCGCTTTGTTTTTGCATCACCTGCTGGTATAAAAGCGCCAGACAGAGACCAAGGGCTCCAAATCCCACTAAGTTAAAATCGGTAAACGCCGCTAATAAGAAACCAATATAGAAAAATGGCTTTAAATAAGGAATATTCATCATATTGATCACCATGGCATACCCGACAACCACAATAATGCCTCCGCCTATTTGCAGTCCTTTTGTAATGACATCAGGAATATTTCCCAGGAACGCCTGAACAGCGCTGACACTAATTAAAGCAACAATCAATGTAGGAATCATGACGCGCAAAGCTTGAAACACCATCGCGGTAATATGCATAATTTCAATTCCTTTTATATTTCCCGCTTTTGCATATTGATCAGCGCGGTGGATGAAAAAGACAGTGATCGTCCGAACAAAAATCGTCAGCGCCTGACCCGCAGCTGCTAAAGCAACAGCGACAGCAATCCCTTCGCCAATTCCCTGATCAGCGGTAATAACTAAAATGGTTGAGATGACAGAGGCGATCGCTGTATCAGGTGCCATGGCAAGCCCGACGTTCATCCAGCCGAGCGCCATCAGCTCCAGTGTGCCTCCAAGAATAATTCCCGTTTTTAAGTCCCCGAGCACCAAGCCAACTAACGTACAGGCCACAAGCGGCCGGTGTGTCTGCCCTTCATCCAATACACTTGCGATTCCGGTGATTGCTGCAATGATTAACAACAAAATAATTTGTAATGAAGACATATTCTCATCCCCTTGATTATTTTGTTACGTTCCGTAAAATCTGTACAAAATCCTCACTGGCATCTGAAGGCAGCTGCCTCAATTCCAGTTTCACGCTCTTGTCACTTAATGTTTCAAATGCCTTTATATCTTGTTCTGTGACACTGACTGATTTTGTGATTTGCCTGCGATGATTTTCAAAACGCATTCCCCCGACGTTTACGGTTTTGATCGGTACACCTGCTTCTATAAGAGATACAATATCAGACGGATTTTCAAACAAGAGCATTGCTGTTACGCCTTCGTAGCGCGGACTATGAAATGCTTTTGCCATTTTAGAAACCGAGACGGCACTTGCCTTTACATTTGAAGGAGCAACAGAAAGGATCAGCGTTTTTCTCATTTCGTCCTGAGCAATATCGTCGGAGACAACGATGATTCGGTCGGCTGCATGGACTTTTATCCACCTTGTCAGGATTTGGCCGTGAATAAAGCGGTCATCAATTCTTGCTAACACAATGTTCATCATAATTCATCCTCTCTTGTATCTTGATTGGCTGTTTTTACTTTTTCTAAATGTTCACTGCACACTTGAAAGCTTTGCTGACTCATTGCTTTTAAGTTGTTCAGCAAATCTTTGAGAACCAGATGTTCTCTCAGGCTTAATACCTCCAGCAGAATCGGCAGGTTTACGCCGGCTGCCATATCCATTCTTTGATCCTCAGCAATAAAGGAAGCTGCCGCGTTATATGGCGTCCCTCCAAAAATATCGACTAAAAAAAGCACTTCATGTTCTTCCGGGATATCCTTGAGCGCCTGATGATATTTTTCTTGCAGCGTTTGTATTCCTTCCCCTTTAAAAAACGGCACTGCAATCAGGTTATTTTCTTCACCGAATATCATCCCTGAAGATTCTTTTAATGCTATGGGAAAATCTCCATGACCGCTGATAATAACTGAAATCATATCTATTGCTCCTTTCCTGTTTTGTACATCCATATATAATGCAAGGATCGTGCCAACACAGTTGCGTTAAGCGTTTTCATTGTTATTTCAGCCAATAGCAATTTGTTGTCGAAACACTTAAAACGAAAAAAATAAACCTGTATTAAAATGGTGTTCCATTTAATACAGGTTCATATAAAAAAACTGTTTTTAAAACAGCTGGCCATGCACTTCTTCAGCAAATATGGCGGCTATAAATAATTTTTCATCATCACTTATGCGAAGTCCGAGCTTTTCTTCATAAGGGGCTAATGTTCGTTCTGTCACGTACACCATTTCCTTCAGCTGATCATTGATCTCTTCTTCCTCCGAGAAAGCGATCGGATTCTGCTTAATTACCCTTTCAAAGGCGAAAGCCGTGTGCATAATGACTTTGATCAAAACCGCATTATTGAAAATGACCCCCAGCTCATCTTGAACGGTTTGCAGCCACTCCAATAACATTTCGATCACATGGTGGGGATTCAAGAAGACAAGGTATTTTTTCAGGCTATCCTCGCAAAGCTCCCTGACAATAATATTTGCTTCGTTCAATCCATTGCTCAAGGGGATGCTTCCTTTTGTAATCGCCTGTTGAATCAGCTTCTCTCCCTCCCCTTCAATTAACACTTCTAAAGATACATGCGGAGCATTGATTTTAGGGTCTTTCGTTCCGACTGTCGCAAGGATTTCATACTCTTTTTCGATTTCTTTTATGCTGTTGGCCAGTTTAATCGATGATACGGTCAATATGTGAATCGGGGTATCGGAGGCCTTGTTTACGATCGTGGTTAGAATGTCTTCCAGCTTTTTGGCCGTTCCGCTGCCCGTCGTGCAGATGGATACCAATGCCTTCTTTTTGCCGGATGCCGCTGGCTGACGCTCCCACAGCTCGATAAAATCCTTCGTGACCGATTGATAGATCGCATGCAAATTTAAATTCAAATAGTTGACCTTTCTGACAGCATCCAGCACCATTGAAGTCGTAACATTGCTGATCGTTTTGATGGAAATACCTGTCTTTTCCTCCAGCCTGCTTTCCAGCATTGCAAGCGACCCCATGTCTACCAGCATTAAAACACCTTCGCCTTCATCAACCTGTTTCATTTTTTCCGCTACGCATTCAAGAATGTCCGAAGGTGAAACAGAAAGCGGCATGTCAACTGCTGCAATCGGCGTGCTCCCTAGCAGTTCTGTCGCAACTTCAACCATTGAACTCGCCGTACTGTTTCCATGAGCAGCCACGATAATTCCGACTCTTTTGTTCTCTTTTAACGATTTGATGGAATGGATTAACATCGTTAAGTAGATGACTTCTATTTCAGGAATAGCCACTTTAAAATATTCCTGAATTTTATCTTTAAAAATCATCGCCACCCGATATTCTTTCACATGAGTATCACGAATTTCATCCGTCTCCTGTGTATTTAAAACATCAATTTGCTTTCCTCGCTTTAAAAATGCGTCAATATGCATACTCAAGAAATAAATAAACTTGCGGTCAAATGTACAATCCAGCTCATGTTCAGCTATTTCTTTTAACTGTTTTGTCATTTGAATCACGTCATCTTCAACGAATGTCAGCAGGTTGTCTTTTTGAAAAGCTTGATGATGAAAAAAACTTCTGACATGCAAATGGACATCAGTCAAGATGTATTGGTTAATATCCTTTTTGGATAAACCTTCTTTCATAAGCGTTTTCACTTTTTCCTCAATCAAATGATATAAGTTAAATGAGAGGTCTTCGTCAATTTTTGTTGTTTCATCTTCTACAATCGGAGAGATAATCGTTGTAATATTGACATATTCAGAAATGGCTTTGCTTCTTTGCATGTTTTTGCTGCTGGACATCCATTCTTGCTTGATTTCATCAGGCAGATCGCGAACAGTCAGTTCAATAACCTCATTTCTGTCAAGGTTATGCAAAAATCCGTGTGCGCAAACTAACTGGACATTTGATTTCAGCTGTCCGACATTCCCAAATTTCGCAGAGTGAATAAGCGCATTATAGACATCGATATGCACACTCAGATTCTTCTTAATCCGCTCTGCTTCTTTCCCTAATAAAAACGTCGTCAGATCCACTCTTTCTTTAAGCGATCGTTCTTCAAGCGAAGGAATATGAATGGTCATTGGGATTCTTCGCAAAAACGTTTTCAATAGTGCAGAACTCGGATTTTCTGTAGTCGCACAAATAAACAATACGTTCGATGTTCGTTTATGTTCAGATTCTCCAAGCCTGTTATAAGAACCGCTGTCAATAAAATAAAACAGCATTTCTTGTCCCTCGGGAGGGAGACGGTGGATTTCATCCATAAAAAGAATGCCCCCATTGGCCTGTTCGACTAAACCTGCCTTATCCTCGGCAGCACCTGTAAATGAACCTTTTTTGTGTCCGAATAATTGAGAAAGCAATAATTGAGGGTTGTTGTAGTAGTCTGCACAGTTAAATGTAATAAATGGTGCGCCGGTCTTCAATATGTCAGAGTAAATGGCAAACTGGTAAATTCGGTTCGCAAAAAGGGATTTACCGGAACCAGTCGGCCCTAGGAGGAGCATATGCAGACCGTTCGGCGGATAAAAGACAGCTGCTTTTGCCTGGGAGATCGCTTTCTTCAAACTCCCTTTTGCCCCTATCATAAGCTCTAGGGGATTCGTGGAAATGTGTTGATGATTTTGCTTTGAATTTCCGGAAAACGCCTGAAGGTCTTTCACTTCCATCATCTCTGTATCCCATTTCTTGTTGAATAATTTTTCTGCTATCTCGACTGGGATGTATCTTACAGGAAACGTTTTAATTTTGATGACCTTTTTGGACCGGACGAGATTGTTCAATTCAAAGCTGACATTGGACCGCTCCATTTTCAGCTGCTCGGCAATCTCCTTTGCTGAATTCCCTTGTATTTTTAATAGATGATCTAAGGTTGAATCATGAAAATTATGCATGAGCTGATGGTATATTTTATCTATTCTTCTCACGTCTATCATCCTTTGTCCTTATTAGATAAGCCATTAACAAGAATATTTCGAAACTTTATAGTCCGCGTTGAGATTATCTGCTGATACACGTTCAAAAAGGTCTCTATAGCAGATTGACAAAGCTGGCTTTTATGCATATATGTTTACATTTCGAATCATTTGCAACTCATATTAGTATGATAGATTCGCGGTTCTGGAGGGCCAGTCCCCTTCAAAAGTAATAATCAGTAAACAGTTTATCATTCTTGGGGAATGTAATGATGTCAAAATCATCAATGACAAAAAATGAATCTTATAGATCAGGACAATTTTCCTAAATATACCCCCTTAGGTTCGTTCACAACAAAAAAGACGGACACTCTATGTGACCGCCGCAGTATTACAATATGCAAAACTTCGTCATTTTTGCAATCCACCTTGAAGGCTAAGGAATCTGTAAGCTTAAAAACTTTATCTCCGATTCTCTCGATTTGATCCCCCCTGCAGGCCTCAATCATAGTGGGTATGCAATTATACAAATCGTTACCGATTAAAACTAGCCTGTCAGATTGTCCAAATGACTTTCCTGTTTTACTCTGCTATTCAGGTAGAATCACGAGTGAAAAATAGAGCCAGAAGACATGTAACAGCACTTAAAATAGTTTTAAAATTTAAAAATAAAAGTATCTATTCTTTTAAATGTTATAATATCCGATAAAACTTTACTCATCTTTTTATTACTGGAGGAAAATAAAATTGATAGGCAATTCTAGCAAAGACAATTTTGGCCAGCAACAGAAATTGTCTAGAGGCCTTAAAAACAGGCATATACAATTAATGGCGATTGGAGGTGCAATCGGTACAGGTTTATTTTTAGGTTCAGGTAAATCCATCCACTTTGCAGGACCATCCATTTTATTTGCTTACTTGATCACCGGCGTATTTTGCTTTTTCATTATGCGTTCGCTCGGAGAACTGCTCTTATCAAATGCGGGATACCACTCTTTTGTTGATTTTGTAAGGGACTATTTAGGAAACATGGCAGCATTTATCACTGGGTGGACCTACTGGTTCTGTTGGATTTCCCTCGCGATGGCTGATTTAACGGCGGTCGGCATTTATACGCAATATTGGCTTCCCGATGTGCCTCAATGGCTGCCGGGTCTTCTTGCGCTTATTATCCTGCTGATCATGAACCTTGCCACCGTTAAACTTTTCGGAGAATTAGAATTTTGGTTTGCATTGATCAAAGTCATTGCCATACTGGCTCTGATCGTAACTGGCATTTTCCTGATTGCGAAAGGTTTTTCCGCAGCTTCCGGCCCTGCCAGCCTCACCAACCTTTGGAGCCACGGCGGCATGTTCCCAAATGGATGGCATGGGTTTATCCTATCGTTCCAAATGGTCGTCTTCGCTTTCGTGGGTATTGAACTTGTTGGACTGACAGCAGGTGAAACAGAAAATCCCCAAAAAGTGATCCCTAAAGCCATCAATCAAATCCCTGTCCGGATTTTACTTTTTTATGTTGGCGCACTTTTCGTGATTATGTGTATTTATCCTTGGAATGTGTTGAATCCAAACGAAAGCCCATTTGTTCAGGTCTTCTCTGCAGTAGGCATCGTTGTGGCTGCCAGTTTGATCAATTTTGTTGTATTAACATCAGCCGCGTCAGCTGCAAATAGCGCTTTATTCAGCACAAGCCGAATGGTCTATTCACTTGCAAAGGATCATCACGCACCTGGACTTTTAAAGAAATTAACTTCTTCTAACGTGCCAAGCAATGCGCTGTTCTTTTCATCCGTCGCCATTCTGATTGGCGTTAGTCTGAATTATTTAATGCCCGAGCAAGTCTTCACACTGATTACAAGTGTTTCTACAATATGCTTCATTTTTATTTGGGGCATCACGGTGATTTGCCATTTGAAATATCGAAAAACAAGGCAGCATGAAGCGAAAGCAAACAAATTCAAAATGCCTTTTTACCCATTATCCAACTATTTAACACTTGCATTTCTCGCGTTCATTCTTGTCATATTGGCACTGGCGAATGATACACGTATTGCTTTGTTTGTCACCCCGGTCTGGTTTGTTTTATTGATTATTTTGTACAAGGTGCAAACCCGCAGAGGACATAAGATGAAATAAAAAAAGACAAGGGATACTCACTCCCTTGTCTTTTTTATGGGTCAAACACAAATTAAACTTTGGTTTCAAATTTCATTCACTTCATTTAAGTGTTAACTCAAACCAGTTTTGATGCCGAAACCTACTAATATTATTCCGGTAATTTTTTGAAACACTTTCTGGAACTTCGAGTTTTTCATCCATTTTTTTGCGTAATCAATAATATAAACAAGAAACAGGAACCACAACACCGCTAATAAGGTTAGGATTGAAGCTAAAATAATGAGCTGCTGGTTTATATTTCCGTTCAAATTGATAAATTGGGGCATGATTGTAACATACACCAAAACAGTTTTAGGATTGAGAATGTTACTGAGTGATCCCTGCATAAAGGAAGTTTTATAATAACGTTTCGGAGAACTTGCCATATTTTTTGCTTGGGATTGCATGTCATCTAACGAAAACATACTTTTAGCAAAAAAACTTTTTACACCTAAATAAATTAAGTATGCCGCTCCCAAATATTTGATCGTTGTGAAAAGAATCACTGACTTTGCGATCACCACTGATAATCCTAAAATGGCAATTACCGTCCAAAAGGAAAGTCCTGTCGCCAATCCGAGAATGTTATAACGGCCGGCTTTCGGGCCATACCTAAGCGTATTTTTCATCACAAGCATCGTATCTGCCCCCGGCATGATAACCATCATGGCAGCGATCGGTATGTATGCGAGTAAGCTGTGCATTGTTCTCTCCCCCTTTAAAAATCCCCTCAATAATATAGTGACTACAAAAGTAACTACTTATAAAAGTGTATCAATGCGTTTGGAATAAATCAATATGGTTTGTTAAAATAGCGATTACTAAGGCAGCGATTGCTCTTTATATTGGAGGATATATGAAAGAAAATATGTTAGACATTTTAAAAAACCTCAATTTTACAGAATATGAATCGAAAGCGTATTTGGCATTATTGCAAGAATCACCTTTAACAGGCTATGCCGTTGCCAAAAAATCCGGAGTGCCCCGTTCTAAAATTTATGAAGTCTTGGAAAGCCTTGTCATAAGGGGAGATGTTTTTGTCAGTCATGGAAATACGCCTCAGTATGTTCCAGTCCCCGCAAAAGAACTGATTAAAAACCGCCGGCTCAAAGCGGAAGAGCATTTTGATCAGGCTGAGAAATATTTTGAAAAGTTCGAGCAGACTGCTAATGACCGGGAAAACATCTGGAATATCACCGGCCGCAGTGAAATTCTTGAAAAGGTGAAGGCTTGTATCTTATCTGCCAAAAAAAGAATCCTTTTAGAAATATGGAAAGAGGATTTTGAGGAGATAGAATCAGAGCTCAAACATGCGGCAGATCAAGGCGTTATTGTCACCATTATTGCGTACGGAGACATCGTATCTGATTTTGCCAATGTTTACCTTCATGATATGAGCAGTGAAATTACAGAAGAGTATGACGGACGGTGGCTTGTCTATAGCGGAGATGATTCAGAAGTAGTAGCGGGCATTGTCTCACTTGGCAACGACAGCCGTGCTGCATGGACGATGCATGTAGGGTTAGTCATGCCTATTACTGAAGTGATCATTCATGATCTGTACCTCATGGAAATTCTGAAAAAGCATAGAGAGCTTTTAGAAGAGAGCTTCGGGAAAAATCTCATCCAGTTGCGCCGTAAATTTTCTATTCACTCAGATTTCAAAAAACATTATTTGGAATAATGTTTGGCATCTCTTACCCCAAAAACAAGGCTTGTACAAAACAAGCCTTGTTTTTTTTATGCATAACCCCCCATGCTGATTTACTTCTCTCTTTTAAAAAAATGTGATTCTGCACAAACTATTTTTCAGCCTGCCGCGTCTATCCTAGGTAACAGCCTACGATATACGTATATTCAAAAAGGAGCCCTTTATTGCAATGAAGAAAAAACAAACAACAAAAGCGTTGCTTGTCACATGCATAACTGACCATAAGCAAGATTTCTACAGGTTGGCTTTCAGTTATGTAAAAAATCAAGATGACGCATTAGATATTGTTCAAGAATCTATAAAAAAAGCGCTGAGCTCAGTTGAAACGGTCAGGAACCCTGAGACGATAAAAAGTTGGTTTTATAAAATTTTAGTACGGACAGCCATTGATTTTTTGCGCAAACAAAAAAAGATAAGAGTGATGGACGACGAAACGATAGAATTTTTAAGCAAAGGAAAGGAAGACCATTACAAGGATACTGATCTCCATGAAGCGCTTGACGAATTGCCGTACCGCTATAAAACCATTATTATTTTACGTTTTTTTGAAGACCTCAAATTAGAAGAAATTGCGGAAATTACAGGAGAAAACACGAATACCGTCAAAACGCGCCTATACAGAGCATTGAAGCTGATGCGCATTCAGTTGACGAAGGAGGATCTTTCTTAATGGATAAGAGATTACAGCAATTAAGAGAAGAATATAAAAATGTTCAGATTCCTAAAGAATTGGATATCATTGTTGAAAAAGCCCTTCAGCAAGAACCAAAAAAGAAAAGAATCGTCATGTGGCCGACATCAGCAGCAATCGCTGCAGCTATTTTATTCACTGCGCTTGTTAATATCAACCCGGACGCCGCTCAGGCTATGTCAAAGATCCCTGTCATCGGCAAAATCGTCAAAGCGATCACCTTTATTGAAATCAAAGAGGAAAAAGACCAATCAAGCATTGATGTCAAAACACCTGCTTTGTCCGGACTTTCTAATAAAGAGCTTGAAAACAGCATTAACGAGAAATACTTGAAAGAAAGCCAGCAGCTGTATAAAGAGTTTATACAGTCCACATCCCAAAACAAAAAAGGGCATCTCAGCATCTACAGTGATTACGAGACGGTCACAGACACGCCAGATTTACTCTCTATCCGGCGCAATATTGAAACAACACAAGCATCTTCCTACACACAAAGCCGTTATATTACAATTGACAAAAAGAATGATATTTTACTTACATTAAAAAGCTTATTCAAAGATGAGCGCTATATCAAAGTCATCAGTCAAAACATCAAAGAACAAATGAAACAGCAAATGAAGGAAGATCCAAATAAAATATATTGGCTCACTGACGAAGATGCAGAACCGTTCAAAACGATTCTTCCTGATCAGACGTTTTACATTACTGAAGACCATAAACTTGTGATCTCATTTGACGAATATGAAGTCGCCCCCGGCTATATGGGCGTTACCGAGTTTACAATTCCAACCAGCGTCATTTCAAACTTGCTCGTGGGAGAACGTTATATTCGATAAAATAAAAACATCCATCTAAGATTATGGATGTTTTCTCTCTTCTCTATTCGAGGTCGTAACCTCGCTATCAAAAACAACGAGAATATTTGCATACTATTGGAGGAATACCCATGTATCACAAGACACAGCATCATCGATACATCCCTGGACTTGATGGCCTTCGGGCTTTTGCCGTCCTGTCAGTTATCGCTTATCACCTAAATTTCAATTGGGCTAACGGAGGTTTTATCGGAGTTGATATCTTTTTTGTTTTATCCGGATATTTGATTACATCTATTCTATTACCGGCATATGGAAATGATATCAATCTTGATTTTCGGGACTTTTGGGTGCGCCGCATTCGGCGGCTTCTGCCGGCAGCGTACCTTATGATCTTTTCCACTGTTGTGTGGGTCGTATTGTTTGATCGAGAACTATTGCACACTCTACGTGGAGATGCGATCTCTTCTCTCTTTTATATGAGCAATTGGTGGTTTATTTTTCACAAGCTATCATATTTTGATAGTTTCGGTTCCCCATCACCTCTAAAAAACCTTTGGTCGCTGGCGATTGAAGAACAATTTTATATCATATGGCCGATGTTCTTAGTTGTTGGAATGTACATAATGAAAAGCCGCGCCAGATTGGCTGCGGTGATATCATTGCTTGCGCTTTGTTCAGCCGTGATGATGAGCGTACTGTATGAACCTGGCGGAGATCCGAGCCGCGTTTACTATGGCACAGACACTCGTTCGTTTGGACTTCTCATCGGATGTGCCTTGGCTTTGGTATGGCCGATGAAAAGGCTGTCTTCCAACAGGCTGCCTAGCAAACTGAAGCACACTTTGCACGCCACCGAATTTTCGGCATTTTGTATATTAGTGTTGTGTGTCTATTTCACAGATGAATACGAGCCTTTTCTTTACAGAGGCGGAATGCTATTCATTAGCGTGACTGCCGCAATCCTTATTGCATGTGTTTGCCATCCGAGCAGCTTTTTAGGCAATCTGCTTTCATGGAGGCCGCTTCGGTGGCTTGGAACGAGGTCTTACGGAATTTATCTTTGGCACTACCCTGTTATTGTGTTAAGCACGCCAGTTCAAGAAATCGGAAACCCTGTTTTTTGGCATATCGTGCTAAAGGTCATTGTGACATGTATACTTGCCGAGCTTTCCTACCATTTTATTGAGAAGCCGATACGGACACAGGGATTCAGGTCATTTTTCCGCCGTGTTTTTATACATAGAATCAAGGAATGGAAAACGACATCTGTCATCAGCAAAATGTCAATTGGTTTCATCATTTTCGCTATACTTATTTTTGCAGGCGGGCTGTCAGGGCTAGCCGGCGAGCAAAAGCACCCTACCAAATGGACATATAGCTCACAAGAAACAAATGCTGACACCAGCCATGCTTCTGGGGATAAAAAGAACGCTGCAGCAGATAAAAAACACAATCCTGAACAAAAGACAACAGAATCCGATCAACGTCAAAAGGAAAACAAAGATAGTGGGCAAGAGACTCATAAAAAGAAAGACACGCAATCTCAACAGGCGAAAAAACCAGCAGACACTGCGAAAGAGGTGTTAGCTATAGGAGATTCCGTCATGCTTGATATTTCTTCACACCTGCGTCAGTCACTTTCACATGTGACGATTGATGGAAAGGTGGGGAGACAAATGTCTCAAGCTTTGGAACTCGCAAGGGAATACAAGTCTTTTAATCAGCCGAACAAGGCTGTCATCATTGAGCTTGGAACCAATGGCTACTTTACAAACAGCCAAATCGAACAACTGCTTCAATCTTTCTCAAAAGCTCATATCTATCTTGTCAATACACGGGTTCCCCGCCAATGGGAAAGCAAGGTAAATGAATCTTTGCAGCAACAGGCCCACGCACATCAAAATGTTACGTTAGTTGACTGGCATACAGAAGCTCTTCAGCATCCAGAATATTTTACCCCTGATGGTGTTCACTTGGTTCCTAAAGGGGCAAAAGCTTTGACTGCTCTTATTGTTCAGGCGATGAAATCGTAAAAAAGAGATCCTATGCGGATTACTTTTTCACTTTAGTTTCTGATCGTTGATTATGTCTCCTTTCAGCAAGGCAGCCCTTATGTTTACATTCCGTTTACGTAAGGGTAAGCCAAAATAGAATGGAGGGATGATGGTGACAGTAAATGAAGAACATGACATCCAAAAAGAGCTGAAACGATATGAACTTTTTTTCAAAAAACGATATAAGATTCTTTATACAGTAAACGATTTTATTATTGGTGCTTTGTTTCTCGTCGGGAGCTTTTTCTTTTTTTATGACCGATTAATGTCGGCAGGGATATGGCTGTTTGCGATCGGAAGCTTGCTGCTGTTAATCAGGCCCACGATCCGGCTGATTCATGACTTTCATTACCGTAAGCATGTGGAACGGCAATTCAAGCATCAATCTTCAACAGATGACTGATCTTGAGGAATAAAAAAGTACAAAATGCCAAAAGCCTGAGTTGAAAATCAAAAACAAGACTTTTAGACTATTTATTTTTAAAAATAAGGTAAAAAGAACTAAACTTTTGCCTCTGCATGACGATATGAATAATAAGGCCGGCGCGATACTCCCTATAACATCCTTTTCAGTAGATTTCATTATCGTGCCGGTTTTCTCACATGCAAATCAATCCCGCCAATCAGATTGGCGGGATTTTATATTTTACATTCCTGTCCAAACGTCTTTTACATAACGTTTTTGATCTTGCAGCTTTTGCAGCCATTCAGCTGATTCTTCCTGACTTGCTCCTTTTTCAGCTTCATACGCCAATCGCAAAGTTTTCTCTACATCAGGAGCCATTTGCGATCCATCACCGCATACGTAAATATGAGCCCCTTTTTCAATGAGTGTCATCAATTTCTGCGTATCTTGCTTGAGCAAGTGCTGGACATATCCTTTTGGTTCGTTTTCGACGCGCGAGTAGCATCGGCGGATTGTGACCAAACCGTCCTGTTCCGCTTGATCCAGCTCTTCTCTGTAAAGGTCGTCATGGTCCGGGCGGCGGCAGCCGAAGTATAAAAGTGCTTCACCAAGGGTGCTTCCTTCCTTCTTCAAAACCGATCTTGCCTGAATAAAGCCCCTGAATGGCGCAATTCCTGTGCCCGGCCCGACCATAATCATAGGCGTTTCAGGCTCATCCGGCATCTGGAATCCGGACTGCGGGGTACGAATGAAACAGGCTGCTGCATCACCTGTATTCAATTCTGCTAAATAATTAGAGGCGACACCCCGGTATTCACCTCGGCCGCTCCATGCTGAGGCTTTCACAACTCCTACCGTCATGCTCACGATATTTGCATGAACTTTCGGTGAACTTGAAATGGAATAGTATCTCGGTTTTAATGATGGCAAAAGTGCTAAAAACCGTTCAAACGGCATTTCGCAGGCAGGATAATCCTCTAAAAAATCAAGCATGGTAAGACGTTTTGCAAGTACCTGCTCTTTGTAAATGCCATCATCTGAAACGAGCTGTTCCAGCTCTTTTTGATGCGGCGGACAGACTGTATAAGAGGCCAGCTCCCGAAGCTGAAGCCTTGATGCCGGTTCCTGCAGCTCTACATAGGACGACAATAAATCCGCTACTTTGATCGGGCGATCCATCGGCAGATGAGACATATGAGCGCTTCCGCTTACTTTTATCACATAATTGGACTGCAAACCGAATCGGCTGAGAACCCGCTGAACAAGCTCCCTGCTGTTCTTCGGCAGGATTCCGATATGATCGCCTTCTTTATATGTTTTACCAGCCGGAATTTCCAATTCAATATGGCGGGTTGAACGCGTACTGTCAGCTGTCTGGAGTTCTCGATTCCCTAACACAATCCCTTCAAACGCGCCATATGCTTTAGCAACCGGCGTTTCCGTCGCTTCACTGAGAAAAGTAATCGATAATGAAGGCCTGTCTTCTTTCTGGGCTAATTCGTTAATATCAAATGCGTCCATCGTTTCCTTCCAGAAGCGGTTTTCCCAAGACTCGCGATGGCTTTCAAAATCATCGGCGGCGTCACCTTCCCCAATCGCTGTTAAACGCGATGCCCCCTTTGCTTTCATCATGTCATCAATCAGGCGGGGAATCCGCTGATACGTGCTGGCCCAGCTCCGGTTCCCGCAGCCGAATACCGCATAGGAAACACCTTTCAATTGGCCTTCCTCAAGTTCTTTCAGCCACTCTACAAAGCCGGCAGCATTATCAGGCGGCGCCCCATTATAAGAAGCCGTTACAATGACGACTGCCCCTTCTTCAGGGAGCTTGCCGATATAATCATCAAGCGGAGCCGTTTCAGCTGTAAAGCCCATCTGGCGGCCTTGAGCAGCCAATTCACCGGCTATTCCCTCAGCTGTCCCAAGATTTGAACCGTAAAGAACAAGTAAAGGTGTGCCGTGTTTAGGTTTGGTTTCTTTTGGCTTTGTTTCTGATTTGATGTCTGCCTGTTCTTTTCTCTGTACATTGATTGCCGCTGTTTTTCGCGGTTTCACAGTAATTTTAAAATCATCCGGCTTGATCGTTAATGCTTCTTTGATTTTTAGTTCGTAGCCAGTATGGTTTATCAATTCAAAATGCTTTAATACAAGACCGAGAACCATTGTCGCTTCTTGAAGAGCAAACTGCATGCCAATACAAGCGCGCTGTCCGTTTCCAAACGGCTTATACGCATGGTGAGGGATACTTGAAGGATCCTCAAACCGTTCCGGACGGAAATCTTCCGCATCCGGTCCCCAAGCGTTTTGATCCCGGTGCAGTTTTGGAATTAAAACAGTGACTGGCTGCCCTTTACTGATCGGATATTCCCCGCCTAGAACAGTATCCTCCTTCGCATATAGAGAAAAAGCCGGAGCTGTTGGATACAGTCTGAGGGTTTCATTTAAAACCATCCGAATGTATTTGAGCTGCTGGATTTGTTTATATTCAGGCGTGTCATCCGTTAACACGCGATCCGCTTCCTCCTGAGCTTTTTTCAGTTTTTCCGGATGTGTAAGCAGACAATAAATCGCAAAGGATAGCAACCCGCTTGTTGTCTCATGTCCAGCAATTAAAAATGTGATGATTTGGTATCGAATGTTTTCGTCATCCAGCGTTTCACCCGTTACTGGATCTTTGGCATAAAGCATGAGAGACAAGAGATCCTTAATGTTTTCATCCGGATTCGCCTTTCGCTCCGCTATCATTCTATCAACCAGGGAGTTCATGACTTCTATATCCTTTTGGAACTGCAGCTTCGTTTTCACCATCATTTTATCTTGCAGGCCCAGTCTTTTCGATTGATTCATCGCCTCTTTTAAGGCACGGAGCATACTGGTGATAAACGGATGCTGTGAATCACGGTAAAAGCTGTTGAATCGATAGTTAAACCCGCATAACCCAATCGTATCAAGCGTCAGACGTGTCATATCGTCCGCTACATCAATTTCTTCATTAGGGTTTAACCGGCTCCACTTTTGAATCAGCTGAGTTGCGATATCCAGCATCATAGAATGATAGCCTTTCATCGCTTTTTGACTAAAACTCGGCAGCAAAATGCGGTGGGCTTTTTGCCAGTTCGGTTCGTGCGTCCAACTTGTAAATAAGCCATCTCCCCCGAACTCACGCACCTTTTGCAAGCCTTTGCCAAGGTTCTTGTCAAAGCGGCTTTCATCACATACTTCAGCCACAAAATTGTGGCCCGAGACAAAAACACTGGATACTCCCGGAAAATCAAAACGGAAAATCGGTCCCAATTCATCAGCTATCCGCCATAAGGATTGAGAAAGCTGTTCTTTTTCCAGATGCGGAAGATTTTTTAAAGGTCCGTATGTTTTGGGCTGAGGTATTGCGCTTGCCTGTTTCATTAACATCTCCCCTTCCTTATTTTTGTGATGAATGAAGCTTAATGGCGTCCCAGCAGCATTGTTCCAATTCAGTAATTAAATCAGTGTCCATCTCTATATCACCTGTTTGGACGAGCTGATATATCTTGAGAAACGCCCCTAATACAATCGCAATTAACACATTAGAGGGCAGGCTGCGAATCACGCCTTCCGCTTTTCCCTTATTAAAATAGTCATCAAGCATTTGAGTCAGATTTTCTATCATTTTTTTGCTTGTATGATTTAAGTAATGAGCATCTTTTTTGGTTTCAAGAAAAAAAAGCGCATAGTCGCTCTCTTTCGTAAACTGAACGAGACAGCAAAATACGTGGTGAAAGCCTTCTCTGACAGGCAATTCTGAAACATCTTGCTTCAGTTTTTCCGTAAATCGCTGGATGCTTTCTTGAAACAGTACGTTGACGAGTGTTTCTTTGCTGTCAAAATAACGATAGATCGTTCCTGTCCCTACATGAGCACGTTCAGCTATCATAGGAATAGTGGTAGCGTCAAAACCCCTTTCCGTAAAAAGTGAGACCGACGCTTTCATAATCATGTCGTATTTACTGCTGGATGCGGATAACATGTAATCTACAACCTCCGATTCGTTTGCGGAATGAATATTCATTCCTATTGTTCATAAAGAATGTCTGCCCTGTCTGAAATCACCTCTTTGTTCTTTCTTCTGTTATAAGTTTATATGAAAAAAACTTTTTTTAATATAAAGTATATGCAAAAAATAAAAAATTAAGAAAATATACCCAAATCCTAATGCGAGGATCTTGGATATATTTCCCGAGAAATTTTTTATTTAACAGCCACAATACATAGACAGGAATCACGCCTGATAACAGAAAGATCCCTGAAATGCTGGTCTTTCAGCAGTTGAATATACGTTTTCTCTTTTTCACCGGTATTTGTGTCAATACTGATATAAAACCGGCCGTCAATTTGAAGCACCCTGTAAATTTCTCTTAATGCAAGCCTAATATCGGTGCAGCTCTGAACCGTATGTAAAGAAAAGACTTTATTAAAGGTACGGTCATCAAAGGGAATGTCCTCTGGATAGCCATGAAAAACCTCCCCGTTCCCCATGTTCTTTCGATTCGCACGTAATATCTGTCTTACCTTTCGCTTTGAAGGATCAATGCTTTTTAGGCTTCCCTTTTCTAGTTTCTTGGTTATGCTTTTAAAGACAGTGCCATTCCCAATTCCAATTTCTAAAATTCTGTCATTTTCTTGTATATCTATAGAGTCAATCATCATATGCTCAATTGTTTTGGTTAGCTTATATTTCCGAGAAAATAATTTCCAAAAATTCGATCGTTTATAGAGTCTATTTTCTAGCATTTTAAACACCTGCTTTTGGTTTCCTATGTTTATTTATTATATTCAAAAAATAAACATCATCTTCATTCTAAAAGTGAAGGAAGGTACCAACTAGACGGCAATGTATTGAAAAATGTTTCAATAGAACTAAACTTTTTCATTTTTTTCCGCAAAAAAAAGCAGAAAACAAAATGTTTTCTGCCCTCTTTCTAATGCCAATGATAAGGGAATGCAAACAGCCTTTGCTGCTGCATTGCCATCAGCCTCTGCTGTCGGAATGGATTTCCATAACCATGTTTGAAGGAATGCGGCATGGACGCATAACCATGGCCAATCGACGGCAGCCTTTTTTGATAATCGTTCATCATGCCATCACCTGCCTCACAGTAACGTTGATTTATTGTATGCAGGCAGGCATTTTCTTGACAGCTGTTTCGCTAAACTTGGTCCTTCTCCATTGTATAATGCATCAATAATTCCATTCTAAGCATATGCCATTCCCCCTTCAGTTTTTTTCGTTGCTTTTAGCGCCAGTTTGTTAAATAAAGATGCTTTAACTGAGACTCTTTCATTTCATCATAAATCTGCTCAATCTGCTGTTCTCGTTCGAATTCTTCCAGGCTTTTAAACCTTTTTTTTATCGTTAACGTTAAAAAGAATAGGTTAATCGTCATATCGCTCACCCCCTTTCAAAGTCCGCATCAAGCGAAATAACCCGCGGCACACCCCTTCTGCCGCGGGCAAATAAAAACCGCAGACAAAAGAAGACACCAATGCCTCTACTGCCTGCGGGGAGTTGCGTATGTCCGACTATTCCGAATTTAATGCGTGCGATAAGCATCGGTTAAGGAAGGACACGAACTCTTCCACAGGCTGAATAAACTATGAACTTTTACATGTGTATCACGTACAGGTTGACGTCGTTGTCTCATTGTCATTTTGGTTCAGCCTCCTTTGCTTTTTTCTTACTTTGTAAGTATATCCACCAAATTCCATTTTGTAAACATCTTTTTCTAAAAATGGACGGAAATTGTGCAAATCATCGAATGGATTTGCCCGTTGGTCATGACACCTGCTTCATTTCTTTTCTGGAGCGGTCTTTCTTATGATATGCAATAAAATAAATGAGACCGACAAATACAGCTCCGCCGATGACATTACCGATAAAAGCCGGAATGATGTTTCCGATGAACTGCCCCCACGTGAATGAGCCTGCAAAAATGGCAGCAGGAATCACAAACATGTTGGCGACAACGTGCTGAAATCCGATAGCCACAAAAGCCATGATTGGGAACCAGATGCCAAGGATTTTTCCTGCTGCGTCTTGGGCGCCGAAAGAAAGCCACACTGCAAGACATACAAGCCAGTTACAGCCGATGCCGGAAATGAGAACCTTGCCAAAGCTCATATCAAGCTTTCCTTGGGCAACGGCAATCGTTTTTTCTAAATAAGGACCTGTTTCAGTCAATCCAACCAAATGCCCGAAAAAGTACGCAACAAACAATGCGCCGATTAAGTTCATAATTGTGACGATTCCCCAGTTAATCGCCAACTCTTTTACTGATATTTTTCTCGAAAATAACGCCATCGCAACTGACATCATATTGCCTGTGATCAGTTCAGCGCCAGCGAGAACGACAAGGATCAGGCCGACTGGAAATACTGCTGCACCAATTAAACTGGACAGGCTCCCCCATTCTTTCGGAAGATCGCCGATTACCCTGATATCAAGCAAATACCCAAGCGCGATAAATGCACCGCCTAAAAACCCCAGCACAAGCAGTGACGGCAGCGGGAGCTTTATTTTTTTCATCCCTGCTTCAATTGTTGCTTCCGCTATTTCATCCGGTTTTCGAAAAGCCATAATAAAACGCCTCCATTACTTCTTCTTTTCTCACAGTTATGCAAGAAAGGCAATAAAAAAGGCAGCACTCAAATAACCTGTGTCAAACCAGGCGTTTGAATGCTGCCTAACTTGTATGCATACCCATACAACAATATCAAGCAGTATGTAAGATATTGAAAGAGAATATATACAGATCGTGCATACATTCCATTGCTTTAGCCTTCTATAACTGTAGCAACATCATATCAAATGTGACAAATTTGTGTCAATGACAAATATACTAGCTTTGCAGAGCTTCTTTTTGCTCATCTATTTTTCGGTCAAAAACAAATACAGATACAGCGATGTTTTCCTCAATTTTAATATCAGAAAACAAATGGACTAGCTTAGCTCCCATGAGTTCCTCCATTCCTTCCGGTGTTTGTTTGGAATAAAGGTCTTGAATTAGGCTTGTCCGGGCCGCATGTACCATCTCTCTTCCTTCAGGCGTGCGGGCGATAAACTGCTCGCTTGCACTCAGATTTCCGTATAGTGTTGAAACTGCCATGTTTTCTACAAATACAGTATGAATTCTCTCAGGCCCTTTTCCGAACAATTCTTTGCGAAGTTTTCGAATGATATCATTGAATTCATGAATTTTTTTAGACATGCTGATTACCCCTTCCGATATTGCCTTATAAAGGCTTTTCCCGGTTCCCCTCAGGACATTTCACTTGGTTAAAATTTTCCTGCCATATTGTATTATAATAAATATCACATTATAATAAAAGCAGTGTTGATGGATTTGTAATAGGATCTTGTTATGAGTCTATCGTTTTATAAAAATCAAGGATTGGTCTGTTAGTAAGACTTGCTAGTGAACTATTCCGCCATGTGTGTTTACACCTTCTTAGAATTAAGGGCAGGTGTATCTATACATGGCTTTTTTTGACTTCTTGAAAGAAAGATGGAGGGGAATATGAATATGATGGACGTTAAGTCGATCAGTGTCCGTGTAGACGGAACAGAAATTCAAGCACGAGCAGGGGCCACAATTTTAGATATTTTAAATGAAAACGGAATTGAGTACCCGCAGATTTGCCACGTACCAGAGGTTGACCCGATTCAAACTTGTGATACTTGCATAGTAGAGGCAAACGGCAAGCTGGTTCGTTCATGCGCGACGGTTGCAGAAAACGGGATGTCTATTGATCTATCAGGAAATCGAGTGAAAGAAGCGCAAACCGAAGCGATGGACCGCCTTCTTGAAAATCATTTGCTGTATTGTACAGTTTGCGATAACAACAATGGAAACTGTACGCTGCATAATACAGCGGAAATGATGGGGATCGAGCATCAAAAATACCCATACACGCCAAAAGAAGATCCTTCTTGCGCGGTTGATATGTCTCATCCTTTTTACCGCTATGATCCAAACCAATGTATTGCCTGCGGCCAGTGTGTTGAGGTCTGTCAAAACCTTCAGGTAAATGAAACACTCTCAATCGACTGGGAACGCGAACGCCCTCGCGTCATTTGGGATGAGGGAGTTCCGATCAATGAATCTTCCTGTGTCAGCTGCGGTCAGTGTGTAACAGTATGTCCATGTAATGCACTGATGGAAAAATCAATGCTCGGGCAGGCTGGTTTTATGACAGGCATTAAAGAGGACGTCATGGAACCGATGATTGATCTCGTAAAAAATGTTGAACCGGGGTACGGCAGCATTTTTGCCATTTCTGAAGTCGAAGCGGCAATGCGTGAAACGAGAACGAAAAAAACGAAAACTGTATGTACGTTCTGCGGTGTCGGGTGTTCATTTGAAGTATGGACAAAAGGACGGGATATTTTAAAGATCCAGCCTGTTTCTGATGCTCCGGTTAACGCGATTTCCACATGTGTCAAAGGGAAATTCGGCTGGGATTTTGTCAATTCAAAAGAGCGGATCACAAAGCCTTTAATCCGTAAAAACGGAGCCTTTGTGGAATCTTCTTGGGAAGAAGCCCTCGATCTTGTCGCAAGCAGATTAGGATCAATTAAAGAGCAGTACGGTAAAGGCTCTGTAGGATTTATTTCTTCTTCTAAAATTACGAATGAAGAAAACTACGTCATTCAAAAGCTAGCGCGTCAGGTATTTGAAACAAACAACGTCGATAACTGCTCACGCTACTGCCAGTCTCCTGCTACAGACGGATTGTTCCGCACTGTCGGCATGGGCGGTGACGCCGGCACGATTAAAGATATTGCCAAAGCAGGTCTCGTCATCATTGTCGGTGCCAATCCGGCGGAAGGACACCCAGTGCTCGCAACACGCGTCAAACGGGCACACAAGCTCCACGGTCAAAAACTGATTGTTGCCGACCTGCGTAAAAATGAGATGGCTGAGCGATCTGATCTGTTCATCAGCCCTAAACAAGGCACAGACCAAGTTTGGCTGATGGCTGTTACGAAATATATGATCGACCAAGGCTGGCACGATCAGGCGTTTATTGATGAGAACGTCAATTACTTTGAAGATTATAAAGAAACCCTTAAAACGTATACGCTTGATTATGCAGAACGCATCACAGGCCTTTCAAAAGAAAACATCATTCAAATTGCTGAAATGATTCGTGATGCTGACGGCACTTGTGTCCTTTGGGGAATGGGTGTCACACAAAATACAGGCGGTTCCGATACATCAGCAGCCATTTCAAACCTGCTTCTCGCTACGGGCAACTATCGCCGTCCAGGTGCCGGCGCTTATCCTCTGCGCGGACACAATAACGTGCAAGGCGCATGTGATATGGGAACATTGCCTGGCTGGCTGCCGGGATATCAGCATATTACAGATGACAAAGCCCGCGCTAAATTTGAAGAGGCATATGGTGTCGAGATTGATGGAAAGCCTGGTTTAGATAATATTCAAATGCTTCATGCCATTGAAGAAGGAAAAATGAAAGCTATGTATCTTGTCGGTGAGGATATGGCACTGGTCGATTCAAACGCGAACCATGTGCATGATATTTTATCAAGCCTTGATTTCTTCGTGGTACAGGACATCTTCCTGTCAAGAACAGCTCAATATGCTGATGTCGTCTTGCCAGCCACTCCTTCACTTGAAAAAGACGGAACATTTACCAACACAGAACGCCGTGTCCAGCGATTGTATCAGGCGCTTCCGACGCTTGGTGATGCAAAACCGGACTGGTGGATTATTCAAGAGGTGGCAAACCGTTTAGGAGCGAATTGGAATTACAGCCATCCAAGTGACATTTTCTCTGAAATGGCGAGTCTTTCTCCTCTGTTTGCCAAAGCAAGCTATGAGGTGCTTGAAGGCTGGAACAGCTTCCTATGGGGCAGCTTCACAGGTGAAAGCACACCGCTTCTGTATGAAGACGGATTTAATTTCCCTGACAAAAAAGCCCGCTTTGCCCTTTCTGATTGGACCGAGCCAGCGGCATTTCCGGAGGAATATGACCTTCATATCAATAACGGCCGGATGCTGGAGCATTTCCACGAAGGAAACATGACAAATAAATCGAAAGGCATCCAAGCGAAAGTGCCGAATGTATTCGTTGAGATCTCACCTGAGCTTGCACAAGAGCGAGGTGTTTGTGACGGTTCGCTTGTACGGCTCGTTTCTCCGTTCGGAGCAGTCAAATTGAACGCGCTGATCACAGACCGGGTACGGAAAAATGAACTCTATCTGCCAATGAACTCGACAGACAAGGAGTCAGCGATTAACTTCTTGACGGGCCCTGCAGCTGATAAACGGACGAACACGCCTGCTTATAAACAGACAAAAGTCCGCATGGAAGTGCTTGGCGGCTGTGAAACAGCGCCGCTTCCAAAAACAAATCCGCGCAACAAAAAACGGCATCCGCAAAACGGAGTCGAAGCAGAAAGAAAATGGAACCGTCCTGGCTATGTCCATCTGACTGATTAAACGATAGGAGGAAAACGAATGGCCACTCCGATTACGACGATCAAAAAAGAAACAAAAACAGCTGAGCAAATTAAGCTTGAAAAAATAGAAGAACTGAAAGAGCTGCTGGCGGAAAATGAGGACGCCGTCTCTAAAACGATGACATTAATGAATGAACTCAATGATCTTGGAATTTTTGACGCGGCAACAAGCATGCTCAGAGCGAAGGAAGACATTGCCAAGATTGCGCTTGGCCAAGTTTCCCGCGAGCCTGTCACCAACCTCATCAACACGATGATGGCCGCCGGAGGCGCATTGACAAAAGCCGATCCTGAGTTTACAGCAAAGCTTTTAGAAAGCGTAATGGCTGGGACTGAACAGGCACAAAGCTTTTTAAAAGAAGACAAGAAAGTCGGGATTCTCGACCTGTTAAAAGCAATGAACGATCCTGACATCAACAGAGCCGTCGGCTTCGGTCTTCAGTTTTTAAAAGGCATGGGAAAAGAACTTCGAGAAAAATAACAAAAAACAGCCATCTCTTGATGATGGCTGTTTTTTTATTCGTCGGCTTCTTCCAAACGCTTCTTGTAAATAAGTGAACGGTCAGCGCAAAAGAAGGCACCGGCTAAAAATACGCAATCCGCTAAAAACATAGTCGATTTCTGGCCTAATGTTAAGCCTTGATCAGGGAGAACTGCGCCTATATATAAAAAAGTGCTGACTGCAAGCAATGTAAAAGCAAAATGCTTGTAATCTTCTTTTAAAGATTTCATTCTATTTTTGTTCAAAAGAATCACCTGCCAGATTCATAGTATACGACTATTATAATATAATCCGGCGGCTTACAGAGAAAGTAATTCTATCCATTTGTTATATATTTTCAAGCGCTTGGCCGATATCTTCCAACAAGTCTTCCGCATCTTCAATTCCTACAGAAATTCTGATCAAGCCGTCCGTAATGCCGAGCTCAAGCCGGCGTTCTCTCGGAATAGAGGCATGTGTCATTCTTGCAGGAACAGAAATTAAGCTTTCAACCGCCCCTAGGCTTTCAGCAATGGTAAACAGTTTCAGTTTTCCTAAAAACGCATCAACCCGTTCTTCACTGCCAATATCAAAGGAGATCATGCCGCCGAAGCCAGATCCTTGCGTTTTTGCAAGCTCATGTCCGGGATGATTTGAAGAACCAGGGTAATATAACGTTTGGACAGCAGGGTGATTCTCAAGAAAGCTTGCGATTTTCCGCGCATTTTGATCGATCGCTTCCATTCTGAGTCCCAACGTTTTGATTCCTCTCATTAACAGCCAGGAATCTTGAGGGCCAAGCACGCCGCCTGTGGAGTTTTGCACAAAATGCAGCTCTTCTCCAAGCTCTTTCGAAGCTGTCACAACTAAACCTCCGACGACATCACTGTGTCCGCCAAGATATTTTGTCGCACTGTGAAGTACGATATCAGCGCCTAAAGTAAGCGGCTGTTGAAAATAAGGAGTGTTAAAGGTGTTGTCTACGATAAGCAGAACACCCGCTTCTTTTGCGATATCAGCCATGAGCGTCAAGTCGGTGATTTTGAGCAACGGGTTTGTCGGTGTCTCAATATAAATGGCTTTTGTATTAGAGCGAATCGCTTTTTCAACTTCTTCCCTGCTGCTCGTATCAACAAATGTTGATTCAATGCCAAGACGGTTAAGCACCTTTGTCATCACGCGGTATGTTCCGCCGTACACATCATCAGTCAACACGACATGATCTCCGCTGTTAAACAGCATCATAACCGCTGTAATGGCAGCCATTCCTGAACTGAACGCATAACCTGCTTCCCCGCCTTCCAGTTCTGTCACAAGTGCTTCGAGAGCGGTTCGAGTCGGATTGGCCGTTCTTGAATACTCGTAGCCTGTATGCTGTCCTGCTTTCGGCTGCTTGTACGTGCTTACTTGATAAATGGGCACGGAAACTGCGCCTGTTTTCTCATCACCTGTGATTCCGCCATGTATCATCAATGTTTTTTTCTTCATATCAGATGCCTCCTTCGTATATTTGTTTGCTGATATATCGATCGCTGCTGTCAGGAAATACTGTAACAATGTTAGTTCCAGCGGATGCTTTTTTCGCTTCCTCCAATGCCGCATAAAGCGCTGCACCTGAAGAGCTTCCGATCAGCAGGCCTTCTTTTTCTGCCGCTTCTTTCACAAGTCTAAACGCATTCTCATCTGTTACGGTGTAGATCTCGTCAAAATGGCTCTTATCCATATAATCGGGGATAAACTCCATGCCGATGCCCTCTGTTTTATGAGCGTGAGGCTCTCCTCCGTTTAAAATCGAGCCCTCCGGTTCAACAATCACCGTTTTGACTGCTGGATTTTTTTCCTTTAAGAAGGAAGCTGTTCCTGCGAACGTGCCCCCTGATCCTGCCCCTGCGACAAATGTATGAATATTCCCATCAAGCGCTTCCCACATTTCAGGCCCAAGCGTCTTATAGTAAGTCGATGGATTTACTCGGTTTTTAAATTGCAAAACGCAATAAGAATTTTCAATTTCAGTCTCCAGCTGAATGGCTTTTTGAATGGCGCCCTGCATTCCGTCTTGACGCGGTGTATGAATGATTGATGCGCCAAGCGCTTGCATAATTTGCTGTTTCTCTCTGCTGAAATGTTCAGGGACACAGAAAATCGCTTTCAGCCCATATTTTCTGGCACTCAGCGCAAGGCCGATCCCTGTATTGCCTGCCGTAGCTTCTATAATCACTCCGCCGGGTTTTACCTTGCCTGAATCGAGCGCGTCACGAATCAGCATATCTCCCAGTCTGTCTTTGATGCTTCCCCCTGGATTCATCATTTCAAGCTTGGCATACACCGCGACTCCTTCTGGAACATCAAAGTTCTTCAAGCGGAGAAGCGGTGTATTCCCAATCAGCTCGGTAATGTCCGTAATCACTGTCATATATGTCCTCCTCCTTATTAGAGGGTGTTTTTAGAAAAAACGGAGGAGAACATTCTCCCCGTTTTAATGAATTCGTTTGATCACCTTTAACACAAGCTCTGTTGAATGGACAGCCGCCTGCTCTAAAAATTGGTCAAATGAAACATGTGATTCTTTTCCTGCAATATCAGATAACGCTCTGATGACGACAAACGGCGTTTTAAATTGATGGCACACTTGAGCCACTGCCGCAGCCTCCATTTCAACCGCATACAAATCAGAAAATCTCGTACGCACCTCTTCAACCCGCTTCGGATCGTTCATGAAAGAATCGCCTGTTGCAATCGTTCCTTTTGCAACCTGAATGCCGTCGAGTTCAGATACCGCTTCTTCAGTGATGCTGATCAGCTTTTCATCCGCCGCATAAGCAGCCGGAAGACCCGGCACTTGGCCGTATTCATAGTCAAAAGCCGTTACGTCTACATCATGGTGGCGAACGTCAGTGGAAATGACGACATCTCCTACATTCAATGTATGATGAAATCCGCCGGCTGAGCCTGTGTTAATAACATAATCAGGCTTGTAACGGTCAAGCAGAAGCGTCGTACTGATAGCAGCATTTACTTTTCCAATTCCTGATTTTAAAAGAATCACTTCAGTTCCTTCATATTCGCCTGTTGTAAATTCACAGTGTGCGATCGTTTCTGTTTTTGCATTTTCAAGTTTGTTTCTTAAGATGGTAACTTCCTCTTCCATTGCTCCGATGACTGCTAGTCTCATCTATTCACATTCCCTTCACTTTACCGTTTGATCGCCTCCATTATCCACACGAAGTCGTTTTGCTGAGTGAATCGGACTGCAAAACCTTCAGCTGTAAACATTTCTTTCAACGCATCCAATGTAGGATAATGCTCTGTCTCTAAATCATTTGCAAGCTGATAAAAGCCTTGAGAACGGGCTTTATCGATAGCCTTTTGGTACGCTTGCGCATCTTCAAAGACGGTATCGGCAAACACTATTTTATCATGCAAGTGAAGGTATTTGCCATATTGCTTTATGGCAGCCCGCTTTTCTTCGTCAGTCAAATGATGAAAAGCATATGAACTGACAATTGTATCAGCCTGAAATGGCGGCTCAGGGAATGTCAGGAAGTCTCCATCAACGATTTCCGACCTGCCTGAAAGCTTGTCAGAAGCCAGTTTACGCATTGCTGGAGAAGGTTCGATTCCAAATACAGTTTTGCCTGCATCGAGCAGCTTAGCCGTCAAATTCCCTGTCCCCGGGCCAAATTCTAACACATGCGTTCCAGATTTGCTGACGATGGCATCAAGGATATGATCATAGCCTCTGAACGCTTCTTTATACTGAATATCTAAACCTTGTACTGTTTGGTCATAAGTTGCTGCCCAATCTTCAAAGAGAGGGATAAATTCACGTCCCATATTTGTCACACTCCATATTTAATAATTCCTATAAGCATACTATGAATTAATGATGGAACAGTTCCTATAATACCACATCTTCTGAAAAGCAGGTACTAAAACACTTTGTGTATTTTATGCCATCTCATATTGCGCATTGACCGCAAAAAAGCTTATACTTCATATGACTTGTGAAAGCTGGAGGGTCAAGACATGAATTTTCAATTAGATCTGATTAAAGACAAAGTGGAATTTTTTGAAGCGGCTTCATTGCAGGAGCTTGAAAAGAAAATCAATACACAAATTGAAAACAATAAAGCCATCATGCTCCGGGTGAAATCTGTTTCACACCAAACTGCTGTGGCAGAAGGAAGAATATTGTACAGCGCGGTGGTTCATTTCGCAGCTGAAGCCTAAAACAAAAGCAGCCGGTTGTAATCCGGCTGCTTTTGTTTATTTTAGCTTTTCTACTTTTGTCGGCTTCCAGCCTTTTTCATCGACCCATGTAATCGTCACTTGATATTTATTCCCAGTCGCCTTGTCCAAAATCTTGCCTTTAGCATCCTGAGGGCTGCCGTTATTTCCAAGCCAGAGCACCGTCATGTTATCTGTTGAGACACCAGTTGCGTATGAAATGGCTTTCAGCATCTCAGCCCAGTCTTGTGAGCTTGAATCATAAGTAGCGGCATGCTCGCCAGTCTGCTCAGTTCCGACTGCTTTCCAGTCAGGATTTTCATACGTTTTTTCCACATCGCTCGATGAGCCGCCTTCTGTTACTTTTGCATCTTTAAGCCCGTCACCGGCTGAATCTGAGCTTGAATCTGAATCAGAGTCATCTTTTTTAGAAGAAGAATCATCTTTTTTGGAATCAGAGTCAGAAGACTTCTCAGAATCCTTTTCACTGTCAGATGTATCTTTCTTGCTGTCTTTTATATCCTCATCCGATTTCTTTTCCGTCTTTCCTGAAGCCGGAGATTCCTGTTTTTGCGCCGTTTCAGAATCCTTGCTGACATCTTTGCTAGAAGGACTGTTAATGAAGAGATTCGCTGCTACTACGACAATTAGTATGGATACGATTGCGATTAAAATGTTAAGCACTAAATTGGCTTTTCTGCGTTTATCACGATTTTCATAACGAGATTGATTATTGCTCAATAATTCTGCACTCCTTTATCCCTCTTGGCTCAGCATATATTTTAACATGTGCTGAGAAGTTGTTCTATTTCTGATTGATTTCAATTTCGTGTACTTTTTTAACAATATCATAAAACACCGAATTTGTCAGAGCCTTATCTCCCGGTGTATCCATGTGTAAAACAACCAGAGCGTATTTCGGCTTATCCGCGGGAAAATATCCGGCAAACCATTTTTCATAGAGCGTTTCCTTCTCTTTTGAAAGCTTGCCTGTTTGGGCTGTGCCCGACTTCCCTGCTACAGTATACGGAAGATCTTGAAACCTTCTGCCCGTTCCGGAAGGAGATTCTACCACCCGCCGCAGTATTTTTTGAAGCTGCTGTGACGTATATTTGTCTATCGTTTCCCCTTTGAGCTTCTGATCCTTAAACGTAACGAGCGTTGTGCCGTTCTTATACTCAATTTGTTCGGCAATTTTCACCTGCCGTTTTTCTCCGCCGCGGGCGATTGTCGCCATCATATTGGCTACCTCCAGCGGCGTTACCTTTACATTTTTCTGCCCGATTGCTGTTTGCGCAATGGCTTTTTTGACTGATTTGTCTTTTTCATCCCCCCAAATCACGCCGCTTTTTTCGTTATACAGCTGGCGGAAATCGGTTTCGTGGTACAGTTTTCCCTCCCAGCCTGCCCGATCAGTGAGAGCCAGCTTCTCGGACATATCTTCAATAACCGAGCTGTCTTTTTTCATTAATTGTTCTGCAAGACTCGTAAATGTGTAATTACAGCTTTGTGCAAAACTTTCATCAAAAGACAAGGTTCCTTTGTCGTCCCCCGGTTCCCCGTACAGGTTTAAATTGCAATTAAAGGTTTGACTAGGCTTCACCATATTATTTTCGATTGCAGCTGCGGCAATGACTGTTTTAAAAACTGATCCGGGATAGATTGGCGTCAGCATATAATTTTGAAGTGTGTTTTGCCGGGACACATCCGCATCTGGTTTGCTTACAATCCCCAGAACACTGCTATTTTCGATGTCCAGCAGCACAGCTCCTCCCTTTTTCAGCCCCTGTTCATCCAATACCTCCTCCATCGCTTTTTGAATGCTTTGATCGATCGTTGTTTTGACCTGGAGCGGATAAAATGTATTGGCTTCAGCTGTATATTTGACGTCCATGCCAAACAAAGGGTTTCCTTTTCCGTCCACATGATATAAAAGCTTTGTGTCTTGTTCCGGAAGCAAAAACTCGTCAAATGTCCGTTCTAAACCGGTTGTTCCGATTTCTGTTGTAATCGGAAGGCTCTCCTTGTCAGGATATTTCTTGCGAAGCAGCGCCGGATCTTGGTTCGTGCTCCCTATCGTATGTGAAGCAAGGCTGGACTTGTCTTCATTCTCCATATATACGCCGTAAATGCCGGGATATTTCAAAGAATTGATTTTTGTGATAGATTGTTTTGAAAGTGTTTTGATTTTCTTTTGCTGCAAAATGACCGGTTTTTTTGCCTTACCTAGTGTCTGGCGCAAATCATCTTCTGACATGCCGAGGATGTCCGCAACTTTTTTGATCGGCCAATCCTGCGTCAGCAGAAAAGGGAACAAAACAACCGCAGGCTCGCTTTGTCCTGTCAGCGCCCGCCCGTTTCGATCTAAAAAAGAGCCTCTTCCATCTGAAATAAGCACTTCCTCCGTCCGCTGTTTCACACTTTCTTGAATCAAATTAATTTTCTTTTTAGAAAATGATTCTGTGAAAAACAGCTGGATTTCTGCAAGCCTCAGCAGAAGCAGAAAAAAAACAATCAAAAAAGCGATGACTGCCAGCTTCATTCGTTTCGATATCTTCATAAAAAAACACCTCACCCACATTGTGGACGAGGTGTTTCGCTGCTAAACAGATATTATGAAATTTTCACAATTTTCACGAGCATTTCTCCGCCCGGTGTTTGTACTGTGACTTCTTCATCTACTTTTTTGCCCAAGAGGCTTTTTGCGATCGGTGAATCGTTTGAGATTTTCCCTTCAAACGGGTCAGCTTCCGCGCTTCCGACGATCGTATATGATTCTTCATCACCGTCAGGCAGTTCGACGAAAGTGACGGTTTTACCCAAACCGACAACGTTAGAGCCGCCGTCATCTTCAATGATTTTCGCATTGCGAATCATATTTTCAAGAGTCGTCACGCGGCCCTCTACAAATGCCTGCTCTTCTTTCGCTGAATCGTATTCAGAGTTCTCGGAAAGGTCTCCGAAGCTTCTCGCAATTTTGATTCGCTCTACTACTTCTTTTCGTTTAACCGTTTTCAAATATTCTAATTCTTGTTCAAGTTTTTGTTTTCCTTCTGCAGTCATAGGAAAAACTTTCTCTTGTGCCATGTCCCTTCACTCCTTCTGGTTGTCCCTCAACATCTTCGATTATGTATGAGAGCATAAACTAAAAAATACAAGAATGAGAACACAGGGCAGTCCTCGTTCTTCTCTCCCATATAGGTACTGTTTATCTTAAACTGAATCGTGTCGTTCTGCAAATATTTCGCGTTTATAAACAGGGAAAGAAGGGAATTCGCACATTCCCTTCCTGCCTATACATAATATGGTCAGAGTTATTTATGTCTATGCTATGGTATTACAAAATCGCGTTTTGTTCAAGAATGGTTTGAATCTTTGTGACCATCAGATCAATTGCGACGTGATTCTGACCGCCTTCCGGGATAATAATATCAGCGTATCGTTTCGTCGGCTCGACGAATTGGTTATGCATCGGACGGACCACTGACACATATTGTTCAATGACAGAATCAATAGAGCGTCCGCGCTCATTAATATCTCTCATAATCCGTCTGATGATACGCAAGTCAGCGTCCGTATCAACATAAAGCTTGATATCCATCAGATCACGAAGCCTTTTGTCTTCAAGAACAAGAATGCCTTCAAGGATAATAACATCCTTTGGCTCTACGTGAACCGTTTCTTCTGAACGTGTGTGAAGCTTATAGTCATAAATCGGCTTTTCAATCGGGCGATAATTCAATAGATCCTGAATATGCTCGATTAAATAGTCATTATCAAACGCAAGCGGATGATCATAGTTTGTGTTCAGCCTTTCTTCAAACGGAAGATGGCTTTGGTCTTTATAATAAAGGTCCTGCTGGATCATTAAAATTGAGTGTCCTTTAAACTGTTCATAAATGGACCGTGTGACACTCGTTTTTCCTGAACCGGAACCTCCTGCGATTCCAATGACTACTGGATTCTTACCCATGGGCTGTTACTTCCCCTTTCTCATCATGTTGCTCGGATAAATCTTTTTGTCTAGTTTGAATTTGACAATTTGCAGGGGATGGCGGGCAGCATCTAGCTCATTTCCGTCTTCGTCCCAAATGGTTTCAATCGTATGTGTAAAGTTTTCGATTTCTGGACCGAAAAATTCCACTTCGTCGCCTTTTTTGAAGAAATTGCGCTGCTGAAGCGTGACCATTTGTGTATCTTCATCATAATTCAGCACTAAGCCGACAAAATCATATGTCGTTTTCTTGGCGTGTTCGCCGAACATTTGCTCTTCATAGCCTGGCGTTCCTTCAAAGAAAGCTGTCGCAGTGTCCCTGTTGGCGCACTTATCAAGCTCTTCAAGCCATTCTTTTTGAATCACAAAGTTTTCTGGATCAGCGCAATAAGCATCGATTACTTTGCGGTATACGCTGACAACAGTTGCTACATAGTGAATGGATTTCATGCGGCCTTCAATCTTTAAGCTGTCGATCCCCATTTCAATCATTTTTGGAATGGATTCAATCAGCTTCAAATCTTTCGGGCTCATCGCAAATGGTGCATCTTCTTCACCATACAAAGCAACGGCGTTGGCACCGTCTGTTTGGTAGAGATCATAATCCCAGCGGCATGACTGGCAGCAGCCTCCGCGATTGGAATCCCGCGCTGTCATGTGATTGCTCAGCACGCAGCGGCCGGAATATGCAATACACATTGCGCCGTGAATGAAGGATTCGATTTCGATATCTACCTTTTCTTTCATTTCTCTGATTTCAAGAGCGCTAGTTTCACGTGCCAGCACGACGCGGTCGAGACCTTCTTCCTTCCAGAACTGGACAGCCTTCCAGTTTGAAAGAGACTGCTGTGTGCTCAAGTGAACCTCAACATTCGGCGCCACTCTGCGGCATGTTTCAATAATAAGCGGATCTGCCACAATAATACCGGCAACGTTGGCGTCTCCAAGCGCTTTTAAATAGTCTTCAAGCCCGTCCATGTTTTCATTATGAGCGAAAATATTCGTTGTTACGTAGATCTTCGCGTCATATTTCTTTGCGAATTCAACGCCTTCTGCAATTTCTTCGATCGTAAAGTTATCGGCATTCGAGCGAAGCCCGTATTCCTGTCCCCCGATAAAGACCGCGTCCGCTCCGTAATGAACAGCGATTTTCAGCTTTTCAAGATTACCCGCAGGTGCGAGAAGCTCCGGCTTTTTCGTAATCACACGCTTTCCATTAACGATTGTGGATATTTTATCATTTACGGCAGTCATAGCTTAACCTCCTTTTGATTAATAAACCGTTTCCTTGAAGAAGAATCCGGTATCAATTTTTCTGTTTACTGGCTGGATGCTTTCAATGCGTTCGATCCAGTCTTCTTTTTTCGCTTCGTATTCGTCACGGTTTTCCACGCACAAATCAATTGCTTCTCTGTACATTTTGGTGACTTCTATTAGGTATTCAGGCGTTTTCAAAACACCATCGATTTTGAAAGAATCAATTCCGGCATCTATCAATTCCTCGAGCTCATCAATGATGCACACATCGTTCGGGCTCATGATGTGAGTGCCGTTTTCATCTTCGAAAATCGGATATTTATTATCACGTTCTTTATCGTGTAAAAACATGCCTGATTCTTTTTTCTTTCTTTCAATGTCCATGACTTTGCCCTGATATTCAAAATAGTTTCCAATCAAAGAACGCTTCGATTGGAACATGCACGTCATTCCATGCACCTGGATTTCAATTTCGACTTCCGCATTTTCTTTAATCTCAACAATGCTGTCCATGTTTAATTCTCTGGCAAGCACAGAGCGCGCCGCACCCTTGCGTCCCCAGTAGTTGCATGTATAATAGTTGGTGCCTGTCGTTTCTGTGCTCCAATGAAGCTTCAGAGTAGGCGCAGATTCACGGGCAGCCATCAGCACGGCAGGATCGCCGAATACCGCTGCATCGACACCGGCTTCTGCTAAGAAAGCCAGATATTCGCCAAGCTCACCCACTTTATCGTTATGGAAAATTGCATTTACAGCAACGTATACTTTTGCTCCTTCTTTGTGAGCAATCTCTACGGCTTTTGTTACATCTTCACGAGAAAATTCTCCGGCTAATCTCAAGCCGTATCTCTGTTCCCCAACTAAAAACGCAGTTGCCCCCGCCTGTATGAGCGGCAAAATGTCCGCTGTGCTCGTCGGCGTCACTAAGAGCTCTGGTTTTTTCATGACGTTCACCTCTTCTTTTTACTAATCGCAAGTCCGTCCCCGACAGGAATAATCGCAGTTTGATAATCCGGATGATTCATCAACCAATGATTATATTCATCAATTTTTGCTACAAGCCTGCGCCTTCTCTTCGGTTCTATTTTGCTGTAATCCTCTGCCACCAGACCCTTAAACAGCACGTTGTCCGTTAAAATCACCCCGTCCGGTGAAAGCATCGGTTCATATAAATGAAAAAAGTTTTGATACTGACCTTTTGCAGCGTCAATAAAAATGACATCGTAAGGCGCAGTTACATGAACGGCGTCGGCTAATTCAAGCGCATCTCCGTAAAAAACATGAATCCGGTCATCAAGCTGAAATTCCTTGATATTGTTTACCGCTTCTTCATGCCGTTTCTCATTGCGTTCAATTGTATATATTTCAGCAGACGGCAGCTCCAGCGCCATTCGAATAGCTGAATAACCAATGGCCGTTCCGATTTCTAGTATTTTTTTCGGCTGTTTCACAGACAAAATTTGAAGCAGCACCTCCATGCCCGCTTTTTCCATGATCGGGACATGATGTTCTTCTGCATATGCTTCAAGCTTCTTCACGTTATCCGGCCGAGGCTTTAATAATGCTTCTATATAGTCATTTATTTGTTCATACCGGTCAGTCACTACAAACAGCCTCCCGTTCTAAAAAGGAGTGCCCCAGTCTTTTGCGCAGGACACTCTCTGAATACATCATGATACATCGGTAAACAACCCGATATATTTTATCATAAAACCTTGCGGAAAGCGAACAAAAGGAGAGCTTTTTGCTCTCCTTTTATTTCTCATTTTTTGAGGAAATGTATTTTTCTTTTGCTTTATTATGCTCTTTTAGCGTTTTTGTAAATACGACCTCACCATTTGATTTGGCCAAGAAATACAGATAGTCCGTTTTATCCGGATGCAGCGCCGCTTCCCATGACGACATGCCGGCATTGGCAATCGGCCCTGGCGTCAGCCCTGTGTTTTTATACGTATTGTATGGTGAATCGATTTCCAGATCCTTATAAAGAACCCGATCTTTATGCTTGCCTGCCGCGTACAGCACGGTCGGATCTGTTTGGAGCGGCATTTTCTTTTTCAGGCGGTTATAAAAGACGCTCGCAATTTTGTGGCGGTCGGCTTTTTCAGTCGCTTCTTCTTCTATCAAAGAAGCCATCGTCAGCAGCTTATGCACAGAAAGTTTGTTTTTCTTCATTTCTGATTTATATGTTTCCACATAAGAATTTGTCTGCTTAATCATTGCCTTGATAATGTCTTCAAGTGATGTGTCCGGATCGTTAAAAGGGTATGTAGCCGGGAATAGGTACCCTTCAAGCGGGTGCTTAATGTTTTTATTGAAAACATCATTTGTCACAGTGTCCGGGAATTCTTTCTTCAGCTGATTGATAAATGTTTCATCGTCCAGCTTCGCTATGACTTGTTTTTTAGAGTATTTTGTTTCATCAGCAATAGCAGCCGCGATTTGGGTCAGCTGTGCTCCCTCAGTCACTGTGATTTGAAAAGCGTAGCCTGTAGCCCCGCTTGTCAGCTTCTGAATAATGGCATCTAAATCCATACCTTTATTCAGATGGTAGAATCCGGCCTGAAACCCGGAAGCACCTTTATATTTCACATAGTACTGAAACGCCTTCTCGCTTTTTATGACATCATTTTTCTTTAATATCGATGCGATGGCTGAAACAGACGAACCGCTCGGAATGTTAATATTAACTGTCGTTTTACTGTCTTTTTCAACAGGTTCAAGCAATGATTTCCCATATAAAAATGCCCCGCCAATGATGAGAAACAGCACAACAATGGAAGACAGTATGATTCTTTTTTTATTAAAAAACGATTTTTTTTGCTGATTGATATACATTAGGTCTCCTCCCATCAGCTCTTATACTACATGATTCATTGTATTTCGGCAATTTATTACAAAAAGAGGCCTGCATAAAGCAGAAAAAGCCGGAGCAGTATAGCTCCGGCTTTGGTTTGGCGCGATGTTTTACTCTTCGTCTTCGTCCGCTAAGAATGTGTTTAGTGTTTCTTCGATCATATCCCATTCTTCGTCAGTTTCAATCGGGAATAGCTCACCGTTTTCACCGTCTTCGTTTGGCGTGAAGCTGGAAGCAAGAATTTCTACTTCTTCGTCATCTTTTGATTCGATCGGGTAGTACAAGACATAAGACTTGCCAAACTCTTCGTTTTCAAATGTAAACAGCACTTCACAAAGCTGTTCATTTCCTTGATCGTCAACAATTGTAATATTTTTTTCGCCGTGTTCCATTTTCTTCACCTCTGGCTTTAATTTAAGCTGTCAAGATATCCTTGTAAAATCATAACAGCCGCCATTTTATCAATGACTTTTTTTCGTTTTTGCCTGCTGACGTCAGCTGCAATCAGCATTTTTTCAGCCGCCATTGTGGTAAGACGCTCGTCCCACAGCACAACAGGAACATTGTACGTTGTTTCAAGCACTTTCGCAAATGTTTGGCTGGCTTCGCCTCTCGGGCCGACTGTTCCGTTCATGTTCTTAGGAAAGCCAAGCACGATTTTATCTATAGTATAGTCCTTTATCAGTTCAGATAAACGGGATAAACCATAATCGCCTTCTGCTTCATTTATCTTTATGGTCTCAATGCCTTGAGCAGTCCAGCCCATTTCATCGCTCAGAGCTACACCGAGTGTTTTGGTTCCTAAATCGAGTCCTAATATTCTCATTCTTTATTTACGCCTCTTTATGCTGTTCTAAATAAGACTTTACCAATTCCTCGATTAATTCGTCTCTTTCAAGTTTGCGAATTAAATTGCGAGCGTCACGATGCCTAGGAATATAAGCGGGATCACCTGACAGCAAGTATCCGACAATCTGGTTGATTGGATTGTAGCCCTTTTCCTGAAGCGCGTCATACACTGTAATCAGCACCTCATTTACGTTAGTCTCAGCAGAATCATCGGAGAAATTAAATTTCATCGTTTTATCAAACGAGCTCACCGTTTTGCACCTCTTTCCCAAATTCGCAGGCAAAGTTCAGCCTGGGGTCCTAATCTTACCATCATTCTACACTACATGGGCGAATTATAAAACGGATTTCACCCAATCTTCTACAGAAGCCAAAGCTTCTTCTAATTTTTCTGGCTGTTTGCCGCCTGCCTGCGCCATGTCCGGACGGCCTCCGCCGCCTCCGCCGCAAACTTCCGCAGCTTGTTTAACCAGCTTGCCGGCGTGAAGGCCTTTCTCAATGAGGTCCTTTGTGACTCCGGCAGAGATATTAACTTTATCGTTTTGTACCGCACCAAGCACGATCACCGCAGAGCCAAGCTTTACTTTGAGTTCATCGACCATAGTGCGGAGATGATTCATGTCTTTTGCATTTACTTTTGCCGCAAGCACGTTTACGCCGTCAACTTCTTTTACTTTCGACAGGATTGCTCCTGCTTCCACGTTGCCTAGTTTTGCAAGAAGAGATTCATTTTCTCTTTGTGCTTCCTTCAGTTCAGCCTGCAGAGCCGCGACCCGTTTCGGCACTTCTTTGATATTTGTTTTCAGCTCGTCAGCGGTCTGCTTCAATACAGAAATCTGGCTGTTCATTTCGACGTAAGCGCCTTGTCCCGTTACAGCTTCAATCCGTCTTGTGCCTGCTCCGATTCCGGATTCAGAAACGATTTTAAACAAGCCGATTTCTGCTGTATTTCTGACATGGCAGCCGCCGCACAGCTCTAAGCTGTAATCTCCAACTTGAACGACACGGACAATATCGCCATATTTCTCGCCGAACAGTGCCATCGCACCCATTTCTTTTGCTTCAGCGATCGGTTTCAAATCAATGCTGACCGGGATGCTCGCCCAGATCTTTTCGTTTACGATTCTTTCAATTTGTTCAAGCTCTTCTTTTGTCACTTGGCCAAAGTGCGAGAAGTCAAAACGAAGACGGTTTTCCGTTACAAGAGAGCCCGCCTGATTGACATGAGTTCCAAGAACATCTTTTAGAGCCTGATGCAATAAATGCGTTGCCGTGTGGTTTTTAATGACGCCGCTTCTCATATGGTCTTCAACTTCAGCCGTAACATGCAGGCCTTTTTGAACAGTACCGCTCTCCACAACACCTTCATGCACATGCTGGCCGTTCGGCGCTTTTTGAACATCTTTAATTCTTACAACTGCCTGCTCGTTTCGGAGATAGCCTTTATCGCCGATTTGGCCGCCGCTTTCTGCATAGAACGGTGTTTCATCAAGAATGATTTGAACGCTTTCTCCTTCATGAGCCTCTTCGATTAATTGGCCGTCCTGAAGAAGCACAATGATATTGGCATCAGCTTTGGTTTGAGAGTAGCCGACAAATGTGCTTTCATCTGTCACGTCGCGCAGTGCGCCGCCCTGCACCTGCATGCTGCCGACATCCTGGCGGGCGTTTCTTGCCCGTTCACGCTGCTGGTTCATTTCCTCCTCAAAGCCCTCATGGTCAACCGTCATGTTCTCGTCTTCTGCGTATTCTTCAGTCAATTCAACCGGGAATCCATACGTATCATACAGTTTAAACACATCAGCACCTGAGATAACGCTGCTGCCCTTGTCTTTTTCTTTTTTGATCATTTCTGACAGGATCGCAAGCCCTTCATTAAGGGTCTCATGGAAGCGTTCTTCCTCGGTTTTAATGACTTTTGCGATGAAATCCGCTTTCTCTTTCACTTCAGGATAGAAATCAGCCATGATTTCTGCGACAACCGGCACTAAATCAAACATGAACGGACGATGGATGTTGATCGTTTTGGCATAACGCACGGCACGGCGTAATAAGCGTCTTAATACATAGCCGCGGCCTTCATTTGACGGCAGCGCACCGTCACTGACAGCAAAGGCAACCGTTCTGATATGGTCAGCAATCACTTTAAACGCAGTGTCTTTCACATTGTCTTTGCCATATGTTTCACCAGAAATCGATTCTGTTGCTTTAATGATCGGAACAAACAAATCGGTTTCAAAGTTTGTCGGAACATTCTGGATGACAGATACCATTCTTTCAAGACCCATGCCTGTATCAATGTTTTTCTTTGGAAGCGGTGTGTACGTGCCGTCAGGGTTATGGTTGAACTCTGAGAACACTAGGTTCCATACTTCCAGGTAACGGTCGTTTTCCCCGCCTGGGTAAAGCTCCGGATCTTCTGGATCATTACCGTATGCTTCACCGCGGTCGTAAAAGATTTCCGTATTCGGTCCGCTCGGCCCTTCACCGATATCCCAGAAGTTCCCTTCCAGACGGATAATTCTTTCTTCAGGAATACCGATTTTTTTCGCCCAAAACTCATATGCCTCTTCATCTTCAGGATGAACCGTAACAGAGAGAAGCTCTTTGTCGAAGCCAATCCACTTGTCGCTCGTTAAAAACTCCCAAGCCCATGTAATGGCTTCTTCTTTGAAATAATCGCCGATGGAAAAGTTTCCGAGCATTTCAAAGAAAGTGTGATGGCGCGCAGTTTTACCTACATTTTCTATATCGTTTGTTCTGATCGCTTTTTGAGCGTTTACGATTCTTGGATTTTCCGGCACGACACGGCCGTCAAAATATTTTTTCAGCGTCGCAACACCGCTGTTGATCCAAAGCAGTGAAGGATCCTCATGAGGCACTAATGACGCGCTTGGCTCTACCGCATGTCCTTTTTCTTTAAAGAAATCCAAAAACATTTGACGCACTTCCGCAGAAGTTAAGTGTTTCATTGTATTTCCTCCTCTATAAAAATCGAAATTCTCTTCAGTGACAGCAAAAAAGCCCTCCCCCTATGCAAACCAACGTTTACACAGGGACGAGAGCTGTCTCGCGGTACCACCCTGATTACGGGCATTCATGCGCCCGTCACCTTTAACCCTGTAACGCAGGATAAGCGGCAGTGATTAACTGCACTCAGGATTAGCTTCCTCCGATCTTCTGATAAAGCTCCTTTCAGCTTATGGAGCTTCTCTCTTTAACAGGGCTTCGGCGTACTCAGATCCGTCACTCGAGATTCGTATGTATTCTACGAGAAATTATAGACAAGCGGCACGCCGATGTCAATGCTCCGTCCTCATCCGCAAAAAATGGATCATCATTACTTTTAAAACAGCGGTCGCAGGAACAGCCAGAATCATCCCGACGATTCCCGCAAGCTCCCCTCCGGCAAGGAGTGCAAGCATGATAACGACCGGATGCATTTTAAGGCTTCTGCCGACAATGAACGGACTGAGGATATTTCCTTCCATAAACTGCAGAATAAACACCGTAATCACCACAACAAGAACCGCTTTGACTGAGATCGTCATCGCAATTAACAACGCAGGAACAGCTCCGATGAAAGGGCCAAAATACGGGATGACATTCGTTACTCCAGAGATAAGGCCAAGTATCAGTGGATACGGAAGCCCAAATACCCAGAACGAAATGCCTGCAATCACACCAAGAATCAAGCAGACCAAAAGCTGGCCGCGGATATAATCGCCAAGCGAATCATCCACATCCCGCAAAAAGGCGCTGCCCCGCTTTCTCCACGACTTCGGAGTCAAGTACCATACTGTCTTTTTCATTAACTCAATGTCCTTCACCATATAAAACACGAGAAAAGGGATTGTTGCAGCAATTAAGAAGTAATCAAGCACATTGCGGATCCCGCTGATCGCACCCTCGATCGTTCCCGCAAAAAACGCCTCCGTCTGGCGGATCATTTTATCTATACGGTGATGCATACCATCAGGCCAGTCATCCGTATGGTTATGCACATGAAGAAGAAGCCCGTTATACGTTTCGGCAAACATGGGTATATTTTCTGACAAATCCGTCAGCTGCACGATTAAAACAGGCACCCCTTTATACAACGCCCAGCCAATCCCGCCAAAAAAAAGAACATAAATGACCAAGATGCTCAAAGTCCTAGGCAATCCTTTGCCATGCAGCCATTCCGTGACCGGAAGCAATAAATAAGATATAAAAATAGAAATGATCAAGGGAATAAAGATCGTTTTTATGACGAGCCAAAAGGGTGACCATAACATATCAAGCATAAAAAAGACATAGACTGTTAACAGAACCAGCAAACAAATAGCCACCCACAACAAAAGCTGCACCGGTTTTTGGAGCATCTGCTTTCACCTCACCTATATCTTTTGAGGTTTACACGGAATTATTCTTTATGTTTCTTTAGTCAGTCAGAAGTCATGGACATTTTTCCACATTTAATTTTCAGAAAAGTTTGATCATTTACTTTTTGGTCAAATTTCTGATAGGAGGATTGCGATGATCACATTTCAAAATGTAAACAAGCATTACGGAGATTTTCACGTGTTAAAACAAATTAATCTTCAAATCGAAAAAGGCGAAGTCGTTGTTATCATCGGCCCATCCGGTTCCGGTAAAAGCACATTGCTCAGATGCATCAACAGACTTGAGACGATCAATGAGGGAGTGCTCACAGTAAACGGCACCGTCATTAACGACAGAAAAACTGATATCAATCAAGTGCGGCGGAATATCGGGATGGTGTTTCAGCACTTTCATTTATATCCGCATAAAACAGTGCTGCAGAACATCATGCTGGCTCCGGTAAAAGTGCTTAGACAATCACCTGAACAAGCAAAGGAAACGGCGCGGTACTATCTTGAAAAAGTCGGCATCCCAGACAAGGCTGACGCCTATCCTTCCCAGCTTTCCGGCGGGCAGCAGCAGCGTGTTGCCATCGCAAGAGGACTGGCGATGAAGCCGGAGGTCATGCTGTTTGACGAGCCGACATCAGCACTTGATCCTGAAATGATAGGCGAGGTGTTAGATGTCATGAAAACACTCGCCAAAGAAGGCATGACAATGGTTGTCGTGACACACGAAATGGGGTTTGCCAAAGAAGTTGCCGACCGAATTGTCTTCATTGACGGAGGAAAAATTTTAGAAGAAGCAGTGCCGGCTGAGTTTTACGCGAACCCGAAGGAAGAACGGGCCCGCTTATTCTTAAGCCGTATTTTAAATCATTAAAACAGAAATGGGGGAGCTTGTATGAAAAAGATTTTTTCTTTAGCATTGATTTCTTTATTCGCTGTCATCTTGCTTGCCGCTTGCGGCAGCAAGGGATCAAACGGAGAAGCCTCAAAGGAGAGCAAAAAAGATACGCTAGCCGCCATTAAAGACAATGACAAAATTGTCTTCGGCGTAAAAACGGACACTCGACTGTTCGGTCTTAAAAATCCAAGCTCAGGTGAGATTGAGGGTTTTGATATTGATATTGCCAAACAAATCGCTAAAGACATTTTAGGCGATGAGAAAAAAGCTGAATTTAAAGAGGTCACCTCAAAAACAAGGATTCCTATGCTGCAAAACGGGGATATCGACGCCATTGTCGCCACAATGACGATCACTGAAGAACGAAAAAAGGAAGTTGACTTTTCTGATGTCTATTTCGAGGCCGGGCAATCGCTGCTCGTGAAAAAAGGCAGCAAAATCAAGAGTGTCGAGGATCTTGGCAAAGGCTCAAAAGTTCTTGCAGTAAAAGGCTCCACCTCCTCTCAAAACATTCGTGAAAAGGCGCCTGAAGCATCTGTTTTAGAATTTGAAAACTACGCAGAAGCCTTTACAGCCCTTAAATCGGGGCAAGGCGATGCCCTCACCACAGATAATGCGATTTTATATGGAATGGCTGATGAAAATAAAAATTATCAATTAACAGGAAAGCCTTTTACAGATGAGCCTTACGGGATCGCCGTGAAAAAAGGGCAATCGGCTCTCGCGAAAGAAATCAACGCTTCACTTAAAAAGATGAAGTCGGATGGCAGATACGATGAAATTTATAAAAAATGGATTAAAGAAGACCCAGCTGAATAACAACCATCCCGGGATGAGCAGGTGATGCTCATCCCGATTTGATAAGGAGTGAATAGGCAGATGAATGTGTCAATTCTTTTCGATAACTTCGGCATGTATATGGACGGTTTTTACCATACCTTGCTCGCAAGTGTTATCGCGCTGGCCGGCAGTTTTGTCCTCGGCGTTACTGTAGCGGTTATGAGAATAACAGTCTTTAAGCCGCTGCAATGGCTCGGGACCGCATATGTAGAGTTCATCCGCAACATCCCTCTTCTTTTAATTACCTTTGTTTTCTATTTCGGACTTCCAAACGCAGGCCTGAGGCTTGACGGTTTTCAAGCGGGAACGGTTGCTCTCACCATTTATACCTCTGCGTTTATCGCTGAAGCCATCAGAGCAGGCATCCAGTCTGTTTCAAAAGGGCAGATGGAAGCGGCACGCTCGTCAGGCTTTACCTACAGCCAGGCCATGCTCCATATTATTTTGCCGCAGGCAATCAAAATCGTCATTCCGCCTTTAGGCAATCAATTTTTAAACTTAGTCAAAAACTCTTCGATTCTTGGGGTTGTGGCCGGATTGGATCTTATGTACCAGGCTGATTTAGTCTCGTCGAGCACACTCGTTGTATTTGATGTTTATATTTTCGTGGCGCTTTTTTACTTAGTGCTGACGATTCCGCTTAGCATCGGTGTTAACTATCTGGAAAAACGACTGGAAAAAAGCTATTGATAAGGAGTGAGTTACATTGGATTTCATCGGTGCTTATTCACAGGAGCATTTAGCATTTTTATGGGATGGCTTTCTCGTCACCTTGTACGTTGCTTTCATCTCCATCATTCTGAGCTTTTTCTTCGGTTTAATCGCAGGAACCCTGCGTTATGCGAAAGTTCCCGTTCTTTCTCAATTGATTGCGGTTCTCGTTGAAACGATCAGAAACCTCCCCTTGCTGTTAATTATTTTCTTTACGTTTTTTGCCCTTCCGGAAATTGGGATTAAGCTTGAAATTACAGCTGCTGCAATTACAGCACTAACGATTTTTGAATCCGCTATGCTATCTGAAATTATCCGAAGCGGACTGAAATCAATTGACAAAGGACAAATTGAAGCGGCGCGCTCCTCCGGGCTGAGCTATACACAGACCCTGTTCTTTATCATCATGCCGCAAGCGCTTCGCCGCATGGTTCCGCCCATCGTAAGCCAGTTTATTTCTTTATTAAAAGATACATCGCTCGCTGTTGTGATCGCCCTGCCTGAACTGATTCACAACGCGCAAATTATAAACGGCCAAAGCGCAGACGGCAGTTATTTTTTCCCGATCTTTTTACTTGCGGCCCTTATGTATTTCGCAGTCAACTACAGCCTTTCACTCGCAGCAAGACGCCTCGAGGTCCGGCAAACATAGAAAAGGATACTCTTTGGAGAGTATCCTTTTTGCATTAAAACATTTTCGTAATTCTTCTTCTCATCCGCTTCATGCTTCGATTATTCAGCATGTCAGATTGAGTCGCCATTCGGTACACGAGAGCTCCGGCTCCCATTGCCAAAAGAGAAGTCATCGTCCGATTCATCCTGCGCATCTCCTTTCATGATTAAAAATTGATGCTGCGTTCATCCTCAGAAAACAAATCATCCAAGCTGCTTAACGTTCCGTCTTCTTCCACCTGATGAGTTGCAATCTTCCCTTTCGCCACTGTCAGTTCAATAAAACAGCCCCAGCAATAATATTGGTTCACGCCGATTTTGCCGATATCCTTACTTTTGCAATTCGGGCATATAAGCATACCTCACACCTCTATCCGTTCAGAACGATCTCGTCTTTCCGCACCTCGACAAGCGAATCCGCTCTTTGGATCTGGCGCTTGCTTCCCGCCAGGTCAGAAAAGAAACCGTCCGAGAGTTCATATGCTACGATTATGCCCCTGTCCAAACAAAAGTATACATCTTCCAGCATCCCCAATATATCCCCCTCTTGCGATTTCACAAGCTTCATCTTCATCTGCTCGTATGTGAAGCATGTTTTCGGAAGAGGCAGAAGCTGTTCTGAACTGACCGAAGCCAATATGCGGTCATCAAGAATGGAAGAGATATCACACGCCCGTAATAGCGCATGATGATGATGCAAAAAGCGTTTTTGTGCAAGAATAAACCCAAGACAATCTCCTTTCAGAGAAAAACAAATATCGGAAATTGCCCCGAGATAACAAGAAGTTCGTTCTGAGTATACTGGGAATCCTTCTACTTCATGGCATGTTCTCAAAGTGTGATCAACCACCTTTTGTTGAACAGGCTTAGGTTTTGCTTTGCGCCTTAGACTCATACGATGAAATCAATTCCACTGCAAATGAAAAAAACTCCCGCTTACACGGGAGCATTTTATTGCTGTTCTTCTTTCATAAAATCGAATGGTGTAATGCCTTCCATGCCAATGTTGGCGTCGTGTACGCTGAACGGGAGCTCTTTTTGGAGAGCCTCAAGCTCGGCATCCATTTCCTCAACCTGTACGGACAGCCTGTTTTTTAAGGAGGTCTGTCTGACAGTTGCATCATTATTTTTCACGCCCCACTCCAGCGCCTCCTCTTCCCCGCATAAAATGAGAAATTTCTTCGCTCTTGTAATCGCGGTATAAAGAAGGTTTCTTCTGAGCATTCTATAATAGCCTTTCACAACAGGCAAAACCACAATCGGAAATTCACTTCCCTGCGATTTATGAATAGAACAGCAATACGCATGGGTAAATTGATTAAAATCTTTTTTCGTAAATGTCATTTCATTGCCGTCAAAAGAAACGACGGCCATGTCTTCTTTTTCTGTATTTTCCTTTGCATAAAATATCGACGTGATTTCGCCAATATCTCCGTTGAACACATTGTTTTCCGGCTGATTGACAAGCTGCAAAATTTTATCTCCGGTTCTGTAGACAACATCCCCGAACTTCAATTCTCTCCGTTTTTCTTTAGGAGGATTTAAAATGTCCTGCAGCATCACATTCAATTCATTAATGCCGGCTTTTCCTTTGTACATCGGAGCGAGGACCTGAATGTCCTTTGCTGTATAGCCTTTTTTCAATGCATTGGCGACAACCTTCTCAACTACTTCTTTGATTTGCGACCCGCCGCAGCGAATAAAGGAACGGTCCTTTGTCGGGGCAGTCAAATTGTTCGGCAGCAATCCATTTTTCATCTGGTGGGCAAGCTCGACGATTGATGACCCCTCCGCCTGACGATAGATGTCTGTCAGTCTCACAGTCGGAATCACCTGGGATGCCAGCAGGTCTCTGAGCACTTGTCCCGGACCGACGGAAGGCAGCTGGTCTTCGTCTCCTACAATGATGATTTGTATATGATCAGGGATCGCCTTGAACAAATGATTCGCCAGCCATATATCAAGCATACTGGCTTCATCGATAATTAACAGCTTCCCTTCGATCGGCTGATCCTCTGTATGAGTAAAGCCTTCAGCACCGTTCCAGCCAAGCAGCCTGTGTATCGTGACTGCAGGAAGTCCCGTTGATTCACTCATCCGTTTTGCTGCTCTCCCTGTCGGAGCGGCCAAAACAATCGGAAAAGCTTCATCCTTTTTATAAGCTGACGGGTCTAGTGACACACCGTGAAGCTCTCCGTAGAGCTCGACAATCCCTCTGATTACCGTCGTTTTTCCTGTTCCCGGGCCGCCTGTTAAAAGAAGCATCGGCGAGGAAAGGGCTTTTTGAATCGCTTCCTTCTGGCTGGGGGCATACTGAACGTTCATCCGTTCTTCCAGTTCTCCCAACGCGAGCAAAAACTCTGATTCGGGAAACTGGTTCTCATATTCGGTTTGGCTAGCGATATGTTTCACACGCTTTGCAACGTTTTGTTCTGCGTAAAACAGCGACGGAAAATAACAGCGGCCATCTTCAATGACAATGTCTTTATTTTCTCCAAGGGCAATAATCGCGTTAGCGGCATCCATTTCTGTGATGCGCTGTCCTTCCCTTGCTGACTGGTTTAACAGAGATTGGGTGTCAATGATCAGCTGTTCCGTTTCTATGTACGTGTGCCCCTCTGACAAACAAGTCGTTTCAAGCGTGTACAAAATAGCAGCTTTTACCCGCTCAGGATGGTTACCCGAAAGACCCATTCTGCTGCCCAGCTCATCTGCTTTCCCAAACCCGATGCCTTCTACATCCTTCACAAGCTGATAAGGATTTTCCTGAATCTTTTCAAGCGTCTCGGATTCATAGGCTTGATAGATTTTCATAGACAGCTGCGGGCCAAAACCAAACTGATTCAAGGAAATCATGATTTGCTCCAGTCCCTGATGCCGCTGCAATGCACCGGCCAGCGTGTCGGCTTTCTTTTTTGAGAGTCTGGGAACATCATAAAGCACTGAAGCGTCAGCCAATATTTTATTAATGGCGCTGTCGCCCAGCTTTTTCACAATTTCTTCAGCAGTTTTTTTGCCGATTCCCTCGAATAAATCACTCGATAAATATTGAATGATGCCTTCCTTAGTCGTTGGAATCTCCTTTTTGAAATGCTCCGCCTGAAATTGGAGCCCGAATTTTGGATGGGTTACGATCTTTCCGTAAAACGTATAGGTCTCTTCTTCTTGAAGCGCAGGGAAGTAGCCCGTCACGGATACGGCTTTATCTTCAATGGCTTCGGAGGTCTCTGTGACTTTCACTTTCAGAACCGTATATAAATTGGTGTCATTATGATAGATGACTGTGTTGACTGTCCCTTTTAAATAGGGCTCTTCCTCCAGTTTAAGCTGATCCGGATGCTGCTGCACGAGCTGTCCCTCCTCCTGTGCCTGTTATGATGGATCAATCAGTTTTTTAGCATGAAGCGCAAGCATATGATCTGGCTGGATATCGATTGCCTTGTCCAGCATTTCCAGCGCTTTTTCTCGGTTTTCTTTATAAGCATAAGCGACACCGGCATTATAAAATGCATCTGCATGCCCCGGGTCTTGCTCTGTTACAGCTGCGAATTGGCTGAGCGCTTCGTCCAGCATGCCCTCGTTGGCTAAGCACATCCCGAATTGAAAACGCGCTTCCGTATCGTTTTCATTCAGTTCGACCGCTCTTTGTAAATATGGCAGTGCAAGCTTAGGCTGTTCGAGCTTGACAAGTACCGTTCCGAGCATGTAAAACAGGTCGCCGTTTTCCATCCCCGCACGAAGCGCTTTTTCAAACATGTCTTTCGCTTCTTTGTACATTTCTTTTACAACATAGACATTTCCTGCTCCATAATAAGCAGTGGCTGCGCTATTGTCTAATTCAAGCGCTTTATCATAAAACGCAAGCGCACGTTCCAGCTCGTTTACGGATGAAAGCAGGTTGGCAAAATTGATATACGGAATCGCGTCTTCTTTATTTTCTTCAATCGCTTTTGTAAATGCCTCTGCCGCTTTCTCGTAATCGCCTTCCTGCATCGCCTCTATACCGAGTTGATTATAATCCACCGATCATCTTCCTTTCATTAAAAAACCCCAACTCAGTGTTGAGGTTTTTCATCTTTTATACGTACCACAATTTTGTTCCGTCTTTGTACACATCATCAATTGTCCCGCCGCCAAGACATTCTTCGCCGTCATAGAAGACAACGGCTTGTCCCGGCGTTACAGCGCGGACTTGTTCATCAAAGATGACTTCCGCTTCACCCTCGCCAGTCATGCGCACCGTTACTTTATGATCTTCTTGGCGGTAACGGAATTTAGCCGTGCAGGAAATCTCTTCGCCCTTCATGATATCCGAACGTACCCAGCTGATATTTGTTGCTGTGATTTTGTCAGAATATAAAAGCGGGTTATGGAACCCTTGATCCACGTAGAGGATGTTCTTTTCAAGATCTTTGCCTACCGCAAACCACGGCTCGCCGCTTCCGCCGATGCCAAGGCCGTGACGCTGTCCGATCGTGTAATACATCAACCCGTCGTGACGGCCTTTTACTTCACCGTCCATCGTCATCATATCGCCCGGCTGTGCAGGGAGATATTGGCTGAGAAACGTTTTGAAGTTGCGTTCGCCGATAAAGCAGATGCCTGTACTGTCTTTTTTCGTCGCCGTTGCAAGTTCTGCTTCTTTGGCGATTTCACGCACACGGCTTTTTTGAAGTTCGCCGATCGGGAACATGACTTTGCTCAGCGTATCTTCTGTCAGCTGATTCAAGAAGTACGTTTGATCCTTGTTTTCATCAATGCCGCGCAGCATTCTGACTTTTCCGCCGCTTCTGTCTACTCTTGCATAGTGGCCAGTCGCTAAATAGTCGGCGCCAAGTGACAATGCATGCTCCAAAAAGGCCTTGAATTTAATTTCTTTGTTGCACAGTACATCCGGGTTTGGTGTTCTGCCTGCTTTATATTCATCAAGGAAGTATTGAAATACCTTCTCATAATATTGCTTTTCAAAGTTTACGGCATAATACGGAATTCCGATTTGGTTGCAGACGCGGATCACATCTTCATAATCCTCTGTCGCCGTGCAAAAACCGTTTTCGTCCGTATCGTCCCAATTTTTCATAAAGATTCCGATTACATCATAGCCCTGTTCTTTTAACAGCAGGGCCGCCACAGATGAGTCTACTCCGCCGGACATGCCGACGACGACTCTTGTATCCTCCGGCCGTTTTTCCATTTCATTCACTCCAATTACTAAGCCGCCTTATTGTGTCAGCCGTTTGACAACGTCGGCCACATGTTTGGCAGCAGTTTTCACTTGCTCAGCCGTATTGCCGAGGCCGAAGCTGATTCGAATAGAGGACGTCAGCCGGTCACTCTCTTCTCCGAACATAGCAGTCAGAACATGTGACGGCAGGACTGAACCGGCCGTGCACGCTGAACCGCTGGAGACAGCGACACCCGCCATATCAAGATTAACCAGCAGCGCTTCCACTGACACACCGGGGAAATAAAGATTCAGAACATGCGGCAGACTATGCTCTTTGTCCCCGTTGATCTCGAATGCCACACCTGCATCTCTAAGCGTGTCGGCAAAGATTGCTTTAAACGATTGATACTTCTCGTTTTTTTCGTCCCGTTCTTCACTTGACAGCTTGATCGCTTCTTTCAGCCCGACAATGCCTGGAACATTTTCGGTTCCGGCACGGCGTTTTCTTTCTTGCTCTCCTCCGAATAAAAGCGGTGAAAGCTTCACATCTTTACTAGCATATAAAAAGCCTGTCCCTTTTGGCCCGTTGAGCTTGTGCCCGGAAACAGACAGAAGGTCAATATGGCTGTTTTTCACATCAATTGGCAGCAACCCGAATGCCTGAACAGCATCGGTATGAAAATAAGCTTTGTGTTCCTTTAACAGCTCACCGATTTCTTCGATCGGCTGCACTGTTCCAACTTCATTATTTCCATACATCACTGTCACAAGGATTGTATCATCACGCAGTGCTTCTTTCACCTGTTTTGCACTGACTCTTCCATTTTGGTCAACGTCCAGATACGTTATGTCAAATCCGTCTTCCTCAAGTTTTTCACATGTGTGAAGCACGGCGTGATGCTCAATTTTTGTTGTGATGATATGTCTGCCAAGATCTTTTCTTGCAAGTGCGGTTCCCATGATCGCCAAGTTATCAGCTTCCGTTCCCCCACTTGTAAAAATGATCTCCTGCTCTGCCGCTCCGATTTCTGCTGCGATTTGCGCTCTTGCTTCATCCACCCATTTTCGAGATTCTCTGCCAAATGAATGAATACTGGAGGGATTACCGAAACTGCCGGAGAAGTGCGGTATCATTTTTTCCAGCACGCGCTCATCCATCGGAGACGTTGCAGCATGATCTAAATAAATCCGTTCCATTATGTTTACACCTCTGATCTAAATATAGAACATATAAGCTTCTTGCTCTCCGTCTGTATAGCTGGCAAGATCCTCTAATGTTGTACTGTCTAAAACCTCTTTTACAGCATCCCGGATGCGAATCCAGAGCTCACGCTTGGCAGGCTCCTCATCTTCCAGCACTTCAACAGGGCTGATCGGCCCCTCAAGCACACGGATAATATCTCCCGCGGTAATGGCATCCGGCTCACTGCCTAATACATATCCGCCATATGCGCCTCTGATGCTTTTCACTAAACCGGCATTTCTGAGCGGCGATACCAGCTGCTCCAAATAATGCTCGGACAAATTATTCGTCTGTGCGATGCTTTTTAATGAAGTCGGGCCTTCACCGTGCTTTTTTGCAAGCTCGATCATAATGGTGAGCCCGTATCTTCCCTTAGTTGATATTTTCAACATGAACACCTCTGTTATTTCATGATTTTCCACATTTATAATGGTAATTTCTATATGTTTCGTCCGTTTATTATCTTATAGACCAACTGTTATTATAACATACCTTCAGCGAATTTTCATTGAGGCAGAAGGAAAGGGGCCTTTACCCTTTTCTAATGTACGGTTTTCCGTTACCCTGTAATTAAGTAAGGAGAGATGATAGATGAAGCCATTGGCATATCGGATGCGTCCGACAAAAATAGAGGATATTATCGGCCAGCAGCATCTGGTGGCTGAAGATAAAATTATTGGCAGAATGGTCCAGGCAAAACATTTGTCATCCATGATTTTGTACGGGCCGCCCGGAATTGGAAAAACATCAATCGCAACAGCAATCGCCGGTTCAACAAGTATTGCTTTTCGAAAGCTGAATGCTGTCATTAACAATAAAAAAGATATGGAAATCGTAGCTCAGGAAGCCAAGATGTCCGGCCAAGTGATTTTGATTCTGGATGAAGTCCACAGGCTGGATAAAGGAAAACAGGATTTTCTATTACCCTATTTAGAAAACGGGATGATCATTTTGATCGGAGCAACGACGGCTAACCCGTATCATGCCATTAATCCGGCGATCAGAAGCCGGACCCAGATTTTTGAGCTTGAACCGTTAACACCTGATCTGATTAAACAGGCACTGGAACGTGCGCTCCATGATGAACATCGGGGCCTTGGCACCTATTCTGTATCCATTGATGATCAGGCGATGGAGCATTTTTCCAACGGATGCGGAGGAGATGTCCGCTCCGCTTTAAATGCGCTTGAGCTTGCCGTGTTGTCAACGAAGGAGTCAGCAGACGGTGAAATTCACATTACATTAGAAACCGCGGAAGAATGCTTGCAGAAAAAAAGCTTTTCTCACGATAAAGATGGTGACGCGCATTATGATGTACTGTCCGCTTTTCAAAAATCGATCCGCGGCTCTGATGCCAACGCTGCTCTTCACTATTTGGCTAGATTAATTGAAGCCGGTGATCTGGAGAGCATCGCAAGACGATTGCTTGTTATCGCCTATGAAGATATCGGTTTAGCAAGCCCGCAAGCCGGCCCTAGAGTGCTGAATGCTATTCAGACCGCTGAGCGAGTCGGGTTTCCTGAAGCGCGAATCCCTCTGGCCAACGCAGTTATTGAACTTTGCCTCTCACCGAAATCAAACTCGGCCATTCTGGCAATCGATGAGGCTCTGGCAGATATCAGAGCCGGAAAAATTGGGGATGTCCCGAAGCATTTAAAAGACGCGCATTATAAAGGAGCTCAGGAATTAGGAAGAGGAATCGACTATAAATACCCGCACAATTACGACAACGGTTGGGTCGAACAACAATACCTCCCTGATCCTCTGAAAAATAAGCAATACTATAAGCCGAAACAGACAGGAAAATTCGAATCCGCCTTAAAGCAGGTGTACGATAAATTAATGAAAAGAAAATAAAACAAAAACAGCCTTGATCATCAAGGCTGTTTTTATGCATTATTTATCCTTCACACGTTTGATTTCAATGTCTTTCAAAAGATCCATGACAACATGTCCGCCCATAATCAAACCTGCGACTGACGGCACAAAAGCATTAGAGGAAGGCGGCATTTTTGCTTTACGGATTTTCGCTTCGTCATTTCCCACTTCTTTTCTGACATCTTCCCGAATGACAATCGGGCTTTCATCAGAGAAAATCACTTGAACGCCTTTTTTGATCCCCTCTTTGCGTAATTTCGTACGGACGACCTTCGCAATTGGATCAGTGTGCGTTTTTGAGATATCAGCGATTTGGAAGCGTGTCGGATCCGTTTTATTTGCTGCACCCATGCTGGAGATGAGCGGAATATCCCGTTTCAGACATTCTTTCATTAAATGAATTTTATAACAAATGGTGTCTGACGCATCAATGACATAGTCAAGATCATAGTCAAAAAACTGCTCATACGTTTCCTCCGTATAGAACATTTTTAACGCGATCACTTCACACTCCGGGTTAATGTCTGCGATCCGCGCCTTCATTAAATCAACTTTCGGCTGTCCGACAGTTGAAAGCAGCGCGTGAAGCTGACGGTTTACATTTGTAATGTCGACATCATCTTTGTCGACAAGCAGAATGCGGCCGACGCCTGACCGCGCGAGAGCTTCCGCCGCGAACGACCCAACTCCCCCGACTCCAAGCACAGCAACTGTGCTGTTTTTCAGCGTTTCAAGGCCTTCTTTTCCGATAGCTAATTCATTGCGTGAAAACTGGTGTAACAAGAACCTCACTCCACATTCGTATTCTGGTTTCATCTATAAAATGGCTGATCCATGAGCAGCCGTTTTTCTGCGAACAAAAAATAAAGTCCCAATAGTGCCGTTGCAGCTTTCCTTTGTTTTGAACCCGCTCTCAGCAGGTGGGTGCCCTCTTTTAAATCTTGTAAGTCCTCTTTACCGAATGAAAAGAGGCATATACGCCATTTAAAAATGCGGGCTCCCAAATCAAAAAAATGTTCGGTCAAAACTAGGTGTACAACTAACACATCAGGACTTTATTTAACTTGTCAAAATCATATCACAGACGATTTTGATTTTCAAGAATCGAACTGCACATTCAGTTCTTAACTTTTTTCTTGATAGAAAGATGAAGCTCGTCAAGCTGGGCATCGCTTACTTCTCCCGGCGCCTCTGTCATCAGGCAGCTTGCACTTGCTGTTTTCGGGAATGCAATCGTATCTCTCAGGTTCGTACGTCCAGCGAGAAGCATAACGAGACGGTCTAAGCCGAGTGCGATTCCGCCGTGCGGAGGAGCGCCGTATTCAAATGCTTCCAGCAGGAATCCAAACTGTTCAGCCGCTTCTTCTGGTGAGAAGCCGAGAAGCGCAAACATTTTTTCCTGAATATCCTTTTCAAAAATACGGATTGAACCGCCGCCAAGCTCATAGCCGTTTAAAACGAGGTCATAAGCTTGTGCTTTCATGTCTTCAGGCGCTGTTTCAATCAGCTCAAGGTCTTCTCGGACAGGCATTGTGAACGGATGGTGTGCTGCGTAAAAACGGCCTTCTTCCGGATCATGCTCTAATAACGGCCAGTCGATGACCCATAAGAAATTAAACAATTTTTCGTCAATCAGCCCGCGCTCTTTCCCAAGCTTTAAGCGCAGGGCGCCGAGTGATGCGGCCACAACTTCGAATTGATCCGCTCCGAACAGCAGCAAATCACCTTCAGCAGCATCAAGTGCTTCAATCAGCTTAGACTGCTTTTCTTCATCAAAGAATTTAGCGATCGGGCCTTTCACTCCGTCTGCCTCAACCTTCACCCAGGCAAGCCCTTTTGCCCCGTAGTTTGCAGCAAAAGCGCCAAGAGCGTCGATGTCTTTTCTGGAGTAATCGCCGGCACCGCCTTTTACGTTGATGGCTTTAACCACGCCGCCGTTTGCTACAGCTGATGAGAACACTTTAAATTCCGTATCCTTTACAATGTCAGACACATCCGTCAAAAGCATGTCAAAACGCGTATCCGGTTTATCAGAACCGTACTTGTTCATTGCTTCGTCATACGTCATTCGAGGAAGAGGAAGCTTAAGTTCCTCACCTTTTGTTTCACGCATAACCTTTGCCATCATCTTCTCAGCCAATGACATAATGTCTTCCTGGCTCATAAAGGACATTTCAATATCAATTTGCGTAAACTCAGGCTGACGGTCCGCACGCAAGTCTTCATCGCGGAAACAGCGGGCAATTTGATAATATCGTTCAATGCCTGATACCATCAGAAGCTGTTTAAATAGCTGCGGGGACTGCGGCAGCGCGTAGAACTCACCTTCGTGCACACGGCTCGGCACCAAGTAGTCACGTGCGCCTTCAGGCGTGCTTCCTGTTAAAATCGGCGTTTCAATATCAAGAAACCCATTTTCATCTAAAAAGCTGCGAACAGCTTTCGTCACGTTATGGCGCAGCTGCATCGTCTGGAACATAGCCGGTCTGCGCAAATCTAAGTAACGGTGTTTTAAACGAACGTCCTCTGACACTTCTTCAGCTTGATCAGAAATCGCAAATGGAGGAGTCTTTGCAGCATTTAATACGTTCACTCCATCAGCATGTATTTCGATCGCGCCTGTTTTCAAATTCGGATTAACTGTTCCCTCTTCACGCGCCACCACTTTTCCTTGAATATCAAGCACGTATTCATTTCTGATGCCTTCCGCAATAGCAAGCGCTTCTTTTGACACATCAGGGTTAAAAACGACTTGAACAATGCCCGTACGGTCACGCAAGTCAATAAAAATCAATCCGCCGAGGTCTCGTCTTTTTTGGACCCAGCCTTTCAGCGTTACAGATTCGCCAATTGCTTTTTCAGTTATATCACCGCAATAATATGTTCTTCCAAACAATGCGTTTCACTCCTTATCCCTTTTGGTTTGCCTTCATCACATGTATAAATTCATCAAGTGCCACTTCAATCTGTTCGCCCGTCTGTGCATCCTTTACATTGATTTTGTTTTGGGCAAGCTCATCTTCACCCAAAATCGCAATAAATCTGGCATTTAAGCGATCAGCTGTTTTAAACTGGCCTTTCATTTTCTTATTTTCATAATCGATTTCACTGGAAATGCCTGCTTCTCTCAGTTTGTACACCAATGAAACAGAATAATCCTTTGCTTTTTCGCCGAGTGTGACGATATAGCAGTCGATTCCCTTATCAACAGGCAGCTCTCGTTTTTCAGCATCAATTGCGGCAAGCAAGCGTTCGATGCTCATCGCAAATCCGATGCCCGGTGCTTCAGGTCCGCCGATCTGTTCGACAAGCCCGTCGTAGCGTCCGCCGCCGGCAAGTGTCGTAATCGCGCCAAAGCCCTCCGCATTGCTCATAATTTCAAATGCGGTGTGGTTGTAATAATCCAGCCCTCTCACAAGGTTCGGATCGATTTCATACGAAATGCCAAGATCATTTAAGTATTGTTTCACTTTGTCAAAATAAGCAGCTGATTCTTCATTTAAATATGTCAAAATCGAAGGCGCTGATTTCATCAGCTCATGATCTCGATCTTTTTTGCAGTCCAAGATTCTAAGCGGGTTCGTGTGCAGCCGTGACTGGCAGTCTGAACAAAATTCTTCGATGCGAGGCTCGAAGTGTTTCACGAGCGCTTCTCTGTAGCTTTTGCGGCTATCTTGATCGCCGAGACTGTTTATGACAAGCTTAACGTTTTCTAAACCAGCTTTTTCATAAATACTCATCGCAAGCGCCATTACTTCAGCGTCGATTGCAGGGTCTTTCGAACCAATCGCTTCAATTCCAAACTGATAAAACTGGCGGTAACGGCCCGTCTGAGGACGTTCATAACGGAACATCGGCCCGACATAATAAAGCTTTGTCGGCTGTACAGGATTTGCGAACAGCTTGTTTTCATTAAAAGCGCGAACCGCAGCAGCTGTTCCCTCCGGACGAAGCGTCAGGCTTCTGCCTTTGCGGTCCTCGAAGGTATACATTTCTTTTTGTACGATATCCGTTGATTCTCCGACGCCTCTGGCAAACAGTTCTGTATGCTCAAAAATCGGTGTGCGGATTTCTTTATATTGATAAGTGCGGCAAGTGTCTCTCATAATTTGTTCAACAAACTGCCAGCGATCTGATTCTCCAGGCAGAATATCCTGTGTTCCTCTCGGAATGTTATATCCCATAGGTAGACCTCCTTGTGTATTCCTTTTAAAATATCCAATGATCGTTAATGATGAAAATGAAAAAAACTCCCGCCCCTACTATACATGATAGTAGGGACGAGAGTTGTACCCGTGGTGCCACCCTAGTTGGAATACGTTCATATTCCCGCTCGATCCTTTAACGCAGGTTCACGTTCACTGCCTAATGGCGTTATTCACGCGTTCAGCAGGAAACCTCCGGAGTGTTGTTTCGAGAAAGACGCAATGGGATCCGCTTTCAGCCTGGGGCGGGTTCCTCTCTAATCATGCAATCTGACCTACTCTTCTCCATTATTGGTTCAAATCTTTCATCATTTGCTATGTACTCAATTTCTATTATAATAATGGGATTGGGGTTCTCTGTCAAGCTTTATTCCGGTTGTTTTTCCTCAGCGCTGCTTCTTTAGACATAAGACCAAATTCAGATGCTGTTTCCGTAAGATAACCAGTCGTATCGGGATCTGCGTGATCGCTGTAATGCAGATTCGCTTCACCGTCGTGAAATGCACGTCCCATTTTTGGATGATATTTCATGATTTGCACACCTTTTTGATTGTATTTACGCTTAGTATAAACAAATCATTTTATTTTTATTTAAAAATCAGAAAGGACTTTACGATATTAAACAAGAATGCTTTTTTAATGATCATCAGAAAGGAGGACACAATGAACAAGAAATACTTTGTCCTTATTGTATGTATTATTTTCACCGCAGCGCTATTCCCGACCTTTTCATCCGTTACAGCTGCTCAAGGAGAAGCGGTCATCGCAACAGATGAAATGAACGTCAGAAGCGGCCCTGGGCTTAGCTACGGCATTACAGCGGAAGTAAAAAAGGGAGAACGCTATCCGATTTTAAAGGAAGATGGAGACTGGGTGCAGATACAGCTTGGTTCCGGAGAAAAGGGCTGGGTAGTCTCCTGGCTTATTACAAAGGAAGACCAGGCCAGCACAAACTCCTCAGGAAGCAGTGGCACTGTGACATCAACAGACCCCGATCTGCGGATGAGAAGCGGCCCGGGCACTTCATACGAAGTCATCGGCAAATTCCCGCAAGGCAGCCAAGCATCTGTCATTGATAAAGATTCGGGCTGGATCAAGATATCCTATCACAGTGCCACCGGATGGGTATCATCTGAATATGTCACATCAGGAGGCAGCAGTTCAGCGTCTGATGAGAATGACCAAACCGAGGATTCCGGTGCGTCAACGACGGGCACAGTCGGTGTTTCTTCGCTAAATGTAAGAGCCTCCGCCTCACATGACGCGGCAATTATAACAAAACTTGATCGCGGAACGAAACTGACGGTTCTCAATGAGAAAAATGGCTGGGCTCACATTGAGGTGAACGGGCTAAAAGGCTGGGTTGCAAGCCATTACCTTTTGACTAGTTCTGTTCCAGCTGATGATTCAGCAAATGCCGGCAGTTCATCCTCCGCTAAAAAAGCCTATATCATGTACGGAGGAACGAATCTAAGAAGTGATGCGTCAACATCAGCTTCGATCGTTGAGCGCGCTGCCAAAGGAGATTCATACACCATTACCGGTTCAAAGGGAAGCTGGTATGAAATAAAGCTTGATAACGGGCAAACTGCTTATGTAGCCAATTGGGTGGTCCAAACGTCTAAAAGCGCAGAAGAAGCAGGTGAACCGCCAGTCTCTGATTCCCCGTCTGGAAACGGCTCTCTAAACAATAAAACGATTATTGTTGACCCGGGACATGGAGGAAAAGACAGCGGAACGATCGGATATTCGGGGAAATTCGAGAAAAACCTGACGATCAAAACGGCAAAACTGCTCGCCAGCAAACTTCGATCGGCTGGAGCGGATGTATATGTGACACGCCAGGATGATACCTTTGTCAGCCTGCAGTCACGGGTCTCTACGTCTCACTACCGTAACGCTGACGCCTTTATCAGTATTCATTATGACAGCTATGCGGATACCTCTACTAGAGGCAGTACAGCATATTACTACAGTCCTGCCAAAGATCAGGAACTCGCATCAGATGTCCACTCAGAAGTGGTGAAGCGTTCTTCCATTCCAGACCGCGGCGTATTATTCGGAGATTATTATGTGCTCCGGGAAAACAGACAGCCCGCTATGCTGTACGAGCTGGGATATGTAAGCCATCCGCAGGAAGAAGCCATTGTACATAGCAATTCATACCAAGAAAAAGTAACAGATGGGATCGAAAGCGGATTAGAGAAATACTTCCAATAAAAAAAGCTGCCTTTGGCAGCTTTTTTTATTTTGAATCCATAATGAGCGTGACCGGTCCGGAGTTTGTAAGCTGAACATCCATCATTGCTCCAAACGTTCCGGTCTCCACTTTGATTCCTTTTTCACGAAGCAGGTCATTCCATTTTTCATAAAGACCTAAAGCTTTATCGGGTTTGGCCGCGTTCATGTAGTTCGGCCGGCGCCCTTTTTTCGTATCTCCATAAAGCGTAAACTGTGAGACGGATAAAATCTCTCCTCCTATATCTACTAGAGACAGATTCATTTTCCCTTCACTGTCATCGAAAATACGGAGATTGACAACTTTATCGGCTAAATAAGCTGCATCATCTTCTGTATCATCATGAGTGATGCCGACCAGCACCATAAGGCCTTGTCCAATTTGGCCGACGACCTCTTCGTCCACTGTAACGCTTGCTTCTGTTACTCGCTGAACAACTAATCTCATTTTCTAACCCCTTTAGTTCATGACGCGGCGCACAGAGTAGATATCTCTAATCTGTTTAATACGCTCGACGACTTTATGCAAGTGATTGATATTCTGAATAAAAATCGCCATATGAATAGTTGCCACTTTATTGCGATCCGATTTGCCAGAGACAGATGAAATATTTGTTTTCGTTTCATTCACTGCCTGGAGTACCTCGTTCAGCAATCCGCGGCGGTCATACCCAAGAATCTCTATCTCAACATTGTATTCCTTGCGCTTTTGAACCTGTGACTCATGCTCCCACTCTACTGGGATCAGCCGCTCTTGGGCTTCATTCGTTTTGACATTCGGACAGTCTTCGCGATGGACCGAAACCCCTCTGCCTTTTGTGATAAAGCCGACAATATCATCACCTGGCACAGGATTGCAGCATTTTGATAAACGGACAAGGAGGTTGTCGATGCCCTTGACACGAACGCCAGCTTCCCGTTTTCTTCCTTGCGGGTATGGCTTAGGTTCCCCAGTGACTTCCTGAACGATCTTTTCCTGTTCTTCCTGATCGCGCTGCTTTCTCTCTTTTTCTGTTAGGCGGTTCGCCACCTGCAGAGCCGTAATGCCGTTGTAACCGACCGCCGCGTACATATCCTCTTCATTTGAGAAATTAAATTTGTCAGCAACCTTTTGAATATTCTCCGGCGTTAAAACATCCTTCAATTCAAAATCCAAGTTTTTAATTTCTTTTTCGACCAGTTCACGGCCTTTTTCGACATTTTCTTCACGCCGCTGTTTCTTAAAGAATTGACGGATTTTATGCTTCGCTTGGGATGTTTGGGCAAGCTTCACCCAATCCTGGCTCGGACCGTAGGAATGCTTAGAGGTGAGAATTTCAACGATATCACCTGTCCGAAGCTTATGGTCAAGCGTAACCATTTTTCCGTTTACTTTGGCACCGATTGTTTTATTGCCGATTTCAGAGTGAATCCGGTAAGAAAAGTCAATCGGAACAGAACCGGACGGAAGCTCGATTACATCTCCTTTTGGCGTAAAGACATACACCATGTCAGAGAACAAATCAATTTTGAGCGATTCCATAAATTCTTCTGCATCTGTCGATTCATTTTGAAATTCTAAAATTTCACGGAACCAAGAAAGCTTTTTCTCAAAGGTTGCACCTTCATTGGCTGCTTTCCCTTCTTTATAAGCCCAGTGAGCCGCTACCCCGTATTCCGCTATTTCATGCATTTCAAAGGTGCGGATCTGCACTTCAAGCGGATCGCCTTTAGGCCCAATAACCGTTGTATGAAGTGATTGATACATATTCGGCTTCGGCATTGCGATATAATCTTTGAATCTGCCGGGCATCGGTTTCCAGCATGTGTGAATGATGCCAAGCACCGCGTAGCAGTCCTTTATGCTATTCACAAGAATACGGACAGCCAGCAAATCGTAAATTTCATTGAATTGCTTGTTTTGCAGCACCATTTTTCGATAAATGCTGTAAATATGTTTCGGACGTCCCGAGAAGTCAGCCTTGATATTTACTTCTTCGACACGTTTCTTCACTTCATTGACAACCTCATCGACATAAAGCTCACGTTCTGCACGTTTCTTCTTCATGAGGTTGACAATTCTGTAATATTGCTGAGGGTTCAAATAACGGAGCGCCGTATCTTCCAATTCCCACTTAATTTTTGAAATCCCGAGACGATGCGCCAAAGGAGCAAAAATTTCCAGCGTTTCATTGGAGATTCTCCGCTGTTTTTCCTGAGGCAGATGTTTCAGTGTCCGCATATTGTGAAGACGATCCGCCAGCTTGATCAATATGACCCTGATATCTTGAGCCATAGCGACAAACATTTTGCGATGATTTTCCGCCTGCTGTTCCTCTTGAGATTTATATTTAATTTTGCCGAGTTTCGTTACGCCGTCTACAAGCATTGCCACTTCTTCGGAAAATGCTTCTTTCAGGTCATCGAGCGTCACATCTGTATCTTCCACGACATCGTGCAAAAATCCGCCCGCGATTGTGGAAGGGTCCATTTCAAGATCAACGAGTATCCCCGCAACCTGAATCGGATGAATAATATATGGCTCGCCCGATTTGCGGTATTGCTCGCGATGAGCATCTTCAGCGTACAGATATGCTTTTTCGACAAATGCGATATGCTCATCAGATAGATAGCTGCGCGCTTTATCTATAACTTGCTCGGCAGTCAATACTTGTTCGTTCGCCATGGAATCACCTTTTTTAAAATGTAAACTGTATTGTAGTTTATTATCAAGAAAAAAACGAAAGATGTAAAGAGCAGAAGTTCAAATAGCCAAATATTATATAAAATAAATGCAAAACAATAGGAAAAAAGCACCCTGACATGGAGTGCTTTTTCGTTATGCGGTTATCCTTAGTATTTCATTAATGTTAAGATGTCGTAATTTTCCAGCTTATCTCTGCCGTCAAGGTAAGAAAGCTCGATTAAGAAAGCGATACCAGCAACAACGCCGCCAAGTTCTTCAACAAGTTTGATTGTCGCTTCAATTGTGCCGCCTGTCGCAAGCAGGTCATCTGTAATAAGCACACGCTGACCAGGCTTAATCGCATCTTTATGGATCGTTAATACGTCTTTCCCGTATTCCAAGCCATAATCCACTTTGATTACTTCACGAGGCAACTTGCCTTCTTTGCGGACCGGCGCAAAACCTACGCCAAGCGCGTAAGCAACGGGACAGCCGATAATAAAGCCGCGCGCTTCAGGGCCAACGACCAAATCAATTTGCTTTTCTTTCGCATATTCAACAATTTGATCTGTGGCATAGCGGTATACATCGCCTTTATCCATCAGTGTCGTAATATCTTTAAATTGCACGCCCTCTTTCGGGTAATCCGGTACAATTGTTACGTATTGTTTTAAATCCATCTGTTTTATGTCCTCCTCGTACTTTCATAAGCCTCTGAATCTTGTTTCATCAGCTTATTCAGCCATTCCTTCAGCTCTTCAGCAGAAGAATAATTCAGCTTTTGATCCAGTTCCATCAGCTGCTGTTTCGCCTGATATGTTTGTGAGTCTGTTAAGTCGCGTTTCTTTGCTCCGCTCACAACAGACAGCACACCATTCTCTATTTTAACAAAACCGAGATCAAAAAACACCTTTGTCATGAAATTGATTGTTTCAACGGACCAGCCTTTATGTTTTGCAAGCTCTGAACCGTGTTTTTCCACGTCAAAAGCGCCTCTTTTCAGCAAGAACGCATAATACCATTTAAAGTGGTCTCTTGCGGGAAAAGTTGATAAAAAGTGGTCCTCATGATTGAGAAAAATAAAATATATCCGCTCAGGCGCCTTGCCTTCCAGCAAACGTGCGAGCATGTCCAGCGAAGGCGGCGGATCCAGTAATACAATATATGCACCATCGAGGTCAAACGCCTTTGCTTGATCTTCTGAGCTGATGACGTGCACTTCTCGGCGAAGGCCTTCAGTTTGAAGTAATGTTGTTGAGTCTTCTTTGAAAGAGACAATGGCCCGTTTAGCAGATGGAAGGGCGGAAACTGTGTCTTCCCACGTCCGTTTTCCCCTTAAGTCAAACAGCTGCCATTCAGAAACAGCGGCATCCTTTATCATAAGCTGCGGCTTTTTTCGATTGTTCCATTCGTTGATTGACATCTCACCGACAATGGAAATTCTTGAACCCGGTACAATGCCTTCTTCAAGCTCGCCTTTATTAAAACCGACGCAATCAAGCTGGGACGACTCGTTTCTGATCGTCATTTTAACATGAGTCTTATTTGCCCCTATCTTGCGGACATCTTCCAGTACTGCGTTTTCTACGAGAACGTGCGGTTTCGGGTTCAGCATGCCAAAAGGAGACAGCATGTTCATTTCTGCGATGCTTTCAACTGTAATGTCTTCGACGCCGCAGACAAGGTCGACTTCCTGTACGGGAATAAAATCCTCTTCCGTAAGCGTATTGTCCGCTATTTCATTCAGCCTGCTTCGCAAATCCGGCACATCTTCGGCTTTCAGCGTCATCCCCGCAGCCATTGGATGGCCGCCGAAATGAGGAAGAATATCTCTGCATTCAGAAAGGCTCTCAAATAAATTAAATCCTCTGATGCTTCGTGCCGAACCTTTAGCGATTCCCTTTTCTTCATCAATGCCAAGAACAATGGCCGGTCGGTAGAAACGGTCCACAAGCTTTGAAGCCACAATCCCGACGACTCCCGGGTTCCATCCGGCTTTGGCCACGACAATTGCAGTTTGATCGAGCCCTTGCTGTTCAACCATTTCAATCGCTTCATCCGTCATTTTGCTGACCATTTTTTGGCGCTCTTTGTTCAGCTGGTCAATTTCTGCGGCAAGCTCTTCCGCTTCAAACGAATCCTCTGACATAAGCAAATGAACAGCGGGATCAGCCTGTTCGATTCTTCCGACGGCATTCAGCCTTGGTGCGAGCTGAAATCCGATAGTTTCTTCGTTCGCTTCTCCGATGTCTCCGCCTGACAGCTTAATCAGCTCTTTTAAGCCGAGCCGATTTGTCCGTCGAAGCCTTTCAAGTCCTAGTGTTGCAATTAATCTGTTTTCGTCATGCAGCGGGACTAGATCGGCAATGGTGCCGATAGCCGCCAGGTCAAGCAGTTCATCAGGAAGTTCACCCAATAAAGCGTGGGCAAGCTTAAACGCGACTCCAACCCCAGCAAGCTCCTTAAACGGGTAAGTGCAGCCAGGCTGCTTCGGGTGGACGATCGCATGGACATCCGGAAGCTCCGGTCCCGGTTCATGATGATCGGTAATGATGACATCCAGTCCGAGTTCCTTTGCCACCTTCGCTTCATGCACAGCGGCAATTCCTGTATCAACCGTAATGATCAAAGAGAAGCCCCGTTCTTTAATCGAACGAAACGCCTGTTCATTAGGTCCATATCCTTCTTTAAAACGGTCAGGTATATAAAAATCAACTTGAGCCGACAGTTTTTGCAGCGTGTGAAGCATCACTGACGTACCTGTAACCCCATCGGCGTCATAATCGCCATATATCATAATCTTTTCTTGTTGTGAAATCGCCTGTTTTATTCGATCTGCCGCTTCTTTCATGCCTTTCATTTCAAAAGGATCATAAAAATCGGCATCCTTTGTATGTAAAAACAGCCTAGCGCTTTCTGCCGTATCAAAGCCTCTTTTTACAAGCAGGGACGCAACAAGAGGTGTTATATGCAATTGTTCTGTGAGTGATTTGACCTTATCCTGATCTGGTCGCTGGATTTCCCATCGCATTTTTGACGCTAACATAAATTCACCCCTCAACCACCCTATTATACTAGAGCAGGCTGAGGGGTTTCAAATAATATTCGAAAACTAGTCTTTTTTCTCAATCATGGCTGATGCATCCTGTGTGTCAGTCTGATCAGCAAGATGAGTATCCTCTTGTTTATGTATTGCTGTTCTATTTTCTTTCCGCAAGGTTTTTATTTCCCGCTTCAATTTAATTACCTGAAAAATGCCGACAGAAAATACGATCAGCGCTCCCATTAAAACTGAGCCCAAAATAACAAGAATGAGCGGCCATTCTGATCTTCCAAACAGGTAATCAACTTCTACGGATCGAACATTAATGACTGCGAAAATAGCGACAATTAAGGTGAAAATAAGTGTGAAAATAATGGTCCATTGTTTATTCATTCTCTTTTCCCCCAAACTTCTTATTGAGGTAACTTTCCCCATCAAGACTGGTTTTAAACATGGCTTAACACTAGGTTAAGCTCCCTTTGCTGTTAATTTTTCCCGGATTAGCCTCTTCAGTCCGGTTCCCTCACCGGAAATCACAAGTGTATCGCCTTCGTCAATGACTGTTTCAGAGCTCGGATTCAGTCGTTTATCCTGATTCTTTTTAACAATTGCAATGACCGTTACATGATATTCCTGACCCACATTCAAATCACCAATCGTCTGATGAATGGCAGGCGCTCCCGCCTCTGCTTTACACCACTCTATAATCAAATCATCAAGGGCTGACTCGACCTGTTCTAATGCTTTCGGTTTATATGCCATTCCGCCAAGAATTGCAGACATTTGCCTTGCTTCAGCGTCATCAAACTGCACGGAGGCAACACATTCCTCATGGTCGTTTTCGTCAAAATAGTAAAGCTCTCTTCGTCCGTCATGATGAATGATAATTGAAATTTTATCACGGTTTCTAGTAATCATTTCAACTTTTTGTCCTATGCCCGGCAGCTCTGATTCGCGAACCCTCATATATAAACCCTCCTACATATCTGAAAACCAGTCATAAACACTTTTAACACCATATATATGTTTAAATGTAAGCGTATGTCATTATAGCAAATGTCTATTTTAAGTTCAATGAAACTTCAAAAAACAGGCTGCCCTGCAGAGGACAGCCTGATATTTTTTATTGCGCCGAATCTTTTTTCAGTTCTCTTCCTTTCCATGCAAGCCAAATTTGTGCGGCAATGTATAGAGAAGAATAAACGCCTGTTAACAGCCCGACCAATAAAGCAATTGAGAAGTTAGTAATAGAAGATGCTCCAAAGATCAGCAATGTCACAACAACAATCACAACAGTTAATACAGTGTTAATTGAACGTGTAAAGGTTTGCTGCAGGCTCAGGTTTACAATATGGTTCAGATCGGCAAATGTTTTCGGCTTACGCTTTTTCATATGCTCGCGGACCCTGTCAAATGTAACGATTGTATCGTTAATGGAATACCCGATTATCGTCAAGATGGCCGCGATGAACGTAACATCTACCTCAAGCCTTGTAATACTGAAGAACGTGACGATAAAGAATGCGTCATATAGCAATGAGGCGATGGCAGCAATCGCCATTTTGTATTCGAATCGGATTGAAACGTAAATAATGATGCCAATAGAAGCTATAGCAACTGCGTACAGCGCATTTCTTGCCAGCTCCTTACCCACTGTCGGTGAAACTGTGCTGACATTTGGCTCAGACCCGTATTTGTCTTTAAAATACGTTTTTACTTTTGCTATGGTTTCTTTATCTGGCACCCCGACAAAACGGGCAACACCGATATTGCTCTTTTCGCCTGACAGAACGACAGTATCAGGGTCCATACCAAGAGATTCAAAATCCTTTTCAACTTGCTCTGTCGTCAGCTTATGGTCGCTTTGCACTTCAATCCGTGCACCGCTTGCAAAGTCAATGCCAAGATTCAGCCTGAACACAAGCAGGATAATAATCCCGGCAACCGTGACCGCACTGGAGAAAATAAAGAAGTATTTGCGTTTGCTCGTGAAATCCCATTTTTGGAATGGCGTATGCGGCTCTGTATTTTCATCCGTATCCTGAATATCCATGATATGTTTCTTATTGACACCAAACCAGCCTTTTTTCCGATCAAGCCATCTGCTTTCCACAAGGAGAGCGAGGAGAAATCTCGATAAGAAAACGGCAGTGATAAAGCTTGTCAAAATCGATAGGATCAGCATTGTCGCAAACCCTTTAACAGAGCTTGTCCCAAAGATAAAGAGCACAACCGCTGCAATAATGGTTGTAATATTCGCATCAAAAATCGTCGCAAATGACCGTCTGTTTCCTGAACGGAAGGCAGAGCGGACTGACTTTCCTAGCTTGAGCTCTTCTTTAATCCGCTCATAGGTAATAATGTTGGCGTCAACAGCCATCCCGACACCTAAAATGAGAGCGGCAATTCCCGGAAGCGTGAGTACGGCATTCATCCAGTCAAAGATCTGGAGTGTAATGTAGATATAAACAGATAGCGTAATCACCGCGATTAACCCCGGCAGACGGTAATAGAAAAGCATAAATAAGAAAATAATTGCGATACCGACAATACCGGCGAACACCGTATCATGGAGAGCCTGCTGGCCGAATTGTGCGCCTACTGATGTCGAATATTTTTCAGTCAGTTTCACAGGAAGTGCGCCTGCGTTTAAAATGCTGGCTAAATCTTTTGCTTCTTGAACCGTAAATTGCCCTTCAATTGTAACGTCAGTTGTGTTTAATTCCTGACTTACATTTGGGGCGGATACATATTTAGGGTGCTCTTTTTGAACCTCTTTTTTAAAGGAGTCCCCTTTTTCGTAATCCATCCAAATAACAAGCTGGTTGTTTGGCGCCATTTTCATGACCTTTTTGGTCACTTCGCCGAATTTATCAGCATCTTTCAGTTTAATGCTGACAATCGGTTCATTTGTTTTGGCGTCATACGTTTGTTTAGCTCCGTTTTCGACGAGGTCAGAGCCATTCAGCAATTCTTTGTCATTCGTATCTCTGAAAGAAAGCTGCGCTTCAGTCGCCAAAATTTCACGCGCTCTGTTTTGGTTTGTCACACCAGCGAGCTGAACGCGAATCCGGTTATTCCCTTCAATTTGGATGTTCGGTTCGCTGACACCGAGAACATTGGCCCGGCGGTTCAATGCCTCTACAGTGCTGACCAGAACGTCTTTTGTGATTTTGTCACCTTTTTTTACAGGCTGTACATCATACAGCACCTCAAATCCGCCTTGCAAATCCAATCCTAACGTAATATTGTTAGCGGCAGGCTTCGTAAAGTAGCCCAAGCCCGTGCCGATCAATAGAACGAAAAGGAAAAACGCAATCAAGCGTCCTTTTTTCATTATGTATATCCTCCCTTAAACCTGTGCGAATCAACCTGCTATCTCAGCAGTTCTTCCAATGCTTCCTGGCCCTCTTCACTGCCCAGCCAATTAGACGTTTTAAATGACTCAACGGTTGCATAGTTCATAAATTCGCCAATTTTCACTGATAAAATATCACTCGCCAGTTCATAAATGTTCAGTTCCGTTTTCTTTTTCCACTTCTTATCTGTTAAGTATGACCACAAACTTTCGAGTTCAACATCATCATACCCGAGAATCTTAAACTCTTCCAGTTTGCTGTAAAGAAACGGCCTGACGTGGTCTTTATATAGATCGGCTGGATGCTTCTCCACGAATTCCACGCTCCTTTTTTATTGTTTTTCAAGAAGACTTGTCATGCTTGGACGATATATACGCATATCTTTATTGTATATGATTCCAGGTAGTTTGAGAAGGCAGGGGGTAAAAATGGCGAAACAGACGTTTTTAAAGGGCACTCTTATCCTTATCGCAGCAGGAATGGTTACAAGAATGCTCGGGTTTGTCAACCGGGTGGTTATCGCCCGTTTTATCGGTGAAGAAGGAGTCGGGCTTTACATGATGGCGGCGCCTACCTTCTTCTTGGCCACTACATTAACTCAATTCGGTCTGCCGGTCGCGATCAGCAAGCTAGTCGCTGAAGCCAGTGCGCGCGGAGATCATCAAAAAACGAAAAATATTTTAGTCATGTCTCTTACCATCACGGGAGTGCTCAGCTTAATCTTTACACCGCTGTTTCTGTTTTTCGCCCCGGTTATGGCTGAAACGATGCTGACAGACAAGCGAACACTGTATCCGCTCTTGGCCATTACGCCGGTTGTGCCGATTATTGCTATATCGAGTGTGCTGAGGGGATACTTTCAAGGAAAACAGAATATGAACCCGCTTGCTATGTCACAAGTCCTTGAACAGGTCGTCCGCATTTCACTCGTGGCTGTCTGCACAACGATTTTTCTCCCTTACGGAATTGAATATGCTGCAGCGGGGGCAATGCTATCCTCAGTGGCAGGGGAGCTGGCATCACTTCTTTATTTATTCGTTTGCTTTAAGTATAAAAAGACAATTAGAATCAGAAAGCATTTTTTCCAGTCAATTAAAAACGGAAAACAAACCTTTACCCAATTAATGAGCGTGTCCCTTCCAACAACCGGGAGCCGCTTTATCGGAAACCTCTCTTGGTTTTTCGAGCCAATCGTCGTCGCTCAAAGCCTTGCCATCGCCGGTGTGGCAACAGTTGCCGCAACAAAGCAATACGGGGAACTGACCGGCTTTGCCATGACGCTGCTGACTCTGCCCAGCTTTATTACATATTCTTTGTCGACCGCGCTTGTTCCTGCGATCAGTGAAGGAATGGAGCAGAAAAAATTGCAGGTGGTGGAATACCGCTTGGAACAGGCGATGCGTCTCTGTCTGCTCAGCGGAGGCATTTCAGTTGTTATTTTATTTGTATTTGCGGATGAGCTGATGAGAGTGATGTACGGTTCCTCAGGCGCAGCTGTATTTATAAAAGTGATGGCCCCGTTTTTTCTGCTTTATTATTTCCAAGGCCCGCTTCAAGCTGTGCTGCAGGCGCTTAATTTGGCAGGAGCTGCGATGATGAACAGCTTAATCGGAGCGCTTGTCAAAACAGGCCTTATTTTTGTCCTTGCCACAAGGCCTTCTCTTGGCATTATGGGCGCGGCATTAGCCATTGTGACAGGCATGGTGCTCGTCACGCTATTGCACGCAGCAACCGTAAGCAAAGTGCTGCCGATCAGCATCAAAATCAAGGAGTACGCGCTCAGCTTCGCTGTTATTGTAATTTGCGGATTCATCAGCTCCGCCATCAAACAATATATAAGCTTTGGAGCATCTGAGGCTGTCAATCTAGCCGGATGGATTGCGGCGAGCGCCGCCATTTATATGATCCTCCTGCTCGTTTTCCGTTTAATTAAAAAAGATGAGCTTCGCCGCATTCCCATTATCGGACGGTTGATCATCCGATAATGGTCACGTGCGGTGCCCATCTTTTTCATCAATATATATTTCTCCGTCTGTAAACGAGCAAAATGAAATATCTGAAGGGTTGGTGTATCCGTGTTTTTGCAAATTTTCAAGCAGCCATTTTTTATCTTTACTGATTCTGGACAGGTTTTCTGTTTGAATGAAGCCATCTATAATGAGCGGCATTTCGAGCTGCCGATGCTCTCCGCTATTTTCTTTCTTTACAATAGTCAGTTTGCCCGACGGCTCTAAAATGGCAAATGATACGTCAGCTACTCTGTCGACGCTATTTTCTCTGAGCTGAACCATTAAATCATCAAAATTATAACGCTGTGATTTCATGGCTTCTTCGTCAATTTTTCCATATTTGATAATTATGGTCGGCTTACCGTCAAGAAGCTGGCGGACTTTTCGGTTTTTTAAAGAAAAGTATGCCAAAGTCACTTGAATGATCATTAATACAAGCATTGGCAAAATGGTATGAAATAGATGATCGTCTACGTTTTCTATGGCTAAAACGGCAATTTCAGCCATCATGATAAAGACAACGAGATCTAAAATACTAAGCTCTCCGATCTCCCGTTTGCCCATGAAACGAAAAATGACCAATATCACAAAATACAATACGACTGTGCGAAACGCAATAGTGAGAAGCTCTTCCATTATGCACCTCCAACTCATTATAGGTTGCAACAAAATGATCAATTTATGTAAGAAAAACCGATTGCATTTCACAAAGCTTTTACGTCTAATTCATGGGATAAGGGAATACATTTTTACAAAGACGAGCCATCAGCATGTCTGACGGTTTTGAACAAAAAGAACAGAAGCCTTTTAATACAGGCAGAGAGGAGACAATCATGGAGGAAACGAAACAAGTTGGAAAAGGCATTCTTTACGGCTTAATCGCCATATTTTCAGCCATGCTCCTGACAAGTTTGGCGGTTTCACTTTTATTGACCGCAACCTCGCTGGAAGAATCATCATTTAACTGGCTGATCACAGCTATCTCATTTCTCTCTTTATTTATCGGCGGGTTCATTTCAGGCGGGAAAGGCAAGGAAAGAGGCTGGATGATTGGCGCATTGACCGCCTTAAGTTTTTCTCTGATTATCTTATTGTTTCAGTATTTAGGATTCGGAAAGACATTTACAGCAGAACAGCTGATCTTCCATCTGGGATTTTTAGGAGTGTGCATGCTGGGCGGGATTTTCGGCGTGAACATGAGGGGAAACAGGTCTTCCACATAAAAAAGAGCGGGCTCACCCGCTCTTTCAGCATGTCGACAAACCCTCGCATTCGTTGTCAGGCCTACGTTCCGGTACTCACGAATTTATACATTCGCTGCGCTCCGGTACTCGGCCTTCCTAGACTTCAAGGGTTTTCAATCTTGCTGAAAAGATGACAAAAAAAGAGCGGGCTCACTTGCCCGCTCTTTTTTGTTTGCTATGTATAGCTCCTGCTGTTATTCAGCAGCAGAAACTTCTCTGATCGCGCGGCGGTCGAACGTAAGACGTGTGTTATCACCAGTCTTAATTACGACTTTGCTTTCGTCGATAGAGTCAACAGTACCGTGCAATCCCCCGATTGTCACTACTGAATCGCCTTTTTTCAGTTCCTCTTGCATTTGGCGTACAGCCTTTTGCTGCTTTTGCTGAGGACGAATCAGCAAGAAGTAAAGGACCGCAAACATTAAAATAATAGGAACCAATGTACCTAAAGTGCCAGTCATCATTTTCACCCCTTTCTGTAAGCCTGTTATGTTTTATTTAGAAGCTTTTCGCATTTGGCTTGTTATAGCCGTAACGCTCAAAGAACTCTTCTCTGAAATCACCCAGACGATCCTGGCGAATAGCCTGTCTTACCTGCTCCATTAAGTGTAACAGAAAATGAAGGTTATGGTAAGTTGTTAATCGAAGGCCGAATGTTTCATTGCAGCGAATCAAGTGCCTAATGTACGCGCGAGTGTAGTTTTTACATGTATAGCAATCACACTCTTCATCAATCGGACGGAAGTCTCTTTCAAATTTCGCATTTTTCATATTGAGTCGTCCTTCAGCAGTAAACACTGTGCCGTTTCTTGCAATCCGTGTAGGCAGCACACAGTCAAACATATCGACCCCGCGGATCGCTCCGTCGATCAGTGCGTCCGGAGAACCTACTCCCATCAGATATCTCGGTTTATCCTTCGGCAAGAGCGGTGTTGTAAATTCGAGTACACGGTTCATGACATCCTTCGGTTCACCTACAGACAATCCGCCTATAGCATATCCCGGAAAATCAAGGGAAATCAAGTCCTTCGCACTTTGTGTCCGCAGATCTTCATATTCTCCGCCTTGTACAATACCAAACAGCCCTTGTTCATCCTGACGATTGTGGGCATTCAGGCAGCGTTCCGCCCAGCGGCTTGTCCGTTCAACTGACCGCTTCATATAGTCGTACTCCGCCGGGTATGGCGGGCATTCGTCAAACGCCATCATAATATCAGAGCCGAGTGCGTTTTGGATCTCCATCGCTTTTTCCGGAGATAAAAACAGCTTGTCTCCATTTAGATGATTGCGGAAATGGACACCCTCTTCCTCTATATTACGAAACTTGCTTAAAGAAAAGACCTGAAAACCGCCTGAATCTGTTAAAATTGCGCGGTCCCAGTTCATAAATTTATGGAGCCCGCCCGCTTCTTTGACAATGTCTTGGCCCGGACGAAGCCATAGATGATAAGTGTTGCTCAAAATGATGCCTGCATCCATTGCTTTCAGCTCTTCAGGCGACATTGTTTTGACTGTCGCCAGTGTGCCGACCGGCATAAAAACCGGCGTTTCAAAGGAGCCGTGAGGCGTATGCACTTTGCCCAGCCGCGCTCCTGTTTGTTTGCATTCTTTTATAAATTCATAGCGTATTGGTTGTTCAGCCACTTTTGATGAGGCCTCCTGTTCTCAAATTATATAATCAGCATCGCGTCTCCGAAGCTGAAGAAACGGTATTCCTCTTCCACTGCATGGTTATAGGCACGCAGAATGTTTTCTCTTCCAGCAAGCGCGCTGACCAGCATAATCAATGACGATTTCGGCAAATGGAAGTTTGTAATCATTCCGTCAATGGCTTTAAATTCATAGCCCGGATAAATAAAAATAGATGTCCAGCCGCTTGATGCTTTAAATTGCCCGTCATGTTCCCCGGCAATCGTCTCAAGCGTGCGTGTCGAGGTTGTGCCGACAGAAATGATTCTGCCGCCATTTTCTCTTACTTTGTTTAAGGCTGCAGCCGTTTCTTCTGACATTTGATAAAACTCTGCATGCATATTATGCTCTTCCACTTCATCGGCACTCACAGGGCGAAACGTTCCAAGGCCTACGTGCAGTGTGATGAACTCAATTTGCACGCCTTTGTCTTTCAGCTGCTGTAAGATTTCTTCCGTGAAGTGAAGGCCAGCTGTAGGCGCAGCAGCAGAGCCGATTTCTTTTGAATACACTGTCTGGTAGCGCTCTTTGTCATCAAGCTGTTCTTTGATATATGGAGGGAGCGGCATCTCTCCAAGGGATTCAAGCACCTCGTAGAAAATACCGTCATATTGAAATTCCATCTTTCTGCCGCCGTGCTCAAGCTCTTCCGTGCAGATTGCCTTCAATCTTCCGTCTCCAAATGTGACAACAGTTCCTTTTTTCACCCGTTTCGCCGGTTTGGCAAGTGTTTCCCATTTATCACCGGTTTCCTGTTTCAACAAAAGAAGTTCCACTTTCGCGCCGGTATCCTCTTTTGTGCCGAATAACCGCGCAGGCAGTACCCGGGTATTGTTCAGGACTAGACAATCGCCTTCGTTAAAGAAGCTGATAATGTGTTTAAACGAGCTGTCAGTAAGCTCTCCTGTATGTTTATCGAGCACCATCAGCCTTGAAGCATCACGCTGCTCCAACGGTACTTGTGCAATTAAACGTTCTGGTAGTTCAAAATCAAATAAATCGACTTTCATGATGATTTCACCTTTATTCTAGTCTTTTGTTATTTCATTCTGCCAAAAAGATTGAACAAAATTGATAATACCACACTTATAATAATACAAGTGACAACCGGGAAGAAAAACGTGACATTTCCTTTTTTCACAAAAATATCTCCCGGCATCTTGCCGACAAAATGCAAAACTGCTCCGATAATAAGCATAACAGCACCAAGAATCATAATGATCTTAGGAAATTCAGTCATATCGGGGAGCCTCCATTTGGAAATGATGATAAACGGCCGGTGTCACGATCCTTCCACGCGGCGTTCTTTGTATAAATCCAATTTGCAGCAGATATGGTTCATATACGTCTTCAATCGTATGCGATTCCTCGCCGATGGTAGCTGAAATCGTATCAAGGCCTACTGGGCCGCCGTTGAATTTTTCGATCATGCCCATCAGCAGCTTATGATCAATATGATCCAAACCGAGGCGGTCAACCTGAAGCCGCTCCAGCGCATTCTGAGAAATGTCTTCCGTAATCCTGCTGTCACCCAGCACTTGGGCGAAATCGCGCACCCTTCTCAGCAGGCGGTTCGCCACGCGGGGCGTCCCTCTCGATCTTCTTGCAATTTCAAGAGCCGACGGTTTATCAATCTCAACCTCGAATACATCAGCGGTTCTTGTGACAATATCCGCCAGTTCTTCTTGTGTATAGTACTCAAGGCGAGACATTACGCCGAATCTGTCTCTTAAAGGAGCCGTCAAAAGCCCCACCCTCGTCGTGGCTCCCACCAGCGTAAAAGGCGGAAGGTCGAGCCGAACCGAGCGGGCAGATGGGCCTTTGCCAATCACAATGTCCAGGCAAAAGTCTTCCATTGCAGGATAAAGCACCTCTTCGATCGATCTGTGCAGCCTATGTATTTCATCAATAAATAATACATCTCCCGGTTCCAGCGCCGTTAATATAGCAGCCAAATCACCAGGCCTTTCAATCGCAGGCCCTGATGTCGTCCGCAATTCCACTCCCATTTCATTGGCTACAATGGAAGCAAGCGTTGTTTTTCCGAGTCCGGGCGGCCCGTACAGAAGAACATGATCCAGCGTCTCCTGTCTCATTTTCGCCGCATCTATAAACACGCGCAAATTTTCTTTTACCTTATGCTGCCCGATATACTGTGCCAGATTTTGCGGCCTAAGGCTTTGCTCTATCACTGATTCATGGTTGTCTGCTTCACTTGAGACGAGCCGTTCATCCATGAACATCACCTTACTTTAATAGTTTTTGTAATGCTTTTTTCACATATTGGTCTGTTGTCAGCCCAATTTCTTCTTTAAGGTGAGGAAGCACCTTTTTGATTTCTTTTTCAGCATATCCGAGAACCCTGAGGGCTTCAAGTGCTTCTTCAAGAGCCGTTTCCGCTGTTTGCTTTTCAAGCCTTTCTTCATGATTAAACAGATTTTCAATCATTTCAGGCACAACATCTGCCAGCTTTCCTTTTAAATCTAGAATAATCTGGCGTGCGGTTTTCTTTCCTACTCCAGGAAACTTGACCAAAAAAGCTTCATCCTCATTTTCAATTGCTTGGATGACCGCTCCGGGATCACCCGAGCCCAAGATGGCAAGTGCTCCTTTCGGGCCAATTCCGGTCACGTTTAACAGCTTTGTAAAGAGCGCCTTCTCCTCTCTTGTTGAAAAACCGTAAAGCGAAAAAGCATCCTCTCTGATATGATGGTATGTAAAAATCGTTTCTTGGCTTCTCTCCTTATATATAAACGGATTCGGCGTGAAAATCTGATAGCCGATGCCGCCGTTCTCTATGACAATATATTGGGGAGATACATAATCAATCGTCCCTTTAACAAATTCAATCACGCAAATTCACCTCTTTGACTGTTCTTCATTGTACCATAAAAACAGCCAAAGTCTTATAGAAAAGTTAACATATGTTCGCTTCTCTCTCATTCTTTCACGAAAAAAAAGACATGAATACATGTCTTCAATCAGCGGACGTTACCCGCTGTATGTCTTCATATGTTCGATGACATCCTCAAACTCCGCTTTTGTCCGAAATGGAATGCCTTTCAGCAGATTTTTTTGCATATGGCTTTCCAGCCTTTCTAAATCAATTTGAAAAAAAGACTGAATTGGTTCGGAAGCTGGCTCAGGCCGCCCATGAAAAGTGGAAATCACTCCATTATCCGATACACCGATATACCCGTTGACCTTGCTGAGCGGAGAAATATCGTCCATTTGCTTCCGGAAGAGCACATATCCCTTTTTTTGTTCCACAAGCGTCCATCCGGCATAAGCTGCCCAAAAATCATCCATAGAAAACACTTTTTCATGCTTATGCTCAATGCTGACATCGCCGTCCAAATACACCTTTTCAAGCTGCACATGCACCTGCAGCGGCTCATAGTGCTCCACTTCCGCGCCAAGTGCGCGGGAAGGAGCTCCTATTAAAAATACTGCCGCTGAGCAAAGAATGCCCAGCAAAAGATACGCCGTGCTGAATCGTTTCACCCTCTACACCTCTTTGCACACGTTTATGATTAGTTTGACCAAAGAGGCTACTGCTTAACCGTTTTATCAAAATTTGTCTGCACATTTTCCCTGACAAACCGTTCCTCCGTATACACATCTGTGCTTTGCTCAGAAATTGTCAAGAATCGCGTCAGAAAGGCACTGAAAAAATACAATGCCGCAAAGATCCAAATTACGCCGCCTGCACCGAGCGGCCCAATGAAAAGACTCACGATGCCCGGCGCAATAAACGCACATAAACCAGATCCCAGATTCAACACTGACATGGCAGCGCCTTTATTATCAGGTGCAAGCGTCGGCAAAAGCGCGCTTAATGGAACGTAGCCTGCTAAAGCCGCACCGTAGCAGCAGGCGATAATCATGAGCACCCAATACTGATGCCCGATCAGCTGAGGCGTGTAATACAGCGCCAGCGTAAAAATACCGCATCCGACACCGCCAAACCACATGACCGTATTGCGCCAGCCAAGTTTATCTCCGACTGCACCGAAAATGATATTAAACACAATATTCACAAAAAACAGCGTCCCCCATATTTGCAGCCATTCCGAAACCGAATACCCGTATCGTGCTAAATAAGTAGGAAGAAAGATGGCAAATCCAAATTGTCCTATCGCATTAATCGTCTTGACCACTCCGCCGATGCCTACCTTAGGGTTTTCAAACATAATTGTAAATGCCTTCGACAATTCTTTCCATTTCGGCTGATCTTGTTTTTGTATCGGAGTAAATTTATCTTTGTTAAAAAATAAGGCAAGAATTCCGCCTGCCGCCACAAACAGTAAAGCGCTCCAAAGCGTATTGATTTCTCCAAAGGCCGGAACCGCATAGCTGGAATAGAACGGGCCGAGCACGTTAAGGCCGCACGTAAACATAAACCAAAACCATCCGACGGCTTTTCCGAGAATATTTTGAGAGGTGCTGTATGACACCCATACGAGAAAAGAGTATGCAAACAGCGGATATCCCAAGCCTCTAAGAGCATAGCTGCCCAAGAGAGCCGGATAATACATATGAGGAATCGCCCAGCCGATAAAAGCGGCCGAACCGAGGATAAATGCAAGCAATCCGACAGTCATCGTTTTTCTCGGCCCCCAAGTTTGGACAAACGTTCCTGAAAGCCAAGCTGAGATGGTGACAGCAATGCCGTACATGGTAAATAACGATGCGGATTGCTGCATACTGAGACCATGATCAACGAGAAAAGGAGACAGCCAGCCTTGTTCGAGGCCGTCTCCAACCATAAAGATGACAACGCCAATATAACCCCAAACCATGTGAGAAGGAATTCCGATTTTGTTCAAAACATTTCCTTTAGCATGTACTGTATTCATTTTCTCCACCGCCTACTTAAAGTATCAATGGAGTATATACCCAAGCTTGCTGAATTGTAATCCTGTTAGATTAAAAAGCGATTTTTTCAGTGTGCTCAATGCTGACAGGCATGCCAAAAGCAAGCGATTGCTGTGCTGCTCTGGCGATCCTTCCGGCCTGTAAACCGTCATTACCGGTGCAGGGAGTCTCCTGGTTTGTGCCGATCGCTTCTGCAAAACGGAGAATCTCCTCCTCATATGAATCCTTATAGCGTTCAAGGAAAAAGAAATGCGGTTTATCCTTCATCACAAAATCAGCTGTTGACACCTCAACCGTTGTCGGCCTGCTATTGTCAGCCGCTGCAGAGCCTTTCGTCCCGAAAACCTCAACCCGCTGGTCATATCCGTACACAGCTTGGCGGCTGTTATCAATCACAGCCATGGCACCGTTTTCAAAAGTCAGTGTAATAACAGCTGTATCAATATCACCCAGCTCCGCAAAAGAAGGATTCACCAAAGCCGCCCCTTTGGCATACACTTCCGTCACTTCGCTCCCCAAAATATATCTGGCCATATCAAAATCATGGATCGACATATCCATAAACAACCCGCCTGACGTACGGACATAATCTATATTCGGGGGTTCTGGGTCCCGAGAAGTGATTTTTAATAAATGAGGCGTACCGATTTCACCATTTTCAACAATCGTTTTGATTTTCTTAAAATGAGGATCAAAGCGGCGGTTAAATCCGACTTGAAGTGTTACCCCGTGTTTCCGGACAGCCGCAAGCGCTTCACTCGTTTCGTCCAGAGAGAAACTAACGGGCTTCTCACAAAATATATGCTTTTTCGCCTCGGCTGCTTCTTTGATCATCTGTGCATGTACGGCTGTAGGAGAGCAAATAAAAATAGCATCAATATCAGGATCATGTAATAAATCACGATAATCAGAGGTTATGTATTCAATCTGATGACTGTCGGCCCAGCTTTTTATACGGCTTGCCTGAGTGTCAGAGACTGCTTTTATTTTCATGTGAGGAATCCGGCTTATATTTTGAACATGAAGTTTGCCGATGCGGCCTGCACCGATAATCCCTGTCACAATCTGTTTTGTCATGGCTTCTTCCCCCTTGATCATTCACGAAAGCGCTTTATTTAAAATTAATACTATCCCATTTGTAAGCGCTTTTCAAGAATGGAAATTAAACCTTCTATGTCTCTTTTATCACAATTCATGCTTATAAGTAGCCTTCTTCTTCAAGACCAGATACACTAGAATTAGGCTCTTTTTCCTGAACAGTTTATGATTTTCCTATAAACAGCTGCATAAAATAGAGCAAAGAAGGTGAATGAAATGCTGACAAAAGCAGAGGCACTGGCCCATTCCGTCATATACCGCAAGAACAGCAGATTTGATAAAGTCAAAGAGAAATCCGAGGAATTAACACTAATCGGCAAGGGAAGAAGCGCCTATGTGTTTGCCTTAACAGAAGGCGGTCGAAAAATGGCGCTGAAAGTATTTTTTCCGGAATATCAAGCGACAGCAGTCAAAGAAGCAGCGATCTATGAAAAATTAGCCGGGTCCGCATTCTATCCTGACATTTACGAAACTGGCGATTCATTTATTCTCATGGAATATATTAAAGGTGAAACCTTTTATAACTGTCTGAAGAAAGGCATTGCGATCAGTGATGACATGATTCAGCAGGTTGAAGAAGCACTTTCTGACGCCCGGGCTGCCGGCCTGAACCCGTCAGATATCCATTTGCGGAATCTGATTCTGACAGAAACCGGAGCAGTGCGGGTGATTGATGTTGCGAGATTTGAACAGACAAAAACGTGCACGCAGTGGAATGATTTAAAATCAGCGTATCATGCACTCTACAAAAAACCGATATTCCCCAAAAAGATTCCGGGTTTTTGGCTGGAGATCATCGCATTTTTATATAAGAAAGATTGGTTTCAAAAGCATTTCGCACAGCGGAAAAGAAAATATTCTTAAATCAAAAAGGCAGCCGCACAAGCGGCTGCCTTTATCATGTATTTTTTACTTTCTGACGGCAGAAATCAGTTTCATTTGTTCAGGCGACAGCTTAATTCGATAGCCTCTCACAGTTAAGTAGACCGCTTCTGGGTCCTTCTCGCCGGAATGACAATACGTTTTTTCCATTTCTGTCTCCCCTCACCCTTTATTGGCTTTATTTCATCTTATCATTGCTTTATTGAGGTAATTTTAAAGAAATGTAAAGATTATATGAATCCGATATATAGTAAAATGAGAGAAAAAAAGGGAGAGAGTCACATTAAGACACGCAGCAACATCCCGCTTATTATGTTTGCCCTGCTGGTCTTCTTCGGCGGCGCCATCTATTGGATGTTATTTTCACTAAAAAACGTTCCGAAAGGCAATCTCGTCCAATCGGTTGAATCGCCGGACGGCAGCTATACGTTAAACACTTATGTATCCGAAAACACCTTGAGCTTAGATGCAGCCAGAGGTGAACTTGTAAATGAAAAAACACTTGTCAAGAGAACAATCTACTGGAATTACCCGGACAGCCGCCCAGCAGTGACGTGGGTCAATCACAATACAGTGAAAATCGGCAATCAGACTTTACATCTTGATACTGATGAAACATATGATTGGCGAAAAGATGATCATTGGATCCGTGAAGAACCGCCGCAGGCGTCAGTGAGGTGATGAAACATGAATAAGATGAACGGAACAAATGATGAAAAGCATTTCAATCATTTTGTGATTGCTTTATCCTTTATATACGGTTTGACTGAACTAGGCTATTTGTTGCTGAAGGATTTTATAACAATTGCCATAAGTTTACCTCTGTAGAAAAACGCAGCGTAGTCGATACGCCGCGTTTTTTCTTTTTCCCTTCCTCTTCTTATTGATAATTACAGGTCATATAATGTGACAAATCGATTGTAGAAATAGTTCGATTAGACCAAAATCCTTTTTATACATGTATTCGAATTTGAAGTGAGGGGGAAGCTTGATGGCAGATTTTGTTGCTAGTTTGAATGCGGTCTTATGGAGTACGCCCGTCATTTATATTTTATTGGGAATTGGATTCGCCTTTTCAATTATGACCCGTTTTTTACAAGTCCGACATTTAAAAGAAATGATTGTTCAGATGTTCAAAGGCAAGAGCTCTGAAGCCGGCGTTTCATCTTTCCAAGCGTTATCGATTGCGCTGTCCGGCCGTGTGGGCACAGGAAACATCGCGGGAGTGGCGACAGCAATTGCATTCGGCGGACCCGGTGCGGTGTTCTGGATGTGGGCGATTGCCTTTATCGGTGCGGCGAGTGCCTTTGTAGAATCAACACTTGCTCAAATTTACAAAGTGAAACAAGACGGTCAATATCGGGGCGGCCCTGCTTATTATATAGAAAAAGGCTTAGGCATTAAGTGGTTTGCCGTCTTATTTGCCGCTGCGGCCCTTATTGCAATGGCCTTTCTAATGCCAGGCGTACAGTCCAACTCCATTGCGGCTGGGATCCAAAATGCATTCGGCATCTCTCCTTTCGTCACAGGGTGCGGTCTGGTTTTATTATTAGGGTTTATTATTTTTGGCGGCGTCAAACGAATTGCCAGTGCGGCGCAAATGATTGTTCCATTTATGGCCATTGGATATATCCTGCTGTCTTTGATTATTATTGTCATGAATGTGTCTGAATTGCCTGCTGTGATCTCATTAATATTCAAAAGCGCCTTTGCATTGGATTCCGCTTTTGGCGGCTTGATCGGCATGGCGATTTCCTGGGGCGTTAAACGTGGCATTTACTCAAACGAAGCCGGCCAGGGAACAGGCCCGCATCCGGCAGCTGCTGCAGAGGTTTCTCATCCGGTCAAGCAGGGACTGGTTCAGGCATTTTCTGTTTATATTGACACCTTGTTTGTATGTTCCGCTACAGCTTTCATGATCTTGTTTACCGGCATGTACAATACCCAGGCTGCAGATGGTTCCTTTATCGTTCACCAGCTTAAAGGCGTAGAAGCAGGACCTGGTTTCACACAAGCGGCAATTGACAGTGTTCTTCCCGGATTCGGTGCAGGCTTTGTTGCCATCGCTTTATTCTTCTTCGCTTTTACAACAATTATGGCGTATTACTACATCGCAGAAACAAATATCGCCTATTTAGCACGAGGCAGAGAAAGCAAATGGGCGATGCTTGGCTTAAAACTGATTATTTTAGCCGCCACGTTCTATGGTACTGTGAAAACAGCTTCACTTGCTTGGGCATTAGGGGATGCAGGGCTTGGCATTATGGTATGGCTGAACGTCATTGCCATTGTGCTGCTTGCCAAACCGGCGCTTCTTGCTTTAAAGGATTATGAGCGCCAAAAGAAGCAGGGCTTAGACCCGGTCTTTGATCCAAAAGCGCTGGGTATCAAAAACGCTGATTTCTGGGAGAAAGAATACACTCATGATAGTGAACGTGTCTCCTGAACATACTAAAACCGGCCCGATATGACATCGTGCCGGTTTTTTATGAGCGATAGTTTGTATACACTTCTTGAACATCATCGTCATCTTCAAGGATGTCTATTAATGTTTCCAGCTTCTCAACAGCCTGATCATCGGCATCTGCATAGGTATTGGGAAGCATGGTCACCTCCGCCGAAGAAATTGGATATTTCGATTCGAGGGCTGTTTTCACCTCTTCAAAATGCTCAGGCTCTGTGAAAACCTCATATAGGTCTTCTTCAATTCGCAGCTCTTCTCCTCCTGCTTCAAGCACATCAAGCATGAGCTCATCTTCTTCTATTTGCCGTTCAGTGCGGTCTATCGTAATGAAACCCTTCCGTTCAAATAAAAAGGCTACACATCCGCTTTCTCCCAGGCTTCCGCCATTTTTATTAAAGGCTGTCCGCACATTTGACGCCGTTCGGTTTTTATTATCTGTTACGCATTCAACCATCACGGCAATCCCTGAAGGGCCGTAGCCTTCATAGGTGATTTCTTCATAACTGCTTCCATCTTGGCCTCCCGCAGCTTTTTTAATGGCCCTATCTATATTTTCATTCGGCATATTGGCGCCTTTTGCTTTTTCGATAACAAGACGCAATGCTGAATTTGCTTCTGGATCCGCTCCGCCTTCTTTCGCTGCCACATAGATTTCTTTTGCCAGCTTCATAAATATTTTCCCGCGCTTTGCATCCTGTGCATTTTTTCTTTTTTGAATGTTTTTCCACTTGGAATGGCCTGCCATGTTTTCACCTTCTTTTACATTTTCTATGTACACTTTAATGGGAATTGTTCGCTGATGCAAAGAAAAAGGCTGCCGAATATCACTTCCGGCAGCCCTTTCTTCCTAGCGGTTGTTCATTTTATGAAGTTTTCTGAACAGCCCTTTATCTGTTGATACTTGGACGTCACGGCCATTTGCATAGTTGCGCGCTGCTTTTACGACATTATCTCTGTCAGACTTTGTGAACTCTCTGTGGCTTTTGACTGCGATAACTACTCGGTCATCCGATACCATAACTTGTGTGTCATTGACGTTTTTCACTTGTTTCACACGGTTGGCAATTTTTGCAGCCAGTCTTCTGTTTTCTTGGTTGTCATACCCGTTGTTCGCTGCATTCCGATTCATGTTTCGGTTATTCGTGTTGTTATATGTTCCGTCAGTTGCCAAAGGAACACGATCGTCAGCAGTAACACGGTCACGGTTATTTACATTCGTGGTGTTTCGGTTACCGTCGTTCTGATCCTCCATTAATTCAGAAACAGGACCATCGTGGTCGATTCCGTCTCCCTGTCTATCGGCGTCATTTTCATTTGTATAATATCCGATTGGACGGGTATTGCCGTTATTGCGCGTATCATTCATAGCATTATCGTTTGCTCCGCATGCTGTTAAGCCGGCTGTCATTAGAATCAAGCTAGCGATCGTCATTTTTTTACCCAATGGAAAAACCCCCCGTGGACGAATTGAGCATGTTTGCTCGCTTTTATCATGTGCGTATGGGGGGCATATTAAGCGTGTCAGTTCTCTCCATTTGGCAGTGATCTGCTTGAAAACAAAAAAAGGAACGATTTACATCGTTCCGAACGATCACTCATTTTCTTCTTCCGGCCGGCCAAACATTTGGTTTACAGAAGGCTGATTCGTCATTGGCATAGAAACTCCTGCCGAATATGGGTTTGGATTTGGGTTAGCTGTGCCATATGGCATATTAGGGCTTCCATAAGCTCCCATTCCCGAATGGCCAGGGGCAGAGAAATATGGCTGATGATCACCGTCACAGCCGCAGTCGTCATGATCTTTGTATGGCATGTAACCATGAGCCGCAGCAGGCTGGTATGCTCCCATTACTTGGGGAGTGCCGTAATAAGGGCCATACGGCATATGTCCATACGGAGATCCATAAGCCGGAGATGCGTATTGCGGCGCACCGTATGAACCGTAATGTCCGTGATGGCTGTTTTCATGATGCTGGTTTTCATAACCCGGGTCATACTGAGGCGATACAAAGCCTGGCTGGTATCCATGCATCGGATGCATTGGAAAAGCCTGTGCCGGATAGTACGGATAGCATAATCCTGATCCTGGAAGAATTGGCGAAACAGGCACCGGACACGGTACGAAATGAGCCGGATAATGATAATAAGGCTGAACAGCCGGCATCGGCATATTCGGAACTGTGTGATGAACGTTTTCCTCTTCTATACCGCCTACCTCTGGCGCCTTTGGCATATTAGGCATATTCGGATAATTTGCATTTTCCATATTACTCATAGCCTCCTGTTGTGGAAATTGGTCTTGCATATGATACATATGATCCATATTTCCGTCATGATGTTGTTTCGGCTCCTCCGGTTTAGGAGGCGACCAAGGCTGGAAAAGCTGTTTCATATCATAATAATCGTTCACATCAGCTTCAGGGTACACATTTTCCTGCAAATTAGGCATCGGCGGGACATACGGCATGGACTTCTTTTCTTTCGGCTTTGTGTCTTCTACATCGACAACGGATTTAGGCTTCTCTTTCGCATATGGATGTTCTTGCTTCACACTCCCGGCCGCAGGACTTTTGCCCGCTTTTGGCTCTTTTCTGACCGGGACTCCTTCTGACGGCACTTTTATTTTCATTCCAGGCATGATTAAGTCTGGATTGCTAAGCTGTGTATTGAGTTTTTTCACTTCCTCAACATCGACTCCGTACTTTTCAGCTATTTTCCAGAGCGAATCGCCTTTTTGAACGATATGGATTTTCAACGTTTTCCCCTCCTATGCAAAACGTGAACAGTTCAGCTGTGATTACAATATGTTTCTTCACAACATATGCCTGAACAAAAGAAGTTATGAGTAAAGGAAGGGAAAATATTTCTGATCTACGTGATCGAAAGCATTCGATTCAGGGCAAGGAGTGCATCTTCCTGAATGGCTTTTGGCACCTTGATGACGCCTGAAGGTTCTCCTTTTTCAATTTGTTCCAGCGACCACAACAAATGCGGCAAATCAATTCGGTTCATTGTCAGGCAAGGGCACATGTCAGGGTTGAGTGATTCGATTTGTTTATCTGGATGCTCGTGAATGATCCGCTGAACAAGATTCATTTCTGTCCCGATTGCCCACTTGCTTCCCGCCGGAGCCTGATTGATTGTGTCGATAATATATTTCGTTGATCCGTTATCATCGCTTAGTGTCACGACTTCGTGTGAGCATTCCGGGTGCACAATGATCTGAATGTCGGGGTCTCGCTCTCTCATATCATGGATATTTTTAGTGGTGAATTTCTCGTGAACAGAGCAATGCCCTTTCCACAAAATCACTTTCACATTCGTATGCCCGGATTCAGCTACTAATTCATCTTTCATCGGGTCCCACACAGCCATATCTTCAAGCGCAATGCCCAGATCATAAGCCGTATTTCTCCCTAAATGCTGATCAGGCAAAAATAAAATTCTTTTTTTCTGTGTAAACGCCCATTCAAGCACTTTTTTCGCATTCGAAGAAGTCACAGTTGCTCCGCCATGCTTTCCGACGAATGCCTTGATCTCCGCAGTGGAGTTCACATAAGTTAAAGGTATGATCGTATCTCCAAATATATGCTGAAGCTTCTTCCATGCCCTATTGGTCTGCTGCATGTCAGCCATGTCAGCCATAGAACATCCAGCTCTCATATCTGGCAGGACGACCGTTTGCTGCTCGCTTGTCAGCATATCGGCGGTTTCTGCCATAAAGTGAACGCCGCAAAATACGATATAATCCGCTTCTTTGTTTTTTTCCGCTACTTGGGCCAATTGCAGGGAGTCGCCTGTTTGGTCAGCAAATTGTATCACTTCATCCTTTTGATAATGATGGCCTGGTATAAAGAGACTGCTGCCGAACTTTTTCTTAATGGCGGCAACGCGCGTTTCCATATCCTTTCTCGATAGTTCTTTATAACTTTCGGGCATCATATCATTCGATTGTTTGATCACATCAAGAATTGACATAACGGCATTCCTCCACAGATTCATTTGATAACGTAACATCCATGCTGATATCTAAACTTTTGACGGAATGAGTCAGAAATCCTAATGAAATATAATTCACACCCGTCCCTTTAAAAGCAGGCAAAGATTCTAACGTAATCCCGCCGGAGGCTTCAGTTTTTATATGATCCGGTGTGAGCTTTGCAAAATGACGGACCGTATCAGGCGGACAGTTGTCAAACATAATGACATCCGCGCCAGCTGCAATTGCTTCCCGCAGCTGTCCCTCCGTTTCAATTTCCACCTCGATATTTACCATGTGCCCTGCGGCCTGACGGGCTTTTTTGCACGCCTCTAAAATAGAACCGCATGCTGCGATATGATTATCTTTAATCATGATGCCGTCATACAAACCGAATCGATGATTATACCCGCCGCCGGCTCTGACAGCATATTTCTCCAGCATTCTGAGCCCCGGTGTTGTTTTTCTCGTGTCACAAATTTTAATCTGTTCATCATCCAGACACCGAACAGCCTCTCTTGTCATTGTCGCAATTCCTGACAGCCTCTGAATAAGATTTAATACGACCCGCTCTCCTGAAAGGAGCGCAGCTGCGGGACCGTGTAACTCGGCAATCACTTCACCTTTATGCAACATGTCCCCATCTTTTTTGTGTAAAATGATTTGAACATTTTCGTCCAATAACGAAAAGCCTTCTTTTATGATCGCTGCTCCTGCAAAAATACCCTCTGACTTTGCAACAATCTCCGCTTCACAGCTCTGTTCTCCAAAAATAGACTGCGATGTAAGATCCCCTGTCCCAATATCCTCAAGAAAAAAGTGATTCAGTAATTTTTTCAGCTGTAAATGATTCATTGTTCCAAATCCCCTCGTTTTTTCTGATCTTCGTTCCTTTTTTTGTATGGACAATTTGTCTTCCTTGCCAGCCCACCTCAGTATGAGGAAAATCGGTGCGGAAGTGAGCCCCTCTGCTTTCCTCCCGCAAAAGCGCAGAAAACGTCATCAGCTTTGCAGCTTGCCATAGATGAGAAAGCTCCAGCTGCGGAATTGTGATATCCTTCACATTTACTTCCTGAAAAGGCAGCGTATGAAGCCAGATGCTAAGCTCAATCAAACTGCTTTGTTCCCGCAGAATAGACATGTGGCTTGTCATTTTGCTTTGCAGTTCATGCACCTCTATATCCGGCACCTCGTAGACGACACTGGTTTCTAGCCTTGATTGATATTGCCTGTTATAAACCGGTTTTTGGATAATATGCTCTGCTGCCCTTTTTCCAAATACCAGCGCTTCCAATAAAGAATTGCTTGCAAGCCGGTTTGCTCCATGTAAACCGGAGCATGCTGTCTCGCCAATCGCATAAAGCCCCGGCACTGTCGTTTCTCCCCAGCGATTAACTGAAACACCTCCCATTAAGAAATGCATTCCCGGAGCAACAGGAATTTTTCCGCTTTGGATATCAACCCCTGCTTTTTCACAAATAGCGGTGATGGTAGGGAAACGCGTTTCAAAATCAGAAATCGCACTGAAGTCTATATAAACGCGATTTCCTTTTGCCATTTCTTCGTGAATAACCCGTGAGACAATATCTCTTGGAGCCAGGTCACCTAAAGGATGCCGTTCAGCCATAATCCTGCGGCCGTTTTCGTCTACTAAACATCCGCCTTCCCCTCTGACAGCTTCTGAAACAAGCCCGTAGGAAACACCATTTTTCACAAGCAGTGTCGGGTGAAACTGAGTAAACTCCAAATCCGTTAATTCCGCCCCGGCCCGGTAAGCCAGAGAAAGACCGTCACCTGTGACAGTGAGATCATTCGTATGGTGAAGAAACAGGTTTCCACAGCCGCCGGCAGCCAGCACAACTTCGTCTGCGTGCCTTACCTTGAGCCGCCCTTTGCTGTCTTTTGTCATGACGCCGATACATCGTCCGCCCTTTATAAGCAAATCTGCTGCCGTTTCATTCTCGATTAACTTGATTTTGCTGTTGATCCGTTTGAGCAAATAATCGATAAGCAGCCTGCCTGTTGCGTCTCCGCCTGCATGAAATATGCGGTTGTATGAGTGGGCCCCTTCTCTTCCAAGACAAACACCGCCTCGTTCATTGCGGTCGAATGGAAATCCACGCTCCAATAGGCTTTGAAGCATCATTTTTCCATCATGTAAAATGTCTGCTGCAATAGCTAGATTATTATGGCCGCACCCTGCATATAACGTATCCTCCAGATGGGCTTCAATCGAGTCATCTTTTGCATAGGCCGCAGCAATCCCGCCTTGTGCATAGACAGAATTGCTGTTTTTGATGCTTTTTTTTGTGATAACAGTCACTTCGTATGAGGGCGGGAAAGCTGCAGCTAAGGAAAGTGCCGCCGCCCCTGAACCGATGACTGCAATCGTCTTTTTAGACATATGCCATCCTCCTGTTGTTTACACCTGTCTTGACACCTATATTTACACAAGGATAAAATAAACTCAAGAGTTTTTTATGGAGAACGGATGGAGGAAGACCGGATGATTTATTTAGATTATGCAGCAACAACGCCTATTTGTGAGGAAGCCCTTACTGTATATCAGAAGCTTAGTATGGATATGTACGGAAATGCCAGCAGCCTGCATGATGCAGGAGGAAAAGCAAAGCACATACTGGAGTACTGCCGTGAAAAAATCGCCAACATCATTGGCGGAGAAGCAAGCGGCATCTATTTTACAAGCGGCGGCACTGAATCCAATTTTCTGGCCATTCAATCATTGCTAAACGGCCTGCCAAAAACGAAAAGACATTTTATTACGACTGCCATGGAGCATCAGTCCATTCATAATTGCGCTGCTTTTTTGGAACAGCAGGGGTATGATGTAACAGTCATTGAACCGAATGAATACGGGCTTATTACCGAGGAAATATTACTAGCCCATATCCGGCCGGATACAGGCCTTGTATCTATTCAGCATGCAAATTCTGAAACCGGGATCATTCAGCCCATTCAACGCCTGTCTTCATACCTGCACAATAAGGGGATTCTTCTTCATTGCGACGCTGTTCAAACGTTTGGAAAGATCCCGATCAATACAAAAAATCTGGGAGTAGATGCACTCTCAATGTCCAGCCATAAAATCCACGGTCCTAAAGGAGTAGGGGCGGTCTATATCCGACCGGATGTCCCTTGGAAACCCGTTTATCCTCTGACTACTCACGAATACGGATTCAGAGCCGGCACCGTAAATGTTCCCGGGATCGGTGCCTTCACTGCCGCTGCAGAATTGATCGTAAGCGAAATGGAAAAACAGATATCCCGCAATGAGGCATTAAGAACATACTTTCTAGACCAAATCCGTATTCGGTCTCTCCCTGTAACCCTTGCGGCAGACACTTCGCAAGCAGAATGTCTTCCGCATATTATAGGGTGTTTTTTTCACTCATTTGAAGGACAATATGTTATGTTAGAATGTAATCGGAGTAATATTTGCATTTCAACCGGCAGCGCTTGTTCTGCAGGTTACCACGGTCCGTCTGAAACAATGAAAGCATTAAGAAAAACCGAACAAGAAGCTCTGCAATTTATCCGCATCTCTTTTGGCAGGCATACAACAGCTGAACAGCTGGAACAGTTATTACATACGTTTACAGTGCTTTGGGAACAAAAGAAAGGAGAATATGATATTGACCGAAGAATTAAAGCTAATGGGCGCCAACAGGCGTGACCAGCTTCTTCTGTGGCTGAAGGAATCTAAATCACCGCTGACAGGAGGAGAACTCGCAAAAAAAGCGAACGTTTCAAGACAGGTTATTGTACAGGATATATCCCTCTTGAAAGCGAAAAATGTACCGATTATCGCCACAAGCCAAGGATATGTATACTTGGATGCAGCCGCTCAGCAGCACCAGCAGGCAGAAAGAATCATAGCATGTCTGCACGGTCCTGAACGGACAGAAGAGGAACTGCAGCTCATCGTCGACGAAGGCGTTACAGTAAAAGACGTAAAAATCGAGCATCCCGTATATGGAGATTTAACTGCAGCCATCCAAGTAGGCACCCGGAAAGAAGTTAGCCATTTCATCAAAAAAATCAATTCTACGAATGCTGCCTACTTATCACAGCTGACCGACGGCGTGCACCTGCATACATTGACAGCACCTGATGAACATCGCATCGATCTAGCCTGCCAAGCCCTCGAAGAAGCCGGCATTTTAATTAAAGACTAAAAAAAGCCCTCTAGTGGGCTTTTTTTATAATTGGTAAGACTGGTATGCACCAAGAAGCCTCACTTTGCAGCCGAGCGCTTCAAGCTCCTGCATGGCTCCTGGAATCAATACATCATCAAACGCTTTCTCAATATCAATAATAAAGAAATAATGGCCTAATCCGGTTTTAGTCGGACGTGACTCAATTTTTGACAAGTTTAAATTTCTCCAAGAAAATGCAGACAGCACTCTATGCAGCGCCCCGGACTGATCATCCTGCGGCAGCATGACCATTAAGGTCGTTTTGGGCCTAGAGCTCAATTTTGAATTCACTTCAAAAGATATGTTTTCATCAGGAGACAGAATAACAAATCTTGTATGATTGTCCCTATAATCCTGTATATCCCGTTTCACGATTTTTAATTCGTATGTAGAAGCTGCCATATCATTGGCAATGACCCCGATATTCAGCTCGGGATGGTCACTGACAAACTTTGCTGCCGCCCCGGTAGAATTGGCGTATTCATATGGAACGGAAGGAAAATGTCGATGGAGAAATTTATGGCATTGCGCAATCGCGTGTGAATGCGAGTAAATTTTGTCGAGCTCTTTCCATGCATTCTCTCTTGAGGGATGGACGAGCAAGTGCTGATGAATCGGCAACGTCATTTCACCCACGATTGGCAAGGGCTGTTCATGTATTAAATAGTCTATTGTTAGACTAACAGATCCTTCTAATGCATTTTCCAAAGGAACAAAAGCAAAATCAACTTCGCCTGCAACGGCTGCATCTATACACTCCGGAATGGTGCGGTAAGCAACATGTTCGGCGCCGTTTTGAAAACAAGAACTGACTGCTAGATGTGTAAATGTAGCTGCTGGACCTAAATAACCGACTTTCATGACGATTTTCTCTCCCTTATGCACCTGAACCTAATATTTCAACTTTTTCTACAAAATCAAACTTCCTGAGCTTATTCATTAATGTATGAATGTCTTCTTCCATTGCCGACGTACTGATAGACAGTGTCACATTTGCTCTGCCTTGAAGCGGAATGGTCTGATGAATGGAAAGAACGTTGCTTCCAGAATCAGCTACCGCCTGAAGAAGCTGAGATAACGCACCTGACCTATCCTCTAAATGAAAGAAAAGTGTGATAATTTGTTCTTTTACCATGGTGTAGAATGGAAAAACAGCATCCCTGTATTTATAAAACGCACTTCTGCTTAAATCGACCTTTTGAACGGCATCTGCTACTGAATCTGCTTTTTTTCGATCAAGCAGCTTTTTGACTTCCAATGTTTTTCTCATTGCATCGGGCAATACATCTTCACGGACAAGATAAAATGTCTCCTCTTTCATTTGCATCCCCCCTTTAAAATAGAGAGCCTGACACCAGGCTCTCTTTTCAGCCAACATTCATTAATCAATAAATTCAAATTCAAATTCCAGAAGCCTGATTATATCTCCATCCTTGGCTCCGCGTTCTCTGAGTGCTTCATCAACACCCATTCCGCGCATCTGTCTTGCAAACCGTTTAACCGATTCATCACGTGAGAAATCAGTCATCTTGAATAACCGCTCAAGGCTGTCTCCTGAAAGCACAAATACACCGTCAGGATCGCGTGTAATGTTAAATGGAACTTCTTCATTTTCCATCGTGTACATGACACGGTTTTGTGTAAGCTCTTCCTCGTCATACAGCGGGAACTCCGGTGTGTTTTCAAGCTGATTGGCGACTTCAAACAGAAGCTCACGCAGACCTTCTCTTGTCACCGCACTGATCGGGAATACCGGATAATCATCCGTCAGCTTTTCTTTAAAGGCTTCGAGATTTTCCGCAGCCTCCGGCATGTCCATTTTATTTGCAACGATAATTTGCGGACGCTCAGTGAGACGCAGATTGTACTCGCTCAGCTCCTGGTTAATCGTAAGATAATCCTCATACGGATCGCGGCCCTCTAAGCCCGACATGTCAATGACGTGAACAATAACCCTCGTCCGTTCAATATGGCGCAAAAACTGGTGGCCAAGTCCGACGCCTTGGTGTGCGCCTTCAATCAGTCCTGGCAAATCAGCCATGACAAAGCTGCGTCCGTCATCCGTTTCAACCATGCCGAGATTCGGGACAAGCGTTGTAAAGTGATAGTCCGCAATTTTCGGTTTTGCAGATGAGACAACAGACAGCAAAGTAGATTTTCCCACACTCGGGAACCCGACAAGTCCGACATCTGCAAGCACTTTTAATTCAAGAACAATGTAGCGTTCTTTTCCCGGCTCGCCGTTTTCTGAAAGCTGAGGCGCGGGATTAGCCGGTGTAGCAAAGCGGCTATTTCCTCTTCCGCCTCTTCCGCCTCTTGCAATGACAGCCCGCTGTCCGTGCTCTGTTAAATCAGCGATGACCTGTTTCGTATCATCGTCTGTCACAACGGTGCCCGGCGGAACTTTAATGACCATATCATCAGCATTTCGTCCGTGCTGGTTTTTGGACATGCCATGCTCGCCGCGAATCGCTTTAAAGTGTTTTTTGTATCTAAAATCCATCAGGGTGCGGAGACCTTCATCTACTTCAAAAACGACGTCTCCTCCCTTTCCTCCGTCACCGCCGGCAGGGCCGCCTTTCGGCACATATTTTTCACGGCGAAACGCAACCATACCGTTGCCGCCGTCGCCGCCTTTTACATATACTTTGACCTGATCTACAAACATAATGTCCTCCGTTCTAAACCGTTAAAAACTCCGCTAGTCCAACCCTATTTCAATCAAACATTCGTGACTCGTGATTTCAAAACGCATGATGTCAATGTCCTCATATCCATTCTGCCGAATATCATCAAAAGCAGATGGATCGGCAAAGGCGCCGTGAAAATCAAGGTACAGAATCAGCTGTCTGTCAGGATGATCTGTTTGAAGCGAAACCGTTAAATGATTTTCACTCTCTCTGCTAACTGCTTGATCAAACAGATGAAACAGCTTTCTCATCAGTTTCGCCAGCTTTTGATCATAAGCCGACAAATCCTTAATTTCTCCGAGAACTTCATATTCAAGCGTCATATAATGGGTTTTCCAATTAAACGTAAGAAAATCAAACGCCAAATGCGGTGTTTTCAGGTTTGAGAGCTTTGATTCGTGCTTTGCGTCTATAACCATTTCTTCAATCATTTCAAAGACGCGGTCATACTTCTGCAAGCTTAAGTTTCCTTTAATCAGCTGCAGCTTATTCATCCAATCATGCCGGGAATGGCCAAGCAGATGAATCAGTTCGTTTGTTAATGCCGTGTCGCTTATATTTTCTTCTTGATTTTTTGAAACATCCTTCATTTTCGCACTCCCAATCATTTAATTTCTTATTTAGGAGTCTGTATAAGTGTGTATTATGAATTATAACAGAGAAGGCTTTGTTAGAAAAACAATTGTTTTTCCCAGAAATATCATGTTCCTTTTTTCTGGCTTTGGTTGATTTGCAGCCAGGCAGAACATTTTATGTATTACTGCTTGGGGAACATATCCAGTGGGTTTGAGATGTTTATTCTCATTCTTGGCGGGGTCTGCTCGCACATACTCTGCATTTCATTCTAGGTGTTTACTCCGCATATTGCAAAAAAAACTCCAGTCATCATCGACCGGAGTTTTTTGAATCATTATTGAGCTACAGGATATACGCTCACTTTTTTGCGGTCACGGCCGAAACGTTCGAATTTAACAGTTCCGTCGATTTTCGCAAATAGAGTGTCATCTCCGCCGCGGCCCACGTTTTCACCTGGGTAAATTTTTGTTCCGCGTTGACGGTAAAGGATAGAACCGCCTGTTACGAATTGACCGTCAGCACGTTTAGCACCTAAACGTTTAGCCTCAGAGTCACGTCCGTTCTTTGTAGAACCTACTCCTTTTTTAGAAGCGAAAAACTGAAGATCTAATCTAAGCATGTAGCTCACCTCCTATATTATGTTTGTGGTCACACGCAAGTTGTCTTTGTAATCCCGTTCGATTGTCTCCAGCGAAACAATCATGCCTTCAATCAGCAGCTGAGCTTTTTGGCGTGCCTCTGGATCAAGAGATTCAGGGAATTCAAAATAAAAATAACCCCCGTCCTCCCCTATATCAAGAAGCGGCTCGAAGCCCGCGAGCACAATGACCGCGTTAACGGCTCCAAACACAACGGCTGTCACTCCGGCACAAACAAGATCTTGTCCATGTTCAGCAAAATTCGCATGGCCCGTCATTTCAAAAGACAATATGCCTTTATCATGAGACCTTCTGATTGTTGCCTGAATCATGCTTACGCGTTGATTTTTTCGATCGTCACTTTAGTGTAAGGCTGACGATGACCTTGTTTTTTATGAACGTTTTTCTTTGGTTTGTATCTGAAAACAGTGATTTTTTTCGCGCGGCCTTGTTTTTCAACTTTAGCCGTTACTGTTGCGCCTTCAACTGTAGGGTTGCCGACTTTCACGTTGTCTCCGCCAACAAACAAAACGTCTTCAAAAGTAACTGTTTCACCTGCTTCAGCAGCAAGTTTTTCGATGTAAACAGTTTGGCCTTCTTCAACTTTGATTTGTTTACCGCCTGTTTTAATGATTGCGTACATTCTCTGCACCTCCTATTAGACTAAGACTCGCCAGATACCAGGGGGCTGTAAAAGCTCTTAACACCTGTACTGAGCGGTTGTAGCAATGGTGCTACATCCATAACATTAAAAAATATACCAAAATACAAGGCGTTTGTCAATCAGTTTTAGTAGGGCAGAAGCAGTTCCTCCATGGAAGAATTCGTCCGCTTATCGGCAAAGTAAGCGTGCAGCACTTCATTCTCGTCAAGCTGGCTGAGCTTTTGGCCTGATTTTTCTATAATAATCGGATGCTTACAGCCACGTTTGAACTCGGCCATCACATGATAGACTTTATCCTCCGCCTTTACTGTCAGCGGCAGAAGTTTCTCAAGCTCCCTGTTTTTTCCGTAATACCTTTCGAGGAGAAATCTCACATGGGTATAGTGCCTTTGCCGATATTCCTCAAATAAGGAAACAGCCAGAAAGACAAACAAAACCCATGCGCTGATTTGCAGAGGAATCACGAATAAAACCCAGCACCCGAGCAGCAGGCAGAAGCAGAGCGACGTTTTTAGATTGAGCCGGTGAGCCTTTTGAAAAGGCAGCTGTTTGGAAAACAACAAAAATAACAGTTTTCCTCCATCCAGCGGCCAGATCGGCAGTAGATTGACAAATAAGATAGAAAGATTATAAAAGGTGAAGAGTTCAAAGGTATGCTGATGAATCACTGAGACTTCTGCAAGCATCCAGGCGGCAAACTGAAGCCAGATGTGCTGAAGAGGGCCGGCAATAATGACCGCAAACTCTTCCTTTAAAGGCCGATTCCCGTGCTCTTCCACTTCGACCGTTCCGCCAAACGGCAGCAAAAAAACACGCTTGATTCTCCAAGAAAAAAACACAGCCAGAGCAGCATGCCCCAGCTCATGAATCAATACAATCAGGAGCAGACAAAATAATGCTTTCATATGGCCTGTGAGCAAGCCCAGCGCCGCGATAATCCAAAGAAAAGGATGCACATGGATCTTTAAGATAAGGTCGAGCCATTTATTCAAATGAAATCACCTGAATTGGATCAATAAATTTATCGCCGTCTTTCATGGCAAAATAATAGACCCCTTTATTATGATCATCAAGCTTAATCGAACCGAGCTTTTTGCCTTTATCCACAAAATCATATAAAGCAACATCCACATCTTTGAGCTCGCCATAGATACTATAGGTGTTGTCAGCATGCTGCACCTTAACCGTCAGTCCCGTCTGGCTGTCTTTGCTGACTTCAACCACATAGCCTTCTTTTACACTATCAATCTTATCGCTGCTTGTTTCGACTTTAATTCCTTCCCCATTGTCCTGAAAATCCTGCTGTACTTTCCCGGATGCAGGCGCGATCAGATCTTTGCCTACTTCAATCTGCTGCTCCTTATTTTTGTGTTCAGGAGCCAGGAAAGCAAGTGGATTTCCGAATTTGGTTTCGAACCAATGGCTTGCTGAGGCAAATTGAAATTCAGTTTCAAAGGTTTTGGCTACAGCGGGTTTAATCTGACTAACGGGTCCAATGTTTGTTTTATAGGCTATAGCTGAAACGAGAACAAGGCAGGCCGACAGAAGACATTTCAGGATAATTGAATCTGTTTTCACCAATGGGTGTTTTCCGTTGAATGTTGGCATGTTATCTTCATATACCGGGAGTGTTCCATGTTTTTCCTGATCCGTTACCATCACCCAGGACGGGGGTTTCTGCTTTTCAGAAACTGTCTGAGTAGAGAAACGCTTTGAGCCGGAAAGCTGCTTTCTTCTTTTCTCTAATCGTTTTCTGATTTCATCTGCTCTGTGACTCATTGCCATCATCCTTTGCATTCGTTGGGTTTGTACATCATATGTCTTGTCCATGGCAAATATTCGGTTTAGTCAAGAACAAAGCAGGCAAAAACAAAAAAAACCTGACACAGCATATGCTTTGTCAGATTCTTCTCTTTGATTCTATCACATTAAGATCTTACTCCGAAAAATGACTTAATCTTAGCCATCATTCCTTTATTTTGCTCTTCAAGCACCTGTAAAGGAACAGATTCACCTAAGATGCGGCGGGCAATATTGCGATATGCAATAGAAGCGCGATTTTTCGGGTCCATCGCAATCGGTTCACCATGGTTGGAAGCTTTGATGACTTCATCATCATCAGCCACGATTCCTAGCAAATCGATCGACAGATGCTGTACGATTTCGTCGATATCCATCGTGTCACCGTTTTTCATCAGGTGATTTCTGATTCTGTTAACAACGAGCCGCGGCGGTTCAATATTTTCCTCTTGCTCCAGCAGTCCTATAATACGGTCAGCATCACGAACAGCTGAGATTTCAGGCGTAGTGACCACAATCGCTTTATCAGCTCCGGAAACGGCATTTTTGTACCCTTGCTCGATTCCGGCAGGACAGTCTATGATGACATAGTCAAATTCCTGTTTGAGCTCTTGGACCATGTTTTTAATTTGTTCAGGAGCAACAGCTGTCTTATCGCTCGTTTGAGCAGCGGGCATTAAATAGAGCAGATCATCGAAACGTTTGTCTTTTACGAGCGCCTGATGCATTTTGCATCTGCCCTCTACAACGTCTACCAGATCGTAAATAATTCTATTTTCAAGACCCATTACAACATCAAGGTTGCGCAGTCCTATATCAGTATCTACTAAGCATACGCGCTTCCCTAAAATGGCTAAGGCGGTACCGAGGTTCGCAGATGTTGTTGTCTTACCTACTCCGCCTTTTCCCGAAGTTATTACGATAGCCTCACCCAATTCACATTCCTCCCTCAAGCCTTGTTAGATCAGGTCTTAAATGAGCCAAATGTTGAAGGCGTTCAATGACCATATTTCCGTCTGTATCTAAATAAGCACATTCCATTTCGTTCCCTTTTTGAATGTGGTCTGGGGAGCGATTTAACACATGATTGATTCTTAATTGTGTCGGAAGCATTTCAGAGGCGGCGATGACCGCTTGATTATTTCCATTAAATCCAGCATGCGCGATTCCCTTCAGTGAGCCCAGAACAAAAATGTTCCCTCCGGCCCTGACTGTTCCGCCGGGATTCACGTCACCGATCAGGAGCAAGTCGCCTTTTACCTGCAGCACTTGGCCTGAACGGACAATTTTTGAAACAGAAATAATTTCGGCTTCCTCTCTTATCTGCTGTGCTTCTTTTTTAGTAATGACTTCACTGTCAATAGAATGAACAAACAAATCTTTCTTTGACGCAATCAATTCGGTTAGCTGTTCCTCTTGCTCCTTATATAAAAAGCGATTTCCCAGCTTAACATGAACGCTGATTTTCTGGCCTTTTCCATCGGTATATTGTTCAATTGACAGCATATTCTGAAGACCATCGAGAAGCTCATCAAAAGAACACGCATCATCCAGATGCAATGTTAGTCCATTCTTTGTTCCTTTTATTGTTACATATTGCTGCTTTTTGGTCTTCACAATATTCACCTCAACAACATACTCATTTCGTCAAAAAAAGATAAAATCCTTTTTACTCATCTCTCAATTCTTTCTTTAGACTCATAAAAAACAATCTAAATGGCAGAACAAGAATAAGAGCTGCTGCAATATTTAATAAAATTGTCGGTATAAACCGGTCAAGCACAAATCCGTTAAACGTCATAATGTCTTTATGAATCAAAGACTGAATGCCGAATACGTAAAATTCGAGCAGACAGACAGCCAGAACTGCTATCAATATCACTACAAATGCGTTTGTATGCAACACTTTAAACGCTTTTGAAGCCAAATAGCATAGCCCTGCAAAACCAAACATGTAAACGCCTAATAGACTTGTATAGTTCATGTCATATAGAAAACCAAAAATAAATCCGTAAATCATCGCGTGTTTTTGGTTGATAAAAGCCGACATGAATATCAATACAAGCATCAAAAAACGCGGGGCGAGCACTTGGTCATCTGTAACGAAAGGAAAATGCACCAAATCTGTAAAAATGCTTTCCGCAGAAAAAACAAGCATCATAACGAAAGGGAGAAGGAAACGTTTCACGATCCTTCCTCCTCTGTATCGACAGTCGGCACGTCACGGTTTACAACGATCACATTATTTAAATCTGTAAGGTCAGCCGCAGGTTTTACATAAGCAACCTTCGTCAGTCCATAGGAATCTGACTCGATATCAGTCACTTCACCGATTGTCAGCCCTTCTGGGAAAACACCGCCTGTCCCTGATGTTTCAATAAGATCGCCTTTTTTCACGTCTTGTTTATCCTTACGCTCAATAATTGTCATCTTAAGACGTTTTTTCTCTTTGTCATATCCTTCGATCAAGCCGTAGCCTTTGCTGCCTTTTTTTCCGGAAATTTTTGTCGCGACTCTGTTATTGCGGTCAGTATCGCTTAAAAGCTGAACAGTAGACGTAAAATTGTTAAGTCCGGAGCTTTTGATCTTGCCGATTAATGCGCCTTTTTCGTTTGTAACGGCCATATCTTTCGCTACGTTTTGCTGAGTCCCCTTGTTAATGGTGACCTGTTTGGCCCAATTATCAGGGCTTCTGGCGATGACCGTTGCTAAAATCGGCTTGTAATCTTTAATCGATTTGACATGGCCAAGCTCGTCACGCAAGGATTTGTTTTCTTCTTCAAGCTCTTGAAGCTTGGCTTCATATTGTGTCTGTCCGTCAAGTTTTTCTCTTAGACGCTCGTTTTCTTTGTATGTGTTTTTTAAATCATTGATGTTCTCAAATATTCCTGCAAAAAATTCGGCAGGCGTATGAAAAATATTTTGAAATACTCCCGTCGTATCGCCGATCACTTTCTCAGGCCAGGTGGTATTGCGGCCGCCCTTCAGCGAAAATCCAATCATAGCCACCAATATGATAATACACAGAAGTAATAGCATTAACCGCTTATTCGGCATCGTGTTACACCTCTTCTATTGAACTCCCGATTATCTAGTTTTCCCTTTGAAAAGATGGATGTGCTCCAGTGCTTTCCCTGTTCCGATCGCTACACAATCAAGCGGATCTTCGGCGATAAGGACCGGCATTTTTGTTTCTTCGCTGATGACTTTGTCCAAATTGCGCAAAAGCGCTCCGCCGCCGGTTAACACTATACCTCTGTCCATGATATCTGCTGCAAGCTCAGGCGGTGTTTTTTCGAGTGTGCTCTTCACTGCTTCGACAATTGTAGATACAGTGTCGCGTAGAGCGTTAGAAATCTCTTTTCCTGTAATTTCAATTGTTTTCGGCAGACCTGTGAGCAAATCGCGGCCGCGGATTTCCATGTTGTCGGATTCTTCAGGAGCTTCTGCAGATCCGATTTCCATTTTAATCGCTTCAGCCGTACGGTCACCGATCATCAGGTTGTACGTTTTTCTGATGTAGTTGATAATTGCGTCGTCCATCTCATCACCGGCTACACGGATTGACTGAGACGTTACGATGCCTCCGAGGGAAATTATCGCAACTTCTGTCGTACCGCCCCCGATATCAACAACCATGCTTCCAGTCGGTTCCCAAACTGGCAGATTGGCCCCAATTGCTGCGGCAAAAGGCTCTTCAATCGGATACGCATCACGCGCTCCCGCCTGTCTTGTCGCATCGATAACAGCGCGTTCTTCAACAGCTGTAATGCCTGATGGGACACATACCATTACATATGGTTTTCTGGCAAACATGCCTTTATTTTTTATGGCTTGATTGATGTAATATTTCATCATCGTCGCCGTTGTTTCATAATCAGCGATAACGCCGTCTTTCATCGGGCGAAGAGCCACCACGTTGCCCGGTGTCCGTCCAATCATATTTTTCGCATCATTTCCGACAGCGACAATCGATTTCGTATCCGTCTGTAAAGCGACAACTGACGGCTCTCTCACAACAATTCCTTTTCCTTTTACAAAAACAAGCGTATTCGCAGTTCCAAGATCTATACCAAGGTCTCTAGCACCAATTCCAAACATATGTATGTATCTTCCTTTCTTAAAGCAAAAATACCCTAAAGGGAAAAACTCATAAACTCTATTATAGCTTAATTCGACGAAAAAAAAAGTGTTACAAATATCCTTTTTCCTTTAAACTCACAAATTTTTTATCCCCGATCACCAAATGGTCAAGCAGCTCGATGCCAATCAGGTTTCCGCATTCAAACAGCCGTCTTGTCACTTCAATATCTTCCCTGCTCGGCGTCGGATCTCCAGAAGGATGATTATGAACACAGATAAAGGAAGCGGCAGATCGTTTAAACGCTTCTTTAAACACCTCTCGCGGGTGGACAATAGATGAATTCAGGCTTCCGATAAATACGGTGCGTTTATGGATGACTTGATTTTTTGTATTTAAGTATAAACAGACAAAATGCTCCTGGGTTAAAAAGCGCATATCCTCCATGACAAGATTAGCGCCGTCTTCCGGGGAGCGAATAACGAAATGTTCTTCGTTGGCTAATTTATGAATCCGGCTTCCAAGCTCAACTGCAGCCAGTATTTGAATCGCTTTTACCATACCGATTCCCGGGATGCTTGACAGCTCTTCAACCGATGCTTCCTTGAGCAGGCGCAGCCCGTCAAATGAGCGCAGCAGCCTGTTTGACAGGTCCAAAACAGATTCGTGTTTAGTCCCTGTCCGCAATAATATAGCCAAAAGTTCATGATTCGCTAAGTTCTCGGCTCCGACTTTCAGGAGCCGTTCTCTTGGCTTTTCTTTCATTGGGAAATCTTTGAGTTTTAATGGCAGATCGTGTATGACCAAGCACTCCTTTTCTTTCCCTTCCCGTTTATAGAACCGTCATGCCCTTATATCAAAATGGCGAAGAGCTCTCATTGTTTTTGATATAGGAAGGCCCATGACTGAATAATAATCTCCGTCTATTTTCTTTACAAAAAGCGCGCCTCTTCCTTGGATGCCGTATGCACCTGCTTTATCCATCGGCTCTTTTGTTTCAATATACGTCCAAATCTCTTCTTCACTGAGGGACCAAAACACAACTTCTGTCTTATCATAAAAAGTCTCGCTGTGATTTTCAGCTTGAATGCTGACCGCGGTTATTACTGAGTGACTTCGGCCTGAAAGCCTCCGCAGCATAGAAGCAGCTTCTTCTTGATCCTGCGGTTTGCCAAGACATTCGCCGTCAAGGCATACCATTGTATCAGCACCGATAACGATTGCATGCGGGTGGAGATCAGCTACAGCCTTAGCTTTTTGTTTTGCCAACCATTGGACGTTTTCTTCTGGTGAAAAGTTTCGATTTAATTTTTCTTCTACTTCACTGACAATAATGGAGTAGGGCAGCTGGAGAAGATCGAGGAGTTCTTTCCTGCGCGGAGATTGTGATGCAAGTATTAGCGGTTTTGTCATGTTCGTCATCCTTTCAGGGTTTGCTTAAGAAAAAAAGATACTCGTTTATCCTACCAAATCACGAGGCTTGTCACAATTTCAGAAAAATAACTTTTTCATGACAAAATAAAAAAAGCCTGTCACTAAAGGACGAAGGCTCAGGGCACTATCTCTTATTTTACGACGGCTAACAGCTCCTGCTGAGCCTTCCACCCGGCTTCAGCACTTGGATCCTCTAATTCCTTTAAAGCCTGCAAAATCGCTTTTTTCTCTCCTGTTTCTGACGCTTTTGTTTCACCAAGAGACTTTTCTATTTTCTCTACACTCGCTTTTGTAATGTCTTCGCCGAGAATCGCCTTTGCTGCAAGCTCCGCTGTTTCCTTAAAAGAATCTGTCATATCTGACTCTATTGATAAGGAAAGCTCCTTGCCTCCCCAGGCTTCAAAATCACTGTCGATTAAAACCTGTCCTAACTGCTGTGAGACATCCTTATCACTGGCTAAGCCCGCGATGACATACGTATACCCGTCATCCTTTGACAGTGACACGGCGGAATATCCTTTTTCGGTCAATTGTTCTGTTAACGTTTCGGCACCCTTTTCATTTGAAAATTTTCCGGCTTGTACAGCGTATGTTTTATATGTACCTTCAGTTTGCGCCGCTTGTTTTTCTGTGCCTGAAGTTTGTTTATCAGTTGAAGTATCCCCTGCTTTTGCCGTTTGGCTGCCTAGAGAATCCTCTAAAGAGGCCGGTGCTGACGCTTCTTTATTCCCCGATATGTTTAACGCGAATAGCCCTAATCCAGTGCCAATGACAGCCGCGAAGGCAATCGTCGCGGCCACTCTTTTTACCGGTTTGGCAGCCCCGGTCTTTCCTTTTGCATAAAGCTTTGTTTTTTTCTTTTGAAAAGGAGGAACAACTTTTGGGTCCTCTTTAAACACCTTGTCTTCCTCTGAATCCCAATTGAATTCATCTTCATCAGGATGTTCCTGGGATGCCGCAACCTCTTGTTCTGCCTGTCTTTTTTCCTCCCAATTTGAAAATGTCATGCTTTTATCCGCCTCTGTCTCAGGCGTCTCTTGTTCGTAAACCGTCTCTTCTTTTCCATTAATCGTCACCTTGAGGGCTTTTTCTGCGGCTTTACTGTTTTTTTTATTCTTTCTTTTTTTCAATTCCGCTTCCTCCCTTCATTTGCTTGACCGTTCTTGTCGGCTTTTCATGCTACACACTTTAGCACAGGCAAAGAAAAAAAGAACAAGACTTTTGTCGTCTTGTCCAAAAAACGTTCGTCAAATTTTTCAGCAGTCAGCCCAATGCCATTTTGATATAAAAAGAAATGATAGAGTCACCGTATAAATAGGCTAAAATGCTCCCTGCGGCTATAGCGGGGGCGAAGGGAAGCGGCTGCCTTTTAGCGAGTCTACCAGTCAGAACGGCTGCAGCTCCATATAATGCACCTATCAAAACAGAAAAGAAAAAGGCAGCTGCCAGCATTTTCACACCAAGCACAAAGCCAATCACCGCAAATAATTTAATATCTCCTCCCCCTACTCCCCCATGGGTGATTGCGGCAATTACAGCCAGAAATAGAAATCCGGCTGCCGCACCTAACAGGCCTGCATACCAGGAATCAAGCGGAGAAATCAATCTCGCGGCCGCCAAAAAGGGAAGAAAGAAAATCAATATACGATTTGGAATCAGCATAAAATGAATATCTGTCACTGCAACAATAATGAGAAGAGAGATAAACACCACAGCGGGAAACAGTTCCAGCGACGTGCCAAAGCGTATTCCTGCGGCGGCAAATAAACACGCTGTCACAAGCTCTGCTGCGGGATACATAAAAGAAATCCTATGCCCGCAGCTTTTACATTTACCTTTTTGAAATAGGAATGACAGGATGGGAATTAATTCTGCAGGAGTTAATGTCCTCCGGCAAAACGGGCATGATGAACGGGGCGCAATAATAGATAGATGTAAGGGGATACGGCACCCGGCCGTATAGTAAAAAGAACCAAGGATAAGCCCGAAGATAAAAAGAAGGGATAGCATAGACAACACACCTTTACTCACTGAGTTCTGGTATGGATTGTAGCAAAATGAGCATCCTGAGCTCCAATTGGAGATATTCAATTTTACACATAAAAAAACCGGCAGAATCTTTTTTTTGATTCTGCCGGAGCCGGATCCTTTTATTTCAACCTTTTTCGAATGTCAGAAATAAAGTAAAGAGATCCGGTAATCAGCACAATTTCATTTGAGCCCTTTTTACTTTCTATGAATTTGATCACATCGTCTGGATCTTCACTCCAGCTTTTATTGCTGATTTCACTTGCATCATAGAGATCTTTTGCAAGAGAAGCACGCGGGAAATCAAAAGAAGCAAAATGAATCGCATGAGCAATGGTTTCCAGTCTTTTAATCATGTTCTGATACGGTTTGTCCTTTAACGCGCTAAACACCACAGAAATGCGTGAATTGGCGAAACGCTGCTTCATCGTTTCCGCCAGCTTTTCAACACCTTCTTCGTTATGCGCACCGTCTAAATATACCGGAGGATGTTCCTGAACAAGCTCTAACCGTCCCGGCCAAGCAGCCTTCACAAGCCCGCTCCTTAACGCTTCGTCACTGATATGGGCAATATTCTCCTTATTGAGCCACTCCGCAGCCAAAATGGACAAAGCAGCATTTTGTCTTTGATGGGTGCCAATCAGAGATGTCCGAATATCTTCATAGCATTTCTCTTCCGTTTTGAATGAAAACTGTTCTCCTGCAGGCAGAGCCTCTTCATTGAAAATAACACATGCATCATGCAATGACTGGAACGGCGCAGCATGCCGTTCGGCTTCATGGCGGATGACCTGTAAAGCTTCCGGCTGGGTAACTGCTGTAACGATTGGAATACCTTCTTTAATAATACCGGCCTTTTCTCCTGCAATTTCTTCAATGGTGTTTCCCAAAATGTTCATATGATCGTGCCCGATGCTTGTAATCACAGTTAAGAGCGGTTCAACCACATTAGTAGAATCGAATCTACCGCCCAGACCTGTTTCAAAAATAACAAAATCGACCTTATGAAACTCTGCAAAATATAAAAATGCACAAGCTGTCATAATTTCAAATTCTGTCGGCTGTCCGTATTCCGTTTGATCAAGGGCTTCAACGTGCGGTTTCATTTGATTGACGAGTGCTGTCCATTCCTCATCAGAAATCGGTATCCCGTTTACGCTGATCCGTTCATTAAACGTAATAATATAAGGCGATGTAAATGTTCCAACCGTATATCCGGCTTCCTGCAGCATAGAACGGATAAAAGCGACAGTTGATCCTTTACCGTTTGTTCCTGCGACGTGGAACGCTCGGATTTTTTTTTCAGGATGTCCTAACCGCGCCATCAGCTGTTTCATTCGGCCAAGTCCGGGCTTCACCCCGAATTTCAGCCTCCCGTGAATCCAGCTGCGCGCATCTTGATATGCAGTAAACAATGATAATCCCCTCTTTTATAAGACAAGGCGGTTTCTCTAGAAACCGCCCCGGCTTTTCATTAACCCTTCAGCTCAGCCATTCGTTTTTGAACAGCGTCACGCTTCGCCACATAATCTTTTTCTTTTTCACGTTCTTCATCAATTACGTGTGCAGGCGCTTTTTTCATAAATCCTTCATTTCCAAGTTTCTTTTGGACACGCTCAACTTCTTTTGTCAGTTTATCAAATTCTTTTTGCAGACGGGCAATTTCTTCATCAATATTGATTAAGCCTTCAAGCGGAAGAATAACCTCTGCTCCTGAGACAACGGCCGTCATCGCCTTATCAACAGCCTCAATATCGGTGCCGATTTTAAGCACGCTCGGATTCGTAAAGCGTTCAACATATGAACGGTTCGCTTCGAGGCGGGACGCTATTTCGTCTGTGCTTGTTTTAATGTACAGTTCAACCTGCTTGCTCATTGGCGTATTGACTTCACTGCGGATATTGCGCACAGAACGGATCAGCTCAACAAGAAGCTTCATGTCAGCTGCCGCTTCAGTATCGGTATGCTCCGGCACTACTACAGGCCATTGACTTACTGTAATTGATTCCCCTTGGTGAGGAAGGTGCTGCCAAATTTCCTCCGTTAAGAATGGCATAAACGGATGGAGCAGACGCATCGTTTGATCAAGTACGTAAGCAAGGATGGAACGGGTAGTTTTCTTGGCAGCTTCGTCTTCTCCATAAAGCGGTAGCTTCGCCATTTCAATATACCAATCACAGAAATCATCCCAAATAAAGTTATATAAATGGCGTCCTACTTCACCAAATTCATATCGATCAGCAAGCTGGGTCACGTGCTCGATCGTTTCATTTAATCGCGTTAATATCCACTTGTCAGCGACTGACTTTTCGCCTGACAGATCAAGCTCATCGTACGTCATGCCATCCATATTCATTAATGCAAAACGGGAGGCGTTCCAAATTTTATTGGCAAAATTCCAGGTCGATTCCACTTTTTCATAGCTGAAGCGCAGATCCTGGCCAGGAGAGCTTCCAGTCGCAAGGAAATAACGCAGAGAATCGGCTCCGTACTTGTCAATCACATCCATCGGGTCGACACCGTTGCCAAGAGATTTACTCATTTTCCGGCCTTGCTCGTCACGGATTAAGCCGTGGATTAAAACATCTTTGAACGGGCGCTCGCCTGTAAATTCAATGCCTTGGAAAATCATGCGTGATACCCAGAAGAAAATGATATCGTACCCTGTCACGAGAACATCTGTCGGATAGTAGCGTTTAAAGTCTTCAGCCGTTACATCAGGCCAGCCCATTGTGGAGAAAGGCCATAGCGCAGAACTGAACCATGTATCCAGTACGTCTGTATCCTGTTCCCAATTTTCGCTGTCTTCCGGCGCTTCAAGCCCGACATATAGCTCGCCTGTTTCTTTATGATACCAGGCAGGAATACGATGGCCCCACCACAATTGACGGGAGATACACCAGTCGCGGATATTTTCCATCCAGTGTAAATACGTTTTTTCGAAACGGTCAGGCACAAAGTTGACCTTTTCTTCTTTCTTTTGCAGCTCAATCGCTGCATCAGCAAGCGGCTGCATGCGCACAAACCATTGTGTAGAAAGATAAGGCTCCACAACAGCCCCGCTTCGTTCACTATGGCCGACAGAGTGCATATGATCCTCGATCTTGAAGAGAACTCCCGCCTCCTGTAAATCTTTCACGAGCTTTTTGCGGCATTCAAAACGATCCATACCTTGATATTGGAGCGCATTTTCATTCATCGTGCCATCTTCATTCATGACAAGGATGCGTTCTAAATTGTGGCGGTTGCCAAGCTCGAAGTCGTTCGGATCATGAGCAGGCGTAATTTTCACGGCACCTGAACCAAATTCCATATCAACATAGTCATCACCGACAATCGGAATTTCACGATTTACAATCGGCAGGATCACCGTTTTTCCGATAAGGTGTTTATAGCGCTCGTCTTCAGGGTGAACGGCAACAGCTGTATCACCGAGCATTGTTTCAGGACGTGTCGTCGCAATTTCAATTGAGCCTGAACCGTCAGCAAGCGGATAGCTCATATGATAGAATGCGCCTTGAACATCCTTGTAAATCACCTCAATGTCGGATAGGGCTGTTTTTGTCGCTGGGTCCCAGTTAATAATATATTCGCCTCTGTAGATCAGGCCTTTTTCATAAAGCTTAACGAATACTTCCCTTACCGCTTTGCTCAAGCCTTCATCCAGCGTAAAACGTTCACGGGAATAATCTAGGCCAAGACCTAATTTCGCCCACTGGCTGCGAATAAAGTCAGCATATTCTTCCTTCCACTTCCACGTTTCTTCGAGGAATTTTTCACGGCCTAAATCGTAGCGGGATTTGCCTTCTTCACGAAGTTTCGCCTCTACTTTAGCCTGTGTCGCGATGCCGGCGTGGTCCATGCCAGGAAGCCACAGCACATCATAGCCCTGCATGCGTTTCATTCTTGTTACAATGTCTTGCAGCGTTGTGTCCCATGCGTGGCCAAGGTGAAGTCTCCCTGTTACGTTTGGCGGCGGGATGACAACAGAGTATGGCTCTTTTGTCTGGTCACTGCCCGCTTCAAAAAATTTGCCTTTTAGCCAAAAATCATATCGGTCTTTTTCAACCGCTGCCGGATCATATTTCGTCGGCATTGTTTGTTCATTCGTTTCCATCATAACCCTCCAGCATGTTTAAAAATGGCTGAGAACGAAAAAAGAGCTCTTCATCCCTGTAAAAGGACGAAAAGCTCTTTCGCGGTACCACCTTTTTTCATGAACTCTATCAGTTCATGCACTTATAACGGATAACGGGTGTTTCCCGAATTTCTCTACTCTTCTTTCAAGAAATTATGCTCCCGGGCGACCTTCCAATCAGACAACATAAGAAGCCTTTCAGCAAACGGCTTCTCTCTCTGCATGCGCCTTTTTTGTACTCTTCCCGTTCTAAGCAGGTGTATTTATCAGCTCATTGTATACATTATTTATGTTCTTTATTATAGTAAAAGTGTTTTTGATTCGTCAATCATCTTTTCCAAAAACACCGCTTTCTATACAGATGGGCAGGCACCTATTGCCCAAGTTTACATATGATGCTTGTAAATGCGTAGAGGAGGATGCACCGTGAAGAAACGTTTCAGCTCTTATTCGCTGCCGCCATGGGTAAGGCAAATTCGGCTTGTATCCGCACAAGTGATTATTCCCATTACGATTTTTCAAGGAATCAGAACCATTTTCTTTCCGACAACCTTTGATGTTTTGCTGCTCGCAATCCTAATCTTTTTAGCTTGCGCCCTTCATTTAGAATGGATATAAACAAACAAGTCCGCGCCATTAAGACGTGGACTCGTTTTCAGCCTGAAATTTTTTCTCTTGTTCAATCTGATGAATTTTCATCACAAACGGCTCTATGTTTTTCATTTGCCAATAAGCCTTTAATAATTGTGTACATTCCTCTTTTTCATGCTGTCTTTTCCCAGTTTGATAACCGTTCAGCACCTTGTACATGGCTGCCGGATATGCCATATAGCTGAGAAAAAGGCTGACTTCCGCTTCACGCAAAGGGAATGATTTCGTATATCCATAAAACCATTCGACGCATTCCGGACAAGCTTTCGGAAAGCCCCTGAACATTTTTGTATAAAAGCCGAGCAGGTCGTTTTGCGGCGGACCGACAGATGCTCTTTCGAAGTTTGTAAAATATCCGGTCCCGGCATCATTATACAGAAAATGGTGTATAGACAGGCTGCCGTGGTTCATTACAACCCTTGAAACGTCCTTTTCCTTTGCAGACTCATACCAGTCCTCCAGCCGTTCCAGCGCAAAATTCACCGCGGAAATGGTTTCTGAAAAATAGGTTATGGCCTGGAGTTCAAAAGGAGAAAGGTACCATTCCTTCTCCGCTCTATCCACAAACTGCTCATAGAAAATTTTATCTTGTTCCCACTTTTTTTTCGTTTGCCCGTAATAACGTTCAATCTCATCACGTCTAACCTTTAGTTCCTGCGCGGTTCTCTCGTGAAGACGGGCTGTTTCTCTAAATAAATAAGCATGTTTCTGATCCCGTTCTTCCTCTTGGTCAAATTGGAGCCAAGGCATTAAATAGTAGGTATCTCCGTATTGTATGCCTGCTGAGAAAAACTCACCGCTATTTGTTCTGTAAACGGGAACGAATGAACGAAAGCCTTTTTCCTCAATCGCCACCATATGATCTGTAAAATGCTTGCCGCGACCCTCTTTCAATTTTTTCAGGGCAAATACACCGTAGTCTGTATACACTTTCCAAACAAGAGGACTGACAGGCTCAATAAATTGAGCAGTCAGTCCGTATTCCCGAAGAACCGATTGGGTATCTTCCATTTCATTCACCACATTTTCCGATCGCTTATGGTTTACGCATGGCTATTTTTATATTGAGGAATATAGAGAATCTGTCCTGCTTTTAATTCATCATCCAAGGCTAAAGAATTCATCCTGATCAGCTGCTGGGATGTAATTTCATACCGTTCGCATAAACGCTCGATCGTATCTTCCTGCTGCACAATACAAATTTTCATTCTCGAAAACTCATCCGCTTCTTTTGTAAAGAGTTTTGTTAAATAAAGAGAATTATTACTTTCCTTTGTTTGAGGTTCCTTCGTTTCAGCAGCAGGAGCAACCCTAGGAACAGCATCCGTTTCCTTCCTTTCAGTCTCAGAAGTTTCAGGCAGCTGGAAGGATTGAAAAGGTGTTTCTTCCTTAGGCTCTTCAGCTGATGGTGTTTTTCTCACTTCAATTTCGAAGCTCTCTTCCTCTTGTTCTTCCTCCTCCAGCAGCTTAGGCGCTGAATAAAAAGAATCCTCCTCTTCTTGTTCAGGCAGGAAGGTACGGTATGCCGGTTCAGGCAATTCTTCTTGAGATGCCTCCTCCGAGCTTGTTTTTTGATTGAAATGGAAATGTAAATCGGCATTGTCATTCTCCATATATACAGCTGAAGCTGTTTCTCTGCTATCTTCTATGGAGAGAGCGGCCCCTGATACACTCTCCAAAGCTTCATCCGGTTCCGCCTCTTCTTGGCAAAGCGCAGGATCAGCCTGATCCGATTGAGCCGCTTCTTCCTTTTGAGCCTCTTGGCGCAGCGCATATTCATGATTAGGAGACACTGTTGTTTCCGCTTTTTCCTCTGCAATCACAGTCTCTGAATGAAGCTCAGCTTCCAAAGCAGGCGATTCTTCTGCTCCAGCGTGTTCACGAAGCTCAGTCTCAGCTGGAGAGTCTGCTTCTTCACGAACATCCGCTATTGCAGCTGCCGGTTCTGCCGTTTCTTTTTTTGCTTTAACGATCTCTTGAATCTCTATTTCTGAAGGATCAGGTTCTGGCTCAGATTCTTCTGTTTCCGATTCAGCACGAACCTCCTTTTCCGGCACAGCAAGCTCTTCTTGCTCTTCTTCCTCTTTCACATCTTCTCTGGCTTCTGGTTCTGAAGCAACCGATTCAGGCGGCTCAGATTCTGCTTTTTCTGTCTCCAGTTCTTCACGGAGCCCCGCTTTCGAGATAAAAAGTTCTGGCGGTTCGGCTGGCGGTTCATGCTGAATAACTGCTTCCTCTGCCGATGATGCACCCGGTTCTTCTACTACACTATGTGCCGGCGGCTCTGAAAGCTCTTCCTCCCTGAATGCCGCAGGAGCTTCATATAAAGGTATCTCCGGCTCTTTGTCTTGCGTATCATCCAAAAGCCCTTCAATCGCTAAATCAGCTTGAATTGTTAAAATGCGCGAATCCGTCAATTGATAGTCAAATGCGTCAATAAAGACGAAGACATCCTGTAAATGGCTCACTTTATTTTTCGGAATGGTAATATCCACAGGAAAACAGTGAGTCAGTTCCGCACTTCCATCCTCTCTCTTTCTGACTTGTTCAACAAACCGCTTATCTGTATAAATCTCTTCGGTATGTTTGTTTTGATCTATGTTGTACTCACCTGTAAGTTCAAGCGATCCTATGATTGATACATAATCATTTACTTCCTGAACCCTAATATCAGGATCTAATGAAATAGAAAGCAGTTCAGAAACTTCCTGTCCTTTTTGGAAACAGATCGATTCTTCTACAGAAAATTGCAATCGATGATTTTGCGGCAAGTTCATATCCTCCTTTCATCTAATCCTTAAAATTAGATGTCACTAAAGGTGTATGTATGAACTGGAGAAAATATGAGTGGGAGAGCACGAAAAAACCGGCACAAGGAGTCCTTGATACCGGTTTTCACTCTTATCTGCGGCTGATCTCAGCAAATACTTTCTCAGCTGCCTGGATTGTGTTTTCAATATCTTCATCAGTATGGGCCGTTGAGAGGAAAAGACCTTCGAATTGTGATGGCGGAAGGAATACCCCTTCATTTGCCATCCCTTTATAATAGCTTGCGAACAGCTTCAAATCAGATGATTTCGCCGTTTCATAATTGATGACTGGTTCGTTTGTAAAGAAGAAACCGATCATCGAACCTGCACGGTTAAAGGTATGCGGAATGCCATGAGCCTCGGCGGCTTTTGAAATTCCTTCTTCCAGCCTGTCGCCTTTTTTAATGAAATTCTTGTAGGATTCAGGTGTCAGCTGTTTCAATGTCTCTAAGCCAGCCGTCATCGCAAGCGGGTTGCCTGACAATGTACCAGCTTGATAGATCGGACCGCTTGGAGCGATCTGCTCCATGATTTCTGCCTTTCCGCCATAAGCGCCGACAGGAAGTCCGCCCCCGATTACTTTTCCTAAACAAGTCAGATCAGGCGTTACGCCGAAGTAGCCTTGAGCGCAGTTATAATCGACCCGGAAGCCAGTCATCACTTCATCAAAAATCAGCAGGGAGCCGTACTGCTCAGTGATATCACGCAGACCCTGCAGGAAGCCTTCTTGCGGCGGAACAACACCCATATTTCCGGCAACTGGCTCTACAATGACTCCCGCAATGTCTTCACCGAATTGCTGGAAAGCAAGCTTTACACTTTCTAAATCATTGTACGGAACGGTGATGGTGTTTTTCGCAATGCCTTCAGGCACCCCCGGGCTGTCAGGCAGACCGAGAGTGGCAACACCTGAACCAGCTTTAATCAAGAGAGAATCGCCGTGTCCGTGGTAGCAGCCCTCAAATTTTAAAATCTTGTTGCGGCCTGTATAGCCCCTTGCCAAACGGAGGGCACTCATTGTAGCCTCTGTTCCGGAGCTTACCATTCGTACAATTTCTACAGATGGCACACGATCAATGACGAGCTTAGCCAGTTCATTTTCTACTTCAGTCGGAGCACCGAAGCTTGTCCCGTATTCAGCCACTTTTTTGAGGCTTTCTACGACGCGGTCATTTGTATGCCCTAAAATTAATGGCCCCCATGACAAGACGTAGTCAATATATTCATTCCCGTCAATATCAAAGATTTTCGAGCCTTTTCCACGCTCCATAAAAATCGGGTCCATGTCTACCGATTTAAATGCGCGAACGGGACTGTTCACACCGCCTGGCATGAGTTTTTGCGCTTCTTTAAAAGCCGTTTTTGATTTTTCATAGCTTCTCATCTGCCTCAACTCCTGTCAACTGAATAAAATTACTCCGCAAGCCATTTCGCTGCGTCTTTCGCATGATACGTAATAATCAGGTCGGCACCCGCGCGCTTCATGCTTGTCAAAATTTCCAACACAATTTCTTTTTCTTTGATCCAGCCGTTCTGCGCTGCAGCCTTCACCATTGAATACTCTCCGCTTACATTATAAGCGACGAGCGGCAAAGTAAACTCATTTTTTACGTCACGCATGATATCCATATAAGAAAGCGAAGGTTTGACAATCAAAAAGTCCGCACCTTCCTCGACATCTGATTGTGCTTCGCGGAGTGCCTCCATACGGTTGGCAGGGTCCATCTGATATGTTTTGCGGTCTCCGAATTGCGGTGTGCTGTTTGCTGCATCACGGAACGGACCGTAAAACTCACTTGAATATTTCACAGCGTAAGACATGATTGGAATATTGACGAATCCTTCTTTATCAAGCGCTTCTCTGATCACTGTAACAAATCCGTCCATCATGTTTGATGGCGCAATGATATCCGCACCTGCTTTCGCTTGGCTGACAGCTGTCTGCGCTAAAAGCTCCAGCGATTCATCATTGAGGATGACCCCGTCTTTGACAAGTCCGCAATGGCCGTGGTCTGTATATTCGCACAGGCACGTGTCAGCGACAACAACCATTTCAGGGAAGTGTTCTTTAATTTCTGTGATGGCTTTTTGGACAATTCCGTGATCATGGTACGCTTGTGTTCCGCAATCATCTTTTTCTTCCGGGATGCCGAACACGATAACAGATTGAATGCCCAGTTTGACCAGCTCCGCTACTTCATCCTTCAATAAATCTAATGATACATGGTAAACATCAGGCATTGACGGAACAGCTTTTTTGCCTTCCAGACCTTCAACGACAAAAATCGGATAAATAAAATCTGATGGGTGCAAACGTGTTTCCTTTACCATTTCTCTCATTGCTTTTGATGTCCGCAGGCGGCGGTGTCTATTAAATGATTGACTCATATTCTCTCTTCCTCTCTTGACATGCTGCACATTAACTCAAGCATGCCATCTATTGTAAATGTATCAGGCATATGCGATGTGATGCCGTATGTCAGAAGGGCATCATTTGTTAAAGGCCCAATGCTGATACAGGCCGTCCCATTCGCCTTCCACTTTTTTAATTCTTCTCCCAAGACATGCATAAACGTATGTACGGTTGATGAACTCGTAAATGTTACATAGTCAAAGGAATATTGACCCGCAGCGTCTTTCAGTGCCTCAATGCCTTCTTCATCCGGAATCGTTTCGTAGAGAACCCATTCCTTTACTTCAAAACCGAGCGGGACAAGCTCTTGTTTTATCACATCACGTGACAAATTCCCTTTCATCACGGTAATGGGCTCCCCCGGTTCAGCATGCTGCTTAAGAGCGTCAGCCAATTGTTCAGCAATATACTCCTGTGGCATCACATCAACCGATACGTTATGCATTTTTAAACGGCGCGCGGTTTTTTCACCGACGGCTGCAATTTTTTTATGCGCAGGGAGAATAAGCTGATTTTCCTTCAGATAAGAAAAAAAGAAGTCTGCCCCGTTCACACTTGTAAAAACAAGCCAGCCTGGCGCGGCAAGATCCTCTCTTACCTGTTCCGCAACATCATTCGGCAAAGCGCGGCGAAACGTAATCAAAGAGGTTAAAACCGCTTTACCGCCAAGCGCCTCCACTTTTTGCTGAAATGATGCTGCCTGTGCCTTATTCCGGGTGACAAGCACTGTTTTTCCTTTCAACGGAAAATCATTTTCCATCCTCGTCAAGCTCCCGTTTTACACGATCAATTAAATCTTTTGCTCCTTTGTCAGCCATAAGAGCGGCACAGCGCTTTCCTACTTCCTCCGGATCGTTTCCGGTGACGGTTTCTTTAAAAATGATTTTGCCGTCAGGTGAAGCGACAAGCCCTGTCATTTCAATTTCATCCTGTCCATTTAACACGGAGTAGCCCGCGATCGGAACCTGGCAGCCGCCCTCCATCGCGTTTAAAAAAGCACGTTCCGCTAAGACAGTCCGTTTTGTATATTCATCTGTAAACTGAGAAAACAACGCCAACAGCTCTTCATCCGATTCTCGGCACTCAATCGCCAGGGCTCCCTGCCCCACAGCAGGCAAACAGCGCTCAGGCTCAAGGAATTCGGTTACGACATCTTGCTTCCAACCCATTCTGGAAAGGCCGGCAGCCGCTAAAATAATCGCGTCATAATCCTCTGTTTCCAGCTTTTGAAGTCTTGTATCTATATTACCTCTAATCCATTTAATTGTAAGGTCAGGGCGCTCAATCAAAAGCTGCGCGCTTCTTCTTAAACTGCTTGTGCCAATGACAGCACCTTCCTTCATTTCTGAAAGCTTTACGCGATTCTTTGAAATAAGGGCATCACGCGGGTCTTCCCGTTCAGGAATACAGCCGATCACAAGGCCTTCAGGCAAAACAGCAGGCATGTCCTTCATGCTGTGCACTGCCATATCAATCTCTTCGTTTAAAAGCGCCTGTTCAATTTCTTTGACAAACAGCCCTTTTCCACCCACTTTTGAGAGTGTAACATCGACAATCCGGTCGCCCTTTGTCACGATCTCTTTAATTTCAAAAGCAAACGAAGGATTGATTTCCTTCAGTTTTTGAATAACCCATTTTGTTTGAGTCATAGCGAGTTTGCTCCGTCTGGAACCTACTTTAATCGTTCTCATCATTTCTTTCCTCCCGAATCTGCTTGGGACATCGTTTAACTGAACCAATGGAATTGCGACAGGCTTCCAAGCAGGAAATAATTGATCATCAGCACCAGAAAACAAGCCGTATTCCACAGTGCTGCGACCTTTCCTTGCAGCTCTTTAATCAGCCTGATATAAAGATAATAGCTGTACAGCAGCAGGACGACAAACGAACCAAGCACTTTGGCGTCAAACCAATACAGCGTTTCTAGTGAGACATACGCCCAAATGACGCCGAGAATCAAACTCAGCAGCAGCATCGGAACCCCAATGACATTTAAAACATACGCCATATAATCAAGCTTAGATAAATCTTCTATTCTCAACAGCCATTTTCCCCACTTTTTCTTTTTCAGCAGATGATATTGAAACATATATAGCACAGAAAAAACGAAAGAAAGGGAAAAAGCGCCATATGAAAGAATCGCCATTGTAATATGAATCACCAAAAGCTCAGATACAAGCTGCCCGGAAAAAGCAGCTGACTGCTGCTCTGTCGGTGAAAATGTGTGAATGGCGATCATAGAAAATCCTATAACATTTGTAAAAAACACGATAAAGTCAACACGTAAAAGCTTTGTCAGTACAAGTGACAGCGTGACAAGCACCCAGGCATAAAAATAAAGCGCCTCTGTCACATTTAATACCGGAAACCGCCCCGTCACCCACATAAAATAGGCCAAATACACGGTTTGCAGAGTCCAGACAATAGAAAGCAACCAGAAGGCCATTTTTCCAGCCTTCCGGTTGTGTTGAAGAAAATCTATAAAATAAAAGAGTACACTTAAAGCGTAAATGACGATTGTCCCCTCATTAAGTCTTGCCATTGCAGTATCAATCATTCAGCTTTCACTCACTTACAAGTGGGCTAAAGCCCGCTTTTGATTCAGCCTTCTTAAAAGAGTGGACCTTCTGGCTGCTTTCAACGGTTTTCATCATTTGACGGCCCGCAGCTTCTTCAATATCAAAAATCTGCATAAACAACGCGAGCTTTTCTTCAGAATCAGCATCTGCCGCAAGCTCTTTCACCTTTAAAATCGGATCACGAAGCATTTGGTTAATAATACTTTTGGTGTGTTTGTTCAACAGTTTTTTCTCTCTTGTGCTTAAGTGAGGCAGCTTACGCTCAATGCTGTCCATCGTTTCTGACTGGATGGCAAGCGCCTTTTCGCGCAATGCAGAAATAACAGGCACAACACCAAGTGTATTCATCCATTGTTTAAATTCCACAATGGTTTCTTCAATTAACAGTTCAACTTTTTCAGCTGTTTCTCTCCGCTCTTTCATGTTCGCTTCTACAATGCCTTCCAGATCGTCGATATCATAAAGAAAAACACCTTCAAGATCATTCAGCGCCGGATCAAGATCTCTAGGCACGGCAATGTCGACCATAAACAGCGGACGTCCCTTGCGAAGCTTATTCGCGTTTTCCATCATCTCTTTGGACACGACAAATTCACTTGCACCGGTTGAACTGATTAAAATATCAGCCTCCGCAAGCGCGCTTTCAAGCTGATTCAAGCTTCTCGCTTCACCTGAGAAACGGTCTGCAAGCTCCTTCGCTTTCAAGTATGTTCGGTTAATGACAGTGACCTTGCCGATTCCCTGTCCGTGCAGGTTTTCCGCAGCAAGCTCGCCCATTTTTCCCGCACCGAGAATCAATATGTGCTTGCTTGAAAGATTTCCGAAGATTTTTTTAGCAAGTTCAACTGCAGCATAGCTTACTGACACCGCATTTGAGCCAATGTCTGTTTCGGCGTGAGTCCGTTTGCCCACTGTAACTGCCTGCTTAAACAGCTCATTAAAAATAGTCCCGATCGTTTTTTCTTGCTGAGCTGTTTTAAAGCTGTCGCGTACCTGTCCGAGAATCTGCGTTTCGCCAATCACCATAGAATCAAGTCCGCAGGCTACACGGAATAAATGCTCAACAGCAGCATCGCTCTCATAAAACGTTAAGAACGGTGACAGCTCTTCTTTGCTTAATTGAAACCAATCAGCTAAAAACTTTTTTATATAATAACGGCCGGTATGAAGCTGGTCGACTACCGCATAAATTTCAGTGCGGTTGCAGGTTGAGACAATGATGTTTTCAAGAATGCTTTTCTCTTCTTTCAGCTGCACCATTGCTTCCGCCAGCTCATTCGGCTGAAAACTTACTTTTTCACGTATCTCAATAGGGGCGGATTTATAATCTACTCCCACAACAAGTATATGCATCGCTCTAATTACACCCCCAACACCCAATCTTAATTTATAATCATTCTAACATAGAACTCATTATTTATAATAATTATAACATAGTTTCTTTCACAAAATGTGAACAGATTTTAAAATTCTTATGCTATATTAGAAAAAGCTTCAGGGAAAAGAAGCATTCCTATTGACAATACCAAAAACAGCAAAAATTTACTACACATCAGCTCTAAAAAACAAGAAGGTGATATGCATGAAACAAAAATCAATTTTATTCCCTTGTCTGCTGCTTGCCGCTTCTGTATATGCATGGCTAGAAAGCGGCCAAGCCGAACTGTTTTCAGGGCAGGATCAATGGCCTGTTCTCCTCATGCTGTTAGGGGCAGCCTTTGTATATCAAGGAAAAAAAGAAGCCGTTACACCCCATTTTTTTATCGGTTTGCTTCTCTTCGGAATCGGTTTACACTTTTTTGCCAAGCCGAAATGGGTATGGTGGCCGGATGATTTTGAAATGCTCCTCTTTATGATCGGCTTCTCACTTCTCGTTTCAGCCGTTCCAAAAAAAGAATATGTATATGAAGCTGTGTCGATGATTTGTTTTTCCCTGTTTTTGTACTTTTTCAAACAAATTATGGCATGGCTTGAGTCTGCGCATATTCCAACAGCGCTTCTGAAGGAGTATTGGCCGTTTGTCTTTATTGGAATCAGTTTATTGTTATTATTGATAAAACGAAAAAAATCTATACGATAAATAAAACCGGTAGAGGATCCTCTACCGGTTTATCATTTTTTTGATCGCTCCCCAAGCTTCGTCTTTTCCCTTTTTCGTTTCTGAGGAAAAGAGAATCAGCTCGTCTTCCGGATCAATATTTAATGTTTGTCGGACAACCTTCGCGTGTTTGTCCCATTTGCCTTTCGGGATCTTATCCGCCTTTGTAGCGATAACAATAACAGGAATGCCGTAATACTTTAAAAATTCATACATCTGTACATCATCATTAGATGGCGCATGCCGCAAATCAACGATCTGCACCACAGCTTTTAATTCCTCGCGTGTCGTAATATAGGTTTCAATCATTCTGCCCCATGCTTCACGCTCAGACTTTGACACTTTGGCAAAACCGTAGCCCGGCACATCCACAAAATGCAGCTCATCATTGATAATGTAGAAATTAAGCGTTTGTGTTTTTCCCGGCTTTGATGACGTTCTCGCAAGATTTTTGCGATTGATTAATGAATTGATAAAAGACGATTTTCCTACGTTCGATCTTCCGGCCAATGCGATTTCCGGAAGCCCCCCTTCAGGGTACTGTTCCGGTTTTACTGCACTGATCACGATTTCTGACTTTGTGACTTTCATTTCTTCTCTCCTACTAAGGCATGTTCCAAAACCTCGTCTAAGTGGGACGCCAATATAAATGTCAGCCCCTCCCTGACGCTTTCCGGAATATCCTCTATATCTTTTTCATTATCTTTAGGCGCAATAATGGTCGTTAATCCCGCTCTATGTGCGCCAAGCGCTTTTTCCTTTAAGCCGCCGATCGGCAGCACGCGCCCGCGAAGCGTGATTTCCCCCGTCATGCCGACTTCACGCGAAACCGCCCGTCCCGTTAAAGCAGAAACAAGCGCTGTTGCCATCGTAATACCGGCTGACGGACCATCTTTTGGCACCGCACCCTCTGGTACATGTATATGAATATCATACTTCTCATGAAAGTCAGGTTCAATGCCAAGTTCTTCTGTTTTGGATCGCACATAGCTGAATGCAGCCTGAGCAGACTCTCTCATAACATCTCCGAGCTTTCCTGTCAGGATTAATTTCCCTTTCCCCGGAGAAAGCGATACTTCAATCGACAGCGTATCTCCGCCAACGGTTGTATAAGCAAGCCCTGTCACTACACCAACCTGATCCTCTGTTTCAGCTTGTCCATATCTGAAAATACGTTTTCCGATAAAGTCTTGAAGGTTCTTCTCAGTAACCGTAATCCGTTTTCGCTCTTCAGCAACAATGGCTTTTGCAGCTTTACGGCAAATCGCGGCAAGCTGGCGTTCAAGGCTTCTCACACCAGCTTCTCTCGTATAGTAGCGGATAATATCAAGAATCGCCTGATCACGCAGCTGCAGGTTGCTTTTCTTCAGCCCGTGTTCTTTGATTTGCTTTGGAAGCAAGTGATCCTTTACGATTTCAAGTTTTTCTATTTCTGTGTAGCCTGCGATATTAATAATTTCCATTCTGTCTCTGAGCGGACCCGGAATTGTGGCCAAATTGTTCGCCGTTGCGATAAACAGCACTTTGGATAAATCAAAGGTTTCTTCAATATAGTGATCACTGAAGCTGCTGTTTTGCTCTGGATCAAGCACTTCAAGCATAGCGGATGATGGGTCTCCTCTAAAATCAGATGACATTTTGTCAATTTCGTCTAATAAGAAGACCGGATTCAGCTTGCCCGCTTTTTTCATCCCTTGAATAATCCGTCCAGGCATTGCTCCGACATAGGTCCGTCTGTGTCCGCGTATCTCTGATTCGTCCCGAACTCCTCCGAGTGAGATTCTGACGAATTTGCGTCCCAAGCTTTTTGCAATTGATTTGGCTAAAGACGTTTTTCCAACACCTGGAGGTCCTGCCAAACAGAGAATCGGGCCTTTCAGGGATTTGGTCAGCTTCTGGACAGCCAAATATTCTAAAATACGTTCTTTTACTTTTTCAAGCCCATGGTGCTCTTCGTCCAAGAGACGTCCTGCTTCTTTCAAATCAAGCTTATCATCTGTTTCATCCGTCCACGGAAGAGCAACCAGCCAGTCGATATAGTTGCGGATAACGGAGCTTTCCGCAGAACTTGACGGAATTTTTTCATATCTGTTCAATTCTTTAAACGCTGTTTCCTTCACATGCTCAGGCATGCCTGCTTCTTCGATTTTTTCCGTCAGCGTCTGAACTTCGCCAGTTTTGCCTTCTTTATCGCCAAGCTCTTTTTGGATCGCCTTCATTTGTTCTCGTAAGTAGTATTCCTTCTGCGTACGCTCCATCGAACGTTTGACGCGCTGGCCGATTTTTTTCTCAATTTCCAGCACTTCTTTTTCATTATTAATAAAATCAATGACCTTGTTCAGCCTGTCTTTGACATCAGCCGTTTCTAAAATATCCTGCTTATCCTTTAGTTTAAGGGGCAGATGAGAAGCAACGATGTCTGCCATTCTCCCCGGCTCTTCGATATCAGTAACCGCGGCGTACGTTTCGGCCGAGATTTTTTTAGAAATTTTTATGTACTGATCAAAGTGGTCTAGCAAAGTCCGCATCAATGCTTCGTCTTCTGTATCTTTTGAATCATCTTCATGAATAAGTTGAATGTCGACCGACGTGTAATCCTCGTGTTCATTGTATTTGACGATATGGGCGCGCTTGAGGCCCTCCACCAACACACGAATCGTACCGTTCGGAAGCTTCAGCATTTGCTTAATTTTTGTATAGGTGCCGACAGTGAAAATCTCGTCTTCACCAGGTTCGTCTATCGAAATATCCTGCTGAGTGGCTAAAAATATCATATGATCATGCATCATTGCCTGTTCAAGAGCCTGAACCGACTTGTCACGTCCTACATCTAAATGCAAAACCATCGTCGGGTACACTAATAAACCTCTTAAAGGGAGGAGCGGGATGCTGCGTTTTAATTCTTCTGCCATGTGACTGACACCTCCGTGACTTTAGTATGAACCATTATAATACAACTTTTTCATCCTTGTACAATAAACGGCATGGTTCCATTTTCTATAAAACAGTCTCCTCGTAGTATACCCTTTCTTTCTGATATGAAAAAGGAAAAGATGTCCTTCATGGAAAAAACCCTATTATCAAAATAGGGTTTAAACAGATTCTTTATTGATTTCAATATGAAACGGTTTTTGTTCCGTTGGCGGATTCACTAAAATTTCATCAAGCACTTCCTGGAACGTTTTCACTGCAATAATCTCGATCCCGTCAATCTGCTTTAAGATGGCCTGCTGATTTTCATATGGGATAATCACCTTTTTCGCACCGGACTGCTTGGCCGCTTTTATTTTCGGAATGACGCCTCCGATGGGTTTCACAAGACCGTTCAGGCTGATTTCGCCCGTCATCGCAACGGTATTGTCAATAGGAATTTTGTGTATCGCCGAGAAAATCCCCGCCGCCATCGCAATGCCTGCTGACGGCCCATCAATCGGAATCCCTCCTGGGAAATTGATGTGAATATCATAATCAGAAGGCTTCATTCCCATTGTCCGGAGCACGGTTAATACATTTTCAACCGAACCCTTCGCCATGCTTTTTCGTCTGATTGATTTTGATTGGCTGCCGATGCTTTCTTCTTCAGCTATTCCTGTGATGTTAATTGATCCTTTATCTTGAGCCGCGGTTACACTCACTTCGATTTCCAGAAGCGATCCGCTGTTAGGCCCATAGACTGCAAGCCCATTTACAATGCCAACCTGTGGTTCAACACCGATTTTTTGCTCGTGCTTTGGAGTAAGCTGACTGGAGTGAATGACCCATTCGATATCCTCAATCGTAATGTCCTTCCGATTCTCCGTTACAGCCATCCCCGCTGCGATTTGAATCATATTGACGGCTTCCCGCCCGTTCCTCGTGTAGCTGGTCAAAAGATCTAGGCCTTCTTCGGAGATATTTTTTTCAATTTTATCCGCTGCTGTTTTAGCAACCGTTTTCAGCTCGTCCTTTTCAAGCTCGCGGAAAAAAACCTCCAAACAGCGGGACCTGATAGCTGGCGGAATTTCGTTTGGCATTCTCGTGGTCGCGCCAATCAAGCGAAAATCAGCCGGCAGCCCATTTTGAAAAATATCATGAATATGATTCGGAATTTGTGTATTTTCCTCACTGTAATACGCACTGTCTAAAAAGACTTTTCTGTCCTCAAGCACCTTCAGCATTTTATTCATTTGAATAGGATGCAGCTCCCCTATTTCATCAATAAACAGCACACCGCCATGGGCATGGGTGACAGCTCCCTGCTTCGGCTGCGGAATCCCAGCCTGTCCCATCGCTCCGGCCCCTTGGTATATCGGGTCATGGACAGAGCCGATGAGCGGATCGGCAATTCCTCTTTCATCAAAACGGGCTGTTGTCGCATCGAGTTCCACAAAAACAGCCTGCTCTTTAAACGGTGATTGTTTATGTTTTTTTGCTTCTTCCAACACAAGCCGCGCAGCAGCCGTTTTCCCAACTCCCGGTGGCCCATAGACAATCACATGCTGAGGATTTGGCCCGCATAAAGCCGCCTTTAATGCTTTAATGCCGTCTTCCTGTCCGACGATATCTTGAAAGCTTTTGGGGCGGACCTTCTCAGATAATGGCTCGGACAAGCTGATAGCGCGCATTTTCCGAAGCTGCTCCATTTCCTTCTTTGATTCTTTATCTATCGTGACCTTTTGTGTCCTTTGATTTTTAAGCAAATTCCAAAAATACAAACCGATGATGATCCCAAAAAACAGCTGAATAAATAACGCGATCCCTGTCCAACTCATGGTGGTCCCTCCTGAAAAACAATTTATGTATCCAATTCATTCCTCTGATTGCTAGTATCTCCCATAGAAGACGGGAATAAACGTTTTTCCAGAAGAGTTGCATGCAAAAAAACCTCCTGAGTGTTACCACTCAGGAGGTTTGTGCTTATCTTTATGCAGATGTTTTATCTTGACTTACCTCAGTGCCGTCTTTTAATAAGAGGCGAGGAGGCTCTCCGTGTGTCACAGTTGCCCCGGTAATTACACATTTTTCAATGTCATCACGAGAAGGCAGCTCAAACATCACATCAAGCATGATGCCTTCAATGATAGAACGGAGTCCGCGTGCTCCAGTCTTGCGTTCAATTGCTTTTTTAGCAATTTCAGAAAGCGCTTCTTCTTCAAACTCAAGCTCAACGTTGTCAAGCTCAAGCATTTTCTTGAATTGCTTAACAAGAGCGTTTTTCGGTTTTGTTAAGATCGCAACCAATGCTTCTTCGTCAAGCTTTTCAAGGCTTGCAATAACCGGAAGACGTCCGATAAATTCAGGAATTAGCCCGAAACGGAGCAAATCTTCTGGAAGCACTTTTGAAAGAAGATCTTCTTTCTCAAGATCAGCAGCTTTATTGTCGGCACCGAATCCAATCACTTTTTGGCCTAAACGGCGTTTGATGATTTGTTCGATACCATCGAAAGCTCCGCCGCAAATGAACAAAATATTTGTTGTGTCAATTTGAATGAATTCTTGATGAGGATGCTTACGTCCACCTTGAGGCGGCACGCTTGCCACTGTACCCTCAAGAATTTTAAGCAATGCCTGCTGTACACCCTCACCTGACACATCACGTGTGATAGACGGGTTTTCAGATTTTCTAGCCACTTTATCGATTTCATCAATATAGATAATGCCTTTTTCGGCTTTTTCCACATCATAATCAGCAGCTTGGATGAGCTTCAAGAGAATATTCTCTACATCTTCACCCACGTATCCAGCTTCAGTCAAAGATGTAGCGTCTGCAATTGCAAACGGCACATTTAAAATGCGAGCCAATGTTTGCGCCAGAAGGGTTTTACCGCTTCCCGTAGGGCCGATTAATGAAATATTACTTTTTGAAAGCTCAACATCATCAACTTTGCTGTTAGAGTTAATGCGCTTATAGTGATTATACACAGCAACAGCAAGTGATTTCTTCGCTTGATCTTGGCCGATGACATATTCATTCAAAATTTCGCGAATTTCCTGAGGCTTTGGTACGTCTTTAAATTCTACTTCTTCTTCTGTTCCGAGTTCTTCCTCTACAATTTCAGTGCAGAGTTCGATACATTCGTCACATATATATACACCAGGTCCAGCTACAAGCTTACGAACCTGATCTTGTGTTTTTCCACAGAACGAGCATTTTAATTGTCCTTTTTCCTCGTTAAATTTAAACATTCTTTCACCCCTTAATCTTGTCTCACTTTTTCTTTTACCGGCAGAGCAAAAGAAAATGATTCTTGAAACGAACGAGTATGTATTGCATTTTACCATACTTTCCAAAAAGACGGTAACAATGTGTTTCTGACTTGCACATTCTATATGTATGACAAAAAACAGCCCTGCATTAACTATATTGCCCCAAGAAAAAGAGATAACTCATAATTGTACAAAACAAGGCACGAATGATTCGCGCCCTGTTTTATTAGTACTATTATTATGCACCATATTAACGGTTTTCTACAAGAAAATCAATCGCTTTGCGAACTTTTAAATCTTCTTTCATCGCGTCAGTAGAACCGATGGCTTGTTTAATATTTTCAACAGGCATGTTGTATGCTTCAGCCATTTTTGTAAGCTCAGCATCAACTTCCTCATCTGATACTTCAAGGTTTTCCGCTTTCGCAATCGCCTCAAGAGTCAGGTTAGATTTTACGCGTTTTTCAGCATCTTCTTTCATTTGCTCTTTAAGCGCAGCTTCATCTTGGCCTGAGAATTGAGTGTAAAGCTCAAGGTTCATGCCTTGCATTTGCAGACGCTGTTCGAATTCTTTCAGCATGCGGTCAAGCTCAGTGTCGACCATTGCTTGCGGAACATCGATTTCAGCGTTTTCAGAAGCTTTCAGAACAAGCTCTTCACGCAATTTAGCGTCAGCTTCGTTTTCTTTTGCTTCTTCTAAACGTTTCTTTGTTTTTTCAGTTAATTCAGTAAGTGTTTCCACTTCTTCATCGATATCTTTTGCGAATTCATCGTCAAGCTCAGGAAGCTCTTTCGCTTTGATTTCGTGAATTTTCACTTTAAACACAGCTGGTTTGCCTGCAAGCTCTTCAGCGTGGTATTCTTCTGGGAATGTCACTTCAACATCCTTTTCAGCGCCTGCTTCAAGGCCGACTAACTGATCTTCGAAGCCAGGGATGAATGAGCCAGATCCTACTTCAAGAGAGTAGTTTTCAGCTTTTCCGCCTTCGAAAGCTTCGCCGTCAACGAATCCTTCGAAATCAAGAACAACTGTGTTTCCTTCTTCAACAGCGCCTTCTTCTTTTACAACAAGTTCAGCTTGACGCTCTTGAAGAGCTTTTAGTTCGTTTTGAACATCTTCGTCAGTTACAGTTGTGTCGTCTTTTTCAATGCCCAGACCTTTGTATTCGCCAAGCTTCACTTCAGGTTTTACTGTTACTTTCGCAGTGAAGATTAAGCTTTCGCCTTTTTCGATCTTTTCAACATCGATTTCAGGACGGTCTACAGGCTCGATTCCAGCTTCTTCAACCGCTTTAGGGTATTCTACAGGAAGAAGAATATCCAAAGCATCTTGGTAAAGAGCTTCTACGCCAAAGCGCTGTTCGAATAATCCGCGAGGAATTTTACCTTTACGGAATCCAGGAATTGAAACTTGTTTTACTACTTTTTTAAATGCATCATCAAGTGCTGTTTTAAACGTTTCAGCATCAACTTCAACCGTTAAAACGCCTTCGTTGCCTTCTTGTTTTTCCCATTTTACAGACATGTGTTTCCCTCCAAAAATCTATTCAGGTTGTGTCGGTCTTCCATTCTAAAGCAATCATTCGGCTTCGTCCAACAAAAACAAAGCTGCCAAAGATCAGAATCATTATGTATAGATGTTAATAATGAACTGCAAAGCCTGTCCAACCGTATTTCTTATAACCCGTTATACACAAATACAACCACTATATTATAACATAACACATAGCGCTTTCAACTATATGGCGCGATTTACAAATAAGAAATTTCTTCAATATCTTTTAACATTGTGCAAGCTTCATCGAGTTCTCTGTCGGTAAATTCATACATCATATGAAGTTCTTCTCTTTCAATTTCAATTCCGTGCATCTCGTAACCGACTTTATGCAGGGCAGCCGCCCAAAGGTCAGCCGACAGCAATTTCGGCTGGAACGGATATAAAACGTACAAATGTCTTCTCCACAATTCTTCTACTGCCGCATATAAGGTTGGATTTTCATTTCCAAGTGTCTCATCCAGCACCCTGAGAACACGGTGCAGAATCGGGGCGGCATCAGGCAGAACAATCTCAGACGGTTCAATTGTCAACGACTCGCCAAATTTGCTAATGTGTACAGGTTTACTGTACTCATGCTCAGCTAACAGCATGACAATCATTGTTTTGATAATCGGATGGGCTGAGGGGTCTTGGAGGATTGTTTTGAGCAATCCTGTATACTTTGCTACGTTACGGTCTTTTAAGGAATGGATGAGATTCATTTGCTCCTCAGGGCTTGCCAGCACTTTCTCGGTGTCAATTGTATCCTCATATTCTTCGGCCCAAGCCTCGTCCTCACGATCTGGATCGGTCATTTTCCGGCTGAAATCCAGCAGCTTATAAAATTGCTCGGCGCTTTCTGCCGGCAGCTGATTTTCTTCCAAAACGGCTTCAATGGTGCTTTTGACTTCTTCGTACTTTTTGAGCTGAATTAAGATGGTCATGTACACCTGCAAAACCGTAAAATAATGGCCATAACCTTCTTTGAGCATCTTCTCGCACACGCTTTCTGCCTCTTCCAGCTCGCCCAGCTCTAAAAAGCAGATGGCCATCCCTAAGTGAAGATCGGAATCAGTATCATCATATTTCATCGCTTCTGAAAACAGTTCAAGCGCTTCTTGATACTTTTTTTCCTTGAGTGATGACATCCCTTTTTCCACAAGGCGGTCTTTCAGATGAGGAAAAGGAATAATTTTTGCGTTTTTCTTGTCATGCGTCATACCTATATTCCTTTCAGGCATTTATTTTGTTCAAGTGTATCAACACCTGTGAACAAAAACAAGAAATGAAAGGTTTCACCAGGCAAAAAAAGCCGCCGGACAAATACCGGCCGCTTTTTCAGGCTTGAAGCCAAGAGCTTCTTTGTGATTCAAATTGCTTGATTTCATCTTCCAGCAGCAGCGTTAATGAAATTTCATCATATCCGTTGATCAGCATCTCTTTCCAATGCGGATCAACTTCAAATGAAATTTGATTGCCTTCACTGTCATGAATCAGCTGCTTTTCAAGGTCAACAGTCATTTGCAATGACTGGTTTTCATACTGGCCGACAAGCTGTTTCCAATTGTCATATGGCATGCGGATCGGAAGCATGCCGTTTTTAAAGCAGTTCTGATGGAAAATATCAGCGAATGACGGCGCAATGATAATTTTAAACCCATAATCATCAAGTGCCCACGGAGCGTGTTCACGCGATGACCCGCAGCCGAAGTTTTCTCCTGCTATTAAAATGGAAGCTCCTTGATAAACAGGCTGGTTTAATTCAAATTCAGGGTTCGGTTCACCATTCGCATCATATCTCCAGTCAAAGAATGCAAAACGCCCGTAGCCTGTTCTTTCAATCCTCTTCAAAAATTGCTTAGGAATAATCTGGTCTGTATCCACATTGATCCGATTTAATACGGCTGCTTTCCCCGTATGTGATTTCAAAGGTTCCATCTCGCGCACTCCTTACACAACTGTTTTTTCCTGATAAAACTTTCTGACATCAACGAAGTGTCCGTGAATGGCAGCCATCGCAGCCATTGCCGGGCTGACGAGATGTGTTCTTGCACCTTTTCCTTGTCTGCCCTCGAAGTTGCGGTTAGAGGTTGATGCACAGCGCTCTCCCTCAGGAACAACATCATTATTCATACTCAAACACATGCTGCATCCTGACTCTCTCCATTCAAATCCAGCTTCCAAGAAAATCTGGTCAAGCCCTTCTTTTTCAGCCTGAAGCTTCACGCTTTGGGATCCGGGCACGACGATGGCCCTTACGCTGTCAGCTACCTTCTTCCCTTTGATCATGTCAGCAGCCTGTCGAAGGTCAGTCATGCGGGAATTTGTGCAGGAACCGATAAATACGTGCTCCACTTTAATGTCTTCAATTTTCTGATGAGGAGTCAGTCCCATATATTCATAAGCGCGAATCGCTTCTTTTTTATCATCTTCTGCAGAAAAGCTTTCCGGCGCAGGAACTTCAGAATCGACAGGAAGAACCATTCCCGGGTTAATGCCCCATGTCACCATAGGGGAAATTTTGTTGCCGTCAAGGACGATAGATTTATCGTAAACAGCGCCCGGGTCTGTGCGCAGCGCCTTCCATTCCTCTACGGCCTTGTCAAATTCTTCGCCTTTTGGCGTGTACTTGCGATTTTTGCAATATTCAAACGTCACCTCGTCAGGTGCAATCAAACCTGCTCTTGCTCCTGCTTCAATTGACATGTTACAAACAGTCATTCGTTCATCCATCGTCATATTTCTGAATACTTCCCCAGTGTATTCAATGACGTAGCCTGTGCCGAATTTAACACCGTATTTGCCGATGACAGCAAGGATGACATCCTTTGCCGTTACCCCTTTTTGAAGCGTTCCATCTACGCGCACTTCAAGTGTTTTTGGACGTTGCTGCCAAAGTGTCTGTGTGGAAAGGACATGTTCAACTTCACTCGTCCCGATTCCAAATGCAAGAGCGCCGAAAGCGCCATGTGTTGATGTATGACTGTCACCGCACACAATCGTTTTCCCTGGAAGCGTTAAGCCCAGTTCAGGGCCAACGACATGGACAATCCCTTGATCCACGCTGTGAAGATCGGCAAGGCGCACGCCAAATTCCTCACAGTTTCTTTCAAGCGCCGTTACTTGGCGTTTCGCAACTTCATCCTTTATCTCAAAACGATTGACAGTTGGGATGTTGTGGTCCATTGTCGCAAATGTGTTTTGGGGTCTTCTGACCTTTCTTCCCTTTTGTCTCAAACCTTCAAATGCCTGAGGAGACGTCACCTCATGAATGAGGTGCAAATCAATATAGAGAAGATCCGGCTTTCCCTCACCATGTTTTACAATATGCTGATCCCAAATCTTTTCGATGATTGTTCGAGGCATCATCTTTTATTTCCTCCCTCTACCTAGAGCTAAGACCGCTTAACGTAAGCTGTCACACATTAGAAATTGTATTTTCACTCATGATTGCTGCCTTAACTTCCTCTGTAATGGCCTGAGTGCTGCTGAACTCTTCACCCCGTGCCAAGTCTCTTGTTCTTTTTCCGGAAGCCAAGACTTTGTTTACCGCATCTTCTACAGCTTTCGCTTCCTCTTCAAGCCCGAAAGATGTTCTCAAAAGCATTGCCGCTGACAATATGGCTGCGAACGGATTTGCCATCCCTTTACCGGCAATATCAGGCGCGGAGCCATGAACAGGTTCAAACAGATGAAGACCAGAGCTTGATAGGCTGGCTGACGGGAGCATTCCGAGCGAGCCTGTAAGCATGGACGCTTCATCGCTTAAAATATCACCGAACATATTTTCAGTCACCACAACATCAAATTGATTCGGTGCATAAATTAGCTGCATGGCCGCGTTATCCACAAGCATGTGCTCAAGCTTCACATCAGGAAACTCTTGTGCAACGTCCTCAGCCACTTCACGCCACAGCCGGCTTGATTCAAGAACATTCGCTTTATCTACAGAGGTCACTTTGCCTTTTCTGGCTGCCGCCATTTTGAAGCCCTCTCTGATCACCCGTTCAATTTCCGTTCGCTTATAAAACAGTGTATCTACTGCTTCCTGCTCACCTTCAGTGTTTACATAGCGTTTGCTCGGCTGGCCGAAATACAAGCCGCCTGTGAGCTCACGAACGATAACGAAATCAACATTATCTATATATTCTTTTTTCAAAGGCGAAGCGTCAGAAAGGCTTTCAAATACCTTCACAGGCCGCAAATTCGCAAACAAATCAAGCTGTTTTCTGATGCTGAGCAGCCCTTTTTCCGGTCTCAGTTCCGAAGGATTTTGATCCCATTTCGGTCCGCCGACAGCGCCAAGCAATATCGCGTCTGCATTTTTACAAGCAGCAACGGTTTCCTCCGGGAGGGGGTTATGATGTTCATCAATAGCCGCCCCTCCAATCAGGCCATATTCAAATTCAAATTCATGGTTAAAGCGTTCGGCAACACTTTTCAGTACGTCTGTCGCTGATTCTAATACTTCAGGGCCGATCCCGTCTCCGGGCAATAGAGCAATACGTTTCTTCAAGTTAACCGTTCTCCTTTCTTTTATGATCCGACAGCTGTGTGATTTTTCAACCCGCTCATATTCGACTGGAAAACCAATTGACGGTTTACTGCGTTCAAATAGGCTTTCGCTGATGCTTCTAATACGTCTTGCGCTATGCCCCGCCCTGCCGATTCTTTTCCGTTCACCAAAACTCTTACATACACCTGGGCAAATGCATCTTCGCCTTTTCTGTTAGACTGAATGCGGTAGTCTAAGAGCTCCACGTCCTTATCGATGCAGCGCTCAAGCGTATTGTAGATTGCTTCCACGCTTCCAGCTCCAGTTGCAGCTTCCTGAATAAGCTCTGCGTTTTCTTGATTTTTCAAAGAAAGAGTAGCCGTAGGGACCTGACTTGTTCCGTAATGTACTTGCAGAGAAAGAAATTCATACCCAATCTTGCGATCTGTTACTTTTTCTTCTAAAATAAGAGAAACAAGATCCTCATCAGTGATTTCTTTTTTCTTCTCAGTCAACTCTTTGAACATCATAAAGAATTTATTAATCTCTTCACTGTCAAATTGGAATCCTAAAGCAGTCAGCCGGTCTTTAAATGCGTGGCGTCCGGAATGTTTACCTAGGACAAGCGCATCTGCGGTTACGCCGACAAGCTCCGGTGAAATAATTTCATAAGTCGATTTTTCCTTTAAAAAGCCGTCCTGATGGATGCCTGATTCATGAGCAAATGCATTATCTCCAACAACCGCTTTGTTGCGCGGGACAGCCATGCCTGTCAGTTTGCTTACTAAATCACTTGTTCTCTTAATCTCGTTCAGTGTAATACCTGTTTCGACTTGGTAGAAATCTTTTCTGGTATGGAGGGCTACGGCAATTTCCTCTAATGCCGCGTTTCCGGCTCTTTCACCGATCCCGTTCACAGCGCATTCGATTTGATCAGCGCCATTTTCAATCGCAGCAAGAGAGTTTGCGACTGCCATTCCCAAATCATCATGACAGTGGGCTGAAAGCTTTGCTTTGTGAATGTTCGGAACGTTTTCTTTCATATATTTGAAGATATTTCCGTATTCCGCCGGGGCCAGGTAGCCGACAGTGTCCGGAAGATTGATAACACTGGCGCCTGCGTCAATCACTTTCTCGACGATTTCTGCTAGAAACGGCAGTTCAGTGCGGCAGGCATCTTCCGCTGACCATTGCACAATCGGAAAACGTTCTTTTGCGTATGTCACCATTTCAACCGCTCTTTCAATGACTTGCTCACGTGTCATTTTCAGCTTGTGCTTCAAATGAATGTCCGATGTGGCGATAAAAACATGAATTCTCGGATGAGCACCTTCTTTTAACGCTTCCCAAGCAGCATCAATATCACCTTTTACACAACGGGCCAGACCAGTTACTGAACAATTTTTAATGGTTCTTGCGATTTCCTGAACAGCTAAAAAGTCACCTCGGGACGAAGCGGGAAATCCCGCTTCAATGATATCTGCCCCGAGTCTTTCGAGCTGCTTAGCTATGGCAAGTTTCTCCTGTGTATTCAAGTTCACTCCAGGGGACTGTTCACCATCACGAAGCGTCGTATCGAAAAAATTAATTTTGCGCAACGGAGACCACCGCTTCCTTCTTCTTGCCTTGTTTCACAAACGGCATCATTTCACGAAGCTTTCTTCCCACTACTTCGATTTGATGTTCGTTCTCGCTTGCATTGATAGCGTTGAAACGAGGACGGTTTACTTGGTTTTCGACGATCCACTCTTTTGCGAATGTACCGTTTTGGATATCTTTTAATACTTCTTTCATAGATTCTTTTACTTTAGCGTCCACAACGCGAGGACCTGATACGAAATCTCCCCACTGTGCTGTGTCAGAGATTGAATATCTCATTCCTGCAAGTCCTTCTTCGTACATAAGGTCTACGATTAATTTCAGCTCATGAAGGCACTCGAAGTATGCAAGTTCAGGCTGATAACCTGCTTCAGTTAATGTTTCAAATCCGGCTTTGACAAGCGCGCTTAATCCGCCGCAAAGAACTGCTTGCTCACCGAACAAATCTGTTTCTGTTTCTTCTTTAAATGTCGTTTCTAATACGCCCGCTCTTGCGCCGCCGATTCCTTTTGCATATGCGAGGGCTTTGTCTCTTGCTTCTCCAGTCACATCTTGATAGATTGCGAACAATGCAGGTACGCCAGCTCCTTGCTCATATGTTCTTCTGACCAAGTGTCCCGGTCCTTTAGGCGCCACTAAGAATACATCTACATCCGCCGGAGGAACAATTTGATGGAAATGCACGTTAAATCCATGAGCAAATACTAATGATTTTCCTGCTGTCAATTCATCTTTGATTTCAGCTTCGTAAACTTTTTGCTGCTGCTCATCCGGAAGCAGAACCATGATGATTTCGGCTTGGGCTGCCGCTTCTTTTACTGAAAATACTTTATGTCCGTCTTCTTGGGCTTGAGTGAAAGATTTTCCTTGTCTAACACCGACGATCACGTCTACTCCGCTTTCTTTAAGGTTCAGGGCATGTGCGTGGCCTTGCGAACCGTACCCGATAACCGCTACTGTTTTTCCAGCCAATACGTTCTCTTTGATATCACCGTTATAATATACTTTTACCATTTTAATCTCTCCCTTGTTATGTTTTATACAATAGATATTGTTTTATTGGATGACGCCTTTTGCTGGGTTCCCCTCGCAAAAGCCGTTGTACCTGTTCTCGCGATTTCTTTAATGCCATAAGGTTTCAATAACTCAATAAGCGCTTCAATTTTGTTAGATTCACCTGTCACCTGAACAACGATGCTGTCTCTGCTGACATCAACGACAGAGGCTCTAAACGGTTCTATGATTCCATTAATCTCTGTTCTCGTTGAAGGTGCGGAGACAACCTTGATTAAGGCCAGCTCCCTCTGGACAATCGATTGATTTGTGATGTCTGTGACTTTCAGCACATCAATCTGTTTGTTGAGCTGTTTTGTTAACTGTTCAACATCATTTTCTCCTTCAACATGAACGACGAAGGTGATTCTGGAAACGCCGGCTGTTTCTGTGTGTCCAACTGTAATGCTTTCAATGTTGTAATGCCTTTTTGTGAATAGACCGGTGATCCGGTTTAACACCCCGGAGCGGTTCACCACAGTCAATGTGATAATTCTTTTCAAGGTTTCACCCCCACCATTTCATGCAGCCCTTTCCCCGGAGCCACCATCGGGAATACTTTTTCTTCGCTGGCAACCCGCACGTCAATGACAACAGGTTCTCTTGATGTTAATGCCTCTTCCAGCTTTTCCTTTGCTTCCGCTTCTGATGAAATTCTGATGCCTTTAATGCCGTATGCTTCGGACAATTTGACGAAGTCAGGCTGAGAAGCGAATTTAGATTCTGAATAACGTTCTTCATAAAAAATTTCCTGCCACTGTCTGACCATTCCGAGACAAGCGTTATTTAAAATCACTACCTTGACCGGAAGATTTAATTCGCGAATAACATCGAGTTCTTGAAGCGTCATTTGGAATCCGCCGTCTCCGACAACCGCGACAACAGTAGCATCTTTTTCGGCCAGCTGTGCGCCGATCGCCGCCGGAAGACCGAATCCCATCGTTCCAAGTCCGCCTGACGTGACCCATTTATCTGCTTTTTGGAACGGATAAAATTGCGCTGACCACATTTGATGCTGGCCTACATCTGTTGCGACAATGGCCTCTCCTTTTGTAAATTGATGAATATATTCAATCAATTTCTGAGGTTTAAAACCTTCTTCTTCATTATCTACATACCAGAGCGGATACTCTTCTTTCCATTCTGCGAGCTGTTTTTTCCATTCGCTTGAATCGCTTTGTTTGCCGTCTTGTTTGATCAGCTCCTGCAGGACAATTTTGCTGTCTCCGACTACAGGAATCTGTGTTTTCATGATTTTTCCGATTTCAGCTGGATCAATATCGATGTGGGCTATCTTTGCGTTTCTGGCAAAGTGTTTCAGGTTTCCTGTGACACGGTCATCAAAACGGGCGCCGATACTGATTAATAGATCACATTCATGAAGGGCCATATTGGCTGTATAAGTACCGTGCATTCCCGCCATCCCTAGGAAAAGCGGATGGTCAGCCGGGAAGCCTCCGAGCCCCAAAAGGGTGTGTGCCACAGGGATTTGCTGCTGTTCAGCATAATTTTTTAATTCTTCTGACGCTTTTCCGTGCAGTACGCCCGCACCCGCCAGGATCACCGGTTTTTTCGCACTGCTCACGGCTTCCACAAGCTTGCGGATCTGCAAATAATTCGGCTCTGTTGTCGGCTGGTATCCCGGGAGATTCATCTCATGATCGTAGCTGAATTCTCCTTCAATTGTTGCTACATCTTTCGGAATATCAATCAATACAGGTCCGGGTCTTCCAGTTGTTGCAATATGGAACGCTTCTTTAATGATGCGCGGCAGATCTTCCGGCTGGCGAACCTGGTAGCTGTGTTTTGTTACTGGCATCGTAATCCCTAAAATGTCTGCTTCCTGAAATGCATCGCTCCCGATTACAGAGGTTGCTACCTGCCCTGTAAAGACAACTAACGGCAATGAATCAATCATGGCATCAGCAAGGCCTGTAACAAGGTTTGTCGCTCCCGGCCCTGACGTGGCAATGACGACACCCGGTTTTCCGGAGACCCTTGCGTATCCCTCCGCTGCATGAATTGCTCCTTGTTCGTGACGGGGAAGGATATGTACCAACCCTGAATTGTATAGCTTATCGTAAATCGGAAGCACAGCCCCACCCGGATAACCGAAGATCATTTCTACTTTCTCTTTTTTTAATGATTCAATCAGCATTAATGCTCCGCTCATCGTCTGTGTACATTTGGCAGATGCTGAATCCACCTGTACATTAGTCCCCATTTTAGTTCCTCCTTTTGGATTTACATCCTTTAAAGATCATCTTTTCATTAGCTAGATAGCTGATTATTCAATAAAAAAAGCCCTTCCGCCCACAATCAGCCGCGCAGTGAATGCGATAGCCAAAAGGGGCGAAAAGGCTCTTCTTTCCGCGGTACCACCCTTGTTTACGGCCTGTCATACGGCCGTCTCATGGATATTTCTATCCGCTTTAATAACGAGTGAATCAAGTCCACCCGGCCAAGTCCTACTATGGTTTCAGACTGGCACTCTGAGGCGAGTTCACCTTGTAAAGCTTCGCCGGTTCTCAGCTAACCCGGTTCTCTGTGGAAAACTTCAGCAAGGCTACTTATCCTCATCTGCGCTTTTCATATTCAGCCTTCGGAACGGCTTTCCAGCTGTTCAAGAAGGTCGTTCGTTTTTCATTTTTTTAGAATCATACTGCGATGATTTTCGCTTGTGAAGCTTGCGTTTATCTTTTGTTGAACTCATATTACGCCGCTTTGGACGCAGTGTCAACAGCATTTTTTAAAATTATTAGACAATTTTGATTAATCAATCTATATTGTATACGCTTTCATTATTGGTACAAAAGGAATTGCAAATGTTAAAAGTTTTTATAATTTTTTTATTAATCTATCAAGAATACACCAGAATTATTTAATTTTATATAAACATGTAAGATTTTATAACACGCTATGGTTCGTATATGGATTGAGTCTGACAGATCATCTTGCAATCCATTTCAAGTTCGGATAGGCACCCCTATTATTCCCCGGCATACATTAATGGTATCTTGCAAAGAAAAGGTGATACGATGAATAAATCATTAGCAGACATGCAAGGATTCCCTGCAGGCTTTCCAAGCTTCCCGAGCTTTCCGCAGCAGTATTATCCTGCTGTCCCTCCCTTTTACCAGCAAAGCCATCAGCCATTTGGAGGCTACGGATACGGACAGCCGTTCAGCCAGGCATATAGCCCGTTGACCACTCCCTCTGCTATGTACTCCTCTTATCCATACACTTCAGACTTTTTCGGGCAGCAATTTTCAGGCACTGGCTTCAGCGGCCATAGCGGCGGGTTCAGTATTCCGGCGACACATGTCGGCGGTTTTAGCGGAACAGCCGGTGTGCATGGAGGCTTTAGATATTAAAGAAAACTGCAAGGGCCGAACAACGATTTCGGCCTCTTTGTTGCTTTCAAGCATCTTTTGCAACTCATACATTCCAAAAGTGCTTCAATACTGTCAGATTTTCTGTCTTTATAGTTGGAAACAGGATGGAATATGATTAAGATGAATGTTTGAGGAGGAATAAAATGTATATAAAACTAGATGATTTAACTGGTCATCAGGTGGTTTCACTGGTGAAGGAGCATTTACATAGCATGACGCTTATGTCCCCGCCGGAAAGCATCCATGCCTTAGGTTTAGAGAAACTAAGAGGCCCTGGAATAACATTTTGGAGTGCATGGGAGGGTGATGAACTAGCTGGCTGCGGAGCGCTAAAAGAACTAGACACCCGGCATGGAGAAATCAAATCAATGCGAACATCTGCATCACATTTAAGAAAAGGCGTTGCCAAACAAATTCTCCAGCATATCATTGAAGAAGCTGGAAAGCGAGGCTATGAGCGGTTAAGCTTAGAAACGGGTTCAATGGCTTCATTTGAGCCGGCAAGAAAGTTGTATGAAAGCTTCGATTTTCAGTACTGTGAACCGTTTGCAGACTATGTTGAAGATCCAAACAGTGTGTTTATAACGAAGGAATTGTGAGACGATTTTATAAGGATAGATAAGTGCAGGGGAAGGTCTGTCTATCTCTTACCGTTTTCCCTTCTAAAGTTTAATAGAGTAAGTCAACAAAAACCATCCAGCATTGCATTGGATGGTTTTTGGGTGGTTTATTTATATTTATTTACTTCGTACATCAAGATGTTTTTAAACACAACATAATCCTTTTTACTCTCAAAAGGCCCTTTGTTGTTGTCATGCTCATCTATTTCATAAAAGCCTGGTCCCTCTCCGGCATCACGCTGCTTGTACCATTTGAGGAATCCGTTCACTTCTTTCATAGACAGCTGATATTCTTTTTGCAAACCGTTTACCATGGTGACAACAAGAAGGGCGTCTCCGTCTTCTGCTGAGTTATCCTCAGAAGGGGTTGTTGATCCTTTGTCCTTATCTCCTGAATTGCCTTCAGAAGGGGTTGTTGATCCTTTATCCTTATCTCCCGGAGTTTCCTCTGAATCGGATGGTATGTTTAAATCTTTTAACGAAATAGATATAACTGATTTAATTTTAGCATTTGCATATCCACCAACAAAACTTGATGTCTCCTCCCTTCCACCGATGACGTAAAGCGTATCATCAATAATGGCAGAAGAATGCGCCATTCTGTATAGTGCTTTCGGATTTGTCACCGCTGTAGCTGATTGACTTTTAGGATCGTACACCTTAATTCGATTAACACCTCCAGTCATCAGAATTTTTCCTTTGTAAGCAAGAGCAGAATAATACCCTGCTGTGAATCCTTTACCATTTTCTGCCCAGGTGTCTTTTTCTGGATCATAAACATAAACGATTTGGGGAATATAATGCGTTCCGCCAAGAATATATAGTTTATTATCAATTACTGCAGTAGAAGCTCCGGTTACATCATAATTTAATTTTTGTTTTTTCTCCCATTTCTTCGTTTCTAGATCATAACTGTAAGTCGTTGCATACGAGTTACTTGCAGAACCTACAACATAAATTTTCTTTCCAATAGCTTCTGCATAAATCTTATAGGCTGGAATCTTTCTTTCAAAAGGAAGATCATCTAATTTTTCCCACGTGTCTTTTTTTGGATCATATACTTCTATTGTGTTGACAGCTCCATCGTTTGACATTCCGCCCAAGACATAAATTTTCCCATCTACAGTAACTGATGCAGCTCCCCCCCTCGCTGTTGGCATGTCGGCTTTTCTTGTCCATTCATTTGTTTTAGGATCATAGACAAACGTTTGATTCCCATAAGTACCAGGTTTTACAGTTCCTCCACCTATCACATATATCTTTCCATCTACTACACCGCTGCTTGCACCGACACGCGGCTCAGGCAAATCTGCTCTTTCTTTCCATTCAACTGTTTCCGCGCTAACTGTTTGGAGCGATTGAAACAGCGTAATAACGAATAAGAAAAAAACAACGAACCATTTTTTCAAAAGAAAACACTCCTTTATTTAATTGTTTCACATAACAAATATCGGCATGACTATGAATTTTTTCATATCTTTTCCTGTATATTCATTTTTCAGGAAATTCCAATTAAAGTTTTCTCTAAAAAACTCGGATGTTTTCAATTTTGTTTAATTCAAAGAACAGCGGGAAATACAAAACACATGAACGATATCATGCAAATTCATAAAGGAGGAGATTGATATGAAAAGCATAGTTGGTGTATATGAAACTCCGCAGGAAACCATCGCAGCGATTGAAGGCTTACTCACAAAAGGCTATGATTCTGATGACATTTCTGTTGTGACAAGCCGGCGAGATACAGATTATTTGGAGTCACGTACAGGAACAGAAGTCAATCAAGCTATCGATGCACATCAGGACGAATCTGAATCTTTTTTCGATAAACTGAAAGATTATTTCACAATGGATGATACTGCTACACACAGCAAAGCATTATCCGATTTGGATATTAAAACTGATGAAATAGACAAGTATCAAGAAGATTTGGATGACGGAAAACTTCTGGTAGCCGTCGATACAGATGCAGATGTAAATGCTCCTATTGATAACGGCAATGCCCTTTCAGGCGGCTTTTCAAGCACAAATGAAATGGCGGATTATACAACGAAAGAAGAAAAAACGATGCCGCTCCGAGAAGAACAGCTGAAAGTCGATAAGGAAGACGTTCAAACCGGCGAAGTAGAAATAGGAAAAGAAGTGAAAACAGAAAAAAGAGATATGGACATTCCGGTGAGACATGATGAAATTTATGTCGAACGCCGTCCAGTGGATGAAAATAAAACAGACGCTGCTCCCGTCAACGATTCGGAAGAGATCAGAGTTCCAATCGTTGAGGAAAAGCTGGAAGTGACTAAAAAACCGGTTGTCACTGATGAAGTGGTTGTCGGCAAACGCACCGTTGAAGAAAATGAACATATTTCTGAAACTGTGAAAAAAGAAGAACCTCGTCTGAATAAAGAAGGAAAAGTTGACGGCTTGAATGATGATCCGTTAAATAACAAATGAAAATCATAGACCGACAACAAAAAACCTCAAATCCAATTAGGATTTGAGGTTTTTCTTTTGGTACGTCCCAGGAGAGATTCGAACTCCCGACCGACGGCTTAGAAGGCCGTTGCTCTATCCAGCTGAGCTACTGGGACACGTTTTGTTTTTTGTTTTTCGCTTTAACTATCAGCGACAAGATTTATTATATATGGGATGCAATAATAAGTCAACGGTTTTTTAGAATTTTTTTCATGAGGAAGAAAATTTTCTTCCTCATGACATTTTCATAGTGTGACTCGATTTTGCAGATCCTCAATTTCATTGCCTGCTTGGTCGTAAAAACGGACTGACGCAGCATCATTTTCTAATGTCAGTATAGCATAGCTTTCTGTCCTGCGCACCCTCGGAAGCCGGATGCTGCCTGGGTTAATCATCAGTTTTCCGCGCAGCACTTCGCTGCCCGCGATGTGCGAATGCCCGAAGCAGATAACATCCGCTCCGAGCTCCTCTGCACGATAGTATACGTTTAACAAGGTCTGTTTTATACCGTGAAGGTGGCCGTGTGTGACCAGTATTTTTCTTGAGCCGGCAGTCAGAAGAAGCTCGTCCTTAAAATCGCCGGCAAAATCGCAATTGCCTTTTACAACCGCATAAGGCTCCAATGCAGGATGCCTCGTTTCAAGCTCAGAGTCCCCGCAATGAATCATGAGATCAACTTCTGCCTCATGCCGTTTCGCAATGGTTTGGAGTTCTTCTTCAAGCCCATGGCTGTCACTGATAATCAGCACGTTCATGTACAAGCTTCCTCCTTATGCCTCCAAAAGCTTAGACAGCTTTTTAAGCGCGTCAGCCCTATGGCTGATTTTATTTTTTTCATCACTTGTCAGTTCAGCCATTGTCTTATCTTTATCTTTCACGATAAAGATTGGGTCATAGCCAAAGCCATATTCTCCTCTCGGTTCTTCGGCAATATACCCTTCAACATGGCCTTCGACTGTTTTTGTTTCCTCACCGGGAATACTCACGGCCAGTGCGCAGCGGAAACGGGCGGTGCGCTGTTCTTTTTCGATACCTTTCAGCTCGCTGAGCACTTTTTCGATATTTGCCTGGTCGTCTTTCTGTTCCCCTGCATAGCGGGCTGAATAAACCCCGGGCCTGCCGCCAAGATTATCGATGGATAGACCGGAGTCGTCCGCAATCACCATTTTGTTCACTGCTTTGGCAACAGCTTCCGCTTTCAGAATGGCATTTTCTTCAAATGTATGGCCTGTTTCTTCAATTTCTTCAGTGAATCCAATTTCAGCTAAAGATTTGACATCATAGCCTCTTGGCTCAAGAATTTCTTTGAATTCCTTCACTTTTCCCGGATTATGTGTTGCAATAATTGCTTCTTTCATGATGATCAAGCCTTTCTGTCTTTATTTCAGTTCTGGCAGAGAATCACCCAGCACTTCTTTTTGCTTGTCAATCAGCTCTTGAATTCCTTTTTCTGCAAGACCCAGAAGACCGTTCAGATCCTCTCTTGAAAAAGTCGCCTCTTCCCCGGTTCCCTGCAGTTCCACAAAACGGCCGCTGCCTGTCATGATGACATTCATGTCAACTTCAGCGGAGGAATCTTCTTCATAATTTAAATCTAACAAAATTCCCTGTTCCTTATCAATTCCAACAGAGATCGCAGCAAGAAAATCAGTGATCGGATTTGTCTTGATTGTTCCTGCTTTGATCAGCTTGCCAATCGCAATCGCCATAGCAAGAAATGCGCCTGTAATGGAAGCTGTTCTAGTTCCTCCATCAGCTTGAATGACATCACAGTCAATCCAAATCGTCCGTTCACCGAGCTTTTCCAGATCTACAACAGCTCGAAGCGCGCGGCCGATCAGGCGTTGGATCTCCATTGTTCTGCCGGAAATTTTCCCCTTAGAAGATTCTCTGATTGTTCTTTGGTTTGTTGCCCGCGGCAGCATGCTGTACTCTGCTGTAATCCAGCCTTTCCCTCCGCCCCGCAAAAACGGCGGTACGCGGTCCTCAACAGACGCGTTGCAGATTACCTTTGTATTCCCTGCTGTTATTAGAACAGAACCTTCCGGATGGCTGATAAAATCCAAATCGAATGTGATTGAACGCAGCTCATCGTGTTGTCTTCCGTCATGTCTCATGTTTTACCTCCGATTGTATGTACATAAACCATTTTTGTCCCGGAATTGAATAAAGAAAGAGGCAGCCGGAACGCTAACCTCTTTCTTTCTAGTATATCAAAAATCCCAATTTAAAAACTACCCGTATTCACTTGAGAAGGTCTGGAGACCGGTTCTGTGAGCTTTTCGCCTTTTTCATTTACAAGCTCTGATTTTCCGTTCACTTTAACAGAGACGCTTTTTACATCCGGCTGCTCCGTTAACGTCAGCACAATGCTGTTCAGCACTTCTGAAGAAATCATTTTCGTCTTCTCATCGGCGCTGCCGAATATAGATTGATTGAAATCCAACGTCACGCGCCCGTCTTTGATTTTCGGTTTGCTGACCAGCTTTACATCTTCACTGAAGTCTGTTAACAGCCCGCTCACCTTGCTTGGCCCTTTAGCCAATTCATTGATGGCTGCCGTGATGTCGTCTTTTTCCGAATTGTCGATTCGTTTGGTCACCGGCACGTAGTATTCACTGTCTTCGTTTTCCGCCAAGTAGTAGACTGTCAGCGGATGGGTAGCAGTGAGATCATTTACACCGGCTGTTTCCAAATTAATGCCGTCTTTGCGGCTTAAATCATCTGAGATCGGCGTCCCTCCTACAGGCATCTCCTTCAGTTCATGCCCGTTTATTCTCAGCTTCACTTTATCTATCGAACTAAATTGCGTCAGCGTCCACGTCACAGATTGAACGATTTTCTGTTCGTCTTCTTTCTTATAATTTTTGAACTCATTAGAGAAATCAGCTATCGCGGTTCCATCTTTTTTGATGTCAACGTTAACGGTGGTGTCAGCCGGCAATACAGCTCTGAAGCCATTCGGAAGAATTTCAGACACAGGCCCGCCCTGTACGAGGTATTCAAGCGCCTGCTTAGCCGTGCTCTCACTTTTAGGGAGAGGCAGCGTTTGGGCAACAACATATCCGTTTTTATCAATGAGATAAAGCTCCCTCATAACAGTAGATGAGGCTTGATCCGCTTTTGCGGTATCGCTTTTTTCACTTTCTGTTTTTTTGGCTGCTGTTGTATTTGAATTGGCACCCGCTTCATCGTTCACGAATGTAACGTCTTGAGGCGGATCAATTTCCTCGGCTGCCTTATCAGATTGAAACAAACCGCATCCGGATAAAAGCAAGGCAGAGGTGAGACAAGTGGCACCAATGACTGCAGGTCCTTTTTTCAGCATACTTTTCCCTCCTAAGGATGTTTGTACTATTATGTATACGAGCCTCTTTAGGAAATAGACCGAAGAATTCCGGCAAAACAGAAAAAAACCGCAACATTCCGTTGCGGGAAAAACTATCTTCTAATCGGTTCGTGCAGTGAGATGCATTCCACATGGCCCACCTCATGGCCAAACCAATCGTCTGCGATTTTCGCAAACTGATCACGCGCTCCTGTTGTCAAGAACTGATGATCAGGGGCATTCGCAGACTGGTTCAGCAGCCCTTTATACGAGAGAATCGTGCTGACTTCCCGGGCTGTTTCATCGCCGGACGAAATAATGTTCACGTGTTCTCCCATATATCTTTGAATGGCTTCTTTTAAAATGGGATAGTGGGTGCAGCCTAAAATCAGCGAATCAATCGATGTATCTTTTAACGGATACAGCGAGGTTTTGACAATCTCGTCTGCTGTTTTGTCAAGAAACTTCCCGCTTTCCACAAAAGGCACAAGCAACGGGCAGGCAAGGTTTTCAACCTTCAGATCAGGATTTAATGCCAAAAGCGTCTCTTCGTATGCATTGCTCTTAATCGTATTCTCTGTGCCGATGACACCGATATGCTGATTATCCGTCACTTTTATCGCTGCTCTCGCACCAGGCTGGATCACTCCGACCACCGGTATACCGACGCTTCGCTGGATGTCATCCAATGCGATCGCTGTTGCTGTATTACAGGCGATCACGAGCATTTTGATGTGGTGGTTTTCGAGTAAATAATTCGTCAGCTCCCACGTATATTGAAGCACCTCTTCTTCAGGGCGCGGCCCATAAGGACACCGTTTCGTATCCCCGACGTAGATAATATTTTCTTTAGGTAGCTGTCTCATGATTTCCTTCGCAACGGTTAAACCGCCAACCCCGGAATCAATGACTCCTATTGGTTGTTCCAACAAAATCGCCTCATTTTCTCTTCATTTCATGCTGCAGTTTCATCAAAGATTTTTCGAAGATGGCTATTTCTTCATCTGTAAACGATTCGAACATATCACGCAGATATTCCTGTCTTTTTGTAATGACCTCTTGGATAATCCGTTCTCCTTCAGGCAGCAGATGTATCCGGACAACACGTCTGTCCGCCGGGTCCTTGACCCGCTCAACAAGCTCATTTTTTTGCATGCGGTCGATTAAGTCCGTTGTCGTGCTGCATGCCAGATACATTTTGCCCGATAATTCACCGATTGTCATATCTCCTAATTCATAAAGCCATTGCAAGCCGACAAATTGCGGCGGCGTAATCGCATATTGATTAAGGATTTCTCGTCCTTTTTGCTTAATGATCGCGGCAATGTGGCGGAGTGACTTTTCAATATCCGCAACATGCTCCAAAGGTTTTGATGTCATTTGTCCATCCCTCACTCAAGGATCTCTTACGCACAAAAGCGTTCCGTGTCTATTTTCCTTCTTTTTTGAAGAAAATGCAAGACTCGCAGGAGAGAAATAGAGGACTTTAGTCAAACAACATCAAGAAATAAAATTTATTTTATGACTTGCCTACGTTTTGCACAGCATTCCAAATTTGGTTTCGAATGTTCCAAACAAACAGCAATAACCGGCTCCTTCCTAAAAGAAGGAATACCGGCAAGGATTAAAGCTCTAGCTCACCCATTCTAAGAAGCTCAACAACGGCTTGCGAACGCCCTTTCACACCCAATTTCTGCATGGCATTTGAAATATGGTTTCGAACGGTTTTCTCACTGATAAATAGCTCGCTTGCAATCTCCTTTGTTGTCTTATCTTGAACGAGCAATTCGAACACTTCTCTTTCTCTTTTCGTTAGCAGCGGCTTCGATTGAAATTCTTTCTCCTTCAAGTATTGTAACCCTCCTTGCTAAGGTGAGAGCGAATCAGAAACGAATGGGTTTTGATATAGTCGAGATATCATATGTAAGAAGGGCGCAGGAGGTGACGTTTACAAGATAATTAGTTTATCGTGTATGAAGAAGCGTTTCTTTCTCCTCATCCGTCCAGCTGACAGCCTTGCCGCTTTCCTTTGAGACTTGAACCATCACGACTGCCCCGGTGAAGCAGGGCTCGCCTTCGCGGTTCTCTCCGAGATAGTGCAAGGTAAGAGATGAACTGCCGACTGCGCTTGTTTTCACATAGATGCGCAACTCTTCATAAGGCATGACTTGGCGCAAATAATCGCATTGCTGGCTTGCCACGACTGTCATGGTCTGTTTGTTTTCACTCATCATATTCAGCTTTTTAAAATAAGAAATCCGCGCCTCCTCAAAATATATAAAAGGGGTTACATTATTCATATGCCCAAACATGTCTGTCTCGGAAAATCTTACGGATACCTCATTGAAAAAAGAAAAGGATGTTTTCCATTCTTGAAACGGCATATCAATATAAGCGGGAAGCTTCATCTTTTTTCATCTCCTTATTGTTTAAAAAAACCTCTCCCATGCGGAAGAGGTTTTTTCTTCTTATACTCTGTCGCTTCCGAAGAAATTGCGGAACGCTTGTAAGTTTGTATCTCTATTCAAGGCTGCAATCGAAGTGGTAAGCGGAATCCCCTTCGGACAGGATTGAACACAGTTTTGCGAGTTGCCGCAATCTGCAAGGCCACCTTCATCCATTAATGCTTCTAATCGTTCAGATTTATTCATGGCGCCTGTCGGATGCGCGTTAAACAGGCGGACTTGCGACATCGGTGCAGGCCCCATGAACTTCGATTTGCTGTTCACATTCGGGCAAGCTTCGAGGCAGACGCCGCATGTCATGCATTTTGATAATTCATATGCCCATTGACGGCGTTTTTCCGGCATTCTCGGCCCCGGTCCTAAATCGTACGTACCGTCAATCGGTATCCATGCTTTAACTTTTTTCAATGAATCAAACATTCTGCTGCGATCAACCTGCAAATCACGAACGACTGGGAATGTTTTCATTGGTTTTAAACGGATCGGCTGTTCAAGCTGGTCGATAAGCGCCGTACAAGACTGGCGGGGTTTTCCGTTTATGACCATTGAACATGCGCCGCATACTTCCTCAAGACAGTTCATATCCCATGTGACAGGGGTTGTCTTCTCACCTTTGACATTAACCGGATTCCGGCGGATTTCCATCAGAGCGGAAATGACGTTCAGATTCGGGCGGTATGGAATCTCAAATTCTTCATCGTAAGGCGTGCTGTCGGCTGTATCTTGACGTGTGATAATAAATCGTATGGTTTTTTGTTCACTCATGATTATTTCGCCACCTTCTTCTTCGAGTAATCCCGTTTCCGAGGCGTTATCAGTGATACATCGACATCCTGATACTCAAATTCCGGCGCTTCATACGGGCTTACATGTTTAGCCATTGTTGTTTTGAGCCATTCATCATCATTACGTTCAGGATAATCCGGTTTATAATGGGCGCCCCGGCTTTCATTACGGTTGTATGCGCCAAGGGTAATCACCCTCGCAAGCTGAAGCATGTTCGAGAACTGGCGTGTGAACATCGCTCCCTGGTTGCTCCATTTTGTCGTGTCATTGATGTTGATCTTTTTGAAGCGCTCCATTAACTCCTGAATTTTGTCATCCGTTTTCAAAAGCTTGTCATTATGGCGGACAACCGTTACGTTCGCCGTCATCCACTCACCGAGCTCTTTGTGAAGAACATAGGCATTTTCGGTTCCGTCCATACTCATAATGTCAGCCCATTTTTCTTCTTCTTTCTTAACGTGAGCGTCGAATAAAGATGAAGACATGTCTTCCGCTGAAGATTCTAAGCCGTTTACATATTTCACCGCATTCGGTCCGGCCACCATGCCTCCGTAAATCGCAGACAGCAGGGAGTTCGCTCCCAAGCGGTTGCCGCCGTGCATAGAATAATCACATTCCCCAGCCGCAAACAGTCCAGGGATGTTTGTCATTTGATCGTAATCCACCCATAAACCGCCCATAGAATAATGGACCGCAGGGAAGATTTTCATTGGAAGCTTACGCGGGTCGTCTCCCATGAATTTCTCGTAAATCTCAATGATGCCGCCAAGCTTAATATCAAGCTCTTTCGGATCTTTATGAGACAGATCGAGATAGACCATGTTTTCACCGTTAATGCCGAGCTTCTGGTTCACACACACATCAAATATTTCGCGTGTCGCAATATCACGCGGCACCAGGTTTCCGTATGCCGGATATTTTTCCTCCAGGAAATACCATGGTTTGCCGTCTTTATATGTCCACACGCGACCGCCTTCACCACGCGCTGATTCACTCATCAGTCTTAATTTGTCATCGCCCGGTATGGCTGTCGGGTGGATTTGAATGAATTCTCCGTTTGCATAATACGCTCCCTGCTGATAAACGATTGATGCAGCAGATCCTGTATTAATCATGGAGTTCGTTGATTTTCCAAAGATGATTCCCGGTCCGCCCGTCGCCATAATGACAGCGTCTGAACGGAAGGATTCAATTTGCATGTTTGTCAGGTTTTGTGCAACAATTCCACGGCAGGTTCTGTCATCATCTAAAACAGCGCCAAGGAATTCCCAGCCTTCGTATTTTGTGACCAGACCCGCAACTTCGTATCTGCGCACTTGCTCGTCCAGTGCGTAAAGCAGCTGCTGTCCCGTCGTCGCACCAGCATAAGCAGTTCTGTGGTGCTGTGTACCCCCGAATCGGCGGAAATCAAGCAGGCCTTCAGGCGTCCGGTTAAACATGACGCCCATCCGGTCTAATAAGTGGATGATTGAAGGCGCCGCTTCACACATCGCCTTGACCGGCGGCTGGTTGGCAAGAAAGTCTCCCCCGTATACCGTGTCATCAAAATGTTCCCACGGAGAGTCACCTTCCCCTTTTGTATTGACCGCTCCGTTTATGCCGCCTTGCGCACAAACCGAATGAGAACGTTTGACAGGAACGATGGAAAACAACTTAACCGCCATTCCTGATTCCGCTGCTTTAATTGTCGCCATGAGGCCGGCAAGACCCCCGCCGACTACGATAATGCTTGATTGACTCATGATAGCCCCTCTCCCTCTAGTAATCTAGTACTCTTAAACAAATGCGAAAATCGCTTTTAAGCCTACGTATGACAGTGCAACAAAAATAATCAGCGTAACGTATGTCGAAATTCTTTGAGAACGAGGCGTTACCGTGATGCCCCATGTAACAGCGAAAGACCATAAACCGTTCGAGAAGTGGAAAATTGTTGATAAAACACCGACAATGTAAAAACCAAGCATAGCCGGAGAGCTCAAAATATTCGCCATCATGTCGAAATTGACCTCAGCGCCCATTTGTGCGGCAATGCGGGTTTCCCACACGTGCCAGCTGACGAAAATGAGGGTGATGATACCGGTTACACGCTGCAGGACGAATAGCCAGTTTCTCATGTAGCTGTATTGACCTGCGTTATTTTTCGCAGTAAACGCTATGTACACACCATAAACTGCATGATAAATTAATGGTAAGAAGATAATAAAAATTTCCAAGGCATACCTGAAAGGCAGACTATCCATAAAATGAGCAGCGCTATTGAATGCTTCAGCGCCCCTTGCGGCAAACTGGTTGACGACTAAATGCTGAATAAGAAAGATGCCGACCGGTATGACGCCAAGCAAGGAATGCAATCTTCGAAAATAAAACTCTCTGTTCCCAGACATTACTTTACCCCCTGTTTGATAAGTGCGAAATGTGCTAAATCTCTTCCCCCACTTCTTTCAATTGTAAGCACTTTATTAAGATTTATTGACAATTTCATTTTACTCCTCCCTCAAAAGGGCGTCAAGAAAACGCGTACATAAATTATAATTTTCCGAATTGATTAGTTGATTGAAAAATTTTATTTTATCAATATATATTTCTTGCTTAATTTTTCATAAGAATTACAGGATCATTCTGTAATCCTCCCCCCTGTTTGAGCTATAATATACGCAGGAGAGAGGGGAGACAGATATGAAGTCTAAATTTGAAGCATCTATTGACAACCTAAAAGAAATTGAAATGAACGCCTATGCCTACGAACTAATACGAGAGATCGTTCTCCCAGATATGCTTGGCCAAGATTACTCTTCCATGATGTATTGGGCAGGAAAACATCTCGCCCGTAAGTTTCCTCTTGAATCATGGGAGGAATTTCCGGCCTTCTTTGAAGAAGCGGGCTGGGGAACCCTCACCAACGTAAGCGCTAAAAAACAGGAGCTTGAATTTGAACTTGAAGGGCCGATTATTTCCAACCGGCTTAAACATCAGAAAGAACCTTGCTTTCAGCTGGAGGCTGGTTTTATCGCTGAACAAATTCAATTGATGAATGATCAGATTGCCGAATCATATGAACAAGTGAAAAAGAGAGCCGATAAAGTGGTTCTGACTGTGAAATGGGATATGAAAGACCCAGTGTAATCAAAAAGGCGGTGACTGCATAGTCCCGCCTTTTTGATTGTCATTACACAGCTGAAGGGTGTTTTGAAAGCTCAAATGCATCGTGAAGCGACTCGACTGCTTTCACCATGTCATTTTCGCTTACGACTGTTGACACTTTGATTTCAGATGTGCTGACCATTTTGATTAAAATGTTTTTTTGCGCCAGTACAGCAAACATTTCAGCCGCTACACCGGGATTTGAGACCATGCCGGATCCAACAATGGATACTTTAGCCAATTTGCTTTCTGTCTCGATTTTCTCAAATTCCAGCGCGTCTTTATACTCTTCAAGCACCGCAACGGTTTGGTCTGCATCTTCTGTTTTGACAGAGAAGGAAATTCCAGTCTTGTCCTCGGCCTGCGTTTGGATAATGATATCCACGTTTATGTTTCTTTTGGCAAGTGTCGTAAAAATAGTAGACAAAGTTGTCAGACCGCTAGTCAGCCCGTAAATGGTTACTCTTGTGATTTGATCTTCAAATGCAATGCCTCTGACAATTAAATTCTGTTCCATGGATGATTCCTCCTCAATTAATGTTCCCGCTTCGGTTTCTGTACTTGAACGCACTTCTAACGGCACTTGGTGATTTTTCGCGAACTCAACTGCTCTCGGATGAAGAACGCCGGCGCCTAAATTGGCAAGCTCAAGCATTTCATCGTATGAGATGCCCGCAAGTTTTCTCGCTGATTTCACATAGCGCGGATCGGTTGTAAACACACCTGGCACGTCTGTGTATATGTCACATTTATCAGCTTTTAAAGCGGCAGCCAAAGCAACTGCTGTTGTATCTGAACCGCCCCGGCCCAATGTCGTAATTTCACAATCCTCTGTCATGCCTTGGAAGCCTGCAACAATGACAATTTTTCCTTTTTCAAGCTGGTCTGCTAAAACCGAAGTGTCGATATCTGTAATTCTGGCGTTTCCGTGAATGGCCTCCGTACGGATTCCCGCCTGCCAGCCAGTATAAGACACAGCGTCATAGCCTTTTTCCTGCAATGCCATTGAAAGGAGTGAAATCGTGACCTGCTCGCCTGTCGCCAGCAGCATATCCATTTCACGTTTGCTCGGCTGGTCAGAAATAGCTTTTGCAAGGCTGACCAATTCGTCAGTGGATTTTCCCATTGCTGAAACGACGACAACGACTTGATGGCCTTTCTGTTTTTCTGCAATTGCGCGGTTTGCCGCATTTTGAATTTTTTCGACTGAGCCGACGGAAGTGCCTCCGAATTTTTGTACAATAAGACCCATGTATTACCACCCTTTACATTTTGGTTCGTGCGGGTGAGGAGAAAGAGCGCTTTGTCCACAATAAAAAAAGCAATGAGAGGAATACTCTCATTGCTTATCAATTAATCATCATAAATGATTATGAACAACGAGATAGCCCTCCAAGAAAATGATTTCTTGACAGCCTTACATTTATTCAATGCACGGCCAGCAAATAATACCGATGGGGTTTTATTTGCTTCGGCGACGCTCCCCTTTCAGCCTTTTTCACAGAATCCATCTTTCTCCAAAGGCATACTCTTGAAGTTCGCACCTCTATCTTCACCATATAACACGATCTAACTATGAAATTAGTTCACATTTTATCAGATCTTATTTAAAAGGACAACATTATTTTTGCAATTTGTCGTAAAGGAGCTGAGCCGCCGCTGTGGGAACACCGGCTTTTTTGATGTCCTCAAGGCTTGCTTCCTTCATTTTTTTAACGGAACCGAAATGCTTTAACAGCATTTTCTTTCTTTTCTCTCCGATACCCGGGATGTCGTCCAAAACGGATTGAAACGCGCTTTTTCCGCGGATTTGCCTGTGAAAACTGATTGCAAAACGGTGCACCTCGTCCTGAATGCGCTGCAGGAGGTAAAATTCCTGGCTGTTTCGTTCCAGATACACCACCTCCAGCGGATCACCGATCAGTAAATTTGAGGTTCTGTGTTTTTCATCTTTCGCTAAACCGGCGATCGGGATATCCAAGCCGAGTTCATTTTCAATGACATCCCTTGCTGCGTTGATCTGCCCTTTTCCTCCGTCAATGATGATCAGATCGGGCAGCGGCAGATTCTCACGAAGCACTCTCGTATAGCGTCTTCTGACAACCTCTCTCATAGAACCGTAATCATCCGGCCCTGTAACGGTTTTGATTTTATATTTGCGGTATTCCTTTTTGTATGGTTTGCCGTCGATAAACACAATCATCGCGGAAACCGGGTTTGTCCCCTGTATGTTTGAGTTATCAAACGCTTCAATTCTGTGCGGCGTATAAATATTTAATGCCTCACCTAGTTTCTGCACAGCCCCGATTGAACGCTCCTCGTCCCGTTCGATTAAAGAGAATTTTTCTTTCAATGCGATTTTCGCATTTTTATGGGCCAGCATGAGCAGTTCTTTTTTCGGGCCTTTTTTCGGCTGGTGAACGTTTGTTTCCAGCAGCTGCTCGATCATGGATTGATCTACGCTGTCCGGAACTAAAATCTCTTTCGGAAGGAAGTGGTTGTTTTTTGAATAAAACTGCCCGATGAACGTGAGGAACTCTTCATCTGCTTCCTGATAAAGCGGGAACATGCTGACATCGCGTTCAATGAGCTTCCCTTGGCGGATGAAAAAGACCTGCACGCACATCCAGCCCTTATCGTACGCGTACGCGAATACATCACGGTCGACTAGATCGTTCATCGTCATTTTTTGTTTTTCCATCGTTGATTCAATATGGGCAATTTGGTCACGAAGCTCTTTAGCTCGTTCAAACTCAAGATTCTCAGCAGCTTCATGCATTTTCTCTTCAAGCTCTTTTTTGACCTCATTATAGCCGCCCCTTAAGAAACGTGTAATGCTTTCAACCAGCTCTCTGTTCGTCTCTTCGGAAATATCCTTTACGCACGGAGCAAGACATTGGCCCAGATGATAATAAAGGCACACTCTGTCCGGGAGCTTGGAGCATTTTCTGAGAGGATACAGACGGTCGAGCAGTTTTTTTGTTTCCCTTGCTGCCTGTACATTCGGATAAGGCCCGAAATAGCGCCCTTTGTCTTTTTTGACATTGCGGGTGACAATCAGCCTTGGGTGGCGTTCATGGGTGAGTTTTATGAAAGGATAGGTTTTGTCGTCTTTGAGCATGACGTTGTATTTCGGATCATGCTTTTTGATCAGATTCATTTCTAAAATAAGCGCTTCAAGATTGGAGGACGTCACGATATATTCAAAATCCTCGATTTCCGTCACAAGCCTTTGGGTTTTCGCGTCGTGAGAACCGGTGAAGTAGGAGCGCACTCTGTTTTTCAGCACTTTTGCTTTCCCTACGTAGATCACAGTCTGCTGCCGGTCCTTCATGAGATAACAACCCGGTTGATCGGGAAGGAGGGCGAGTTTTTCTTTCAGTTGTTTGTTCATATGTTACCCTTCCTTATGTTTAATCCTTTATATCCAGTTTAACACGAACGTTTGTTTTTCTCTATGGTTCACAATTGGCGAATAAAAAAAGCGATCCCTCAATCGGAATCGCTCTGGCATGTAAGCAGCGGAAAATTAAAGATGTTTGTTTACAAGCTCTTGAAGCGCTTCTTTTGGTTTGAAGCCGACTGAAGTTTCAACTACTTCGCCGTCTTTTAACACAAGAAGAGTCGGGATGCTCATAACGCCGTATTTTCCGGCAGTTTCTTGGTTTTCGTCTACATCGATTTTTACGATTTTCAGTTTGTCTCCCATTTCTTGATCCAATTCTTCAAGAACAGGTGCAATCATTTTACAAGGTCCGCACCAAGGAGCCCAGAAGTCTGCCAGTACGACGCCTTCGCTTGTTTCAGCTGAGAAAGATTGATCAGTTGCTTTTACGATAGCCATTATTGAATTCCTCCAATGTGAAATGATGATTTTTAGTATAGCATCTCCCATTCGTTCACGCTATTTTAATGCTTACAAATTATTTTTTCCTGATCACAGCCGGTTTACTCATTTTTATATGGTTGAATGGGATATGCTCTTTTTTTAAAACACAAATCTGATAATGGCCCCGATCACTACAATTGCCCCAATAATCATTAAAATGGTACGAAGCATAAGATCACATCTCCTCTTCACTGTCATGTACTTTACCATGCCCTGCCGGAGCTGTTTTAAAACCTGAAAAAGAGCGCCGGCATGAAGCTCCGGCGCTCTTGCGCGATTAAGAATCAGCACGCAGCGTAAGTAAGACGACTGACATTGGCGGGAGTTTTACTTTCAGTTTGTTTTTGCTGAGCGTGTATTGTCTGAAGGATTCCGGTTTGACATGATGAGGATCGTCAAACGTGTTATGCGCATTCATTTTTTCTGCCGTAAGAATGACTCCGGAATGGTCCGCTGCCTTGAGTAGGCCTCTCAGCTCGATTTCCGCCTCCGCTTTGTTTTGGTGATCGATGTTGCAAATAGTGATATTGATATCACCTTCAGCTTGTTTCGACGCTGAAATGCTGATTTGCGGAAGCGTTTCACCCTTCCATTCATAGTCGGCAGACATTGTCTCTGTTGCTAAAAGAGAAGCGTCCTGGTGCACCTTAAACATATTGAATACATGGTACGTCGGTGTCAAAAGCATCCGCTTGCCCTCAGTCAAAATCATCGCTTGTAGAACGTTTACTGTTTGGGCGATGTTGGCCATTTGCACCCGGCGGCAATGCTGATGGAAAATGTGGAAATGAGAAGCCGCCACCAGTGCATCACGAATGGTGTTTTGCTGATATAAGAAACCGGGATTCGTGCCTGGCTCGGGATCAAACCACGTGCCCCATTCATCAATAATCAGCCCGACCCGCTGCTCCGGATCGTACCGGTCCATAATCGTGCCGTGTTTTTGAATCAATTCACCGATGTATTTGGCTTTTTTCATCGTAATAAACCATTCATCTTCCGTGAATTCTGTGGCTGATCCTTTGCCCTTCCAGAAATCCCCCGGAATCGTGTAATAATGAAGACTCAACCCGTCCATCAGGCCAGCGGCTTTTTTCATAAGCACGTCCGTCCAATTAAAATCATCCACATTTGCGCCGCCTGCAATTTTATAAATTTCATTCCCGCTGTAATTGCGGACATAAGTCTGAAAACGCCGGTACAGATCTGCGTAGTATTCGGGATGCATGTTGCCGCCACAGCCCCAGTTTTCATTACCCACGCCGAAATATTTCAGATTCCAAGGCTCTTCTCTTCCATTTTGTTTTCTCCAGTCTGACATCGGCGTGCCTTCTTCAAATGTCATATACTCAATCCACTCCGCCATTTCCTGAACGGTTCCGTTTCCGACATTGCCGCAAATATATGGCTCGCATTCAAGCAGCTCGCAAAGCATCATAAATTCATGCGTTCCGAATTCATTTGATTCAATTGTACCGCCCCAGTGAGTGTTCAGCATTGTCTTACGGTCACCGACACCGTTTGCCCAATGGTATTCGTCCGCAAAACACCCGCCCGGCCACCTGAGGACAGGAATGTGCAGCTGTTTGAGCGCCTCCAGCACGTCCTTTCGTATCCCGTTGATATTGGGGATGTCTGAGTCCGTTCCAACCCAGATCCCCTCATAAATCCCTCTTCCTAAATGCTCAGCAAAATGACCGTATATATTTTTGTTAATGGTTCCTTTTACGATATCTGTTTGAATCACTGCTTGATGTTCAGACATGCCTCTGATCATTCCTTTCATACGGATATGAAAAGCACCACAGTCAAATATGTGATCTGTCTTTTGCCTGAGGAGTCAGTATGAATGTAAGCGCTTTTAAAGTAACCATATTATATATGTTCGTACATGTCAACGACATTTTCTATTGTTTTTATATTTGTACGTATGTATTTATAAATATGAAAAAATCCCGAACTTTTAAAGTCCGGGATTTCCTTTATGAGTGTATATTCAATTGTTTGAATTCCTCAGTTAATAACGGGACAACTTCAAATAAATCACCGACGATGCCGTAATCCGCTATTTTAAAGATATCGGCTTCGGGGTCTTTATTGATGGCGACGATCACCTTGCTGTTTGACATGCCGGCCAAATGCTGGATGGCGCCGGAAATGCCGCATGCAATGTACAAATCCGGAGTGACGACTTTCCCGGTCTGCCCGATTTGGAGCGCGTAATCGCAATAATCAGCGTCACATGCCCCGCGAGAAGCCCCGACCGCGGCCCCTAGCACCTCTGCAAGCGCCTGCAGCGGCTGAAATCCTTCCTTGCTTTTGACTCCTCGGCCGCCCGCAACGATAATTTTCGCTTCGGAGAGATCAACACCGTCCGCCGTTTTTTTCACGACCTCTTGAATCACGGTGCGAAGGTCAGTAAGAGAGACATTCATGCTTTCGATGCTTCCCGATCTGCTGATGTCTTTTTCTGAAGCTTGAATGTTATTGGGGCGAATTGTTGCAAAGATCATCGGATCGGTTGAAATGACGCGTTCAAAAGCTTTCCCCGAGTAAATCGGGCGTGTGAACACAACATTCCCTCCGGTAACGCTTACATCTATAGCATCAGAAATTAAGCCTGTTTGCAGACGGGCAGCAAGCTTCGGTGAAAGATCCTTGCCCATTGCCGTATGCCCGAATATGACTGAATCAGGATTTTCTTGCTCGATAACACCTCTCATGACCTGGCTGTACCCGTCTGCCGTGTATGTTTTCAGCTTCGGGTCCTCAGCGGTAAGAACTTTATCTGCTCCGTAATGAATAAGCTCTTGTGCAATGCTTTGTACATTTTCACCGATGAGAACACCGATGACTTCCCCGTCTCCTGAAATGGTTCTTCCTGCAGCTATTGCTTCAAAGGTGACATTCCGCAATTCCCCATCGCGTATTTCTCCAAGCACGATCACTTTTTTTCCCATTCTAACATCCCCCTGTTTCTTTGAATGTCCAAGCTTTAAATGACTTTAGCTTCGCTGCGGAGCAATGAAACAAGCTCTTTTGCCTGTTCGTCAGGCTCACCTTGGAGAAGCTTCCCGGCTTCTTTTTTCGGCGGCAGAAAACGCTCAATGGTTTTCAGCTTTGGTTCAGCATCCTCTTCGTCCAGGTCAAGATCATCAAGTTCAAGCTCTTCAAGCGGCTTTTTCTTAGCCTTCATAATTCCCGGAAGCGATGGATAGCGCGGCTCGTTTAAGCCCTGCTGAGCTGTGACAAGCAATGGGAGCGTCGTTTTGATTTTTTCAACATCCCCTTCGACGTCCCTTTCTGCTTCTGCATCAGTGCCGTTGATTTCGAGTTTGGTGATCGTAGTGATACACGGAATGTCCAGTAGCTCGGCAAGCCGAGGCGCCACTTGTCCTGATCCTCCGTCAATGGCAACATTTCCGCCGAGAATCAAATCAAACTCCTGATCCTTCATATAGTGGTATAAAACTTGAGAAATGGAATATTGGTCGGGTTCTTCGAGATCATCTTCTATGTTGATTAAAACAGCTTGGTCACAACCCATGGCAAGCGCCGTACGCAATTCTTTCTCCGCTTCTTCACCGCCGGCCGTGACAGCGGTGATCGTGCCGCCATGCTTTTCCTTCAGCTGGATGGCTTCTTCTATCGCGTACTCATCATATGGATTAATGATCCATTCCGCTCCGTCATCCTGAATCTTTCCTGTTTCAATGACGATTTTTTCTTCTGTGTCAAACGTCCGTTTCATCAGTACAAATAGATTCATGATCATATCCCCTTTTATTCGCCTTTGAACTGAGGCTTTCTTTTTTCGAGAAATGCCTGGATGCCTTCCTTGGCGTCCTCTGACTCAAATGCTTCCCCAAATCGCTTTGCTTCAAGCTTTAGGCTGCCTTCATAGGAATACACCTTGTTGGAATAAAGAAGCTCAAGCAAAGATGCCAGCGTTTGCGGGCTTTTCTCTGCAAACTTAGCGGCAAGTGCTTTTGCTTTTTCAAGCACTTCTTCCTCATCTTTTGCTCCAATTGAGACAAGTCCGAGATCAAGCGCTTCTTTTCCGGATATTGGTTCTCCTGATCCGATGAGCTCTAATGCTTTGGCTGTGCCGACATATCTCGGAAGGCGCTGTGTCCCCGCAAAACCCGGAATGATACCGAGATTAAGCTCCGGGAGCCCCAGCTTAGCATCTTCTGCTGCGATTCTGATATGACAGGCCATCGCAAGCTCCAGCCCGCCTCCGAGAGCAGCGCCGTGAATCGCTGCGATAATCGGTTTTGGAAAGCTTTCGATTCTCTCCATTAACTGCTGGCCGCGCTCAGCGAGCAATGAGGAATCCTCATTGCCTTTAAGCGATGTAAATTCTTTAATATCAGCGCCGGCTGAGAAAAATCTCCCCTCGCCGTGAATGATAATGCTTCGTACGCCTGCATCTGTCTCACATTGATCAAGACAGGAAGACAGCTCTTCTAATATCCGGCTGGAAAGCGCATTTGCCGGCGGATTGTGAATCGTCAAAACTGCCACAAATTGATCAACTGCCAGTGATATTGCATTCATAGGACAGAACTCCTTTACTTATTATGAATTCCGGACACCAATAATTCTAAAGCGCTGTCTGAAAGCGCAGCGAGATCGTACTTTTGGTCATTCATCACCCAAGTTGTCACGGTTTCGTCAATCGTTCCAAAAATCATCTGCCGGGCGAGGCGGACGTCGAGGCCTTCTTTTAATTCGCCTGATTGTATACCTTCCGTCAAAATGCCATCCAAAATATTTAAGTAGCCTTTTAATATTTCGTTGATTTTTTGGCGCAGCTCCAAGTTGGATTGGCGGAGCTCAAGCTGCGTGACAATCGCGAGATTATGGTCACCCGCTAAAAGGGAAAAATGCTTTGAAATCACAAGCGCCAATTTCTCTTTCGCTGTTGCTTTTTCTTTAATGTCCTCTTCCATCCGCTCAATAAATTGACCCATTTTTTCTTTGAATAGAGAAATTAAAATATCTTCTTTGTTTTTAAAATAGAGATAGATGGTGCCGTCCGCTACTCCGGCTTGTTTGGCAATTTTGGATACCTGTGACTGGTGGTAGCCGTTTTCTGCAATGACTTCTACTGCTGCATCAATAATCTGCATATACTTTGGCCGTTTTTGCTTCAATGTTCATCGTTCCTTCCTATAGAAATGAATGACTATTCATTCATAATTTCATGATAAGAAGGATTTTCAGGTTTGTCAAGTTTATTCATAGGCGTTCTCTTTTTTTATTTGATATGATGATTTTCGGTTTCTTCTTCAAGTAAACGCCTTCTTAAAATTTTTCCCACCGCCGTTTTCGGCAGCTCTTTTCTGAACTCATAGGCTTTGGGCACCTTATAGGGAGCTAGACGTGATCTCGCAAAAGTGTCTAGTTCTTCTGCATCGGCTTTTGCGCCTTTCTTTAATACGACAAATGCTTTTACTGTTTCTCCCCTGTAGGAATCGGGAACGCCTGCGACAACAATTTCCTGGATGGCTTCATGTTCATAAAGCGCTTCTTCTACCTCACGCGGGTAAATATTGTAACCGCCGGCAATGATGATATCCTTCTTCCTGTCAGCAATATAGAAGAAGCCTTCTTCATCCATATAGCCCATGTCCCCGGTGAACAGCCAGCCATCTCTCAGCACAGCGGCGGTTTCCTCTGGTTTATTCCAGTATCCTTTCATGACTTGCGGACCTTTTACAATGATTTCTCCATGCTCATACGGAGCGGCAAGCTCACCCGTCTCTTCAGAATAGATCGCGGCGTCCGTACTCGGCCAAGGACAGCCGATACTGCCCGGCTTGTTTTTTCCCCAGATAAAATTGGCGTGCGTCACTGGGGATGCCTCAGACAAACCATAGCCTTCCACAAGCTTTCCGCCAGTCACCTTTTCAAATTTCTGCTTTACCTCCACGGGGAGCGCGGCTGATCCGCTAAGACAGCTTTTAATGGATGACAGATCATAATGCTGCAATTCGGGGTGATGCAAAAGGCCAATGTAAATTGTCGGTGCGCCAGGAAAGAGCGTCGGTTTGTGTTTGTCGATGATTTTAAGTGTTTCGAGCGGATCAAACTTAGGAAGAAGAATCATTTCGAAGCCTAGTTTAATCGAATAGTTCATGACTGCCGTCAGTCCGTAGACATGAAAAAACGGGACGATGCCCAGCACTTTTTCAGCGCCTTCTTTCACGTCATACATCCAAGCGGCGCACATTTCAGTATTTGCCAAAATATTTTGGTGCGTGAGCATGACCCCTTTTGGAGCTCCGGTTGTTCCTCCGGTATACTGGAGGACAGCGATATCATGCTCAGGATCGATCTTCGGGATTGTCAGGAGTTCAGTTTTTTCCTGCTTCATACTGGAAGCGAACGTGTGAATGTTAGCTGTTTTGTCAAAGTCGATATGCACTTTTTGTTTTTGCGTCAGCGGGTAAAGAATATTCTTCGGAAAAGGCAAATAGTCTTTTACGCTGGTTATCAAAATCTGGTCGACTATTGATAACGTTTTCATTTTTATTGCCTTCGGAAAAAGCAAATCTAAGGTGATGATTACACTTACCTGAGCATCTCTAAGCTGGTATTCAAGCTCATGCTCGGTATAAAGCGGATTCGTCTGCACCACGATGCCACCGGCAAACAAGACGCCATAATAAGAAATCACTGTTTGCGGGCAATTGGGCAGCATAACAGCCACTCTGTCTCCTTTTTGCAGGCCATTGCACTGCAAAAAAGCTGCAAGTTTAAGAGCATCCGTCAGAATGTCATGAAAGGTGAGTTTTTTTCCATAAAACGATATTGCGGTTTTATCAGGGAATCGTGCGGCGGAGTCTGTCAGGATGGATTGCAGGGTTTTATTCGGCAACGGGAGCTCATGCGGGATATCGTTGGGATACTCGGCAAGCCACGGCTTTTGAGACTGCATAAAACCTCCCCCTTTCGATTTTAGAGTTCCACCTTATCATTATAGCAGATGGACGGCAAAAAAAAGAAAAAGAAAGGTAAATCTTTCTTTTTCTCATAATATGAACAGATATATAAGACCAATTAACAAAAAGATTCCCGCCGCGGCGAGCAGTACTTTTGCAAGCTTTTCCATTTATTCTCCGTCCCCTTATATTCCGGCTGCCACCACAAAAGAAAGCCCGACAGAAATGACAAATGAAATAAAGCCGACAGCCCGGTTATCATTCTCGATTTCCTGATCAATTTTAAACCGCGGAGTCAAAAACTCAAAAATAAAGTAGCTGATCAGAAGCATAACAAACCCGTAAACGCCCCAGCCGATCATTTGCAGCAGCGAATTATGCTGGGAGATGGAATGCTGAAATACGTTTGCGATCCCCAAAATTTTTCCGCCGGTTGCCATTGCCACCGCAAGATTTCCTTTTTGAATCTCTTCCCAGTTTTTATAAGCCGTCACCAGCTCAAACACAGTCAAAAAGAGGACGAGGCAGAGAACCGCGACACTGTAATATGCCGCGATTTCCACAAGCTCGTTTTCCCAAAAATCACTCATGGCCATACTCCCTTTTATTTTAGTTCAACTACCGTAACGCCTGATCCTCCCTCACCTGCTTCACCGAAACGGGAACTTTTGACGCTGCGGTGGTTTTTCAGAAGATCCTGTACGCCTTTTCTTAAAGCGCCGGTTCCTTTTCCGTGGATGATTGACACTCTTGGATATCCGGCTAACACCGCATCATCCAAGTATTTTTCAACCCGGCTGAGGGCATTTTCATAGCGTTCGCCGCGAAGATCAAGTTCAAGCGATACGTGATAGTCCTTTCCCTTGACCGCTGTAATCATTTTTTCTTTTTTTGGCTCCGGAGCTGATTTGATAAACTCCAGATCTTTTTCTTTTACTTTCATCTTTAAAATACCGATTTGAACGTTCCATTCATTGCCGCCTGTTTTTTCGAGCAATGTTCCTTTTTGCCCGAAAGTGAGGACTTTCACCTCGTCGCCAGGCTTAAAGTCGCGTTTTTGCGTTTTCGGCTTTTCCGGTTTCTTGGACTTTTCAAAAGCAGGCATAGCGCCTTCTAACCGTTTCTTCGCGTTAATCAGCTCGTGATCCTTGAAGGATTTGTGTTCTTCTTTTATGGTGCGCAATTCATGAATAATGTCCTCGGCTTCTTTCATTGCCGCTTTTACTTTTTCAGCAGCCTGCTGTTCTGCCTCTTCAAGCATTTTGTCTTTTTTGCTGTTAAGCTCGATGATTTGCTGCTGCAGCTCTTTATGCAGTTTTTCCGCTTCTTTTCTGATTGATTCTGTCTCAGAAAGCTCTTCTTCCGCACGTTTTTTGCTTTGTTCCAGCGACGCAATCATCGTATCGACTTCGTTATGCTCGGCCGTCATTTCTGACTTCGCCTGCCCGATGATATGGTCCGGAAGCCCGAGGCGTTTTGAAATTTCGAAAGCATTGCTTCGACCCGGCACACCAATTAAAAGTTTATAGGTCGGTGACAGCGTTTCGATGTCAAATTCAACGCTGGCATTCATGACGCCTTCTCTGTTATAGCCGTACGCCTTCAATTCCGGATAATGCGTCGTAGCTAACACTCGTGCATTGGTGCGATGCACGTCATCCAAGATGCTCATGGCGAGGGCCGCCCCCTCCTGCGGGTCTGTCCCTGCACCAAGTTCATCGAAAAGCACAAGGCTGTTTTCATTGACCTGTTCTAAAATGCCGACAATGTTCACCATATGGGATGAGAACGTACTTAAACTTTGCTCAATCGACTGTTCATCACCGATATCAGCGAATACGTGCTCAAATACTGCCGCTTCTGACCCTTCATCTGCCGGGATATGAAGACCTGATTGCGCCATTAAGGTTAGCAGGCCTAACGTTTTAAGGGTGACTGTTTTCCCCCCGGTGTTTGGCCCTGTGATGACAATGGTTGAAAAATCGCGGCCAAGCTCGATGTCATTGGCAACAACCTGGTCAGGCGGAAGCAATGGATGGCGGGCTTTTTTCAAACGGATAAAGCCGGTGTCGTTCATAATCGGTTTTGTTGCTTTAACCGCTTTTGCATATCTAGCTTTTGCAAAAATAAAGTCAAGCGTCTGCAGCACTTGCAAATCTAGAAATAGCTCCTCTGTATACTCTGCCGTTTTCTCTGTCAGCACACGCAAAATCCGTTCAATTTCTTGCTTTTCTTTCACTTTCGCCTGTTGAAGGGAATTGTTCATATCTACAATCGCCTGCGGTTCAATGAATAGTGTCGCACCAGAGGATGAGGTGTCGTGCACAATTCCTCCATAGCTGGATCTGTACTCCTGTTTGACCGGGATCACAAAGCGGTCATTCCGAATCGTAACAATCGTATCAGACAGCATTTTCGATGCGGAAGAGGAACGCAGCATCGACTCTAACCGGTCTCTGACTCTTGATTCGAGTGTTCTGAGCTGTGTGCGGATTCCTCTTAATGTTTCCGATGCATGATCAAGCACTTCTCCGTGATCATCAATGCAGGAATTAATGTCCCGCTCTAAATCGGACAGCGTGATAAGCTGTTCAGCATGCTGATGGATCAGCGGAATGTCGACACCGTCTTCAGCCATTTGCGTGATAAAATGTTTCATTTGTTTAACTGCATAAAGCAGGCCTGAGATTTCAGTGAATTCAGAAGGACTGAGAACGCTGCCGATTTCCGCCCGTCTTAACGCTCCTCTGATATCTACAAGGCCGCCAAATGGCGCTTGGCCTCTCAGCCGGATAATGTCAGAAGCTTCGTCTACTTCATCCAGCTGTTTTTTGATTTCGTCTATAGAAGCAGAAGGCTTAAGCTCGAGAAGCATTTCTTTTCCGAGCGATGAAGCGGCATGCCCAATAACCTGTTCTTTCACTTTATGAAATTCAAGAGCTGATAATACTTTTTGCTGCACGATTGTGTGAGCCTCCTTACTTAATCGTTGCGCTTCAGAAATGCCTCTACGTCTTTAAGCGACCGGGCATTCAGAACGTTTTTCGTTTCCGTCCATCCTTTGCGCGCGGCAGTAACGCCAGTTTTCATATCGTCTAACATCTCAATATTATGGGCATCAGTATTAATCACCAATGTAACCCCTTGTTCGTTTGCTTTCATTAAATGCTCTGTGCGCAGATCAAGGCGCGCAGGGTTGGCATTGAGTTCAAGCGCCGTATTTGTTTTCCTCGCAAGCTCAATCAGCTGATCAATATCGATTTCGTAACCGGCCCGTCTGCCGATAAGGCGCCCGGTCGGGTGTGCGATAATGTCAACATGCTTGTTTGTCAGTGCCGTCTCAAGCCGTTTCATAATCACGTGTTCCGGCTGATTAAAACTGGAATGAATCGATGCAATAACGATATCCATTTCCGCAAGCACATCGTCATCATAATCGAGCGTACCGTCAGGCAGGATATCCATCTCAACGCCTTTCAAAATACGGAAGTTTTCAAACTCTGCATTCAGCGCGTCAATTTCTTTTGCCTGCTGCTTAAGTCTTTCTGCAGTAAGCCCGTTGGCGACCTTTAAATATTGTGAGTGATCGGTGATCGCCATGTATTGATAGCCTTTTTTGATGCAGGCTTCAGCCATCTCTCTGATCGAAAATGCGCCATCGCTCCACGTTGAGTGCATGTGGAGATCACCTTTGATTTGCCCGAGCTCTATCAGTTCAATGCTGTCGCTGTAGGTTTCCACTTCCTGTCCGCTTTCACGAATTTCCGGCGGAATCAGCGGCAGGCCGAAGTGCGCATAAAATTCACGTTCACTCGGAAATGTTTTGATCTCTCCGGTTTCAACTGTCTCAACGCCGTATTCACTGATCCGCTCGCCGCGTTCTTTGGCGATTTGGCGCATCTTAATATTGTGATCCTTTGATCCCGTAAAATGATGGAGTGTTGTCGGAAACTGCTCTTCCGTCACAAGACGGAAATCGACGCTTGTTTCATATTCAAAGGAAAGGATGACGGACACCTTCGTATCTCCGCTTGCGATCACGCTTTTGATGTTTGGCAGCTCAAGAAGCTGCTCTCTTACTTCAGCCGGATGATCTGTAGCAATGATATAATCCAGATCCTTCACCGTTTCCCGCGCTCTGCGGAGACTTCCGGCACGAGAAAATTTGATGATATGCGTAAATTGAGAAAGATGCTCCTCAATTTCCCGCGCGATCCGGAGGGCGTAGCCGATCGGGAACCGTTCAGGCTGTTTTCCGGCTTCCCCGAGCGCCTGTAATATTTTTTCTTCCGATTTTTTGCCGAAGCCCGCAAGACCCTGGACCTTTTGCTGCTCACAGGCTTCCTTCAGAGATTCTGCATCGTGTACGCCGAGCTCTTTATACAGCTTTGCGATTTTTTTGCCGCCGAGCCCCGGCAGCTTCAATAAAGGCACGAGTCCTTCCGGCACTTCTTTCTGAAGCGATTCGAGCGTGCTTGACTTTCCTTCATCTATATACTCTTTAATGACGCTGTACGTTCCTTTTCCAATGCCGGACAGCGACATCATATCGTCCATTTCTGATAAGCTTCGGTCGTCCTGTTCCAGAGCTGCCGCCGCTTTTCGGAAGGCGGATACTTTAAACGGGTTGTCCCCTTTGAGTTCCATATAGACTGCAATGGTTTCAAGCAGCCGGATAATATCTTTTTTATGCATATCATAACCCCCAGACGTTCACATATGTTTCCATCATACTTGAAAAAAACTTCTCCGGACAAGAGAAGTTTTTTTATGCCCCGTACTGTGTCCACAGCTCTTGTAAAAGCCCTGACAAGTACGGTGTATGGTTAATGATCACATTTGCGAGAGACGATTGCCCCATCATTTGCTGCAACGCGTCTACCGGCAGAACGGATGCGACATACAGCAGCACAAATGTAAATAAATAGACTTCTAGAAAACCGAGAACGGCTCCCAGCATCTGGTTGATTTGTTTAATCACCGGAATGCCGGCTACAATACTCAGGAACGAGCCGATGATTCTCAGTAAGATTTTAGCAATGATAAATAAAACGATAAACGCAATCGCATTATAGTACGCTGCTTCCAAATTCCCCGTAAAAAAAGAAAGAGCCGGCTGTCCCGCTGAAAAATCGGGTGCGGGAATCCAATGTAAATGCGGTGCCACGTTTTTATAGAATAAAGCCGCAAAGGCAATTGATAAAATAAAGCTCGTCAAGCGGATAAACTGCAGGATAAAACCGCGTTTTAACCCCAGTAAAGTCCCCATCAGGAGCAAGATTAAGATGATGATATCTAGCATAGTTGTTCAATCCTTTTCTTTAAGCTGACGCTCCAGTTTTTCACATTTCTCTTGTAATTTGACATAATCGTGCACCACATTTACCGCTGTCAGCACTGCAAGTTTATTTATATCAAGGTATGGATTTTTTTCATTGATTTCTCTCATTTTATCATCAACAATTCCGGCGACATACCTCATATGGGCTCTGCTTTCTTCACCGACAATCGTGAAGTGCTGGCCGTAAATGTCAACGGTTGTTTTTGTTTTTTTGCCGTCAGACAACGTTTCTCCTCCATTCCGCGAGAATCCTAGTTCTTATCATAACACGTTTATTAAATGAATGGAAAGACGAGCCTCCCGCTGTTATGATACACTGGTATATACAGCGAAAAGTGTAAAAAAAGGAGATTATTACGTGTCCCATTCAGTGATAAAAGTATCGTTGTCTGCTATTGACCAAATGAAAATGACATACAGCGGTTCGCTTACAGCCTCTGTTCCGCAGGGAGCCGTTTTTCAGGCGAAACCGCCCGGCTGTACCATTACAGCATATCAATCCGGCAAGGTCTTGTTTCAAGGCAAAAACGCAGCGGCAGAATCCGCGCGCTGGGGAACAGCAGAGCCTCAGGAAAAGAAGAAAACGGCCAAAAAGCCGGCTGATCCCCGCTATGCCCCTCCGGCAGATATCGCCGGAATGTCTGTTATCGGTTCTGACGAAGTCGGAACCGGAGATTACTTTGGCCCAATGACGGTTGTATGTGCATACGTCGACAAAACCATGCTTCCTTTAATGAAGGAACTCGGTGTTAAGGATTCTAAAGATTTAAAAGATCCGCAAATCATCGAGATTGCCCGAAACCTGATCAAAACCATTCCATATAGCCTGCTGGTTTTAAAAAATGAAAAGTATAACAGCATGCAGGAAAAAGGCATGAGCCAAGGGAAAATGAAAGCTTTGCTGCACAATCAGGCGATCACCCATTTATTAAGAAAATTGGATGGAGTAAAGCCTGAAGCCATTTTGATTGACCAATTCGCTGAGCCAGGCGTCTACTTCAATCATTTAAAGGGCAGAGACATTGTGAAGGAGCGGACCTATTTTAGCACAAAAGCTGAAGGCATTCACCTGGCTGTCGCCGCTGCTTCAATCATTGCAAGATATTCGTTTTTAATGGAAATGGATAAACTATCACGCGCGGCAGGAATGACGCTTCCAAAAGGCGCCGGTCCGCACGTCGATGAAGCGGCCGCCAAGCTAATCCTCAAAAAAGGGGCATCTGCACTCAGAACCTTTACAAAACTCCATTTCGCCAATACGCAAAAAGCGCAGCGCCTTGCTGATAAAAAACGTTCATAGAAAAAAGCTTGCAGATTTCTCTGCAAGCTTTTTTCATCTTTTCAGCGTGATTGAAAACCCTTGAAGTCGTAGGAAAGGCGAGCATTGGAGCACAGCGAATGTTCTAATGCGTGAGCACCAACGCGCAGACCTGACAACGAATGCGGGGGTTTGCCGACACGCTGAGCTTGCATTTCTCTGCAAGCTTTTTTATCAGCCTCTTAAAACAGCTTGATATGTGTCTTCCAACGCTTTCAGCACTTTGCTGTGCGCCTTTGTCACTTCTTCTTCAGTCAGTGTTTGTTCAGGATTGACATACTGGAGTGAGAAAGCGACTGACTTCTTGCCTTCCTCCATATGTTCGCCTTCGTATACGTCAAAGACGGTTACCTCTTTCAGAAGCTTGCCGCCAGCCTCTTTGATGACGCTCTCGAGCTGGCCGCTCGTAACGGTTTTATCTGTTACAAGAGCGATATCACGTGTCACAGACGGATATTTTGGAATCGCCGTGTAAACAAGCGGTGCTGTTTCTGCTGCGAGCAACGCATGAAGATCGAGCTCAAATACGTATGTTTCCTTTATATCCAGTTCTTTTTCCAATGAAGGGTGGACTTGGCCGATGAAGCCGATCAGAGAACCATTCAATAAAATGTTCGCTGTTCTGCCCGGATGCAGCTGTTTGCGTTCAGACTGTACAAATTCAATGCTGTCTAGGACGTTGAGTTTGTCTAACAGCCCTTCCACAATTCCTTTGACAACAAAGAAATCAACTGGTTTCTTTTCACCCTGCCATAGCTGCTTGCGCCATAATCCGGTAACAGCTCCTGCTACGCGTTCTGTTTCAACAGGTTTTGTGTCCTCTTCCTTCGTCAGGAAAACGGAGCCAACTTCGTACAGTGCAACTGAGTCAGTCTGCCTCGCAAGGTTGTAAGAAACAGAATCAAGCAGATTCGGAACAAGACTGTGTCTGAGAATGCTTCTTTCTTCACTCATTGGAAGCGCAAGCACAGTATTCAGTGATTTTTCAATCGCAAACGCTGCCGCTTTCTTCTCGTTTGTCAGTGAGTAAGTGATGGCTTGTGATAAGCCTGCGCCTTCAAGGAAGCGTCTGACTTTACGGCGTTTTGCCTGATATGGCGTTAATCCGCCTGTAGTTCCCGCTGTCTCAGGAAGCGTAGACGGAATGTTATCGTAGCCGTACAGTCTTGCCGCTTCTTCAATTAAATCCTCTTCTATTGTAATGTCGCCGCGGCGTGATGGGACAGTCACAACGAGAAGTTCATCCGCTTCACCGACCGTAAAACCGAGACGTTTATAAATGCTGATCAGTTCTTCTTTACTGATCGTCAGGCCTAGAACGCTGCTCACTTTGTCAGCAGATACGTGAATGTTATTTGCTTCGATTGTCAGGTGATCTTCCTCAACTGTTCCAGCAAGCACCTCACCGCCGGCATACAGATGGATCAGCTGCGCAGCCCGTTCTGCTGCAAGACGTACGCGCGCCGGATCAATTCCTTTTTCAAATCTTACGCTTGATTCACTTCTCAAACCAAGGTCTTTGGAAGCCTTGCGAACCGTCTGCCCGTTGAAATACGCAGCCTCAAGCAAAATCGTTTTCGTATCTTCCTGAACCTCTGACTCTGCTCCTCCCATGACACCCGCAACGGCCTGCGCTTTCATTCCGTTTGTAATGACAAGGTGATCGGCGGACAGCTTACGTTCTTGATCATCAAGAGTGACGATCATTTCATTCTCAGCTGCTTTTCTTACTACGACTTCCTTAGAGCCAAATCTGTCATAATCAAACGCATGAAGCGGCTGTCCGTATTCCAACAGGACAAAATTTGTGATGTCAACGACGTTGTTGTGCGGACGAATGCCTGCATTCATCAGCTTTGTCTGCATCCAAAGCGGTGACGGAGCAATCGTGACATTTTTAATGATTTTTGCAGTGTACAGCGGGTTCGCTTCTTGATCTTCAATTTTGACTGAAATGTAATCAGACGCTTGTTCTGAAGCAGCCGGGTAATCCGTTTGCGGAAGCTTTACCTCAGTGTCTAAAATCGCGGCAACCTCGTAAGCAACACCAAGCATGTTCATGGCATCCGCGCGGTTTGGCGTTAAACCCAGCTCAAGAATCGCATCGTCAAGCTGTAAAGCCGCTAAGGCATCGCTTCCTGTTTCAGCGTCATTAGGGAATACGAAAATGCCTTCTGCATACTCCTTCGCCACAAGTTTGCTTTCGATACCAAGCTCCTGTAAGGAACAGATCATGCCATTTGATTCTTCACCGCGAAGCTTGGCTTTTTTGATTTTGAAATTGCCCGGCAGCACCGCTCCGACTGTTGCAACTGCGACTTTTTGTCCCTTATCCACATTCGGCGCGCCGCAAATGATTTGTACAGGGGCTTCAGCTCCGATATCCACAAGGCACTTATTCAGCTTATCAGCATTCGGGTGCTGCTCGCGCTCCAGCACATGGCCGATGACAATGCCTTTGATGCCTTCTCCTTTGTATTCAATTCCTTCAACCTCAATACCGGCTCTTGTAATTTTTTCAGCAAGAACAGCCGGGTCCATGCCTTTTAAATCAACATAATCCTCTAACCATTTATAAGAAACAAACATCCTTGCATCCTCCTCTTACGCCTGTTTAAACTGCGAAATAAATCTGACATCGTTTGTATAGAAGTGGCGGATATCATCAATGCCGTATTTCAGCATCGCGATGCGCTCAACACCCATTCCGAATGCGAAGCCCTGATATTCCTTCGGATCAAAGCCAGCCATTTTAAGCACGTTCGGGTGAACCATTCCGGCACCGAGGATTTCAATCCAGCCTGTTCCTTTACATACTGAGCAGCCGTTTCCACCACATTTAAAGCATGTCACATCCACTTCTACTGAAGGCTCAGTAAACGGGAAGAAGCTTGGGCGGAGTCTGATTTCACGGTCTTGCCCGAACATTTTTTTCGCAACGAGTTCAAGCGTTCCTTTTAAATCACTCATGCTGATGTTTTTGTCAACGACAAGCCCTTCAATTTGCATAAATTGGTGAGAGTGCGTCGCATCATCGTTATCACGGCGATATACTTTACCCGGGCAAATGATTTTAACGGGACCTTTGCCTTCATGCTTTTCCATCGTCCGTGTTTGGACAGGAGAAGTTTGCGTTCTCATCAAAGTTTCCTCGGTGATGTAAAAGCTGTCCTGCATATCGCGCGCAGGGTGTTCTTTCGGAAGATTGAGCGATTCGAAGTTGTAGTAATCCGTTTCAACCTCTGGCCCTTCCTCGACTGTGTAGCCCATACCGATAAATAAATCTTCAATTTCTTCAATGACAACAGTGAGCGGATGGCGGCCGCCGACTGCAACAGGGTTCCCCGGCAGCGTGACGTCAATTGTCTGTCCTGCAAGCTTCTGTTTCATTTCCTCTTCTTCAAGCTTCTCGTTTTTGTCAGCAATCGCATTGGCAATACGCTCCCTTACTTCGTTCGCGAGCGCCCCCATTTTTGGACGTTCCTCAGCAGAAAGCTTGCCCATTCCGCGCAGCACTTCTGTAATCGGCCCTTTTTTTCCGAGATATTGCACCCGAATATCATTGACAACCTTCAATGAGCTTGCCGCTTCTACTTGTTCTAAAGCTTCTTGTTCCAGCTGTTTTAGCTTTTCTTCCATTTTGCATCCTCCTTTTATGTAAACAAACCGTCATATGTCTTTGGAAAATAAAAAAAACCCGTCCCTTGTACAAGGGACGAGTTGTGGCCGCGGTACCACCCTTATTTCAGACAGACTGATGCTGTCGTCAGCTTCATTGACATAACGGAATCAGATTCCGGTTCACCTTTACGCGCAGTGTACGCGGTCCCGGCGACAACTCAAGAGGTGAAGCCAATTTCCGGCTGCGTTAAAAATGCTCTCAGTCAGCGGCATTTTCTCCCTGGAAAGCAGTTGATCAGAAATTGAGGTCCTCTGTCACGGTTTTTGAAATATTATGTTCTATTATAGAGAAATCCAACGCTTGGCGCAACACTATCCTCGCAAGTGATACACGAGGATGGCAGCCGCAACCGCAACGTTTAGTGATTCAGCCTGTCCGTAAAGCGGCACGTACAGGTTCAAATCCGTTTTTTCCAGCAATGCAGCATCCACCCCTGCACCTTCATTTCCTACAATGAGCGCAAAGGATTCAGACTGAGGAATCTCCTGGTAAGGCGCTCCGTTTTGCAGCGCCGTGCCGTATACTTTTACGCCCTCTGCCTGCAATTCGTCCACATATGAAGGCAGGTTTCTTCTCACAACAGGAATATGGAAGTGAGATCCTTGAGCAGATCGCAGTGTTTTTCCGTTAAAGGCGTCCGCCGTGCCGTCACCGAGTACAACCGCATCCAAACCGGCCGCATCAGCCGTTCGAATCATTGTGCCAAGGTTTCCCGGATCTTGAACAGCGTCAATCAGCAGCACCTTGCGTGCCGTTGCCAGCTTTTCTTCAGGCATATGGCACACAGCGGCAATCTGCTGCGGCGTTTCGGTTTCAGTCACAGCTGAAAACGCATCTTCACTCAGCATATAGCACTGGATACCAGTCTCAAGATCTGAAGGAATCCTCGTTTCATCCTTTACAAGGATTTCTTTCACAATGCCCGGGCTTTTCAACGCCTCTTCAACGAGGTGTTCTCCCTCTATCAGAAATGTATTTGTTTTTGTTCGTTCTTTTTTTGTGTGAAGCTTTTTCCAATCCTTCACTTTTTGGTTTTTTGCCGATTCTATTTGTTTCACTGTCTATGTGGCGCTCCTTTTTTTAACATGATGTTATTATATCGCAAGAACAGCACATAATAAACCAGGTGCAGGGTTAGAATATACGTATTACATTTTAGAAAAAGGAGCGTTTTACATGGATCTTAATTTACGTCATGCCGTCATTGCCAATGTCACCGGCAATAATCAGGAGCAGCTTGAGCATACAATCGTAGATGCTATTCAAAGCGGTGAAGAAAAAATGCTTCCAGGGCTCGGCGTTTTATTCGAAGTCATTTGGCAGCACGCATCCGAAAGTGAGAAAAACGAAATGCTGAAAACGCTTGAAGGCGGATTAAAACCCGCCGAATAAGACATGAAACCGGGTGACAGCGCCCGGTTTTTTTCTTATATAATAAAAACATGATGAGGGGGAACGCCATGTTTTTACAGCGGTTATTAGCGAAAAAAATTATTGCTGAAGTTAAAAAAATGTACGAACGTGAAGTCATTATTGTAAACACGGACGGTCTTATTATGGCAGGCACAAACGATGAGCGTGTCGGACAATTTCATGAGGGAGCGCTTATCTGCGCAAAAGAAAGACGCAGCGTGATTATTACAAAAGAAGATGAAACAAGGTTAACAGGAGTGAAAGCAGGCATAAACCTCCCTGTATTTTTTGACCATGATGTGATCGCCGTCTTCGGGCTGACAGGTGAGCCCGCTGAGATTCAGCCATTCGGAGAACTGCTTCGAAAAATGACAGAGCTGTTCATTAAGGAATCACGGCATTTAGAGCAATCCCAGTGGCGTGAGAGAATGCTGGAGTCCTTTATGATCGATTGGCTGCAATTAAAGGAGTGGTCTCCCAGTTTTCTTGAGAAAGCTCAGCTTCTTGGTGTTGACCTTGCCTCCCGGCGCCAAATGATTCTTATTCAGGGGTATGAGTTGTCACCTCATGATATTGAACAAATGGCACGCAGCTGGAAATCCTCGTACCCTGCGGATTTGTTCATCAGGTGGGGAAATGAACGGATCTTGATTAATCATGAAGTGCCGCAGCATGAACAAAGGGATCGGCTTTTACGGAAGATCCTTCACATTTGTTCGTTTGCCAATACCGCAAACAGCCAATTTGCAGCAGCTGGCGCCGGAAGAGCCGTCGCAAGCTCCAGCCTGACAGATTCATACGAGCAAGCGGAAAAAGCGCTGGCTGTCAGCCTTAAGCGAAAAACGCCCATATTTGAAGAGGATCTGAAGCTTGATATGTGTCTGACGGAGATCAGCCCGGGAACCCGAAACGAATTTCCGCAAAGAGTATTAGGAGAGGCGCTTGAGCATCAGGAACTTATGAATACGTTACGGACTTTCTTTCATCACGATTTGTCTTTGAAACAAACCGCAGAAGATATGCATATTCATATCAATACATTGCGTTATCGTCTGGCTAAGGCTGAACAGCTGACGGGTTTACGTTTTGACCGTACCGAGGACATCGTCACGATGTACGTTGCACTCTATTTTTTAGATCAAGATACAAAATAGAGAGAGTTTCAGTTTCATTTTTTGTATGTTTCTCCATGGAAGGCTTTGCTTTTTTTCTTTTACAATAGATTGAAAGCGTTTTTTGACAGGGGGATGGGTGAAATGATCACCAAGGATGTAAAGGAGCAGCTGATTCGGATCTCCGGACCAGAAAACTTTGATGACTCGAATGCCGGCCGTCTCGTCTATTCATATGATGCGACGCCTCAGTATCAGTCTATGCCTGATGCCGTGATTGCTCCGAGGAATACTGATGAAGTATCACGCATTTTAACAATTTGCAGCGAACATCGAGTGCCGATCGTTCCAAGAGGATCAGGGACAAACCTGTGCGGCGGCACGTGCCCGACTGAAGGCGGACTTGTGCTTCTCTTTAAGCACATGAACCAGATTCTTGAGATTGATGAAGAAAATTTAACTGCCACAGTTCAGCCGGGAGTCATTACGCTGGATATGATCCGGGCAGTTGAAAGCAAAGGTTTGTTTTATCCGCCTGACCCGAGTTCTATGAAAATATCAACTATCGGGGGCAACATCAATGAAAATTCCGGCGGGCTACGCGGATTAAAATACGGCGTCACCCGCGACTATGTTATTGGACTGGAGGTTGTTCTCGCAAATGGTGACATCATCCGCACCGGCGGAAAACTCGCAAAGGATGTGGCCGGATACGATCTCACACGTCTTTTTGTCGGCTCAGAAGGAACACTCGGCATTGTGACAGAGGCAATCGTCAAGCTCGTTCCAAAGCCGGAAACAAAGAAGACGCTGCTTGCCCTTTATGAAAACATCGATGCCGCTGCTCAAACGGTATCAGACATCATTGCCGCAAAAATCATACCCGCTACGCTTGAATTTCTCGATCAGCCTACACTATTGGTGATTGAGGATTATGCCAAAATCGGACTTCCGACAAGCGCAAAAGCAGTTCTGTTAATTGAACAAGACGGGCCATTTGAAACTGTTGAACGGGATATTGAAAAGATTGAGGCGATCTGCAAAAAAGGCGACGCCGTATCCGTTCAGACCGCACAAACGGAGGAGGAGGCATTCGCCCTGACTGAAGCACGGCGCTCTGCACTTTCTGCCCTAGCCCGCCTCAAACCGACGACGATTTTAGAGGATGCGACCGTTCCTCGCTCAGAAATCGCCAATATGGTTAAAGCGATTAATGATATTGCTGCTAAATATGATATCTCCATCTGCACCTTTGGTCATGCGGGAGACGGGAACCTTCACCCGACATGCACGACAGACATAAGAAATAAGGATGAAATGGAACGTGTCGAACAGGCTTTTGCCGAGATTTTTGAGAAAGCGATTGAACTTGGCGGGACGATAACCGGAGAGCACGGAGTCGGGGAAATGAAAGCGCCTTACTTGGAAATGAAGCTGAAAAAAGAAGGCATTGATGCGATGAAAGCGTTGAAAGCGGCATTTGACCCCCGGAACATATTAAATCCGGGCAAAGTGTTTGCGAAAGATGCCAGAAAACGTGTGGTGGCGGAAAGATGACAACAGAAAAAGAAATGAAACAGATCCAAAATGAATTTAAAGAGCGTATGGATGAAGGCGAGTTATTAAATTGTATGCGCTGCGGCTTCTGTCTTCCTTCCTGTCCGACCTATATCGAATCGGGATTTCAGGAAACACACTCTCCGCGCGGGCGTATCGCCTTAATGAAAGCCGTAGCCGACGGTATGATTGAACCGGATGAAGATGTCGAACGGTCGCTGTCACTTTGCCTCGGCTGCCGCGCCTGTGAACCTGTATGCCCGTCAGGCGTGAAATACGGACAGCTGCTTGAGGAAGCCAGAGATATTATCCACCAAAACAAAAAACACTCGCTTGGTGAACGTGTCATGCGAAAGACGGCTTTTCACGAGCTGTTTCCGCACCAAAACCGCATGCGATCAGCTGTAAGCCTTATCGGTTTGTATCAGCGTTCAGGACTGCAAACCGGTTTGCGTAAAACAGGTATGCTTCGGCTCCTGCCTGAGCATTTGCGGACGATGGAAGCTGTTCTTCCTGATATTCCAAAAAGCAAAGAAATGAACAATAGGCCGCGTTTCCTGCCGTCCATTGGCCCCATGAAAAAACGGGTCGCCTTTTTTTCGGGCTGCTTAATGGATACGATGTTTTTACCGACTAACAATGCCACATTGAAGCTTTTACAGCTGGCAGGCTGCGACATTGTCATCCCGCCTGAACAGGCTTGCTGCGGGGCGCTTCATGGACACAGCGGTGAAAAAAACACAGGGAAAGAGCTCGCGAAACAAAATATCGCTGCTTTCGAAGCATTAGACGTGGATGCAGTCATTACAAACGCAGGAGGATGCGGAGCCTTTCTTACCGAATATGATCATTTGCTGAAGGATGACCCGGAATGGTCGGAGCGGGCCGCCGCTTTTGTTCAAAAGCTGAAGGATTTTTCTTCAGTTTTGGTTGAACTCGATTTCCATCAAATGGACTTAGCGCTCGAGACGCCTCAGGTCGTTACCTACCAAGATTCATGCCACCTAAGAAATGTAATGCATACGTCGCTTGAGCCCCGCCAGCTTCTTAAAAGCATCAAAGGGGCTGAATTCAAAGAAATGGAGAAAGCAGACAGCTGCTGCGGATCAGCGGGAATTTACAACATCGTCGAAGCTGAAATGTCTATGAGAATACTGGACAGTAAAATGGCTGCCTTCAAAGCAACCGAAGCAATCCTCATTGTAACAGCAAATCCCGGCTGCCTGCTGCAAATGAAGCTCGGCATTGAACGCGAAGGACTAAGCGGTAAAGTCAGAGCCGTTCACCTGGCTGATTTGCTATTGGAAGCAGCCGGGCACAAAACATCATGAGAAAGCCCAAAACAGATATTGTTTTGGGCTTTTGTGCGTTATTCCATCGGACTGCAAATTTCGATATAATGTCCATCCGGATCAGCGATATAGGCGACCGTCTGCCCCCATGGTTTCACTTTCGGCTCCCCGATAATCGATACGCCTTGTTCTCTCATCCTTTTGATGACCGCTTCTACATTTTCAGTAACAAACCCAATTTCAAATGTGTTTGAAGCAGATGTATCCGGAATGTCCAGCGCCGTGATGTCTCTGGCGCTTTCCCGCGTATTAAGCGCCAATATCGTAGACCCTGTATCAAATTCGATATACGTTCCGTGTTCAGCACGAATCGGCAGTCCTAATATATCTCGGTAAAAATGAATAGCCCGCTTGCTGTCCGATACGTATAGAATAAGATATTTCATTGATAGATTCATTGCCAACCCCCCTCAGCATTTTCAATAGTCCTTCTAGCCCGGTATAGATGCTTCCATCCTTAAGCTCGGATCTTTCCACATCTGCGCCCATTTTTTCACAGCCGCCATAATAATGATGAAGCCTAACACCAGCATGATGATAGATAATACGCCATTCAATACACTATATCCTGCTGCTTCAGGATTGAGATACACATTGCGCACCATCCAATAGCCCGCATAATTGACAGTGACATATAAATAGGCAAGCGGGATAAGGCAAGTCAGAATGTACCGGCGTTTATCAGCGATTTTCAGCACGATGGTCGCTCCGATAATCAGCCCCACTGAAGCCATCAGCTGATTAGAAACGCCGAACAGCGCCCAAATGGAACCGATATCTCCTGAATACAGCAAGTACCCCCACATCAAACAGGCAAGGGCGCTGGCAAATACAGAGCCCGGAATCCAGTCTGTTTTCTTCAGCGGTTTATACACCTCCCCGAAGAAATCCTGGATCAAATAACGGGCGACACGTGTGCCGGCGTCAATCGCTGTTAAAATAAAGACCGCTTCAAACATAATGACAAATTGGAAAAAGTATGAGGCCAAATGGCTGAAAAACGGCATTCCGGTAAAAATATAAGTCATCCCCACCGCAAGCGTGACGGCTCCCCCTGTTCTTCCTTCTAAGTCCAAACCGATTTCCCTGCTCAATTCAGGCAAATGTACGACATTCATGCCAAGCGTACGGAAAACCTCAGGCGTGCTGTTAATCGCAAAGTAATCAGCAGGCTGTAAAGCGGTCGCTGCAATCAGCGCCATGATGCCGACAAGACACTCAACAAGCATTGCGCCAAACGCAACCGGCTTCATATCACTCCATTTATTCAGCATTTTCGGTGTCGTTCCTGAGCCGACAAAGGCATGGAACCCAGAGATCGCCCCGCAGGCGATGGTTATTGAGATGAACGGCCAGACAGGTCCTGCCAGCACCGGCCCGCCGCCTTTTACGAATTCTGTAAACGCAGGGAACGGAATGGACGGATTGACGACAAACACACCAACAATCAAAGCGATAAAAACACCGATTTTCATAAAGCTGCTTAAATAATCACGCGGAGCCAGAAGCAGCCAAACGGGAAGCGCAGCCGCAAAAAATGCATAAACAGGAAGCGCGATTGCAAGCGTTTTCGTATCTAGCGTTAAAAAGTCACCGAGCGCGGTAGTCTGTACCCACGGACCGATAAAGACTCCTGCCATTAAAAAGAGAAAGCCGACCGTTGAAGCGAGCTTTAAATTTCCCGTTTTCTTATAAAATAAGCCCACACCCATCGCAATCGGAATCGTAATCCCTACCGCAAATGTTCCCCATGGATTACGTTCAAGCGCATGCAAGACAACCATCGACAGGCCCGCCATTGTGATCGTGATGATAAACAGCATGGACAGTCCTGTACAAAATCCTGCAACAGGGCCAAGCTCATCCTTCGCCACTTCCGACAGCGATTTTCCGTTTTTGCGCATCGATGCAAACAGCACCACAATATCATGGACGGCCCCCCCAATTACCGCCCCGATTAACAGCCACAATAATCCCGGCAAATAGCCAAACTGCGCCGCCAGAATTGGTCCGACCAGCGGCCCGGCCGCTGCGATCGCGGCAAAATGGTGGCCGAACGAAACCCATTTATTTGTAGGCACATAGTCTTTCCCATCCTCAAGCACGTGAGCAGGTGTCGGCTTGTCATCATTTACTTTGAGAACCTTCACCATCATAAATGTTCCGTATAAACGATAGGCAATAGCCAAAATACACATTGACGCTATCACAATTGTAACCGCATTCATTTTCTCCCATCCCCTTTGCTGTTTTTCATAAATATATCATAATTTCATGGTGAAAAGCGGTCATTTTTTCCTATACAAAAAGCCGGCTTGAACGGGCCGGCTCGTGGCAGTTGAAAGCAAAGCCGGAGAGAAATCTCCGGCTTTGCTTCTCTTATGACTGTTTTTTCAGGCGTATCACATTCCAGGAAAGCGGCGTGAAATGAGCAGTTAAGCCATTTTCGCTGACAGACGATGATCCGTTGGAATGCGGAACGACATTTTTTCTGTTATGCTGGTTTGTCGCTTTGATATCCTGATGCTCAAGTACGATGTGCTCTGCGATTTGGTAGGATTCAAAGCCTCTGAGCGAAATCTCCGTCTCCATCTGATCCTCAGCCTTGTTTATCGCAAAAATAGTGAGTGTTTCTTCCTCTTCAGAGTACACAACAGCAGCATCAACATATGGCACATCAGTGAAATCAGAACAATCGTACTTAGGAGAAGAAATAAGCGGTTTCAGTGACTCGCCCCTTCCGTAAACAGAAGCATGCATGTATGGATAGAAAATCGGCTGTCTCCATGCTTCTCCGCCTTTTTCCGTCATGATCGGCGCGATGACATTGACAAGCTGTGCAAGACACGCAATTTTCACACGGTCTGCGTGCTGCAGCATCGTAATGAGCAGAGAGCCGACTAATAAGGCATCTTCAAAATTGTAAATATCCTCTAAAATCGGACGCGCAGTGATCCACGGCTCGACTTTTTTATCAGCCTCATTTGAGTGGTACCAGACGTTCCATTCATCCAGAGAGAGATTGATAGTTTTCTTGCTGCGTGTTTTTGCTTTTACATAGTCACAGGTCGCAGCGACTGATTTGATAAAATGATCCAAATCCATGGAACGGGCCAAGTAGTTTGGCAGATTGTTATCCCGGTTTCCGTAGTAGGTGTGAAGAGAGATATAGTCGACATGCTCATACGTATGCTCCAGCACCTTCGCTTCCCAATCGATAAAGGTCGGCATGCCGCTGTTTGAGCTGCCGCAGGCAACGAGTTCAATTGATGGATCAACCCATTTCATGACCTTTGCCGTCTCTGCGGCTAGCCGTCCGTATTCATCAGCTGTTTTGTGGCCGATCTGCCACGGTCCATCCATTTCGTTTCCTAAGCACCATGTTTTAATGCCGTACGGCTGTTCATAGCCATGCGATCTTCTTAAATCACTCCAGTAAGAGCCTTTCGGGTGGTTGCAGTATTCAACGAGATTACGGGCGGCATCTATGCCTCTTGTGCCGAGGTTGACGGCCATATTGACCTCAGTGTTCACCTTTTTGGCCCAAGATAAAAATTCATTTGTTCCCACTTCATTGGTTTCTGTCGTTTGCCATGCCAAGTCAAGCCGTCTCGGGCGGTTTTCGACTGGTCCGACACCGTCCTCCCAGTTGTATCCGGATAAAAAGTTTCCGCCCGGATAGCGGATGATGGGAACCTGTAATTCTTTGATCAGCGACTGGACATCTTTTCTAAATCCATCTTCATCCGCTTCAGGGTGATCAGGCTCGTATATGCCTTCATATACCGCACGACCCATATGTTCGATAAACGAGCCATAAATCCGTTTATCTACTTCACCGATTTTATATTCTTTGTCTACAATCATTCGCGCTTTTTTCATCACACGTTTCCTCCTTCATTAACCTTTGACTCCCCCTACCGTCAGGCCGGAGATAAAGTACTTTTGGAAAAACAAGAAAATGATAATCACCGGCAAAATCGCAAATACTGAGCCGGATATAAGCATGTCGTAATTATTTCCATAAGGGCTCAGCAAGCTGGACAGCCCTATTGGAAGCGTAAACATTTCTTTCGACCGAAGCACAATCAGCGGCCACAAGAAGTTGTTCCAGCTGTTTAAGGACTGAAGGATAATCATCGCACCGAAAGCCGGTTTCATCAGCGGTGCCATAATCCTGAAAAAGATGCCGAATTCCGTACAGCCGTCCATCCTTGCAGAGTCCAGCAGATCTCTTGGAAGGCCAAGAGCATATTGCCTGAAAAAGAAAACGGCAACAGGTGAAACGATAAACGGCAATATGACACCCGTATATGAATCGATCAAGTGCAGTCCGACAGTAAGCTTAAACAGAGGAAGCATCATCACTTCCAGCGGAACCATCATAATAATCAGCACAAGAACAAAGATGATATTTCTTCCCTTAAAATCATAAACCGCAAGCCCGTACCCGATCATCGAAGAAAAAAACAGGGTGAGCATGGTTGTGAAAAGCCCAAGTACAAGACTGTTAAAAAACCATTTGAAATAAATGCTTCCGCCGTTAAACAGAAATGTATAATTATCAAGACTCATTACTTTAGGATCAATGTCGAGATTGAGCCCCACACGCAAAAGCTCAGATGAGGGCTTTAATGATCCTAAAAGCAAACAGAAAATCGGAAAAAGATACAATAGGCTCAGCATAATAAAAAACAGGGTTAGTGCGATTCTGTAAACGCTAAACTGAGGACTGTGCCGCAACATTTATCCCTCCCCCTTAAACGAGCCTGACAGCTTTAATGAAATCAGGCTGACAACAAGTATCACAATCAAAAGCACGATGCCGATGGCTGCTCCGTACCCCATTTCGTTGTAGGCAAGTCCCTGCTGATACAAATATCCGACAAGCGTCAGACCAATATTACCCGGGGAATTATTCTGCCAAAGGACGTAGCTTTCCTCAAACATCCTGAAGCCGCCGATAATGCTGATGGTCAGCACATATACGGTTACAGGCTTGAGAAACGGCAGCGTGATGTGCAGAAATTTTTTCATTGTATTCGCACCGTCTATATCAGCGGCTTCGTACAGCTCTTTCGGCACATTTTGCAAACCGGCTAAAAAGTAAAGGATGTTGATTCCCATCCATCTCCATGAAGCAAGCAGCACCATCAAAAACATGCCGGTATGTTCATTGTTCATCCAGTTCTGAGGTGAAAAGCCGAGTTTGAGTAGGATGGAATTGGCCAGAGACGTTTCCATTTCTCCGAAGATCAGCCGAAAAATGATCCCCGCGACAATGGTGGAGGTCAATGCCGGGATGAATAGTGCTGATTTAAATATATTTCTAAATTTGACCAGCTTTGAATTCAGGAATATGGCCAGAAGCAATGGGACAGGAATCAGCACGATTAGCGTCCAAAAGGTGTATTCCAGCGTATTCCAAAGGGCGGTATAGAACGTCGGGTTGTTTAGCGCTGTATAATTAGACAATCCGACAAAGGACACCTCTCCCGGCAAAATTCTTTGGAAGCTCATGATGAAGACACTAATGATGGGGTATAGAAAAAATACGAGAAAGGATAAAACGAATGGCGCTGTAAACAGATAGGGCGCCGCTTTTTTTGAATAAAATAGATCTCGCCAGCCTGATTGTTTCGCAGCTGAAGGAACGGGATGAACCGTTCCTGTTTTCACAGGTTTCATGAGAACCTCCCCGCTTTCACTTTTTGAATGGGATTCTATTTCTGTTTCAGTTCACCTGCCGCTCTGTCCAAGGCTTGTTTAGGCGTTTTTTGCTGAGATTTAAGTGCGTCGAACAACACGCTTCTGTTGACAAGGTCTGAAGCCTTGGCAAAATCCTCATGTAAATAAATCGGATTGATTTCATCCTTGATATCGAGCAGCACGGAAAAAATGCCTGTTCCGTTTTGGAAGTAATCCGTGTATTTGTTTTTCTCTTTCAATTCCTTGGAGCTCCAGACATCCCAGCGAAGCGGGTCAAACCCAAGTACGCTCCAGAGCTTTTTGTTTCCTTCTTTAGAGCCTTTCGCAAAGGCTAAAAACTCTGTTGCTAACTCAACATGCTTGGCTTGCTTCGGCACAACGGTTGCCGTACCGCCCAAACCTGCCGAGCGGTCGCCTCCCTCTTTCCATGCCGGGAGCGGCCTGATGGCAATCTTCCCTTTCAGATCAGGCATATAATCGATAAATCTTCCCATATACCAAATCGGCATGAGGACTGAAGCAGCTCCTCCTTGGTTCATAAAGCCGTAGTATTCTTCACTGTGATGCCCGCCGCCCGGCGCAGGAATCATCGTTTTATCATTGATTATGTCTTTTAAATATTGAAGTGTTTTTACGTTGGTGTCATTATTGAGGATCAGCTTGCCGTTTTTATCAAAATAGCCTGAGTTTTGCTGTGAAATCATAGATAAGAACGTTCCGGAATCATTTGTTTCCACCGTTCCCATCGGCTTCCCGGTCACTTTGCGCACTTTCTGTCCGGCTTTATGGTAATCATCCCATGTTTTAATATCGTCAGGATTGACGCCGGCTTTCTTCATAACATCCATGTTATAAAACATGACTGTTGTTCCTACATGCGTATCGAGTCCGTAAAGCTTGCCGTTTTTGCTGTACAGGGTCAGCCGCGCCTCAACGAATTTATCACGGTCCTTTTCAATCAGCGGAGTCAAGTCGGCAAGCGGTATGTCAGAGCCCTTCAAAAAGTTTGAAAAACGGGCCAATTCGACATCGGCAATATCAGGGACGCCTTCTCCTGCAATTAAGGAGATAGACAAGTTATCGTGCATTTGTCCATACGGATAAACGACCGTATTCAGCTTAATTTTACGGTCAGGATATTTTTCATTCCATTCCTTCACCATTTCCACATAGAACTGCTCATGAAGCCCGTTAAATGTCCAAAAGGTCAGCTCGGTTTCACCCGACTTCCCGGATGATCTTTCTGCTGAACACCCGGCAATGACTAATGTCAGCAGCATCATGAGCACAAGAAAACAGACAGTCATTTTTTTCATCTGCGTTACCCCTTCCATTCGAGGTGCGGGCTATTCATATAGACCATGGTTGATCAGCGTTTTGTTTTCATTAATGATTCTTAATCCGGTGCAGCGGTCTCTTAAGGTGTGCGCGTGTCTGAAGGCATTCTTAACGGAATCCTGCCCGACACCGATTTCGTCAAAATACGCAGGGCCTCCGGCTGATCTCAGCCAATCAGCCAGCACTTCTCCTTCCGGGAGAGTTTGATAAGCCGATTGGATGGCTTGCCGCCGGCTCGGTGAAAATTCGTTGAGCCCGTCATCCTTAGCGAGCTTTCTGTATGTGTCAGTTAGTAAAACAGCTGCACAGCCCACCTTTGCCCCATGAAGAATCTGTGGCCGTTTTTTCTCCATTAATTCCATCTCAATCCAATGTGAAATATGATGCTCTCCGCCTGATGCCGGGCGGGAATGATCTAATGCCAGCATGACAAGCCCCGATACAAGTAAAGACTCCATCAAAACCCGTATGCCTGTTTCCGTTTTCATCGCAATGTCTTCTGTGTGTTCAATGCAGGCAGCAAGCGCCTCCTGAACAATCTTAGCTCCTGCTGGCGAATAAGGCTCGCCGGCAAGATGCCGGGATATTTCCCAATCTGCTAAAGACGTTATTTTACCGAGCATGTCACCAAATCCAGCCGCCACCATTGACTGCGGTGCCGCTTTTAATAGATCCAGATCAGCGAACAGTGCAGACGGGGCCTTCGTTTGAATGGTTGTTTTCGTACCGTATAAAATAATCGGCGCCCCTGCTGATGTAAAACCGTCTACAGATGGAGCAGTCGGATAAGAAATAAACGGCAAATCTCTTTGAAACGCTGCAAAGCGGACGATATCATGAATCGTGCCCGAACCGACTGCGATCATGACATCCGTTGGTTGTTTCGTATGGATCAGCACATGAATGAGCGATCGTTCATCAGCTGTCACATCTCCGGCTTCATTTTCTGGAATGATCAGGCACTCGGCCTGAAATCCTTCTTGATTCAGCTGATTTTCCAGATCAATTCCTGCAATGCGGTGTGTATTCGCGTCGCAGACAAGGACAATATGTTTATTGTTTTTTCGTTTTACATAATCCAAAAGCGAATCAGCTGCTTGTTTACCGAGAACAATTTCTTCAACTTTTATAGGCAACGCCTTTTCTCCGGCGTGTTCAAAAGCACGCTGAACGTCAGCTGCGATACGATTCATATCAGAATCCCCTCCTCAGCCAATTTGGTTACATCCTTAATAGAATCCAGCACATAATCCGGCGTGTACAAACGCTGTTCGCCCTGTTTCGCAGAACCAGTTAGCACTAAGGCGCTTTTCATGCCATAAAGCTTCCCCATCGCAATGTCAGATTCAATGCTGTCTCCTATAATCATGCATTCATGTGCGGACAGCCCCATTGCTGTACAGGCAGCCTCCGCCATCAGCCATGACGGCTTTCCGACAACAAGTTCAGTCTTCGCTTGTGCGGAAGCCTCTATCGCCCCAATCATTCCGGCCACATCAATGGCATTTCCGTCTTCGTTCGGAAAAGAGCGGTCTTTGTTTGTAGCAATAATACGAGCGCCGCCGGCAGCCGCTTGAAAGGCTTGATTTAAATCTTCGTACGTGAGCGTTTCATGAAGGGAGATCACGAGCCAATCCGCTTCCTTCGGTTCGTTCGCGTGCTGCACACCAGCCATCCTCAGCTCGTCAACCAAGCCTTGCTCCCCAAGTACCCACACCTTTGAAAAACGATAATGTTTTTTCAGAAAAGCCGCTGTCACGCTTGATGACAGAACAATGTCGTTTACGTCTACTTCAATCCCCGCGCCAAGAAGTTTTTTTCTGCACATGGCACGGGAGATATTCCCCCGGTTGCTTAAAAAGACGATTTTCTTTCCCATTCTCCTAAGCGTTTTGATCGCTTCTCTTGCTCCTTCGATCAACTCATTTCCTCTGAATACAGTACCGTCCAAGTCAATCAGAATGCCAGCCGGTGACACAGGCGTATCATGACTGGCCATAATACGCATTTGCTCCGTGTTTTCGATAAAAATGCTTTTCATGCAGGACTGTATTGATTGGGGTTACATCCTTGTTCAGCATAATGGAGTGATAGGCCATTTCGGCAACCGTTTCTAATACAACTGCGTTATGAATGGCTTTTAAGGCGTCAGTGCCCCAGCAGAACGGTCCGTGATTATTCACGAGCACACCCGGCACCTGTTCGTAGTTATGATGCTGAAAGGTTTCCGCTATGACTTTTCCTGTATTCAGTTCGTAGTCATGAATGATTTCTTCATCGTACATTTCTCGCGTACATGGAATCGCACTGTCAAAATAATCAGCATGGGTCGTGCCTAACGGAGGGATGTCTCTGCCCGATTGCGCCCAGCTTGTCGCCCATTGAGAATGGGTATGGACAATTCCCCCGATATTCGGAAAGGTTTTATATAGATAAACATGGGTAGGTGTATCTGAAGAAGGTTTAAGCGAGCCTTCGACGACCTCTCCATCAAGGTTCAAAACAACCAAGTCATCGGCTGTCAGGTCGCTGTATTCGACTCCGCTAGGTTTGATGACAATTCTTTCTTTTTCACGGTCAATGCCGCTGACATTTCCCCACGTAAAGGTTACCAGCTGATGCTCTTGAAGCTTCAGGTTGGCAGCCAGCACTTCTTTTTTTAATGTTTCAAGCATGCTCCATCACCCTTTATCAATTCTTTTTGGCGGCAGATGAAAATTGAAGATTTTTGATCGTTTTCAGACGCTTCATGACATGGTTTTCTTTTCCGAAATAATGAACCAGCTCTTTATATTCAGCGTACAATTTTTCATAAACCGCGGCGTTTTCGGCATTTGGCGTATAAGTTATATCTTTCAGTTTTCCCATGTTCGCCGCTGCCTTTTTGATATCATCGTAGCCGCCTTTTTCTTTGCCTGCTGCAAGCGCGCCGAAAATGGCAGATCCTAAGGCTGGGGCTTGCGGTGAACCAGAGATTTTAATGTCCATGTTTGTCACATCCGCATAAATCTGCATGACAAACGGGTTTTTCTCAGCTATTCCGCCGGCTGCGAACAGTTCCTCAATCGGAACACCGCTTTCTTTGAATGTTTCGATAATCATCCGGGTTCCGTAAGCTGTCGCTTCAACTAACGCTCTATAAATCTCTTCAGGCTTCGTCAGCAGTGTCATGCCAAGCAGCATCCCTGTTAAATCTGCATCAACAAGAGTTGAACGGTTTCCATTCCACCAATCTAAAGCAAGCAAGCCGCTTTCACCTGGCGCTTGATGGTTTGCTTTCTCACTCAGCAGCTCATGAACGCCAATGTTTTTTTCCTTTGCTTCCTTTTGATAAGCTGGCGGGACACATGTTTTCACAAACCAGTCAAAATGATCGCCGACACAGGACTGCCCGGCTTCATATCCCGCATAGCCCGGGAGAATTCCGTTGTCCACAACGCCGCACATTCCTGGAACGATATGCACCTCTTCACCAAGTAGAACATGGCACGTCGAGGTTCCCATAATCATCAGCATTTTCCCTGGCTCTGTAATGCCGACCGCCGGTACGGAAACATGAGCGTCCACATTGGCAACCGCAACAGCCGTTCCCGGGAGAAGCCCTGTCAGTTTTGCCATTTTTTCAGTCAGACTGCCGGCTTTTTCTCCTACTGAATGAATAGAACCTGACAATTTGTCCTTTGTAATCGTTTTCATTGAAGGATTTAATTTCTCAAAGAAATTATCTGACGGATACCCCGCTTTTTCACTCCACATCGCTTTATACCCTGCAGTACAGTTGCTTCGCTTGAGCGAGCCGCACAGCTGGTACACGATCCAGTCCGCAGCCTCGATGATCCGGTCAGCCGCTTCATAAATGTGAGGCGCTTCCTCGGCAATTTGCATGACCTTTGGAATCATCCATTCTGATGAAATTTTTCCTCCGTACCGCTGTAAAAAAGCCTCTCCTTCTTCTTCCGCGATTTGATTGAGCCGATCAGCATGTTTTTGAGCCGCATGATGCTTCCAGAGCTTCACATAGCTGTGCGGCTCCTCTTCATATTCAGGCAGCATGCATAACGGCTGCCCGCTGCTGTCAATAGGAAGGATCGTACATGCCGTGAAATCAATTCCAATCCCGATAATGTCTTTCGGTTCAACGCCCGTCTGTTCGAGTAAAGACGGAATGGTTGTTTCCAAGACTTCGAGGTAATCAGCAGGGTGCTGCAGCGCCCAGTCACGCGGCAGCTTTTGACCCGTTTTTGGAAGGACGGTATCAATGACAGCATGCCTGTATTCTTTTACAGCAGCCGCAAGTTCCTCCCCTGTTTGGACATGAACGAGCACTGCTCTTCCTGATAAAGTTCCAAAATCAACCCCTATTGTGTAAGCCATGTGACATCCCCCTCTACTTTTGAAGCCGGTAAAGCGCCTCGTTCCATTTTAACTCGTGTTTCAGTTTATGAATTGTCGTATCACGGGAAATGAGAACACTTTCGATTCCCGCCATTTCCGCCCAATCAAGCATTTGCTCCGCTGTCAGTTCATAAGACAGGCAGGTATGGTGTGCACCGCCGGCTAAAATCCATGCCTCCGCTGCTGTTTTCAATGACGGCTCCGGCTTCCAGAGAACACGGGCAACCGGTAAATTCGGCATGTCTTTTTCAATTTCCTGGCCGTTGACTTCATTCAGCACAAGGCGGAAACGCCCGCCAATATCAACAATGCTAGCTTGAATGGCAGAACCGCTGATGCCGTTAAATACAAAACGCGCAGGGTCCTCTTTGCCGCCAATCGAAAGTGGATGCACCTCGATTTTCGGCTGATCCAAAGCGACAGTCGGACACACTTCAAGCATGTGAGAGCCCAGAATCATTTCATTTCCCGGTTCAAAATGGTACGTGTAATCTTCCATGAAGGAAGTTCTTTTTCCTTTAGCCATGATTTTCATCATCCGTACAAGGGCCGCTGTCTTCCAATCTCCTTCACCGGCAAACCCGTAGCCTTTCTCCATCAGGCGCTGAACGGCAAGTCCCGGCAGCTGTTTCATTCCGTGCAGCACTTCAAACGATGTCGTAAACGCTGTGTATCCGCCTTGCTCAAGAAAAGCGGTTAAGCCAAGTTCAATTTTCGCCTGTTCTTTAATGGACGCTACCTTTGCTTCGTCACGTTTTGTTTCCTCACTGATCACATATAGTCTGTCATACTCGGCATAAAGCGTGTCAACCTCGTCGTCCGTAATGCGATCCATCACTTCAACAAGATCCCCGATGCCATATCCGTCAACCTGCCAGCCAAATTGAATATGCGCTCCCACCTTGTCTCCGTCCGTTACCGCGACATGACGCATGTTATCTCCAAATCTGGCAACCTTAATATGTCTGCTTTCATTTAATGCAGCCGCCGTATCCATCCACTGGGACATTTCTTTTTTCACTTCTTCATCATCCCAATAGCCGGCAATGACTTTTCGGCTAAGCCCCATTCTCGAGTTGATGTAACCGTACTCTCGATCGCCATGCGCGGATTGGTTGCTGTTCATAAAATCCATGTCAATCGTACCCCACGGGATATCGCGATTATATTGGGTATGCAAATGCATAAGCGGTTTTTGATAAGAGGAAAGGCCTTCTATCCACATTTTTGCAGGGGAAAATGTGTGCATCCATGTAATGATGCCAGCACATGTCTCACTGTACTCCGCTTCTCTTAACAGCTCTCTAATGGTTTCCGGTGAAGTGACGACGGGCTTATGAGTGATTTTATATCTGGAAGAAATCCCGCTGAGCCCCTCACAAATGCTTTTAGCATGCTGATCTACGAGTTCCAGCGTCTCTTCCCCGTATAGGTGCTGGCTTCCTGTCACAAACCAGAATTCATAATCCTTTGTCTGAAGCATGTAAACTGCCCCTTTCTCATAAAATAAAACGCTTTCAAATACAAAAGATACGTACTAATGTTAGAAAATAAACCTATAAATAAATATTTGTACGAACAATTTTATTATAGTAATTGACTATTATACTGTCAATCTTTTCTTTTAAAAAAAGCCGGGGGCAGAGCCCGGCTTTTTGATTCAATAGGACGGCCAGCCCGAGCTCCAATTCAAATCATTGATGAGAAGCTTCGGAATGCCATTGTCATTGGCATCATAGGCATGGCGAACAAGAATGTTTCCGTTCACAATATCCTGGCCTCCAGGTCCTTTCCATTGGTCATTGCCCGAATCCAAAATAGTGCCTCCGCCTTCAAGCATGCTTTTTCCGCTTTTATCAAGATAAGGGCCTGTAATGTTTTTGGATCTTCCGTAAGCAATTTTGTACGTACTGTTTACCCCGTCACAGCATTTATCAAATGAAACCATTAAATAGTAATATCCATTTTGATACGTAAGAGTAGGAGCTTCTAAGGCACCTCCATTATTCGGTCTAGCTGCAATCGAATAGAGCGAGCCTGTAGGCTTCATCGTACTCTTATCGAGCTTAGTCAGCTTAATGCCGCTCCAAAACGAGCCGAATGCAAGCCACGGGTTGCCATCCTTGTCGAATGTCAGCTCCGGATCAATGGCGTTATAATTATTTGAGCTTGTCGAACGAATCACCAAGCCCTCGTCCTTCCAGCTCCCCGAACTGATGCTTGTTGAAGATGCCAGGCCAATGGCAGATGTATTGCTTCCAAAAGAAGAAACGGAATAATACAGCCAGTACTTGCCGTTATAGTATTGGATGTCCGGCGCCCACTGGTTTTGACCATAATTCGGCACATAATTGGACCACCACGATAGCGGTGTAGTGAAAATGGATTTTTGTACGGTCCAATTTTTAGCGTCTGTAGACTTCAAAACCCGCAGTCCCCGTTCTTCAGTAAGCCCTGTTCCGAGCGCATACCATGAGCTCCCCTCTTTAATCATAGTCGGGTCATGAAGCAGCTCATTGGATGCACCCCAAAATGCTGCCTCTGCGGGAGCAGCAGAAGTGAATATCAAACCTGCAGCCAGAGCTGCACTCGAAAAGTGTAAGAAGCGTTTCCATGTTTTTTTCTTTTTCAATTTTGTTCAACCTCCTTTATTTCAGAAAGCGCTTACAAATTAGATTATTTATCCTCCCTTCCTGTCAAATCGACTGCGTATCGTATATCGTCATGTTCAGGAAATTTTCGGTATCCCCTTTATTGTAGTCACTATGCTGTAATTTGTACAGACAAAAAAATAGAATCCACCTCAACAGGCGGATTCTTCCGTATCTTTATTGGTACGTAATTTCGTCAACCGTTTTTCGGTCTAACTTCTTAATGACTTCTGTAATTAACTTTACCGCGTTTTCATAATCATCACGATGCAGCATGGCCGCGTGCGTATGAATGTAGCGGGTTGCAATGGTAATGGACAGCGCAGGAACGCCATTTGCCGTCAAATGGATGGCACCCGAATCAGTTCCGCCGCCGGCAATGGCATCAAATTGGTACGGAATGCCGGCTTCCTCCGCAGTGGCTACAACTGCATCGCGCAAACCTTTGTGAGAGACCATGGATGCATCGTAAACGATAATCTGCGGGCCTTTGCCCATTTTGCTCTGCGCTTCCTTCTCGGAAATGCCAGGCGTGTCTCCTGCTATTCCTACATCAACACCAAACGCAATATCAGGCTGAATGGTGTGCGCAGCCGTTTTCGCTCCCCTCAGGCCGACTTCCTCCTGCACGGTTCCGACGCCATACACTATATTTGGATGGTCTGTGTTTTGTAAGTTTCTTAACACATCAATTGCAATCGCACAGCCGATGCGGTTGTCCCAGGCCTTTGCGAGTAGGAATTTTTCATTGTTCATGACCGTAAACTCAAAATGCGGAACGATCATATCTCCCGGGAGTACCCCCCACTCCAAGGCTTCTTCCCGGCTTGAAGCTCCAATATCAATAAACATGTCTTTTATTTCCACTGATTTTTTTCTTGCTTCAGGAGACAAAATATGAGGCGGCTTAGATCCGATAACCCCTGTGATTTCTCCTTTTTTTGTGACAATGGTGACGCGCTGGGCAAGCATAACCTGAGCCCACCATCCGCCAACGGTTTGAAAACGGATAAAGCCTTTATCTGTGATTTGTGTCACCATAAAGCCGACTTCATCCAAATGTCCGGCGATCATAATTTTCGGGCCATTTTCTGCACCAGTTTTTTTGGCAATTAAACTGCCCAGGCGATCTGTTGTCACCTCATCAGCAAATGGTTCTATGTATGATTTCATCACTTGCCTTACTTCTCTTTCATTGCCGGGTATGCCTTTTGCATCTGTTAAATCTTTCAGCATGGTCAATGTTTCATCTAATTTTGCCATGTTCCAAACCCTCCTTCATCAGTCCTGCATTCTTATTATACAAAACATGGCGCGAACCATACGACTATTTCACTTGAAAATCGGGTATATGTTTTTACAGCTTTCTTTTAGAAAAAGTGAAACCTTTTTCTATGCTTTTCGTATTACATCAGATCATCACCATAAGGGAGGTGCCTTCACACAATGTTTGTCATGGTTCTAAGGATTATTTTGCTTGCACTTTTTGCTTATTGTATTTATGCCGTGGTCAAATATGTCGCGAATCCTAAGAGAAGGCTTAAGCTGGCCCAATCAAAAGAACATTTTTATATTATTGATGAACAAAACAATACCCGGAAGAATTTTCAGCTGACGTATAAAGGCGTGCTTTTTGAGGGAGAAAAGCATATTCCTTCCAAGGATCATCCGCTGTTTATTCACACGATCTTTGTCTGGACAGAATCTCCTGAGAAGCTGAAACATTTCTCTGCAAAAGATTTTGAGAACATTGAAGAAAAAGTGCTGGAACGATATCCAAATTGTAAGATTGACTGGGACCAGCCCATTAAACTCGCAAAAAAAGCAGAAGAGCGTTAAACGCTTTTCTGCTTTTTATAAATCAAACGGGCTGTAGTAAATAGCGATGAGAATCGCTTCAATTACCAGAAGAAGCGGTACTCCATACTTAAAAGAAGCGTGTTTCGTTTTATGTCTGAAGGTTTGCATGCCAAGCCAGACACCGAGCGCTCCAAACACGATGGCTATCAGCCACAGCCGGTCTTCAGAAATTCTCCACTTGTGCTGCTGCGCTTTGCGTTTGTCAATGCCCATCACCCAAAAACCGCACAGATTAATCAACACCAAATAAGCAGCAATAATCATGTTGCCTCATCCTTTATATAGAAAAAGCCGCTCTGCTGGAGAGCGGCTCTATATGATTACTTGTTTAATTGAGCTTTAGCAGCATCAGCAAGCTGATTGAATGCAGTAAGATCGTTTACAGCAAGATCAGCAAGCATTTTACGGTTTACTTCGATACCAGAAAGCTTAAGACCGTGCATTAAACGGCTGTAAGAAAGGCCGTTCATGCGAGCAGCTGCGTTGATACGAGTGATCCAAAGTTTACGGAAATCACGTTTTTTCTGACGACGGTCACGGAAAGCATAGTTTCCAGATTTCATGACCTGCTGGTTAGCTACTTTGTATAATGTATGTTTTGAACCGAAATAACCTTTTGCTAATTTAAGAACCTTTTTACGACGCTTACGTGTAACAGTTCCGCCTTTTACTCTTGGCATTGAATTTCCCTCCTAATTGTTCCTTATCCGATTACTTGATGTTAGCAAGCATTTGTTTGATACGTTTGAAGTCTCCTGCGCTTACAACAGCACTCTTGCGAAGCTTACGCTTTTGCTTTTGAGATTTGTTGGCGAATAAGTGACTTGTGTACGCGTGAGAACGTTTTAACTTCCCAGAACCTGTCTTTTTAAAACGTTTAGCAGATCCGCGGTGAGTTTTCATTTTTGGCATGGGATTTCCTCCTTATTGCTTTTCGTTTTTCGGTGCGAGCATTAAGAACATGCTGCGGCCGTCCATTTTTGGTTTTGTTTCGACTGTCGCAACCTCAGCACATGCTTCGGAGAAACGGTCTAATACACGCTGACCGATTTCTTTATGAGTGATTGCGCGTCCTTTAAAGCGGATAGAAGCTTTCACTTTATCGCCTTTTTCAAGGAATTTAATCGCATTGCGCAATTTCGTGTTAAAGTCATGCTCATCGATTGTCGGACTTAACCGAACTTCTTTTAAGTTAATGATTTTTTGATTCTTGCGTGCTTCTTTTTCCTTTTTCTGCTGCTCAAATCGGAACTTACCGTAGTCCATGATTCGGCAGACAGGCGGTTTTGCATTCGCTGCAACTAACACAAGGTCAAGATTTGCGCGGCCGGCGATTTCAAGTGCTTCCTGACGGGACTTGATTCCAAGCTGGTCGCCATTTTGTCCGATTAAACGGACCTCACGTGCACGGATACCCTCATTAACCAATTGATCTTTGCTAATAATGAGCCACCTCCATAGTTTCTTCGAATTGATTCACAACTCATTTTGAATGCATTTTGCAGGCAAACAAAAAGTGTGGGCATTATAAAACACCCACACTACGAACATCTGTATCAATAAAAATGTACGGTCAACCTGCCAACTACATGCATGTGTCAATCAGGTGAGAAGCGGGTGCTTCTGCTTGTGATTTATATTCAATTCAATAACTATTCTACACAATACCGGATCTTTAGTCAAGGACGACTTATCCGGAACAACTTTTACATTGTAACATGGGTTTTCTATGAGCGCAAGAGAGAAAAAGAAAATCTTTCAGCCCCACCAAAATGCAAAGAACCAACAATTCCCCCCTTATTTCGCAATTTACAACAAAACCACCGACAGGAAGAAATGTAAAACAAAGTTAATCTTTGACCGATATAAGAAGCAGAAGGGAGCCTGACACATGAACAAACTGATACAGCTTGCTTTATTTTTCACATTGATATTAACCGGTTGCTCGAATATCAGCACATCTTCCGAATCAAAAGTCGAAACTGTTAAGACAACTGCAGCATTTCCTCAAAAGGAGCTGGAGAAAGAGCTAAAAAAACTAAAACCCGTTTCATTGGACATGAAGTTCGAGAGTCCACTCGCTACTGAGTTAGGAAAGCGGAAGGCAAAAGAAGAAGCTGAAAAGCAAAGACAAATCGCCGCTGAGAAAAAGCTTGAAAAAGAGCGGGAGGCGAAACGAAAGAAACAGCAGGAGGAAAAAGCGGAGAGACAGCGATTAGCAGAGCAGCAGGCTGCAGAGAGACAGCGATTAGCCGAAGCGGAAAGACAAGCTGAACTTGAAAGACAGCGGCAGGCAGCAATCCAAAAAGAGCAGAAAGCGAACGCTGAGAAAAAGCGGCAATCGCAGGCACAACGGCAGCAGACTGAGGCACCCTCATCTAATAGTCAAGATCCACCATCTTCCTCGAGTCAGACAGATAAAACCATTCAACAGCCAGCTTCAGAGCTTCCTGATGACGATGGTTATGGTTATGAAGAACGAAAAAAGTGGCATGACGATCAAGTAGAATGGGGCATTAAACAAGGGTATATCGATCCCGAAGACGCACCATAAAATAAAAAAAAGCCAAGGCATTCAGCCTTGGCTTATCCACCGATCAGCTGCACGAACACAGGGATGACCAGAACCGTTACCACTCCTACTACGACAACAGCAATACTTGCCATCGCAGCTTCAACTTCTCCCATCTCAATCCCGACCGCTACACCAAGTGCATGTCCGGATGTTCCAAGAGCCAATCCTTTAGAAATCGGATTTTTCACTTTAAACACCTTCAAGAACAATGCTCCGAGCGCATATACGATGACAGCGTTAAAGATGACCGCAAAGGCTGTGATGTCGCTGATGCCCCCGATGCCTTTTGATAAAGGAAGCGCAATTGCCGTTGTAGCCGCCTGCGGAAGCATGCTTTTCATTACGGCCGAATCGAGATGAATGCCTTTAGCGAGCAAATAAACAATCGTGACAGAGCAGATAGAGCCGGCAATAATGGAGGCCATGATTTGCCACCAGTACTTTTTAAGCTTATCTCTTTGTTTGTACAAAGGAATTGCAAATGCGATCGTTGCCGGTTCAAGGAAAAACTTAATGATCTCTCCCCCGTTATTATAATCCGCGTAGGAAAAACCGCCGATTTTTAAAAATGCGATCCCCAGCACCATGGCAACAAACAAAGGAGTGAAAAGGAAGAAGCCTTTCGTTTTCTTAAATAAAAAGGTGCCGATGCCGAATGCAGCAAGTGATACGACAATCCCAAAATAAGGACTCATTGTGCTTTCCATGTGAAGAACCTCCTGTTTCCCTTAATGGTGAACGAGTTCGTTATTGTTCTGCGGGCTTTGCACTGTTTTTGTTTTCATGTCCGCTGCGGTTTTGCGTTTTCCGCTCAGCGACAGAATCAGCTGAGAAAACAATCCCGTAGCCCCCAGCAAAATAATCGTTGCGAGCAGAATGACAAGAACAATTTGCAGGCCGTATTGCTGCATCACACCAAGCGAATTCATAACAGATATACCTGATGGAACAAATAAAAATCCGATCAGAGAGGTTAAAGACGTTCCGAGCGTTTCCACTTGTTCCAGTTTAATGACTTTCAAACATAATAGGAGAAATAATAAGACCAACCCTACAACCGATGCCGGGATAGGTATTGGGACAATAGCGGCAATCATATTTGAAACCAGCATAATGACGGCAAAAATAAATGCTTGTGTTAAAAACCCGTACACTTTTTTAGCACTCATTTTCTTCACCTCTTTCTCTTTGGTACCCTCATTATAAATAAGAATTCCCTGTTATAAAGCGCTTACAAGATAACATGCCGTATAGCGGGTCTGAGTTGCAGAATCAAATGGCTGAAATGCAAAAAGCCGCCCATCAAATATGGAGCAGCTTTTTCAATTCCTTCGCATATGTCCGGCTGACCGGTATTTTCGATCCGTCTTTCATGATCAGATTATACGTTGAATTAAACCATGGCTGAATTTCTTTAATATATTCGGTATTCACGACAAAGCTCCGATGGACGCGGATAAAATCAGAATCCGGCAGCTTTTTCTCAATCACAACGAGTGTATCGCTGACCGTATAAGAATGATCGAAGGTTTTTACATTGACATGACCATCTTCTGTTCCGGCATAGATAATGTCCTTCGTATCCACAATCACAATCGATTCCCCCACAGATAGCGCGAGCTTGTGCTGGCCGGCATGGCTGTTTTGCTCTGTTTCTACAATATCCCGATTGACTTTTTTATATTTTTTCAGCGTTTGCTGAATTCTTTCTTCATCGAAAGGCTTGGTTAAATAATCAAGAGCGTCCACCTCAAACGCTTTGAGCGCATACTGGTCATACGCTGTCGCAAACACAACAGCAGGAGGATGCTTCATTTTCTTCAATCGCTTTGCGATATCAAAACCGTTTTCTCCGGATAAATCAACGTCTAAAAACAGCAAATCAGGTTTTTGATCCATCATTTGGTCAAAAGCGGATTCGATATTTTCCGCTTCATTGATTTCCATTTCCTCATTGGTCCGCTTAAGCAAGTAAGCCAGTTCATCCCTTGCCAGCATCTCATCATCAACTATTAACACCCTGAGCATGTTCTTCTCCCTCTTTCATCTGTTGCATTGGCACTTGAAAGGAAACCTCTGTCCCTTTATGAACCTCACTGCTGATATGCAGTGCAGCCTGCTGTCCGAATAAACCGATCAGCCGCTGATTTAGGTTATAAAGCGCTGTACCGGTTCCCTCCTTAGACGGAAACGGTTTCTTCCCCAGTTCCGGCAAGACGTCCGGCGGAATTCCGCGTCCGTTATCCGCCACCTTCATATAGACGGATGCATCATCAGATAAGACACAGACTGTAACCTTGCATATGTCTTGTTTTTTCGGAAACGCGTGCCGAAGCGCGTTCTCGACAAGCACCTGCAAAACAAACGGAGGGATTTCAATCTGCTCCAGTCTGCTGTCGATATTAAGCTCAATTTTATATTTCCCGGGAAAACGCGCCTGTTCTAATGACAAATAGGCGTTAAGATGGTTCAGCTCCTTTGAGAGCGGAATCAGCAGCTGTCTCGCTCCTTGAAGGTTTGAACGAAAATAAACACTGAGCTGCAATAGGAGCTTACGGGTTTTTTCAACATCTGTACGGCATAACGCAGAAATCGTGTTGATCGCATTAAATAAAAAATGCGGATTCACCTGTGCTTGAAGCGCTTTAATTTCAGCATCCTTGAGAAGTTTGCTTTGCAGCTCTGCTTCCCCAAGCTCAAGCTGTGTCGAAAACAGCATGGCCAGCCCCTCGGCAAGTTCCTCCTCTACCTGACTCAGGCCTGCCGGGCTTTTAAAGTACATTTTTAAGGTGCCGATTGTATTGCCGTTCGATGTCAGCGGTAGGACAATTGCAGCGTGCAAAGGGCATTCAGCATGCGTGCATTCAATCTCTTCCTGCGAAATCGCCTTCATAATATGCCCTGTTTTAATCACCTTTTTGGACAGGCCGGTGATCAAGCTTTTCGATGGGATGTGGTGATCCATTCCCGCACCGACATGCGCAAGGATCTTTTCTTTGTCAGTGAGAGACACCGCATCTGTTCCTGTCAGCTTATGGATAATAGCCGCTACACTTTTACAGGAGTTTTCATTTAATCCTTGGCGAAAAAATGGAAGTGTCTGATCAGCAATCGTAAGCACTCGATGCGTTTCGAGAGCCCTTGCCTGTTCTTCCTTGCGAATGATCGCTTGAATAATAGACAGAAAAATAAAACTGCCTGTTCCATTGATGAGTATCATCGGAATTCCGATCATGCTGACAAGCTCCCAAGCGTCACTGAACGGCTTTGCCATCAGCAAAATAATGATCATTTGCAGTGACTCCATGCCGATTCCCACAAGAGCGGCGATGCGCGGTGTCGGCATTCGATATCGCTTCGTAAAATACCTGCCGATCAAGCCTGCAAGAACACCCGCTAAAATAGATGAGACGGCACAGCTTAAGGCCGTGCTGCCACCGAGTGAAAAACGATGCAGGCCCGCAAGTATGCCGATCCCAGCCCCTACAAAAGGACCTCCGAGAAGGCCCCCGATTTCCACGCCCAAAATACGGATATTCGCGATAGAGCCCGATGGATCTATCGTAAACACCCAGTCATTGTTTACAATCATATTTCTTTGAATTTCGATGCCTGTATAATTGCTGATGATGCTGAAAAGAGAAAAAATAGAAATTAAAATCGCTTTTCCTTTATAGCCGTCCTGATTCTGAAGAGCTTGTCTGAAAAGTTTCGTATGGGCGAGAATGAACCCTAATATAACAATAATCCCCACTCTCTCCAGCATCATAATCATTAAATGAATCATTCATGTCACCTGTTCTTTCCGTTTTCATTCTAGCATGTTTTCGTTTTACGGCTGACTGTTTTTTTAAAATCGTCTGAAAACATATTTCACAAGGCTTTTATCTATTGTAAAATAAAACATGAGCCTTTTGGCAGAAAGATTTGAATCTGAAGCAGAGGAGAAGATCATGAAAGCCGTATTTTTTGATTTAGATGATACACTACTTTGGGACGAGAAAAGCGTAAGAACAACATTTGCAGAAACTTGCTTACAGGCGGAGAAAAAATATGGCCTTGCCCCTGAGGAATTCGAAGCAGCTGTTCGCGAAGCGGCGAGAGAATTGTACATGTCATATGAGACGTATCCATATACAGTGATGATCGGCATTAACCCGTTTGAAGGACTGTGGTCCAATTTCTCAGAGCCAATCAGTGAAGGCTTTCAAAAGCTGAACAAGATTGTGCCGGAGTACAGAAGAAATGCATGGACAAACGGACTGAAAGCGCTTGGGATCGATGATCCTGCATATGGCGAATACTTGGGAGAGTTTTTTGCGGCAGAGCGCAGAAAGCGCCCGTTTGTATATGATGAAACTTTTGCTGTACTCGATCAATTAAAAGGCAAGTATGAATTATTGCTTTTGACAAATGGCGATCCTAGTCTGCAAAAGGAGAAGCTTGCCGGCGTACCTGAACTCGCTCCTTACTTCAATGAAATCGTCATCTCGGGCGCATTCGGCAAGGGCAAGCCGGATGTTTCAATTTTTGAACACTGCCTTAAGCTGATGAATATTGAAAAAGACGATGCCATCATGGTCGGCGATAATTTGAATACTGATATTTTAGGCGCTTCAAGAGCCGGAATCAAAACCGTTTGGATCAACCGGACGGATAAGAAAAACGAAACTGACGTAACGCCTGATTACATCATCAGCAGCCTTCATGATTTGTTTCCTATATTAGAGAAATAAAAAAAGCATGATCTCTTCAATGAGATCATGCTTTTTTATTTTATTTTTTCGCTTCAGCTACTGCCTTTTTCACAAACTCATCAAGTGAAATGGTTTCAGAGTTCTGTTCTCCGTATTTACGCACGTTTACCGCTCCGTTTTCTGCTTCTTGGTCACCGACCACCAGCATGTACGGGATTTTTTGCATTTGCGCTTCACGGATTTTGTAGCCGATTTTTTCATCGCGGCTGTCGACTTCAACACGCAGGCCTTCACGCTGCAGGCGTTCCTGCACTTTTTTCGCGTAGTCTAAATGCACAGCCGGAGAAACCGGGATGACTTGGAACTGAACCGGTGCAAGCCATGTCGGCAGCGCGCCTTTGTGTTCTTCGATTAAGAAGGCAACAAAGCGTTCCATTGTTGAAACGACACCTCTGTGAATGACAACCGGACGGTGCTGCTTGCCGTCCTCACCGATGTATGTCAGGTCGAAACGTTCCGGCAATAAGAAATCAAGCTGTACCGTAGACAGTGTTTCTTCTTTTCCGATCGCAGTTTTCACCTGAACATCAAGTTTAGGGCCGTAGAATGCCGCTTCACCTTCTGCTTCGTAATAGTCGTGGCCGATTTCGTCCATTGCCTCTTTCAGCATGGATTGCGCTTTGTTCCACATTTCATCGTCATCAAAATATTTCTCTGTATCTTCCGGATCGCGGTAAGACAGACGGAATGTGTAATCACTTAAACCGAAGTCTTCATAAACATCCTGGATTAAACGGACTGTACGGATAAACTCATCCTTAATTTGATCCGGGCGCACAAAGATGTGTGCATCATTTAACGTCATTCCGCGTACCCGTTGAAGTCCTGACAGCGCACCTGACATTTCATAGCGGTGCATCGTTCCAAGCTCTGCTATACGAATCGGAAGCTCGCGGTAACTGTGAATGTCTTGTTTGTAAATCATCATATGGTGCGGACAGTTCATCGGACGCAATACAAGTGTTTCATTGTCCATTTCCATCGGAGGGAACATGCCTTCCTGATAATGATCCCAGTGTCCTGATGTTTCATACAGCTCTTTGCTACCTAGCACAGGTGTGTATACGTGCTCATAGCCGAGGCTGATTTCTTTATCAACAATGTAGCGCTCGATGACGCGGCGGATTGTCGCGCCTTTTGGCAGCCAAAGCGGCAGGCCTTGTCCGACTTTTTGAGAGTTCGCGAACAGCTTTAATTCTTTGCCGAGCTTTCTGTGATCGCGTTCTTTCGCTTCTTCTAGCATACGAAGATGCTCTTCAAGATCAGCTTTTTTGAAGAAAGCTGTACCATATACGCGCTGAAGCATTTGGTTTTTGCTGTCACCGCGCCAGTATGCGCCAGCAAGGCTTAACAGCTTAAACTCTTTGATTTTTCCGGTTGAAGGAACATGGACGCCGCGGCACAGGTCAAAGAATTCGCCTTGCTCATAGATCGAAACGGTTTCTCCTTCAGGAATCGCATCCAATAGTTCAAGCTTCAGGTCGTCGCCGATTTCCGCAAAACGGGCTTTCGCTTCTTCACGGCTGACTTCTTTTCGAACGATCGGAAGGTTCGCATTAACGATTTTTTTCATTTCTTTCTCGATTTTCGGCAGATCCTCCGGTGTAATCGCTTCGTCCATTTCTACATCGTAGTAAAACCCGTTTTCGATAACCGGACCGACGCCGAATTTAACATCCTTGTAGATGCGTTTAATCGCTTGAGCCAGCAAGTGAGCCGTACTGTGGCGCATAATTTGAAGACCTTCTTCTGAGCCTTCTGTAATGATTTCCACTGTACCGTCTTCATTGATCGGCGTTCTCAAATCGATTTCTTTTCCGTTCAGTTTTCCGGCTAATGACTTTTTCTTTAATCCCGGACTGATGGATGCCGCGATATCTTCTGTTGTTGTTCCTTTCGCAAACTCCTTGACTGCTCCATCAGGAAATGTGATTTTTACCATATCTGACATCTTTGTCACTCCTTTTTTTGCATATAAAAACCCCGCCCCCTATGAAAGGGACGAGGTTGAATAAACGGAATCGTGGTTCCACCCTTTTTTCCGCAAAGCCAATACACGGCACCTGCGGCTCTAAGCTCTGTAACGGGAGTTCCCGTCAGCCATTACTGTTCCTTTTCAAGAGGTTCACAGCTGAAGTTCAAAGGCGGTAAAGCGAATGGTCCTTAGCTGGGAAGCTTGCAGCCAGGGCTTCCCTCTCTTTGAGCCGGTATCATTCCTTCGTGTCCTTATCAATACGTGTGTCTTTCTTAATCTCCTATGTATTATAAATTGTTCAATCCAAAAAATCAACACGATCGCGTTTCCTTTTTTAAACCGACAGCCTTATATAGACAGGCTGCCGGCCCTCATCCTTCCGAGTGCTTCACCGGTATTTCTGCATCTGCAAAAGCGTGCAGCGGGAGCATTTCCACTCTCTCTTGAAATACGTTTTGAATGGTCCTTGCCATCATGTGCTCAGGCTGGTCGGTATAAAGCACGACTTCATCAGGCGCAATGGAAATCAGCGGCGCGAGCAAATGAGAATCAATATACATAGGATGATCCCGGACAAATCTCCTGTCTATGTATTTCATTTTTTCCCGTTCCGGCACATAGCGCAGCTCCCATAATGTAAAGGAACCATCATGGACAATATGCACTTTTTTGATTCGCGGCTGTTTGGCGTTTACATAGTCTCTGAGTGTTTGAATAAAGTTTTGATATTCCTGTTCCATTTTATATTCATCAATCGCTGCTTCTGTAATATCTCTCAGCTGCTTATAGTATGATCCAAGTCGGAAGGTCTGGAAGGAGCGAATGTAAAATACTCCTTCCTCTAAACAGATCGTTTGGAGTTCATCCAAAATTGATTGTTTCCGTGAAAGCTTCAGCGGCTCAAACGGAAGATCGTCTGCTTCACCTTCAATAATACTGTGTGCGAGCTGAAGGATTTGCTGCTGTTCATCCTGATCCGTGAAACAATACGTTTCCTCAATCAATGACAGCATATGCTCGTCTTCTTTGCATTCCAAAAAAAATTTGACCAGAATCGGCTCCATAAAACGCTGAATAGGAAAAGCCGGATTCGCTTTTTCAATCCCGATTTTTCGTATGCCTTCACGGACAATGATATTGTTCCGATCGTCCGAATGCTGAATGAGATGTAAAAAAGCGGCTGCATCATGGTCATCTTCAAAGATTATTTCAAGCATGTTTGTCCCCCCTTACGGCATCTGTTACAAGTATATGGGGGATGTTTTTAAAATAGACGTAAAGGTCATTGGCAAATCTTAATTTGATTCCTGGAACAAGTTTTGCATTTTCTTTCTGAAGATAAATGGCAGTGAGATAAACACGATATACAAAGCGAGCACCATAAAGAAAGCGGGCAGATTACCAGCCAAAAAGCTCGCACCCAGCACATTAAGCGCAATCGTCCCAGGGATGATTCCCACAGCCGTTGCGGCAAAATACGGCAGCGCTTTGACATTGGAAAGGCCTGCCGCATAGCTGACGAAATCAAAATTGATCGGCAGGATTCTCAAAAGAAAGATATAGAAAAATCCGTTATCCTCCATTTGCTTCTGTATGGCTTCAAGCCTTTCGTAATGCCCGTTCTTTTTCGCCGAAAACAAACCGGCCGCAAAAAACGAAACAGCTGAAGCGCACATCGAACCGAATAACGTATAAAGCGTACCGAGAAGCGGGCCAAACGCAAGTCCGCCAGCTATTGAAATAACAGATACCGGAAATAAAACAAGTGGCCTGACGATGGATATCCCGATAAACATCAGAGGTGCAAAGACTCCGAACGACAATACCCATACCCTGATCTCTTTCGGCGATACATTCAAATATTTTTTATTTCCCCAAAAGATTAAACCTGCACCTGCCAGCACTGCCAGCCATTTAAAAGCGGTTTTTCGTTTCATACCCTCAGTTCCTTCCCCTTTGAACCGCAGCAGTTACGGATGGCGGCGGTTTTCTCCGTCAAGGCGGATCGGAGCAGCCAAATATAATATCCGCTCCATTAATCTTGCCGCTTTTACTTCTTCCTTTTCCCCCCTTTGCGAATACGTAAAATGATGCTTCAGCTCGTCAGGTGAGAAATTAGAAGAAAAGAAAGTAGGCAGCTGCTGGGACATTCTGTGCTGAAGCACCGTTCCGATGACTTCATCCCTTACCCAGCTTGTCATTGATTCTGCTCCGATGTCATCAAGCATCAATACGGGTGTGGTCTTTACCATATTGAGCTTCTCTTCCAATGTCTGGTCTTGCAGCGAATTCTTAAGCTCTCTCACAAATTCAGGCACATAGACAATCATGGAAGAATACTCTTTTTCCGCCAGCTCATTGGCAATCGCAGCGAGCATAAACGTTTTTCCTACCCCGAATTTCCCGTATAAATATAATCCTTTCCCTTTTCCCGTCTCATTATAGCTTTTCAGAAAGTCTGTAACATGCTGAAACATCGCGAGCCTGCTTGGGTCACTGATATCAACTTGCTGGAACGTCGCTCCGAGAAGATCCTGCTGGATATACATGCTTCTCATAAGAGACTTTTGTTTCTTCTGCTGGTCGAGCTTCCGTTTGACTGGACATTCATAATACTCGATATCAATAGACCGCCCATTGACAACAAGCTTCGGATGGTAGCCCTCCAACAAATTGTTGCAGTTTTCATCTTCCGAACAATAGGAGCAATTCTTGCTTTGTTCGATATATTCATAAAGCTTATTTAAGCTCTTTTCGATCATTTTTTGGTCAATCACTTCTTCGTTTTCCTTCAAAAATGCTTGAACATCTTGATCTTTCATGACTTTTTCCTTCATTTGTTCAAGACGTTTTTGGAAATCCGGCCTGCCGGTTACGCCCTGCAGGGAACGGCCGATTGGTTCCATCTATTCCTTCACCCCGCATCTCTGTCTTTAATAGGCAGAGTATTTTTTCAGTTTTTGCATTTCTTCCATCATTTTTTTCTTCTGTTCTTCCAAATCCTGCGGATGCAGCTTCTGCTGTCCGGATTCTGAATCGGACGCTGTTTCCTTTTCTGTCATCCAATCAGGAAGCTTTTCTTCACGAATCACTTTTTGGTTTCGTTTCGAAGACTTTGTTTTTCCCTCAGCCCATTCAAGGTACTGGCGGTTTTCTTCTATTGCGAGCTTCATCGCTTCCCTGACCGTTTTCACCTTTTTGCGTGCCCAATGCGAAGCGATTTTTTGGATATAGTTTTTGGACAGCTTCATGTCGGTTTTCAGCATGACATAATAAATTAACACATTTGTGACGCCTGGCTCGAGCTTCTGTTCGAACATAATTTCTTCTATGATCTTCAGATCAGCTTTTGACGGCTCTGTTCCGTCAGCAATGTCCTGCAGAAGCTTCTTCGGGGAAATCGCCTCCAGCAATGCGATCAGCTTCCCATCCAGAGAATCCTCTTCTGCCGGTTTTTCGCCTTCACGCAGATGCACCGGCTGTGTTTTTTCCACCAAATCGGGCAGCTGTCCGTTTCTTTCAATTTGATACCAGTCGCTCGCCGCTTTTCTTAAAGCCTCCGTCGTAATGACGTCACGCTCATCAATTGCGCTCATCACAACGTTTTGCATTTGCAAAGGGTCAATTCCGTACAGGTAAGAAAGCTTTTTGATTGTGTCCCGCACCTGCTGGGTCATCGCTTTTCTCGGAATCATCGTCTCAGAAAGTCCCGCTAAAAACAAATCAAAATCAAACACATCCTCCGTTATGGTGTAGGACGGAGACTGTCCGACAGAAGTATACTCGGACCCCTCGGCAAGCCTTACCGTTTCCTCCATATCGGATGTGAGCTTCCATTCACTCGGCTGCAGCGATTCAAACGCGTGATTAAACGGCCGCGTAATGTCCTTCGCATCTTCTGAAATGGCCGGGTGCGTAAAAAATTGTTTTAATTGCTGATATTTCGTTTTTCCGACTCTATTATACAGAAAAACATTCAGCATTCCGTCTTCAAAAAATTCATTTGGTCTGAGCGGCGGAAGGAGTTCATATATAAAGAGGCGCTCCTGCCGCTCGGATTCTTTCATATATACTTTCAGCAATCCGATGCCCTCGAGCTTCCCCTGTTCCTGATGGATCGTTTTTAAGTTGGACTGTGTCATCCCCATCAGCTGTCTATGTGTGGACTCTCCGCCCCACAGACGGTTTTGTTCAAGCTCTCCCCACAATGTCATATAAAGAGAGAATGCAACAGGGCCGATTAAGGGCTGGTACAGTTGTGTAATAATTTGTCTGTCAATATCCTGCAGCATCGATCTGCTTTTAACCACATACGGATCTACAGGCAGTACATCTTTCCAATAGTCAGCCATACATTCTCAAACCTTCCGAATTTGTTTCTACCTTTCATTTTACACCGTTTCTTATATCTATCAAATGCCAATTTTGCACATGAGAAAAGAGCTAGAAGAATCCTCTTAGCTCTTTTAACGCTCTTTCTTTATTAAGTCTTTTAATTCGTCGATAAAGACGTTTATATCTTTAAACTGCCGATAGACGGACGCGAACCGTACATATGCGACTTCGTCAATCTTAGCCAGCCGGTCCATGACCATTTCTCCGACGAGCTCACTCTTCACTTCGGAGCAGCCTTGATTGCGAAGCTCTTTTTCAATATCAAAGCACATGTCTTCAAGCGTTTTGAGTGAAACAGGCCTTTTTTCACATGCTTTTATGAGGCCGCGCAGCATTTTTTCTCTGCTGAATTCCTCACGCACACCTTCTTTTTTCACGACGATGAGCGGGGTTTCCTCCACTTTCTCAAAGGTCGTAAACCGGTAGTGGCAGGATTCGCACTCGCGTCTTCGGCGAATCGACTTTCCGTCATCCACAGGCCGTGAATCAAGGACTCGTGTTCCGTTATGCTGGCATGAAGGACATTTCAATAAAATCAGCTCCCAACTATATCGTTCCCTGCAATGTATTTTCGGCAGCCTCCGCCTTTTAAAAATAGATGTGACAGCATCTGTCGGGAGAGCCGTTGTTAAATTTGTTTCTATAGCATTAGGTGGTTTGTGAAAATCTCTTTCTTATTTTACAAAAAAAATGAAAAAAGAAAAAGCTGACACTCTCGTTTCTTTATAAAAATAAAAGGAGCATAAGCTAAAAAGCGCATAATGGCTTTCTAGCTTCAGCTCCCTTTGTGTTCGCAATTTACTTTATAGTACTTTCGCTTGCGCCTGTTTAATTTGCACAGGCCCCATTCCTCTTGGTATTTCAATGTTTTCTCTTGTATCAGCATGTAATGCCTCTGCAATGTAATCAGCAGCGACATTAGGATCTAAGTCTCCACAAGTATAAACATCAATGCTCGCATATCCGTGCTCAGGAAAACTGTGAATCGTTAAGTGTGATTCAGAAATAATCACAACTCCGCTTACGCCTTGCGGTGCAAATTTGTGAAATGCAACCTCGCGCACCTCAGCACCTGATTTTAGAGCAGCATTTACAAACGTTTTTTCAATAAAATCCATGTCATTCAGCTTATCAAAATCGCATCCCCATAGCTCGGAGATAACGTGACGCCCCATTGTTTCCATAGTCATGGACCCCCCTTAACAAGAATTAAAAAGTGAAATTCCAACAACTGGGTCGGCCATTTACCACGGGGGAAAGTTAGTCCGGAGAGGTCCTAACCCTTTAAGTAATTCCGAAACAGTCTCAAGCAAGAAGTTCACGAAAAATAGTATACTGTGTTTAAGTCTAATTTGCAAGGTGCGTTTTTTCAGAAATATGCTGTTAAGGGTTTTTTCTTTAAAATGTGTCCATGACCTTATTTTATACAGCAGACGGATGTTTCATTCGTGCCGCTACATGGCGGATCAGATCAACAACTCTGCAGGAGTAGCCCCATTCGTTGTCATACCACGCCAGCACCTTTACTTTCCTGTCTTCCATTACCATTGTTGTAAGCCCGTCAATGACCGCTGAATGCGGATTCGTATTATAATCAGTCGAAACGAGCGGTTCATCTGAGTAATCAAGTACACCGTACATCGACGTTTTGGCAGCGCGTTTAAATGCCTCGTTTACTTCTTCAGCCGTAACATCCGTTTTCAGATCAACAACGAGATCAACCAATGAGACGTTCGGAACAGGGACACGCAAGGCGAGGCCGTGAAGTTTTCCTTTCAGATGCGGCAGCACAAGCGAAAGCGCCTTTGCCGCTCCTGTTGTTGTCGGAATGATGGATTCACCGCAAGCCCGCGCCCGGCGCAAATCTTTGTGCGGGTTATCAATATTTTTTTGGTCATTCGTATACGCATGAACTGTAGTCATCAGACCGCTCTCAATGCCAAACTCTTCATCCAGTACTTTTACAACAGGCGCAAGGCAATTTGTCGTGCATGACGCATTTGAAATAATGACATGGCGCTCAGCGTCGAATTGGTCCTCATTTACGCCCATCACAATGGTAACGTCTTCATTTTTTCCCGGAGCGGTCAAAATCACTTTTTTTGCACCTGCTTCTATATGGCCCATCGCTTTATCTTTAGCATTAAACTTCCCTGTTGCTTCGACGACTATGTCAATATCATATTCCCGCCAAGGCAGCTGTTTTGGATCACGGCTGTTTAACAAAAGCACTTTCTTTCCATTTACGATCAGGCTGTCTTCACCAGCCACAACCTCTTTGTCGTATCTGCCGTGAATTGTGTCATACTTTATTAAATGAGCCAGCGTTTCTGCGGAATAGCTGGCGTTAATGGCCACTACTTGAATTTGATCGTCTAACATCGCTTTTCTAAAAACCATTCTTCCGATTCTTCCAAACCCGTTGATCGCTACTTTTACCTTCATGTTGGACACCCCTTATCAATTATGCCATCCTAATTTGTTACTATCTAAAATTAGTATAACACATTAAAACAAATTCGCCAGTACATATTGATAAAAATCAACGATTATAACGCTAATTTATGATGCATCTTATGTTTTCTTGCACAGAATATCAGGCATAAGAACCAAAAAGCAGCCAGCGCTCCGCACTGACTGCCCTCATGCTTTATGATTCCTGTTTTAACTTATCATTGAGCACACTTTCTTCTAGCACAGAAAATGTATCCCCGTACACTCTGTTAATATGATTCGCTCCCCAAGCACACAGCATATCTAAAATCCCTTCTAAGCTGCGGCCGTATTCGCTGAGCTCGTATTCCACTTTGGGAGGAACTTGATTATATACGATTCGGTTAATGACACCGTCCGCTTCCAGCTCGCGCAGCTGCTGAGTCAGCATTTTTTGCGTGATGTTGGGCATTAGGCGTTTTAATTCACTTGTGCGTTTTTTTCCGTGCGTCAGATGGCATAAAATGACGCATTTCCATTTTCCACCGATCACTTCAAGAGTCGCTTCAACAGAAATGTTATATTTTTTCTTCTCCATACAATCCATTCTCCTCACAGGCACCAAAAAGTGACTATAGCACTTCAAAGTACGTACTTTTATTTCTTAACGATATGTTTCATAATCACATTTGCCGGCTGATTTGAATCTGCTCTTTTTTATTTATATAGCTTACTCGGCAGAATTTCAATCATACAACACATCTTACAAAGGAGGAACATCATGACTTCAGCCAATAAAAGCAGTATTCCTGCACTACTGGCTTTGGCCGTAAGTGCATTCGCAATAGGGACAACTGAATTTATCAGTGTCGGCCTTTTGCCGCTCATTGCTGATGACCTGGATATTCCCGTCACGACAGCAGGATTGACTGTTTCCCTTTATGCGCTCGGCGTTACATTTGGGGCACCTATATTAACTTCATTGACCTCAAGCATGTCACGTAAGACACTATTGCTTTGGATCATGTTTATTTTTATTGCCGGTAATACGATGGCAGCAACCGCTTCAAGCATCGGGATTTTACTAGCAGCACGTGTGATATCGGCATTTTCGCACGGTGTGTTTATGTCGATCGGTTCGACAATCGCAGCGGATATTGTCCCGGAAGATAAAAGGGCTAGCGCGATTTCAATTATGTTTACTGGCCTCACTGTGGCAACTGTAACCGGAGTTCCTTTTGGGACATTTATCGGCCAGCAGTTCGGCTGGCGTTTCGCCTTTATGGTCATTATCGCCGTCGGAATCATTGCTTTCATTACAAATGGCATTCTTGTACCGTCCAAATTACGAAAAGGGACGAAAACAACGATGCGGGATCAATTGAAGCTTGTGACAAACAGCCGGTTATTGCTTTTATTTGTCATTACAGCGCTTGGATACGGAGGAACATTCGTTGTGTTCACGTATCTGTCTCCCCTGCTTCAGGAAGTAACAGGCTTCAAAGCCGGGACTGTTGCAGTGATTCTGCTCGGATACGGAATAGCTATTGCTATCGGCAATATGATTGGCGGAAAGCTGTCAAACCGAAATCCAATTGCCGCTTTATTCTATATGTTTATCGTACAGGCAATTGTTCTATTCGTACTGACATTTACAGCCCCGTATCAAGCAGCTGGGCTCATTACCATTCTCTGTATGGGATTGCTGGCCTTTATGAACGTGCCCGGCCTTCAGGTGTATGTCGTCATGCTGGCTGAGCGTTTTGTCCCGAGTGCAGTTGACGTCGCATCCGCGATGAATATCGCTGCCTTTAATGCAGGGATCGCGCTTGGGTCATACCTTGGCGGTGTGATCACCGATTCAATCGGATTGATTCATACCGCTTGGATAGGCGGATTAATGGTGGTCGGTGCAGTCATTTTAACAGGCTGGAGCCGCTTGATGGAAAAACGAGATCGGCAGGAAGCCTGACAATTTTAAAGGAGGAAATGAACATGACAACACATTTACAAGCAAAAGCAACACTTCATAATGGGGTAGAAATGCCTTGGTTCGGCCTCGGCGTGTTCCAAGTGGAAGAAGGATCTGAACTGGTAAACGCAGTTAAAACTGCCATTGTTCACGGGTACCGCAGTATTGATACTGCAGCAATCTATGGAAATGAAGCTGGAGTCGGAGAAGGGATTCGGGAAGGCATTGAAGAAGCAGGCATTTCAAGAGAGGATCTGTTTATCACATCGAAAGTATGGAATGCGGATTTAGGCTACGAAGAAACACTCGCCGCGTTTGAAACAAGTCTGTCCAAACTCGGTCTGGATTATTTGGATCTATACCTCATCCACTGGCCTGTAGAAGGAAAGTATAAAGAAGCTTGGAGAGCGCTTGAAACGCTGTATAAAGAAGGCCGTATCAAAGCGATTGGCGTAAGCAACTTCCAAATTCACCATCTTGAAGATCTGATGACGGCAGCTGAAATTAAGCCTATGATTAACCAAGTGGAATTTCACCCGCGCCTCACACAAAAAGAGTTGATAAGATACTGCCAAAATCAGGGCATCCAGATGGAGGCTTGGTCACCTTTAATGCAGGGACAGCTGCTGGATCACCCTGTATTGGCTGACATCGCTCAAACATATAATAAATCTGTCGCACAAATTATTTTGCGCTGGGATCTGCAGCATGGCATCATTACGATTCCTAAATCAACGAAGGAACACCGCATTAAAGAAAATGCAAGCGTATTTGACTTTGAATTGACGCAGGATGACATGAACCGAATCGATGCACTGAATGAAAACTTGCGCGTCGGTCCTGATCCGGACAACTTTGATTTTTAATGGCAAAAAAACACCGTTCAATATGAACGGTGTTTTTTGTATTATGCCCAGCTGTTCATGATTTCATCAAGCTGCCTTTTGGTCTCTTCAAGCGTGCCGCTGTTATCAATGACTTGATCTGCTCTTGCTGTTTTTTCCTCTAAGGGCATTTGAGAGCGGATACGGCTGACTGCTTCTTCTTCCGTCAGCTGATTGCGCTTCATCAGACGTTCCAGTTGAAGCTCTTTTGTCACACTGACCACAATAATTTTATCAACCAATGATTCCAATTTGCTTTCGAACAATAGCGGGATATCCAATACAACAAATGCCTCCCGATTTGCAACGGCTTCATCACGGCGCTTGAGCATTTCCTGCCTGACTGCGGGATGAACAATTGCATTTAAAGCGAGACGCTTTTGTTCATTTGTAAATACCAGCGCTCCAAGCTTTTTTCGATCTATATCGCCATTTGAGAGCAGTATGTCTTCACCGAATTCGTCAATGATTTGCCGGTAGGCCGGCATCCCTTTTTCTACCGCTTGTTTTGCAATGATATCTGCATCTATAACTGTTATTCCTTTTTCAATCAGCATATTGGCTACCGTGCTTTTGCCGCTAGCTATTCCTCCCGTTAAACCAATGACTAAGGTCAAGAGATCCACTCCTTTTTACAATTTCCAGAGCCCAATCGTGATTAATAGAAGCCCCGGCAAAAACGCCATTTTATCGATCCATTTCCACTTAGACAGAAAATGGCCGGCATTGATTCCAATTGATACAAACAGCGAGCTCATGATTGCCACGGCGATGCTCATCACAATCGGCGAAAAACCGAGAATGGCTGCGCCTATACCTGCTCCAAAGGCATCAATCGATAAGGCAAATCCCAATAAGACCGCCTCAATTCCGTTGATCACACCCGATTTGTCGATATCCGCACTCATGGGTTTTCTCAAAATATGAATCACAATCCCTAATGACCGAACCTCTAAATTAAGCAGCGTTTTTTCATGCAATAGGTATTCTTTATCTTTTGCCGGTTTGAAAAATTGATACAGAACCCACGCACCGATTCCAACCAATATCAAACCGCCAAGCTTCTCCGTCACATATACAGGAAAAAACTTCGTGAGAAAGCTTCCGATCAGCATGGATATAAACATGACAGCACCGGAACAGCAGGCGATAACCAAAATCGCTTTAAACGGTATTTTCATTTTTCTCAATCCGTACGTAAATCCGACTGAAAAACTGTCCAAGCTGACAGCCAACGCCAGCAGCAGTATAGAAACCATTTGCATATCCGTTTCTTCCTTTCTGTTGGTGCTCTTGTATCAGATGTGAAATGCCCGGGATTCATCACAATCATATATATGGGAAAGTGAAAAATCCGTGTTTCGAAAATGGCATCCTCCATTACAGAGTTACTGATATATGCACCGACAGCTTGGACGATGAAGCATTATGCTACTTTTTTTTCTGGCACTTTGCGCAAAAATGCGTGCCTCTTCCTCCAACGACAATTTTCGAAATCATCATTCCGCAATTTTTGCATGGCTCGTCTTTTTTTCCGTAGACAAAATGCTGCAGCTGGAACATTCCGATTTCCCCTTGGGAGTTGATATATGAACGGACTGTGCTTCCGCCCGCATCAATCGCCTCCTGCAGAGTGTTTTTGATTTCAGAGTGAAGGGTTTTGATTGTTTTATCTGATAATTGATTTGCTTTTGTCTCGGGATGGACACCCGCTCTGAAAAGAGCCTCATCCACATAAATGTTCCCTAGTCCAACTACCGTTTTTTGATCCAGTAGGGCAGTTTTGACAGCGCGGTTTGTTTTCGCAAGCCGTTCTTTTAAATACGCACTCGTAAATTCTTCTGCATCCGGCTCCGGACCTAACTGAGAAAGCGGGAGCTCGCCCGCTTCTTCTCCCGGTTTAAATAAGTGCATGGTTCCAAATTTCCGCACATCCCTGTACCGAAGCTGGGTTCCATCCGTCATCGTGAATATGACATGCACGTGTTTATCGTCAGGCTCCTCGGCTTGATGAAGACCGTATTTTCCTTCCATTCGAAGGTGAGAAACCATAACATAATGATCTAAATGAAACAGTAAAAACTTTCCCCGTCTTCCGATGGACTGTATCGTTTCTCCTGCTAGTTTTCGCGCAAATTCCTCCGGTTCGGCAGGCCGTTTGATGATATTCGGCCATCTGATCTCTACCGATTTGATTGTTTTTCCCTTTACAAGCCCGGTCAGAGTGCGCCGGACCGTCTCAACCTCTGGTAATTCCGGCACATCCATCACTTCCTATCTCTGTTTATTTCGCATCGTACCAAGATGGGCCTGATGCAAAGTCCACCTTTAACGGCACATCTAATGCAAGCGCATGCTCCATCACTTCAGGAACAAGCTTTTCAAGAATTTCAATTTCTTCCTTTGGCGCCTCAAAAATCAATTCATCGTGTACTTGAAGCAGAAGCCTTGCTTTCAACTGTTTTTCTTTCAGCTTGGCAGCCATGTCAATCATGGCTTTTTTGATAATATCAGCGGCGCTTCCTTGAATCGGCGTATTCATGGCCGTCCGCTCCGCAAAACTTCGGATATTAAAGTTCCGGCTTGTCAGCTCAGGGATGTAGCGGCGGCGATGCATAAGCGTTGTTACGTATCCTTTTTGCTTCGCTTCCTGTACTGAATCTTCCATGTACGCTTTTACGCCTTGGAAACTTTCCAGATAGCGGTCGATAAATGCTCCCGCTTCCTTCCGAGTAATGCCGAGGTTCTGTGACAGACCGTAATCGCTGATCCCGTAAACAATGCCAAAGTTGACCGCTTTCGCCTGGCGTCTCATCGCAGATGTCACTTCATCCTTAGCGACATGGAACACATCCATTGCCGTTTTCGTGTGAATATCCATATCATTTGTAAAAGCTTCGATCAGATTTTCATCCTTTGAAATATGGGCAAGCACCCGCAGCTCGATTTGTGAATAATCGGCTGCAAAAATGAGCCAGTCTTTTTCAGACGGCACAAAAGCTTGGCGAATTTTCCGCCCTTCCTCAAGCCTGATCGGAATGTTTTGCAGGTTCGGATCAGTCGAGCTGAGACGGCCAGTTTGCGTTAAGGCCTGGTTAAATCGCGTGTGCACTTTATGCGAATCCGGTCTCGTCACCTTTAAAAGCCCTTCGATATATGTTGATTGAAGCTTGCCAATTTGTCTGTACTGTAAAATATAGTCGACAATATCATGCTTGTCAGCCAGCTTTTCAAGCACATCGGCAGACGTAGAATAGCCTGTTTTCGTTTTCTTTACGACAGGAAGGCCGATCTTTTCAAATAAGATGACGCCTAGCTGTTTCGGAGAATTGATGTTAAACGGCTCTCCCGCAATCTCATGGATTTTTTCTTCATATTCCTTCAGCTTCGCACCCAGTTCTTCACCCATCCGTTTTAAACGGTCAACATCGACCTTGACGCCAGTTGATTCCATTTCTCCAAGAATAAGCGCAAGAGGCATTTCCAGCTCTTCAAACAGTTCAAGCTGGTCGTTGTTTTCCAGCTCCTGAACGAGCTTTTCCCGAAGGCTTTGAATCGCTAACGCTTTTCGGCCAAGGTGCTCAGACAGTACGTCTTCTGACGGCACTGCCCGTTTTGCTCCTTTTCCATAAACTGATTCATCACTTGAAACGATATGCAGGCCGTAATCCTTAGCCACACTCGCAACGTCGTCATATGAATTGCCCGGGTTGATGATATAAGCCGCAAGGAGCGTATCAAACTCGGCTCCTTTCAGCTCAATGCCCTGCCAGCGCAAAGCGACAACAGCCCGCTTGCTGTCGAAGACCCATTTCTTCTGCTCGTCATTTTCCACCCATTCTTTAAACACCTCAGACTCAACGGCAATGTCTTTCGGAATGAAATAAGCCCCCATTTCATTTACGATCGAAAATCCGAGAATCGGCTCTTCATGATAATTATCGCCAATCTGTTCAACGACAAATGCGGATGGAGAAACAAATATATCGCTTGTCACGTCTGTGACTGTTTTGACATTAATGTCTTCCAACGATTGATCCTGTTCTGCTTCTGCACTGTCTTCTCCAAGCCGTTCAAGAAGCGTGTTGAAGCCAAGATCTTTAAAGATGGCAATGACCTGTTCACGATTAAAGCCTTGATATTCCAGGCCGGAAACAGATACCTCAATCGGAGCATCCGTCATAATTGTCGCAAGCTCCTTGCTCATCAATGCTTGATCCTTAAACTCCTCAAGCTTTTCCTTCAATTTCTTTCCGCTCACCTCGTCAATGGACTCCAGCAGCTTTTCAACGGAATCAAATTGTTTTAAAAGCTTAATCGCAGTCTTTTCTCCGACGCCGGGCACACCCGGGATATTATCTGAGGAATCGCCCATCAGACCCTTCATGTCAATGATTTGTTCAGGCGTAAGCCCGTATTTCTCTTTGACATGCTCCGGTGTGTAAAATTCAACATCGGTAATTCCCTTTCTCGTAATGGCAACTGTCGTTTTGTCCGTTGCCAGCTGGGTTAAATCCTTATCCCCTGAGAAAACCTTTACTTCAAATCCGTCTTTTTCAGCCGATTTGGCCAGTGTGCCGATAATATCATCCGCTTCATATTGTTCCAGTTCATAGCGGCTGATCTGGTAGGCATCCAGCAGCTCGCGGATAAACGGCATTTGTTCGGAAAGCTCAGGCGGGGTTTTCTGTCTGCCGCCTTTATATTCTTTAAATGTGCCGTGACGAAATGTTGTTTTCCCGGCATCAAACGCAACCAGCATGTGCGTCGGTTTTTCATCCTCAAGCATTTTCATCAAAATCATCGCAAAGCCGTATACAGCATTTGTATGAACACCTTTATCATTGCTTAACAGCGGCAATGCAAAAAACGCCCGGTAAGCCAGACTGTTTCCGTCTACAAGCACTAATTTTTTTCGTTCCGTCATTCAATTTCCTCCTAAGAAGCCTCAGGCTTCCATTCATCTCTTACATAGTCATTAGCTCCTCTTATTTTAACAAAGTTCAATTTGAAAGGAAAATACGTGAACTATAAGAGAAGACACAAAAAAGGACGGGAACACAAATAGGTTCCCGCCGTCAAAATTGGCTCCTTGGATGAAGGGGTTCTACTACATCCTACCAGCATAGGTTTAACAGTGCATGAAGATATTGTTAAACCTTTGTAAACATTAGGCGGACTTTTCAGCGGCCCGTTTCAGCGTCACGGTAAAGACAGTTCCCCGTCCAGGCTCGCTTGTGACATCAATTTTCCCTTCATGAGCCTCTATTAAATGCTTGACAATCGCAAGGCCCAGCCCTGTTCCGCCCGAATTCCTGCTTCTGTCTTTATCTACGCGGTAAAAGCGTTCAAAGATGCGCGGAATTTCTTCTTTCTGAATTCCGATTCCAGAATCGGCAACCTCAATCTGAATGTCTTTTTCTCTGGGCTTTACATTGATAGCCACGGAGCCCCCCTCAGGCGTGTAGGTTAATGCATTGTTTACGAGATTAAGAAATACCTGTTTCAGCCTGTACTGGTCACCAGATACATATTGAGGGTCTTTCGGGACATTCAGTTGCAAGGAGATGCCTTTCTCATCCGCCTTATGCTTCAGAAGCGTTTCAATCTCACCAAGCATTTTGGCCGGCTCAAACGTTTCGATACTGAGCGTGAAATTTTGCTGCTCGATTTTTGAGAGATCGAGCAAATCCTGAACCAAAGACTGAAGCCTTTCGCTTTCCTTAAGAATAATAGAGAGAAATTCAGAAAGCGCCTCTTTGTCCTCCATCGCCCCATCCAATAACGTCTCCGTAAACCCTTTTATGGACGTAATCGGCGTTTTCAGCTCATGAGAAACATTGGCCACAAAATCCTTCCTCATCTGCTCTAATTTCTTTGTTTCCGTCATGTCATGGAAAACAAGCACAATTCCTTTCCATTCATCGTCCGGCCCCATAATCGGAACGCCGTCCACTTCAAAATAACGCCGTTCTATTTTGATCGGAAGTCTTAACAGCTTGCATTTCTTTGTCTCCGTCATAAAAATGTCTTCGACAAGCTGGATCACTTCTTCATGTTCAAATGCATCGTGATAAAGACGGCGCAGCATATGATTCGGATTGATATGAAACTGCTTGGCGTAAGACCTGTTTACGAGATTAATAAAGCCTCTTCCGTCGATCATAATCAGCCCGGAGCCAATGTTTTCAATGACTGTCAGCAGCCGATCCCGCTGCATTTCCTGCGTTCGCGTCATTTCCATCAGATCAATGGCAAGGCTGTTCATCGCATGTCCTAGCTTATCAGAACGCCTAATATAGCCGCCGTACGTCCGTGCATCGTAGTTGCCCTTAGAGAGTTCTGTGGCTACATTTGTCGCTGACTCAATTGACCTTTTATAACGTGAGGTCATGCTGGAATAAAAATAAACAATGAGGATAAATGCGGTACAAAGACTGGCCGTCAGCATCCCCCACAATTCGCCTTTTAAGCCGTCGCTTTTTTCAGAGGCGGAAAGCAGCACATATCCTGTTTTTTCACCTTCGCTTCTAAGTGAAAGTCCGTAATAAAGCTTGTTATCTGTTATTGACAGAATACCCTCATGTCCAGAAACAAGCGCCTGCACCTTTTGGGAATCAGCCGCTCTCCCGTTTGACCCATACAGCACCTTGCCGTCTGTATCGATAACGGATGCGCTCACATCAAGCGCGCCGCCTGCATCTTTAATGATTTTCTCATTTGCTTGATCATTCAGATTGCCGGCATCAAGAAGCGAAGCCAAGTATTTTGCTTCTTTTTCAATGTGTTCCTCTGCTTTCCTTTGATCAGATGTTTCAAAAAGCTGCTGTAAAAACAGCCCGAGGACACAAAACACCAGAATCATACAGACAACGAATACAGAAAAAAGGCGCACACGGTATTTATTCATTCATTTTTGGCTCCTCCAGTTTATACCCCAATCCCCTAATCGTTTTAATGTAGATCGGTTTTTTGGTATTGTTTTCAATTTTGTCGCGAAGATGGCTGATGTGCACATCAACAATTCTCGTATCTCCGGCAAAATCATAATTCCAGACTGCGCTCAGCAGCAGGTCTCTTGTCAGAACTCTGCCTTTATGTCTGCCTAAATAGAGCAGCAGTTCGAATTCTTTCGGTGTCAGTTCAAGCTGACTTTCTTTAAAGTACGCTTCATAATGATCAGGCAGGATTTTCAGATCGCCAATTACGATCTGGCCTTCCATTTCATCATTCTTCATCTCACTAGAGGGCGCAGCCATTTCCGAACGCCTTAAAATCGCTTTTACTCTCGCATTTACTTCCCTTGGACTGAACGGCTTGGTCATATAATCATCAGCACCGAGCTCAAGCCCTAATACTTTGTCGAATTCCTCATCCTTCGCTGTCAGCATTAAAATGGGAAACATCAGTTTTTGCTGTCTCAGCTGCTTGCATACTTCGATTCCGTCCAATTTTGGAAGCATCACATCAAGCACAATCAAATCAGGCTTCTCTGTTTCCGCTTTTTTGAGTGCTTCTTCCCCATCCGAGGCGGTAATGACATCATAGCCTGACCGTTCCAAATTGTACTGTAAAAGAGTAACAATAGATTCTTCATCATCCACAACTAAAATTTTCTTGTTCATGCTGTGCCTCCAGTATTATAATTCCCCGACATCCTATTTCTCTATTTTATGTCATCTTAACATGTTTCATGATTTTATTTTAGCGAAAGCAGGACATTCCGACAATTCGCCTTTTACATCATTTTTAAAAGAAATAAAGACGTTTATGATAACGCTTTCATTTATAGTAAAAAGAGAAAGGCTGTATTAAGCAAGCCTTTCTCTCTTTTTATTAGGATAATACTTTCATGACATTTTTGACAGATTCAACTGATTTATTCAGCTGCGCTCTTTCATAGTCTGTCAGTTCAAGTTCAATGATTTGCTCAAGACCGTTGCCGCCTACAATTGTAGGAACACCAAGGTAGATGCCTTCATAGCCGTATTCCCCTTCAAGATAAGCAATTGTAGGAAGGACGCGGCGCTGATCCTTCAAGATCGCTTCGACCATTTCTGTCAGAGAAGCCGCAGGCGCATAATACGCGCTTCCGTTTCCAAGAAGATTCACGATTTCGCCTCCGCCTTTTCTAGTGCGCTCCACAATTGCGTCAATCCGTTCTTTCGGAATAAGAGTTTCAAGCGGGATACCGCCAGCATAAGAATAACGCACAAGCGGCACCATATCGTCACCGTGTCCGCCGAGTACGAAACCAGTCACATCTTTCACTGACAGGTTTAATTCCTCTGCCACAAATGTTCTGAATCTTGCCGTATCAAGCACACCGGACTGGCCGATTACACGCTCTTTAGGGAAGCCTGATTCTTTGTACACCGCGTATGTCATTGCATCAACAGGATTTGTCAGCACCACAATAATAGAGTCAGGAGAATATTTCACGATTTCCCGCGTAACGCTTCTCATAATCTTTTCGTTTGTAGAGACCAGATCATCTCTGCTCATACCAGGTTTTCTTGCGATACCGGCTGTAATGACAACAATGTCAGAGCCAGCTGTATCTTCGTAATTGGATGTTCCCGTAATTTTTGCGTCAAAGCCTTGAACCGGGCTTGCTTCAAGCATATCAAGCGCTTTTCCCTTTGTCGGGTTCTCCAATTGCGGAATATCAACAAGAACAACGTCTGCCAGCTCTTTTTGAGCGATTAAAAATGCAGTTGTAGCTCCGGTAAAACCTGCTCCGATAACAGAAACTTTTTTACGAGTATTTCCCATGTCTCTCTTCTCCTTTATGGCTAGTTTTAGGCTTTTTCCTTGCTTAGTCCATGTTTTTGATCAGTTCTTCTCCGAACTCTGAACATTTCACTTCAGTCGCGCCGTCCATTAATCTAGCAAAATCGTAAGTTACGACTTTAGAAGCGATTGTTTTTTCCATAGATTTGATAACCAAATCAGCCGCTTCGTTCCATCCTAAATGCTCAAGAAGCAGAACGCCTGAAAGAATAACTGAAGATGGGTTTACTTTATCAAGGCCTGCATATTTAGGAGCCGTTCCGTGCGTCGCCTCGAAAATCGCATGTCCTGTTTCGTAGTTGATGTTCGCTCCAGGAGCAATGCCGATTCCGCCGACTTGCGCAGCAAGAGCATCAGAAATGTAATCTCCGTTCAAGTTCATTGTCGCAACGACATCAAACTCGTTTGGACGCGTTAAGATCTGCTGAAGGAAAATGTCAGCAATGCTGTCTTTGATAATGATTTTTCCTGCTGCTTCCGCTTCGCTTTGCGCTTTGTTGGCAGCGTCTTTTCCTTCTTCTTCAGCAATGCGGTCATATTGAGCCCATGTGAAGACTTTATCTCCGTATTCTTTTTCAGCAAGTTCATAGCCCCAGTTTTTGAAGGCGCCTTCGGTGAACTTCATGATGTTTCCTTTGTGAACAAGCGTTACAGATTTGCGGCCATGCTCGATCGCATAATCAATGGCAGCTCTGACCAAGCGGCTTGTTCCTTCTTCTGAAACAGGCTTAATGCCGATACCTGATGTCTCAGGGAAACGGATTTTGTTGACGTTTAACTCATTTTGAAGGAAGCTGATAAGCTTTTGCACTTCTTCAGAGCCTTTTGCATACTCGATGCCTGCGTAAATATCTTCTGTATTTTCACGGAAGATGACCATATCAGTATCTTCAGGGCGTTTTACCGGTGACGGCACTCCAGTAAAGTATCTTACAGGTCTTAAGCAGACGAATAGGTCAAGCTCTTGTCTGAGCGCTACGTTCAAAGAACGGATACCGCCGCCGACAGGTGTCGTTAACGGGCCTTTAATCGCGATGAAATATTCGCGGATCACATCTAATGTTTCAGCAGGGAGCCACTCACCTGTTTTATTATAAGCCTTTTCTCCGGCGTAAACTTCTTTCCATGTAATTTTCTTTTCGCCTTTGTATGCTTTTTCTACTGCTGCTTCCAAAACCTTCGAAGCCGCGTTCCAAATATCAGGACCGGTTCCGTCTCCTTCGATAAATGGGATAATCGGGTTGTTTGGTACGTTTAATACTCCGTTAGAGACTGTAATTTTTTCACCTTGTGCCACAATAAAAACCTCCCAGTATGTAATTCATATTTAGAAAACATTTTATTTTTCTTGTATAGAAAATAAAATGATTTTTCCTAACATTCAATTTAAAGTGTAACCCAATTTTGATGTTCTGAACAAGAGGCTAACCTCATTGACGCAAGCCAGCCTCCAATGGTTCTTTAGGCTCTTTCTTCAATCGGAACGAATTTTTGTTTGTCAGGGCCTGTGTAATCTGCCCGCGGGCGGATCAGACGGTTGTTGTCATACTGCTCAAGAATATGAGCGAGCCAGCCGGACATTCTGCTTACAGCAAAAATCGGTGTAAACAAATCATGGTCAATACCGAGGCTGTGATATACAGAAGCCGAATAGAAATCAACGTTAGGCGGAAGCTTTTTCTCTGATGTGACGATGTCTTCTATACGAATCGACATCTCATACCATTTGCTTTCGCCTGTCAGGTTGGTCAGGCGCTTGCTCATTTCTTTCAGATGCTTCGCGCGCGGATCACCATGCTTATACACACGGTGGCCGAATCCCATGATTTTTTCTTTCTTTTCAAGTTTAGCGCGGATGTACGGCTCAGCGTTTTCCACTTCACCGATTTCTGTCAGCATTTTCATAACGCCTTCATTCGCTCCGCCGTGAAGAGGCCCTTTCAGCGCGCCGATTGCTGCAGTAATGCCTGAATAGATGTCAGAAAGTGTTGCGACGCAGACCCTCGCTGTGAACGTTGACGCGTTCAGCTCATGGTCAGCATGTAAAATCAATGCTTTGTTGAAGGCTTCAACTTCAATTGGTGAAGGCTCTTCACCGTTTAATGTGTAAAGAAAATTCTCCGCAATACCGTAATCTTCTCTCGGTTCAACAGGCTCAAGACCCTTGCGAATTCTGGAAAACGCTGCAACCAGGCCAGGCACCTTTGCCTGAAGGCGGATCGCCTTTCTGTAGTTGGCTTCCGGGTTCATGGTATCAGCCTCGCTGTCAAGCAGGCCTAGTAATGAAATTGCTGTCCGAAGAGCAGCCATGGGATGAACATTTTCGAGGGAATAAGATTTGAAGTGCTCAATAATTTCTTGCGGAACGGCAGCTTCCTTTGCAAGCTGCTGCTTTAACTCTTCAAGCTCTTTTTTGTTTGGCAGCCTTAGATGCCAAAGCAAGTAGATGATTTCTTCAAAACTTGCATTCTCTGTCAAATCATCGATATCATACCCCACATATGTAAGGGTATCATCAATAATAGAACTAACAGATGATGTTGTTGCTACAACCCCTTCAAGACCGCGTGTCGCTGTCATATATAACATCTCCTTTTCAATAAATTTCCCCTTTAAGAGTGTTGTAAAAACATGAGGCTTACTTAAAAAGCACGATGCAAGTATTTCTCTCCCCCAAAAAGAAAATGCTTACATTTTACTGGCTGCTGGTACTAAAACCCTTTGCTTATGAAAGAACATAACAAATTCTTATAAGCTTATTTAAGTTTAAGCCTATTCTCATTATAAACAATAATCAGACATTTGTTAAATGTTTACCTATAATTTTTTTTTTCATTCTGTGATTTCCCCGAAAAAACGCCTTTATTTGCGGGTTTTTGCATACAAAAAAAAGCGGCTTTAAGGCCGCTTTTTTCATGAAGTGAACAGTTTTACGATCTGCATGGCTAAATAAGCAATCCCCGCTCCGATCAGCGGTCCCACCGCAACTCCTCCAAAAAGCGCGACTGCAAGAATGGTCCCGATCACGAGAGCAGTTGTAATATGCGGATCATTTTCAAGCAGGGTCAGGCCGTTTTTTGCAATCAGCGCCACTGCGATCCCCGCTCCAAGGGCGATCCATGCGTAGGAAGACCGCATTGCTTCTCCAAGCTGCTTAAATCCGATTTCTCCCGTAGCAATCGGGACAAGAACGGCGATGGTAATAATGGTCACACCCCAGTTAATGCCTTTTGACTGGATGGTCGGAAATAATTTCTGATCAAGCCCAACGATTTTGATGATCAAAAGGACGGATACAGCAAAGAGCAATGATTGGTTTTTTGCGATAAGTGCGATAGCCAAGAGTAAAATTAAAAATAAATTCGCTTGTGTAAACACATGCCATCCCTCCTTTAAGATGAATGTATTCATATTCAGCAACAGCGTGAATACATATAAAAAATAGGACATGCTGACGAGAGGAGGACCGTTTTCGTGAATCAATCTTATATCACTATTTTTTTCAGAACCCTCTTTGTCATATCAATGACCGCAGGGTCGATAGCTGCGGCCTATTATTCGTTTCCGTTAACTTATCCGTTCCTGATCGCCCTTATTCTTTCATCAGTGATTCATCCTGTTGTCGATTATTTGGACAAAGTGACAGGATTCCCCCGAACGATAAATGTTCTGGGCGTTCTTGCTTTTTTTCTGCTCGCAGCCTTCGGCGTGCTCACCATTCTGGTAGCCGAAATCGTAACGGGAACAGCCTATCTAGCAAAAACGCTGCCTCCGCATATCAGCACGTTTATTTCATATTGCGAAAAATTGTTTACAACTCATATTCAGCCGCTCTATAACGAGTTAACTCTTTTGTTTCAAGAATTGGAAACAAACCAGCAGGCTTCCATCGTCACTCATATCCAGACACTCGGTGATTCGGCCGCTAAAAATGCCGGGCTCCTGCTGTCCCACATTCTAGAGATGATCCCGAGATTTTTCGCTCTTCTTCCCAATACGGCGGCGGTTCTGATTTTTTCTCTTCTGGCAACCTTTTTTATGACAAAGGATTGGCATAAGCTGAAAGCCATGCTTGTTTTAATTCTGCCGGATCGTGTGACAGCTAACAGCAAAGCGATCAGCAGCGAATTAAAAAAAGCAATGACTGGTTTTATCAAAGCACAAGCCGTCCTCGTTTTCATCACGATGGTGATTGTATTTATCGGCCTTTCTCTCTTAAAGGTTGAACACGCCGCAACAATTGCTTTTTTAATCGGGCTTGTAGATCTTCTCCCTTACTTGGGTGCCGGCTCCGTATTTGTGCCCTGGATTTTGTATTTGTCGATTACGGGCCAGCTGCCCCAAGCGATCGGAATTGGTATCCTGTACCTCGTCGTTCTTATTCAGCGGCAGCTGACAGAGCCCAAGATACTAAGTAAATCTATCGGGATCGATCCGCTGGCAACGCTCATCGCCCTGTTTGCAGGCTTTAAATTATTCGGGTTTTTAGGACTGATTGCGGGACCGGCTGTACTCGTCATCATCCAAGCTTTCATCACAACAGGCGCATTAAAAGAAATATGGTCCTATATCACCGTTCAGCAAAAATAAAACGGCAGCCGTTTTTTCATGGCTGCCGTTTTTTATTTGATGATGATCCGCTTATTCTTCGACATTCCTCTCAGCCATTTGAACAGAATCGGCTTACACCAGCCGCGGGTAAACGGGATAAGAAGACAGGCGCCGGCCAAATCTGATAAAAAGCCCGGAAGCATCAGCAATAGACCGCCAATGAAAATGCACAGACCGTCAGCAATCGCTTCCCCCGGCATTTTGCCATATTGAAGATCACGCTGAACCTTATAATACACTTCGGTTCCTTGTTTTTTTGCAGCTGCTGCGCCGATAATGCCCGTCAGAATCATGAATAGAACTGTCGGCAAAATGCCAATCAGCTTGCCTAAAAATAGGAATATGCCGATTTCTATTGCCGGAAACACAATAAAAAGCAAAAACAAAAATCTCATATCCAAGCCCCCCACACGTGTAACACGTTCTGTTCAACAAAAGGCATGATAAAGAGAAAAGGAAGGGATTCCCCTTCCGTTTTCACCTGTAATTAAAGAACGCTCGCACGGCCTTGATAGACTGCACCTCTGGAAGCGTCAACTGTAATATCCTGGCCATCTGTCAAAATAGATGTCGCATTTTCCAGACCCACGATAACCGGGATGCCAAGGCTTAATCCGACTACCGCCGCATGGCTAGTCAAACCGCCTTCTTCTGTAATAAGAGCAGACGCTTTTTCAAGGGATGTAATCATATCACGGTCAGTGCTTTTGGTAACAAGTACCGCACCGTCAGTCATTTTTTGCTCAGCTTCTTTTGCATTTTGTGCAACGACAACCGGACCGTAAGCTGATTTGCGTCCAATGCCTTGGCCTTTAGCGATGATATCACCGACAGTATGAACCTTCATTAAATTCGTAGTGCCGGACTCACCGACAGTGCCTGCTGTAATAACGATAAGATCGCCGTGTTTTACAATTCCGCTGTTCAATGATTTTTGGACAGCATCCTCAAGCATCTCATCTGTTGAGCTCGCATTTTGGCCGCTTTCCGCGAATACGCCAGATACGAGGGCAAGCTTTCTGGAAATAGAGTCATTTACAGTAACCGCAACAATCGGAGCCTGCGGACGGTATTTTGCAATCATACGTGCTGTATGGCCGCTTTCTGTCGGCGTTACGATCGCAGCAGCATTCAGGTTAATCGCCGTATGCGCGACAGATTGTCCAATTGCGTCTGTAATTGTCATGCCCACTTGATCTCTGCGTTTTGAGAGAATTTCTTTATAATTTAAAGCTTCTTCAGAACGGGACGCGATGTTATGCATTGTTTGAACTGCTTCAACCGGATAGCTTCCGGCAGCAGTTTCACCAGATAGCATGATCGCATCTGTTCCGTCGAAGATCGCGTTTGCAACGTCACTTGCTTCCGCACGAGTCGGACGCGGGTTGCGCTGCATGCTGTCAAGCATTTGTGTCGCTGTAATAACAGGTTTGCCCAGCGCGTTGCATTTTTTGATCAGTTCTTTTTGCACAAGCGGCACTTCTTCAGCTGGAATTTCCACACCTAAGTCTCCGCGTGCAACCATTAAGCCGTCAGACACTTCGAGAATCGCATCGATGTTGTCAACGCCCTCTTGGTTTTCGATTTTAGGGATGATTTGAATATCCTGAGCGTTGTGCTCTTCAAGAAGCTCACGGATTTCGAGCACATCCGTAGAACGTCGAATGAAAGATGGTGCGATGAAGTCTACTCCTTGCTCAATACCGAAAACGATGTCTCGCGCATCCTTTTCAGTAATCCCCGGAAGATTGACACTTACGCCCGGTACGTTAACACCTTTTTTATTTTTGAGTGTTCCGTTGTTTAATACTTTTGTTTTGATTTCGCGTTTAGCGGCATCTACATCAAGTACCTCAAGACCGATAAGACCGTCATCTAACAGAATCGTTGAACCTTGTTCAACGTCATGGACTAAACCTTCATATGTCACTGAAATTTTATCTGTTGTTCCTACAACCTCGTCCATTGAAATAATGAGCTCTTTGCCTGTTTCAAGCTCAATACCGCCGTTTTCCATTGTATGTGTGCGGATTTCAGGACCTTTTGTATCAAGCAGAATTCCAACGTTCTTGCCAAGTTTTTTACTTGCTTCGCGGATATTTTTAATTCTTGCACCGTGCTCCTCAAAATCTCCGTGAGAAAAGTTTAATCGAGCCACGTTCATTCCTGACTCCATTAATTTCGTAAGCATTTCAATACTTTCACTTGCCGGACCGATGGTACAAACAATTTTAGTTTTTCTCATTTGGTTCACTTCCTTCTGAAATCTTCAGCCTTCAGCTGCACATTAGATAGACAGTTCTTTTGAAAGCTGATACATGTTTTGCTCAACTGTGTGTTTTGTCTCAAGTATTTCTATAATATCATGGTCTACAAGCTTATTGTTTTGTATACCTACACAGCGTCCGCCTTTTCCTTCAAGCAGCAGTTCAACTGCATATGCGCCGAGACGGCTTGCTAACACACGGTCAGCAGCACTCGGAGAACCTCCGCGCTGGATATGGCCCAATACAGATACCCTAGTTTCAAGATTTGTTTCTTCTTCAATGCGTTTCCCGAATTCAACACCGCTGCCTACACCTTCGGCAACAATAATAATACTGTGCTTCTTGCCGCGTTCGTGGCCGCGTTTTAAGCGGGCAATGATTTCGTGCATGTCATAGTCTGCCTCAGGGATTAAGATCGATTCCGCGCCCCCTGCAAGACCGGCCCACAATGCGATATCGCCGGCATGACGACCCATTACTTCGATTACATATGTACGTTCATGAGAAGTCGCTGTATCGCGAATCTTATCAATTGCGTCAATTACTGTATTTAAAGCTGTATCGAAACCGATTGTAAAATCAGTGCCCGGAATGTCATTATCAATTGTACCCGGTACACCTACACATGGAAACCCGTGTTCCGTTAATTTTTTCGCACCCATATATGAACCGTCTCCGCCGATAACAACAAGGCCTTCAATACCAAGCTTCTTCAAGTTTTCTATCCCTTTTTCACGGCCTTCAACTGTTTTGAATTCAGGACATCTTGCCGTATAAAGCTTAGTTCCTCCACGATGTATAATATCGCCTACTGATCCGAGTTCAAGCTTTTCAATCTTTCCGCTGATTAATCCCGCGTATCCGTTGTAAATACCGTAAACTTCAACGTCATGATAGATCGCTTTTCTGACTACTGCGCGAACTGCTGCGTTCATTCCCGGGGAATCCCCGCCGCTCGTTAATACCCCTATACGTTTCATTCTCCATTCACCTCAGCAACATATATGATTAAACATAACATGATCATTGCCCTAAAAACAATGAAAAGGGATCTCCATCCTCCCTATGAAACCTTACCTATTATACAATTAAATAAATTGTTTTTAAATAAAATTTAAGGAATGTCACAAAAAATAAACGTGAGCCAAAGGCTTCACGTTTATTTAGTTTACCCCGATATATTGATCTTCAACCGAGACTTTGCCAATTGCTTTATATTTTTCATAGCGCTGCTGAACTAATTCTTCTTCGCTCAGCTTCAGCAAAGTTTTTAACGATTGTTTAAGGGTTTCGTCCATATAGCTTGCCTGCAGCTTCACATCATGGTGCGCTCCGCCTTTTACTTCTTTAATCATATGATCTATAATACCTAATTCTTTTAAATCCGGCGCAGTGATTTTCATTGTTTCTGCTGCTTTTTTAGCAAGACTGGAGTCCTTCCATAAAAGTGCCGCGGCACCTTCCGGAGAAATAACAGAATAAGTAGAGTTTTCCAGCATATGCAAGTGATTGCCTACACCCAGACCAAGGGCTCCGCCGCTTCCGCCTTCACCGATGACGATACAGATAACAGGCACTCGAAGGCCGGCCATCTCAAACAGGTTTTTGGCAATAGCTTCACTTTGTCCTCTTTCTTCAGCTGCTCGTCCAGGGTATGCCCCCTTCGTATCAATAAAACAGATAATTGGTCTGTTAAATTTGTCAGCCTGTTTCATCAGACGAAGCGCTTTTCTGTAGCCTTCAGGATGCGGCATCCCAAAATTGCGGACTAGGTTTTCCTTCGTGTCTTTACCGCGCTGATGCCCGATTACAGTTACAGGGAGGCCGTGGAACTTCGCAATCCCGCCGACAATGGCTTCATCGTCCCCGTACGCTCTGTCTCCGTGACACTCAAAAAAGTCGGTAAACAGGTGTTCGATATAATCAAGAGTTGTCGGACGGTCCGCCAGACGCGCGATTTGAACCCGGTCCCACGGCTTCAAATTTTTATAAATATCATCCTGAAGCTTAGCGAGACGGTCTTCGAGCCGTTCGATTTCCGCACTTAGATCCATATCGGAATCTTGGGTGAATTTTTTTAGTTCGGCGATTTTGGTTTGCAGTTCGATCACCGGTTTTTCAAATTCTAATCTTGGAGCCACTCAATGTCACCTCCTGTTTGATGCATATCCAGCAGATTTTCTAACGTTTTTTTCATATCGTCGCGATGAATAACCGCATCAAGCTGTCCATGTTTTAATAAAAATTCAGCCGTTTGGAAGTCCTCAGGCAGTTTTTCTCCTATTGTCTGTTCAATAATCCGTCTTCCGGCAAAACCGATCAGCGCGCCAGGCTCAGCGAAATTGTAATCGCCAAGGGATGCAAAGCTTGCTGATACGCCCCCGGTAGTCGGATGCGTCATTACTGAAATAATAAGACCCTGTTCTTCACTGAACAGTTTTAACGCAGAGCTTGTCTTAGCCATCTGCATCAAACTTAATACGCCTTCCTGCATTCTAGCGCCGCCTGAAGCCGTAAAAATAATAAACGGAACTTTATCAGCTTTTGCTTTTTCAATCGCAAGCGTGATTTTTTCACCGACGACTGAACCCATGCTGCCCATTCTGAATGAAGAATCCATGACGGCGACTACAGCCGGGTATCCGCCGATGGTGCCCTTGCCTGTCACAACAGCCTCGTTTAAGGATGTTTTCTCGCGATCTTTTTCAAGCTTTTCCAGATATCCCGGGAAACCAAGCGGATTTTCCGAGAGCATTCCCTGATTGAATTCCTCAAAGGATTTTTCATCCATCAAGCTTTCGATACGCTGTTTTGCGTTCATTGGGAAATGATAATCGCAGTTCATGCATACCCGCATATTTTTATCCAACTCTTTAGTGAGCATGATTTTTTTACACTTAGGACATTTTGTCATAATGCCTTCCGGAACATCGTGCTTCGCTTGATCAGATGGTACGGAAGCATACTTTTTCTTTTTCGTGAATATATCCTTTAACAAATGATTACCTCCCTTTTGTGAAGGGTTCTCTTCACCGCATGTCATCAAACAGATAGACTTGCTAATAACTTTACCGAAACTATTGTACTTTTTTTGTCAAACGCTGTCATCCTCAATTCGACAACTTTTTATTCGATGACGTGCTCGGAAAGGCTTGTATGAAATCAGATAAGGTGTTGAAACGACAAGGTTGACAGCGCATTCAAAAATAATGTTAAACCCGGCTGAAATTTTTTTAAGGCTAACCCCCTAAAAAAATTTCAGCCGTCAGTTTAACTTGAGAACAGCGCGCCGGTCTCCGCCAACGCGCTGCCATTTTTGGAATGAATTAAAATTATTCACCAATAATCGTAAGTTTTCTTGTTTTTTCTGCGACTTCCTCAGGGTCAACAGTGATTCTTGCAACACCTGTTTCCATCGCAGCTTTTGCCACAGCCTTCGCAACAGCAGGCGCAACACGTTTATCAAACGGTGCAGGGATGACATAATCTGCGCTAAGCTCATCTTCTGAAACCAGTGAAGCAATGGCTTCAACCGCTGCGATTTTCATTTCCTCGTTAATATGAGTGGCACGCACATCAAGTGCTCCGCGGAAAATACCAGGGAATGCAAGAACATTGTTTACTTGGTTCGGGAAGTCAGAACGGCCAGTTCCGATAACGCTTGCTCCGGCTTCACGCGCATCTTCCGGCATGATTTCCGGATTTGGATTTGCCATTGCAAAGATAATTGGATCTTTTGCCATGCTTTGAACCATTTCTTTTGTTAACGCGCCTGCTACAGAGACACCGATAAATACGTCAGCATCAACGATGACATCTTTCAGAGAACCGTCTTTGCGATCTTGGTTCGTGAACTTCGCCACTTCATTTTTGACATCATTCATGCCGTTCGGGCGCCCTTCATAAATGGCCCCTTTGGAATCGCACATCACAATGTCGCGAACGCCATAATGATGAAGAAGCTTGATAATCGCAATGCCAGCCGCACCCGCGCCGTTTGCGACAACTTTAATGGATGACATGGATTTTCCAGACAGTTTCAGCGCGTTCACAAGACCTGCTACGGTTACAATGGCAGTACCGTGCTGATCATCATGGAAAACCGGGATGTTTGTTTCTTTTTTGAGGCGCTCTTCAATGATAAAGCAATTTGGCGCTGCAATATCTTCAAGGTTGACGCCGCCAAATGTCGGTTCCAGCAATTTTACAGTTTCAACGATTTTATCAACATCGTTTGTGTTTAAAGCAATCGGGAACGCATCTACGCCCGCAAAGCTTTTGAAAAGAACTGCTTTCCCTTCCATAACAGGAAGCGCCGCTTCAGGGCCGATGTTTCCAAGGCCAAGTACAGCTGTACCGTCAGTTACAACTGCTACCATGTTCCCCTTCATTGTATAATCATATACTTTGTTAATGTCTTCATGAATATCCTTACACGGTTCTGCAACACCCGGAGAATACGCGAGGCTTAGATCTTTCGCATTTCTGACCTCTACTTTTGATTTAGACTCCAGTTTCCCCTGGTTGACTTTATGCAGGTGTAATGCTTCTTCTCTTAATGACATTCTCCTAAACACTCCTTATGGATATTTTTTGATTCGTATACTGCTGCGTTGATTGCTGCATTCTGCGGAGTAAATCTATCTGAATATTTAAACAGGATCACATAATTGCTCCAATTGTATAACAAAAAGCGAATCGTTACCACTGTTTTAAAACGACGTTTTTTTGACCCAACAGCTCTTTTAAGCGATATAACACCTGGTGATCTGCATTGATATGGAACGACTCAGGTAGCTTAATCGTCTGTTTTTGCCTTTCATAATAGAGATAAACGCCTGTTTCCCCTTTATGCTCCAGCAAAATGCGCTTAATCTTTGCCAGGATCTCCTGGCTGTGCTGACTGCTTTCTATTTTTATATAAACCGATGGCGCTTTTTCTGCATCCATATTTTCTAATAATTCTGCCCGGGACATGATGAATTGGATCTTATCTTGTCTTACTTCGCATTTCCCCGCTGTGAACAAAAGAGCGCCTTCTCTTAAAACGGGTGAAAGCTGTCTGAATTGTTCAGGGAAGACTACGGCTTCCATCTCGCCGGTTTCATCACTGAGCGTTAAAAACGCCATGTTTTGACCTGTTTTCGTCCGAATCGTTTTGATCTTCGACAGCAGAACGCCTAGTGAAAGCTGCCTTTTGACTGCCCGCTGAGCCTGCAGAATAGAGACTGCTCCTTGCGCAGTGAGCTGTTTTCGGAAGGCGGAGAGGGGATGATTTGAAAAATAAATGCCGAGCGTTTCCTTTTCAAATGCAAGTAAATCCACTAGCGGAAGCTCTTCCGTTTCCACATACTTCGGCTTAATTGAAAACGATTCATCTAAAAACAATCCCATTTGGTCATCGTCCGCGGCGAATAGCTCAGCATGTTCCAAAGCAACATCAATGGATGCGAGCAGCGTGGCCCGGTTTTGGCCGAATTCGTCCATCGCACCAGAAAAGATAAGTGCTTCAAGCATTTTGCGATTTACGCTTTTTGACGGCACGCGAAAGCAGAAATCGAAAAGATCTTCAAATGGTTTCTCTTTTCTTGCTTTATATATATCTTTGACTGCTGAGACGCCTACACTTTTTATCGCGCGGAGGCTGTATCTGACAGATCCGTTTTCAACGGTAAACGGAAAACTGCTTTTATTCACTGACGGAGGAAGGATACGAATCCCGCTCCCCTTTGCTTCGTAAAGATATTGAGAGATTTTATCCTCATTGCCAATGACGCTTGTCAGCAATCCGCACATAAAATATAACGGATAATGAGCTTTCAAATACGCAAGCTGGCACCCGATCATGCTGTATGCCACCGCATGGCTTCGGTTAAAGCCATAGTTTGCGAATTTGACGATTAAATCGTAGACCTCATTTGCAGTGTCTACAGAATACTCCTTTTTTAAGCACCCTTCAACAAAATGGCTTCGCTCTCTGTCCAGGATTTCTTTTTTCTTTTTGCTGACCGCCCTTCTCAATAGGTCCGCTTCGCCTAAAGAAAACCCCGCCATACGGGAAGCAATCATCATAATTTGTTCCTGATACACAATGACGCCATATGTATCTTCCAAAATGCTCCTTAAATCTTCATGAGGATAATGAACAGGCGCCCGGCCGTGTTTACGGTCGATAAATAACGGAATATTTTCCATCGGACCCGGCCGGTACAGTGCATTGACTGCCACAATATCTTCTAGGCCCGAAGGTTTCAGCCGTTTCAAGACGCTTCTCATCCCTGCAGATTCAAGCTGAAAAATGCCTGTCGTATCCCCTTTTGACAGCAAGGAGAACGTTTTGTCATCGCTGTAGGAAATACTTGAAAGATCTATTTTAATATTTTCTTCTTTTTCAATCATTGAAGTGATGGATTCAATAAGTGTCAGGTTCCTCAAACCTAAGAAATCCATTTTTAAAAGGCCCAAGTCTTCAAGATGGTCCATCGCGTATTGCGTTAAATAGATCCCTTCATGCCCTTCTTGAAGCGGAACAACATCTGTTAACGGTTCTTCACTCAGGACAACGCCCGCTGCGTGGGTTGATGCATGCCTTGGCAGCCCTTCTATTTTCCGGGCAATTGAATAGACTTGCTGAAGCAGGCTTGACTCCCGAAGCCGCTTATCCAGCTGCGGTGACTGCTGTCTCGCTTCATCCAGCGTCATGCCCGGTCTTGAAGGAATGAGTTTTGCAAGCTGATCTGCCTCCTTCGGGCTGACGCCGAATACTCTGCCGACGTCCCGGAGCGCCGCCTTTGCCGCAAGTGTTCCAAAGGTGATAATCTGTGCGACGTGCATTGCACCGTATTTCTGCTGAACATATTGAATGACTTCATCCCTTCTAGTATCGGGAAAGTCAATATCAATATCCGGCATGCTGACGCGCTCGGGATTTAAAAATCTTTCAAACAGAAGGTGATGCTTAATCGGGTCAACATCTGTGATATACAGCACATATGCCACAAGAGAACCTGCCGCAGAACCCCTTCCTGGTCCTGTAACAATCCCTTTTTCATGGGCGTGCTTCATAAAATCCCACACGATCAGAAAGTAATCGCTGAACTTCATCCGCTTGATGACATCAAGCTCATATTGAAGACGGCGAAGGTATCGTTCATTAGGCTTGCCGAAACGGCTGCGGAGTCCCTCCATACAGATATCCGTTAAATAATCATCAGCGGACGTTCCGTCTGGGGTCGGAAAAGACGGTAGACGGGTCTGCCCGAGACTGACGTCAACCCGGCATTGTTCCGCGATCTCTACAGAAGCTTGCAGTGCCTCGGGATGCTCTCGATAAATGTTTTGCATTTCTTCGAGTGGTTTCAAATCGAGATCAGGCAAATCTTCAGCGGGTGCATCCGTCAGTTTTTCCCCCGCTTTAATCGCTTTCAAACAACGGTAGGCAGCCTTATCTTCCTTCCTTATGTAATGCACATCGCCTGTGGCCGTAACAGGGATACCCGTTTCTTCTGACAGCTTTAGAATCTGCTCTGACAAGACTTGATTCCCTTTAAAAGGCTGATAGGAGAAATAAAAAGCTCCCTTTCCGAATATAGACTGAAATTCCAGCGAGGCTTGAGCAGCCTGTTCGAACAGCCCTCCTTCAAGAAGCGTTTCAATATATCCTTTTTCGCCGGGCGTTATTGCGATAATCCCTTCTCGATAACTGTGAAGCCATTTCGGCTTCAGTCCGCCTTTTGATTTAGATTGCAGAACGCTGCTGATTTTCAGCAGGTTTTGATAGCCTGTATTTGATTTTGCCAGCAGGACGAGCGGGTATGCTTCAAGCTCGCTGTCATCCGTAAAAACAGAAGCCGTCAAACCGATTATTGGGTTGATCCCTCTCGCCTTGCAAGCTTTATAAAATTGAATAGCTCCGTACATGACATGATCATCTGTCAGCGCCAAAGACGCATATCCGAGCCTGTCAGCTTCACTGACGAGCTCTTCCACAGCCGCGGCGCTGTTTAGCAGGCTGTACCCGCTATGCACTTGCAGGTGAACAAAAGACATGCTATCACCTCTTTCTCATTACGATCCATTTCTTCCTTCATTATAAGGCCGGTTTCCAAAAGAAACAAATGTTCTTTTTTGACTCATCATCATACTTGTCCTGAAAGCTCAATATGATATAAAAGGTGAGGTGATAAAGATGGATCAGGAAGCAGGATTTATGGTGAATTTTATCAATAGCTACTTCATTGCGTTAGGGGTGCTGATCGGAGGCGCACTCATCGGAGGGCTCGGAGCATACTTGGCAGGCGAACCCCCGCTTACAGCCATTACAAAGCTTGCCAACCGGTTAAAAATATGGGCGCTTGTCGCAGCTATCGGAGGCACCTTTGATGCGGTATACAGCTTTGAACGCGGCATACTCGAAGGCAATACGAGAGATATCTTTAAACAGCTTCTTTTAATTATTTCGGCCATGGGGGGCGCGCAAAGCGGCTGGCTTATTATATCATGGCTGACCCAGGAGCATCTTTCTTCATGAGGGTCCCCCAGCATTACAAAAAACCGGGATGGCAGCGTTTTTTCGCGGGAATGATGTGCGGAGCCGTAATCAGCTGGTTCTTTTTCCTGTTTACTTACGGAACATTCCAAGAGGAGCAGGTCAGCCTCATCGAAAAGCAAAAAGAGCATGTAAAAGACTTGAACAATCAAATTTCGATCTATCAGGAAGACCTCCATAAACTGAATGAAGATAATAAAAGAAAACTGCTGATTCAAAGCGTCAGCGTCAAATTGCTGAATGGGGATAAATATAAAATATCACAGCCGGATAAAACGAAATTCGAGGAGCATGTAAAGGATGATATTTCAGAGGTGATTACAAAAGACATAGAGAGCGTCTATCAAACAAAGGATCTCTTGAAGCGGACAATTGAAAATAAAGTCTATATGATCAATGAAAAAAAATACGAGGCAACCGTCAGAGAATTGATTATTTATACGAGGCTGACAGTGGAACTTGAAATTTCTTTCGCCACATAATTATGGATTTTTTTTAAATTCTCCAAACTTCTGTCGCTTTTTCCCATTCTTTTTTATAAACTATATGTGAGGCTTAATGGCGAAAGGAAGGAGGAAGGGAAATGGAGGTTTACAGTGACCGTCAGTTAGCAAAAGATCAAGCAGCCCGTCTCAGACAAGGTTTTTCTGCATATGCCGAAACAAACTCACTCGCTTCCCTCATCAAAAAAGAACTTCAATCACACAATCTCCAAGTCTACGAGGACCTTACTGATTTCGGCTGCTGGTTCATCCCCGTCACAGATGAACACTAAGAGAGAGGGTCTCCCCTCTACTCGTGTTCTTTACATAATGTTTCCAGATCAGCTAAAATCCGATCAGCTTCATCCCAGCTGTAAATAGAGGCGCCTGAAGCTAACGGATGCCCTCCGCCGTTATATTTCCGGGCAAGTCCGTTAATGACAGGCCCCTTCGAACGGAATCTGACTCTGATTTGATCGTCTTCTTCTACGAAAAACACCCAGGCGCGAATACCTGAGATATTGCCGAGCGTCCCGACAAGCTGCGACGCTTCAGAAGCCGTTGTGCCGAATTTTTCAAGCGTATCCTTTTTGATGAAAACAGAAGCCGCCCCGTTTTCGGACAAAGACACATTTTGAAAGATAAAGCCGTTAAGCTTCACCACATTCAGTTTTGTTTCATACAATTGATTAAATAACTCTGAGGAAGAGAATGGATACTGAATGAGCTCGCCTGCATATTTTAATGTTTTTTCCGTGGTATTCGGAAATAAAAAGCGTCCGGTATCTCCAACAATGCCGGCGTAGATCAGCTCTGCCGCTTTCGTATTCAGCTTCCAGCCGTGCTCTTTTCCTTCTAAATACAGCTCGTAAATCATTTCACTTACTGAGCTGGCGCTTGTATCGACCCAGAGAAGGTCACCGTATGGATCTTCGTTCGGATGGTGGTCGATTTTCATTAGTTTGGCGCCTGAAGGATAACGCTGATCGTCGATTCTTTCCTGATTTGCCGTATCGCAGACAATGACAAGTGCGCCTTCATATGTTTCATTGTCCACCTCATCGAGGGAATATAAGAAAGAGAGGGACGGTTCAGGCGTGCCGACCGCAAAAATATTTTTTTCAGGATATGTTTCGCGCAGGATTTCCGTAAGCCCGCACTGTGATCCGTAGGCATCCGGATCAGGACGCACATGTCTATGTAAGATAATCGTGTCATATAATGATATGGTTCTGATCAATTCTGTTTTCATTTGATACTCCTTTATTGTTTTTATTCATTAAATCACATTCTCTGCCGACGGAAAAGAAAAATAACGTCAAAACCAAGCCCGTTTTTGTATAAAATGGGTTTGTAAACTTTTACGATGGAGGATTTCATTTATGCTGGTTCTTGTTTTTTTGATTGGGCTTTCCGCCTGCTTTTATGTGTACTATAAAGTAAAAGGCGTACGGGCAAAGCCATCTTTGGCAAAAGAAATATGTTCAGCAAAATCAAGCATGGCCTTAGGGTCACTAGTCCTGTTCTACGGGCTCAACCAAATGATATTATTCCATTCAGTATTAACGTTAGTAATCGGCGGTATCTTTATCGTCATAGGAGCAGGAAGCGCTTGGGCAGGTTATAAAGCCTTCAGGCATTACAATCCCCTTCACGCCAAAGAAGCTGAAAGAGATCACGCGTAAGGGGCGCCTGAACGTCCCTTAGCTTCTTTCCATCAGCTGAACCATTAGCATCGCTTTAGACACGATATGACCTTGGCTGTGCACTTCTACTTCCATTTTCCCAAACTTTCTGCCGGCCTCCAAGATGCGAGGTTTGACTTCGATGACTGATTCCATCTGCACAGGCTTCAAAAAGAAAATGGTGATGCTCTCTATGACGAGTTCGCCGCGTTTTTTCGAGCGCAAAAATCGGTTTGCCGCTTGCGTCAAAATAGTCGTAAATACGCCATAAGAAATGGTTCCAAGCTGATTTGTCATTTGCGGCGTGACTTCATACTCGTAAACCGTTTGATTTTCTTTATCATCACCCTCATCTTTAAACCCCCTTGAAACGATATCATCAAGCTTCTCCCCGACCTGCGGCTGCTTTTGAATCATTTGAAGAGCTTTCAATACGTCTTGGCGGCTGATCATGCCGATGAGTTTTTGGTGGCCGTCAGTGACGGGAAGCACTTCGATCCCTTCCCATACCATCGTTTGCGCAGCTGAAGCGACAGATGTTTTCCCAATAACCGTGACGGGATTTTTGGTCATAACTTTTTCTATAGATGCATTTCGGTCATGGCCAGCAATATCTTTTGATGTCAGAATGCCATGGATTTTCATTTGATCGTCGACAACCGGGAAGCGGCCGTGCCCTGTTTCAAAATTTTTCTCATACCATTTTTCAAGTTTATCCTTAGGCGAAAGATATACCGTGCGGTCAGCAGGTGTTAGGATGTCCTCCACCAAAACAATTTCTTTTTTGATCAGCTGGTCATAAATTGCCCGGTTAATCATCGCGGCAACTGTAAAGGTGTCATAGCTCGTGGATAAAATCGGCAGTTCAAGCTCATCTGCCAGCTGCACAATGCTGTCATCCGTGTTAAAGCCCCCGGTCACCAATACGGCCGCGCCCGCTTCAAGCGCCTGCCTGTGTGCATTGATTCTGTTTCCGACAATCAAAAGATTCCCCGCTGCGGTGTAACGCATCATCGCGTCAAGCTCCATCGCGCCGATGACGAATTTATTCAATGTCTTATGGAGCCCTGCCCTGCCTCCGAGCACTTGTCCGTCTATAACATTTACAACCTCTGCATAGGTAAGCTTTTCAATGTTCTCTTTTTTCTTTTGTTCAATTCTGATCGTGCCCACACGTTCAATCGTGCTGACAAACCCTTTATTCTCTGCTTCCTTGATCGCTCTGTACGCGGTTCCTTCGCTTACTTTCATTTCCTTTGCAATTCTTCGGACAGAAATTTTTTCACCGACAGGCAGTGAATCGATATACGTTAAAATTTGTTCATGCTTCGTTGCCAAGCCTTTCACCTCTAAGGACAGTCTTCTTGTTTTTATTATAAGGTTTCAAAGGATTTATACGCAATGAGGCTGGAAAATAAAAAAGAAGCCCGACCGGCTTCTTACAGCGTTGATTTCGTTCCAGTCAAGCGCAAGGACCCCGTGGCTCCTTTTACATCGTAAAGCGGAAAAACCCTTTATTTTTCTTTTAAATGGACATCAACTGCTGTCTTAACAATATTTCGATTCCCTATTTTAGATAAAACAAATAAAACTGCGAATAGCCATATCGCCCCTATGGCCGTATAGATCAATGGATAAACAGCTGTGTTTGCGATCCATTCATTTATTAATGTTCTGGCATTTACCAGAATAATAAACCCTCCTACAAGCACACCCATCAATTGCGGATGAAACTTCTGCACCAGCCATGCTGCGATAGGGGCAGCGATAATTCCGCCGGCCATTAGTGAAAACACCCATAACCAATTGACGTCCTCCCATCCTAATGAAATAAGAAAACCGGCAGTTGCAGATACCGCGATGGCAAATTCACTTGTGTCTACAGTCCCGACAACTTTCCTCGGGCTCAAGCCTTTGCGAGATAATAAAATCGGAGTGGTCACCGGTCCCCATCCGCCTCCGCCTGTGGCATCTGCAAAACCAGCGATCACGCCCAATGGGATGGATTGTTTTCGGTTTAACGGCACATGCTTCTTCTCAAGAGCCGGCTTATATTGAAATAAAAACCTGATCAATACATATCCGCCCAGAAGGAGCAAAAACAAAGAAATATAGGGTTTCGCCACATCTCCAGGTAATTGGCTGAGGAATGCCGCGCCTAAAAAAGCGCCTATAGAGCCGGGAATGACAAGCTGATAAACGGTTTGTTTGTCAACATTGCCAAATTTAATATGCGACACTCCCGATGCGGCAGTCGTTACGACTTCCGCTAAATGGACAGAAGCTGAAGCCACAGCAGGTGTGATGCCAAACGCCAATAACAAAGAAGTTGAGGTAACCCCATAAGCCATACCTAACGAACCGTCTATTAACTGCGACAATAAACCAATAAATGCAAAAACGATTAATTTCTTCATCAGAACACCCCATCTATATCAATCAGATATTTTTGACTCTTCATTCAAATCTAACAATCTCTTGGCGCTTTCATATAAAAAATAAGAGGCTTTGATAATGGCAGTTTCATCAATTGTAAATGCAGGGTGGTGCCAATCATGATCACCGTCTGTTCCAAAAAACGCAAAGGATCCCGGAATATGCTCAAGATAATAAGCAAAATCTTCCCCCGCGGTTGATGGGGCGGGATCAATGACTTGAAGTTTCGCTTTATGCGCAGCGTCTCGCACCAGCCCCGTTATTGCCTCATCATTACAAAGCGGCGGCGGTCCGGAATGCCACTTCACATTTGCCTTTAACGAGAAAGCAGCAGAAATCTGCTCTGTGACTGCCAAAAAACGCTGTTTCACTTGATTACGAACCTCTGAATCAAATGTACGAACAGTGCCCTCAATGACCACTGTATCCGGAATGACATTCCAAGTGCTGCCGCCGTTGATTTTCCCTATGGTTAAAATCGCGCTTTGCAGCGGGTTTACATTTCTGCTTACAATCGTTTGCAGGGCGACAATAAGCTGAGAGGCGCCGACAATTGGATCAAAACCATTATGCGGCAATGCTGCATGAGCGCCTTTCCCTTCTATCTCTACTTTAAATCGGTCAACAGCAGCCATAAGCGGGCCTGTTTTTAACCCTACAGTCCCAACCGCGATATCCGGTTTATTGTGAAGGCCAATAACCGCATCAATGCCATCCAGTTGGCCGTCCTCTATCACTTTTGCAGCGCCTGCACCCGCTTCCTCTGCCGGCTGAAATAATAAACGAATCTTTCCTTTCAGACTGTCTTGATTTTCCTTCAATAAAAAGGCCGCACCAAGAAGCGCTGCCGTATGAAAATCATGACCGCACGCATGCATGATCCCTTTATGTTTAGACGCATAAGGCAATCCTGTTTTTTCTTCAATTGGCAAGGCGTCAATATCAGCCCTCAAAGCAATCGCCGGACCTTCTGACTCCCCTGCTATGTCTGCGAACACACCCGTTTTTAGAGCAGTAGGGCGAATCTGTATCCCCTTTTCTTTAAGGCATTTTTTTATAAAAGCAGTTGTTTCAAATTCTTCTTTTGACAGTTCAGGATATTGGTGCAGGTGCCGGCGAATGCCGATGAGCTGCTTTTCTAGCGTTGAGAGATTTACGGGATTAGACTCCTCTTTCAACGTCAGGATGTCATTTCCTGTAGTCTGATATGGATAGGAGCCTTCTATATTTCTCCAATAATCCAAAGACATATGTTCCGCTCCTTTCCCTATCCCAATATATTTTCTTCAGACTCTTCAACATAAGATGAAATAAATCGGTTCAATTTATCAGCAAGACCGCCCGCCCCAAATCTTATATACTTGCTGGAAACTTTCGGATTATCCTCTTTCAAAAAGCTTAAAAAAGATAAAATATAAATGCGCCTGTAAACTACTTGTGTAATTCCGTACTCAAAAAACCAGTTATCAATGACATTGTACACGCCTCGGTTGACGCCATATAGGTTGTTACATTTCTTGTAAAAGCAGAGATCCGGAAGATTTAACTCCTGATGGGAAAGCAGGCTTTCTTTTTTGTTCGGTGCCATAATCCCAATCAGCTCAAAGCGTTTTGCAACGCACGAAATATCCTTTTTAATTTGCTTTGTTAACGACTCCAAAGAATCAAACCTTCTTTCTTCTCTAATTTTAAAGAGAATGCTGCATTCGATTTTTTCTCCATAGATGTCTCTATGAAAGTCAAACAAAAAAATCTCCAATGTCTTTTTAAGGTTAGAGCCGACCGTCGGTTTCACACCGATATTCATAACCCCTAAATGAAATTGATGATTGACTGTCGCCAGAACCCCATAAACTCCATTACGCAGCCCATGCATTTTTGCATCTACATTTGCCGTGGGGAATCCAAGTTTTCTGCCTAATTGTTTTCCTTTCACAACCGTACCGGCAATGATCGTCAAAAAAGTCAGCCTCCCCTTTCAGCTTCCGCATTCGAACAGACGAAACCTAATGATGTGATGAATGTAAAACGGATTGATGCTGCGGAATGCCAAGACCGAGATTTTCCCGCAATGTCCCGCCGCGATAATCTTGACGATAAAGCCCTCTTTCTTGAAGAATCGGAATCACCTTTTCTACAAAAGCATCAAGTGTTCCCGGTATATCCGACCCAATGATAAACCCATCCGCCGCCTCAGCGTTGAACCAAGTTTCAATTAAGGATGCGACACGCTCTGGTGTTCCGATGAATAGAGTCCGTGGAAAAGCCATTTCCTGTGCTACCTCCCGCAATGTCAGATTTCTGGCTTTTGCTTCTCTCTTAATCCGGTCTGTTGTGCTTTGAAACGCATTCTTTCCCACATCGCCAATATCGGGAAATGGCTCATCCAACGGGTAAACACTCAGATCATAATCATCAAAAAAACGGGCCAAATAAGTAACAGCATTTTCAATCGGTATCAATTCTGCAAATTCACGATACTTCTTTTCCGCCTCTTCTTCCGTATCTGCTACAATCGGGCTGATCCCTGGAAAAATCCGCACACTTGAAGGATCACGCCCTTCATCAGCAGCTCGCCTTTTCACATCCGCATAAAACGCTTTTGTCTCTTCTAATGAATTGGAATGGGTAAAAATCGCATCCGCATTTTTAGCAGCAAACTGCCGGCCTGTTTCTGATGAACCCGCTTGAAACACTACAGGCTCTCCCTGCTTAGAGCGCCCGATATTCAAGGGCCCCTCTACTTGAAAATACTTTCCTTTATGATTCAGGCGATGAAGCTTCGCCAGATCGAAAAACTGCCCTGTTTTCTTATTGTGTATAAATGCGTCATGCTCCCAGGAATTCCACAGCCCGCGCACAACATCCAAATGCTCTTGTGCGATCTCGTAACGTTCAGTGTGTTCTGGCAAATTTGACTTACTATGGTTGCGCGCCGCTCCTTCCTGCGGAGAAGTAACAAGATTCCAGCCTGCCCTGCCCCCGCTGATATGGTCCAGCGACATCAATTGTCTGGAGATAGTGAATGGCTCAGTAAAAGATGTAGAGAACGTCCCTACTAAACCAATATTTTTGGTAACCGATGCCAGCGCAGATAAAATGGTGATCGGTTCAAAACGGTTTAAAAAATGAGGAATCGATTTTTCAGAAATAAATAAGCCGTCTGCAATGAAAATAAAACTAAACAAACCTTTTTCAGCTGTTTGCGCCTTTTTCATGTAAAATTCAATATTCGTGCTGGCCGAGGGATCAACATCGGGATGACGCCAGCCGTCAGTTGTTCCCCCGACACCGTGAATCATGGCTCCAAACTGAATAAAATCTGAACGTGTCATCTTTTTACCTCCTTTATCTGTGCATGATTAGCAAGTGCAAGATCAAGGTGTTCAATGCCGATTTCAGTTATCCCTTGATACTGATTGCCGCGCCCGATTTCGACCACAGGCACATGGCGTACCCCATATTTCACCTGTAAAATATCCCGAAGCTTTTCTTTCTCTGAAACATCGATATTTTGGAACGGGAACCCTTTTTCATTCAAATAATTCTTGACTTCCTCACAATACGAACAGCCTTTTTTACTCCAAACCACAATGTTCACAACATCACTCATTCTTCTGTCCCTCCTTAACGTTTTGCAGCTAAAACTGCATCGCTCAGCAGCTGATAAGACAGCTGTTTTTCTACAGCATTTTTGATAGGTGTAAAAATAACAAAATCATTGATTTTGTATGTGCCTGATAAACGTGTTAATTCTTCTGCCACTTCTTCCTTTGTTCCGGCAATAATCCCGGTTTTTTGCACGATGATGTCATATGGCTCTGTGACGTTTTCCAGATAGGCCTCAGCCTGTTCGCGGGAACCGACGTTGACCTTACGCCCGTCTTTCAAAACCACTTTTATCGATTCACGCGACACAATATGTTTTTCCGCTTCTTCTTTTGTATGTGCCGCAAAAACAGCGGGAGCAAGATGAAATTCAGCCTCAGATCCTGGGGGGAGATGCGCGTCAAATGCTCGGCGGGCTTCCTTCAGCACTTCCTCTTCACCGTTAATAAAGTAAGCAAAGACAAAAGAGATTCCCAGTTTTGCAGCCGAAATGGCACTCTCTGTGCTTCCTCCTAATAGAAAAATACCCGGCTTCCGATCAACCTGCGGCCTAGGACGCAATGCGGCATAGCGGTGGGTATCAGGAAAATCATCCCGTACGAAATGAGTAAGCTCCTCCAGTTTTTCATCAAACTGACGCACCGGTTTTTCATAATCGGCCTGCAGTGCGTCTGTGGACAGCTGAAACCCGCCGGGCGCTTTGCCCACTCCAAGATCTATACGGCCGGGAGCTAACGCTGATAGAAGATGGAATTGCTCCGCTACTTTATAAGAGCTGTAATGCTGCAGCATCACTCCGCCTGATGCTAAACGAATTTTTCTTGTGCTTGCAGCAAGATAGCCTAAAAGAACCTCGGGTGCAGACCCTGCAATCTCATCATTGTTGTGATGTTCGGCCACCCAAAATCGGTGATATCCACACTCTTCAGCCATTTGTGCCAAGTTCACTGTATGCTGTAATGTATCAGCTGCTGTCTCCCCTTCACATATCAAGCTTTGGTCTAAAATACTTAAGCGGATCATATCACCGGCTCCTTTATGTGTTCTTTTGGTTCAAATAAATATTCCGGCGAAACACGGCGGAGAAACTGCCTCGTTCTGTCTTTTTTGGTATGGCGGAAGACTTCCTCCGGGGTTCCTTGTTCAACAATGACTCCTTCATCCATAAAAACAACTTGATCAGAGACCCTTCTTGCAAACTCCATTTCATGTGTAACAACAATCATGGTGGCTCCGGTTTTCACGATTTCCAGCATTACCTCAAGCACTTCACCGACCAGCTCCGGGTCAAGCGCTGCCGTCGGCTCATCGAACAGCAGCACATCAGGATGAATGGCAAGCGCCCTTGCTATCCCAACCCTTTGCTTTTGTCCTCCCGATAACTGACTCGGATAAGCGTTCAATTTATCTTGAAGCCCGACCTTTCTCAGTTCATTTTCCGCTACGGCATACGCGTCTTGCTTTCTCATTTTCCGGGCAATCGTCAAGCCCTCCATGACATTTTCAATTACCGTTTTGTGAGCAAACAGGTGGTATTGCTGAAATACCATTGCCGTCTGTTTTCTGAGCCAGTGAACCTCTTTTTTCGACGGAAAGCTGCAATTAATCACTTTGTCATGTATAGAAATGATCCCTTCGTCTGGACGTTCTAATAAATTCAGGCACCGTAAAAAGGTGGTTTTCCCTGATCCGCTCGGCCCGATAATCGTCACAACTTCTCCCTTGCGTACCGTGAGATTTATCCCTTTTAATACATGGTGGATGCCAAACTGTTTATGGATATTTTTAATCTCAATCATAAAGTGCCTCCTTGAAATCTGGCTGCCTTTCTCTCTAATACTCCATTTACGGATTCTAGGATTAGAGTCAGCACCCAATAGATAATCGCTGCTCCGATAAACGCTTCTAAAAATGCATAATTATCAGAAGCAACGATAGTCGCCGTCCCTGTAATCTCTGGGACAGCCACTATAGCTGCGATAGAGGTGGTATGCAAAAAGCCGATACCCAAATTTGTGAAGTTTGGGATGGAAACCATCAGCGCCTGCGGCAATATTACACGCCGAAAGGTTTGGCTGTGTGTCAAGCCGATTGAATAAGCCGCTTCGACCTGTCCGGTATCCATCGCCAGAATGCCCGACCGGATGATTTCTGTCAGATAAGCTCCGGCAGTTAAAGACAAGGCCATGATGACAAACATGGAGACCGGTATCTCATTGGCGGACCAGCCGAGATGAAAAAAACTGCTGACTTGATCTGCAACAGGCGGTATCCCTAAATAAATCAACATAATGTGAAGGATTGCAGGTGTACTTCGAAAGAAAGACACATAAAACCTTGAGCAAGCCGCCAAGCCCTTAATTCTAAAAATTCTAACAATTATATTTCCAAGAGCCACGAGAAATCCAAACACAATCGGCAAAACAGCCATCATCAATGTCAGAGGAATGGTCTTTACCATTTCTTTCATGGCGGAAACGATAAATGGAAAGTCAAATTGCAATCTTCTCCCCCCTCATCCGAAGAAATATATCAATGTATGTTCATGTCAAAAACAGTAACAATCCTTGTTTGATTCTTCTTGATTCGTTTTTCTGCCACTCGAAAGAACCATTCGAATAAAACTGCAACAGCATAATAAACAATCGATAGCGCAATGTAAACCTCAAGAGAATGGTTGCTTGAGGTAATCAGTGTTTGGCCCCTTCCGGACATATCCATAACACCAATTGAAAAGGCTAGAGACGTATCTTTTAAAGAACTGATCACCATGTTTCCCATATTCGGAAACGCCTGGACAAGTGCCTGGGGCAGAACGATTCGCCTGAAGGCCTGACTACCGCTTAAGCCAATACTGTACGCCGCTTCCGTTTGGCCTTTATCTACACTGCCCACCCCCGCTCGAATGATTTCTGCGGCTGCCGCTGCATTGCTTAACGCGTAGGTTGCGACAGCAGCATAAAACGGGTCCATTTTTGATGTATCAATCCCGATAAGCCCCGTAAGCGCCGGGATTCCGTAAAACACGATGAAAAGCTGCACCATGATAGGCGTTCCCCTGAAAAATGAGATATACACTTTTGCCAATTGATTTACAATTGGAATATTGTAGATGCGGGGCAGTGCCAGAAAGAGTCCTAATACAAAACCGAAAAGCAAGGACAGTGTTAAAATGTATAATGTAACCGGTAAATAAGCGGTTAACGTCGGCACAAAATCTCCAATCATGTTCATATCAAACGCTTTTTCCATCACTGCTCCCTCTCTTTTTACCTAATACTGCTCTTTGGAATAGTCGTCACCAAGCCATTTCAAACTGAGCCTTTTCAGCGTTCCGTCATCAATGATTTCCTTTAAGGCTTTATCAATATCGTCACTTAACGTTTGTTCATTTTTGTTAAACATAAAATACACTTTGGCATTTGAAAGCACATTACCGACGGTTTTTTCTTTAATAGCGCTCGTCTTGTTTTGAAAGTCTACTGCAAAAGGCGTTGAGATCGTTGCGTCCGCACGCCCCGATTTCAGCTGATTCGCAGTCTCATTTGCGCCTTGGCCCTCATAGGCAATCTCAAACGGCCGTCCATTATCCTCATTCCATTTTTTCAGTACAAGCGCTCCGTTGGAGGTTGCACTCGTAATCACCCGTTTTCCTTTTAAGTCTTCAATTCCACGGATCGTATCGTTATTTTGAAGCACAGTAATTTTTAAAGGAAAATGGTTGTAAGCAACCTTGTTAAACAGAAATTTTTTCTCACGCTCTTTGCTTTTCTCCATTTGATGTGCCACGATATCGACTTTATGCTGTCCGAGGCTGACAAGCAGGTTGGAAAATTCCATCGTTTTAAATGCGAATTTATAATGTGGCAGGCGCTTATCAAGCTCTTTGATCAGTTCGACATCATAACCGGTTAAATCGCCTTTTTCATCGATAAAGCAAATATTCGGAAATTGGGTTCCAGTTCCGACCGTGATCGTCTGTACCTTCTTTTGCCCGGCTCCCGTCGTTTGACTGCCTGCACCGCAAGCTGACAGAACTGTTATAAGCGAAAATAATATTGCCATGAATGCTGCTTTCGTTTTCATCTCATCGCCCCATTTATTTTTCAAAACTTGATTTTGAATAATCTGCCCCGAGCCATTTTCGGCTTAGTTTTTTTAGCGTTCCGTTTTTCTCCAGCTTTTTAATCGCTTGATCCGTGTCATCCGCCAAGGTTTGGCTGCCTTTATTAAACATAAAGTACACCTCGGTATCTAATAACACGTCACCGACTGTCTTTTGGCGGAAGGCGTGCGTTTTATTCTGAAAATCGACGGCAAACGGTGTAGCTATCGTTGCATCTGCGCGCCCGGTTTCAATTTGATTGGCGGTGTCATTGCTTCCCTGTCCCGCATATTTCAAATGAATCGGGCTGCCGTGCGTTTTGTTGTACTTTGTAATATAATCTGCCGCATTTGACGTGGCGCCAACTATGACTGTTTTTCCGTGTAAGTCTTTTAATGTATGAATCTTGTGATTATCCTCTTTCACCGTGATGTACATCGGCGAGTAGTTATATGGGACTTTATGATACAAAAAACGCTTTTCTCGTTCTTTATTTTTGGCCATATTGTGCGCAATCACGTCAATTTTTTTATTTCCGAGACTCGTCAGCAAATTTGAGAAATCCATCGTTTTAAATTCAAATGTATATTGAGGCAACTCCTTATCGATGGCTTTCATCACTTCAATGTCATACCCGGTCAAATCGCCTTTTTCATTTAAAAACGCAATATTCGGAAAATCTGTTCCAGTGCCGACTATGACCGTTTGAGCCTGACGATCTGTTTTGTTATTTGTTTGCGAACATCCCCCGCCAAGTAATGCAAACACTGACAGCAGCAAAACCAATCCTTTACGCTTATTCATAGGCTCCTCACATCATGCCCAGCTGGGCGCACCTAAAAGCGTTGGGTTAAATCGTTCCGGAATCAGAACCTTGTGCATCATCACACCTATGTCCCCGTCTTTTTCCTGCTCAAAATACACTTCATACCCTCTCCTTCTGTACATGTCAGCAAGCCAAGGATGCTTGCGCGCGGATGTGCCGAGTGTCAGCGCAGGAGCCTTCAGCATATCTCGAAGCACTTTTTCTTCAACATACGTAAGCAGCTTACTTCCGGCGCCTTGCCCTTTATATTCCGGCAGTGTCGCAAACCACCACACAAATGGATATTTTGAAGGAGGCGTCTCACTCTCCCACGGGAACCTGATTGTAATCGTTGAAATCAGCTTCCCATCCCGCTCCAGCACAATCGCTGAATGATGTTCAATATTTTCTGATACCATTTGGATATCAGCTCTCGTGGATGGCCAATCAATATCCAGCTGCCGAATGGGCTGAAATGCGCTGTTAACCAGTTTCAACAGCTCCGATGCATCTTCAACAGTTGCCAGTCGAAAAATATCATCACTCATTTTTGTCACTCCTCTTCACAAAATATATAATTCCTATTTGTTTACTAAGCTTTTATTGTTTATACTATAAAGCATACTCTGATCTTTGACTAATCAAAAAAAGTAAACCTTCACTTCAGTAATTTTAATGATGAAAAACAGGAGGGAGCACATTGGAGTTACGCTCAATCAAAACGTTTCATACGATTGTAAAATTTGGAAGCTTCTATAAAGCTGCAGAAATACTCAACTACTCGCAGCCGACGATATCGATGCGTATGAAGCAATTGGAGCAAGATTTAGGCGTACTGCTGTTTGAAAGAGGAAAAAGCCTGCAGTTGACAAAAGCAGGGAAACTTTTTTATGAACGAACAGGAGATCTTTTGATGCAATACGAGGCGCTTAAACACAATCTCTCCGACTTAAAGGAAGAAGAGGCAGGCATTATCAACATAGGGGTTTCAGAGCCAACCGCCAGTCTGATATTCCCCGAGATTTTAAAGGATTTCTTAAAGGATTACCCAAAGATAACGGTTAATATCAAGGTTGATGACGCCAATACCTGCAGTCAAAAGCTTTTAGACGGGACGATTGATTTTGCAGTCTGCGGCGAGCCGGAGCTGATTCTTGAAAATTACTACCATCCATTTTTTTATGACACATTAAATGTGATTATATCTGATCAACATCCGCTCGCTGAGAAGAAGGCTGTCCATTTGTCTGATTTAGCAGAAGAGCGCTTCATATTTACGCCCGCCAATTGCCCCATTCGCTTACAAATTGAACAGCATTTACATAGAGAACTCGGGAATCGCTACAAAAAAATGGAGCTCACAAGCAGCATGTCACATGAATATTACGTACGTGAAAACATCGGAATTTCAATCTTTACTAGCACCGCACATTCTAAACCGTTCAACGGCACTAAAGTTATTCCAATTCTGAACCTGGATATCACCCCGCCCATAGGGCTGTTGACAAATCAAAAAGAAGTTCATTTTGACCGCGCCACGAAGGACTTGATCGCCCGGATAACCAAACGTTTTCAGCAGCGCAGCAAAGAATTGGAAGGAACCTCTGATAAGACCATTACAGGATAACTGAAAAAATAAAAACCACCTCCTGATTCATCAGGAGATGGTTTCACGGTTTAAAGCTCGATCGTCTCACCGACCGACATGACTTTGCCGACTCCGCCCGGCAGGCTGTCAGCGAATGCTTCTGGGTCTTGTTCGATGACCGGGAATGTATTGTAATGCACCGGCACGACCTGTTTTGCGCGCAGCCATTCAGCGGCAAGCTTGGCGTCTTCAGGCCCCATCGTAAAGTTATCGCCAATCGGCAGGAAAGCAAGGTCGATATGATTCAATTCGCCAATGAGTTTCATATCAGAGAAAAGAGCCGTATCGCCCGCGTGGAAAATCGTTTTATCTTCTACAGTCAGCAAAATACCGGCAGGCATGCCTGTGTAAGTGATCGTTTTGTTTTCTTCATCTGTGATGGCTGATCCATGAAAGGCCTGTGTGAGCTTCACTTTTCCAAAATCGAACTGGCGGGAGCCGCCGATGTGCATTGGATGAACATTCAAGCCTTTCCAGCCTAAGTACACAGCGAGCTCGTTCGGTGCTATAACCAGCGCGTTATTTTGCTTGGCGATTTGTTCAGTATCACCGACATGGTCATTGTGGCCGTGCGTTAGTAAGATGACATCCGCTTTTACATCCTCCGGCTTTATATCCGTTAATGAATTCCCTGTTAAAAACGGATCAAAAATAATATGATGGTCCTTCGTTTCCACTGTGATTACAGAATGTCCGTGATATGTCACTTTCATTTCTTTCACCTCGTCACATGATTTTGATTTTTTTATTTTCCCTTTTTAAAAAGCTGAAAAACTTATGTTGTTTGATTCTTGTTAATGACATTGAGGCCTCCGGTGGCTTCAATGACAGTCCCTGTCACAAGGTCTGAGTTCTCCTCACACAAGAAAGCGATAATCCGGGCGATATCCTCGCCTGTACCGGATCTTCCTATCGGCGTTTTTTCTTTGCCAATTCGCATTCTGGCTTCCTCTATCGATGCTTCTTTCATGTCGCCGACAATGTCTCCTGGGCAAACCATGTTGGCGGTTATGCCGAATTCGGCTTCTTCAATGGCAATTGTCTTCGTCAAAGAAGCCAAGCCCACTTTCGCAGCGCCAAATGCCGATCGGTGAAGCCAGCCGGGCGCGTGAGCCGCACCTTGAAATCCGTACGTAATGATGCGTCCAAATTGCTGTTTTCTCATAATAGGAATAACCGCTTTGAATAAATGAAAGACGGCGCTTAAATTTCCTTCCAGCATGCCATACCATTCATCATCAGTATAATCGGCTAACTTTTTACGTTCAAATATGTATGGTCCCGCGTTGTTAATCAAAAAGTCGATCCTTCCGAAGCGGTTTAAGGCAGCCTCTGCAATACGCAGCAGATCTTCTTTTTTGGTGACATCACCTTTTACAAATTGCAGCCGGTCAAGACAATCGGGACAGGCTTCCTTCAGGCGGCTGACTGCCTCCTCATCCTGTCTGTAATTGACTGTTACTGAATACCCCTTTGCAAGCAACGTTTCAGTCACTTTGCGGCCTAAACCCTTCGAACCGGCAGTAATTAAAGCATGTCGCACATGAATACCTCCCAAAGCAACGTCGCCGCTTTCAATAAAGTGTTTCTTCTTCTACTTTACTATAAAAGGCTTGCAATATCACTTTTTACACTTTGGCATACAAAAAAAGCTGTCTGTACAGACAGCTTATTCTGCAGGAGATGAAGACTCCTGATCAGGCATATCGACATAACCGCTTTGATATGCTTCTGAAATGAGCCTTGTTGTCTCCTGGCTTTCTTGTTCATCATAAATATAGCGTTCCGGTTCTTTTTTCATCATTCTGCCTCCCATCATTATAGAGGTAGGTTGGCTATAATGACGGGATTTTATGAAGGAAATTTTAACAAACTCCTGCTGCCACGCAAGCTTTCGCTTTTTCAAGCGCCTGTTCCACCTGTTTGAATCCGGTGCCCCCGGCGCTCATTCTTTTTTCAACTGCGTAGTAAGGGTCTAACACAGTGTAAATATCTTCTTCGAATAGTGTGCTCGCCTGCTGAAACTCGCCAAACGGCATATCGCTTAAATAGATCCCTCTTTCGATGCATGTGTACACAAGTTTCCCGACCACTTCATGCGCTTCTCTGAACGGCATTCCTTTTTTAGCTAAATAATCGGCCAGTTCCGTCGCGTTTGAAAAGTCTTGTTTTGTTGCTTGCTTCATGACGTCTTTGTTTACAGTCATTGTTTGGATCATGCCTGTGAAGATTTGCAGGCTGCCCTCCACCGTTTTCACCGTGTCAAACATGCCCTCTTTGTCTTCCTGCAGATCTTTGTTGTAAGCGAGCGGAAGTCCTTTCATGATCGTAAACAGACCCATCATATCGCCGTATACGCGCCCTGTTTTGCCGCGGATCAGCTCCGCCATATCAGGGTTTTTCTTTTGCGGCATCATGCTGCTTCCTGTTGCGTACGTATCGTCAAGCTCGATGAATTTAAACTCCTGCGAGCACCATAAAATGATTTCTTCAGCGAGACGGGATAGGTGCATCATCAGCATACTGCTGTTGCTTAAAAACTCCAAAATGAAGTCTCTGTCGCTGACGCCGTCCAAGCTGTTTTCATAAATGGAATCAAAGCCGAGCAGTTCTGCTGAATAGTCACGGTCAATTGGGAAGGTTGTTCCCGCGAGCGCCCCGCAGCCGAGCGGAGATTTGTTAATCCGCTTCATCGAATCCTGAAAACGCTCCTTGTCGCGCTCAAGCATCCAGAAATACGCAAGCAGATGGTGAGCGAATGAAATCGGCTGGGCGCGCTGCAAATGTGTGTAGCCCGGCAGAATCGTTTCAACGTTCGCTTCCGCCTTTTCGATCAGCGCACTTTGGAATGCCTCAATCAGCTCGATGATGTGGCCGACATGATTCTTCAAGTATAAATGCATGTCAGTCGCCACCTGGTCATTCCGGCTTCTGCCGGTATGCAGCTTGCCGCCAAGAGGACCGATTTCGTCAATGAGCATTTTCTCAATGTTCAAATGAATATCCTCATAATCGACTGAGAATTCCAATGCTCCCTCCTCTGCTTTTTGCAAAAGGGTATTCAGGCCCTCTCGGATTTTCAGCTCTTCTTCAGCTGTCAGAATACCGCATTTTTTCAGCATGGCAGCATGTGCGAGAGACCCTGTAATGTCTTCAGCAACTAAATTTTGGTCAAATGATATAGACGCGCCGAACTCGTCGACCCATTTTTCCGGTGTTTTTTGAAATCGGCCTCCCCAAAGCTTCTTCATGCTTTAATCTGCTCCTTCTTTTTCACGATGCTGTTCACTTTTGTCGGAAGTCCCCAAAGCTCGATAAATCCGATTGCTGCATGGTGATCAAATGCATCGTCTTTTGTATATGTTGCAAGTTTTTCATCATATAAAGAGTATTCCGATTTACGTCCTTCTACAATTGCATGGCCTTTAAACAGCTTCACGCGGACAATGCCTGTGACATGCTTTTGCGTTTCTTTTAAGAAAGCGTGCAGCGCGTCTTTTAACGGTGAGAACCATAAGCCGTTGTAAATGATTTCTGACATTTTTTGCTCGATGATCGGTTTAAAGTGGGCTACCTCTTTCACCAGTGTCAAATCTTCTAATTCTTTATGCGCTTTGATCAGTGTCATCGCACCAGGGCATTCGTATACTTCCCGGGATTTAATGCCAACGAGGCGGTTTTCCACGTGGTCGATACGTCCGACACCGTGCGCGCCCGCCATTTCATTCAGCTTCAAGATCAGCTCAGAAAGCGAGTAGGAAACACCGTCAATGGAGACAGGCACGCCTTGTTCAAATGCAATTTCAATCACTTCCGGCGTGTCCGGCGTTTTTTCCAGCGGAGCTGTTAAATCGTATGCACCTTCTGGCGGCGCCGCCCATGGATCTTCTAAAATACCGCACTCATTGGCGCGTCCCCAGAGGTTTTGGTCGATAGAATACGGGCTGTCAAGATTGATCGGAATCGGAATGCCGCGGCTAGCCGCATATTCAATTTCTTCTTCACGTGACCACTGCCATTCGCGAACCGGCGCGATGACTTCTAGGTCAGGGTTTAATGATTTAATGGAGACTTCGAAACGAACCTGGTCATTTCCTTTCCCTGTGCATCCGTGGGCAATCGCCTGTGCATCTTCTTTTTCCGCAATTTCAACCAGTTTTTTCGCGATCAGCGGTCGAGATAATGCCGAAACAAGCGGGTATTTTCCTTCATACATCGTGTGGGCCTGCAAAGAGATAAGCGCGTAATCCTGTGCAAATTCTTCTTTTGCATCGATCACGTAGGAGTTTGTCGCGCCGACTTCAAGCGCTTTCTGCTGAACAAATGCCAAATCTTTGCCCTCACCGACATCCAGGCAGCAGGCGATTACATTATATCCTTGCTCCTGAAGCCATTTTATTGCGACGGAAGTATCAAGACCTCCTGAGTATGCTAATACGACTTTTTTCTGTTCTGACATGATAAAAATCCCCTCTCAACCGTGTTTCTATTTTGTATAAAAATAAATTATATTTAATAAAAATACATTTTGTATGTATACACTTTAACAAGTACGTTTCGTTTTTTCAAGCCTTTTATAAAAAAAACTTCACCTAAATTTCAGGTGAAGTTTCATAGTATTTATTCATTTACTTGTCTTTTCTGATTTCTCTGACCACATGCGCAAGTTCGGGAATAATCAGCTTATTCATTGCCAGCTTTACTGCGCCGCTTGAGCCTGGCGTTGAGAAAACAGCGGTATGCTGAATGACGCCGGCAGTTGCTCTCGACATGATTGCGGCAGAGCCGATATCCTCTGTATAACTCAGCATCCTGAATATTTCTCCAAAGCCGGGCAATTCTTTCGAAAACAGCGGCGTTATGGCTTCAATTGTGACATCACGATCTGCTATGCCTGTCCCTCCGTTTAAGAGTACCGCGTCTGTCTGTTCATCCATGCAGCCCGCAAGCACTGACCGCTGCAAAGCATCCTTTTCGTCTTTTACAATTTCATATGCAGCAATATGATGACCGGCTTCTTCTAAAAATGAGATCATCAGCTTGCCGCTTTTATCGGTTTCCTCTGTCCTCGTGTCACTGACAGTAATCACTTTGCACCGAACGATATCGGGAGCTTCTTGTTTATGCTCTTGAACGTTCATAGGCCCACCTCTTTTATGTTTTCTGTCTGTCACTATCATGCATCAACAAAAAAGCACATTCAAGAGAATGTGCTTTCATGCGATTTATTTTGCTAAACGAACAACGTCGCGCGCAATCATGACTTCTTCATCAGTCGGAATGATCATGACTTTTACTGGAGAATGCGGATAGCTGATGAAAGCTTCCTCGCCGCGCACGTTATTAAGCGCAGGATCCCAGTATACGCCCATGAATTCTAAACCGCGAAGAACGCGTTCTCTGACTTCCACACTGTTTTCACCGATACCGGCAGTAAAGATGATCGCATCTACACCGCTCATTCTTGCAGCGTAAGAACCGATGTATTTGTGGATTCTGCTTGCGAATACTTCAAGAGCCGTTTCCGCGCGCTCATTTCCTTCTTTCGTTGCTTCGACGATGTCACGAAGATCGCTTGAGAAACCGGAAATGCCGAGCAGTCCGCTTTTTTTGTTTAATGTATTCAATACTTCGTCAGCCGTTTGGCCTGTTTTCTCCATGATGTATGGAATCAGGGCAGGGTCGATGTTTCCAGAACGTGTACCCATTGCTACACCGGCAAGCGGCGTAAAGCCCATGGATGTGTCAATTGATTTTCCGCCTTCAACAGCCGCAATACTTGCTCCGTTTCCAAGGTGGCAGGAAATCAGGCGCAAGTCTTTTAACGGACGGCCGAGAAGCTCTGCCGCACGCTCAGTTACATATTTATGTGAAGTGCCGTGGAAGCCGTATTTACGGATGCCGAATTTTTCATAGTATTCATACGGCAAGCTGTACAGGTAAGACTGCTCAGGCATTGTTTGGTGGAATGCCGTATCAAATACAGCTACCGCAGGAACATTTGGAAGCACTTCTTTGAACGCTTTAATTCCAACGATATTTGCCGGATTGTGAAGCGGTGCCAATTCAGAAATATCTTCGATTTCCTTAATGGTTTCATCCGTTAATAAAACAGAATCGCTGAATTTTTCTCCGCCGTGAACGACACGATGGCCAATTCCGTCAATTTCATTCAAGTCTTTAATAATGCCGAATTCCGTTAACTTATTCAGCAGCATTTTAACAGCTACCGCATGATCCGGAATATCAGTTACTTCTGTATTTTTTTCGCCGTTCACAGAAATTGTGAATACACTGTCGGCGATACCGATTCGTTCAACTAAACCCTTCGTTAAAACGGTTTCTGAAGGCATTTCGAAAAGCTGAAATTTCAAAGACGAGCTTCCTGCGTTAATTGCAATAATTTTGGACATGATTGACGCTCCTTTATACTCTGTATCAACAACTTCGTTTTTCGTACTTTTTTCCCGGTGAATATCAACATCTTCTCCGAAAAATATCTGACTTTTCCATTTAAACATTGTCATGTCGGCTTTTCAAGTCAACTTGCGTATTGATAACGCTTACAATAAGAAGTCGTTATTTTCAGACACATTCCCTATAGGTTTTGTATTGATGAACGCTTACAATTTGCGGTTTTTCCCTCTGTATTTTGTGTTTCAAAGCTGGATTCAATTCGTCAAGTCCGGTCTTCAAAAGCATAAATAAAAGCAGCTTAGGCATCGACCTCATACGGCTGCCTAAGCTGCTTTTAAAACACTTACTTTTCTTTTTTAAACCATTCATCAAATTGAGCCATCATATCAAGCATCGCCTTTTGATTGGAGAAAGACGGAAGATTCGCAAGCAGAATTTGCCCCGGCGCTTTCGTATTCTCTCCTTGTTTCTGAAGCACAAGGATGCTTTTGGCATGAGCTTCGTCTTTAAAAATAGATTTTGGCAGCTGCAACAGTGCGTTGATATGAACCTTATCTTTGAAAAACTGTTTCAGCTTGCCGCTTTGGGAGCTCTCAAACAAATGATTCGGAATCATAAAAAATAAGTAGCCGCCCGGTTTGGTATGCTTGACGCTCTGTTCAATAAACAGATGATGAGCGAAGGAATGGCCTTCGTCAGCTTTAAGCTCAAACGCTTCTGCTCCTTCGTCATTCGGATAATAGCCGACTGGCAGATCACAAATGACCGTGTCAACTGGATCGATAAACAACGGCTCAAGGCTGTCTTGGTGGAAAAGCTCAAGCTCTTTTTTCAGAAGGTTCGCTTGGGCATAGGCGATCTTCAAGAGCACATCATCAATTTCAATGCCAAAGCTGTTTGCCGTTTTTTCAGACAGCTGGTTCAGCACGGTAAACAGAAGGTTCCCAGTTCCCAAGGCTGGATCAAGAATGGTCAGTTCCTTTTTGTCCGCCATAAACTTATTCACCAAATAGCTGATGAAAAGCCCGATCGTATCCGGCGTCATTTGTCTGTTTGGATGGGAGATATCTTTCATTCCTTTAAGGACGGCAAGCTGAAAAGCCTTGCGTACCCACTCATGCTCATACGTGCCGAAATCCGCTTTTTCAAGCAGAGCCTGAAGTTGTTTGGTTTTCTGATCAGCAGGCAGTTTCAGCTGATCCGTTTTTTCAAGAAAATACATTTCTCCTGCTTCGGCCAGCGCCTCTATATATGAAATCTGCAATTCATTCTTTATCATAATCGCTGCTTCGTTTAACAGCTCATACACCGCACCTACATGGTCGTTTTGCATATTGTGTTCCTCCTTGCCATGAAAAAAGCTCCGGCGTCAGCCTGGAGCTTTTTTCCCTGCTTACTTCACTAATGCCTTAGCAGCCTCAATTGGCTTTTCATAGTTCGGGTGGTTTGTTGCTTCGCTTACATATTCAGCGTAAACGACTTTTCCATTCTCATCAAGGACAAATACGGAACGCGCAAGCAAACGAAGTTCTTTAATATACACACCGAACGCTTCGCCAAATGACATATCTCTGTGGTCAGACAGTGTTTCCACTTTGTCAATTCCGTTAGCGCCGCACCAGCGCGCTTGCGCGAATGGAAGGTCTGCACTGATTGTGTAGACGTTGACATCTCCAAGCTTTGCAGCTTCTTCGTTAAAACGGCGTGTTTGTGCATCACAAACACCTGTATCAATTGAAGGGATAACAGAAATAATCGTTACCTTTCCTTTCATGTCAGCTAACGATTTTTCTTCAAGGCTGTTAGTCAGCACTGTGAAATCAGGAGCTTGATCTCCTACCTTCACTTCTTGTCCGACAAGTGTAACCGGACCGCCTTTGAATGTAATTTCAGCCATTATAATTCCTCCCTTTTGTATGTATGTCTCTATCATAGTAAAGTTTCCTGCAAACTGCAAAGTTTATGCCAAAAAAAAGTTAACTGCGGCCAGCGCAGTTAACCTTTTTTTAATAATTCATATTGTTCATTTGGTTTTGATTTTGGCCCTGGCTTTGGTTCTTGTTATTTTTCTTGAACATTTGCTGGATGCGTTCGAGTGTTTGAGGGGCTGCGTCTAAAATTTTCTCTATTAAATGGGTATTTTCATCTAAATGAAGCATTCTGATGCCTGTCGATCCGACAATTAAAAACGCGATCGGCGTAATGGACACACCGCCCCCGCTTCCGCCTCCGAAAGGAAGTTTCTGTTCTCTTGTCTCATCGTCTTCCGATTTCTTTTCGGCTGGCTTTCCGCCAAACTCGCTTCCGCCTGCGGCGAATCCGAATCCAACTTTAGAAACAGTTAAAATCACACTTCCATCAGGCGTTTCTACTGGATCTCCGATGATGGTGTTAACATCAATCATTTCCTTCAAGTTTTCCATTGCGGTTTTCATTAAACCTTGGATGGGATGGTCTGCCATATACGCTTCCTCCTTAAACTGATGAATCATTCTTTGAAGTCATTCTAGCCGACGGATTCTTCTTTAATACGGATAGCTCCCGTCCGTATTTGACGAATTTGAAAGCTGCAAGCATAGCATGTCCAAAGCGAAAAAAGAATATACACTGAAAATGGGTCTTGGAAACAGGGACTTGAAACGACGGGATCACCTCATAGACAGGTTTATTCACAAAGTCCAGGTGGTCGTAAAGCATTGCTGCGATACCGCCCTTCACACCCCATACAGCACCTGTTAACACACCTGTCACTGCCGCGTCCTGAATTCCGATTACTGTAACCCATTCTAGTTTTGTGATATGTAAATGCGCGAGAAAAGACGCGCTGATTTTCCGTAGTCTGGTGACCTGATGCAAAAGCATTTCGATTTTATTAATGCTTTGCTGCACATCGTTTTGTGTAATTTTTTTCTTTCCGCTGCTTTTTTTCATTTTGGATTCAGTTTTTTGTTTGATATCCACTGTTCCGTCTTCTTTGTTCACCTTAATCGCCGGGATTGTTTTTTTGATCCTTATAAGGCCAAACAGCGCCGTAATCTTCAAGGTCAATTTGTCATTATCATCGGCATGAAGATACTCCAGCGCGACATGGATTTTCATTCTGAGAAGCAGTACGATCCCTATGAGAATAAGAATGGCTGTCAGTACATACACCATATTCTTCACTTCCTCTAGGAGCATTATCGCCAATTCCTAAAAAAATAAACCCGGACGGAGGTCCGGGTTTTCGGTTATTTGCGGTATAATTTTTCATGCACCACGGTGGTATCCGCGATGTAATCATGAATCCCTTGTTTTGTAGGTGAAAAAGCAACAACGATATATAAAATCCAAATCTTATCAATATACCGTCCAACCACTTCACGAAAAATCACTGTACTCCATGTCAGCTTGCTATCTTGCTTCACAGAAACCACTTTGAGGCCGAACACCATTTTACCAAGCGTCTGCCTGAAGTATTTAGTCATTAGTGCGAAGTAGGCAAGATACACAATAAGCGTTGTCACACTGTAGGCCGAGAAGGTAAACATGCCGGATGTTTTCGGCAGATCCAATACGGTAAAGAGGGGAGAAACGAGCAAATGGTTTAATCCCCATATCACGAGCCAATCAAGCAGGAAAGCCCAGAAACGAACCCAAAAGCCAGCATAGGCATGTGTCAGCTGCTCCGCTTCTTGCGGGCCTTTGATGTCATTGCGCTCTAACTCTTCATATGTCGCGTCCATTATTGTTCCCTCCTACTTCGCATAGAGATACATCATTCTCGGCGAACCGGATTGCGATAGAATTTCTCTCATATTCAAAAAATCAATTTCACTTTTAAACATTTTGTTCGCACCCATGGAAAACAGTGAGCCTAATCCGAAGCTTTCCTCATAAGAAATGACAGAGGCGTTTTTCAAATCCTTGTGATCCTTTTTCATCGCCGTAATGGTATCGTCATAAAAACCAAGCTCATCAACGAGGTTCAGTTTTTTCGCCTGCCGTCCGTCATACACGCGGCCGTCCGCAATTCTCTTTACCTCTGCTTTCGGCATGCTGCGCCCTTTTGAAATGACATCAACAAAGCCTTCATACGAATTATCAACCATCGATTGCATGATGTTTTTTTCTTCTTTCGTCATCTCACGGGAAGGAGACATAATGTCCTTATGGGCCCCGCTCTTAATCGTTTCAAAAGAAATGCCAAGCTTATCGGCAAGCTTTGAATAATTGACGCTTTCCATAATGACGCCGAGTGACCCGGTCAGGGTTTCCGGTGTCGCAAAAATCTTATCAGCCGCTGTTGAGATGTAATAGCCTCCTGATGCTGCCATCGAACCCATTGACACGTAAATCGGTTTTTTAGTTTCTTTCTTGATTTCTTCCAGTTTCTTATGTATTTCAGCACTTTCATACACTCCGCCACCCGGAGAATTCACCTTCAGAACGATACCTTTGACCGCCTTGTCATCTTTTGCGCGCTCAAGGTTTTTTAAGAACGTTCTGTGGTTATATCCGTCTGCACCAAGCAGACTGCTTGAGTCCCCATTATCCTGAATGGTGCCGCTGACCTCTAATACGGCAATTTTACTTGAGAGACTGCCGTTTTCCAGCGTCTTTTCCTGCGATTCATCCGTCAGTGATGTGAGATCCGTTTGAGCGCCTTTGACGCTTTCAAAGAAACTCATAGAGATGCTGACGATAATAGACACGCCGAAAATCCCCAGAGCAATCACTAATGCAATCCATCTTTTTGCATTCATTTTTTCTCCTCCTTTTTCCCAAACTCTCTCATTATACGATTCAATATGAAAAATGTTTCAATTAATGAGAAAGCTCCGGCTTAACGGGCTGCCGGCAAACGTGGTACACTTATGGCCAAAGGTATTTTATCACAAATACTGGATGGCAGAAAAACTTAAATATGACAGCAAAGGGGAAATGGGATATGACCGATCAACGCCGTAATGTTTATTTTTTTCACAAACAGGATCAGGAAACAAACGAACAAGCCCGCTCGTTAACACAATTGGCTGAAGAGCATGGATTTACCGTTGTGAACCAGCACTCAGACGCCAATATTATCGCTAGCATTGGCGGGGACGGCACATTTCTGCAGGCAGTCAGAAAGACGAATTTTCGTGACGACTGCTTGTACGTCGGCATTACCAAAAAGGGGAAAGCTCATTTATATTGCGACTTTCATAGTGATGAGCGAGAAAAAATGGTCGATGCAATGACGTTTGAACAAATTGAAGTGAGAAAATATCCGCTGATTGAAGTGACAGTGGATCATGCCAGTCCTTTTCACTGCTTAAACGAGGTATCCATCCGCTCAAGCATCATTAAAACCTTTGTGATGGACGTGCTGATTGACGATCTGCACTTTGAAACGTTTAGAGGTGACGGAATGATTATCTCAACGCCTACAGGGAGCACCGCCTATAACAAGTCTGTTGCAGGAGCGGTTGTTGATCCGCTGCTCCCATGCATGCAGGTATCTGAGCTTGCTTCTCTTAACAATAACACCTACCGGACACTCGGCTCGCCATTTGTCCTCAGCTCTGACCGAAAGCTGACCCTTCGTGTGGTGCAGGACGGCAATGAGCACCCAATCATTGGCTTAGACAATGAAGCACTCAGCACGAGAAATGTGAAGACGATCGAAATCAAACTGTCTAATAAGCAAATCAAAACAGTCAAACTAAAGGACAATTCATTTTGGGAAAAAGTGAAGCGTACTTTTTTATAGAAAATAAAAGGACAGGCTGCTGCCTGTCCTTTTACGATTTCTCATATACAATCTGGCCGTTAATCACGGTTTTTTTAATCTCTAAAAGATGAAGCTGTGCGGGGGCAATGGCAAACGGATCACCACTGAGAACTGTAAAATCCGCGTCATAGCCTTCCGCAATTTTTCCGCGTGACTTCTCTTTATAAATGATACCGGCGCTACCTTCTGTATAAAGCTTTATCGCTTCATATACAGGTAAACATTCACTTTCATTATAGCTTGGCCCGTTTTGCTCATGACTGCTTTTCCTGAGGACCGCGGACTGGATCCCTAGAAGCGGGTCAACAGGCTCAATCGGGGCATCTGAACCGCCCGCGCATAAAATGCCTTTAGATATGAGGGTTTTCCAGGCAAATGCAGTCTTCATCCGGTCTTTTCCGAGACGGTCAATGACCCACGGAAAGTCGCTTGCAACGAAGTGCGGCTGAAGGTCAAGTGCGATCGGCATACGTGCTGCTCTCTCGATTAATTCGTTATCAAGCACTTGAGCATGAATAAGCCGATCATGCCGGCCGTTTTTGGGCGGATGCTTTTCTATTGCGTTCAGCACTTTTTCAAAAGCAAGATCGCCGATTGCATGAACAGCAACCTCCATCCCTTTTTCTCTCGCTTTGCGAATGAGCCGGCCAAGGGTTTCGTCATCGTGAACCTGAACACCATTTGTTGATGGATCATCCTGATATGGTTCTTTCAATAAAGCCGTTCTCCCGCCAAGCGCCCCGTCCGTAAAGATTTTCATAGCACCGAACTCCACATACGGGCCGGACAGCTTCTCCAGCTGCTCCCATCGATCGACAGCTTCATGATGAACGAGCAAATGGCAGCGAAACGGATACTTTCCGCCAGCGGCAGCTTTCTCATAAGCTTTCATCGGCACCGAAACATCACCATAATAGGACAAGTCTTCCGAATGACCGCCCGTCAGGCCTTTTGTCCAGCAATCCTTTATTGCAGCCGTTAATGCCTCATCAACATAGTGTTGAGAGACTGGCGGGACAGCCTTCAGAATCAAATCCTGCGCCTTATCAAACAGGAGTCCGGACGGCTCTCCATTTGCATCTTTTACGATGACTCCGCCGTCAGGGTCAGGAGTATTTCTTGAAATTCCCGCTGCTTGAAGAGCCGCAGAATTGACAGCTATTGCATGCCGGCATATACGCTTGAGCAAGACGGGTCTGTCTGGAAACAGGCGATCAAGATCATGCTTAGTCAAGTAGTCAGGTGTCTCAAACTGATTTTCATTCCAGCCCTCTCCAATGAGCCAATCGTTTTTAGGAAGCTGCCGCTCTCTTTCCTTCGCAGCCTGTAAAATTGCATCTTTCGACGTCAGTGCGGACAGATCGAGCTGAAGCTGTTTCTCACCGTGGCCGATCAAATGTAGGTGGCTGTCAACAAAACCGGGGAACATCACTGCACCGTTCAGGCTGATTTCTTCTGTTTCCGGTGACCCGTACTTTTCCTTCAAAAGTTCATAGCTGCCGGTGCCTTTTATAACACCATCCTCAACATAAACTGCCTCAGTCCGATCGCCTTCTTCGAGCATCGTATAAATGAAACCGCCGTGCCATATCGCCTTCATTCACGTTCACTCTCTTTCTTTACGCCTTTTTATTGGCTTTGAGCTGTTCTTCACGTTTTCTTAATTCCACTCGTCTGATTTTTGCAGAAGCCGTTTTCGGCAGGCTTTCCACAAATTCAATTTCTCTAGGATATTTGTATGGAGCGGTAATCGTCTTCACATGGTTTTGCAGCATTTTGACAAGCTCATCACTGCGTTTTTCATGATTTTGCAGGACAACATATGCCTTTACGATGGAGCCTCTGATTTCATCAGGGCTTGCGACAACAGCACATTCTTTTACTTCTGGGTGCTTAACAAGCGCGTCTTCCACCTCGAAAGGCCCGATCGTATAGCCGGAGCTGATAATAATATCGTCATTTCGGCTTTCAAACCAGAAGTAACCTTCCTCATCTTTTCTTGCTCTGTCTCCCGTTAGGAAATAATCGCCGCGAATTTGTGTTTTCATTCTTTCCGGATCTTTAAAATACTCTTTAAAGAGCGCAGGCGTACTGAGGTGAACAGCGATATCGCCAACCTCACCAGGTTTGCAGATTTCACCGTCTTCATTTATGATCTCCACCTGATTTCCCGGTGTCGGTTTTCCCATGCTTCCCGGTTTAATAGGCGTATCTTTCAAAACACCAACCAAAAGCGTGCTTTCTGTTTGGCCATATCCGTCCCGTACCTTAATGCCAAAGTGCTTTTGGAAAACATCAATGACTTCACGGTTGAGCGGCTCGCCTGCGGAAACAGCGCTGTGCAGGGCAGAAAGATCAAAGCGGTCCAAGCCCTCGACCTTCGCCATTAAGCGGTATTCTGTCGGCGTACAGCAGAAAACATTGATTTTGTAGCGATTTAAAAGCTCTAGATATTTTTCTGCTTTGAATCTGCCGTGGTACACAAAACCGGTTGCTCCGCTGCCAAGCACCGCTAAAAACGGACTCCATACCCACTTTTGCCAGCCAGGGGCAGCAGTTGCCCAGACGATATCCTTTTCAGAAATGTCAAGCCAAGCGCCGGCAGAAGTTTTTAAATGAGCAAATGCCCATCCATGTGTATGTACAACACCTTTCGGCTGACCTGTTGTCCCGGATGTATAAGATAAGAAAGCCATATCATCTCTTGTTGTGTCAGCTGTTTTAAATTGGCTTCCGTCCGCTTCAATTGATAAGAGGTTTTTCCAGCCGGCATCATTTTCACCAATAGACAGTGTAATCAGTTTGTCAGCCGTACTGACATCCCGGAAAGCGCCAATAAATTCGGAGTAGACGATAGCGCCTTTTACCTCTGCATGTTCAATCCGGTATTCAAGATCTTTCGCGCGAAGCATTTCGGAGCACGGAATGACAACCATTCCTGATTTCAGGATAGCCAAATAAACAGCATAGGCTTCAAGCACCCGCGGAACCATTACAATCAGCTTGTCTCCCTTTTTAAATCCAAGATCAGCTAAGGCCGCTCCGATTTTATTTGTTTCTTCCATCAGCTTTTCATACGACCAAGATTCTTGCTTACCCGACTCGTCCTCCCACAGAAGAGCGGTTTTTTGTCCAGCGGCACTGAACTTTTCCATTTCATTCACTAAATTATATTGCATAGGGGCAATTAAATCTTCACGTTTTAACACGAACAACTCCTCACTTTCTCCACCCATTATACATAAATACAGGCTCTTTCCGTAAGGATATGCCTAAAAGCAACCTCTGTAAACATAGATTTTATAGGCCGCTGGTCCTTTTTTATATATAAAAAATGAAAAGGAGTGGGGATACCCCCACTCCTAAGCCATTATGTGAAATTGTAAATTAGAATTGTCCTCCGCCCATGTTTTGTTGAGCAAAAGATACAAGACGTTTTGTGATCTCTCCTCCAACAGAACCGTTAGCGCGAGAAGTTGTGTCTGCTCCAAGGTTTACACCGAATTCAGAAGCGATTTCTAATTTCATTTGGTCGATCGCTTGAGCAGCTCCTGGTACTAAAAGGTTGTTGCTGTTACCTGAGTTATTGTTAGCCATGTGTCTCACCTCCTTGTGAGTATAGAATGTGTCAAAACACATGGCTTCATTCAGAAAAACTTTGGTAATTGTATACAGGAGCTGAAAATTAATTTAAAAGAGTTCAGCGAATTTATCGTTAGCTTCTTGTTCGCTATACAGGGTCATTGTCTCAATGTTATCTACCGCTTCTTGAATATACGGCTCGAAATCAACAAAGCTTTCAAAGTGTTCAATTTTCTCTTTTTTAGGGCGTGTTTTCGGGCTTGGCGGTGTAAAGATCGTGCAGCAGTCTTCAAACGGCTGAATGCTTGTCTCATATGTGCCAATTTCCCGTGATTTTTCGATGATTTCTGTTTTGTCCATGGCGATTAATGGACGCAAAATCGGTGTTGACGTCACCGCATTAATTGCATACATGCTTTCAAGCGTTTGGCTCGCTACCTGACCGAGGCTTTCTCCCGTAATAATGGCAAGCCCGTTTCTCTTTTCTCTGATTCTGTCGGCGATCTGAAGCATGAGGCGGCGGGTTGCCGTCATTGTGTAATTTTCAGGAATTTGTTTTTGGATGAGCTCTTGCGTTTTTGTAAATGGAACAATATGAAGTGTCATGCTTCCCCCAAAACGGGACAGACATTTCGCCAGATCCATTACCTTTTGCTTTGCGCGCTCACTCGTGTATGGCGGGCTGAAGAAATGAACAGCTTCTACCGACAGTCCCCGTTTCATCGCATAAAAACCGGCCACAGGGCTGTCAAAACCGCCAGAAAGCATCAGCATCGCTTTTCCTGCTGAACCAACTGGCAGCCCGCCTGCACCTTTTTCATCACGAATTGTCAAAAATGTTGCTTCTTCCCTGATTTCGATTCTGAGCGGGATGTCTGGGTTGCGAACATCGACCGTCAATCCTTCTGTATTTCGCAAAATATGGCCGCCGATTTCAGCGTTCATCTGGTTTGTATCTAATTCAAATTGCTTATACGCTCTCTTTGTCGCGACTTTAAACGTATCACCTGGTTTATATTGATCTTTGATAGCCTTTAGTGCGGTTGCCTTAATATCATCAAGGCGGCTGTCACACTTAATTGCCAGGCTGAAGCTTTGAATCCCAAACACTTGCTTTAAATGAGGAAAAAGAGCCTCAGGATCCTCTCCATTTAATGTAATCGTCATACGATCCCTGTTGGAAAAGTATTTTAAATTCGGATAGTCTTTCAAAACGAGTCTGATGTTTTGTTTTAAGCGCTCAATAAAGCTTTTTCTGTTTTTGCCTTTGGTGGAAATTTCCCCAAAACGAATTAATATATGATCGTAATTCATGTTCTACCTCATCATTTCCCTTAATTTTTTGATACCAGGACGAAGCGCGTTCATAAACGGTTCTGCCACATCGCTTGTCTGGCTGTAATTTAAACTGATTCTGATGCTGCTTCCGGCAATCTGCTCTCCTTTGCCCATCTCTAAGAGAACTTTACTGGGCTTATGTTCTTTTGCCGAGCAAGCCGATGTTGTGGAGACGAAAATATCCTGTTCCTCAAGCATGTGTAAAAGCACTTCCGCTTTAATCCCCGGTACAGAGAAATTAATAATGTGCGGCGCGCTATTCATTTGAGGCGTGTTGATAACGACGCCCTCAATTTCACTCAGCCTTTTCATAAACAATTCCTTTGCGGCAGTCATCGTGTCAAGCCGTGTGTCAAAATCAGCAGAGGCCAGATTAATGGCCTTGGCAAGCGAAACCGCACCAGCAGTATGTTCTGTTCCGGCCCGTATGCCTTTTTGCTGAGAGCCTCCCGTTATGAGCGGAATAAGGCGTGTTCCTTCTTTTACAATAAGTGCGCCTGTCCCCTTTAGGCCGTGAAATTTATGCCCCGAAATTGAACATAGATCAATGCCGGCCTTTTCAATTGCCAAGGGCACTTTATAGATGCCCTGCACATAATCGACGTGAAACAAAATGTTCGAATGCTCTTTCAGCACTTCTCCTGCCTCTTCAATCGGCTGCACGGAACCGACTTCATTGTTCACATGCATCATGCTGACAAGCACAGTATCGGGACGGATGGCTGCTTTTAGTTCTTCAATAGAAACAAATCCGTCTTCATTCACAGAAAGATAAGTGATATCAAACCCGAACAACTCTTTCAGCTGTTCTAACGATTCCGTAACGGATGGATGTTCAATAGAAGTGGCAATGATATGTTTGCCTGTTTTTATCTTTGACAAAGCCGCTCCTTTTAAAGCCGCATTATTGGCTTCTGTGGCGCCTGACGTAAATACAATATCATATTTTTTTAGGCCTAAGGACCTTTTGATTTGATTTTTGGCTGCTTGAAGCAGCTGTTCCGTTTCGGCTCCATATCGGTGCAAAGATGAAGGATTGCCAAAGTATCGGCTGCTTGTCTGTTCATACACGTTCAAGACTTCATCGTAAGGCTTCGTCGTTGAACTATTATCTAAATATATCATCTTTTTTACTCCTTTATGAAAGCGGTACAAGGTATGATATTTATGTTACCATAACAAAATTTAATAGAAAATTACGAAAAACTAGTATTGACTTCTAATTTTTTTACCATATAATAAGATTTGTTCGTTTCGTCATATTATCTGACAATTAATTGACAGAATATTTTAACATAATTATTAGGAGGATTTTTTTCATGAAACACTCACTGCCTGTCAAAGATACCATTATTATTGGTTTCATGCTATTTGCGTTATTCTTTGGAGCAGGAAATATGATCTATCCGCCGGAACTTGGACAAGCAGCCGGACACAACGTCTGGAAGGCCATCGGCGGATTTTTACTGACAGGGGTAGGCCTGCCGCTTCTCGGCATTATCGCCATCGCATTAACCGGTAAGGACGCTAAAGGCCTTGCTGACAAAGCGCACCCTGTTTTCGGCACAATCTTTACTGTCGTGCTTTATTTATCAATCGGACCATTATTCGCCATCCCGAGAACAGGAACTGTTTCATATGAAATTGGCGCTGTTCCGTTTTTGACTGGCGTACCAGAAAGACTTTCTTTATTAATTTTTACACTTATCTTTTTCGGCGTTACGTACTATTTAGCGTTAAACCCATCCAAGGTTGTCGATCGAGTCGGAAAAATTCTGACTCCCATCAAATTCACAATTATTTTAATCATTGTTCTCAAAGCCATCTTCACGCCGATGGGCGGATTGGGCGCCGTGACAGAAGCATATAAAGGAACACCGGTTTTTAAAGGATTTTTAGAAGGCTATAAAACAATGGACGCACTTGCTTCAATTGTATTTGGCGTTGTCGTTGTAAATGCTGTAAAAAGCAAAGGCGTTACACAGTCTAAAGCTCTTGCTGCAGCCTGCATTAAAGCAGGTGTGATTGCCGCTTTAGGGCTGACTTTCATTTATGTATCCCTTGCTTATTTAGGTGCAACAAGCACAAATGCCATCGGTCCTGTTGGTGAAGGAGCTAAAATTTTATCTGCGTCTTCCCATTATTTATTCGGTTCATTAGGCAACATCGTACTCGGAGCAGCGATTACAGTCGCATGTTTAACAACAAGCATCGGCCTTGTCACATCTTGCGGCCAATATTTTTCAAAACTTATTCCGGCATTATCATATAAAATTGTCGTTACGATTGTCACGTTATTCAGCTTGATCATTGCGAATTTCGGACTCGCGCAAATTATCGCGTTTTCTGTTCCTATTTTATCAGCTATCTATCCACTTGCCATTGTCATTATCGTTCTTTCCTTCATCGATAAGATCTTTAAAGAAAGACGCGAAGTGTACATCGCTTGCTTGATCGGTACAGGACTTTTCAGTATTTTAGACGGTATCAAAGCAGCCGGTTTTTCACTTGGATCTTTAGATGTGTTTCTAAATGCGAATCTTCCTCTTTACAGCCTCGGCATCGGCTGGGTGCTTCCAGGAATCGTCGGAGCGGTTATCGGCTATGTGCTGACCTTATTCATCGGACCATCCAAACAGCTTAATGAAATAAGTTAATGTCACAGAACGCCTGCGTTATTGCGCAGGCGTTTTGTAATGAAAAAAAGAGCCTGCTCATTACACTGCGGGCTCTTTTTCATAGTCGTGATTATCTAAGCGGATATGTCTGCTTTGATTTTTTCAACTGCACCTGGCGCAGCCTTTTCTACAGCGGCAGCTGCAATTTCATAAGAGTCGTCATAATCAAAAGCATAAAAACGTCTTTCCGCTTCTTTCAGCTGTTCAGATAAAATATGATTCTGGCTTCTGAACCGGTTTCCGAACTGAATGATTTTTTCAATGAGGATGACCTGCTCGACAAGTTCCTCTGATTCCCGGCTTGCCCTGTTGACGATTTCTTCTGCTTGTTTCAAATGGGCTCCGGCTTCTTCCATATTTAATGGAAGTTCGTTTAGTTGATTGACTGTTTCTTGAATATGATGATGCGCGTTCTCCAGCATCTCTTGAATATGGCTCGGAATGCCTGGAATGTTGCTAGTCTTCAGCAGTCTAGCTGTCTCAGAAATTGTTTTTTTCAAATTGCTGAGCGTCTCCCTCGCCTGAAGCTCTTCTTTTCTCAGCGCTTGCAGATTTTCACGATACTCGGCATGCTCTTTTTTCACTTCTTCAATTTGCTTCTCTATTGAAGCAACTTCTTCTACTAAAAGTGAGTAAGCGACATGCTCTGCATCAAGCTTATCTTTAACGGATGATAGCAGCTTTCCAATTTCATCAAGGCGCTTTTCAAAAGCCTGCTGTTTGCCGAGCTCACCGGCTGTCAGCCTGTAGCTTTCCTTCACCAGCTCAGTTTCCGCTTTCGTATGCTCTTTCTCTTCTTTAAGCTTGTCGTAAGCAATAATCAATTCAGGCATTTTGCTTAGTACGGATTGACCGGCTTCAACTTCGCCCTCCAGCTGCTGATAAACAGATTGAATATTTTCGTCAATGAGCTGCAGGATTGCGGACGCTTCATCAATATCCAGTTCAGTCATCAGGACATGTTCCGCTCGTTTCAGCTGGTTTGACAGATTTTCTAATTCCTTATCAAGCTGGATATGCTCAAGCTTGTACCCTTTTTCTTTCATTTCGCCATAGCCATCCTTAAGCTTTGCAATCTGTCCGGGCACCGTCTGTTTACAGTCAGCTAACAGCTTCGGCACATCATCTATGTATGACTGAAGCCGTTCAAGATTGCGGTCCTGCTCAAGCAGTACTTTTCGTGCAGTAATATAGTTTCCGCCTTCTGTTTCTTCTTCAAATTGTTTGATGCCGCTCCAAATTTCGTCCAGATCCTTTTCAAGGCTGTCATAAAGCTCCCCGTAAAGGTGGCTGTAAGCCAGCAGGTTTTTTCGAGATTTCGAATAGCGCTCCCTCACCTGTTCAATCTCTTCACGGCTCTTTTCCTCACTTGTGACAAGATCGCTGATTTCCCGAAGAATCTTTTCAATGCTTGATTCAGCCGCTGTCAGCAGGTCGTCGATATGAACGAGCACTTGGTTGGCCTTTTTAAACCGGTATTTGTCTGCATTTTCCTCGGCATCATAAAGGAGCTCTTCAACTTTCGGCATGTGGGCTGTGACAATCTCATCCCATTCTTCACGCCACTTCTCAAAGAACTCTTCTGTCTGACCCGTCATTTTTAAATGTTTTATTTTAGACATTTCTTCCACGATCGACCGATTCAGAATTTCAATCTTCCACGATTCCAGCCGGTCGATTTCGGCGTAGATTTTTTTCCTGAAAAAGTAGCCTGCCGCAAACAGCGCAAGCAGTACAATTAATAATCCAATGACAAACTCCATAATGAGCCCCCTTGCTGTTTACCTTAATCTGTCAGGGTGTTTTATTTATTCAGAAAGATTTCAGGATATGTATTGAGAAAAACTGTCGTTTTCATTGTTATTATGATACCATGTAACAAACATTTTTTGACCAGAAATCAAAAACTTTTTGTGCAAAATCGGCAGGATTTGACTATTTTTTCATGGGGTGACATCAATGCAAAAGCGAGACGGACATATTCACACACCATTTTGCCCTCACGGCTCCAATGACACACTCAGACAATATGCAGAAGAAGCCTTAAAAAAAGGGTTCGAATCGATTACTTTTACCGAACACGCCCCATTGCCGCCCTCTTTTACCGATCCCACGCCGCTGAAAGACAGCGCGATGGCGCAAGCTTCTTTGGAACGCTATATTCATGAAATTTCCGGATTAAAAAAAGAATATCGCGGACAGCTTAGCATACGGACAGGGCTTGAAGTCGATTATATCGCTGAATTTGAAGACGAAATTACATTATTCCTAGACACATACGGGCCATATTTAGATGACAGCATCTTATCCGTTCATTTTTTGCGCACAGACTCTTCCTATCTATGCCTTGATTATGACGAGCATACCTTCAAAGAGCTGATTTCAGCCTGCGGAAGCATTGAAGCGGTATATGAACAATATTACCGGAGTATCTATTCTTCCATTGTAGCATCTCTCGGCGTTTATAAGCCAAAAAGAGTCGGTCACATCACACTCGTCCAAAAATTCATCAAGCTGTTTCCATACAGCATGTCAGAACATATTCGCGGCCTCGTTTCCCTGTGCCTGAATGCCATTGAAGAAAACGGAATGGAGCTCGACTTCAATACTTCCGGCTTAAGAAAAACTTACGCTGGCGGTATTTATATCGAGGATTGGATGCTGAATGAAGCGAAGCAAAAGAAGATCCCGCTTGTGTTTGGGTCAGATGCCCATCAAGCGGGAGATGTCGGATATGCGTATGAGGCGTTTTTGGAACGGTGCTAGTTGGTGAGCGCCACGTCCCCTGTCCGGAAGACGCTTCTGATCCAAATCTTGATTTCTTCAAAATACATTTTATAAAAATACGGCTCGTGCGGCTGCATGTAGAGTACTTCTGAAATATATTGAGGCTGGAGATAGGGCATCATCAAGAGAGATTTTAATTGGAGAATAAAATGAGGCAGCGGCAGCGTTAAATATTCACGCTGTTTTTCTCCTTCCTCAATGATCAGCTGAAAGATATACTTTTCCTTCATTAGATATGTCGACATAATTTCCCTGATTAATGTGGAGTCAATTGTGACTTCCCGGTAGACAAAACGAGTTAATTGACGATGATTATGCTGATAGGATAAAATATCGAAAACCAATTGAAGAAGCTGTTCCTGCGTGCTTTGAGAAGAGATATTGCTTGCCGCTGTTTCAAGCGTTTTGCTGTAGCCCTCGTAAAACTCTGAAACTAAGTGTTCCATCAAGCCTCCTTTGCCTTTAAAATAGTAGGAGATGTGCGCAACATTTACATCAGCTGACTTTGCGATTTCACGGACAGACGTGCCAGAAAATCCTTTTTGGTTAAAAAGCATGACAGCAGATTCAATAATTTTGTCTTTGGTGCTTACTTTCATACGGCTCACTCCTTCCTCTTGATACTATTCAAGCAGAAAGCCGCTGTTCCTGTAAGAACTTATCGACAAATGCCGGCAGAAAAGCCGGAACTTTGTTTTATATTATAGAAAAAGTGAGGGTTTTCCATGTTCCATGTCGAAAAACAATCTGGAGATAAAGAAAAAGACTATCAGCTTCTGCTAAAACAGCTCGAAGCCATGACCGAAGACGAAACAGACCAAATAGCTAACTATGCAAATGCCTCAGCACTGCTGTATCATTCGCTGCCTGAAGTCAACTGGGCGGGTTTCTATTTTGCCAAAGAAGAGGATGGACAGCTTGTGTTAGGTCCGTTCCAAGGCCTGCCGGCATGTGTTCGGATTCCTTTCGGCAGAGGGGTTTGCGGCACAGCGTACGCAAACGGAAAAGTGGAACGTGTTGAGGATGTAAACGCGTTTCCTGGACATATCGCCTGCGATGCAGCGTCTCAATCAGAAATTGTGCTTCCGATTCGTGTAGACGGAAAAATTGTCGGCGTCTTGGACATCGACAGCCCAGTGAAAAACCGTTTCGACGAAATTGATGAAAAATACTTAACTCAATTTGCCGAAACGCTAGAAAAAGCGTTAGCGTAGTAATATAAAAGCCCAAAACTGATATCGTTTTGGGCTTTTTTTATTTTATTGAGTCATGAATCATCAAGCGGTTTTTCCCGCTCCGTTTCGCGCTGTAGAGCGCTTCATCTGCCTCATGCACAAGCTCTTTCAGCGACTTTTTTGTTTCTGTCGTCCAGCAGGAGATACCGCAGGAAATGGTTACCTCGGGTTTCGTATTTTTTCTGACCGCATAAACCAGTCGCTCGGTAATCCGTTTCCCCACTGCAACCGGCACATTTGGCAAATAAATCGCCAGCTCCTCTCCTCCCCAGCGGGCACCGACATCATGCTTTCGGATGTTGCTTTTAATCACTGAAGCGACTTGAATTAAAATCTCGTCCCCAGTCTGATGGCCGTACGTATCATTTACATTCTTAAAATTATCAATATCAACAAGAATAAAAACACCCTTTTGGTGGATTTTCATGCTGTATTGAATTTTTTCATCTAAATACGCTCGTGAATACAGTTCAGTCAGCTGATCTGTTTTCACGAGATGCTCAAGGCGGTCGCGAAGCATTGAATTGGTTACAGCCAGTGTCGCGTGATGAATCAGCGCCTGAAACAGCTTGTACATTTCAAATGTAAAAGCGTACAGCTCCTGTTTCAATAAAACCGCAAAGCCTAAAAGCCGGTCGTTTTGAATCATCGGAGCAGCCATCAGCGAGCCGTACCCCGCCTTCCCAAAAACAGACTGGCCATTCCCGATGAAAACCCCTTTTTCACCTTCATACAGCTTTTCTTTCAGCTCATTATAAAAATCTGACGGCTTCGCTTCTTTAAAAAATGCTGTGCTGCCTGGAAGCAATGTTAGGTTTTCAAAATGGTCTATATGAAAAAATCCCACTTCTTCTGCCTGAAACGATTCTGCCATTCTCACAGCCAGATCATTCATTGTATCAGTCAGTGTCAGCCGCTGATTCAGGCGGCGTGATGTTTCATTAATCAATTCCAAATTTGCGATGCTTGCTTTGGATTGTTCGTAGAGCTGGGCATTTTCAAACGCTTTTCCCGCGGCGTTTGCTAACAGCGACATTTCATCAAGGCAGGCATCAGCAAGAAAGCTGTCACCCGTTCCCTCAGCCTTCAACACCCCGTATGTGCCCTGCTGTCCTTTGATCGGAATATAGGCGGCAGATTCATTTTTCCGCAAAATGTCTCCGGACAAATACACTTTGAGCGCAAAGGAATCGGATTTTTCCCCTTCCATATACAGCTCTTTTGCAGGTATCCCTAAACATTGGTCTTGATCGTGCGATATAAATAAAGAAAACTCAAAAAGAGAAAATGTGCTGGTCAAGCTTTCTAAAAGCTGCTTCAGCACATCTGTCTGATCAAGCAGTGAATGGAACAGCTCTGTCATTTTGTATATCTTTTTTTGGTAGATCGTTTTGTTATAGAGTCTTTCCTGTTTCATCGACTGGTTTAAAAATGAAGCAACCACGTTCGGAAGCCCTTCAGGAATCTCTTCATCCTGCCTGCATGCAAGATGGAAACGCCTGCCAGAGCCGTCCTCAATCAGATAACATGAAGCGTTTATTTTTGAAGCGGAAAAACGCGCTTCACCATCTGCCAGTTTTGTCACAAAGTCTGATGGTGACGGTGTAAGCGAAACACAAAGGGTTGAAAAATAGGTTTGAATAGCCGAAGTCAGCCATATTAAAGAGTCGGTGAATGTGACTTTTTCAGATTTGGTTAATAAAAAATCGAGCATATGATAATGAAAGGCGGATAATTGATCTTTAGTTTGTTCTACCATGTTTTTATCACCTAAAAGTTTACCACTAATTTTTGTTTATTATATCATAAACGGTGAAGCAATAATGGAGGAATGGTTGACTTCAAAACAAATAAATTATATAATGACCTTTGTGTGAAATATTGCAGCCTTTTTGTTCAGCTTCTATGTTTTCATTTTGTTCCTTATCAATAAGGTGTATCGTGTAACTCTCTGCTGCTGGAGCGAGGATACATGAAAACAAAATGTGCATGGTCGAATAGAGCAGACGGTTTTTATTTTCCACAAAAATAAAACCAAAGGAGGAGTCACATTATGGCTCGCTATACAGGTCCATCTTGGAAACTGTCCCGCCGTCTAGGAATCTCTCTTAGCGGTACAGGAAAAGAATTAGAAAAACGCCCTTACGCTCCAGGTCCACACGGCCCAGGACAACGTAAAAAATTATCAGAATACGGTTTGCAATTGCAAGAAAAGCAAAAGCTTCGTCACATGTACGGTGTAAACGAACGTCAATTCCGCACTTTGTTTGACAAAGCTGGCAAACTAGCTGGTAAACACGGTGAAAACTTCATGATTCTTTTAGATTCTCGTCTTGATAACGTTGTGTACAAGCTAGGTTTAGCACGTACTCGCCGTCAAGCTCGCCAATTGGTTAACCACGGTCACATTCTTGTAGACGGAAGCCGCGTTGACATCCCGTCTTACCAAGTAAAACCTGGTCAAACAATCGGTGTTCGTGAAAAATCAAGAAACCTTTCTATCATCAAAGAATCTGTTGAAGTAAACAACTTCGTTCCTGAATACCTTACTTTCGACGCTGAAAAGCTTGAAGGTACTTTCACTCGTCTTCCTGAGCGTTCTGAACTTGCTCCGGAAATTAACGAAGCGCTTATCGTTGAGTTCTACTCTCGTTAATCGTTTTAAAAACCCCTGCCGCTATGCGGTCGGGGTTTTTTTATCGTCTATTTTGTCTTTTGCCTCTTGCTGGCCAACACTATCCTGCGCCTGCTGCTCCCAATAATCCCGCTGCAGCCGTTCTTTTGCAATCGTACACATGAGATTCACGCTTTAGCGCTCCTTTCATTTAAAAGGTGGTGATTGGTCGTGTTTGCCCTATCTAATATACTCTTTTCCTTTCATTCCTATGCGGTAAACAAAAAGATCCTTTGCCTTCAGTGGCAAAGGATCTTTTTCTTATTTATACGTCACAAGGAAGTATTTTTTCTTCCCGCGGCGCAGAACAGTAAATTGATTTTCGATACGGTCTTCAGCTGACAGGGTATAATTTATTTCCGTCTGGCGTTCACCGTTAATGTAAACAGCTCCGTTTTGAATGTCTTCACGCGCTTGGCGTTTAGAAGGAGATAATTTAGATTGCACCAACACATCTACAAGTGAAAGCTCTTGGCTGCTGTCAACTTCCATAGAAGGAACATCTTTAAAACCTACTTTTACGTCTTGAGCAGAAAGCTCTTTAATATTGCCGCTGAACAGCGCTTGGGAGATGTTGATGGCTTGCTCCAGCGCCTCGCGTCCGTGAACAAGTGATGTCACTTCTTCTGCCAGGCGTTTTTGTGCTTCACGTTTTTCTGGCGCCGTTTCTGTTTTTTCAGCGTATGCTTCAATTTCCTCTTTTGAAAGGAACGTAAAGTATTTCAAGTATTTGACAACGTCACGGTCGTCTGTGTTGATCCAAAATTGATAGAATTCATATGGCGATGTTTTTTCTTTATCAAGCCAGATCGCGCCGCCTTCCGTTTTTCCGAACTTCGTGCCGTCTGCTTTTGTGACAAGCGGAATCGTTAGGCCGAACGCTTTTGCTCCTTCTTCTTCTGATTTTCTGATCAGTTCAAGACCCGCTGTGATATTGCCCCACTGATCGCTTCCGCCGATTTGCAGTTTACAGTTTTTGTCTCTGTAAAGATTTAAGAAATCATAAGATTGAAGAATCATGTAGCTGAATTCCGTGTACGAGATGCCGGATTCAATTCTTGAGCTGACCGTATCTTTTGCCAGCATGTAATTGATGCCGAAATTTTTACCAACGTCACGAAGGAAATCGATCACATTCATTTTGCCGATCCAGTCAAAGTTGTTCGCGATGACAGCTGGGTTTTCTGCTGCTTCAAAATCTAGAAATCTGGACAGCTGGTTTTTGATTTTTTGGGACCATTCGGATACGATGTCAGCGGTGTTTAATGTACGCTCTGCTTTTTTTCCGCTTGGATCACCGATGAGGCCCGTCGCGCCGCCCACAAGCGCAATCGGATGATGCCCTGCAAGCTGAAAACGTCGAAGTGTTAAAATAGGCAGCAGGTGTCCGATATGCAAGCTGTCTGCTGTCGGGTCAAAGCCTGAGTACAAGCGTATTTTTTCTTCATTCAGCTGTTTATTTAACCCTTCTTCATCTGTCATTTGCTGAATCAATCCGCGGAAGGATAAGTCTTCAAGTAAGTTTGTCATAAGATAAAGCTCCTTTTTTGATTAAAATAAAAAACGCCCCTTCGTTTACACGAAGGGACGATTGATTATCGCGGTACCACCCTACTAATAAGAGAATTCAAACATTCGTCTTATCACTTTGCCTGATAACGGATCAGGTCCGTTCTTTCACTACTGAAAGCCTGGGCGGCTTTGTTTGCAAAAGCGGTTCATGAGTGTATTCGATATATCCGTCTGTGCTGATTTTCACCGGCCATCAGCTCTCTGGAACGTAAGGATATTCTACTTGTCTCAATCTTTACCTTTTCATATGAAGCTATATCATTTTTAACATAAATAAAATCCTGTGTCAACGCCGCCTTTTAATCCTCCATTGTTGACAGATCTCCAGCCGGCAGATTAAGCTCCCATGCCTTCAGCACGCGCCTCATGATCTTTCCGCTTCGGGTTTTCGGAAGTTTATCTTTAAATTCGATCTCACGCGGAGCCGCATGGGCTGCAAGACCCTGCTTTACAAATAGGCGGATCTCTTCTTTCAGTTTATCAGACGGCTCAAATCCTTCCCTGAGTGCAATAAAGGCTTTAATGATTTCTCCACGCACCGGGTCAGGCTTTCCGATTACGCCTGCTTCTGCAATAGCCGGATGTTCCACAAGCTTGCTTTCCACTTCAAATGGGCCGACGCGCTCACCGGAGGTCATGATGACGTCATCAACTCTGCCTTGGAACCAAAAGTATCCCTCTTCATCCATGTAAGCAGAATCCCCAGACACATACCAGCCGCCCGGCATGAAATATGATTCATACTTTTCAGGGTTATTCCAAATGGTATGCATCATGGAAGGCCAGCCCTTTTTGATGGCGAGATTGCCCATTCGGTACGGGGGAAGCTCGTTGCCTTGATTGTCAACGATCGCTGCCTCCACTCCTGGAATCGGCTTACCCATTGAACCCGGTTTAATATCCATGCAAGGATAGTTGCAGATGAGCTGACTGCCCGTTTCGGTCATCCACCAGGTATCATGGATTCGTTTGTTAAAAACTTTATGTCCCCATCTGATGACTTCCGGATTTAGCGGCTCACCGACACTGAGCACATGCCGTAGTGAAGTTAGATCATATTTCGCAGCCATCTCATCTCCCGCTCCCATCAGCATCCGAAAAGCGGTCGGCGCGCTGTACCAGACATTGACGCCAAGCTGTTCAATCGTTCCATACCAGCTTTCCGGGCTGAAACGACCGCCGACGATGACATTTGTCGCTCCGTTCAGCCACGGTGCAAAAATGCCGTATACCGTACCTGTCACCCAGCCAGGATCAGCCGTGCACCAATAAATGTCTTCTTCCTTTAAATCAAGGACCCATTTTCCTGTTTGATATTGCTGAATCATCGCTTCATGGACATGCAGCACGCCCTTTGGCGTACCAGTGGAACCTGATGTATAGTGAAGCAGAAAGCCGTCTTTTTTATCCATCCATTCGATATCCAGTCTTGTGCTTTCCTGTTTCGCTGCTTCATCATAATTGATGATATTCGTGCCGCTCTCAGCCTCTCCCCCGACTACGAAGACATGCTGCAAGTGAGGCAGTTTGTCTGCCGGTATTCTCTCCAGCAGCTCAGGCGTTGTGACAACAACCTTTGCCTCACTGTTTTCAAGCCGGTCTTTCACCGCTCCCTCCATAAATGCTTCGAACAGCGGCCCGGCGATGGCGCCAATTTTGATTGCGCCAAGCATAATAAAATAAAGCTCGGGTGATCTTGGCATAAAAATAAAAACGCGGTCCCCTTTTTCCACATTTCCATACCGTCTCAGCACATTCCCGGCTCTGTTTGATTCTTCCTTCATTTCTTTAAATGTGTATTTTTCATCCCTTTTTGCGTCTTTATAATAAAGCGCTACTTTGTTTTTTCGAAACGATTCGGCATGGCGGTCAATCGCTTCATACGCCGCATTCAGTTTACCTGTCTCATGCCAAGAGAAATGTTTCTCTGCCTCGGCCCAATCAAAATGCCGGTACGTTTCTTCATAGTTTTTTAAGTTATGATCCCCCTCTATTGCTGGTAACGCTTTCAAATTCATGCCCAAACATCCCCCTTTGCTGAAGTTGTCACAATTATTATAGTATATATTCATATTCTTCTCAATTTTTAAAATATAAATCATGTTGAAAACGCTTTATAATTTGGTATTCTTAAAGAAGGCATGTATTTTTATAAGAATTGATGGGACGGTGAATTAGTGGAACATCATAAAACATACCATTCAGCAAACATCAAAACAGCAACCGGCTCTTTACTGATAGAAGGGCCTGTCTCTCCAGAGGATTTGGCAGGTTATGAGTTTCATAAAGATTTAACCGCATTTCGCCCGCCTCGCGAGCAGCATGAAGCGCTAGTCGACATTGCAGGCCTTCCCGAAGGGCGCATTATTATTGCCAGAGACGGCCGAACCATTGTCGGCTATGTCACGTATTTATATCCTGACCCGCTCGAAAGATGGTCTGAAGGAAATATGGAGGATTTGATTGAGCTCGGAGCCATCGAAGTAGCGCCGGACTATCGGGGATGCGCTGTCGGAAAGACGCTCCTGACCGTCAGCATGATGGATGAACAAATGGAAAACTACATTGTGATGACGACAGAATATTACTGGCATTGGGATTTAAAAGGGATGAAAAAAGATGTGTGGGAATACAGAAAGATCATGGAAAAGATGATGAATGCAGGCGGATTGGTCTGGTTTGCAACGGATGAGCCGGAGATCAGCTCCCACCCTGCAAACTGTCTGATGGCCCGCATTGGAAAAAACGTCAGCCAAGAATCAATTGAGCAATTTGACAGGCTCCGTTTTTATCATCGTTATATGTATTAACTGACACTGGCAAAGGGGAAAAAATAATGATTGTTGAGCAAATCATGAAAAGAGATGTCATTACATTAACGAAGACAGATACGCTTGAAACAGCCATATGCAAACTGAAGGAATTCCATATCAGACATCTGCCTGTTGTAGATGAAGAACGACACGTGATCGGCATGATTACAGACAGAGACATGAAACAGGCCAGCCCGAGTATTTTTGAAGAAAACAAACGAAGCCTATTTCTCACACGAAGCGTAGATTCAATTATGAAAAAGGATGTTGTCTGCGCCCACCCGTTAGATTTTGTCGAAGAAATATCAGCCGTGTTCTACGAGCATGGCATCGGCTGCCTTCCAGTGGTACACCATCAAAAATTAATAGGCATTTTAACAAAAACCGATTTGCTGCGGACGTTTGTCAAATTGACAGGCGCTGACCAGCCGGGATCACAAATTGAAATAAAAGTAAACGACATCACCAAAAGCCTCGCTGAGATCAGCAGCCTTTGCCAAGACCTTCAAGTGAAAATATTAAGCGTGCTTGTTTATCCGCATGACGATCCCGGTGTAAAAGTGCTTGTCTTCCGTGTAAAAACGATGAATCCGCTGCCGTTTTTGCAGGCATTACAAAGAAATGGACACCACGTCGTATGGCCGTCAGAGCAAAGGGATCTGCTATGAGAGACAGTGTATTTATCTATTCTCCATCCTACCAAACCTATATGTTTCATCAGGAGCATCCCTTTAATCAGCAGCGGGTTCTGTTAACATATGATTTGCTTAAGACGATCAATGCCTTTGATGATGGAGACATTGTCACCCCCAGACTCGCTTCAGAAGAGGAGCTTTCCCTTGTCCACACGGACGATTACATTCAGGCCGTAAAGCTTGCGGGCGCCGGAAAGCTTCCCGCTGAAGAAGGAGAAAGCTACGGGCTCGGCACTGAAGACACACCCGTCTTTGCCGGCATGCACGAAGCGGCATCACTCTTGGTCGGCGGCACTTTAACGGCCGCAGACTGGGTCATGTCAGGACAAGCCCTGCATGCGGCAAACCTTGGTGGAGGGCTTCATCATGGCTTTCGCGGGAGAGCATCAGGATTCTGCATATACAACGACAGCGCTGTGGCGATTCAATATATCCAGAAAAAATATAGGTCCAGAGTGCTTTATATTGATACGGACGCCCACCACGGGGACGGTGTGCAATTTACATTTTACGATAATCCTGACGTATGCACGCTGTCCATTCATGAAACAGGAAGGTATTTATTCCCTGGAACCGGCCAGATCCAAGAAAAAGGCAGCGGAAAAGGATATGGCTATTCCTTTAATATCCCGCTTGACGCTTTTACAGAGGATGATTCTTTTCTTGAGGCTTACCGGACAGCAGCTTCAGAAGTCGCCGCGTATTTCGAGCCCGATGTCATTATCAGCCAAAACGGCGCCGATGCCCATTACTACGACCCGCTGACGCATTTATCAGCAACAATCAATATATACGAAGAAATCCCCCGTCTTGCACACACTTTGGCTCATCAATATTGCGGAGGGAAATGGATTGCAGTCGGAGGCGGCGGATATGATATTTGGCGTGTCGTGCCCCGCGCCTGGGCCAGAATATGGCTTGAAATGAAGGGAATTGATCCGGGACACGAGATCCCGCCGGAATGGATTGCTAAATGGCAAAAACAATGCCCCGTGGCCCTTCCGTCGAGCTGGAGCGATCCGGCTGATTTATATCCTCCGATTCCCCGCAAGCCTGAAATTACAGAAAAAAATGCCCAAACTGTCAGCAAAGCATTATATGCGATACGTTCTGAACAGCAAAGAACAAAGTAAAAAACGACCTTTACGAAGAGGTCGTTTTTGATTTTTTAATCACTATTTCCACACGCCGATTTTCCTTCATGTGTTCATTTGTCTTGTTATCCTTTACCGGCTTTGTATCCGCATAACCGACAGCAATAAAGCGCTTGGAGGGAAGCTTCTCTTTAGACGTGAAGTATTGAATAACCCCACTCGCCCGTGCTGCTGATAGCTCCCAGTTCGACGGGTATCGGTATGTCGAAATGTTTCGGCTGTCTGTATGCCCCTCCACCTGAATGTCATTTGGAATGGTTTGAAGAAGAACGGCAATTTGGTGAAGAAGCGTTTCGGCATTTTTCAGCACCTTTGCCTCACCTGTATCAAACAGCACAGCCTCCTGAAGAACGAGCACGACACCGCGTTCATCCTGTTTGGCTGTCATTTGGGCCTTCAAATGATTGTCTTTTATATATGTATTTACTTTCTTGAGAAGCTGATCCTGCTGATCCTCTTGCTTCTTCGTATCAGATGGGGATGTATTCTTTTTTTCTATGGATGTTTGGTCCGGCTGAAGCCCGTTGCCTTCCTTCTGGATCGAGTCCACTGCTGCTTTAAATTTTTGCAGATCGATTTGGGACATCGAAAAGAGTAAAATAAAGAACACAAGGATCAAGGTGACCAGATCTGTAAAGGTTACCATCCAGCTGGACGAAGATTGACTGTTTTTTCCGCTTCCATTCCTTCTTTCAAAACGTTCTCTTCTAAGCTTCATGTACAGATCCCTTTTTTGTTTTTACTTGTTTTGGCTGTTTCTGCCATTCTTCCCGTGAGCTGAAAACGACCAGCTGGCTTTCAAGGTTGCGCGGGTTTTTTCCGGATTGAACACCGATAATCCCTTCCACCATTACCTGCTTGATGAAAATTTCACTTTCTGTTTTCTCTTCAAGCTTAGCCGCGATCGGGTTGAAGACCATATTTGCCAGTAATGAACCATATAAAGTCGTCAGAAGCGCAATGGCCATATTTGGTCCAAGCATATGCGGGTCATTTAAGTTTTTGAGCATCAGCACAAGCCCGACGAGTGTTCCGATCATTCCCCACGCCGGAGCGAATTCTCCCGCTTTTTCAAAAACACGCCGCCCTTTTCGGTGCCGTTCCTCCATTGCTGCGATTTCTGAATCCATGACGAGCCGAATCGTTTCTTCATCCCACCCGTCAATCGCTAAAAGCAGCCCTTTTTTCAAGAATGGATCTTTGATTTCCCGAGCCTGATCATCCAATGATAAAAGCCCGTGTTTTCGCGCGTGATCGGAAAGGGAGACAAAGGTTTTCACAAGATCTTTCACATTGTCTTCCTGGCGGATGAATGCCTGCTTTAACACAGAGGGCGCTTTTTTCAGCTCTCTTGGCGGAAAACTGATAAAAACAGCGGCGCAAAGTCCCCCTGTTACGATGAAGAAAGAGGTCAGATCAAGAAAAGAGCGGAAACCGCTTACTCCCGATCCCGAAATAATCCCGATAACAATAATAATCGTTCCTAACACAAATCCAACAGGTGTAAGATAATCAAAACGTTTCATCATTTCTCCCCATGAAAAAAGCAAGAATTCACCATAAAGGTGAAGCTTGCTCTTTGTTTTTCTTATGACTTGGTTGACTTTCTAAGCTCTATACGGTGCGGCAGTTCGACGATATGCTCTTCAACCGGCTCTTTATTCATGAGCTTCGTCAGCAGTCTCATCGCAACGGCGCCAATATCGTATGTCGGCTGAACAACTGTTGACAGCTGCGGACGAACCATGAGACTTAATCTTGTATTATCAAAGCCGATAATGTCGAGATCCTCCGGAATGGATAAGCCCTGATCCTGAGCGGCATGGATAATGCCGAGTGCCATTTCATCAGTTGCAGAAAGAATGGCTGTCGGTTTTTTATCCAGGCTCATCAGATGCTGCAGTGCTTCGAGTCCGGAATCATATGTGTAATCCCCTTCAGCTACAAATTGTTCATTAAACGGAAGGTTCGCTTCTTCAAGCGCACGTTTGTAGCCTTGGAGTTTTTTCGAACGGTTGATCGGTTCTGTCATTGGTCCGGAAACGAACGCGATGTCTGTATGTCCTTTATCAACCAAAAGCTTCACAGCATCATAAATCGCCTGTTCGTAATCGATAGCGACTGACGGTGTTTCCTCCTGCTCTTCTACAGAAGCGGCAAGTACAATCGGCACTGGGGAACGCTTAAATTCCGCCACATGCTCGTCCGTAATGTTTCCGCCCATAAACACGATACCGTCCACTTGTTTGCCGAGCATTGTGTTTAACAAGTGCAGCTCTTTCTCCATGTTTTGGTCAGAGTTGCTCAAAATAATATTGTATTTATACATTGTCGCGATATCTTCAATTCCGCGTGCAAGCTCTGAATAGAAAATGCTTGAGATATCGGGAATGATGACACCTACAGTTGTTGTTTTTTTACTTGCCAGTCCTCTTGCCACCGCGTTTGGACGGTAACCGAGACGTTCAATGGCTTCCAAGACTTTTTTCCTCGTTGTCGGTTTTACATTCGGGTTGCCGTTCACGACACGGGAAACGGTTGCCATGCTTACATTAGCTTCTCTCGCTACATCGTAGATCGTAATATTGCTCATCCTAAAACCACTCCTTTTACTGGATACACTTATCCTTATCTATAGCATAAACACTTTATGTAGAGAAATGTCATAATGTCCGAATTTATGTCGTTTATGATTTGTAAGCGTAAGTCAGTAGTGTACATTATTTTTCATTATTCATCAAATTTAATTACTTCTCATGAAATTATACACGTTTTTATAGATGATGAAAACGTATACTTGGTTTTTATAACTAAATAAACGAGAAAGCATAAAAAAAGGCCGCAGGCGCGGCCTTTTGGATTGTTCAATTAAGCGTTGACTTTCACCATTGGCTTCAGTTCATTCAGCCATTTTTCGAATTCAGGAATCGCCATTTGCTGAGCAGAGTCAGAAAGTGCGACTGACGGATCAGGGTGAACCTCAGCCATTACGCCATCAGCACCGATCGCTAAAGCGGCTTTAGCTGTCGGAAGCAAGAGGTCACGGCGGCCTGTTGAATGCGTAACATCAACAAAGACTGGCAAATGCGTTTCTTGTTTCAAAATCGGCACAGCTGAAATATCCAGCGTGTTTCTCGTTGCTGTTTCATATGTTCTGATTCCGCGCTCACAAAGGATAATTTGGTCATTTCCTTGTGACATGATGTATTCAGCAGCATTGATGAATTCAGAGATCGTTGCAGCAAGACCGCGCTTCAGAAGCACTGGCTTTTTCACTGCGCCGGCCGCTTTCAGCAATTCGAAGTTTTGCATGTTGCGCGCTCCGATTTGAATGACATCAATGTAGTCCAGCGCTTCTTCGATATGAGCCGGAGTTACGATTTCACTGATAACCGCCAGATCAAATTCATCCGCTACACGTTTTAAAATTTGAAGGCCTTCAACACCAAGCCCTTGGAAATCGTATGGGCTCGTACGAGGCTTAAAGGCTCCACCGCGCAAAATTTTAATCCCTTGTTTTTTCGCAGCTGCAGCGACTTCAGCTACCTGCTCATAGCTCTCTACCGCACATGGGCCGACAATGAATCTTTGCTGGCCGTCTCCGATTTTTTCGCCTTTGATATCAACAATTGTATCTTCAGGTTTTTTCTTGCGGGAGACAAGCAGCGCTTTGCTGTGATCTTCTTCCTGAAGCTCTAAACCGGCTTTGAATATCTCTTTAAAAATGTGCTGGATGGTTGAATTTTCGAACGGCCCGTCATTGTTTTCAATGATATTGTTTAACATTGTGCGTTCTCTGACAGGGTCAAATCGGTTGACACCCTGTGCTTCCTTCGCTTTACCGATCTCTTTTACAACATTTCCGCGTTCGTTGATTAGTTTTAAAATTTGTAGGTTTAATTCGTCTGCTTTCTGCCTTAAAAGCTCTAACTCTGTGTTGCTCATTTTTTTCATCCTTTCCCTGCACATTCATTTTTTATTTTGTAGTTATCATGCATCTTACTATAAGTAATTCCAAATGGAAATACTGAAATACAAAAAATTTTATAAAAACTCTACTTTATTACCCAAACGCTTTTAAGTGATAAAGTAATCTATGAAGCTATCCTACATGATGTGAGGGCAATGTTCAAGGGTTTTTTACAAAAAAAAGCGCCAGATGATATCTGGACGCTTTTTTCTATGACAAATGCTGCTCAATAGCGGCTTCTGTAATTTGTGAATGTGAGGTATGCCATTTCACTTCACCGTTCTGGATGATGAATATCTGAGGGCTTTCATGCTTGACCCCATATGTTTCTGCAATGAAATTTGACAGCGGCCGGGCTTCTTGTACTTGAAGATAGTAAGCCGGCACATCCTCATGCTGATTTGCAAAGGCATCAAACTCATGAAATGCTGCCTGGCTGATCGGGCATGTGGTGCTGTGTTTAAAGAAGACGAAAGCGCCTTCCTGTTCTGCAATCCGTTTAAATTCTTCCTCAGATTGAATAAGCTGTTTAGCCATGACTCAAGCTCTTCCTTCCCTGCTCAGCGATTCAACTGCTCAGCCTGTTTTTGTGCATCTTTCAGTTCGTCTTTTACATCTTCTTTCGTCTGGAGGACTTGATCTTTTGTTTCATCGGCTGCCTGCATCGCTTCTTCCCTCATATCTTGCATTGCAGTCGATGAATCCGTTTTGTCAGATTTGGAACGGTCTCTTAAATCCTTTACCTTGTTCATGATCTGCCCAGACTGATCCGCTACAAGCTGTGTGATGTTGGAAGTTTTGTCTTTTGCGATGCTGACATATTGCGTGCCTTTTTCCTTCGCATCTGCCGTCATTTTATCAGTTTTGTCCCGTAAAGCAACAGCTTGGCTGCCAAGATCGTCGCGAAGTTCTTTGCCTGATTTAGGCGCTAGAAAAAGAGCTGTAGTGGCACCGATGATTCCCCCGATTAAAGTTCCGATTAAAAAATCTTTACTATTAATTCCATCTTTGCTCATCATTATTCCTCCTCTTAGTATTTTTTTCTCTTATAGGGCTGATTTTTTCTTTTGCTTCCATTTCTCCCAAATTTCCATTGCTGCTTGACTCCATGTGACAACTTGATTGATCTTATCTTGATTTTCTCTAACTGATGCCGATACAGACCCTGCCGCTTGTTTCATGGATGTATTGAACTGCTGTACAGAAGTTCCCACTCCTTGAACAGCATGAACGACCGTATTCAGCTTTTCTGATTTTTCCTGAATATCTTCAGCCAGGCGGTTGGTCTTATGTAAAAGCTCGGCTGTTTCAGTTGTGATGCCCTTCATTTGTCCCTCCAGCCCTTCAAGAGTGGATGCGACGTTTTTTAGTGTCAGCTGCAGTGACTTCAATGTTTTAGACAAGTAGATCACTAATACGAGAAATGCAACTGCGATGAGTGCAACGCTCAAATAAAGAATAATAATCATCTCAAACCTCCTTGCTGCAGGATATACTGCTGTTTACCCGTTTTCTTCAATCATAAACATGTGTACTGGGCTGTATACATACTATTCTCCGTTATGTAAGAAAATCCTTTAATAAGCTTTTCCATCAGATAAATAAAAAGCAGTGAGATCACTGCTTTTTATTATGCCATGACGTTTTCGTAGGCTCTCATATATTTTTGGATATCTCCTGCTCCCATGAAGATGAGAACGGCTTTATCATGAGCTTTTAAAACAGATGTGTCATCTTCTTCAATCAGCTTGGCATTATGAATTTTTCCCTGGAGATCGCCGATCGTCAGCTTTCCGGCATTCTCACGGGCTGAGCCGAAAATATCGCATAAATACACACAGTCAGCGCCGCTCAGGCTTTCTGCAAATTCGTCAAGGAACTGCTGCGTCCGTGTAAATGTATGAGGCTGGAATACCGCGACAATTTCCCGATCAGGATATTTCTGTCTTGCCGCCTCAATTGTCACTTTTATTTCTGTCGGATGATGAGCATAGTCATCGATCAGCACTTGATCCCCAAGCTGCTTCTCATTGAATCTGCGTTTGACGCCCCCAAATGATTTGAGAGCATGCTTAATGATGCTGGAATCAATTTCTTCATAATGGCATAACGCAATGACCGCCAATGAGTTTAATACATTGTGGTGGCCGTACGCAGGAATATAAAACGTATCATAGAACGTATTGCGGACAAAGACATCAAAAGTTGTCCCTTCCGTGCTTTTTACGATGTTTCTGGCTTGAAAATCATTTTCTTCCCCCGTGCCGTAATACACAACCGGGACGTTCGCATGGATTTTCGGCAGATGCTCATCGTCTCCGCAGGCAATAATGCCTTTGTTGACTTGAAGAGCCATCTCTTGGAAAGCGTCAAATACATCGTCAATGCTTGAGAAGTAATCAGGGTGATCAAAATCAATATTCGTCATAATCGCGTAATCTGGCTGATAGCTTAAGAAATGGCGGCGGTATTCGCACGCTTCAAACACAAAGTATTCGCTGTTTTCATTTCCCTGGCCTGTTCCGTCTCCGATTAAGAAAGACGTCGGTTTTGCGTTTTGGATCACGTGAGCCAGCAGACCCGTAGTCGACGTTTTGCCGTGTGCGCCCGTAACGGCAACACTCGTGAATTTTTTCATGTAGTCGCCTAAAAACTTATGATAACGTATCACCGGAATTCCCTCAGACATCGCTTTTTCTATTTCAGGATGCGTGTCTGGGAATGCGTTTCCGGCGATGACTGTCATGCCGGGTTTAATATTTTCCGCGCTAAAAGGAAGAATCGTAATATTTCTTTTTTCAAGCGCTGTTTGCGTAAAAATAAATTTTTCGATATCCGATCCTTGGACAGTATATCCATTATCATGAAGTATTTGGGCAAGCGGACTCATACCGGTCCCTTTTATTCCAACAAAATGATAAACAGTCATAATTGTACCTCCAACAAACGTCTATCTGTTCCCCAGTATATGACGCTCATTTCAATTTGCGACCGCGGCGGCTGAAAAGCCTCCCTTAGCGGCGTATTTTATATGTTTTGTTATGTTTAGTATCAGGTTATTTCTTTCCGATTAAACCCAGATATCAAGATTTGTCTATGCACAGCTGCTGTAAAGCGGCATAGCTGTTAAATGCTCTAAACACTATCATACCATGTTTGGTGTGAAAATGAACCCATATTATTCGTTTATTAAATCACTTGCTGTGATCAGCACCTCCCGAGGCTTGCTTCCTTTTGCCTCAGAGATCATGCCTTCCGCTTCCATCATGTCGATCAGCCTTGCCGCACGATTGTAACCGATTCTGAATCTTCTTTGCAGGCTTGAAGTGCTCGCACTGTTTTGCTCTACAACAAACTCACACGCTTCGTAAAACAGTTCGTCCTCTTCTTTCAGGGCTGATCCTTGTCTTACGAGCTCTTCTTGTTCAAATAAATAGGTCGGCGGCATTTGGCTTCTGACGTGGGAAACGACGCGGTCGATTTCCCGGTCTGACACAAAGTTACCTTGCAGACGTACCGGTTTTCCCGATCCGTTTTCCAAAAAGAGCATATCCCCTTTTCCGAGAAGCTTTTCTGCACCGGCTATGTCAATAATTGTTCGGGAATCAACCTGGCTTGAGACAGAAAAGGCGATTCTTGTCGGGATATTCGCCTTAATCAGACCTGTAATGACATCGACTGACGGACGCTGAGTGGCGACGAGAAGATGGATACCGCACGCTCTGGCTTTTTGGGCGATCCGCGCAATGCTTTCTTCCACATCGTTTGGAGCCACCATCATCAAATCTGCAAGCTCATCAATAATGACAACTAAATACGGCAGCTTTTCACCCATTTGGTGTTCAGCGGTTAATTGATTAAAGCGGTCAATGTCGCGGACACCTGAATGGGCAAAAAGCTCATAGCGGCGCTCCATTTCCTCAACGACCCATTTCAAAGCAGCTGTAGCCGCTTTAGCATCAGTAATGACCGGGCTGACGAGGTGAGGAATTTTATTGTAAGGGGCCAGCTCTACCATTTTCGGATCAATCAGCAGCACCTTTACCTCACTCGGGTCAGCTTTATAAAGCAGGCTGACTAATATTGTATTGATACATACGCTTTTTCCGGAGCCTGTAGCGCCGGCAATCAAGCCATGCGGCATTTTCTTCAAGTCGATAACAACAGGATTTCCTGAAATATCTAATCCCAGCGCAGCTGTGAGCGGTGACTTGCTTGTCCTGAAAGCTGAGCTGCGAATCATTTGGCGCAAATCAACCACCTTGCTCGTGCGGTTCGGCACTTCAATTCCGATCGTGTTTTTCCCCGGAATCGGCGCTTCAATCCGAATATCTCTCGCTGAGAGACTGAGTTTAATATCATCGGACAAGTTGGTGATTTTATTCACCTTTACACCTGGTTCAGGATGCACTTCAAATCTCGTGACAGACGGACCCTGGGTTACATGGACCACATTGGCGCGGACATTGAAGTTTTTCAAGGTTAAATCAAGAAGCTGACGCTGTTCTTCGATCCACGCAGTATCATCTTGAACCTGCGCTGGCGGGACATCAAGCAGTGCAACATTCGGAAATACATAGCTGCCGCGGCGCTCCTCTGCTTTTTGCTGTTTATGCGTATCTCTTTTCAGCATCATCACATTAAAAGGAACGGATGGCCCTTTTTGAGAAGATGCGCTTTGTTCGGTCCTTTTCTCCTGTACACCAGGCCTTTTTTTCGGCTCTTCTGAAGCTTCGCGAGGTTTGTCTGCGCGAATTCCCTGCCGGTTTTCAAGAGTTGCAGAAAACGATTTGGAACCCTGCTCCATGTGTTCAGTTTTCCCAAGCTCTGTATGGCTGTCTGGCTGAACATCTATCTTCGTTTCCTGAGCCTCTCCCAGGATGTCATAATGATTATTTATTATGCTGTCTGATGGCTCTTCTGATTCTTTTGCCACAGTTTCTGCTTGAGCCAGAGCCTCTGATGAATACTCATGATCAGTAAATAAAGGCTCTTCCTGACGAATTTCCATTCGTTCTTCTTGAACGAACGGGGACTCAGCACCTTCTTCCGCGTTTTCATGATGATTGTATACTGGGCTGTCTGACGGCTCTTTTGCTTTTTCATCCTCAGATACTGCCTCTGTCTGAGATTCAGGAGCTGTTTGCTCTTCATCAAGTTCAGCGGAGAAAACAGGCTCTTCAAATTTCTCTGACTGCTGCTCCCTTTGTTCTTCCTCAGCCGTTGCAGGCTCTTCGCGGCCTACTTCACTGTCTGAAAGCCCTTCAGCCGCCGTATCTGTGAGCATCTCAGGCGGTGTTTGCTCTTCGGCTTGTTCAGCTGGGAAGAAAGGCTCCTCTTTTTCCGGCTGTTGAACGCCTGACTCAAATGGCACTTTGTTACCTGACGGCTCGGCTAGCCGTTTCGCCAGCGCCTCATCATGCTCCGTATCCTTTCTGTTTAAAACGCCAGAAGGCTGTTTTTCAAATTGGGTATCCGGGAAGAAAGGACTTTCTTTTTTGGAATGCGCCTGTGTGTCTGAAGCAGGATAGCCGCGTTCACGTTCGATCTCTTCTGACAGCAGTGTTACCTTCTCTTTTACCGATTTATCCGGTTCGTTCAATGTTTCAGAAGGCTTTTTCGGCACATCCTTTTTAACAGATGGTTTTTGATTGAATCCATAGACAGGCGAAGGGATATTTGTCGGTTTAAACGGTTTCTTCGCCGGCTCTGCTGCTTGATATGTATGCTGCTCTTCTTCATTTCTGGGACGCTCTCTGTAAGGTGCAGCACTTGGACGAGGCGCGGATTTCGGTTCGTCCGATGGTGTGCGGCGCCTTCTCAGGTCATGATTTTTGTATCCGTCAGGCACGACTGGAAAACGGAATTTGCCTTTTGGATATTCATAATATATTTTAGGATCTTCCAATCTTTTTAATTGTCCTTCAGGATGATGTACTTCTTGTTGCTGCGGAATTTGAGCGGGTTTTGTCTCCCGTTCAGCATCCTCTTCGCTTTCGCCTAAAAACAAATCAAAAAATTTATGAAGCCAACTCATAATTTATCTCTAACTCCCTTATAGTTTTCTGGGACGGTTTTTAGTATACCACTGCTGGTCGGCCCAGAAAAGATTAAGCTATCAGCAGAAACAAAGCCGCTAAACAAGGGCTTAGCGGCTTTTCACATGATTCGTTTTTTTTGGCGGATTTATGGGAGTCTAAAACTGAAATGCGTCTCCCGCCTCATAGTCTCCTTCTAACACAAGGATTCCTTTTTCAGCAGGGGCATCCGGCAAATCAAGCTCTTTCGCTGAGCAGATCATCCCGCTTGACGGAACGCCGCGAAGCTCTGCATCCTTAATGACAAGTCCGCTAGGCATCACAGCACCGACTTTGGCAACGACAACTTTTTGGCCTTGGTCAACGTTAGGCGCGCCGCAGACGATCTGAAGCGTTTCTTCTCCTACGTTGACTTTACATACGCTTAATTTATCCGCATTCGGATGTTTTTCTTTTGATTCTACATAACCCACAACAAACTTCGGAGATAAATCAACGACTAATGTTTCTTCAACGCCGTTTCTGTTTAAAATCTCATTCACATCTTGCACGAATGTTTCTGAGAGCGCAACAGGGCCGTTTTCATCAATGGTCAAGTAAGAAGACGCATTGAAAATGTTGAAGCCCGTTGTTTCTTTTGTTTCGTTATTGAAAATTTTGACGACATCGCCGTGTTTTTCATAGCCTAATTGTTCGCGTGTCACATCTTGAAGAGAGATCAGGAGCGTGTCTCCCACACCTTCTTTATTATAAAAAGCGTTCATAAGTAAAAATCCTTTCTAATCCTTTTTCGGACGGCTTTTCGCCAGGATAAACACCGGTTCCAGCTTTCCTTCATTGTACAAAAATGATAGGGCGGTAATCGGGACGGTGCCGCCTGCAAAGAAGCTCATCGACATTTGTCCTAGAATATCATACCCCGATTCATTTCGGATGTCAGCAAGAATCAAAACGTCCTGATGAGGAACAGAGATCGCCAGCTCACCTTCTGCATGCTGCTTATATTCATTTAAGATCGCTTCGTTCAATATCCGGCTTGCGTCGTATCCGTCGTTTGCCCTGAAGAAATAAAAGTAATTGCCGGCAACCGTATCCTCTTTGACAACCGTCGGCAGGGAACGGAGATTAAATGCGGCCGTCTCTCTGATCCGCTCTTTTGTCCAGTTTTCTTTCTCAAGCATGCGCTGGTCAATTAAACGGTAGGTTTTCCCGAGATCTAGCGCGTAATAAATTCTTGTCTCTGCGGTATGATCGTCATAAATGAGCGGGATATCTTCGCTGGACTTGTCCGGGAAGGAAGTCGAGCGGATGACCGGATAAATGCGAGTTTCTTTCCCGGTCATTTCCTGAGCCTTCCCTTCCATTGCCGTCATCGCTTCGGAGACATAGTACACGATCTCATCAATGGCTTCGTCTTTTTTCAGTTCCCATTTTGCAATAATCGGCGGTAAATCGAGCGTAATCCCTTTTTTAGTCGTTTGATCCTCAACACGGAGGGTGTCTTTTTCTCTGTCAAACAGAAAGGAGCGATTCTCGTGCTGAAGGCGCTGTTTCAGTATATCTGACAGCTTCCTTGAGGTCATTTTCAAACCGATGTCCTCCTTTACGCTTTAGCGAGAGAGTCTGTTAAAAACTGTTCAATTTCTTCTTTTGTTTTGCGGTCTTTGCTCACAAAACGATTTACTTCTTTTCCTTCATTAAACACCACAAAGCTTGGGATTCCGTAAATTTCCCACTCTGCACATGTATCAATGAATTTGTCACGGTCTACGTAGTAGTAGGTGAATTCAGGAAAATTCGCTTCCAGTTCAGGCAGGAAAGGCTCTACAAAACGGCAATCCGGGCACCAATCGGCTGAAAACATAAATACAGCCCAATCATCCTGTACCGCTTTTTCCAACTCTTGAGTTGATTCAATTTTTTTCATTTCATATCCCTCCAGTTGTTTAAGTTCTTACATGTTTTTTATCGATACTCGTTCATTTGGATCATACCAAACTGCTTGAGGCAAAACCACTTATATGCAACGAATGAATATGTAAGATTGGCTTTCCCATTATCATTATCATATTTTATTTGCATTATCAAGCTCGTTTCGTTTAACATCGTGTACATGAAGGTGAAATTTACAGATGGATATACATAAGGAGGGATTTTTATTATGGAGTTTATCGTCTATTTAGCAGGAGAAATCCACAGCAATTGGCGCGAGGAAATTAAAGAAAAAACAAAATCACTGAAGCTCCCGATTACGTTTGTTGGCCCGATGGAGAATCATGACCGCTCAGACAATATTGGTGAAGAAATTATGGGCGTACAGCCAAATGCCGTTTTAAAGGATGACAAAGCCTCTGACATCAACAACTTCAGAACCGCCGTCCTGATGAATAAAGCAGACTTTGTGATCGCCCTGTTTGGCGAAAAGTACAAACAGTGGAACACGGCAATGGATGCATCATATGCGATCGCAAAAGGAAAACCCCTGATTATCATCCGGCCGGAATCGCTCCACCATCCTTTAAAAGAGCTTTCCAATAAAGCGAATATTACGGTTGAAACCGTTAACCAAGCCATTAAGGCCCTTTCCTATCTATTTGAAACAGAATAAGAAAAAAGCTTGTCGATCCGGGCTTACTGCTCGTTCAACAAGCTTTTATGAAACCTACATATTTTCTTTAATCGCATCCACTGTCTGCTTATCGCAGGCTGTTACAAGTTTGATGAGCATTTCTTTAGCAGCAGCATAATCATCAATATGAATGATAGAAGCGTTTGTATGAATATAGCGGGAACATATTCCGATAACCGCTGACGGCACACCGCTGTTCGAAATATGAACCTTGCCTGCGTCTGTTCCCCCGCCGGATACAAAATATTGATATGGAATATCATGCGTTTCAGCCATATCAAGAACGAATTCCCTCATTCCGCGATGCATGACTGTCGTTCTGTCAAGAATGCGCAGCAAAAAGCCTTTTCCAAGCTGGCCGAATTCATTTTTGTCTCCGCTCATATCGTTTGCCGGGCTGGCGTCAAGGGCGAAAAACAAGTCCGGTTTAATCATATGAGAAGCCGTCTGCGCGCCCCTTAGCCCTACTTCTTCCTGAACCGTTGCACCCGCATAGAGTGTATTCGGAAGCTCTTTACCGTGTAATTCCTTCAGAAGTTCAATGCTTAAGCCGCATCCATATCTGTTATCCCATGCTTTTGATAAAATTTTCTTTTCATTCGCCATCGTCGTAAACGGACAAACAGGCACGATCTGCTGTCCCGGTTTAATGCCGATTTTGATGGCGTCTTCCTTATCATCCGCTCCAATGTCGATCATCATGTTCTTGATATCCATCGGACGGTTTCGCTGCGCATCTGTCAATAAATGCGGCGGTATGCTTGAAATCACACCCGGAACCGGCCCGTTATCTGTTTGAATTTCAACCCGCTGCGCAAGCAAAACTTGGCTCCACCAGCCTCCGAGCGTCTGGAATCTGAGCAGCCCGTTGTCTGTAATGGATGTCACCATGAAGCCGACTTCGTCCATGTGCCCGGCTACCATAATTCTCGGTGCGTCCTCTGCGCCTCGTCTGACTCCGAAAACACTTCCCAGTCTGTCCTGAACGATGTCATCGGCATATTTGGCTAGCTCCTGCTTCATAAAAGCACGAACCTGATGCTCATTGCCCGGCGCGCCGGGAAGCTGCGTCAGTGTTTGGAAAAGCGCTTTCGTTTCTTGATTCATGTTTTCCCCTCATTTCTATGTAGTCCTTTTATTTTATTAGAAACAATGAAGTTTTCCAAGCACCCTGACCCAATCTGCTCAATCAGCCGCGTATTGCTTAACAGGATTTGGCTGTTTCTGTATAATGAAAAGTACGATCAACCAGGAGGTGCTTTATTTTGAAATTGCGTCATCTTCTTTTAGGAGCAGGACTTGGAATTTGTACGGCTGTCGTTGTGAAACAATATGTGATGAAGCCTTATATTTCTTCAGAAAAAGCGCTTCGAATTGTAAAGTCTGCTTTTAAGCAGCGGGGCCCGATTGACGGATCATGGATTTACACCCAGCCGGAGCCTTACAATATTAACGGAGAAACGGTACAGGTATACAAAACCGGCATTACACGATCAGCTTTCGGAGAATTAGAACAGTATGAAGTCATGGTGGATGCCAAAACGGGAGAAATTGTTGATGTCATTGATACAATCGCCTCTTAACACCGGACAAGCAAAAAATAGAAGCCGCTGCCCACGCAGCGGCTCTTTTTTATTATATCGCGCGAATCGGTTTGTATACCGGATACCACATCGCATCCTGCACTGCCTGTATAATGTCTTCAGGCTCTTCCGTAGCGACGCCTTCCTTCATTGCGGTTTTTGCAACTTCAACAGCAACGGTTGCCGAAACAGTGCGCAAATCTTCAACTTTTGGAAGCATCGGCGCGCCAGGCACCCCGACATTGACCATACCTGCGATTGCCCGGGCACATGCTTCAAACATGCCGTCGGTAATTAATTTTGATTTGGTAACAATCGTTCCAAGACCGAGACCAGGGAAGACAAGCGCGTTGTTTGCCTGCCCGATATGATACGTAACTCCGTTATATTCAACTGGCGGGAACGGGCTTCCTGTCGTGATCAGCGCACGGCCTTCTGTCCATTCGATTAAATCCTCCGGCTTTGCTTCAGAAAGAGTTGTCGGATTTGACATTGGCAAAATCGCCGGCCGTTTCACATGTGACGCCATTTCTTTTACAATTTCTTCAGTGAAAGCGCCGGAAACCGTAGATGTGCCGATCAGGATCGTGGGTTTTGCCTGCCGGACCACTTCAAGAAGATCAATGCCTCCGCCGTCTCCGTTCCGCTGATAATCCTTCACTTCTTCAGCCGAACGAGCATACGACTTTTGGAAATCAAGAAGCTGATCCATATCATCTGTTAACAGCCCGTTTCTGTCTATGCACCAGAAGCGCTTGTATGATTCTTCTTCACTCAGTCCCTCGCGCACCAATGCTTCCCGCAGCTGTTCGGCAATTCCGATTCCTGCCGTTCCCGCTCCGAATATAACAACTCTGTGATCTCTCAGCGGAACTTTAGACGCTTTTGCACAGGATAAGACTGCGGCCAAAGAAACAGCGCCAGTTCCTTGGATATCATCATTGAAGGTACACACTTTATCTTTATAGCGTTTCAAAATGCTTCGCGCGTTTTTCGCCCCGAAATCCTCCCAATGCAGCAATGCATTCGGAAATGTTTCTCTCGCCAGCGCAACGTAGTCGTCAATAAATTGGTCATAGCGTTCCCCGCGCACTCTGGAATGCTGGTTGCCGACATAAAGCGGGTCGTTCAAGAGGCTCTCCTGATTTGTCCCAGCATCTAAAACAACAGCCAACACTCTGCTCGGATCAATGCCTGCAGCCGCTGTATAAACCGCCAGCTTGCCAATAGAAATCGCGATTCCTCCGACGCCCCAGTCACCGATTCCTAAAATTCCTTCCGCATCAGTTGCAACAATTAAATCAATCGTATCACTTTGATCTTTATACTGTTTAAATGCTTCTTTCATACCGTCCGGGTCATCGATTGACAGATAGAGCCCTCGTGGTTTTCTGTATTCATGGCTGTATCTCTGGATTGCCGTTCCGACTGTCGGTGTGTAGACAATCGGGAGCATTTCCCCTAAATGGTCATTTAACAGGCGGTAAAACAGCGTTTCATTCCGATCGTGCAGCGCCGTTAAATAGACATTTTTGCTCAAATCGTCAGGCTGTGCGGAATATTGTTCATACGCTCTTTTCGCCTGATCATCAATTGTTAATACCTTGGGCGGCAGAAAGCCTTTTAAACCAAGTTCTTTTCTTTCTTCCTCAGTAAAAGCAACACCTTTGTTCAAAAAAGGAACAGAGAGCACTTCAAGGCCTCTTAATGTTGTTTGAATGTCTCCTTCGTTTGTTACTCTGAATTGTTTCACCCTGCCTCTTCCTTTCTGAGCATAATTAGTACTAGGTTTGCATTATTAGCCGGAAAACATGCAGGGTAAACATAAAAATATGCTATTGCTTCATTCGCTTAACTGACTTTTTGATGCTTCCGTCCTCCTCCCATTGAAGCGCGCGATATTCGGCATCATGATAAAAAATAAACCAAGCGTCTTTTTCTGCTGCGAACGCCTGCCATTTCTGCTTTTGCGGGATAGAGGTCATCGGATAATCATCGTAAGCCAGCACCCATAGCGGATTGCGGTGGGCATGTGTCGGCATCAGATCTGCCATATGTACGGCAGTTTCACCCGCATCCTCGCATATCAGGACGCTGTGTCCGTCGCTATGGCCTCCGGTGTGATGCATTGTAATACCCTCTGTGATCGTTAAGGTGTCTTCAAAGGTTTTGACTTGGCCAGCTACAGCCTCCCAATTTTCTTTCCAATACGTATTTTTCGACCTGATATTCGGATGGCGCATTTCGTCCCATTCAACAGCTGATGTATAAATCACTGCATTCGGAAAGACAGAGACGAGCCGTTCACCTTCATATTCCGTTAAACCGCATGCATGATCAAAATGAAGGTGTGTCATTGCGATCACATCTATATCGGCAACCGTTAATCCGAGTGCTGCTAATGATGGTTTCACATTCGACTCTTGTGTCACGCCATAGTTTCGTTTTTGTTTATCAGTCAGCTTGCCGTACCCAATTCCGGCGTCAACGATGATATTGAGCCCATCCTTTTGAATCAAAATAGGGTCTGTTCTTAGTTCAATCTGGTTTTTTTCATTGACTGGATATTTTTTAGACCAAAGCGGCTTTGGAACGACGCCGAACATGGCACCTCCGTCCATATGCGTCACGCCCCCGTCAAGCCAGGTCAACGTGATATTACCAATTTTCATTGTTTCCATTTTCATCCCCCCTGTCATCATGGTAGCAAACGGCCCATAAAAAAAACAGACTCCTGTCAGAGTCTGTCTTTACGTTCTCCATTCAACCTCAGCCCGATAGATCGGCTGGCCGAGTGCAGAGAATTTTTCTTCATATTCTGTCATAATATTGCCTTCCAGATTGCTGTTATGCAAATCGAGGCTGACGTATGTCAGCAGCAGGCCGTACTCAGAGAAGCTCTTCAAAGAGTACTCAAACAAACCTCGGTTGTCCGTTTTAAAATGAATCGCTCCGCCTTTGCCCATTACTTCTTCATATTTTTTGAGGAAGTGGGAATATGTCAGGCGGCGTTTTTCATGCCGTTTCTTCGGCCAAGGATCAGAAAAGTTCAAGTAGACCCGTTTCACTTCCCCCGGCTCAAACACATCCGTCAGCGTGTCCGCATCTATATTCAGAAGCTTTACATTCTGCGCTTCGCTGTCTTTTACTTTTTGGACGGCTGTCACGATGACGCTTTTAAATAACTCAATACCAATATAATTGATGTCGGGATTTTGTTTGGCCATACCAGAAATAAATTGGCCTTTTCCTGTACCAACCTCGATATGGATCGGATTGTCGTTGCCAAACACTGTGTTCCATTTCCCTTTATAATCAGCAGGATTGCTGATGGCAATATCTGCGTTTTCAGCCAAAAAGTCATCAGCCCAAGGCTTGTGGCGCATTCTCATATGATTGACACCTCTATCTATTATTTCGACTAACAACATACCATGAATTAAAAAGACCCGCAAGCTCGTTTTTCCAGTGTATCTCTCTTAAGGCCGAGCGCATAAAAAAAGAGGGTCCCGTCTGCTGGAACACTCCTTTCACATGTATAAAAACGCTCTGTTTTGAACAATTTAACCCGTATGATACTGAAGGGATGTGTACCGTTATGGGTTTACATTATGAGCATCAAGTTCATTTATTGAAGGATATCTTGACTGACCATCAATTGGACTGCTGCGGAACAGTCGCAGAGTACGAGCAGCTTGAGCGTGTGATTAAATCACTGATGGCAAACACCGAGCTTGATTCAAATTTCAAAAACGTGCTTGAAGATGTTTACCGCTACAGCCAATCAGGAATATCGTCCAAATCCATCGACTCACACATACAAGAGCATCAGAACAGCCTGTCTCAATGGGTAGAGCAAATGGATTCGTATTCCTGATTAATCAACAATTCGTTTCATGAGGATATGCAGCTCTTCCATTGCATCATGAAATTCCTTGTCATTGCCTTTTGCTTTATGCCAGGCAATGAAAGTAATTGTTTCAGATAACACATACCAAGCCATTCGCAACCGAAGGCTTTCTGTCAGCTCTATGCCGTACATGCTCAGCCAGCTCTCCCAAGCTGGCTTTTCGACGTAGTGGTACAGCAAAGGCCCGAGGTCCATCGCCGGATCAGCGATCATGGCGCCGTCCCAGTCAATTAAATACAGCTGGTTGTCTTCAGACAATAGCCAGTTATTATGATTGACATCACAATGGCAAACGACTTTCTCACCGAAATGCACTTCATGCAGGTGTTCTTCCAAATACTTGATCCCTTCTTGAATCAGCGGCGAAGATTGCTGCACAGCAAATACAGCCTGCTTCAGCTGAGACAAAAGAGCCCCCGGGTTCAGCGGTTCTTTTCCAAGTCTCTTCAGCATGTCCAGCAAGGCTTTTGATGTGTGTATTTTACGAAGCAATTCAGCAACGGGCCGTCCGCTCATGTCTTTAGGCTTCAGCTCTCTGCCGGTCATCCAGTGCTGGGCCGTAATGACGTCCCCATTTTCCATCCGTTTTGTCCAAACCAGCTTCGGAACAATGCCTTCGGCGGATAAAACAGCTAAAAAAGGTGAGCTATTACGTTTTAAAAAAAGCTGCTGCCCGTTATGTTTCGCATAATATGCATCTCCTGTAGCTCCTCCGGCGGGGAAGATCTCCCAATCGCTACCTAGTAATTGTCCCAACCAGTTCATATCAATGTTCAACCCATCATTTCTTAAAATATTTTAGAATTAAGGCTAATCGTTTCTAGTCTATCCAGCGAATGCCTTTTTCGTACGAATCGTATAAAAATAAAAAAGACAGCTATTGAGAGTCTCATATGCTAATCAATAGCCGTCCTTTAAATTTTAGCGCTATAGCACAAACTTCGTCAAGCAAAACTCTTAAGATCTGATGCTAAATATAAGATAACCGTTCCGATGCCGTTTACTGCAACCGTTTTCTTGATTTCTGCCGGGTCTTCCTGAAATCCTGATGGATCACATAAAAGCCGATAAGGTATGTCGTTTGGCAGCCTCCACTCGACGGAGTCTGGACTCGCGTGATGGATAACAATGATATCTTTCCATTCGTCAACCTCGTCAAGATCATAAAGCCTGTATGCGATAAGGTGTTCTTTTAGCGTCAAGCATTCAAGATGGCGCTGGATGTCTGCAGCGGACCTAAGACGGAATGCAGGATGCGCTTTTCTCAGCGAGATCAGCCTGCGGATATAGTGAACATCTTCTTTGAACGTTTCACGGCGATCCCAGTCGAGCTGGTTGATGCTGTCACTGGATTGATAGCTGTTTTCCACTCCCTGCTTCGTCCGGAAAAATTCCTGGCCGCTGTGAATAAACGGCACCCCTTGGGCAAGCAAAATAATCGCGGCTGCAAGCCTTTGCCTGCTTCGCTTTCGGCTGTCATTTTCTTGAGGAAGCGCGAAGCTCATTTTATCCCAAAAGGTGTGATTGTCGTGTGATTCGACATAATTGATGGACTGGCTTGGTTCCGGAACAATCGGTGCTAATGCCTTCCATCCGGAAGACCCGGCAATTCCATGCATCACAGCTTGTGCTGATTCACTGCTGCCGAGCGCAAACCCTGCTGCCATAAGGTGAAAGGTGTTCCCTTTTACAGCGTCACGAAACATATCATTAAAAAAACCGATGCCCGGCATTCTTGGCGCGTTCGCCAAAGCAGCTTTCTGTTCATGCGGCAGCGGTGTAGACAGATCCCACCCTTCTCCAAAAAGCAGGATTCCGGGCTTTGCCTTAGTTGCTTTCTCTTTCATATAAAGCACGGTGTCAATATCTAAAATCCCGAGGAGATCAAAGCGGAAGCCGTCGGCATTGTATTCTTCAAGCCAATAGACCACGCAATCCGCAATGAATTTTCTCGCCATCCTTCTTTCTGATGCAATATCATTGCCAACGCCGGTGCCGTTTGACGGCATCCCGCATTCGTCGTGCCGGAAAAAATAACCTGGCACTGTCTTTTCAAAGGGGGAATTCTCCCTCTTATACACATGGTTAAAAACAACATCCAGAATGACTCGCAGACCGTGCTGATGCAGGGTATTGATCATTTGTTTCAGCTCTGTTTTTCTCGTTTGAGGATCATGAGGGTTTGAGGCATAGCTTCCCTCCGGGGCAAAGAAATGAAGCGGGTTATATCCCCAATTGTATGCATCAAGCGGCTTCTCTTCATCAACTCCGGCAAAATCATTCACCGGCAGAAGCTCCACATGTGTAACACCGAGCTCTTTTATATACGCCAGTCCAGAAGAACTGCCATTTGCGGTTTGTGTATCAGTTTCCGTTAATGCTAAGTATTTTCCCTTGTTTATCATGCCGCTGTTTTCATGGATGGAGAAGTCACGAAGATGCGTCTCATAGATGACGGCATCCACAGGGTGTGAGAATGGTTTAAGAGGAGCAGTCCATTTCATTTGATCCGGGCGCAAGACGACGCCCTTCTCTCCATTTACAGTCACAGCCTTGGCATACGGGTCAACGGTTTCCATCCATTCTGAATTGTTGCAGATGCAAAACAAATACTCATATCCGTGAAGGTCACCTGTGACCGTAACGGCATAGACGCCTTTTTCCAACCGAGTCATTTGGAATGTGCGCCCGCTTTTATTGGGGTGTGAAAGCTTGACAGCAGCTGAGGTTGCAGCAGGCGCCCATACTTTAAATACGGTATGATCCGCGGTATAAACGGCGCCCAGCTCTCCGTCATAATAAAATTCGTCATCAAACGCTGCCGTCCGGATGACCGCGCCAATTTGGAGATCCGTTTTGTGGCCGCTGGATGCTCTGACGCAATGGATTTTTCCAAATGTCACAGGATGGTCGGATACGCAGACGTACTTGTATTTTGCTTCAAGGGAGTATTCCTCCCTGACAGCCAGAGGAAAATCTGTTATTTCTGTCTCAAGCCGAAACGGCGGTGTCATGATTTCCTTTTGTTCAGCAGGAATCAGAACAGTAATGATATTCATGTCATCGACATACGCTTCGAAGCTGCGGCGGATGCTGACCATCGGAAGCTCTCTCCTCCAAACACGTTTATGTTTTGATTCTTAGGGGTGAAGGACTAGATGCCAGACGAAACGGGGTAGTGCCCATGATTTCTCCGTCAGCATGGAACGGGATTTTGTCCTTCGTGTAAAATGTAATGTCCTTCGCTTTAAACATCGTAACGCCATCCATCTTTGTATGTTTTCCCAATGCCATGAGACATAAAAGCCAATATTTTTTCAAAAACGGCTGGTTTTCAACGATTACGATATCAAATGTCTTCTCGCGCGGATTTGCTAGGGGCGCCGCCTTCATGCCTCCCCCGTAAAACGGATGGTTGGATACAACGGCAAACCAGACATCATGAAATTCGCGCGTCTCGTCTTCCGTCGTACAAGCTAACGTAAACGGCTTAAAGGTTGCCGAAGCGTGCAAATGAGAAAGCGGATACACAAGAAATCGAAGGCGGAGAAAAAGAAAAACCCGTCTCAACGGAAATTCCATCGCCTTTTTATTGACATATGCGTCAAACCCGATCCCGATATGATTCATAAAATAAAGAATCTGTGATTTATCCTGAAGAAAATTGACGCTCCCTAAATGAAAGGTTCTTGTTAACGGGCGCTTTACCTTCTTGATTTCCTGTATCAGATCGATTTTTTTAATAGAGAATCCTCGCGAAAAATCATTATACGCGCCCGCCGGCACAAAGCTCAGCTCAATATCGTCAACATCTTTCAGCCCGTTGACAACTTCATGCATGGTTCCGTCTCCGCCAATGACAATCAGGCGCTTCAGCTTATATTCCTGTATCGTTGAAATCTGTCTGGCGAGCACCTCCGCGTGTCCCGGATGTTCAGTTAAAAATGAACGGTGCTCAACCTTTCGTTTGATCAATTCTTTTTGAATGGACTTCCAAACACGCAGGCCGTTTCGATGTCCTGCTGTCGGATTAATAATAAAAAACCAATGGCTCATCTTTCTCACCTGCTTATGTTATGAGAAAACCGCTCAAATCGTTCTCTTTTACTCCAGCCACTCCTGTCTGCGATAGGAGTCAGACATGCAGTAAGACAATAGAGCCTTTGCAGCCTTTACCTGATGATGTTTGATCGGAGCAGTGTTTTTCTTCTGCCGCTCAATCCATTCTTCCGCGCTCCGCTTATCCGCTATTTCTAAGCCGTATGGCGGCTCCGGGTAATCGATGTACGACGTTCTGCTCAGAAGCAATTTTCGAACCGGGATCTCAGCCTGTTTTTCCTTTACGATCTTCGACACAACCGAGTCCGTACGAAACAGGCTAAGCCCTGGATTTAACACTGATGCAGTCTGAGAGGCTGTTTTCTTGTCCCAAAAACGATTTTTAGACCCTATGTAGACACTGTCTTCCTCAGCCTCTAAAAAAGAAACGCAATAAATTTCCAGAGGAGAAATAATCACAATGCTTAATTCAACCGCCGCCTGCTGAATTTTCAGCACAGGCTTATACATAATAAAATAAGAATCGGGCAGCTGCTGGGTCAGATAACGCAAAATGCGGTCCTGCTTCACCTGATTTGAGAGTTGAGATATTTCTGAAAGAGTAGAGCTTGCCCATTTGAGCTGAAAATCATATAAATGCCTTTTATAAAAAGAAGCAAGCGCCACCCTGCTCTTCGGGAGCCTTACATGAATATCTTCTTCGTCCTCAAACCATTGGTGTCTCTCTTCTTGTATATCGGCTTTTATCTCTTCTTTTCTTCTTTTCAATGAAAATTTTTTTCGTTTCTGCACCGGTTCCGGTTCTTCAGCACTGGCTTGCCTTTCTTCATGCTGGCGCTCCGCTGCTTCTACTAGTGAAAGCCAGCGCTCTTTTTTCAGACGTACAAACTGGTTGATATAATGGTACGGATCAAGCTCATATCTCGATATATAATCATGAATTTTGATGATTTGTGCCATGTTTGTTTCTCCACTCCGCAATGAATTAAGATAATTGAAATTTGAATATTTCCTCGTATTTTGGTGATTGGTTCAAGTGTATTTGAAAGAGCGAAAATCGTTCAGCCATCATCGAAACCTCGCCGCTTTCAAACGGAACATGAGCCGGAAATCCATCTTCGCCTGTCCATTTTCTTGCCAGCGTCATATGAGGATGATACGGTCTTTTTTCCACTTGAAAGCCGGCCTGAAGTACAGCCTGCTTCGTATGTTCCCGCAGTCTATCAAGCGTTTTGTTTTTCTTTGGCTCCAGATGTAAAACGCGCGGCCTTTTGCGGTCGCCGAATACATCTATCTTGCCAAACTCAATTGAAAATGGATCGATTTCTGAAGCAATCTCGGCTAGCGAACCTTCAAGCTTCTTTATTTGTGTCTCATCCGCCGCTCCGAGAAAAATTAACGTGATATGATAGTCAAGCGGGTGCACCCATTTTTGAAACGTCAATATCGGTTCGTTTTTCGCAGCCTGGTAGATCGGATTTGCAATTCCCTCAGGTATGGGAACGCCGATGAAATAATGAGGCCGTATATCTGGCATCCGTCTGACACTCCCTTCTTTGACAGCTATTATTTTATCAATAAAGAGGCTGTGCGGATAGAGGAACAGTGTATGAAAACACTCTCGCACAAACGTTTATTATGTTAGGATATTATATGACACTTGTTTTATTCAGAAAGGAATGACAATGTTGAAAATCGTTGCAAACACAGCTGATCTGATAGGAGATACACCGCTAGTGAGATTGAATCGGCTTCAGCCGGAAAATGCGGCACAAGTCTATTTAAAGCTTGAATTTTTCAATCCGAGCGGCAGTGTGAAAGACAGAGCCGCTTATCAAATGATCATAGAAGCTGAACAAAACGGTTTACTCAAGCCGGGATCAGTTATTATAGAGCCGACAAGCGGAAATACCGGCATCGGGCTCGCCATGAATGCGGCAGCACGCGGATATAAAGCAATTTTAGTGATGCCTGATACAATGACAAAGGAACGGATCAACCTGCTTAAAGCTTACGGCGCAGAGGTTGTATTAACTCCCGGAGAGGAAAGAATGCCGGGCAGCATCAAAAAAGCGAAGGAGCTTGCCGAACAAATTCCGAACAGCTATATTCCAATGCAGTTCGATAACACTGCCAATCCTGATGCGCACCGGAAAACAACAGCGCCTGAAATCGCCCGGGCAATAGAGGAAATCGGAAAACCGCTCGGCGCTTTTGTAGCCTCCTCTGGAACGGGCGGAACCATTACCGGAACAGGTGAGGCGCTCAAAGAGCTTTTTCCGGATATCACGGTTCATGTTGTTGAGCCAGCGGGTTCGCCTGTATTATCCGGCGGTAAACCTGGCGCGCATAAACTTGTAGGAACGAGTCCAGGCTTTATACCGCCGATTTTAAACGAAGACGTTTATGATGAAATTATCAAAATCTCTGATGAAGACGCGTATACGACGACAAGACGGCTCGCTGCTGAAGAAGGAATTCTTGTCGGTCCTTCATCAGGCGCTGCCTGCTTCGCGGCAATCGAAACAGCGAAACGCCTCTCTCCTGACAAAGTTGTGGTCTGCATGACAGCTGATACAGGAGAACGGTACTTATCAACTGATTTATGGTCATTTATTTAAAAAAAGGACTGGCTTCAGCAGAAGCCGGTCCTTTTATTTTGCAAGCTCGTAAATGGCCTGAGCATATAACGCTGTCGATCTCAGCAGGTCATCAATTTCGATATATTCATCCTTTTGGTGTGCGCTGTCAGGGCGTCCGGGGAACAGCGGGCCAAACGCGACACCGGCTTTTAAGGATCTCGCATAAGTCCCCCCGCCGATTGAGATTAAGTCAGCTTTTTTACCCAGCTGGCCTTCATAAACCTTTTGCAGGGTTTTGACTAACGGATGATCTGCGGACACGTGATGCGGCTTGCTGTCTTTGAATTCTCCCAGCTCAAATTCAGATGCGCTTTCGAATGTATCGCGGATCACTTTGCTTTCTGCTGTCACAGGATAGCGGATATTGATCCCGAGCTCGCCTCCTTGCCCTTCTTTATAGCGCAGTGTTCCGACATTTAATGTCAGCTCTCCGCTGATTTCATCCTCACAGTCGATGTCCAGTTTTTTTCCTCTTGTATCACCTGAGAACTTATCTGTCACAACTTGCACAAACCGCTTTCCTGCATCGTCAAGCTCAGTCTGCTGGAGAAATTCGCACAATAAAATGCCGGCATTGATCCCATTGTTCGGTTCCATCGCATGGCAGGAAAGACCGTACATACGCAAAATGAGCTGTCCGTTCTCTATTGCAGCTTCCCCTTTTTGGTCCGTCGTGCGGAGCATGTCTTTAAATGAAGACATAATCTCTTCTTTTTTCGGCCCTTCAATGACAGCTTCCGCAGCGTCAGGCACCATGTTTAAGCGAAGGCCTGATTGAAACGAGACAAGCACTGCCTTTGGTTCTGCTTGATTTGGGCGGTGCGGAATAAGTAAAGAAGCATCGATGATCCCTTTTTCCGCATTAATGATCGGAAAATCGGCGTCAGGCGCAAAGCCCATTGTTGGCATTTCTTCATGCTTGAAATAATGCTCTACGCATCTCCAATCGCTTTCTTCATCTGTTCCGATAATCATTCTGACTCGCTTGGACAGGGGCAAATTCATGTCTTTCACGATTTTCAGCGCGTAGAATGCCGCCATTGTCGGGCCTTTGTCATCAATGGCGCCCCTTGCATAAATCCGTCCGTTGCGGATTTCAGCTGAAAATGGATCACTCGTCCACCCATCTCCCGGCGGCACGACGTCAACATGGCAAAGTACGCCGATAATGTCATCGCCCTCCCCCCATTCAATATGACCTGCGAAGCCGTCAAGATTTTTTGTTGTAAAGCCTTCTTTTTCTCCAAGCTCCAGCAATGAAGTCAGGCTGGCGTTTACCCCTTCTCCAAACGGTTTACCGGGTCCGGCGGTTGTTTCGTCCATGACACTGTTGATTCTCAAAAATTCCTGCGTATCACGAATTAAATCCTCTTTTTTTCTGATCACTTCAACTTCCCAGTTCATAATGATCCCCTTTCCGCAAGAAATGACTTGCAAAAACCAAATAAAACGAATAATATTAATGGTGTTTTGTTAAAACGTTCGTAATTGGAGGATACTATGTTTCATCTAAAAGAGCAGCAAACATCCATAAAGCAAGAAATCATAGCAGGGCTGACGACCTTTTTCACAATGGTCTATATCGTCGTGGTCAATCCGGTCATTCTGGCTAACGCCGGGGTTCCTTTCGACCAGGTTTTCACCGCAACGATTATTGCCTCCATTGTCGGAACGCTGTGGATGGCCCTGGCAGCAAATTATCCGATTGCTATTGCGCCCGGCATGGGCTTGAACGCTTATTTAGCCTTTCATGTCGTAAGCGCAAGCGATGGCGGCATCACGTACGCAACAGCTTTCAGCGCAGTATTTACAGCAGGGGTTCTCTTCATTATTCTATCGTTAACGCCTTTAAGAAAACAACTTATAGAAGCGATTCCAAACAATTTAAAATACGGGATCACAACAGGGATCGGGCTGTTTATTGCTTTTATCGGTTTGCGTCAAGCGGGAATTGTGGCAGCTGATGAGTCAAACCTGGTCACTCTCGGCAATCTGCATTCACCTGGTGTTATCTTAACGCTGGTTGGCCTTTTGATCAGCGTGGTCCTGATGGTGCTGAATGTAAGCGGCGCTTTATTTATCGGAATGGCAGCTACCGCTTTGATCGCCTTTTTCACCGGTCAGCTCCATTTTTCAAAGGGATTTATGTCGCTTCCTCATTTGCCGGAAGGATTGATGATCTCAAATCCATTTACCGCTTTTGGCGATGTCATTCATCACGGCCTGTACGCTGTCGTCTTTTCTTTTCTATTAGTCACAATATTTGATACGACAGGCACGATGATCGGAGTTGCCGAGCAAGCCGGGCTGATGAAGAACAACAAGCTGCCGAACGTGCGAAAAGCGCTGCTTGCTGATTCAACCGCGACGACAGTAGGAGCTGTTTTCGGCACAAGTCCGACGACTGCATTTATCGAGTCTTCCGCCGGTGTCGCAGCCGGGGGAAGAACGGGGCTTACGGCTTTGACTGTCGCGGTGATGTTTGCGGCTTCAATGTTTTTCAGTCCGCTTGTCAGCGCCTTGTCCGGTATAGCCGCCATCACCTCGCCTGCTTTGATTATCGTCGGCAGCCTGATGATGGGTTCAGTTTCCAATATGAATTGGAAAGAGATGGACGAGGCATTTCCTGCGTTTCTCGTCATTCTAGCCATGCCTTTGACCTCGAGCATTTCTACAGGAATCGCGCTTGGCTTTATTTCGTACCCAATAGTAAAAGCAGCGCGGGGAAAATGGAGAGAGATTCATCCACTCGTCATCGTTTTCGCCATTCTGTTTTTCATCCAGCTGTTTATTTTATAAGGATAGACCAAAAAACCCAAACGTCGCCGTTTGGGTTTTTTATGTAAACAATAAAGAGACAGCGGCCGCTAAAAAACAACAGGCGGCAAACGCATAGTGCAGGATGTTGATACAGCTTTTTCTGGCCCGATAATATTCATCACTTTCCTTATCGGTGCCAATTAAAAAAGGGGCATCCATGACCTTGTCAAAAATAAGCGTCAGGATATAACGGCAAACCCCTGTGTATACCAGCAGCGCAATCACCTTCAGCCAAATTGGGGAAACAAATATGAGAACGGTGAAAGCTGACAGTAGCATGTACATCTGCCTTGCATACTCGCCATTCCTCAGCATGACTTTAAAAAACAACTCCTTATAGCCTGTGCAGATCGTTCGTCTTTTAAATATCCTTTTTGAATTTCGGTATAATAATGGTTTTCTTCTCATCCTGTCTTTTACTTTTGGCATTCCCGCCTCCTGACTCATCATCATCACAAGTCCTGCAAGGGCAAGCCTGCTTTTTTTCTCTTCAGTCACCTCAGCTTCAAAAGCCGTGAACGAGGCTGTCTTTTTCAAACTGCGGGCGACTGAAAAAAGCAAATATAAAATGCCAAAAAGCGCAAGCAAGTGCCACTCAGTAAAAACAATCAGGATAGCAGAACCAGCAAAAAGAATAGCTCTGACAAGGGTATCGCCAATCCATCTCGAAATGGAGCGCGGCTTTCTGATCCTGTCTTGCTTTAAGGATAAAAAGAATATATGAAGGCCAAACAAATAACACAATAGAGCAGTGCTTTCTGCGAATGTGATGAGAACAGAATGACTGATCAAGGGAAGGACAATGAAAAAGAGAAGCAGCCATTTAGCCAGCGTGGCCAGAAAAGAATACAAAAGCGCGTACCGTTTGAGCTGATAGATGATTTCCTTCTTTTGCAGCAAAAACACTTTGTCCGCTTCCATTAAAAATGTACGAATCGAACCTGTAAACATGATCAGCACACACACAGCATACAGCCATCTCCATTCCGCCACTTCAGACCACTCATAAAGAAGGCCACTTCCGTTCATCAAATCAATATACTGATAGATGACAAAAGCAATCGCCGGCAAAACGATATAGAGAGCGACTGTCCAGTCAATGACCGCATGCAATACTTTAAACTGATACTTATAATAGTCAAACAGCCTTCGAAAAAAGAGCGTACGCCCGTTCATAGCCGATCACCTTGAACTGCCTTATAAAAACAGTCAAGCAATGACTGCCCCTCTAATCCGGTCTTGTCCTGAATATCATTTAACGTGCCTTGGAGAAATAATGAACCTTTCTCAATCATATAAAACCGGTCACAGATTTTTTCCGCGGTATCGAGTACATGCGTGCACATAAGAATTCCGGCTCCACGTTCTTTTTCAGCCTTAAGCATGTCCACAAAGCGTTTCGTCGATATCGGATCAAGGCCGATAAACGGTTCATCAATCACATACATATCCGGCTTAGAGAGAAAGGCCTGGATAAGCATTAGTTTTTGCTGCATGCCCTTCGAAAAGGTGACAGGCAGCTCATGTTTGACATGATCTAGCGAAAACGTCTGCAGCAGGCTTTGGGCCCGATGCGCAAATTCACTCTCTTCAATGCCGTGAAGTGTGCTGATCAGATCCAAATGCTCCCACAGCGTCAGTTCTTCGTAGAAGGACGGATGCTCCGGAATATATGCAAATGAACAGTCGTTCCAGGCAATATGCCCTTTAAAATCTTCTGAAAGGCCGAGTATCGCCTTGATTGCGGTGCTTTTTCCGGCGCCGTTAGCTCCGATCAGTCCAACCAGTTCCCCTTTTCTTACTTCCAGAAAAACATCGGTGAGCACTTTTTTTCGGCTTGTATACCCGGCCTGTTCTATTGAAGCTTCAAGCAAATTTGTCAAAACTCACTCACCTCCAAAATTTACTACGAAACAGAATAAAAAAAGTTTCTTTAACCATAATAATATTGAGCCGAAATACATAGTAATCCAACAAGGATGGCTGCCCAACGCGAAATTGGAAAAAATTAATAGGAGTTATCCCTAGATTCATCACTGCAATATCGTGTATAATGAGGGCGAATTATTTTAACAATTACAGATGTCTGCCTTTGTTGCTATTTCGTACGCAGTTGATAGTCGTGAGTTGTGGTTAGTCAAGTCCATCCGATCTTATGATAGGGAGTGGTTTTTTGAAACCTTCAACAAACCGTATGCTAACTCGAATCAAATCAGTTTACATGTTTATTCAAGAAAAAGGTCTTGTGACAACACAGGAACTGGTTGACGAATTCGGCATTACACCTAGAACGATTCAAAGAGACTTAAATGTGTTGGCATATAATGATCTTGTTCATAGTCCAAGCCGTGGCAAGTGGGAGACAACGAGAAAGAAAGTAAAGATTACCTCATAAATTGAAAAATTACATAGGGCCGCCTGAGAGCGGTCCGATAGATAACAGGGCGAAGAAACCTACTGAGCCTTGTTTTTGTGTGCTTATAAATAAAACCCCGCATTCGGTATGCGGGGTTTTTGTCATGCTTGCGGCTCATTGAGCAAATGAAGCTCTTCCTCTGTCAGCTCACGGTATTCTCCGGGTGCCAGGGCCGGATCTAGGGAAACGCGTCCCATCGAAAGCCGCTTCAGATAAACCACTTCATTGCCGACTGCCTTTGCCATTTGCTTGACTTGATGGTATTTTCCTTCTGTAATTGTCAGATATATAACGGTATTGCCACTGTCGTTTGTTTTGATTTCCGCTTTTGCCGGCTTTGTTTTATAGCCGCCCTCTATGTAGACACCCGTTTCCAAATCGGAAATGTCTTCCCGAGAAATCTGTGATTTTAAATGGACTTCATACGTTTTTGGAACATGCTTTTTAGGAGAAAGGAGCCGATGTGCGAGCTGGCCGTCATTTGTGAGCAGCAAAAAGCCCTCTGTATCTTTATCAAGCCTGCCGGCTGGAAATGGCTCAAATCTCATCTCCTCCGGCGTCAGCAGATCGACCACTGTTTGCTGCCGGCTGTCCTCAGTCGCCGACAGCACGCCCTGCGGTTTATTCATCATAAGATAAATGAACTCTCGATAATCAACCGGTTCCCCGTATACGGTCACCTCCTGCGTATCAGGATCAACGTGCGCCTTTACATCTTTGGCAGGTTTGCCGTCGATCATAACGGCTCCAGCCTTCACAACGGCTTTGACTTCTTTTCTGGAACCATACCCGCTGTTGGCAAGCAGCTTATCAAGTCTCATTCCCAATCTCTCCTTTATAAAAGAAAGCCCGCAGCATGCGAGCCCTCAGTTTCATCATATCTAGTTCATCAGCCTGCATGTCTGCCTTTCCTTAAGAAACCTGGCAAACGGCGGCCTAAAATTTTCTGCAAAAATCCTAATCGGTAGCCGCAATACAGGTAGACTGCTCCGCCAACAGCGGCTGCGATCACCACAACAATCGCAGCTTGCAGCTGGCCATCCTGATAGGAAATAAAGAAGCCTAATACCCACTGCACGATTTTCACGGCAATACCCATAATGGCTGATAAGACCAGCATCAAAACAGTTCGTTTAACAAGTATCTTATACGAATAGCCTGCATGGCGCTTAATCATGATAAACCCATATAAAAGGGAAGCGATATATCCAAGCGCCGTCGCTAAAATCGCTCCGTCAGCCTGCATCAGTTTGATCAGCGGAACATTCAGCACAAGCTTGATCACGACACCGATCACAAGGCTGACAACCGCAAATTTTTGCTTATTGATGCCCTGCAGAATGGCTGCGTTGACTGTAAACAAAGAGAACAAAATCGCGACTGGCGAATACCATAGCAAAATGTTTGCCCCCAGTTCAGGATGAAGGCTCTCTGACCCGTAAAAGAACGTATACGTCGGTCCTGACAATAGAGAGATCCCGACAACAGCCGGAATAATTAAAAACAGGATCGTCTGCATCGTTTGATTAATCTGCTGATTTAACAGCTTATAGTTTCCGCTTGTAAACGATTCAGTAATCGTTGGAATTAATGTCAGTCCGAAAGCAGTTGCTAGGGAAACCGGGATCATCACGAGCTTCTGAACATACAGGGTTAGAATCGCAAGCATGTCCTGGCTGATGGCTTGATGACCGGCTTCAATCATCGCTTTGTTAAACGTATTTGTATCAATATAGTTATACAAAGGGATGGCTAGTCCGACAAAAACGTACGGAGCAGCATAGCTGAACAGCTCGAAAAACATTTTCTTGTAGCTTAGGTTTGCTGTCGGACCCGTATTCGGCATCATCGCCAGCAGGCTGCCCTTCCGTTTGTTCCAATAAATATAAAGCACGACCAGCCCCCCGAAGGCACCGATCAGCGCTGCGAAGGTTGCATAGCCCACAGCGATGACAAGGCCGCCGTTGAAAACCTTCAAAATCAAGAATGTCGCACTCAATAGAAAGATGATGCGGACAATCTGTTCAACGACTTGGGAAACAGCTGTCGGACCCATCATTTGGTGCCCTTGAAAGAATCCGCGGACAAGGCTCATAATCGGTACGACCAAAAGCGCTAAGCTGACCATGCGGATGACATAAACAACATGATCAATTGTCAGGCCGTTATTATCCTTGCCTCCCAGCGATATTTCCGCAAACATCGGAGCCGATAGATACAGAATGAAAAAGGCTATCATTCCTGTGACGAGCATAACCGACATGCCCGCCTTGAGCATTTTCCTGCTTGTCTCATAATCCCCTTTTGAATTATATTTGGAAACAAATTTAGAAACAGCGGCCGGAAAGCCCATCGTAGCAATATTCAAAAATAAAGTGTATTGGTTGTATCCGTATTGAAATAATGCACCGCCTGTCGCCCCGACCATAATGCTGAAGGGAATTAAATAGACCATCCCCAGAATCCGCGATATATATGTACCGAGCGTTAATACAAACGTGCCTCTTAACAGTTTGCTTGACATGTTTCTTCATCACCATTTTCTACGAAGATTCAACTTTTCTATTTTACCACAACTGGGCATTTAGACGGTAATAAATACAAAAGCAATCCTGTGAACATTCATGTCCGCGGCAAAAGACGTTTAAGGAGCGGCTTTCTTTCGCTATAATAGTACTGCGGACGGGGTGTCCGCACACGAAATGAAAAGAAAGTTGATGATAAAGATGAAACAATATGACGTAATCGTAATCGGCGGAGGCCCTTCAGGCTTGATGGCTGCGATTGCAGCAGGAGAACAGGGCGCTGGCGTGTTGCTGATAGATAAAGGAAATAAATTAGGACGGAAACTCGCGATTTCCGGGGGCGGCCGCTGTAATGTGACGAACCGCCTTCCTGTGGAAGAAATTATCAAGCACATTCCCGGCAACGGGCGTTTTTTATACAGCGCGTTTTCTGAATTTAATAATGAGGACATTATCAAGTTTTTTGAAAACCTCGGCATTCAATTGAAGGAAGAGGATCACGGCCGGATGTTTCCTGTGACCGACAAAGCCCAAAGTGTCGTTGACGCGCTGTTAAACAGGCTAAAGCAGCTCCGCGTAACAATCAGAACGAACGAGAAAATTAAATCTGTTATATATGAAGATGGACAGGCAGCAGGGATTGTGACGAATAATGGCGAAATGATCCATAGCCAGGCAGTCATTATCGCTGTCGGCGGTAAAAGCGTGCCTCATACCGGAAGCACGGGAGACGGCTATGAATGGGCTGAAGCCGCGGGCCATACCATAACAGAGCTGTTTCCGACAGAGGTTCCCGTCACTTCTGGCGAACCGTTCATTAAGCAAAAAACACTTCAGGGCTTATCACTAAGAGATGTAGCCGTCAGTGTGTTAAATAAAAAAGGCAAACCGATTATCACACATAAAATGGACATGCTGTTTACCCATTTCGGCCTCTCAGGACCTGCCATTCTGAGATGCAGCCAATTTGTCGTAAAAGAGCTGAAAAAACAGCCTCAAGTGCCGATCAGAATCGACTTGTATCCGGATATCAATGAAGAAACGCTTTTCCAAAAGATGTATAAAGAACTGAAGGAAGCACCGAAAAAAACCATTAAAAACGTGCTGAAGCCTTGGATGCAGGAGCGCTATCTCCTATTCCTGCTCGAAAAAAACGGCATCTCTCCGAACGTATCGTTTTCTGAGCTGCCGAAGGATCCTTTCAGACAATTTGTAAGGGACTGCAAGCAGTTTACTGTCCTCGCAAATGGCACACTGTCGCTTGATAAGGCATTTGTCACGGGAGGCGGGGTATCTGTAAAAGAAATTGACCCGAAAAAAATGGCTTCTAAAAAAATGGAGGGGCTTTATTTTTGCGGTGAAATTCTGGATATCCACGGCTACACAGGCGGATACAACATTACCTCCGCCCTTGTCACAGGCAGGCTTGCAGGGCTAAATGCCGGGCAATACGCCCGTTCTTAATCATTACTCTTTAAATCTCTTGCCGCCAAACTCACATTTGAACATTCCCCGCATTCATGTTAGGGTGAGACTTGTTTTGTTTCACCTGATTGCGGGGTAATTTTAAGAGAGGAATGAGCTGCCATCGTACGACCATACTAAGCCTGCGAGCAAGATATAGGCGTACACAAAAAATTAGAGGGTGAGAAATGTTGAAACATATATCTAGTGTATTTTGGATTGTGATTGCAATCACAGCTGCAGCTGTATTATGGGGTGTTATTTCTCCTGACAGCCTGCAAAATGTGTCTCAATCGGCACAAGCATTTATTACCGATTCATTTGGTTGGTATTATCTTTTAGTTGTCTCTTTGTTTGTCGGGTTTTGTCTCTTTTTGATTTTCAGCCCGATCGGAAAAATCAAACTCGGAAAGCCTGATGAAAAACCGGAATTCGGGTTATTATCATGGTTTGCCATGCTGTTCAGCGCAGGCATGGGAATCGGCTTAGTATTCTACGGTGCGGCTGAACCGATCAGCCATTACGCAATTAGCTCTCCATCAGGTGAAACAGAAACCCCCCAAGCCTTCAGAGATGCACTCCGCTATACGTTTTTCCACTGGGGTTTGCACGCTTGGGCCATTTATGCCATTGTGGCATTATGCATTGCCTATTTCCAATTCCGCAAAGGCGCACCCGGGTTAATCAGCAGCACACTGTCACCGATTCTCGGGGATAAAGTAAACGGACCGATCGGAAAGGCCATTGACTGTATTGCAGTTTTCGCCACTGTTGTCGGGGTGTCAACAAGTCTTGGTCTTGGCGCAACCCAAATTAACGGCGGTTTGAATTACCTGTTCGGCATTCCGAATGCGTTTATCGTCCAATTGGTTTTAATCATTATTGTGACAGTGCTCTTTTTACTTTCTGCGTGGAGCGGACTCGGAAAAGGAATTAAGTATTTAAGCAACACAAACATGGTATTGGCCGGATTGTTAATGTTGTTTATGCTCGTTGTCGGGCCTACAGTGCTGATCATGAACTCATTTACAGATTCTATCGGACAATACATTCAAAATATCGTTCAAATGAGCTTCAGACTGACACCGAATGATCCTGAAAAACGCGAATGGATTAACAGCTGGACAATTTTCTATTGGGCATGGTGGATTTCCTGGTCTCCATTTGTCGGCATTTTCATCGCCCGTGTATCCAGAGGCCGGACGATCCGCGAATTTTTAATCGGCGTCTTGGTGACACCTTGTATTTTGACATTTCTATGGTTCTCCATTTTCGGCGTATCAGCCATGGATCTCCAGCAAAAAGGCACGTTCAATGTAGCAAAGCTGTCCACTGAAACGATGCTGTTCGGAACACTTGATCACTATCCGCTGACAATGGTGACATCGATCCTTGCATTGATTCTGATCGCAGTATTTTTTATCACGTCTGCTGATTCAGCTACATTCGTGCTGGGCATGCAGACGTCGTACGGTTCTTTAAATCCGGCGAATTCTGTGAAACTCAGCTGGGGTATCATTCAGTCCGCCATGGCGGCTGTGCTCCTATATTCCGGAGGGCTTGCCGCTTTGCAGAACACAGCGATTCTGGCAGCGCTGCCGTTTTCTATCGTTATCCTGCTGATGATTGCCTCTCTCTATCAATCGCTCTCAAAAGAAAGAAGAGAGATCAAAAAAGCGGAGAAACTCGATAAACCGAGAAGTCCAAGAGTGAAAAAAGCATATTAACAAAAAAGATCTTTCCGCGCCTGCGGAAAGATCTTTTTATTTGCGATATAAAATAAGGGCGGAAAAACAGTAAAGCTGCTCGCCGTCTGGGTCGCACGCCGCCGAAACCGTATATTTGATATCAATCAGCTGCTCCTCCGATATCCCTTTTAAAAATGAATTGATTTCCGTTTGTAAGTCTTTTTCATGCTCTTCATCAAATACCGCTACCTTCAGCATTTTATCCGCTCTCCTTTCTCTATCAATCTATTCCGTTTGGAACAGCGTTATGATAGAGAAATGATGATTATCTCGTTTCCGGATAAAAAGCTTTCCGTATATGGGATTTCCTCTGTGGCTCGCCGCCGTGCTGCTCCACTTTCAGCAGCACGGCATAAACAATGCGCATATGACAGTAGCTGATAAGGCTGACGCTAAAAAAAGGGACAATGCCCGGCAGGTACGCAAGCAAGAAAAAGAGAGCAACAGTCAGCGCAAGCATAGCAAGCGTATATTGCAAATACGCCACACTGAGCAAGAGCGAAAATTTCACATACAGACGTTTTTTCCAGTCAAAATGGACAAGCAGCGGAAACACATAAAAAAGCATGGATACGAACAAAAAGCCAAATATCATAATGGCGAAGCGCAGGATGTGCAGAAGGAAATGACTTGGATAGATGAAGGCCAAATCAATATAAATGATCACTCCGATGAGCGCCAGTACAGCGCCGAGCAGATTTGAACGAAAAAATTCACCCTTATATTCCTGCCAAAACGTTTTGAGCACCGGAACGTTGTCCTGCCCCTGGATCCACTTCCGCATGACAGCGAATAAAGCCGCGGTCGCGGGCATGATGCCAAACACGCCGAGACCGAGTAACGTAAAAAACAGCCACAGCAAGTTTGTATACGCAAATCTCATAATCCATTCGCAAAAACGCAGCATCCGTCCCAGTGAGCCATCATGTTCCATGGCGCCCCCTCCTTTTTTGCATTATACATTCTGCATCTGAAAAAGCTCTTTCATGCCGATCGGCTTCTTTTCGGCAACCGAGCGCCACATTCCCTCACCAACCGCGATGGAGTAGGCTCCAGCTTCAGCCCCGGCTAAAATATCATAGCGGCGCAGCGGGTCTTTTCCTAAAAAAAGATCCTCAAGCAAAAGCGGATCACCTCCGCCATGCCCCCCTTCATTTTTGACCACTTGTATCGTCTGCTTTGATTCAAAAAGCGGATAGTAATCGATTGTCTGCTCAGGAAAAGCAAACGGAATTCTGGAAGGTTCGTGAAATTCATTTGATTCAATACGCCCTTTTGTGCCGTTGATCGTCAGCCGGTAGCCTTCATACGGGGCCGAAAAAATAATCGAGTAGCTTAACAGTGCGCCGCCATCATATTTGACTGCCGCCACGTACGTATCCTCGATGTCAATTTCCTCGTCAAAAATACACGCGTCAGGCCTGTATGCAGTATATAAGCTGGACTGGTCTCCTGCTTCGAGATGATCATCCTTTATAGAAGCTTTAGAGGAACGGGGATGCCACCTTGAATAGTAGTGGCATTTTTCTTTGACCCGGCACGTTTCGCAAAAACGCCCGTCTTCTTCCGGCAAGGGGTTCCACTCACTGTCCGGCCCATAGTAATTCAAGGCGCCATAAGCAAATACCTCTTCCGGATTTTGCCCGAGCCACCAATTGACGAGATCAAAGTGATGTGTTGATTTATGGACAGAAAGGCCCCCGGAAAACTGTCTCGACCTGTTCCAGCGTTTAAAATAGCTGGCGCCATGATACGTATCAATATACCAATTTAAATCAACGGAGGTGACCCTGCCTATTTTTCCGTCCAGAATCATTTCTTTTATTTTCCGATGAAACGGGCTGTAGCGATAGTTAAACGCGACGGTGACTTTTCCTTCGCTTTTGGCCTCCGCTTCAAGCACCCGATTCGCATCCTGCACTGTTGTCACCATTGGTTTTTCAGTAATCACATCTGTATTCCACTGAAGACTTTTTACAATATATGTGACATGCGTATCGTCCCTGCCTGCCACAATGACGATATCAGGCTTTGACACGCGCATCATCTCGTCAAAAGCATCTTCGCTAAACTCGGGCACGTGGGCCAGCTCGGGAAATTTCTTCTTGCAAACGGCAAAACGTTTCGGATCGGCATCCAGCAATCCCGTAATCTCATAATGAGTTGAAAACCGCTCCAACAGCGGTTTGATAAACATACTGAATGCTCTGCTGCTCAATCCGCAAAAGACGATGTTCTTCAATATCCTCACCTCTATCGGGCTTCAGTTAGTTGAGAAATCAGCTGCAGCGCTTCCTCTGTTTTTTCAGCATACACAGGGATAAACGCCGCCATATCGCGATTCAATTGAAAAGAATAGCCGTTCAGCTGTTTTTTCCCTTTTTCGATCTGAACGGCATAGATCGTTTTTTCTCCTGTTTTTTTATTAACAGTTGTATAAGGAGATGTTTTTTCAGGAGGCAATCCGTTTAACGGCTGAAAATTTTCCGGATCATCGTAAGCTTGAAACATGTCTTCAGGCACGATAAAAACATCCCCCTCATGGGCGGTAATTTCAGTCAGCAGTTTTTCCTGAAAAGCTGGAAAGATATCGACCTTCCCGGCATTCTGCTCGGCGGCCTTTTTTATTTTTTCCTGTACGCCAGCCTGCATATCAGAAAAGAGAATGACATGCATTCCGTCCGGCCTGCTTGAGCATGATGCCAAAAAGAGCACTGAGACGATCACACACAAAGCCGTCCGTATCCTTTTTGTCATTTCCCCGCTGACCTAAAAAGAGGCTCCAGCTCTGTCATAGCTAAAATAAACGCACCAGCCCCGTGCAGATCGTTTGTGCTTCTTTCGCGGCTGACATAATAGTCATAAAAACCGGCTGACGTTCCGACACATATGTCTTTGACGAGAAACGCGCCGTCTTCTGATGTTTCGGTTTTATGCTGAATCAAGCCTTGATACGCTTTAAGTAGTGTTGTTTCGAAAGCTCTGTCTAGATAGCCTTCATTGATTCCTTTTGCGATTGCGTACATGTACAGACAGGATCCTGAGCTTTCCAGCCAGTTATCAGACCTGTCTCCCTTATCAACAATCTGATACCATAGCCCCGTCTCTTTGTCTTGATAGCGGCAGATGCTTTCCATCATGTCCTGCAGCGTGTTTTTCCACACATGACGGTTTGGATGCTTCTTCGGCAGCTCTTCAATCATGTCAGCAAGAGACATGACGTACCAGCCGATGGAACGTGCCCAAAATTCCGGTGAACAGCCTGTCTCTTCATTGGCCCAAGGCATTTTTTTCGCTTCATCCCAGGCGTGATAAAAGAGTCCGGTTTTTGCATCCTTCGTATGCTTTCTCATCAATGACTCCTGCAGCACAACCTGATCAAACAGCTCCGGCTCCTGCTTCAGATTGGCATATTTCAGTGCGAACGGCCCCCCCATGTATAAGCCATCAAGCCACATTTGGTAAGGATAACCGTCTTTGTGCCAAAAACCGCCCTCAGACGTCCGGTTCAGTGTTCCATATAAGCCGCGCAGCCTTTTTGCCGCTTTGACATACCGTTCATCCTTCGTCTGCTCGTATAATGGAAAAAGAATGAGACCCGCTTGAATGGCATCCAGTTCATCTCTTTTAAATAATAGATTGCCATAATCATCGATTAAGAGATCTGCATAAGCCTTCGCATACTCAAAATACCGCTTTTCCCCGGTTGCTTCCCACAGCCGCAATACACCGCATAAGAAAACACCCTGATGGTAGTGCCAGCGGTTTGCAGGAGGCAGCTCCTCGACTGTGTACGTATTCATAATGGTTTTTGCCAATGCCTCCGCGTACGTAAGAGGCGATTTTACAGCGATTGATTGATCCATTGATCCCATCCCTTTCTTAATAAATTCCTTCCTCGCCAAATTTCTTCGCTAAACGATTCGCTAGCATGACCAAAATCAGCCCGACCGCCGCTTTAAATACGCCGACTGCTGTACTGTAGCTGAATTGGCCCTGTTTCAGCCCTGCAGTATAAACATACGTATCAAAAATTTCCGCCACTTCCCTGTTAGTCGCATTTAACAGCAAATACACATGCTCGAAGCCAAGCTCCAGCGTGTCTCCGATTTTCAAAATCAGCAAAACGACGATAACGCTTTTAATGGCGGGCAGCGTAATATGCCACATTTGCCGCAGCCGTCCCGCTCCGTCCATTTTCGCCGCTTCATACAGCTGGGGGTCAACCGCTGTAATGGCCGCCAGATAAATGATCGTCGACCAGCCTGCTTCCCTCCAGATAACCTGCAGAATATACAGGGGCCGGAACCATTCTTCGTTCAGCAGAAAATTGATTTTTTCACCGCCAAAAAACACAATCAGTTCATTAATCAAGCCTCCGTCTACCGTTAAAAGCACAAACGAAAGCGATACAACAATGACCCAAGACATAAAATGCGGGATATAAATCAGCGTCTGAACAAATTTTTTAAAGAGAGCAATCCGCACTTCGTTCAATAGAAGCGCCAGCAGTATCGGCACCGGGAAAAATATGGCCAGGTTCAAAGCAAATAACACGAGCGTGTTTTTTAACAAGAGAAAAAATGTAGGCTCAGTAAACAGCCTGATAAAATGCTTCAGCCCCACCCACTCACTGCCCAAAATGCCGAGGAACGGCTGATAATCCTGAAACGCAATCACAATTCCCCACATCGGGACATACTTAAAAAGCAAAAAATAAATACACCCCGGCAAAATCATCAAGTACAAATATTTTTGTTGAATCAGCTTGATTAGTAAGCGCTTTCTTTTTTCTTTTTTAAAAATGACTGTATCAACAGCCGGCGCTTGCGCTTCTGCTGTTTTCATTTTTTCCTAGCCTCCTTTCACGGGTTCTTGCATTCACTGTAGCGCAGTAGGCAAAAGTCCGTCTACAATCATATGATCACATCCTGTTTTATCCCTTTATAATCAAGGGTTCAGCCGGTCCACCTGAAAAAAAGACACCGATATTAGAAAATGATTATTGACAATATCTATCAATCTTTGGATTAATTGTATTAAGGTGAAGTGGATGTTATGAAATGGGGGGTTTTATGAAAAGAAGCCAATACAAGTTTTACTACAAACTGATCACGTTTTTCTGCCTGCTCAGCACCATTCCGGTTATTTTGGTCGGATTGTTTTCGTACGAGCACTCTCAGAAAACGGCTATATCCAACGTTTCAGAGGAAAAATTCGACACACTCCAGCAGACCCAGCAAAGCATCGAGCATATATTGAAAACCGTCGATCACTCTTTAACCCACTATGTGAGTTCGCCGCCTCTCCTTCGCACATTGTCCGAGCCTTTGCACTCAGACCAATTTCAAATCTATAACCAAGTGAACCAAGAGCTCAATTATCTGCAAAGCTTTGATACCGATCTGTCCAACATGACGTTAGTCAGTTATACGAAAAAATGGTACATGAACAATTCTGGTTTGTACCGTTTGAATACAGATACTCTTCATGAAGCAGCCTCAGCATACACGAAACACAAAGCGAGCCGTTCATATTGGACGCTTGAGGAAAACAATCATTTGATTTCAACCAAAGAAGGCACATCAGAAAACTGCCGCTACAATATCAATTTAATTAAGCAGCTTCCTTTGAACAGCACAAATACAAAGGGATTGGCCGCCGCAAGCATCCCGAGCTGCTCGCTTGTCAAAAATATGCCTGGCTATTCAAACGCCAACAACCTGTTTATCATCGATGAAAAAGGCCGCATCATCCTTCATAACAATATGTCTGACGTTGGTGAAACTCTTCATAACGACGGCTTTGTCCAAAAAGTGCTGGCGCAAACCGCCAATAGCGGACAGTTTGAAACAGTTATTGACCGGATTCATTATAAAGTCACCTATCAAAAATCTGACTATAATACATGGACTTATTTTTCTCTCGTTTCCCTGCCTGAGCTAAAAAAAGAAGCCAAATCAATCGGCTGGATCACTTTTGCAGTATGCCTTATTTTGTTAACGCTTTCATTATTGTTCTCTTGGCTGGGCTCCCGCCATTTTTACAAGCCGATCAGGGTGCTTTACGAATCATTCGCAAGACATGGAGCCATACAAGAGAAACAACAGCCTCCTCAAAATGAATTTGAGTTAATTGAACAGAGCTTTAAGCAGCTGAAGGACCGAAATGACGACCTTGAGGAAACGATGAAGCAGCAGGCCACTCATCTGCAGCAATATTTTATGGTCAGGCTTATGCTTGGAAAACTGACGGATGAGGAGGTCGATAACCGCTTTGAAAGCCTCGGCTTAAAGCAAAATTGGCGGCACCTTGCCTTGCTTGTGCTCCAAATTGACACACTGAATCATACGCCTTATGAGAAAAAAGATATGGATCTGCTTTTGTTTGCCGTCAATAGCCTGATTGAGCGCAGCATCCCGACGGACAAACATCTTGCCCCCGCCGTAGTTGACAAACAGCAGGCGACGATTTTGATCAATCAAAGCGGGACAAAGGAAGAATTCATGGCTGAGCTGAATGAGACTGCAAGGATGATTCAGGAAAAAGCGGAAGCTGAGCTGCAGCTGTCTGTCAGCATCGGCATCAGCCAGCCGTTTGATGTGCTGACAAAAGCGAAAACAGCCTATGCGGAAGGCTCAGAAGCGTTGAAATACCGGCTTAAAGCGGAAAACAAGTCGATCATCTTTTACGAAGACCTTGACCAGAAAAAAACCTTCAAAACCCATTTTCCAAAGCAGCTTCAGCATGAGCTGTTCGATGCCGTTAAAGCAGGAGACAAGGAGAAAGCGGATAAATGCCTGCACGCGATTTTGCAAGCCATCTTCACCCAGAACACCAACCCGTATCAATTTCAAATCGCCATCGCCCGTTTTTTGAACCATGTGATTGAGCTGATGCATGTGCTCGGGATCGAATTGTTTGAGCTTGAAGAAAACAAAATGCTGTATGACCAAATTTTTGAGCTGAAAACGTTCGAGGATACCGAAAACTGGCTAAAGAATGAGTTTATTGATCCGATGACAGACAAAGTGAACGCCCGCGCGGATGCCCAGTACAAAAATATTTCCGACAACATCATTCATATCATCCATCATGAGTTTGAATCCGAATTGACACTGGACGAAATCGCGCGCAGGCTGCATTACAACCCAAATTATTTAAGCAGCATTTTCAAAAAAGAAATGGGTATTTCATTCAGCGAGTATGTCTCAAGCTACCGACACCATATGGCGAAAAGCTGGCTTGCCGAAACCGACATGGCGGTCAAGGACATTGCCGAAAAGCTGAAATATAAAAACCCGCAAAATTTCATCAGATCATTTAAAAAGCTGGAAGGGATTACACCGGGAAACTACCGCCAGCAAAAAAGAAGCATGTAAAAAACCCAAAACCGCTTGCGCGTTTTGGGTTTTTCCAATGTTATTTTGCTTGTTTAAACGCTTCTTCGTATTCCTGAATAATTTGTTTTCCTCCGCTTGACTCCCATTTTTCCACTTCTTTATCGAACTGGCTTTCTGTGATGTCTCCAATCATATATTTGTAGGTCGCGTCATCAATGATTTTCTTCAGTTCATCACCCCGTTCCGACTCCGATGCGGAATACAGGCTTTCAGCCGGGTTTGAGACGATAATCTTTTCATTGTCCTCGGTCAGCTCCTCGTACGCCGTCCGAAGCGGATCTCCAGTGTTTTTTAAGTAGGCTTTATCAATGGCAATTAAAGCGGACAGCGGCTGAATATCAGTCTGCCAGTCTTTCACCTGGCTTTCTTTGCGTGTAAACGTTTTGTCCTCACCTTTGTTGTAATGAACGCCGTCAATGCCATAAGTCATCAGGCTATAGACATCTTCTTCGGCAATTCGGTCAAAAAACACCAAGATCCGTTTAAGCTCAGCTTCCGTTTTCACACTCGTTTTCGGGAAAGCAAACACGCCGTTATGGCCTCCTGATGCCCATACCCGCTCTTTCCCATCTGGGCCTTTTATGCGGTTGATGATCTCGAGCTTCATCGATTTATCAGAGGCATGGTCGCGCAGATTGACCGCATCTACCATATTGCCAATATAAATTCCGGCTTTTCCTTGAGAAAAAAGCTCCTGCTGCTGGGTTTTGCTTGTGACGGGAAAATCCTTATTCATATACCCGTTATCACGCAGCTTTTTCATATAGTTCATCGTGTCTTTGTATTCCTGTGTCATGAAATCAGGCGTGAATTTGCCGCCCGATTCCTTCCAATCTGTCGGCATGCCTTCATACGAGCCAATCGTTTTAAACGCGCCGTAAATCAAGTCATTACGGTCTGCCAGCCCGATCGTATCATCTTTCCCATCCTTGTCCGGGTCGTCCTCCGTAAATGCTTTGGCCACTTCATAAAGCTCATCCAACGTTTTCGGGGTTTTCAAATTTAAATTGTCCAGCCAGTCCTTCCGAATGACGATCCCCTGTCTGGAAAGCGGGCGCTCTCTGTATATCCCGTAAAGCTTGCCGTCAATTGTCACATTTTTATTAATGAGTTTGTTCATTTTGTTTAAGTTGGGATAATCCTTGATATAATCACCAATTTCCCAAAACATTCCTGACCGGAAGGCATTCATGACTGACGAATTTTTAATATCCTGGATGGTCACGATTTGCGGAAGATTCCCGGCTGCAAGCGCTGCATTCAGCCTGTCTTCTTTCACCGCGTCTGGAACCCAGGTGATGTCGAGTTCTGTATTTGTCAGCTTTTCAATTTCTTTAATCGCCCTGTCTTTCGGCGGCTGCTGGTGATACAAAATCGCCATCCAAGATAGCTTTACCTTTGAATCCGGGCCAGCTTTGCCTTCAGCCGAAGACTGATCAGCCCCTTTACAGCCCGCCAGCACTCCGCCGAGTGCCAGTACAAGCACAATCAAAAGCACCCTCCATTTGTTTCCCATCGTACCCCTCCGTTTCATATTTCTTTATCCTTTGACAGATCCCAGCAAAGCTCCTTTTGCAAAATGCTTTTGTATAAACGGATAGACAAGCAGAACCGGGATGGTCGCCACCACTATGACCGCCATTTTAATGGTTTGCTCAGGCGGCGGGCTGCCCGACCCCATTTCAGACATATCCCCCTGCATACCGCTTGATACAATGACGATTTGGCGCAGAAGCACCTGAATCGGCCATTTTGCTGAATCATTTAAGTACAAGATCGCTGTCATATACGTGTTCCAATACGTGACCGCATAAAATAGTGAAATCGTTGCGATCGCAGGAAGAGACAGCGGCAGCACAATTTTAAAGAATATGCCCAGATCATTGCACCCGTCAATTTTCGCGGACTCTTCCAAGCTTGACGGGATATTTTGAAAGAAGTTTTTCAGAATGATCAGGTTAAAGGCATTAATGGCAGTCGGCAAAATAAGCGCCCAGTAAGAATCGAGCAATCCAAGCGATTTGACCACAAGGAAAGTCGGAATCATGCCGCCGCTAAACAGCATCGTAAATACGACGAGAAACATGAGCGGCTGCCGGCCGATTAAATCACGGCGGGATAACCCGTAAGCCATCAGTGACGAAAGAAACATGCTGACCGCAGTGCCTATCACTGTCACAAACACAGAAACAAGCAAACTCTTATAAATAATATCTGTTGAAAAAATGTAGCGATAAGCATCTAGCGAAAAAGTGGTCGGTATTAAAATAAATTTTTTCGACACGACTTCTTCTACTGTGGCAAAGGATGCTGCGATAACATGAATGAACGGAAGTACGCATATTAAAGCGAACATCAGCAAGAAACCATAAATCAACATATCAAACAGACGGTTTTTCAGTGAATGTGCGATAGCTCCCACCTCTCTTTGTAAGCGTTATCATATTTTGGAAACCGAGCTCAGCATGTGACGATATCGTGTCTAAAATGTAGCAAATCTGTGATTGCCATGTCTATAATCATTTGAACAGTGTCCCCGGCCGGGCGGGGGCTGCCGCGAATTGAGACCGATAACAAATGAAAAAGAGCATAATCTTAGAAAATGATTATGCTCCGTTCTCCTCCTCGTTCAGAAGTTCAGCCGTATTGATTTGTGGCGAAAACCCAAGTTCATTCACGGCAGATTCAATGGACCATGGCCGGCCCGGATTATCAGAGACGGCGTAATAAGTGCCGTACCGGATATTGGTCTCAATAGCGGCTTTGAAAATCGACAGCAGATCGGGGTGAGAAAGCAGTGTCTTTTTCGTCCGTTCTTTTTCATGCAGCGTATCCATTTCATCTGTGACGACTGTTCCGATTCGCAGGTTGATTACTGATAGCTTATTTTCCAAATAAAACAAATGGCCGATCTGTTCAGAGGTCAGCTTTAATACACCGTACAAGTTTTTTGACAGCGGATAATCGCTTGTTGTGATTTCCCGTCCTAAGAGCGAGCGCCCGTCTTTTTCGTAGACATCTGTGACATGATTACTGCTGGCGAACACGAGCTTTTGAATGCCGAGCTCCGCTGCCGCACGGCACAGATAATAGCTTGCCCTATAGAAAACATCCGTCATTTTTTCAAACTCAGCGATGTCCATAATATCGTATTTGATTTTAACAGCGAGTAAATTCAAGATGACATCCGTATCTTTTGGAATCTTCTTCAACAGCTCCTCATAATTTGCCGCGTCAGCCTGAATGGAAGAGGCTTTGCCATCGAAATGATCTTTATCAAGCACTGTCACTTCATAGTCTGAAATAAGCCCTTCAGCAAGCAGTCTCCCAATCACACCATTTCCGCCGGCGATCAGCACTTTTTTCACTATGTTCACTCCCCTTTTTTATAGATTGCCCATTTTCGGCGGGGCTGACACTTTTTTGGCACTCACATTCTTAGGCTTATTCAAAAGTCACCGGCAGCTCCTCAAGCGCCCGAAATCCAAAAAGCGGCCGATACCGCCATTCAAAATCCGCGAGCTTAAGGCTGGGCATTCGCTGCAGAAGGGTGTTAATCGCAATTTGCGCTTCTAATCGTGCCAGCGAGGACCCTAAGCAAACATGATGGCCATGCCCGAATGAAAGATGCGGATTAGGACTTCTCGTAATATCGAAGACATCGGGGTTCGTGAATATGCTAGGGTCTCGATTAGCCGCTCCTAACAAAAGATAGACTTGCTCTCCTTGACGGATCGTCACCCCGCAGATGTCAATATCCTCTGACGCAACTCTGGCTGTCATTTGCGTGGGGCTTTCATAGCGTAAACATTCCTCGACTGCGGTATCAATAAGATCTGGATTTTCTCTCAGTTTCAAAAGCTGTTCTAGATGCTGCAGCAGACAAAGGACTGAATTGCTGATGAGATTGACCGTTGTCTCATGTCCGGCGATCGCCAGCAATATGCACGTAGATGCCGCTTCCTCTTCCGTCAGCTTATCCTTTTCTTTCCCCTTCAAGAGCATGCTGATCATATCCTGTTGAGGGTGGCGTTTTCGCTCTTGAATCAGCTCTCTGAAATATGCCATAGCCTGCACAGCCATATGATTGCCCTCTGTTAATGCCTTTCTTGACCGGGTAAAATCAATCGTTTGAATGAGACTCCCAGCCCACTCCTTTAATTGCTCCCTATCTTCCTCCGGTACACCTATAATGTTAGCTATGACAAAGCTTGCTAAAGGAAAAGCAAAGTCCGAAATGACCTCCATCTTTTTTTTACCTTGCACTTGATCAAGCAAATGATGGACAGTTTCAATGATATACGGCTGATAACTCTCTGTCGCTCTCGGCGTAAACGCTCCGCTGGCAAGCGTCCGCAATCGTCTATGATCAGGCTGGTTCTGAAACAACATCATTTGATTTTGCACATGTGAAAGGTCCTGATATTTGGTTGAGCTCTCAGGCAGCGGGGTGCGGACTTTGAATCTCGCATCTTTCAAAATAGCAGCCGTTTCTTCATATCCTGTGACATACCAGCCCGGATATTTTAAGAAACTCCCTTTATAGATAGGATGAACAGCTCGCAATGTGTCGTAAAAAGAATATGGGTTTTTCAAAAACTCAGAAGATGCAGTTGACGATGCAATTGTCACGTGATTTTCTCCTTTCTGTTCAAAAATAAAAGCAATCGACATCATACCGATTGCTTTTATTGATTCTTTCAGCTTTTCGCACTTAAACTGGCCTTCATTTCTTCGACTGATTCAACTTCAAAGCCTAAATCACTCAGCATTTTATGATCCTCCGTCTCCTCTTGCCCGGCAGTTGTTAAGTAATCTCCGACAAAAATGGAGTTTGCGGCGTAAAGCCCTAATGGCTGCAACGAGCGGAGATTGACCTCTCTTCCCCCGGAAATGCGAATTTCTTTTGATGGATTGATAAAACGGAACAGCGCCAGCACTTTTAAACAATACAGCGGGTTTAATTCGTTGACGCCTTCTAACGGCGTGCCATCAATTGCATGCAAAAAATTCACAGGAATGGAATCCGCGTCAAGAGCCTTCAAGCTTTTGGCGATGTCAATGACATCCTGTTTCGTCTCCTTCATCCCGATAATGGCGCCGGAACACGGAGAAAGCCCCGATTCTTTTGCGATTTCAACCGTACTGACTCTGTCATCGTATGTATGTGAAGTCGTGATGTTTGAATGGTTTCTCTGTGACGTATTCAAATTATGATTATAGCGGTCTACTCCGGCATCTTTGAGCCGCTTCGCCTGCTCTGGCTTCAACAGTCCAAGACATGCACAAATCTTCAGTCCATACGTCTCTTTAATTTCCTGAACCGCATCTACGACCTGATCCACTTCTCTGTTAGACGGCCCTCTGCCGCTTGCCACGATACAATATGTGCCGATATTCAGATCGTGCGCCCGCTTCGCGCCTTCAAGCAGCGTTTCCTTATTCACCATCCGATAAGACTCAATCGGCGCTTTCGAAATCGCAGACTGTGAACAATAGCCGCAGTTTTCCGGGCAGAGCCCGGATTTCGCATTCATAATCATATTGAGCTTTACTTTTTTTCCATAAAAGTGTTTTCTGATGTGAAAAGCTCCATGCATTAATAGCAAAATATCTTCATCAGGACAATGTAATATTGAAAGCGCCTCTTCGTCAGTCACTTCTGCTCCAGCCAGCACCCGGTTTGCGAGTTCCATCCATTGATTCATTCTCATACCCCCACTTGATTCATCAGTAATGATAGATTGATATGGTCTTTTACCATATGTAGAACCGTTTCTTTCGTAACATTGGCAAGCTTTGGCGTAACCCCTAAAATCGGCACACCGCATAAGCGCTCAATCATCTCAGGATTGGTTTTTTCATCTTCATCAGGAGAGTCACTGATTCCATTGATGATAATTCCGGCAATTGGAAGCCCCATGCTTTCTGCATATTTGACAGTTAAAAAGGTATGATTAATGGTTCCAAGGTGAGGACGTGCCACAATAATCATGGGAAGCTGCAACGCTTTTATGACATGACTGACCAAATAGTCCTCTCCCAATGGCACAGAAATACCGCCTGCACCTTCTACGATGAAGCATTCATGTTTTTCTCTAATCCGCCCCCAATGGCTTAAAACCTCTTCCATGGTGACAGTCTTTCCTTCAAGTTTCCCTGCAACGTATGGTGCAAGCGGCGCTTTGAAGGCAAAAGGCGTAATGTCTTCATGAGAAAGACTGGTCTGCGACATGTCTTTCAGCAGACTTGTATCACTATCTTGATGATGACGCGATATCCCGCTTAAAAATGGTTTATACACACCGACATCTCTATTATGTTCTTTCAATAAGGCAGCAAGACCGCTGGATATAACCGTTTTCCCCACTTCTGTATCAGTTCCCGTCACAAAAAAACCCCTCAAATGATATGCAGCTCCTTTCCGATTGAATGAAATGTTTTCAGCAAATCATCAATATCACCCATACTGTGGTCAGACGTGATTGTAATTCGAATACGGCTTTCACCCGGCGCAACGGTCGGCGGCCGAATGGCAGGAGCATAAATTCCCTTGCCCTGCAGTTTTTCAGCAAATATGACCGTTTTATGGGCATCGCCAATGACTACAGGAATAATCGGTGTGTGATCTCCTTTCACCACATACCCCATATTCATCAGACTGGTTCTGATCGTACTGATATAAGAAAATAAAAGCTGCCGTTTTTCCCTGCTGGCTTCAATGATGTTGAAAGCCTCATGAGCAGCCGCACAGCTAGCTGGCGGAATAGCGGTTTGAAAGATAAATGTTCTGGCATGGTTCAGCAAAAAGTCGATGAAGACCGCTGATCCTGCCGCAAAACCTCCTTCCGCGCCAACAGCTTTGCTTAAGGTGCCGATCACAATGTCGGGACAAACACCAAAGTATTCACTCGTTCCTCCTCCCGAATCGCCCAAAACTCCTGTTGCGTGGGCATCATCAACGACCACGAAGGCATGATAGCGTTTCGCAAGTGAGATGATCTGATCAAGAGGGGCGATTGTGCCATCCATGCTGAATACCCCGTCTGTTACGATAAAACGGCGCTGATAACGCTGTGTTTCATTCAGCTTGTTTTCAAGATCATTCATATCAATATGCCGATAAACAACTGTATCAGCCTTAGAAAGTCGGCAGCCGTCGATAATACTTGCATGATTGAGCTCGTCACTTAAAATGACATCTTCCTTTTCTGGCAAGGATGAAAGGACACCGACATTGGCCAAGTAACCGCTCGAAAACAGCAGGGCCGCTTCTGTCCGTTTAAAGCTGGTAATCTTCTTTTCTAACTTTTCATGCCAGACCGAATTGCCTGTCGTTAAACGTGAACCGCTGCTTCCTGTCCCAAATTGCTGCAATGCTGTTTGGGCTGCATCGATCAAACGTCTATCGCTTGCGAGCCCTAAATAATTGTTTGAGGACCAGACCGTTTGATTTTCGCCATCAATGTTCCTCTCTGGAACCGGCGCTCCATCCATTGACCGCAGGTTACGATGTACGCCGGCTTCTTTCATTCTGTCTAACCGCTTGTTCAACCAGGAATCAATCTTCAAGGCTCGTAACCTCGTGGATTGCTTGTTTCATAATGGCAACCATTTCCGTGAGCTCCTCAGCTGTGCTGGCAAGAGGAGGAAGAAATGCAATCACGTCCCCAAGCGGTCTTGTCAGCATTCCTAACTCTCTCATTTTTAAGGAAACTTTGTATCCAATCCGCCGATCAGCCGGGTAAGGTTCTTTGGTTTCCTTTGACCGGACAAGCTCTGCACCGCACATAAAGCCAAGCTGCCGAATATCCCCAACATGAGGAAGAGCGTGCAGATCTTGAAGAAGAAAATGGAGCTTTTTACTTTTTTCCGCTACTTGTTCCACAATGTTTTCAGATTCAAATAATGCCAGATTTTCAAGCGCAACCGCACAGCCAAGCTGATTGCCTGTATAGGAATGGCCATGGAAAAAGGTTTTTAGGTTTTCATAATCATCATAGAATGCCTTATAGATGTCTTCAGTGGCAAACGTAACGGCAATTGGCAAATAGCCTCCTGTAATGCCTTTACCGGCAGCCATCAGATCAGGCTGGACATTCTCGTGCTCGCACGCAAACATTTTTCCTGTACGGCCAAAGCCTGTAGCGACTTCATCAACGATCATTAAGACATCGTATGTTGTACATAGCTCGCGCACCCCTGCCAAATATCCTTCCGGCATCACGATCATACCGGACGCGCCTTGTACTATTGATTCAATGGAAAGCGCGGCAATTTCCTCGTGATGTTCCTTAAGCAGCTGTTCAAGCTCTCGGAGGCACTGATCACGGCACTCATCAGGATCACCGCTTTCAGAGCGATACACATAAGGAATCGGAGCCTTGTAACTCTCGAACATCAACGGGCCGTATACGTGGTGAAAAAGCTCAATTGAACCGACACTGACGGCGCCAATCGTATCACCGTGATACCCGTTTTTCATTGCGATGAATTTTTGTTTCTCGGGCTTCCCGATGTTCTTCCAATACTGAAACGCCATTTTTAGGGCTATTTCCATCGCTTCTGCGCCGCTGTCTGAATAAAAGACCCGCGTGAGCTTTTTTGGGCTGATATCGATTAATGTCTCGGCAAGCTGAGTTGCTGGAACATTGGTCATGCCCAATAACGTGGAGTGCGCAATTTTTCCGAGCTGTTTTTTTATGGCGTTATCTAGTTCTTTTTTGCGGTGTCCGTGGACATTAAGCCAAACTGATGAAAAACCGTCATAGTATTCCTTGCCATTTATGTCTTTGACTTTGATTCCAGTCCCGCTTTCAATGATTAAGGGGTTTTCATCATAATCTTTCATTTGGGTAAATGGCAGCCAGAGGTGCTTTTTACTTTTTTCTATCAAATCATGAGTCATGGTCTTCCTCCCACTCTATTAAAATAGGCTGCTTCTCCAGATCATGTATGTACGTGTTTACATCATTGGATCCATCAATAAAAAAGACTCGGCAGCCCTCTTCAGTCCCGTATTCTTTCATTGCTGTAATACGCTGATAGCCCATTTTCTTACCCGCAACATAGCCTGTTATGTAATCCTGATCGTCCGACCAGCATAATTCTGCAATGGCTGCCGGGTGCCGGCTTACCTTTGAAGCGAGCGCAAGGGCCTCTTTTATTCTTGAATGAGCTGGCACGTGACTGTGAAGCGCCCATTTTTCAAAATTAGCGTCCGGCCAATCCATTCTGGAGACCCGCACCCCTTTTTCTTTTGTTTGATCCATTCGCTTGCCTGTATGAATATCAAACAACACCGCACCCCTGACATCTGACCATTCAGGGATTTGTTCATATGCTTTTTCAATCACGTCTCGTGAAACGCCTTCTTTTTCCAATAACAATCGGGCAAGCTTTTGTCCTTCTTCCGGGCAGCTCACTTCATTCGTATACACAAGCAATGGCTGAATGGTTTTTATCGATTCATGTACCTCTTCAAATTGAATTTGCATAAAATCAGGTTTTCCTCTTGAATGGGATAACCCTTTTTCTAATAAAGCATTGACTGTATGCTTCATCTCATGGAAAGGAATAAGCCGTTCTCCGCCGGATATATGCTTTCCGCCGTCTTCATGAGATCCATTCATAGAAGCCCTCATTCTGACACTATAAAAAGTTTCTTCTTGCATCATTTCTCGCCCTTTCACTGATAACTGAAGAACGTGTAGTGCTTCTCACCTCAATTGTTAACCAATTATATTTAAAGGTTAACAATTAGAATATATTATTCTCTCCTGTTTCTGTCAATAGAAGAAAGCATCGATTTATGGCAGTTGGTTAAAAGGAAACAAAAAGACCGTTTTCACACAAAACGGTCTTTTTCGATTTCTTTTTACAGTCACAGCCACTTTTGCAAAAACCGGACAGCTTCATGCCTCATAACTGCTGTTTCGAAATGTCCCGAAGCAGAACGGACCACTCGGTAGCAATCAGCAGCTCCCTGTCCAGCATAGACAGCTGTCAATTCTTTTTCGATTTTGTCCACGCCCTCGGCCGGCGTTAACCGATCGTGTACACCAACAAGACTAAGGTGCGGGCGCGGCGCGATCAGGCTTTGGATCTCCGATGCGGAAAAATGCTTTGCAAGCGATGGGACGTAATAATAAAAGCCGTGCCTGTCAAGATTCTGTGTTTTGATCAGCACGTGATGATCCACCTGGCTGCACAAATCCACACACACCTTAATCCGGTCATCGAGCGCCGCTGTCCACCACGCCAGCAAACCTCCCATAGACATGCCGATGGTTCCGATCCTGTCAGGCTGAACATCAGAGCGTGACTGCATATAGTCTAACGCACTTAAACTGTCATAAATCATCATCCCCCACATCACTTTTCCGGTGAGAAGCATTTCTTTAAATATCTCGCTTTCCGCTTTTCCCCGCCGATCTCCAAATCCCCAATGATCAATCGCAAGAACGCCGTATCCGAGTGAAGTAAGCTCATCAGAAAAAGAAGGCGTTTTCAAATAATCCGCTCCCTCAATCAGCTCACTTTTTCCCCTATCATACTGGCCTCCATGCGAATGCTGAAACAATACGGCTGGGCACGGTCCTTCTGTTTTCTTCGGCTTCACAAAATAAGCGGGCGCCTTTTCATGTCCATTTAAATCGAGCAGGAGCGTTTCAACGATATTTTCTTCTCTTTCTTCAATACGTAATGTCTCAACACTGATTGGCCTCCGATCAGGCAAATCACCAAGCAATCGAAACAGTTGCTTTCTTCTTTCGGCTCTCATCCCATCACCCTTCCTTATTCGCTTACTTCACATTTACGAGACAGATTCTGGGTTCCCCTTTATTTTTCCAACATAAATCACATCATTTACTAAATATTTAGTAAATATAACGAAATATTCCGAAAACAATTATTGTAACCGCTTACTTTTATATGATAGTATCAATTTATCAAAAACAGATGAGTTAATATTTTACTAAATAGATAAGAGGGATACCCATGGTTCGTATTAAAGATATCGCCTTGAAAGCTAAAGTTTCCAGCGCAACTGTGTCCAGAATTTTAAATGAAGATGAGTCGCTTTCTGTTGCGGGCGAAACGAGACAAAGAGTCATCAACATCGCTGAAGAGCTTGGTTATCAAACCGTTGCCAAACGCCGAAAATCCCGCGGGCAAAAACAGCGGGCTCAGCCGCTGATCGGTGTGCTGAGCTGTCTGTCCCCTGATCAGGAAAGGCAGGACCCTTACTTTTCTTCCATTCGGAAAGGGATTGAAAAGGAATGCTTTGAACAGGAAATTTTCATTACAAATTCGATTCATCTCGGCTCCTTTCAGGAACATATCTTTCGGGAATTGGATGGTGTCATTGTCATCGGCCGTGTTCATGATGAAGCGGTTAAGCATATCAGCGGAAGGCTGGAGCATGCAGTATTTATCAATCATTCACCAGATCCGCAAGCATACGATTCGATTGGAATCGATTTTGAATCGGCTTCACGCCAGGCGATTGATCACCTTTTCGACTTAGGCTACAAACGGTTAGGCTACATTGGCGGACAAGAAAAAGAGCATACGCTGAAGGACGGCCAAAGCATTCGCAGAACGATTGAAGACAAACGCCTGACCGCTTTTTTGGAGTCAGCCACCCCCCAGCCTGAGCATGTGCTGATCGGAGAATACAGCATGCGTGAGGGCTATCGCCTGATGAAGAAAGCAATCGATCAAGGCCATCTGCCGGAAGCATTCTTTATTGCCAGCGATTCTATGGCGATCGGCGCATTAAAAGCGCTGCAGGAAGCCGGACTGCAAGTGCCGCGGGATACTGCAATCGTCAGCTTTAACGGCATTGAGGAAGCTGAATTTGCCAGCACGCCTTTAACAACGGTGAAGGTATACACAGAGGAAATGGGCCGGACAGGCGTAAAACTGCTGCTTGACCGTCTCAATGGCCGAACGCTTCCTCACCATGTCACCCTGCCTACAACATTAATCGTAAGACAAAGCTGCGGATGTACAGCAAAGGAGGTGACATAAGCAAAGATTCATCACGATGATAAGGAGGAAAAGATGAAACACACTTTTGTTTTATTTCTCTCTCTTATTCTGCTTGTTCTGCCCGGGTGTTCAGCAGAGAAAAGCTCAGCAGATACCGCAAAAAAGACGTTAACCATTTATTCTACAATGTCAACCGACAGTGAAAGAGATACGTTCAGAAAACTGGCAGCAACATTCGAAAAGGAACACAGTGACATTCATGTCAGCCTTCATTTCCCAGGCAATGACTATGAAAATATGATGCGTGTCAGAATGGCGGCCAATGATTTGCCAGATCTATTCGATACACATGGCTGGGGGAAAATCAGGTACGGAGAATATACAGCAGATCTCCGGGATATGGAATGGACTCAAGATCTTGATCCCAATTTAAACAGCATCCTCAAAAATAAAAGCGGAAAGGTGTATGCCTATCCGATCAATCAGGCAAAAGACGGTCTGGCGTATAACCGCAATATTTTAGACCGTTACGGCATTGCTCCGCCGGAAACCATGGATGACTTTATCAAAGCACTGAGAACGATTAAAGAAAAGAGCAAGGGAAGCATTGTTCCCTTCTGGTTTGCCGGCTATGACAAAAGCTCATTCGCCCAATATTACGACCAATTCGCTACACCTCTTCTCATCACAGACCCTGCCCAGAATGAAAAAAAACAGCTCACCAACGGCACTTTCAAATGGAATAAATTTACTTACTTATCGAAAATCCTCAAACAAATGCAGAAAGAAAAATTGATCAATATCGACGCCGTAACGGCAAAAAAATCACAGCTCATCGAATTAATGGCCCAAAACAAAATCGCCTTTACAATGCAAGGCGGCACACTCGGCCAAGACGTTGCCCAGATCAATCCGAACGTCAAGGTCGGCATTATCCCGACACCTGCCATCCATCCCGGTGATGACCCGATATGGATCGGCGGTGAACGCTACACGCTTGCAGCATGGAAAGATTCGCCTCAATTAAAAGAGGCAAAAGAATTTATCGCATTTATGGCCCGCCCGGCCAATGCCAAACAAATGGCTGAAGCCACATCGCTTCCTTCAGGGCTGACCAATGTGAAAGCTGATATTTTCTACGCAAACGATTATGAGCATTATCAAGATGTCAAAGTCGAGCCTTACTTCGACCGGTTATACTTGCCAAACGGAATGTGGGATGTCCTGGGCACGGTTGGGCAGGAGCTCGCGGCTGACATTTTGGGGCCTCAAGACATTTCGCAGAAACTGGGAAGAGAATATAAACGACTCCGGGAGCAATCGGAAACACAGGGAGCTGAAAACAATGAGTGAGATCGCAAGGGACGTTCATGTGAAACAGGTTAAGCCAAAAAAGCAGTCCTCACTTTGGTGGATGTACATTCCTGCTTTGCTCTCCGTTCTGGTCTTTATGATTTATCCGTTTGTGAAAGGCACATTGATTACCTTTACAAACTGGAACGGCTTTTCACAAGTCTACCAATGGGTTGGATTCGCGCAATATGAAAGGCTGTTTTCTGATCCTGATACTTGGCATATCTTAAAAAACACTCTGCTTTACGGGCTTGGCAGCACCTTTTTCCAAAATGTGGTCGGTCTTCTGTACGCTCTGCTCTTGAATCAAAGCATTAAAACGAAAGCGGTAACAAGAACAATTGTGTATTTGCCGGTGATGATCAGCCCGCTCATTATGGGCTACATTTGGTACTTTTTCTTCTCCTATGACGGAGGCGCGCTCAACGATTTGCTCGGGGTCTTCGGCATCAGCCCTATTAATGCGCTCGCCAGTCCCTCGCTCAATCCATGGATCATTGTCATGATTAACACCTATCAATATGTCGGGATCGCTATGGTTGTCTACTTAGCCGGTCTGCAAAGCATTCCGAAAGACTACTATGAAGCGGCGCAAATGGATGGCGCGAAACAAGGCCAGCAGTTTTTTACCATCACGCTGCCGCTGTTAATGCCCTCCATTACCATTAATATGGTCATCAACATTATCGGAGGCTTAAAGCTGTTTGACGTCATCATTGCACTCACCGCAGGCGGCCCCGGAAATGCGTCACAATCCATGTCCACGTTTATGTATGATTTGTATTTCAAACGGCAGGATGCCGGCTATGCCGCAACGCAAGGCATATTTATGGCATTTGTCATTTTGATCATCAGCTTTTGCGCGCTTGCGTACTTTAAAAGAAAGGAGACGGAAATGTCATGAGAGCCGCCCGTACAAAAAGCATGCGGATCATTACACTTCTTGCAGCCATTGTGGCCTGTGCGCATTTTATTCCTTTTTATATCCTGCTGACCACTTCATTGAAAGCAAAAGGAGACTACAGTTCGAAATGGATATTTCCAGCCGACATCTCCTTTCATAATTTTTCAGAGGCGTGGGAGCGCGCTTCGCTAGGAAACTCTTTTATAAACACCATGATCATCACAGGTTTTTCTGCCTTGTTATTAATTATATTCGGCTCACTTGCCGCCTACCCGCTTGCCCGGCGGGAAACGAAACTGAATAAAGCTGTTTTTGCCTTGTTGATTTCCATTATGATCATCCCTCCGTTAACGTCCATGGTTCCTTTGTACCGAATGGTCGTGGACGCCGGAATGGTCAATACACACGCAATCGCCATTTTCATCAATACAGCGGCTTACATGCCGTTAACCGTATTCTTATATTCAGGCTTTATCCGATCGACCATTCCAAAAGAGCTTGAAGAAGCCGCAAGAATTGACGGCGCAGGCATGCTGAAAATCTTTTTTACGATTGTGTTTCCTCTGCTGAAGCCGATCACTGCGACCATCTGTATTATTTCTTGTGTCTTTATTTGGAACGACTATCAATTTGCCATTTTCTTTTTACAAGATCAAAAGGTTCAGACATTAACAGTAGCCATGGCAGGTTTTTTCGGAGAAAACGCAAACAACCTTCATTTAGTTGCCGCAGCGGCACTTATGGCAATGCTGCCGATGGTTGTTCTGTTTTTGGCGCTGCAAAAATACTTTATTGCCGGCCTGTCTTCCGGAGCGGTAAAGGGTTAACATTAAAGGGGGAAGCAATATGAAAAAGATTACATTTATCGGTGCAGGGAGCACGATTTTCGCCAAAAATGTTTTGGGAGACTGCCTGTTAACAGAGGCACTGAATGGATTTGAGTTCGCTCTTTACGACATTGATCCCAAACGCCTGCAGGAATCCCAGCTCATGCTCGAAAATCTAAGAGACCGTTATAACCCAAGTGTGGCCATCAACAGCTATGATGACAGGAAACTCGCCTTGCAAAACGCAGGCTATGTCATCAATGCGATTCAGGTTGGAGGATACAAACCGAGCACAGTCATCGATTTCGAGATTCCTAAACGGTATGGGCTGCGCCAGACGATCGCCGATACAGTAGGCATCGGCGGGATATTCAGATCTCTCAGAACAATCCCGGTCTTATTTGATATCGCAAAAGATATGGAGGAAATGTGCCCTGACGCATGGTTCTTAAACTATACAAATCCAATGGCCACTCTTACAGGCGCCATGCTCCGCTATACCAATATCAAAACAATCGGGCTCTGCCACAGTGTTCAAGTGTGCACGAAGGATTTATTTAAAGCTCTCGGAATGGAGCATGACGGAATTGAGGAACGCATTGCGGGCATTAATCATATGGCTTGGCTTTTGGAAGTCAAAAAAGACGGCACAGATTTATATCCAGAAATCAAAAGGAGAGCGAAAGAAAAACAAAAAACAAAGCATCATGATATGGTGCGGTTTGAATTAATGGATAAGTTCGGCTATTATGTCACAGAATCGTCCGAACATAACGCAGAGTATCACCCGTACTTTATTAAACGGAATTACCCTGAACTGATCAGCGAGCTGCAAATCCCGCTCGACGAATATCCGAGAAGGTGCGTCAAGCAAATTGAAAATTGGGAGAAAATGCGGGATGATATAGTCAATAATAAACACCTTACGCACGAACGCTCAAAGGAATATGGTTCAAGAATTATAGAAGCAATGGAAACAAACGAATCATTCACCTTCGGAGGAAACGTCTTGAATACAGGGCTGATCACCAACCTTCCTTCAAAAGCGGTTGTGGAAGTGACATGCGTCGCCGACAGAAAAAAAATTACACCGTGCTTCGCCGGAGAACTGCCTGAGCAGCTTGCCGCCTTAAACCGGACGAATATTAATACACAGCTGATGACAATCGAAGCGGCTGTCACACGGAAAAAAGAAGCGGTTTACCAAGCTGCAATGCTTGATCCGCATACAAGCGCGGAGCTTTCCATGAAGGACATCATCTCCATGTGCGACGATTTATTTGCAGCACACGGCGATTGGCTTCCGGAATACAAATAAAAACTAGGGGACCGCTCTCCCCTAGTTTTTTGGTTTTGTTTCGCCTTCCCAGGCCATCATGCCGCCTTCAACATTGACTGTTTTAAAGCCTTGCTCATCCAGGTACTTGCAGACGTTCATGCTGCGCATTCCTGAGCGGCAGATAAATACGTACTCTTTGTCTTTATCAAGGGTTTCCATTTTTTCAGGAATATCCCCCATGCGAATATGAACGGCTTGCGGGATCATGCCTTCCGCTACCTCTTCATCTTCTCTGACATCAATTAAATATAATTCTTCGTCCGCCTCAATTTTTTCTTTCAAAGCGGCTGTGCTGATTTCTTTTATTTCCAAAGAAAACACTCCTATTCACAGTGATCATGTTCAGTATATCAAAGTCAGCTGAACGATTGCTATTCTGAGACTGATGAAAAAAATCCCCTTTTGGCAAAGGGGATTTTTTCTAGGCTTAGTTTGCCACAATATTGACAAGCTTGCCAGGCACCGCGATGATTTTCCGAATCGTTTTGCCTTCAAGCTGCTCTTTGACCTTTTCATCTGCTTGAGCAAGCTGTTCCAGCTGTTCTTTCGTTGCATCGGCAGGAACCTGTAATTTCGCTTTTACTTTTCCGTTCAGCTGAACAACGATTTCAACTTCATCATCCACAAGTTTTGTTTCATCATATACAGGCCAAGCTTCGTAGGCAATTGTGCCGGAATGGCCAAGCTTCTCCCATAGCTCTTCCGCTAAGTGTGGCGCGACAGGAGAAAGAAGCTTCACGAAGCCTTCCATATATTCTTTCGGCAGTTCTGTTGCTTTATAAGCTTCATTAATAAAGACCATCAGCTGGGAAATACCCGTGTTGAAACGAAGGCCTTCATAATGGTCTGTGACTTTCATGACCGTTTCATGATAGACGCGCTCCAATGTTTCACCCGCGCCTTCAACGATTTTTCCATTAAGCTCACCGCTGTCTTCAATAAATAGGCGCCATACACGGTCAAGGAAACGGCGCGCACCGTCTAATCCTGATTCAGACCAGGCGATTGAAGCATCAAGAGGTCCCATGAACATTTCGTACAATCTCAGCGTATCAGCGCCGTGAGAGGCCACGATTTCGTCAGGGTTGACAACGTTCCCTTTAGATTTACTCATTTTTTCGTTATTTTCACCGAGAATCATTCCTTGGTTGTACAGCTTTTGGAACGGTTCTTTCGTCGGCACTACGCCGATATCATAAAGGAACTTATGCCAGAAGCGGGCATACAGAAGGTGAAGCACGGCATGCTCTGCACCGCCGATATACATATCGACCGGAAGCCATTTTTCCAATTTTTCTGGTGATGCCAGCTGATCCGGATTGTGCGGATCAATATAGCGCAAGAAATACCAGCAGCTTCCCGCCCATTGCGGCATTGTATTCGTTTCTCTTCTTCCTTTTTTCCCTGTCTCAGGGTCTGTGACTTCCACCCACTCTTTAATGTTCGCAAGCGGTGATTCGCCCGTTCCGCTCGGTTTGATTTCATCCGTTTTCGGCAAAATCAGCGGCAGCTCCTCTTCAGGGACAGCTGTTGACGTTCCGTCTTCCCAATGAATGACCGGAATCGGCTCGCCCCAATAACGCTGGCGGCTGAAGAGCCAGTCACGAAGACGGTACGTCACTTTCTTCTCACCGTTTTTCGTTTCTTCCAGCCAAGCGATCACTTTCTCAATCGCTTCCTGTTTGTGAAGACCGTTCAGGAAATCAGAGTTCACGTGCTCGCCGTCGCCAGTATAGGCTGCTTCCTCGACGTTCCCGCCTTTTACGACTTCCTTCACCGGAAGGCCGAATGTTTTGGCGAATTCAAAATCACGCTCATCGTGGCCTGGAACTGCCATGACAGCACCTGTTCCGTATGATGCAAGAACATAATCCGCAATCCAAATCGGCAGTTTTTCTCCGTTCACAGGATTGATCGCATACGCTCCTGTGAATACGCCTGTCTTTGTTTTCGCAAGATCTGTGCGTTCAAGGTCACTCTTTGATTGAATTTCTTTGATATAAGCTTCAACAGCTTCTTTTTGCTCTGCCGTTGTGATGTTTTCCACCAATGCGTGTTCCGGGGCAAGGACAGTGTATGTAGCGCCAAACAGCGTATCTGGTCTTGTTGTAAACACCGTAAAGGAATCATCATGTCCATCTATAGCAAAATGAACGTGAGCGCCTTCCGAACGGCCGATCCAGTTGCGCTGCATATCTTTAATGCTTTCCGGCCAATCAAGCTCTTCCAAGTCCTCAAGGAGCCTGTCCGCATAAGCGGTGATTTTCAGCATCCACTGCTTCATTGGGCGTCTCTCTACCGGATGGCCGCCGCGTTCGCTCTTGCCGTCAATGACTTCTTCGTTGGCAAGAACAGTACCGAGCGCAGGGCACCAATTTACAGGCACTTCGTCAACGTAAGCAAGGCCTTTTTCGTATAGCTTTAAGAAAATCCATTGCGTCCATTTATAGTATTCAGGGTCAGTCGTATTGATTTCGCGATCCCAGTCATATGAGAAGCCAAGCGCTTGAATTTGGCGGCGGAAGTTATCAATATTCTGCTTCGTAAACACAGCGGGGTCGTTCCCTGTGTCAAGCGCATATTGTTCAGCTGGCAGGCCGAATGCGTCCCAGCCCATTGGATGAAGGACATCATAGCCCTGCATGCGCTTCATGCGGGACAGAATATCCGTAGCTGTGTATCCTTCAGGATGGCCGACGTGCAACCCAGCTCCAGACGGATAAGGAAACATGTCCAGCGCGTAGAATTTTTGTTTTTCATTATTATCAAGAGTGGCAAATGTTTTGTTTTCAAGCCAATATGTCTGCCATTTCTTTTCTATCTCTTTGTGCTGAAAACTCAAAGTAAAAACCTCCTTCTGATTGAATACGGCGTGTATGGTTCAAGTATTGACGGGAAGGAGAGGATTATATTCAGAATATTCCCAAACTAAAAAAAACTCCCTCATCCCAAAAAGGGACGAGAGACTTTCGTTTTCCCGCGGTACCACCCTCGTTAGCGCGGCATACGCCGCACTCACTTGATACTTTTAACGCAGTTATGCGTCAGCGGCTTTTCACCGCTGCAACTCTGAGGTGAGTTCGGAAACAAACTTGATTGACTTTCACCAGCCGTCAACTCTCTGCAACAATATCTGTTTCTTACTGCTCCTCTTCATTGTTCTTATCGCAACCGTAATCTAACTGTATTTTATAGAATTCTGTTCATAAGTGCAAGCAGGTTTGTATACAATGGGAATGTACCCTGAACGGGCGGAGATTGAGGACAATTATTCGGGTGGAGTTTTGGTTTGACGTTTGGACTCGGCCGGTTCGCCGCCGCTGTTCAGTTCTCTCACAAAGTCAAAACTTCTGAGAACAGCTTCACCGCCGTAGCCTGAGATAATGGATAAGATGACAAGTTGAATTCCTGAATCGGGGTCAGCGGATAATACAAGTAAAATGGAAGCCGTCATGCCGATAAACCAATCTTCCAAAAATCCAAGGTAGATAAACCGCTTCGTCATTCTGGGCTTCTCCAGCCTACCTCTCTTTTTCACATGACCGAGAATCCCCATGATTCCTCCAATTACACAAGCAATGAGTACCTGATGCAGCATCTTCATCATCACCTTCCTAAAGCCCTTATTTCGTAAAGCGACTTCAGGCCATCCAGCCCCCTTAAACGATTCCGATGATTTTCGATATCTACATACCGGCAAATCTGTAAAAAGCTTGTTTCTTCCATTATATGTGAACACATGATCGGTAAGCTTGATGCATTGGATTCATTTTTCACCCAGTGACATTGACCTAGTCACCTATTTAGCATGTAGAAAACCTTTCCGTTCATATGTTCAAATTCTGTTCTTATTTTTAGTGTATACGAGGACAAGCCCTAATGACAAACAACAAACTGCACTTGCTTGAATCAGAACATGTGTTGTGCTACGGTTACTGTAGAATTCATTTTAAAAAAGGGGAATATCAGGCTTTCGCATAGCAAGCTGACGGCCTAAGGGGGATTTATATGGCTAGTTTTCAATCATTTGGGATACCAGGACAGCTGGAAGTCATCAAAAAAGCGCTTGATCACGTGCGAGTCGGTGTGGTAATTACAGATCCCGCACTTGAAGATAATCCTATTGTCTACGTAAATCAAGGCTTTGTTCAAATGACCGGCTACAAGACCGAGGAAATTTTAGGAAAGAACTGCCGCTTCTTACAGGGGAAACACACAGATCCTGCAGAAGTGGACAACATCAGAACCGCTTTACAAAATAAAGAACCGGTCACCGTTCAGATCCAAAACTACAAAAAAGACGGAACGATGTTCTGGAATGAATTAAATATTGATCCAATGGAAATAGAGGATAAAACGTATTTTGTCGGAATTCAGAATGATATCACCAAGCAAAAAGAATATGAAAAGCTTCTCGAGGATTCCCTCACGGAAATTACTGCACTTTCAACTCCTATTGTCCCGATTCGCAATGGCATTTCGGCTCTTCCGCTAGTCGGAAACCTGACAGAGGAGCGATTTAATTCCATCGTTTGCACATTGACGAATATCTTATCAACATCCAAAGATGATTATTTGATCATTGATTTATCCGGATTGGCCCAAGTGAACGAACAAACGGCCGACCAAATTTTCAAGCTGAGCCATTTGCTGAAATTGACCGGAACTGAGTTAATCATTACCGGCATTAAACCTGAATTGGCTATGAAAATGAATAAACTGGATGCCAATTTTTCGTCGCTGAAAACATATTCAAATGTAAAGGATGCCGTCAAAGTGCTTCCGATTATGTAAAAAGATCCCGCTCATCCGGCGGGATCTTTTATTATGAAGAGATTGATGCCTGCTTATTTGTTTCTTTAGCTGATTTTAGCCGTTTGTCATATAGAAGCGTTGTGGCAATACTGATCAGCAGCAATACCAACAGAGATAAAACAAGAGCCTTAATGCCGTAATGATCGACAAGCACTCCTCCGAACAGGGGACCAATCATTCTGCCGCCTGTCGCCGCACTGTTGACAAAGCCTTGATAAAAGCCTTCTTTCCCTTTAGGGGCAAGCTGATTGGCAATAGTCGGCACAGCAGGCCAAACAAGCATTTCTCCGATAGTCAGGATCACCATCGCAGCGAGAAACATCGGAAATTGCTTTGCAGTCAGCAGCATGCTGAAAGACACAATAAAAATGATAAAGCCGATGACCATTTGCGCTTTTAGCGACTCGGCCCATTTTTTCACCACAAAACTGACGAGCGGCTGGCCGAGCACAATGAGAATTCCGTTAACCGTCCACAGCACGCTGTATAAGGAAAGAGATATTCCAATGCTTTGTGTGTACGAAGCAATTGTGGTTGACCACTGAGAATAAGCCAGCCATCCGAGTACATAGCCTCCGCTTAAAATGATCAGTGCGGCAAATTTTGCTTTGCTGTTCACAGCATCATAATCAAGCACAGACGTTTGGGACGCATCTCCCGTCTGAATATTTCGAAATCCGAAATATACAATAAAGAAAAAGACCAGATACAGCGCGGCATTTGCCAAAAATACATATGAAAACGAGAAAGATGCCACGATACCGCCAAGCGCTGAACCGACGGCCACGCCCGCGTTTTGCGCGACATATATCGCATTAAATGCCTTCCTTCCCCCTTCAGGCCATACCGATCCCGCCATTGCGTAGCTGGCCGGAAAAACAACACCGGAGCCAAAGCCCACAATCGTCAGCAGCACAATATAGGCTGGCCAATCATGAAAAAAGACAAGACCCATCAGGCTTGCTAACGTAATGGCTATCCCAAGCATAATCGATTTAAAACCGCCGATTTTATCAAACAAAAAACCTCCGCATAAATTACCAGCCACACTGGCGCCGGAATTCAGCATCAGGACAAGTCCGGCTACTGTTAACGACTTTCCTAAATGATTATGGATATAAATCGTATTCAGCGGCCATAAAAAAGAAGCACCCGTCACATTGATAAACATTCCAATGACTAAAATTTTAAGAGCACGCGGCATACTCATCCCCCTTTCTTACCTAAAAAAGCTCATGAAAAAAACGAAACCTAAAACGGCTCCGTACGAATCCAGTTATCATAGCACATTCATTCTATCTGTCTCTCTCACATTTTTCAACTGATGAGCGTGAAAAAATCTAACAAATATTGTTTGAAAAATGTAAAATAAATAGAAAAAGGGGTCATATTATGGAAATGGTATTAGCATTCTTAGGTTTTCTGGCATGTCTCATTGCACTGGGCTATGGATTATATCACCTTGTCAGATATGTACTGAAAAAGGAAAAACGTTTCTCCAAGAGACTTTTTTGGCCGCTTTTCATTGGAGGCCTTGTGCTGCTCTTTACCGGGGCAGCATTGGCAGAACCTGACACTTCCGCAGCAAATGCCGAGAAAAAATATTCAGCGCTAAACGCCGAATATAAAAACCTCACAAAAGAGCATGAAGAACTTGAGAAAGAATATAAATCTGTCAGCTCCGAAGCAAAGAAATTAAAAGACAACAAAGAAGATCAAGACAAGCTTGAGAAGCTTAAAAACGAAAATAGCGATCTAAAAAAGACTCAGAAATCATTAAAAGCTGAGATTAAAGAGCTTCAAGAAAATCAAAAGCAGCTCAAAGAAGATGCAAAAACGGCAAAGGCTGAAAACGAAACACTTCGACAAGATAAAACAAAGCTTGAAAATCAATTAAAAGAGACGGAAAGCCAAACCGCCAGTTCTCATGAAGACACTGGAAGTTCTTTAAACAATACGAGTAAAAGTGATGAAACCAAAACAGCTGACAAAGCAGAAGGCTGTAATATCAAAGGAAGCAAAAACGGCATCTACCACACGCCAGGCAGTACATACTACGACCGGACAACCGATCCGGCTGAAATGTTTTGCTCAGTTGAAGAAGCTGAAGCCGCCGGTTATCGGGCGCCAAAACGATAAACAAAAAGCTCCAGAATGTCTGGAGCTTTTTCTGTTTCACAACGACGATTTAATGACCTTCTTATAATAAAGAACTGACAGAAAACCAAAAATGGAGTAGAGCGCAGTATATAACACCATCACCATAATCATAGGCGCCCATACCTCTGATCCGAATAAGAACCAGCCGGATTGGACGGCAAAGTAACTGTGGAAGAGGCCGACAACGAGCGGAATGCCGAAGTTGTACATTTGTTTGATGCGTATCCCCTTTATCAGGTCGCCCTGCGTAAAACCGAGTTTTCTTAAAATTGTATAGCTCGGTTTTTCATCTTCACTTTCTCCCATTTGTTTGAAATAAAGGATACAACCTGATGTAATCAGGAACGTTAACCCTAAGAAGCCGACGATGAACATCACCATACCAAACAGTGATTTTTGCGCAGCGCTTGTATCCAGTCTTGATAAATGCTCGTTTTTCTTGTTCACCTGTTGAAAAAGCTCATTTGCTTTTTCCATTTGATCTTCATGTTTCACATTGACGCCGATAAATGTAGATTGCGCCAGCTGAATGCGGGGGTCTTTATCCTTGTCCAGCTGTTTAAACAGGCTGTCATCCACAATGACAGCGGGCATGCCCCCGCTTGTAAACGTGTAGGATACAAGAAACTCTTCTCTTAATCCTTTATATTTTAATGGCTGCGCCTCATGCTTGCTTTTTACTTTAATAACACCAGAGTCCTTGAAAACCATTATTTTTTGCAGCAAGTCGGTGTATCCTGAGAAAACGGCTTCTCCAGCCGCCACATCGACTCCTTTTACATCTTTGTCGCTAACAACAGCAAGCTGCATATTGCCGGGATCGCCCTGCATCTCTTTCGGAGTTCCATCCATGATATTTGCAATGTCAACATTTGCTTGCAGGACAGGTGTTGCTTTTTTTACAAACGAGATGTTGCTTTCACTCAAACTGTTTTCAAATAACTTGGCATCTTTCTCATTCATGAATGAAAAATCAGCCGCTACATTTTGTTCAGCGGTCTTTTCCGACGAGTAATACGAGATGTAAGCAAGAGATAACAGCCCGATGGCGAGCGCTGAAACGGTTGTAATAATCGTCAGCAGCAATGCGTTCGATTTCATTCTGAACATGATCGATGACAGTGACAGAACCTCAGAAATATTTAAGTAGCCGCCCTTGCTTTTTCGAATGATATTCGAGATAAACGTAACTGATCCTTTATAAAACAAAAACGTCCCGATAATGACAGCCCCCAAGATAAAGCTCATCGCGCCAAACAGTTCGTTAATGGTCTTAAATTTTCCGCCAAACAGCTCAGAAGACACATAGTATCCTGTCAAAATCAGCACGATGCCTAAAGCGCCGATCAGCATTTGGAAAAAGGATATTCTCTTCACTTTATCTTCAGTGGAGGACGTTACTTTAAACAAAGATAAAATACTCTGTTTTTTGATAAACGTATAATTCATGATCATGATCAAAAGGTAAATGCCGCAGAACACAATGACCGTTTGGACCAAGGCCTGCTCAGAAAAATGCAGTTTCGCATCCGATTTGACATCGACAATTTTGAACAGAATCATCAAGACCAGCTTCGATATCGAAAACCCGGCCGCTACCCCGATCGCTAATGAACCGAAATACAGCATGACATTTTCTGCACTTAAGATGCGAAAAATTTTATGCTTCGTCATTCCAATTAATTGAAACAGCCCGATTTCTTTACTCCGTCTCTTAATAAAAATCGTATTGGCATATAAAATGAAGATCGCCACCACAGCCACAAGCAAAATCGAAGCGGTTTTAATAGCCGCAGCTCCCTTAATTGAAGCCTTCACTTCGTTAATTGCTGGATCATACTGCAGCGTGACAAAGGCGAAATAAAGCGCCACGCTAAAGATGAGCGCAAACACATACAGATAGTAATTCCGAAGATTCTTTTTCAAATTTCGCAGGATGAGCTGATTAATGTTCATGCTGCACCCCGCCTAACACGCCTTGCGTTTTCATAATATCCTGGAAAAACGTCTGCCTGTCCTGGCCCCCTTTATTCAGCTGTGTATACATTTGCCCGTCCTTAATAAAAATGACTCTGCTGCAGTAGCTGGCAGCGACGGGATCATGGGTAACCATAATAATCGTGGCGTTGCGTTTTTGATTGAGCTGGCTCAGCTTATTTAATAGATCGGAGGCCGATTTCGAATCGAGCGCGCCGGTCGGTTCATCAGCGAAAATAATGCTCGGGTCATGAATAAACGCTCTTCCAGCGGATGTTCTCTGCTTCTGGCCGCCGGAAATTTCATTCGGGTATTTATCCCGTAATTCATATATTCCCAGTTCCTTTGCAACTTCCTCAAACTTGCGATTGGCTTCCTTTTTTGATAGTTTCGTGATCGATAAAGGCAGAAGGATATTCTCTTTCACTGTCAATGTGTCTAACAAATTGTAATCCTGAAAGATAAAGCCTAAATGCTGTTTTCTAAATTCAGCCAGCTGCTTTTCCTTCATAGCCGTCATGTCATTTCCATTAATATGAATGGTTCCGTGACTGACCTGATCGATTGAGGACAGAACGTTGAGCAAAGTGGTTTTTCCCGACCCGGAAGCACCCATAATACTGACGAATTCGCCCTTTTCAATGTGAATATCGATGCCCTTCAGCACTTCCTGTTTATTCAGCTTGTTTCCATAACTTTTTCGAATTTTATTCGCTTCTAAAATCACCATTTACGCAGTCTCCTTTATATTGGATAATCTCATTATAAAAAGGAATGCCGGGCTTTTCCTTCGATACGGCGAACAAAAAAGAAAAGCATGTGACATTTTCGTCACACGCTTATGACATGTTCAAATTGATTCCGTATTGGAAAGGTTAATGTAAAAACTGTCCCCGCACCAAACTCCGACTCAACATCAATAAGGATCAATAACGGCGCCGCTGCTTTTTTTGCCAAGTACAGGCCCATGCCAGTTGACGCTTGATCATGGTGATCCGTTGTGGATGTAAACCCTTTATCAAAAATACGCGGTACATCTTTTGGATCAATGCCCCTGCCACAGTCTTTCACTTGGAGCTGCGTCTGTTCCCCTTTTTGAAAGCTTTTGATCTCGATTTCAGAGGCTTCGCTGTATTTCACCGCGTTTGTCAGCAGCTGCCTGATGATAAACGCCAGCCATTTTGCATCGCTCAGCACTTCTTTGGCATCGAGCTGTATGTCAAAACCGATCCCTTTTTGGATACACCACGATTGTAAATCTTTGATTTCTTTAAAGATCAAAGGCTGAAGCTGAATGAATTCTACTGACAGGTCGTTTTCAATAAATGAAATGCGTTTTTGATGAAGCTGCTGATCAAGAAGCAGGTGAATACGCAGCCATTCATATGACAGCTGGGATTTCAGTGCTTTTTCTTCCATTCTATCAATGATTAAATGCATCGCTGTTAATGGGGTTTTGACCTCATGTATCCATGCCATCAGCTCATCTTTTTCATTTTCCAATGCTAAGCGATGCCGTGCTGCGGTCTGCTTCAAGTGTTCTGTTTGCCCGGCAATGCTTCTTTCAACCATTGCTTCAAACGGCGTTTCCGGTTCATTTATGGCTGTCACATCGAGATTGTTCTCCCATGTTTTCAAGCTTTTATAAAACGCTGTTTCTTTCCGATAGCGGAACCAAAGGAATATGATAAAAAACAAGATGCACAAATACACCATATAAAGTACATTCCCGAATGATATGGAAGGATCGACAAAAGCAATGAACAGCATCAAAGCCTGCTGAAACAAAAACGCGGCAATCCAGCTCCGCCTTTCGATAAGGAATGCTTTAATCATAGAACTTGTCCTCTTCCTTCGCGATGTAGCCCTGGCCCACCTTTGTCTCGATATATGCGCCAAGCTGCAGGACGTCCAGTTTTTTTCGCAGGCGATTGACATTGACGGTCAGCGTATTATCACTAACAAAACGCTCATCGTTCCACAAGCTTCTGATCAGCTCTTCCCGGCTGACGATCTTGTTTTTTTGCTCTATTAATTGTTTTAGAATGAACATTTCATTTTTGGTCAGTTCAACAGATCCTTTGTCATTGCTGACGAGGTTCTGCTCCGCGTCTACAGCAGCGCCGCACCACGTTTTAATCGTACTCGGCTCCGTATTATAATGGTGCACACGCCGGAACATTGCTTGGATTTTCGCAATCAGCACATCAAAATGAAATGGCTTTTGAATAAAGTCATCTGCCCCGAGCTGCATGGACATCACCATATCAGCAGGATGATCCCGGGAGGATAAAAAGAGAATCGGAACATTTGACCGGGAGCGGATCAGCCGGCACCAATGAAAGCCGTCAAATTTAGGCAGCTGTACATCAATAATGACACAATCAGGATTAACCGCCGCAAATTCCTGCAGCACCTGACTGAAATCCTGAATGCCGTATACATCATAGGACCATCCCGTTAAACGATCCTTGATTTCATGAAACAGCGATTCATCATCTTCAATCAGCAAAAGTTTAAACAATCAACTCACCGCACTTTTTCCTTTTTTATCAAGTGTATAGCAAAACGCCAGCATGCGCTATAGAAAAAGCCGGCTGTCTCAGCCGGCTCGTTCACATTATAATTCTCTTCTCAACGCTGTCAGCACGTTGGTTTTGGTTGCTTTTCTCGCCGGGTTCATTCCGGAAATGACTGCGACCCCTCCGCAAATCACAACGGCAATGATCACAAGGCTCGCCGGGATGTAGGAGAATGTGTAATTCAAGTCGCCCGCATCGCCTCCGCTTGTGGCCGCGAGAATCATCGGAACGGCCAGGTTGACAAGGTAGCTGACGCCGTAGGAAATGATAATTCCAATCACACAGCCTAAAATCCCGATATACGCGCTTTCCATCAGGAACATTCGGCGAATGATAGACGGACTCGCCCCAATCGCTTTCATAATGCCGATCTCTTGTGTTCTCTCTGTCACCGCCATCGTCATCGTGTTAAAAATGCCGATCGCTGAAATGATAACTGCGATACATCCGACAAAGATCAGTCCGATTTTGAAGACCATGAAGAAGGTGTTGGCCCCCTCAAGTTCGGTAGTCACTGATGTGACATAGTACCCGTCATCTGTTAGATCATTTGTCAGCTGTTCCACATTCTCAAACTTATCAGCAAAAACGCCAATCTTAGTTTCAACATTTCCGTCTTTGAAATCTAAGAATTCCGAAAAATCTTTTTTGAATTGATCACTGATAAAAATGTTTGAGTCCTCCATCCAGTCTTGAGATGGTTTTTTTGTAATACCGACAATTTTAAAGTCATATGTTTTTGTTTTTGTAACATCCCCTGTTTTAGGATCTGTCTTCGATACACTTAGTTCTATTGTTTTATTCAGAATATCTTTCGTATAGCCCTTTGGTTCTTTTATATCTTCTGGATTTCCTTTTGCTTCCTCGATTTTTTTGTTATAATCTTCCGATTCTTTTTTCGTTAATAATCTCTTTGCGAAGTCGTATCCTACTACGATTTCATTTTCCGACTTTGCGACTCTTCCCTTTTCCAATTCCATATTGGCCTTTAATTCATCATTCATATTAGTAAAAATGAGATTTGAGCTTTCATTTGTACGATTGCCTAAAGTAGCTTTGTTTGGTTCATACACTTGCGTTCTTTCTACAACTGACCTTACGTGATCATACTTCTCTAAATCAGCTTTTTTAATAGGCTTGTCTCCTTCCTTGCCCATTACACTGACTTTCGTTACAACCTGCTGGCTCATTGTCATATCTGTAATTGTCTTTTGAATCCCAAACCCAACGGACGACAGCACAACCAAAAACGCACACGCCATTGTTGTCGCAAGAATCGTCATAAAGACGCGAAGTCTGTTTTTCTTCATATTTCTTCTGATAAAATGAACCTGATCCTTAAACCTCAACGGTAATTCCTCCTTTTAGCACACCATCATGAAGCTGAAATTTTGAATGTCCGATAGAAGCGACTTCATCATCGTGAGTAATGATCACAAATGTAATGCCACGCTCACGATTCAGCTGCTGGATCAATTCCAGCACTTCATGTTCCGTTTCTGAATCAAGGCTTCCCGTCGGCTCATCCGCTAAGATAATCGAAGGATTTAAAATCAACGCTCGAGCAATACTGACACGCTGCTGCTGGCCGCCTGACAGTTCATTCGGATAATGAGCGGCATGGTTTTCCAGACCGACGCGTTTCAGCATGTCCTGCACCTTTTGCTTCCGCTCAGATGGCTTGATTCCTTTTAACGCCAGCGGCATTTCCACATTCTCATACGTTGTTAAGCCCGGAATGAGCTGAAAGCTTTGAAAAATAAACCCGAAATGGTCAAGCCGAAATTGCGCCCATTCCTTTTCATTAAACCCCGTAACATCAGTGCCATTAATGACAATCCGCCCTTTTGTCGGCGATATGTAGCCGGAAATCAAATTCAAAAGCGTTGATTTCCCTGAGCCGCTTCGCCCGACAATACAGGCGATCTCACCTTTCGCCACACGTAATGAAACATCCTTCAATACTGGAACTTCATTCTCACGGCCCTTTTTTCCGATCGTGAAAGAATGGTCGATATGCTGAACATCAATCATATGTTCTCTCTCCCTTACAAAAGTTTCATTTTTTTATAAATCGCAAAATAACTAATCAAGAAACCGATTACCGCACCTGTACCCATGCCAATGAGATAACCGGCAAAGCTCTCGCTTGCCGTAAAACCAAAATAGCCGAAGCCCATGATTCCTATGATAATAACGATGATCTGCACCGGGCGGTTAAGCGGCTTCCATAAGAAGAAATATCCGTTTCTTTCATTAGACAGTTTGACAAAGCTAATATAGCCGATAATGTAAAAAATGATAGTCATGATAGCCGGAATGACTAAATAATATGGTGAATTCTCAGCCCATTTCGAGTCTACATAAATTATCGGAATGAAATACTGCACCCATTTAGGTACTGGACCATGGATAAAATCTATTGATCCGCCAAAAAGGATCTCCAGGTTGATTGCAGGCAGGCTGATGAGCAAAAATGGCGAAATGGCCACGGTAAATGAGACCAAAAGCTGGGCAAAAATATTTCCTGTCAGAGCTCCTCCTGCCATAACTAGCGAATAAGCCAGCATGCTGATGATGATCATTCCAAGGCTGTAATTGTGAAAATAATCGGCCTGATCAGGCTTCAAAAGCATGATCAGCAAAACAGATAAAACATAACCTATGAGTTGCGGTATCACAATCACCATTCCGCCATTAAGGAACTTCGCATGAAATATCTGCCCTCTTGTATACGGAAGGCTTAATGTAAAATCAAAAAAGCTCTTGCTTCGTTCAATCCCTAGCTGGCTGACCGCCAAAACGACTCCCCAAATCCAAAACAATGAGATAAATGAGCTGTTTAAATAATCAACGCTGAATACGCAGGGGCCGACCCAATTTTCTTTTCCAGTGACACAGCCTTGATAGATGAGATACATATTTAAAATTGATAATGGATTACCCAATATAAAAACCAAAATGGTGATAACTAAGGCGACTTTATTCTGCCGCCACTCTTTGTAAAGCAGTCCTGAATCCGGCAACTCACTTCCCTCCAAACCTAAGGCATTTCTTACACTTTTGTTTTCTTATAAATAGAGAAGTAGCTCACAAAGAATCCAGCCACTGCCCCAATGATCATACCCAAAATATAACCAATAATGGAATGTCCGGTATAGTATCCAAATAAACCAAATCCAAGGATGCCGAAAGCCATAACCAGAATTTGCACCGGACGGTCTAATCTGTTCCATAAGAAAAAGTGTCCGTTTCGTTCACTGGGATGCTTTTTGAAGCTTATCAAACCAATCAAGTAAAACAGAATGCTCATGGCAGCTGGAATCATTAAAATATATTTACTATCGATAAGCCAGTCACTTGCAACATAACCAATGGGCACAAGATATAATAAATTGCTCGTCAGAGAGAAATACACCTCCGGGGAAGGAAATATTTCCCATATATTCACACCAAAAACAACTTCAAAGTTTCCAACCGGCAATGCAACAATTAAATATGGCAATACCGCAGCAGCAAATGCCGTTAATAACTGGGCAAAAACATTTCCCGTTAATGCACCAGCAGCCATCAACAAACAATAAGCCATAAAACTAATCACAATTACTCCAACGCTGCTGTGCTCAAAAAAGTAGACGTGTTCAGGGTTATAGACAAGAATCAGCAGCCACGCAAATAAAAAGCCAATTAATTGCGACACCACAATCACAAAACCGCCTAACCAAAATTTCGTCTGAAAAATTTGGCTTCTGTTATATGGGAGGCTTAATATAAAATCCATCGTGCCTTTCGAACGTTCCATTCCGAGGAAGCAGACCGCCAAAATGACCCCCGGCACCCAGTTGATATCTATTAGATTGCTTCTATGATAATTCACAATAAATTCACAATATTGCGGGTCTTGATGAGCCAGACACCCTTGATAAGACAAATACGTATTAACGATAGAAAGCGGATTTGCCAACACTAAAAACACGATACTTAACAAAATCACCACTTGATTCTGTTTCCACTCTCGATAGAGGAGACCTCGGTCTACCATCTCCGCTTCCCTCCAAACTTCGCAATGAACACTTCTTCCAGGTTGACAGGAAGCTCATTCCATACTTTTGGCTTCAGCTCTCTCAAAAAGCTCTTTTTCTCCTCATCGCTTTTCGGAATCAGCACTGTGTAAAACACGCCGGCCTGATCGAGCATCGGAATGTTTTGCTCTCTGATGGCCAAATTGACATCTGTATCGAAAGCCATTTGAATTTTAATGTATTCTTCTTTTAACTCATCAAGATCCATGACGTTGGTCAGTCTACTATCTTCGAGAAAACCAATTCGGTTGCACATCCGTTCAATGTCCTCAAGGCGATGGGAGGTGATCAGGATGCTCGTATCACGCTCTGCCACTTCATCGACCATCAGCTGCAGCACATCATGCCTTGTCACCGCGTCTATTCCATCCGTCGGCTCATCAAGAAGGATCAGCGCCGGTCTCGCCGCAAACGACAGAACGAGGGACAGCTGTTTTTTCAAGCCTGTCGACAGTTCGCGATATTTTTTCGTTTCCGGAATTTCGTACCTGTTCATCAGCTCATTCGCGTACGTGACATCAAATTTTGGATATATTCTTCTCAAAATATCGACTAACTGCTTGTATGTATACTTATCGTAAAAAGGATTTTGAACAGGCATGTAGATGATATTTTGTTTGACCTTCGGGTGCTTTTTGATTTCTACGCCGTCAAATAAAATCGTTCCGCTGTCAGCGAAAATGATTTGCTGGATTAAGCGAAGCATCGTCGTTTTGCCCGATCCATTGCGTCCAAGCAATCCAAAGATTTCTCCTTTTTCGATTGTTAATGAAACATCTTTTAATACTTGATTGCCGTCAATCACTTTTGACAGCTGCCGCAGTTCAATCATTTTTTTTGCCTCCCTTCACATCAGCGCTGATTTCCTTTATCCATTCGTGCAGTTTTTCCAGCTCAACCCCTGCATAGTGTGCATCGATGATGAGCTGTTTGAGTTGCTCTTTAATCATCGTCATCTTCCCTTCAACCAGTGTCGTTTTTGCATTCTCCGATATATAGGTCCCTCTGCCCCGCAGCGTTTCAATAATCCCCTCTCGCTCAAGTTCTTTATACGCTTTGCTGACAGTGTTCGGATTCGCAATAATGATCGTTGCCAATTCTCTGACAGAAGGAAGCTTATCACCAGGCTTCATGATCCCTTTCAAACAAAGCTCTTTCATTTGCTGAATAATTTGTTCGTAAATGGGTGTTGAGCTTCTTGGATCGATTTGAATCATTTACTTCCCTACTTTCTATACGATCTGAACCTTTTATAGATAAAAATGATCAATTATACTTTTTTGCCATTCAAAACCGATCATCACAAGAACAAGAAAAAAAGAACAAGCGATCACAGATGCCGCAATCAGCATTGGCACGTTACGTTTGTTTCGATTTTTACGTTTCATAACTGCCTCCCTTAACGTCAATATATAAAAGATTTTATATTAGTGTCTATAGTGTATTACTTCAATTAGTACACTTAATACAATAAATACTTTGACTCACAAAGTCAATCCTTTTTTTACAAAAAAACGGACCCTTTTAAAAGGGTCCGTTTTCCTACACATCAAGAGGGTGCTGCAGGATCATATTATTTTGCAAAGATTGAAGCTGAAGTCTCATTCTGTACAGCTGTTCTCTTTGCTGATCATTTGACGACAGCCATAGTTTATTCAAGGCATTTACCGCATCTTCTAGCTGCATTTGTGCATCACTATATTCTTGATCGTTATAATGCTCTTGTTTAGAAGCGATTTTCAGCTGTTCTTCAGCATAATCATAGGCCTGCATACATTGCTGGAGATGTTCATCTACTGATTGTCTTGTTGCCACAGTAACCCCTCCTCTTGGTAATGGAAATCATCCATCATTCATATTGTAGCCTCATCTGACTTTATTCAATAAAGTAATTTATGGTCGATATTCATTTGTTCTCTTGTGAAATGCGTGCTACAATTTTAGGATGCAATCGTACGCAAGGAGGCACATGAATTGTGATGCAGAACAATCCTTTTCCTTATTCAAATACGGAAAAACGCTATCATACATTGAATTATCATCTCAGAGAACATTTCGGCCATAAGGTGTTTAAAGTAGCGCTTGACGGCGGTTTTGACTGTCCGAATCGGGACGGCACCGTAGCCCACGGAGGCTGTACTTTTTGCAGCGCAGCAGGCTCCGGCGATTTTGCCGGGAACCGGGCCGATGATTTAATTACGCAATTCCATGACATCAAAAACCGCATGCACGAAAAATGGAAGGACGGCAAGTACATCGCTTATTTTCAGGCTTTCACAAACACTCACGCCCCGGTTGAGGTGCTTCGTGAGAAATTCGAATCCGTCCTCGCCTTAGATGATGTGGTCGGCATTTCGATCGCCACACGCCCGGACTGTCTGCCTGATGATGTCGTTGATTACTTGGCAGAGCTGAATGAACGTACGTATTTGTGGGTGGAGCTTGGGCTTCAAACAGTTCATGAACGGACTGCACTTCTGATCAACCGCGCACATGATTTTAACTGCTACGTGGAAGGCGTCAATAAATTAACAAAACACGGCATACGTGTCTGCTCGCATATTATCAACGGGCTGCCTTTGGAAGACCGGGACATGATGATGGAAACGGCAAAGGCCGTCGCAGATTTGGACGTCCAGGGCATTAAAATCCATCTGCTTCACCTACTGAAAGGCACGCCGATGGTCAAGCAATATGAAAAGGGCAAGCTGGAATTTCTTTCTCAAGATGATTATGTGCAGCTCGTGTGCGATCAGCTTGAGATCATTCCGCCTGAAATGATCGTCCACCGCATTACAGGTGACGGACCGATTGAGTTGATGATCGGGCCAATGTGGAGCGTCAACAAATGGGAAGTTCTTGGCGCCATTAATAAAGAGCTAGAAAATCGAGGCAGCTATCAAGGAAAGTTCTTTCAGCGCCTTGAGGAGGAATCAGCGCTATGATTTTGAAGAAAATTCTCCCTTATAGCAAAGAACTGCTGAAAATGGCCGCGGGAGAAGGAGATATTGTCGTAGATGCGACAATGGGTAACGGACATGATACACAGTTTTTAGCGGAGCTTGTTGGTGAAAACGGCCATGTGTACGCATTCGACATCCAAGAATCAGCCGTGGCCAATACAAAGGAACGGCTCGGTGACATGTATCAAGCGCGAACAACGTTATTTCACAAAAGCCATGATAAAATCGCTGAATCCCTCCCGCCTGAAACACATGGCAAAGTGGCGGCCGCGGTATTTAACCTCGGCTATTTGCCGGGCGGGGACAAATCAATTACGACAAACGGAAGTTCCACGATCAAAGCAATTGAACAGCTTCTCAGCACCATGAAAGATGAAGGTCTGATTGTTCTCGTCGTCTATCATGGCCACCCGGAAGGCAAAGCTGAAAAAAACGACGTGCTTGAGTTTTGCCGGGACTTGGACCAGCAATCAGCCCGTGTATTAACATACGGATTTATCAATCAGCAAAATGACCCGCCATTTATTGTCGCCATCGAAAAAAAAGCTCAGATCAGCAAATGATTTGAGCTTTTTTCTTTGAGTTTTTCATCCAGGACATTTTTTGAAATTTCCGGTAGGCTCTGCCGTTGATATAAAAGAAAAGGGAGGTTTTTCCGCTGGCTTTGATCAGCTTCTTTGCGAGCCGGCCCATTTCCTTTTGGCCTGCCACTTTATCATCTGACAAATAAACACCAAGCAAGCCGCGATTGATTAAACGATGGAAGTTTTCATGCGGAATGCCTTGTAGATGCTCGTCGGCTTTATGGATAAAGTGTTCAAGCCGATTCATCATCTCTTCATGAGACTGATAATACGAGCAGAAATTCAAGTCTCCTTCCAGCAAGTCCTCCTCTTGATCAATCAAATAATCAAGAAGAATATGAAGACCCTGTATGTAAGGAAAATAACTGTCGCGGATTTTTTTAGCGGTGCTTTCTGTGAAATCAGGCTGGAACGAATACGCAACCAGACAGAAAATGCCTAACGTTGAGCCTGCACAGGCTGAAAATTCATACCATTCCATCTCAGGCAGCTCTGATTCATATTGAGTAAACCACTTTTCAAGCCGCGGAACACGCTCATGCTCAATAACGTGCTTATGCACCTGCAAATCGCAATAATAGCCGCACAGTTCAAGCAGATAAGGTTTAATCATGTCATAGTGCTCAATGGAACCAAGGACACGCTGGCACGTTTTGACCAGTTCGTGCAGATATCCGCTGTCATCCTGTTCTTCCCTGAATTGATAATAATTTTGCAGTTCCGCTCCCACTGTCAGTGCGTCCTGCATTGAGGCATGGAGCATCCGAAAATCCTGCGGGTCCAGCGAGGTGCTGCGGTCACATAGATTGTCCAAATAATCACTAATCGTTTGATACGCGATGATAAACTCGACACATTTCTGCTTTTGGCTGCCTGACAATAAGGCCAGTATGCCGCCGCCTTCACAGTGAAACGTTTTGTCCCGAATACTTGCGGTTGCCTGTGCTTTCAATTCACTGTTATGAATCGATTCTGATTTTTGCTTCCATATGTCCAGCTCTTGATGAACGAGCGGAAAAATATCTCGATATACCTTTGTCATCAATCCAAAAGGATGTTCCGGTACTGTCAACACATGCACCCCCTACTAGTTCAAATATATTGATCAGTAAACGCTCTTGCTGCTTTAAAGACATCTTCTCTCTCGGGTTCATTGAAGATCTCATGGTAAAGCCCTTCCCACTCTCTGTATGCTTTATTATGAGAAGCAACACCATTAAACCACTTGATGACCATCGTTTTGTCAACAAGCTTGTCATCACCGGCTTGCATCACAAGAAGCGGAACTTTCAAAAATGCCTCTGTCGGCACCATTGCCGATTCAATTGTCTTTAAAAGCTCTCTGTACCATCTGACAGAAACTTTCCTGACGTATAACGAATCATTTTGGTCAGCCTCGATGACGTCCTCATTGCGCGTCGCCATATCAATTGATAATCCCGAATCAACCTTAAGTGACGGAGCGATGACATTCAGGCCTTTTGATGCAAGATCAAGCGCTTTATTGACTTTAATTTGCAGTCCGAGACACGGTGATGATAAAATAATTCCCGTAATCCGGGGATTTCTTTGCTGTTTAACCCATTCAATCGCGACCAGACCGCCCATGCTGTGACCTAGCAGAAAAACCGGCAGATCAAAGGTTCGCGCTTTATCTATCCAAGCATCTACTTCATCAATGTATTCTTGAAACGAGCGAATATGCCCTCTCGCTCTTGTCGTTGTTCCCTGTCCAGGCAAATCGCCCATGACAACGTGATAACCCGAAGACCGCCACATTTCAATCAGCCATTTATATCGTCCGTGATATTCACTTGCCCCGTGAATGATTACAATCACTGCAACAGGTCTGTCTGCTTTCCAGGTCCACATGCTCTTCACCTCATACGAAATTTAAATAGAGAAAGAAGGATGAATCTTATGATCTACCCTTATAAGGAACACAAGCCAGATATCCACCCAACAGCCTTTATAGCTGATAATGCAACAATTACCGGTGATGTCGTTATCGGAGAACAGTCCAGCATTTGGTTTTCTGTTGTCATAAGGGGAGATGTTGCACCGACCAGAATCGGAAACAGAGTCAATATCCAGGATTTAAGCTGCCTTCATCAAAGCCCGAACAAGACGCTACTCATTGAAGATGACGCCACGATAGGCCATCAGGTTACACTTCATAGCGCTGTTATCCGCAAGAACGCCTTAATCGGCATGGGCTCAATCATTTTAGACGGAGCCGAAATTGGCGAAGGCGCTTTTATTGGTGCCGGCAGTCTTGTCCCGCCCGGAAAAATCATTCCGCCTGGCCATCTCGCCTTTGGCCGCCCTGCAAAAGTCATCCGCCCTTTGACGGAAGAAGACCGGAAAGATATGCAAAGAATACGGTCAGAATATGTAGAAAAGGGCCAATATTATAAATTTCTTCAACAAACATAAGACCTGCTTCGTCTTACTTTACCATTTTTCAAATTATATTTGAAAGCAATAACCATCGTTAACCCGGACGTCATCACAGTTCGGGTTTCGATTTTTCCATAAAACGTTCACATATAGCATGAAACGTATGACTTTTATCTTATCACAAAACTATAAACAGCCTCTGCAAAAACACATACCTATTCTTTCCTGTTCTCTATTTTCTATGAGCACACACAAAAAGAGCCCACTGGGAGCTCTTTTTGTCAGCTGATATTTCGTTCGCTGGCAGCAGCCGCATTTTTTTTGTGAAACCCTTTTCCATAGTACACAGCCAGCAAGATGAGAAACCATATCGGCCCGATAATCACGGCTACTCTTGTATCAGGGCTGTAAGCCATAAGAATGACAACGAATGTTAGAAATGCCAATGACACATAAGACGTAAACGGAAATAAAGGCATTTTGTACTTTAATTGTTTCTTTTCTTCAGGCTTCAAACTTTTCCTGTATTTGATTTGAGAAAGCAAAATGATCGCCCACGTCCAAATCGCTCCGAACGTCGCAATACTTGTAACCCAGGTAAATACCTTCGCAGGGACAACGTAGTTTAACAGCACTCCGACTAATAAAGCGCCCGCAGAAGCCAGAACAGCTTTACCCGGGATGCCGCCTTTCGTCAGCTGACCGTATGCTTGTGGGGCCTCTTTCTGTTCCGCCAAGTTAAACAACATCCGCCCTGTGCTGAAAATACCGCTGTTGCATGAAGACAGCGCGGCTGTCAACACGACAAAGTTAATGATGCCTGCAGCTGATGGAATGCCCACTTTTTGGAACGTGAGAACAAATGGGCTTCCCTGAGAGCCAATTTCCTGCCACGGATAAATAGACATAATGACGAATAAAGCGCCTACATAAAAAATCAAAATCCGCCAAAATACTGTATCAATTGCTTTGGCTAACGATTTTTGCGGGTTTTTCACCTCGCCAGCCGTCACCCCGATCATTTCAATCCCTAAATAGGCGAACATGACCATTTGAAGAGACAATAGAACCCCTTTTAAACCATGAGGGAAAAATCCTCCGTTGTTCCACAAATTACTGATTCCAGTTGCAATGCCCCCATTACCGACTCCTGCAATAATCATCAATAAACCGACAGCAATCATGGATAAGATCGCAACAATTTTAATCAATGCGAACCAAAATTCCAGCTCACCGTAAGCTTTGACAGCCAGGAAATTAACACCCGTCATAATGACCAGCGCCGATAATGCCCAAATCCAGTTTGGCACGTCCGGAAACCAGAACCCCATATAGATGCCGACAGCAGTAATTTCGGCCATACAGGTGACAACCCATAAAAACCAGTAGTTCCACCCTGTTAAATAGCCTGCAAGCGGTCCCAAATAATCACGCGCATACCTGCTGAAGGAGCCTGCGACCGGTTTTTGAATGGCCATTTCCCCAAGCGCTCTCATAATAAAAAACATGACCAGGCCGCTTGCGGCATACGCTACCAAAATACCAGGCCCTGCTAATTGAATAGCTGATGCGGAGCCGAGGAACAACCCTACTCCTATAGCAGCTCCTAAAGACATTAAAGAAATATGCCTTTCTTCGAGTCCGCGGTGCAGCTCTTGTTTTTGTTTTTGCATGCTTTCTTCTCCCCTAGAAAAAAATATCATTAAATCATTTTTCTGAATATTTCGTATGAATTGGGTAAACCAATGATGATGGAGAAATAAAAGGATAACAACAAGGCTTTCGACTACTCGAAAGCCTTGTTGTCTGTTACACAAAGATGACTTCTTTAGGCTGATGGCTCAGCTCTTCAGGCATATACCGTTTTTCAATATTGATGCTGTGCCAGATCATAAAGATCAGTACAGTCCAGATTTTACGGCTGTTATCAGCCTTGTCCGCACAATGGTCTTCAAGAAGCTGAAGGACATAATCCTTATGGATATAAGCATCCGTTTGGCTTTCCTGGATAATATTCCGCACCCATTCGTTCATTTCGTTTTTCAGCCAATGACGGATCGGTACAGGGAAACCAAGCTTTTTGCGGTTTAATACATGCTCAGGCACAATTCCTTCAGCGGCTTTGCGAAGAAGATACTTCGTCGTGCCGTTCTTCGTTTTCAGCTCATCAGGAATTTTTGAAGCGACGTCGAATACGACTTTATCCAAGAACGGCACACGCAGTTCCAAAGAATTCGCCATCGTCATTTTATCCGCCTTTAACAAAATGTCGCCGCGCATCCAAGTGTGGATATCGACATACTGCATTTTGTTGATATCGCTGTACGAGCTGCTTTCTGTAAAGTAAGTCTTCGTCACATCGCGATATGAAAGGTTCGGATTATAATGCTTCAACAGCTGCTTTTTGACAGACTCTTCAAAGATTTTCGCGTTACCGATATAACGATCCTGAAGCGGAGTACAGCCGCGCTCAAGCAGGCTCTTTCCTCTCATACCTTCAGGCATAACGGCAGCAACGTGCAGAAGCATCTTTTTCAGGCCGGACGGAATGCGTTCAAACGGTTTAAGCGAAAGCGGCTCACGGTAAATGTTATATCCGCCGAAGAGCTCATCCGCTCCTTCACCTGATAAAGCAACCGTTACATGTTTTTTCGCTTCTTTTGCAACAAAGTACAACGGAATCGCTGCCGGATCAGCAAGCGGGTCATCAAAATGCCATACGATCTTCGGAAGCTCATTCATGTATTCCTCAGGCGAAATGACTTTGCTGATATTTTCAATGCCCAGCGCCGCTGCCGTTTCTTTCGCTACATCAACCTCACTGAAGCCCTGCTGTTCAAAGCCGACAGAGAATGTTTTTAAGCTTGGATGAAATTCCTTCGCAACAGACACAATAAAGGAAGAATCAATCCCGCCAGACAGGAACGAACCGACAGGAACGTCACTTCTCATATGAACGTTTACAGAGTCATAGATCGCGTCTCTGACTTCTTTCACAAGCTTGTCTTCTTCAGTCTGAACCGGCTTGAGGTTCGCTTTGAAATACGTTTTGAATGTGATATCGCCGTCCGGGCGGATTGTGAACTGTGAACCCGGCTCTACTTTTTTCACATGGGCATCAAGCGTGCTCGGTTCAGGAACAAATTGGAAAGACATGTACTGCTGCAATGCCTCTTTATCTATTTCAATATCATTCTGAGCAACCATTAAACTTTTTCTCTCTGAGGCAAAATAAACCTGATCATTGATTGTTGTATAGTACAACGGTTTAATGCCGAATGGATCTCTTGCTCCATAAAGCACATGATCGTTTTTATTCCAAATCAGAAAGGCAAACATACCGCGCAGTTTGGACGCCGCTTCTTCTTTATAGTGACGGTAAGTCGCAAGAAGAACCTCTGTGTCCGAATCCGTGTTGAATGTGTACCCCTTTGCTTCAAGTTCTTCTCTCAGTTCAATATAGTTATAGATTTCTCCGTTAAAGATAATCCAATATGTTTCATCTTCATATGATAAAGGCTGTCCGCCATTTTCTACATCAATAATGCTGAGCCGTCTGAATCCGAAGCCGACGTGCTCATCATGGAAATATCCATCACTGTCAGGACCGCGGTGAACGATCATTTGGTTCATTTGTTTGATTAGTTCTTCTTGATCAGCGGTTTGAGCTAACGGATGCTTGTTAAAAACCCCGACAAATCCACACATAGTATTGCCTCCATAATTAAAATTGTCATCATTGAACCCCTATTTATAGACGCTGTGAATAGTATTTGGTTTCACAGTTATGTAAAAAAATAAACATGAATACAACGATAAAAAAGGGAAAGCCGCTTAACCAGTAAGCGGCTATAAAATTATTCTCCTAACGCTTCTTTACGCAGCTGCTCCGCTTTGTCTGTACGCTCCCAAGGAAGGTCAACATCGTGACGTCCAAAGTGGCCGTACGCAGCAGTTTGTTTGTAGATCGGACGGCGCAAATCAAGCATTTTGATAATGCCGGCAGGTCGTAAATCAAAGTTATTGCGAACAACTTCAATCAGTTTTTCCTCAGAAGCTTTTCCGGAACCGAATGTGTTGATTGAGATTGACACAGGCTGTGCAACACCGATCGCGTAAGCAAGCTGTACTTCGCAAGAATCAGCAAGCTCAGCCGCAACGATGTTTTTCGCAACGTATCTTGCCGCATAAGCTGCAGAACGGTCTACCTTCGTCGCGTCCTTACCTGAGAACGCGCCTCCGCCGTGGCGTGCATAGCCGCCGTACGTATCAACGATGATTTTGCGTCCTGTAAGTCCCGCATCCCCTTGAGGGCCTCCGATTACGAAACGTCCTGTAGGGTTGATGAAATATTTTGTTTCTTCATCAATCAGCTCTTCAGGAACAACCGGATTGATTACATGTTCTTTAATGTTGCGCTGAATTTGCTCAAGTGTAATTTCAGGGTGATGCTGAGTTGAAATAACAATCGCGTCAATGCGGACTGGTTTGTTATTTTCATCGTACTCAACCGTTACCTGTGTTTTGCCGTCAGGGCGAAGGTACGGAAGAATATCTTCTTTACGGACTTCACTTAGGCGGCGGGCTAATTTATGGGCAAGTGAAATTGGAAGAGGCATAAGCTCTTTCGTTTCGTTGCACGCATAACCGAACATTAATCCTTGGTCACCCGCACCAATCGCTTCAATTTCTTCGTCGCTCATTGTGCCTTCACGGGCTTCAAGCGCTTGGTCTACGCCCATCGCGATATCAGCAGACTGCTCATCAATTGATGTTAAAACCGCACAAGTTTCCGCATCAAATCCGTATTTTGCACGTGTGTATCCGATTTCTTTAATGGTTTGGCGAACCGTTTTCGGAATGTCAACATACGTAGAAGTTGTGATCTCTCCGCTTACAAGAACCAAACCTGTTGTCACAGATGTTTCACAAGCAACACGCGCGTTAGGGTCTTTCTTTAAAATTTCATCTAAAATACTGTCAGAAATCTGGTCACAGATTTTATCCGGATGCCCCTCCGTAACAGATTCTGATGTAAATAAACGACGATTTTTACTCATGATTTGCTTCCTCCTGCACAAGGCCTCCCGAAAGACCTTGTATATATGATACGGAACTCGCTCCCTCTTATACAATGTACAGTTATATTAGAGAATGTTAATTGGCATATTTATGAAATAAAAAAACCTTTTCCATCGAGGAAAGGGTTTGGTCTTTGTGCCTTTCACTCTTATCGCTCAAGGAATCATACAACCTTGCAACAGGTTAGCACCTTGGTTGTCTCACTCAGTTGAACATAATAAATAACAGAGAAACCGGTTGCTGGGCTTCATAGGGCCTGTCCCTCCGCCAGCTCGGGATAAGAGTATCCGCTCAATGAAATATCTTATCGTAAAAGGGTTTGCAATGTCAATATGATTCAGAAGAAATAGGCACCTATATTGAGGGAAAACAATGGAAATGCACACACAAAAAATAATAAATAGTATAGACTATTTGAAAATATATGTTATACTAATTAACAATTAGCAAAACACAAAAAACGATAAAGGAAGGTTTCATATGAACTCAGTTGATTTGACCGCTGATTTACAAGCCTTATTAACATGTCCAAATGTGCGTCATAATTTATCAGCAGCACAGCTAACAGAAAAAGTACTTTCCCGAAACGAAGGCATTTTAACATCCACAGGTGCTGTTCGCGCGACAACAGGCGCTTACACAGGACGCTCACCTAAAGATAAATTCATCGTGGAGGAAGAAAGCACGAAAAATAAGATCGATTGGGGCTTGGTGAATCAGCCCATTTCAGAAGAAGCGTTTGAGCGGCTGTATACGAAAGTTGTCAGCTATTTAAAGGAGCGAGATGAACTGTTTGTTTTCGAAGGATTTGCCGGAGCAGACGAGAAATACAGGCTGCCGATCACTGTCGTAAATGAGTTCGCATGGCACAATTTATTTGCGCGGCAGCTGTTTATCCGTCCGGAAGGAAATGATAAGAAAACAGTTGAGCAGCCGTTCACCATTCTTTCTGCTCCGCACTTCAAAGCGGATCCAAAAACAGACGGCACTCATTCCGAAACGTTCATTATTGTCTCTTTCGAAAAGCGGACAATTTTAATCGGCGGAACTGAGTATGCCGGTGAAATGAAGAAGTCCATTTTCTCCATTATGAATTTCCTGCTGCCTGAAAGAGATATTTTATCTATGCACTGCTCCGCCAATGTTGGTGAAAAAGGCGATGTCGCCCTTTTCTTCGGACTGTCAGGAACAGGCAAGACCACCCTGTCGGCAGATGCTGACCGCAAGCTGATCGGTGACGATGAACATGGCTGGTCTGATACAGGCGTCTTTAATATTGAAGGCGGGTGCTACGCTAAGTGCATTCATTTAAGCGAGGAAAAGGAGCCGCAAATCTTTAACGCGATCCGCTTCGGGTCTGTTCTCGAAAATGTCGTTGTTGATGAAGATACACGCGAAGCCAATTATGATGATTCCTTTTATACTGAAAACACGCGGGCAGCTTACCCGATTCATATGATTGACAACATCGTGACTCCAAGCATGGCTGGCCATCCGTCAGCAATTGTATTTTTGACGGCTGATGCCTTCGGAGTCCTGCCGCCGATCAGCAAACTGACGAAGGAGCAGGCGATGTACCATTTCTTGAGCGGTTACACGAGTAAGCTTGCCGGAACCGAACGTGGTGTAACGTCTCCTGAAACAACGTTCTCTACATGCTTCGGCTCACCGTTCCTGCCGCTTCCTGCTCACGTCTATGCTGAAATGCTCGGCAAAAAGATCGATGAACACGGCGCAGACGTTTTCTTAGTCAATACCGGCTGGACCGGGGGCGGCTACGGCACAGGCGAACGAATGAAGCTTTCTTACACTAGAGCAATGGTCAAAGCAGCGATTGAAGGTAAATTAGAGGATGCAGAAATGATAACTGACGATATTTTCGGCCTGCACATTCCGGCTCATGTTCCTGGCGTTCCTGATCATATCCTTCAACCTGAAAACACATGGACCAACAAGGAAGAATACAAAGAAAAAGCAGTCTACCTTGCAAATGAATTCAAAGAGAACTTTAAAAAGTTCGCACATACCGATGCCATCGCCCAGGCAGGCGGCCCTCTCGTATAAAAAACAAAAGCCAAGAGCAATTATGCTCTTGGCTTGTTTTAATTGACGGAATGCAAAGAAGTCAGCTTATATGTAATGATGGTCCGGCCATCTTCCCATTGAAGCTTCTGCACTTCAGCTGTGCCTGACTTTTCGCCAAACTTTGTTTTGCGTACATCCATTGGAATCTCCATCGGATATACTCGGTATCCGTCCTTCTCTAACGTGAATATATTCTCATCTATGCGAACTTCTTTTCCTTTTGTCACAATCAGTGTATTAAATTCAACAGGCATTCCCAAAGTGAAATCCCCTTTCGTTCTCTTTTTTCTTTATCATAACATATTTCACTGTCAGCGGTTTTTCATCCATTGTGTGAGCTGCCGTACGATACGCCGGTTTTCTTTTGGCGGGAAATAATGTGTGAATGTACTGTAGTACCATGTCTCCACCGGCTTATGCAGTTGTTTTAGCTTCTCTTCAAATAAATAGGAATGCTGAATCGAAACATTTTGGTCTTTTTCTCCATGGATTAACAGCACGGGAACCTGAATTTTGTTTACTTGGTCAAACGGTGTCCTCCATTGATATTCCTCAGGCACCTTTTTCGGTGTTCCGCCGATGACTCTTTTCATCATTCGCCGCAAATCCTGCCGCTCCTCGTATGTAAGAATCATATCACTGACGCCTCCCCAGGAAACAAATGAAGCTGCCTGCCTGCCCATTTCGATAGCAGTAAGCATTCCCATAATTCCGCCGCGGGAAAAGCCGAAGATGTGGACTCTATCCTTCTTGACATTTGGGTGCTGCTGAAGCAGGCGAAAAGCAGAAAATGCATCCTCCCTGTCTTCTCCGGCAAAATCCTCATTGCCTTCTCCTCCTTGATTTCCTCTGTAAAAAGGAGCAAACACCACAAACCCTTGGGATGCAAACTGGATAATCCGGCCCGGCCGAACCATGCCCACGCTTTTTATCCCGCCGCGCAAATATAAAAATCCGTCATATTGTCCCGGTTCCGCCGGCTCAGCCAGAAGCCCCTTAACCCGTAATCCATTTGACAGGTAGCAGATCGTATACAAACGCACATGCTGGCTCGGCGACGGAAATCTACTTTTCTCTACAATCAAAACAGCCGCCTCCTTTTTTTCTATATGCTTTCCTTACTCCAAAATTACATCCGGAGAACCTGGTTAGGCATTCACACATTTTTATACCCATCATACGATATGTAAAGCAAAAAAGGATATTAACTTGATGCGAAATAAGGAGGTTGTCTATGTGAACAGATGGTTAAGGCTGGGCTTCGCCTGTGTCGGCAGTATCTTTCTCATGATCGCCCTGGCGGCTTGCAAGCAGGAAGAAACGCTCACCAAAGTCAAAGTAGCTGAAGTGACCCATTCAATTTTTTACGCACCTTTATATGTTGCTGAGTCTAAAGGTTTTTTTAAGGAAGAAGGGCTTGATGTCGATGTGAATACGACCTGGGGCGGAGACAAAACGATGACATCGCTTCTTTCCAACGGCTCCGACATCGCGCTTGTCGGGTCAGAAACATCTATTTATGTCGAAGCGCAAGGAGCTAAAGATCCCGTCATTAATTTCGCCCAGCTGACTCAGACAGACGGAACGTTTCTTGTCGCGAGAGAAGATGTTGAACACTTCGACTGGGATCAGCTGAAAGGAAAAACGTTTCTCGGTCAACGAAAAGGCGGCATGCCGCAAATGGTCGGCGAGTATGTGCTGAACAAACATAAGATTGACCCGCATAAGGATATAGACCTCATCCAGAACATAGACTTCGCCAATATTGCCAATGCGTTTGCTTCTGGAACCGGTGAGTATGTACAGCTCTTTGAACCGCAGGCTTCTCTCTTTGAGAAAAAAGGCATCGGCCATATCGTGGCTTCATTCGGAGAAGAATCAGGAGAGGTTCCTTATACGACTTTTATGGCGAAACAAAGCTATTTGAAGAAAAATGAAAGCACAGCCGTAAAGTTTACAAAAGCCATTTATAAGGCGCAGCAGTGGGTTGAAAATCATTCTGCGAAGGACATCACAGATGCCATTAAAGATGAATTTGATGATACCGACCCAGACGTCATCGAAACATCCATTGAACGCTATAAAAAACAGCATTCATATTCGCCAGACCCTCTGCTTAACGAAAAAGAATGGGAGCTTCTCCAAACCATTATGGATCAATCGGGAGAACTGCCGAAGCACATTCCATACAATCAGCTTGTAAATAAAGAAATTGCTGAAAAAGTCACCTCGGAGAAATAGGAGGCGCCATCTATGTCTTTCTTACATGTCGACCATGTAACCCATACTTATTTTTCTATTAAAGAAAAAACAACGGCTGTGCGGGATATTCATTTCGATGCCGAAAAAGGTGATTTCATCTCATTTCTCGGCCCAAGCGGCTGCGGAAAAACAACACTGCTTTCCATTATTGCCGGTTTGATTGAGCCATCAGAAGGCAGAGTTCTGATTGAAGGCCGTGAGCCGAATCAAAAAGAACATAATATTGGCTATATGCTTCAGCAGGATTACTTATTTCCCTGGAAATCTATCGAGGAAAATGTGCTTCTCGGTTTAAAAATCGCCGACACGCTGACAGAAGAAAGCAAAGCCGCTGCACTCGGTCTATTGCCGGAGTTCGGCCTCATAGATGTGGAGAAAAAATATCCGAAAGAGCTGTCAGGCGGGATGCGCCAGCGGGCTGCGCTTGCAAGAACACTTGCGCCTAACCCTAGTCTGCTTTTGCTGGATGAGCCATTTTCCGCGCTTGATTTTCAGACAAAGCTGTCTTTAGAAAACCTGGTATTCCGCACATTAAAGGAATATCAAAAAACAGCAGTGCTTGTCACTCATGATATAGGGGAAGCGATAGCGATGAGCGATACGATCTTTTTATTTTCAAATCAGCCGGGCACCATCCATCAGATTTTTACCATTCCTAAGGAATTGGCCGCAATGTTGCCTTTTGACGCCCGTCAGGAACCTTCCTTCCAGACACTGTTTCAAACGATATGGAAGGAGCTGAATTCTCTTGAGAAACAGCAAAGAAACCATTGATCTGCTTCACGAGCAGTATCAATTTAAACAGAAAAAGGAAAAGTGGAAGGTCCATTCCTTTCAGCTTGCCATATTTATTCTCTTTTTCTCGGGCTGGGAAACCTCCAGCAGGCAGGGCTGGATCGATCCGCTGATCTTCAGCTCTCCATCAGCTGTGTGGCGATTATTGCTGGAGAAACTTGGTGACGGTTCTTTACTGTCACACATCGGCGTCACTTTATTTGAAACGGTGCTTGGCTTTTTGCTTGGGACGTTTATGGGCACGTGCCTCGCCGCTTTGTTATGGTGGTCTAACCGACTTGCCAGAATTTTAGGTCCGTATCTTGTGATTTTGAATGCAATGCCGAAAGTGGCCCTGGGCCCGATCCTGATTGTCGCGCTCGGCCCCAGTTTTATCAGCATCATTGCGATGGGATCCATCATCAGCGTCATTATCACAACCATCGTTGTCTACACCGCCTTCCAGGAGGTCGACGAAAACTATACGAAAGTCATGAAAACATTCGGCGCAAAAAAGTGGGTTATTTTTAAAGAAGTCATACTGCCTGCATCCTCCCCCGCGATTATTTCAACACTAAAAGTGAACGTCGGTTTATCATGGGTTGGCGTCATTGTAGGGGAATTCCTCGTTTCGAAGGTCGGATTAGGATATATGATTATTTACGGATTCCAAGTCTTCAATTTTACACTCGTCTTCTTAAGCCTGCTGATCATCGCCATCTTCGCCACTCTGATGTATCAGGGCGTCGAGCTGCTGGAAAAGAAATGGACGAAGGGGAGGACATAAAAAACCCGGCACATGTGCCGGGTTTTTTATTCAATCCATCCAGATTCTTTCAGTTTTTTCAAACTGATCGGAAGTACGGAATCCTTCATAATAAAGCTGAATTTTTTATTGCGGGAAAGGTTCTCCGGAAGCTCGTGAAACAAAACCGGGCCTTTCGTTTCAAAGTAATCAGCTTGCTTTTCAAGCTTTTCTATATCTGCAAAATATATATTTTTTACAATCACTTTTTCTTTTCCGAGAACTTTATACTGTCCGAGATACTTGAGGCTTTTGACTCTCGCGCCCGTCTCTTCCTTTACTTCCCGGAGCGCAGCCTCTTCTGCGCACTCCATCGGCTCTACTTTCCCGCCTGGAAACTCATAGCCTCTGTCCTCATGTTCTGTTAAAAGCCATTTGCCGCCAAAACGGCAAATCACCCAGACATGCTTCGGGCTGTCCGAGAAAGGCTGATCGTCAAAGGAAAGCTGAACAGTATTCTGATAATAATCTTTAAACTCGTACATGTTTATCCCTCAAATCCGTTCCTAGCTATCTTCCATACATCATACCACAGTTACGTTTCTTCGGAAGCCTTTTATCAAAAAATAAGGGAAACCCAGCACGCCGTCAGGTTCTGCATGCAGACTAGCTCGTACAGTTTTTTTGCGATAGCTTTTGCCGAAAAGTGCGACCGACGCTCTGGGCTTTATTATGACCCGCGAACAGGGAAAAGTTACGGTTTGCGCTTAAATTTATTTTTTAACGTTTCTAAAAGATCGACAAGCATCTGAGGAACCGGTATGCCAAGAGAACTGGCTGTCACAACAATTTGCACAGATTCATAAAGAATATAAAACATAATAGCCAAGTCACGAATTGATCCCTCTGTATTCAGCAGCTGATCAAAAAAGTGGCATACAGAGATCAGAGCCAGCGTGACTAATTTTTTGACAAGCCGGGCAAATATCTTCTTAAACGACAGTTTGTGAATAATCGTTTCCTTCAAAGTCGTACTGATAAATTCAATTGCCATAAGAGAGAGCAAAATCAGAAATGAATACTGAAAACCTCCAAAGAAAAAACCCGCTGCTGAAACGCTGACTGCTATTAACGAAAAGATGCCAAAGTCTCTATCCATTTATCCCAACATCCTTTCACAGAAACGGCCTTACGATATTCTATGGAAAACAAGCCGAACGGATTGGATTTTTCAGAAAAATGGACTGGTTGTCGCCTATTTTTCAGATACAAAAAGAAAAGCCGGACGTCTTTTTTAAGACATCCGGCCGTTCTATTTTTGAACTTAACCTAGGTAAGCTTTTAGCATCCAGTTATGTTTTTCAATATTTTGATGGATCGCAAGAAGCATGTCCCCTGTTGTTTCGTCACCGACTTCATCAGCTAAATCCATGCCGTTTTTCAGCTCTTCCGCGATGACTGTGAAATCATCATATACGCTTTGAACCATTTGTTCAGCTGTTTCATTTCCAGCCGCTTCTTTGACAGAAGCCGTTTCTAAGGATTCCTTCATTGTTGCAATCGGTTTTCCGTTCAGCGCCAAAAGACGTTCTGCTAAGTCATCAATATAAGTTGCTGTTTCGTTGTACAGCTCCTCAAACTTTTCATGAAGAGTGAAGAAATCTTTTCCTTTCACATACCAGTGATAATTATGTAGTTTCACATACATGACCGTCCAGTTGGCTACTTGTTTGTTCACTGCTTGAATCAATTGTTCTGACATGGTATCTCCTCCTTGTTATATGACTATGTATACCCTTAATATCGTACGCTAAAACCTCTTTTTTACCCTTATCTGTCATGATTTCTTCTATTATGCTACAATTGTTAAAAAACGGGAGGTGGAATGTCATGACGCTTCTCATTACGATAAGTATTTTGATTGTGCTGGCTGTTTTGCTTGTAACCATTTGGACGACTGTAAAAGCCTATAATGTAAAGCATACCATTGATCCACCACAAGAAAATCACTCTGATTCACACAATCAATGATGATGTGAATGCTCCACTTCTGACTGATTGCTGGCAGCATCGGCGTCTCCGACTTGGACTTTTAAGGTCGGCATGCTATGCTGTTTTTTTGCTGTGACATGGGATTGGACAGTGTATACACCATCTTCCTTAAACGTCGTTTCCAATCGGTATACGCCTTTTTCTTGTTTCGCCTTAAACATTTGGCTGGCGTCTTTTTCCCCTTCTTTCCATACTTCAAACTCTACTTCATCGGCATCCGTCACAGCTTCATCACCATATGATACGGCTGCTTCATAAGCAGCGCTTTCTCCGGGATTTACTTTTTCAGGCCCGGTCAGCTTGACATCCAAAACCTCGGGCGTCTCAGCTGTATTTGCTTTGCTTTCACCAGATCCGCATCCATTAAGCAAAAAAGCAGAAAAAAGCAGAACAACCAACATCTTTTTCATGCCATCACCCTTTCATCGTTTACTTAAATAGTAGCAAACGCTTACAGCAAATGGTACACAAAATATGAGACGTCACAAAAAAGACCTTTTTGCTTAAGCGCAAAAAGGTCCTTTCTATTTTAGCCAAATACTTTTAGCAATTCTTCTTTATCCTGTGAAAGCCAGAAACGCATTAAACGTTTAGCACCTTCCAGATCATGAAGCTTCGCTTGGCCGCACTGCTTTTCATTCGCAGCTGGTATTTCTGTAATCTCTACCGCTTCCTTCATTGTGTCTTCAAGCAGATCAACGATTTCCGCTGATGTCGGCTCTCCGCTCACAACTAGATAATAGCCTGTCTGGCAGCCCATTGGAGAAATATCAATGATATCAAAATGATCGTATTTCTCAGCGTGAGAACGAATCGTAAACGCGAGCAAATGCTCGAGTGTGTGAATGGTGTCAGGCTTCATCGCCTGTTTATTTGGCTGGCAAAAACGAATGTCAAATTTATTTACAACGCCGTCTGTTCCCACTTTATGCACGCCGCAATGTCTTACATATGGAGCAACAACCGCATTATGATCAAGCTCAAAACTTTCTACTGAAGGCATAATGGCACTCTCCCCTTTTTTAAAAATGTAATTTTATTATAACATACTTTTCCGATAAGAATTATTGATTAACTTTTCAATCTGTGTTTTTTTTCTTATACTTGCATCAGAAAGGTTGCTGAAGAAATATGAAAACCCTATTCATCGCTTTGATCAGAGGATATCAAAAATTCATCTCGCCCCTGACGCCGCCAACATGCCGCTTTTATCCGACCTGTTCCCAATATGGAATCGAAGCGATTAAAACGCACGGCGCTTTAAAAGGCGGATGGCTGACAATCAAACGGATTTTGAAATGCCACCCGTTCCATCCGGGAGGAGTCGATCCCGTTCCTGAAAAAAAACAAAAACATTAATTGTTATAGCCGTTTACGATAAGATCCAGTTTTCCTGTTTTAGGATCAATGACTAAGCCATGGACCGGAACGTTTTCCGGGAACAGCGGGTGATGTTTAATAACGTCTACGCTGTCTTTCACACTCGCTTCCACTGAATCAAAGCTTTTAAACCATTGATCAAAGTCTACACCGGAGTACTTTATTGTTTCGATGCGTTCTTCCGGAATCCCTCTTGCTTTGATTTTTTCAAGCATGCTTTTGCTGCTGATTTTGCTCATGCCGCAATCGTGATGCCCGATCACACACACCTCATCTGCATTCAGCTCGTACACTGCGACGAGTATACTTCTCATGATGCTTCCGAATGGGTGTGTCACAAGCGCACCGGCACTTTTAATGATTTTCACATCACCATTTCGCAAATTCATCGCATGCGGCAGCAGTTCAACCAGACGAGTGTCCATGCAAGAAAGAATCGCCATTTTTTTATCTGGAAATTTTGATGTTTGATACTTTTCATACTCTCTTTGTTCAGTAAATGTCTTGTTAAATTCAAGAATATCATTTAGAAGACTCATGTTCGTTGTCCCTTTCTATTCTTTTTACTCTTCAATATATCACAACCCTTGTTTATTCGTCATAATAAAAAAAGACAAACCCTCTGGTCTGCCTTATTTCCCCATGTTATAGCGTTTTTTGAACTGCTCAACTCGTCCGCCTTTTTCATTGAATTTCTGGCGGCCTGTATAAAACGGATGCGTGTCAGAACTTACCTCTACTTTAATGACAGGATATGTGTTGCCGTCTTCCCACTCTGCTGTTTCATTAGATGTTTTCGTAGAGGTGCTGAGAAAACGGTAGCCGCTGTTGACATCCTGAAATATCACTTTGTGGTTCTTCGGATGAATTCCTTCTTTCATGTGAATCTCCTTTCAATAAATCGTAATAATTACGTTTTATTTTATAACCTTACAAACGTTTTGTCAATCTTCTTATATCCTTCCCTCTGTTTTCGCATCGTAAACCTCATGGCATTTAAGAATAGGAAGAATAATCTAACCGAGGAAGCAAATAATAAACCCAAAATACATACAGAACGTCTTTTTAGAAAGGTGGTTTACGATTGTGGATGATTTAGTTTTGGCCAGAAGCCTCTTTGGCACGACAATGGGCTTTCATATCATTTTCGCAACGCTTGGAGTCGGTCTCCCGCTCATGATTTTAGTGGCGGAATTGATCTATCAAAAAACGAAAGATGACCATTATGCGATCATGGCGAAAAGATGGACGAAAGCACAAGCCGTTTTGCTGGGGGTCGCCATACCGACCGGAACGATCGCGGGCACTCAGCTCGCGCTTTTATGGCCGGGATTTATGGAAGTCATCGGCCGGGTGATGTCCCTGCCATTTCAAATTGAAATCTATGCTTTTTTTGTTGAAGCCCTATTCATGTCGATTTATGTATACGCTGCAGACCGTTTGTCACCTGCAATGAGGATTGTTGCTGTTTTCTTTGTGTTAGTCGGGGCAGCAGCATCCGCTGTTCTGATTACGAATGTTCATGCTTTTGAAGGAACGCCCGCCGGTTTTAAAATTTTAAACGGAAAAATTACAGATGTTGACCCGTGGGCTGCGTTTTTTAATCCTAGCTTTTTTATCACTGCCGGCCATGTCGTGCTGTCCGCGTTTATGACCGGTGCGTTTATCGTGGCTTCTGTTGCGGCGTATAAAATGATCCGGACGAGGAAAAAGGAAAAGGTCTATCGCTTTCACCGGAAAGCCCTTTTGCTCGCACTGACGATCGGCGGTATTTTTTCATTGCTGACCGCTTTGAACGGACACGAATCTGCACAGATGCTGTACGAATACCAGCCCGAAAAATTAGCCGGTGCGGAAGGCCTGTTTGAAACAAGATCCCACGCCCCGCTCGCTATCGGCGGTTTTACCGACCCGAATGAAGAAAAAGTAAAATGGGCAATCGAGATTCCATGGGCTTTAAGCTTTTTGGCAGCGAACCGTTTTGACACTGTTGTAAAAGGATTAAATGCATTTCCGAGAGATGAATGGCCGCCGCTTTTCATTCACACGCTGTTTAATGCGATGGTCGGTGTAGGCATGCTGCTTATTCTTTATTCTATTATTGGTGTGGTCTGGAGAAAGGTGCTCAAGAAAGACCGTTTCCCAACGTGGCTTTTGGTCATTTTCATGACAGCAGGCCCTTTTAGTCTCATCGGCATTGAATTCGGCTGGATTTTCGCATGTACGGGGAGGCAGCCTTGGGTCATCTATCATTTGCTGAAAACGTCAGATGTCGTAACAACGACTGGCTCGATCGGGGTGCTGTTCTTATTTTTCACATTTGTTTATGCCGTGTTAGGCGCAGCTGTCGTCTACGTGCTGCTGTATTATTTCCGCAAGCACCCGGTTGACGAAGATTTAAATACAGCGGAGTCGTAATGGCTCCGCAAACAGGAAACCAAATGGAAGGAAGATCGTACAAATGGAGATTTCAACTGACGCTCTGATCGCCATCTCAATTATCTGGGGCTTTGTGTTTATTTACGCCGTCATGGCGACAATGGATTTTGGAGCAGGATTTTGGTCTATGATCTATTTAAACAAGGAGCATATGAAGGCCACCGATATTGCGAATCGCTTTTTGTCCCCGACTTGGGAGGTCACAAACGTCTTTATTGTGGCCATCGTCGTGGCGCTTTTCAGTTTTTTCCCCGGCGCGACATTTGTGCTCGGCACCGTTTTATTAATTCCCGGAAGCATGATTTTACTGCTTTTAGCGATTCGAAGCGGATTTCTCGTGTTTTCAAATACAGCAAAGGAGCGGAAAACGCTAAGATATATTTCCGGCATCTCCGGCTTTATCATTCCTGCTATTTTAATTTTGGTGCTTCCTGTGACACACGGAGGGTTTATAGAAAAAACGGATGGAATCTATAACTTAAATATGTCTAAAATCTTTTCAAGCCCCAACGCCTATTCATTTATCGGGTTTGCGATTTTAAGCACCTTATTTTTGTCCTCGCTGCTGCTTGCAGATGTTTCAAATGTGGCAGAGGAACAGGATGCGTACCGAGCCTACAGAAAAAGCGCCCTGATTACCGGCCCGATTTCACTGTTGTTTGCTGTATGCATTATGGTAACTATGCGGAATGAAGCAAACTGGCTGTACAGCGGAATGATGAATGATTTTTCTTGGATTATTGCATCGTTCATTACATTTGTCATTGCTGGAATCGCTCTTTTTCTGCCTAACAAAAGCTTTGGTCAAAACATCGGAAAACCGCGTCTCGCACTTGTTGCGATTGGGATACAGTATTTTCTCGCAAGCTACGCGTACGGGCGGGCGCATCTTCCGTATATGATTTATCCCGATGTGACAGTCATGTCAGGCTTCACAGAGCCAGCAACGTTCAGAGCGCTGTTTGCAACGTATATCGTTGCATTTATCATTCTATTTCCGGGCTTCTTTTTCTTCTGGAAAATGTTTATGCGAGATAAACGCTATATCCGCCAGGAGGAATAGAGGGCAAGCCAGCCGGCTATACTAATCCAGAACCTTTATAAGGAGGGGATGGCATGGAGCAGAAAATTCTATGTGAGGTCAACAACTGTTCTTATTGGGGCAAAGGTAACAAATGCACCGCTGATGCCATTTATGTTGTCAGCCATACTGGTGAAACGGCTGAAAACAGCCGGGAAACAGACTGCAAAACGTTTAAGCCGCATGATTTGTAATTAAAAGAAAGAGCTGCATCAGCCAGCTCTTTCTTTTTGCATGTTGAGTGTTCTCAGCTTTTTAGTTATGACCCCGTTTGCAGGTGAAAACAAAAAGGCGCTTGCATAACATACACCTGTCATGGCCGCCATCGCTCCTGAAATCGAAACATTAAGCCACGTTGCGAAGAAATAGCCCATGACCGCCGACAGCCCGCCAATCAACGCGCTGAGAATCAGCATATAAAGAAGCCGGTCTGTCAGCAAATGTGCCGCAGCAGGCGGAACAATCAGCATGGCCACAACCAATACAGCACCCACCGAATCAAAGGAAGCAACAGTCGTCAAGGACAGCATGCCCATTTGCACGTAATGAATGAGCAAAACCGGTATTCCCAAGGCTAAAGCCATTTGAGGATCAAACGAAGCGATTTTAAACTCCTTATAGCACACACTGATCAACACTACGTTTAAAACCAGAACAGATGCCAGCATCCAAAACGCTTTCGGCCCAATATCAACCCCGAATACCGTCATCGTATTCCACGGCACAAAAGCGATTTCTCCCATTAACGAGTGCTCAATATCGAGATGGACATTCGCTCCATACACAGAAAGCAATATAACCCCGATTGCAAATAAAGATGTAAACACAACTCCTATGGCAGCATCTGATTGAACCCCCTTGCTATGAAGAAGCTGAACCAAGAAAGCCGTTAACAGACCGGTTGCGGCTGCGCCGATAAACATAGAAATCCCATCGAGACTTCCCGTCACTAGAAAAGCGCCGACAATGCCAAGCAACACTGTATGACTGATTGCGTCGGCCAGCATCGCCATGCTTCTCAGCACAAGAAATGTGCCGATCAATCCGCAGCTTACACCGACTAATACACCGGTAGCTATAATCCATGCTTCAAAACTCATTTGCGATCTGTCCCTTCTCGGCATCATGAGACGCTTTTCGACGCTCAGGCATCCGTCCATACAGCTTTAAGAGTGAATAAAGCCGCTCTCTCGTTTCTCTCGGTAAACGGTCCGGGTCAAAGTAGTCCTGACCGGATTCTATATTGGCAAGTTCCATTTCATGCATGAGATACACTTCATACATTCGCTGCTTCAAAGCTGTGTGATAGCCTTTTTCTATCCCTTTGCTTGTGATTTCCCAAATCCCATTTTCGATACGCTCAATGCAACTCTCTTGTTCCAAGTCATTTAATGCCTTAAGGCATAATGAAGGGGATAGGCGTCTTTTCTTTCTTACACTTTCAACAGTTACACAAAGAATTTTCTTTTCATACTGTTCATAAATCGCCAAAAGCACTTGCTCCCTGCTTGTTCTGCGCCGCAGCCTCATCAGCCTTATGGCTTTAGCAGCCAATCCCCGCTTAGGTGCGCAAATCATTGAAAAAAGAAAGAGCAGCGTTGCAGATAAGATCATTAATGGCCCTGTCGCCATTCCCTTCATCGTGGTGCTAAGCAGGGTTCCGGCCACTCCGCTGACCCCGCCTGTAATCCCGGCAATGACGATCATCCCGGTTAATCGTTCGGTCCAATATCTCGCGGTTATGGCAGGTGTAATCAGCATAGCCGCCATTAATATCACACCAACAGTCTGAAGCCCAATGACGACAGCACAGACAATCAGACAAGCCAAAAGCCCGTTTAAAAAACGCACCGGGATTCCTAATCCCTTTGCAAACGCGATATCAAAAGTAATCAATGTAAATTCCTTAAAGAAAACAATACATAGAAGCAGTAGAACAGCGGATATCCCTGCAATAAGGATGATATCCTGCCTGACCAATGAAGCAGCCTGACCGAATAAAAAAGAATCAAGCCCGCTTTGGCTTCCCGCCCCCTGTTGCTGAATATATGTCAGCAGAATGATCCCGACGCCAAAAAACACAGAAAGAACAATCCCGATCGCCGAGTCCTCCTTTGTTTTTGAAAGCCGAGGAATCAGCTGAATACAAAACGTTCCGAGCAGTCCGGCTAGCGCCGCACCCAGCAAAAAGAAAGGCAGTGATTTTTGCCCGGTGAACAGAAAAGCGAGGCACACTCCCGGCAGAGCTGAATGGGCCATCGCATCGCCGATTAAACTTTGCTTTCTCAGCAGCACAAAGCTGCCCAAAACACCGCTTGCCGTCCCGAGCAAAAGCGTACCGGCCAGCACCCACTGTGTATTCGGATGCTGGAGCTGCAGCCACAAACTTTCAAACATTGCGTTCACTCCTTATGTCCTTCTGCCAGCACTTTATCTTTTAAAAACGTAAGCCTTCCTCCATATGTTTTTTGCAGGTTTTCGATCGTAAAAACGTTTTCCGCCGGTCCGAAAGCGATTTTTCTTAAATGAAGCAGTAAGATCCAATCGAAATAATCCTCGGCGGTCTGCAGATCATGATGGACGACAAGCACGGTTTTTCCTTTTTCTTTGAGTTCTGCCAACAGCGTCATAATCGCGCGCTCCGTCGCTGCATCGACACCTGCAAACGGTTCATCCATAAAATAAATGTCAGCGTTCTGGCAGAGTGCCCGGGCAAGAAACACCCGCTGCTGCTGTCCGCCTGACAGCTGGCTGATTTGCCTCTTTGCATAATCAAGCATCCCGACTTTTGTTAATGCGGCCTTCGCCATCTCCACATCCGCTTTCTTTGGCCTCTTTAATAAACCGATTCTCCCGTATCTTCCCATTAGGACGACATCGAGCGCGCTTGTGGGGAAATCCCAGTCAACCGAGCCGCGCTGCGGAACATATCCGATTCTGGTCCGCTGATCCTTATAGTCTTTGCCGTAAATAGAGATGTCTCCGGAAGCTCGGGGCACAAGACCGAGAATCGTTTTGATCAAGGTTGATTTTCCCGCGCCGTTCGGGCCGATAATGCCAATGAGTTTTCCTTCCGGCACCTGCAGCGAAATGTCCTGCAGTACAGGCTTTTTATGATAAGCAACCGTCACATTATCAAGCTCAACAGGGAACATATCCTCCACCTCTTTTCTTTATTTAAGCGCTTTAGTAATCGTGTTGATATTGTGGCGGAACATTCCTTCGTATGTGCCTTCTTTTGTGCCCTTTTCACCCATGGCATCCGAATAAAGCTGACCGCCAATTGTGACTGTATGGCCTTTTTCTTTAGCGCCATCCACCACTGCATTGATTGATTTTTCAGATACACTGCTTTCTACGAACACAGCTTTTATTTGTTTGTCTGTCAGAAGATCAACCAGATCCTGAACATCCCTTAATCCATAGTCCGAATCTGTGCTGAGTCCCTGCAGGCCTTTTACCTTAAATCCATACTCATTCCCAAAGTACGCAAACGCATCATGAGCAGTCACAAGCACACGGCTTTTCTCCGGAATATGTGCGATCTCCTTACGCGACCACTTATCTAAATATTGCAAATCTTCTTTGTACTCTTTGGCATTTTTCCGAAAGGCATCTGCGTGCTGAGGCATTGCTTTGCTGAATTGCGCTTCAATTTCATCCACCGCATAGATCCATAACGGAATGCTGAACCAGACGTGGGGATCAAACGTCTTGCCTTCCCCCGCGGGAATAAGCTTATTTTTCGGAATGGCCTCAGCTACTGCCGCCGATTGTTTTTGTTCACCGATTTTTTGGAGGACATCCTCCATTTTCCCTTCCAAATGCAACCCGCTGTACAGAACAACATCGGCAGACATTAATTTTTTCGTGTCACCTTGGGAAGCTTTGTAAAGGTGCGGATCAACCCCCGGTCCCATTAAAGAGGTGACTTTTACATGCTTACCTCCGATGTTTTCTGCTGCATCGGCAATTTGAGATGTTGTCGCTGTCACTTGTAATTGCTGATCAGCGCTTTTTCCGGCTGAATCCGTTCCGCATCCCGTTAAAGCAAAGGTCGCAAAAAGTACTGCTGCCATCAGCCCTCGTCTCATATTTCTCCTCCTCTTTGCCATCAATGTCCGATTGTTTTATCTTATGTTGTCAGTTCTTAGACATGTGACATTAAATTAGCCAAAAGCATGTTTTATTTACACAGGACAAAAAGTTTCCTTTGTGCAAAATTATCGCGTTTGGCCATTTTTGTCAAGCTGATTTACATAAAAAAACCGGCTGGGTCAGCAGCCGGTCCAAACGAGAAGGGATGTATTCAACGAACACTTTTACTGTAACAGCACAGTGTCATTTATTCAAAATAGCAAAATGCTTTTTTCTTAACCATGCTGTGTGAAAACATCCATTTTGGTCACATATTTTCGCATAATATCTTGGTTTACCTCAACCCCTAAACCAGGCTGTTTTGACACAGAAATAAATCCATTATCAATACGAATATCAGGGGTTACAATATCTTCATCCCAATAGCGTGAGGATGAAGATATATCGCCAGGTATTGTGAATTGAGGCAGTGAAGCAAGCGCCACGTTCTGCGCTCTTGATATGCCTGTTTCCAGCATTCCTCCGCACCAAACCTGCATATGATGCTCTTTGCATAAATCATGAATTTTTAAGGCTTCTGTTAAGCCGCCGACACGAGAAGGTTTTATATTAATAATTTTGCAGCTTCCTAGCTCAATCGCCCGTCTCGCATCATCAACTGAACAAATGCTCTCATCAAGGCAAATGGCCGTTTTCAAATGTTTCTGCAAGTGGCGGTGGTCAACGATATCGTCAGCTTGGAGCGGCTGCTCAATCATCATTAAATGATAGTCATCAAGCTCCTTCAAACGGCTGATATCCTTCAGCTCATAGGATGAATTGGCATCAGCCATGAGCGGGATGTTTGGGAATCGGCTGCGGATGGCCTTGACCAATTCCACATCCTGCCCAGGCTGAATTTTAATTTTTATTCTTTGATAACCTTCTTTTTGATAGCTCTCAATTTCCTTCAGCATATCGTCAAGAGGCGCCAGGCCGACTACCACCCCGGCAGGGACTTTATCTCTTGTTCCGCCCAATGCCTCAGCAAGGGATACGCCCTTCTTTTTGGCATAGATATCCCATACAGCCGATTCAAGTCCCGCTTTTGCCATCCGGTTTCCTTTATACCGCGCCAGGCTGTCCGGCACTTCTGAAGGGTGATTGAATTCACGGCCGACGACATTTGGGATAAAAAAATCTTTTAGCAGATGCAAACATGTTCCAATGGTTTCCTCGGTGTACCAAGGCGAAGAGAAAGCGGAAACTTCTCCCCAGCCTGTGACACCTGATGTATCAATGGCTTCCACGATCAGAAATTTACGCTCTTGAAGCGTTTCGATACTGTTTTTAAACGGTTTCTTTAAGTTCATGCTCAAATGGTAAAGCGTGATTTTTTCTATTTCGATCATAACAGTTCTCCTTTACGCGCATCCTTCAGCTGATTTCGCAAGAGCTTATTAGACGCATTGCGCGGCAGGCGGTCAAGCACATAGAATTTTGCCGGAATTTTATACTTCGCCAAGCGTTCTTTGCAGTAGTCAGTCAATTCTTCTGCGCTCACAGGCGTGTGAAGGACAAGATAGGCGTGAGGCACTTTCCCCCATTTTTTGTCCTCAGCCCCTGAAACCCCGGCTTCGGCCACAGCGGGGTGTGAAAGCAGCACTGACTCCACTTCGGCCGGATAAATGTTTTCTCCGCCGGATATGATCAGATCTGAACGTCTGTCTAATACATATAAAAAGCCTTCGCTGTCCAAATAACCAAGATCACCTGTTTTCAGCCAGCCATTTTGAAAGGAGGCTTCGTTTGCGCTCTCCCGGTTAAAATAGCTTTTCATGACATTCGGGCCTTTGACCATGATTTCACCGTGTACAAACGGTTCACATGCCTGTCCGTCCCGCTCTATTTTGATTTCACATGAAAACAGCGGTTTCCCCGCAGATCCGAGCTTTTCCATACTGAATTCCGGCGACAGGGTAACAATTTGTGAGCATGTTTCTGTCATTCCATATGACTGAAAGACAGGGAATCCTTTCTCACGGCATTCCTCAAGCAATGGCAGAGGTGCAGGGCCGCCGCCGAGAAGAATGCATCTGATGGATTCAGGGCAGCTGCTTGTTTCTTCCAAAAGACTGGCCAGCATAGTCTGCACCGCAGATATCATTGTCACTTCATGCCTATTGATAGAATCCAGCACATCACTTACGGAAAAACGCTGGTGAAGCACGACAGTCATTCCATAGATGACAGATTTGAATAATGCGGACAAGCCGCTGATATGAAAGAGCGGCAATGCGATAAGCCAGCGGTCTTGTTCTGTTATACCCAAATTAAGCGCGGACGACACCGCACTGAAATAGTGGTTTCCGAACGTTTGCTGAACTCCCTTGGGCTTTCCTGTCGTACCCGACGTATACATCAGCGTTGCCGTTGCATCCATTTGCATATAAGCTTGGATCTCAATTTCCTGTGCTGCTTCTTTCATCAATTCATCCACATCAATCGTTTTAACGATGTGTTCATACTCTTTCTTGTTAAAGCTTGAATCTGTCAGTAAAAAGCCGGATCCGGAATCCTCCAGCTGAAACACCCTTTCATGTGTTGACAGCTTCGTATTCAAAAGCACCGCCTTAACACCAAGCAAAAAACAAGCGTGAACGGCGTATACCATTTCTGCACGGTTTTGGAGCAAAATAGCCGCAGTATCCCCTTTCCGAACCGAATGAGCGGCAAGCTGTGCCGCCATTCGCTTAGACGCGGCAAATAATTCTGCAAATGTCACTGTTTGGTCTCTATAGATGAGAGCGATTCTCTCAGGTGTCAGCTGTGCCCGCTGCATGAGCCAGTTAGGCTGTTCTGTCAGCATGTCATCATCTCCGAGGTAAAATGTCTGTATTGAAAAGAAAACAGCTTGGACCGCAAAGTCTCAAGCTGTTGGTTTACTAAGTATTGCTGATCACGGGAAACGAGGGAACTGTCCGAAATCAGGTTTGCGTTTTTCCTTAAAGGAATCACGGCCTTCTTTTGCTTCATCTGTTGTGTAGTAAAGAAGGGTAGCATCCCCTGCAAACTGCTGAATTCCAGCAAGTCCGTCTGTGTCCGCGTTAAACGCAGCTTTAAGAAAGCGCAGTGCGGTCGGGCTTTTTTCAAGCATTTCTTCACACCATTTAATCGTTTCTTCTTCAAGCTGTTCCAAAGGAACGACTGTGTTGACAAGACCCATGTCCAGTGCTTCCTGTGCGTTGTACTGACGGCATAGGTACCAGATTTCACGTGCTTTTTTATGTCCTACAATTCGAGCCAGGTAGCCAGAACCGTAACCTGCATCGAAGCTTCCCACTTTAGGGCCTGTTTGTCCAAAAATTGCGTTGTCCGCAGCAATTGTCAAGTCACATACGATGTGAAGCACATGGCCTCCGCCGATCGCATATCCGGACACCATCGCAACAACCGGTTTCGGGATGACGCGGATTAAACGCTGAAGATCCAATACGTTAAGACGCGGGATCTGGTCGTCTCCTACATATCCACCGTGGCCGCGCACTTTTTGGTCTCCGCCAGAACAAAATGCCTTGTCCCCTGCACCGGCAAGCACGATAACCCCAACGTTTTGGTCGTCTCTTGCGTCAGCAAACGCATCAATCATTTCAGCAACCGTTTTAGGGGTAAACGCATTATGTACCTCAGGTCGGTTGATTGTTATTTTTGCAATGCCATTATACGTTTCATACAATATCTCATCGTATGTCCGTTTTGTTTTCCATTCAGCCATATGATGACCTCCTTTTATTCTCTATGTGAATGAGTCAGATGCTTGTCAAGAACTCACTCACTATTTTACCAAACAATCGCGGCTGTTCCACATGGACCGTATGTCCTGCTTTTGGAACAATCTCTATTCTACTAGAAGGAAGCATCTTATGCACCTCTTGATTGATGGCGCAAAATTTTTCGTCCCACTCCCCGCAGATAAGAAGCACAGGAACATCTATTTCCTCTACACGGCTCCACAAGGAAGGCTGTGAACCGGTGCCCATGCCGGTTAAACTGTTCGCAAGCCCAATCTTATTGTTCCGCAGACGGCCCGATCGTATCCTGTGCCGAATATCTTCAGCCAGCCTCTGCTGAGATGAAAACAAAGGGATATTCTCCCAATACGCAACAAACGCTTTGAGCCCGTCTCGTAAAATAAAATCAGCAAGCTTCCGGTCCCGCATGATTCGTTCCCGCCGTTCCCCAAGTGTTTTGAGCCCCGGCGTCGTGCTTTCAAGCACAAGTGCCGATACCCGCTCGGGATTTGTCATCGCAAAAGAGTAAGCAAGCCTTCCTCCCATAGAATACCCAATCAATTTCACTTTGTGAAGTTTTAATTGATCAAAAATCTCGGCAAGGTCAGAAACTTGCCGGCTTGTGCTGTATCTTTTCCCATTCAGCGGGGCATCGGTTTCCCCATGCCCTAAACAATCAATTTTGATCAAACGGGAATCAGGCAGCATTTCATCAAGAAAAGTCCATGATTGTCTGCTGCCGGTAAACCCGTGCAGACAGACGACGGCTTCGGAAGCATTCGGTCCCTCGTCTGCCACTGCATATCGGACACCATCTGATACCGTTATGTTTACAGTTCCCATTGTTTTTTCACTTCCCGCACAGCCTCATTCAGCATATCGCGATGAAGCTGGACTCTTGATTGGCGATCCGTTTTGATTTCAATCAAATGGAGTCCGGGCTTGTCTGCCTGCGGCGCGTAAGCTGTTTTGAATTCATCCCAAGAAGCCGGGCATGAATACGTTCCGCCGTAAAGTGCAGCCGCATGCTTGAAATCGAGCCCTGTCGGTGTGCCGAACAAATCTTCAAAGTGTGTCTTCTCAGAAGCCTGCGGCAAAAAGGAGAAAATCCCTCCTCCGTCATTATTGACAAGAATCACAGTAAGAGGAATACCCAGCTTTTTGGCCGCCAGCAGGCCGTTTAAATCGTGATAAAAAGATAAATCTCCAATCACAAGGGTAACAGGCGCTTTTGTTCCTTCACATACCCCCATGGCAGAGGAGACGACACCGTCTATCCCGTTTGCTCCCCGGTTTGAATAAATCCGGAAAGGGCGGTCCTGCTTTTCGAAAAACGTATCAACATCCCTGATCGGCATGCTGTTTCCCACAAACAGCGAGCTGTTTTCAGGCACAAGATGCTGAAGGATTCGATAGAGATTGCCTTCAAACGAAACATCTTCACTGCTGATTGTTTGCAGATGCTCGCGGAACCGCCCATTGACAAACTGCCACTTTTCCAGCCACTCTGAGGATCTGGCAGCAGCAGTAAGGCCTCCCATGATCTCCTCAGCAAAAACAGACGCATTACAATGAATCATATGCGCGCTTGCCTGTGTCGGGTCTCTCCACCCTCCATCCTCGTCAATCACTATTTGCTGAATCGCAGGATCATCCTTAAGCCATAAGAAAACCGGTTTTGAAACAGGCATCGGTCCAAACCGAATGACAACATCAGGACGAAGTTTCCGCTTCAGCTCATCATCTTTTAAAAACGAATCATACGCATCAATAACAGTGCTTTTATCATGAACACCATTCCGCAGATTAGACAGCGGATCCGCTAAAATTGGATACTGAAGCGCTTTTGACAGCGCAATAATGTTTTCCTTATCCGCATCACTATGGAGCTCTCCGCAGACGATCATTCCTTTTTCAGCCTCTGCGAGCATCTCAGCCACATCAGACAGGGACTCTCGGTCAACAGACTGCGTACCCGTTTTCACAGACACATGACGGCCTGTTCTCATTCTTCCAAACGGCTCATCTGAAAGATCCGGCATCAGCGGTTCGCGCAGCGGCACATTCACATGGACAGGCCCCATCGGGCGCTTTTGTGCTTCTCCGGCAGCGCGGCTTGCCAGCGTTCGGATGTATCTCAGCATTTGCGGAGACTCTTCAGGAAGAGCAGAGTCTGTGAAAAACTTAACAAAGTTACCGAATAAGAAGTGCTGATTAATAGCCTGCGGTGCGCCTACTTCGCGCAGCTCATGAGGCCGATCAGCAGTTAACACAATAATAGGCACCCTTGAATAATGGGCTTCAACCACAGCCGGATAAAAGTTGGCCGCGGCTGTTCCAGATGTACAGATCAATAGTACGGGACGCTGCTTCGCTTTTGCCAAACCTAAGGCAAAAAATCCGGCAGATCTTTCATCAATTTGGACATGGACGCTGATATCGGGATGCGCAGCACAAAGAACAGCCAGCGGTGTAGATCTTGAGCCCGGACAAACGACGGCGTCCGTAATTCCGGAAAGGGCGAATTCATCAATAAAACTTCCGATGTAATGAGTAATCGGGTTGACTGTCAACGCCTCTCACCTCCTAATGCAGAGATCATCGGCTTCAATTTAATCTGTGTTTCTTCATATTCCGAGATTGGTTCCGAGTCTTCCACAATACCGCATCCGGCAAACAGCCTTGCAGTGCTTCCTTCGATCAGCCCTGAACGAATGGCTACCGCGAATTCCCCGTTATCCTGGCTGTCAATCCAGCCGATAGGGGCAGCATACCAGCCGCGAGACATCGGTTCAATCTCTCTGATCACGTCAACAGCTTTTTCCTGAGGTGCTCCCCCGAGCGCCGGAGTGGGATGCAGCTTCTCAATTAAGTCAAAAATTGAAGCAGACTCGCGCAGCTGTCCGACAATCGGCGTAAACAGGTGCTGAACGCTTTTTGTTTTGTACAAAACAGGTCCATCAGGCTTTTCAACCTCTGAACAGCTTGATACAAAAGCATTATGAATCATACCTACCACAATATCATGCTCAAGCAGGTTTTTCTCATCGTTTAATAATTCAAGGCCTATCCGGCGGTCGTCTTCTTCATTCACGCCTCGTTTAATGGAGCCTGCCAGACAGGAAGACATGACAGTGCCGCCGTCTCTTTTGATCAGTCTTTCCGGAGACGCGCCGACAAAAGTTTTGCCTTCTTGTTCAATTGCAAAAACATAGCTTGTCTGCTGATCGTCCACAAGCGTTTTAAGCACCGGTTCAATTTGGATTGGACCGTCAAACGTGAGCAGCAGCTCTCGGGCAAGAACAACCTTATCATATTGTTTCTCTTTAATTTGGCTTGTGGCCGTTTCGATTGCTTTCAGCCAATCATCCTTATCCAGCTCTTCGGCTGCTGCAATCACAGCCTGATCTTCTTGCTTGAAATCGGGAACCATAAATTCCGCCGCAAAAGCTTTTAAACCTTCTAAAACAGCTTCTGCGTCTTCTCCTCCGCTTACCCATCTGTTAACTGTTAAGAACGGGCCTTCAGCAGTCATCGTCAGCATAAGCGCAGGCACAAAGAAATCCCCTTCCGAGAAATGGTCCCATTGTGAACCTCTTTCTTCGCAAGGGTCAAAAGAAAATCCTCCGAATAACACAGGTCCCACTGCAGAATGCTGCAGCTTTTCTTCTTCATAAATATGAAAAGCCGTCTTTTTAAAGCGCTCCCATTGTTCAAAAACCTCACGATACCGCTCGCTGTTTTTTTGATTTGTCTGGAAAACCGCTTCTTTGCCAAGACCGACTATTGTCAATTCACTTTCAGGATCTGACCAAAAAAATCGATTGCCTGTATATTTTTTTGCTCCGTAATTGAAAAATGATAGAGGGTCAAGAGACTCGATTTGTCTCGAATAGCTTATTAAGACAGCATGGTTGACTTCTTTGGCTTTATGTAATGCATGTAGAACTTCCTTTCGGAACGTACGCTGCACCGTTGTCACCATGAGACATTCCTCCATAATCCTTAAAATGCTTTTAATACCATACACCTGTGTCTCCTTTGTGTCAAACACAGATCATGCAGTCCAAATGGCCTGCCTTACCTATTATAAACCTAATTTCAGAAATGAAAAAGAAACAAAGCTTAAATTTCTTTCTCCACTGATAGCAAAGGTTGTATCCGCTTACCATAAAAGGAAAACCTCCTATATTCCTCCAGCCGCCATTTATGAAAGTTCTCAGGCGATCTGTTCATACTAAAGGTATGCATCACAGAGAAACGAGGCGATCACATTGCTTACGAAAGAACAGCTTCAGCATTTAAAAAATGAACTGGAACAAACGAAAAAAGATATCTTAAACCGTTTCAAAGACAATGATCATTTTCAGCTTAACTCAGCCTTTCCTTATGATTCGTGGGGTGAGCTTTCGGCATACGACAACCATCCCGGCGATCAGGCGACAGAACTTTACGAGCGTGAGAAAGACATCGCTCTAGACTTGCATGAGCGAGAGCACCTTCGGGACATTGAGCATTCATTGAAGGCGATAGAAAACGGTACGTATGGCATTTGTGAAGTCAGCGGAAAGGAAATCCCTTTCGAACGACTTGAAGCGCTTCCGACTGCCACAACCCTCGCGGAGTATTCGTCACAGGACGTGGTTTCCAAAGACCGTCCGATTGAAGAAGAAACACCATTCGGGCAATTTGAATTTGATGATGATGAAGAAATCAGAGCGCCATATGACAGTGAGGATTCCTATCAGGATGTCGAAAAATATGGTAACTCACAAACGCCGCAGGATATGGAAAACCCTCCGCTCAGCTATGATGATATGACGATGAATGCCGAAGAGAATATCGGCAATACGGAGTCTTACGAAAATTTCATCGCTACAGATATCACTGGAAAAGAAATTACCGTTTATCAAAGCAGAGCCCATGAGCGCTATGAAGAAGAACTTGACGAAGAGGGAATCATGACCACATTCGGCGATCTCCACGCTGATTGAACCCCCGATTATTGGGGGTTCTTTTCAGTTTTCAGCATATCGTAAATCAGCTTCAGATAATCCTTTTGCAGGCCGATGTCATACCGCTCGCCCTCTAGCAATTTCCCGTATACGGTACATGCCCCGAGCGAAGCTTTTATCGCATCCGTTACCTGCACTTCTCCTCCGCTATCAGCTTCTAATGCCTCCAGCTCATTAAAAATATCCGGTGTGAAAATATAACGCCCTGCTGCTGCAAAATGAGACGGAGGGTTTTGTTTAGGCTTTTCCACAATATCCTGTATGCGATAAAGCCCTTTTTCAACAGGCTCCCCTTTTATCACCCCGTAATGATGTAAATCCTCCGTTTTTGTTTCTTTTAAGCCGATTACACTGGACTGATATTTCGTATATGCTTCAATCAGCTGCCCCAAAGCCGGCTGATTGGCGGAAAAAATCAGATCATCTGGCAAAACGACGGCAAAAGGCTCTCCGCCTGCAAATTGCTTTCCGAAAGAAATGGCGTCGCCAAGACCCTTTGCATAAGGCTGCCGCACATAGTGAATCCGTATATCCGGAATGGGATGCTCTCTAAGCAAATGCAGTTTATTCTTAGAGGCCAAAAAAGCCTCAAGTGCCAAAGAGGAATCAAAATAGTCGACAATCAGATTTTTATGGCTCGATACAACCATCAAAATGTCCTCAATGCCTGACTCCTTTAATTCTTCAACAAGATAATGAATCACAGGCTTAGATCCTACTGGAAACATTTCTTTCGGAATCACCTTCGTCACCGGCAGATTTCTCGTGCCGAATCCGCCTGCAGGAATGATCGCTTTTTTTATCATGGTATTTTCCCCTCAGCTCATGTTTATTACATGATATTCCAAGAGCGCATCCCGATGTTTGTACATCTGAAATTAGGCGGAAGCAACTGGGCAGAAAGCGGAATCACGAACCAGCCCTTTTTTAATAGGATATTGATATATGACCAGTAATCTTGTAAAGGAGCTCAGGTGATGAAAATTTGTGTGGTTGGCGCCGGGTATGTCGGTTTAACCCTATCAGCGGCACTGGCATCCATCGGACATGACATGATATGCACAGACAAAGACGTCAAAAAAATCGGGCAGCTGAAAAAAGGAGTCATTCCCTTTTACGAGCCTGGGCTTTCAGATGCAATACTTCGTTGCGGCAATCTCTCGTTTTCTTCTGAAGTGAAATCGAGCATGGAGGAATGTCCCGTTATTTTTATCGCAGTCGGAACTCCGCCGCGTTCGGACGGATCAGCTGATACGAAAGCCCTGCAGTCCGTCATCGGTGATTTAAGCGAGGCGATCCGATCGTATAAAACCATTATTACGAAAAGCACTGTTCCGCCCGGGACAAATGAAAACATAGCAAAACAGCTGATTGCCTCCGGAGTGTCTAAAAACCTCTTTAATATCGTATCCAATCCGGAGTTTCTGCGGGAAGGCAATGCCTTATATGACATGCTGCATCCTGACAAAACAGTCATCGGTGTTCAGGAAGAAGATCACGTATCGGCAGCCATCGTCAAATCCATTTACAAACACATTGATACCCCTTTTATCGTTACAAGCTTAGCGGGAGCAGAGCTGATCAAATATGCCAACAATTTCTTTTTAGCGGCCAAAATTTCGTTCATTAACGAAATGGCCCGCATATGTGAAGCCTATCAATCAGATATCTCAGATATTTCCCGCGCTATCGGTCTAGACCCAAGGATCGGGAAGCACTTTTTGCAGGCAGGCATCGGATACGGAGGCTCTTGTTTTCCAAAGGATCTGCAGGCGCTGCAATTTGCTGCCCAGGAAAAAAACACGGAGACCTTCCTGCTCCGGGCCGTGCAGCACATTAATGACACCCAGCTTGGCCTGTATATCAAAAAAATACAGTCATTCTTCGAAACACTTCAAGGCAAGAAAGCGGCTGTACTCGGCATTTCCTTCAAACCGAATACTGATGACATCCGGAATTCTCAGGCTGTCAGACTGATGGAAAGGCTGGCGGAGCTGGGATGTGATGTTCATGCATATGATCCTGAAGCTGTACTTCCAGAACATTTGCGGCAACATGTAACTCAGCATTCTCAAGCTTTTGATGCGATCGAAGAGAGTGACTTTTTATTTTTGGCGACAGAATGGCCTGAGTTTTTAGCGTTTGATTGGAAAAAGGCTGCAGATATCATGAAAGGGCGTCTTGTGATTGACGGGCGCAACGTACTAAAAAAAGAACTGATCGAGGCTTGCGGCCTGATCTGTATGGGAGTTGGCCGTCCATGAAAATACTCGTCACGGGAGCAGCGGGCTTTATCGGCTCCCACCTCTGCGAAGAATTACTAAAAGATAAGAAACATAACGTTATTGGAATCGATGACTTTATCGGTCCTACTCCATTTTCCTTGAAATTAAAAAACCTTAAAAACCTGCTGCCGGAAAAGCGATTTACGTTCATAAAGGAAAATCTGCTGACAGCGGATCTTGCTCCCTTACTGGAAGGAGTGGACGTCATCTTTCATTTGGCGGCCATACCGGGTGTCCGGTCAAGCTGGGGCAATCATTTTCACCCATATGCCGCACATAATATCCAAGCGCTCCAAAGGCTCCTCGAGGCGTGCCGGGAACATTCTATTCAAACGTTCGTCTTTGCATCCACCTCTTCCGTCTATGGCGAAAAACAAGGAAAAGTCAGCGAAAACACGTCGCTTTCTCCTTTATCTCCGTACGGGGTAACAAAGCTTACGGGAGAAAAGCTTTGCCATGTGTATCAACAGAGCTTTGGCATTCCAATTGTGATTCTCCGTTTTTTTACCGTATACGGGTCAAGACAGCGGCCGGATATGGCTTTTCACCGGCTCATTAAGCAGCACCTTCAGCAAAAGCCGCTTACCATCTTCGGTGATGGGCAGCAGTCAAGAGATTTCACTTATATCAGCGACTGTGTCAAAGGCATCACCGCTGTTCTTGGGAAACCCCACCTTATTGGTGAAACAGTAAATATCGGCGGCGCAGAGCGTGCCTCAGTCTTAAAGGTTGTCTCCCTCATTGAGGATATTTCCGGCAGAAAAGCAACACTGCACTTTTCGGACAAAATAGCAGGGGAACCGAGCAACACGTGGGCGGATATTTCAAAAGCAAAACAGCTCTTGCATTATGATCCCGCTACATCCTTAAAGGATGGCTTGACCAACGAAATCACCTATTTATCGTCGCTGTATCAGGGGGAATAAAAATGAAGCTTGCCTTTATCTGTACAGAAAAGCTGCCGGCGCCCGCAGTACGCGGCGGCGCTATTCAAATGATGATTGACGGTGTCACGCCCTATTTCAGCAGCAGGTACGACCTAACCATTTTTTCAATAGAAGATCCATCGCTTCCAAAAAGAGAAACAAAAGACGGCGTACATTATATCCATCTGCCAAAAGAACATTACCGCGAGGCGGTAGCCGAAGAGCTGCGAGCCTCTTCCTTTGACCTCATTCATGTGTTCAACAGGCCTTTAAATGTCTCTTTATATAAAAAAGCCTCACCAAACAGCAAGATCGTTCTGAGCCTGCATAACGAAATGTTTTCTGAAAAAAAGATGACCTTCGCGCAAGGAAAAGAAGTACTCGACAATGTCTCCATGATCACAACTGTGAGCGAATTTATTAAACAAACCGTCATTGAACGTTTCCCTGAAGCCGAGGACATCACAAAAGTTGTGTATTCCGGCGTTGATTTAAACTCTTATCCGCCCGTCTGGACGATGAAAGGCTCGGCTGTCAGAAAAACATACCGGAAAAAATACGGTATTGAAGATAAAAAAGTTATTTTATTCGCCGGCCGCTTAAGCCCGACAAAAGGGCCTCACCTTCTCATTCACAGCATGAGACGGATTTTGCAGCAGCACCCTGATGCTGTACTGGTCATAGCAGGCGGGAAGTGGTTCAGCGATGACAGCGAAAACCAATATGTCACCTATCTGCGCACGCTGGCGCTGCCATACAGAGACCACATAATCTTTACAAAATTCATTCCCGCAGACGACATCCCAAACCTTTTTCTGATGGCAGATGTATTTGTGTGCAGCTCTCAGTGGAACGAACCCCTCGCCCGTGTGAATTATGAAGCAATGGCGGCCGGCACGCCCTTAATTACCACAAACCGGGGCGGAAACGGTGAAGTCGTAAAACACGAAGTTACTGGCCTTGTCATCGACAGATACAACAAACCTTCTTCATTTGCAAAAGCAATTGACAGAGCCTTTACAGATCAAGAATTAATGAACAAAATGACAAAAAACGCCCGAAAGCATGTAGAAGCTTTATTTACCTTTACCCATGCTGCCAAAAGGCTCAATACTGTTTACCAATCCGTTCTGACCCCGAAAAACAAACAATTTCCGCCGCCTTTTCTGACGCAAAATTTTGATTTATCATCTATCAATCAGCTTTTTGTGAAAGCAAAAACATAAAACCTACAGCTCGTGTTGCAAAACGGGCTGTTTTTTCGCTGCAGAAAATATAAAAAAAGGCATAAATGTGACTTTATGCCTTGCGCTTTACGGTTTGAGAAAACCATGGAGCTGGTTTAGATTCACTTGGAAGAATGATGATTTCCACTTTAGCTTCTTCCGCTAAGTCTGGTTCTTCATCTTCATCCTCTTCTTCATATGGGGGCGCTGAGCGTTTCGAATCACGCTCCTCCTCAGGCTCCAGAGTGGTTTCGAATTTTGTTTCTTCTTCATCATCGAAGATTTTGTGATCTGTTTCCTTTTCCTTCGTTTCTTTTTGATATTCTTTCGGTGCATTGATGTGAGGGAGCTCTCGAATGCTGCCCACATCTAAATGCTTCTCCTCTTCTTCCTTCTCAGCTGAGATTGAGTCATGAGCCTGCCATCCCATCGGTCCAGGCGGTGTAAATACGAATTGGTCGAGATCCAGTTTAGAAATAGAGGCTTTTTGTCTCGATGACCTCATGTCAATTCGCCTCCCGATACGCTTTTATCTTTTTATACAGTTCCGGCAGTTTATCCAAAAACGAATCTTTAGATTCTTCAACAGAAATCATGTTTTGCAACGCCCAGTTATACTTCTCATCTGACCATGTTTTCTTTTGCTTCAAATAATATTTGTGCCCGATTGCACAGAACAAATGCGGAAACGCGAGATCAATCCAAAGTACCTCGTACTGTTTTTCTGTGAGCGGATACACTGCGTCGTAGGCCGCAAGCAGTGCAACCATGAAATCAGTATCCCATACAGAAAGCTTAACCATCACTTTATTCAGCAGAATACGAAGGTCTCTTGACGGCAAATCGTAGGTAATCGAGTGAAGCTCCTTTAAAAAAGGCTCCCCTTCGATCTCAGTCAAACGTGCCAATGTAAAATCCTGAAAACAGAATCCGCCATGCTCGAGCGTCTCTTTTGTCCAGGTTTCGTATTCTGAGTCTTCAAGCGCTCTGAGAGCTTCTTTTCCTCTTGCCAGCATTTTATCAGCATGTTTTAAGAAAGTTTGCGAAAATACGTCATCAGGATAGGATGCTGCGATCTGCATATTCCCCTCCAGTTCCTGCAGCTTCCAACGGTACAATTTGTGCCATTTTCCCAGCCTGCTTCTCTTCTTGCTTTCATCTGTGCAAACATATCCTTTTGAGGCATGATGAAAATGGCCGGCAAATGACATGACTTTTTTCATTTGCTCTGCATCATAGTAAATCATTTCTTTTCCTGTCACTTTGTCATATAAGCTGTAAGAAACCTGATCCGTGCCCAAGCAGCTACCGCCATTTTTTGTTTGATGAATCGGCGCTATCGGCAGCCCTTTCTCTTGTAAATGGGCGTGTGCCTGAGTGATAAAAAGCATCCGCTCCGGTTTCATTTGCGCTTCTTTTAGCAGCTTTGGGCCATGATCAGTTTCGACTTCCCAGATTTTGCGCCCGCTTTTGTTCGATTTCAGCGCCACATGGTCGATATGAAACGGATAATAACTGAGAATTTCGGACACAATCTGTTCTTCATGCTCTTTTTGGTACACTCTGTTCACCCCTTCTATCTGTTCTTTTCATAGACGCTGAGCAGATTTTCAGCCACCCTCTGCCAGCCAAAATTGCTTTCTGCCTCACGGCGGCTGTATTTCCCAAGCCGTTCCCGCTTTTCCGAGCTGCTCAGCAAATCATTAATACGTTCGGCATATTGTTTAGGATTTTCAAAGTCATGAATGATGTAGCCGTTTTTCCCTTCCTCTATGACCTCTGGATTGCCTCCCCGATTGCTTGTAATAATAGGAAGTCCCGCAGCCATCGCTTCATAATGCACCCTTGCTAAAGGCTCCTGCCATTGCGAAGAGCATACAAATACATCTGACATGGTATAAAGGCGCGGAATGTCCTTTGGCTTCACAAATTGAATAAATGTGACATGATCCTTTTGCATCGCACCAAGGGTATGAAGATGTTTGACATAGTTATTTAATTCATTATCTCCGAACCATTTTGACCCGATAAACACCATCATGACATCGGGGTGCTCCTCAATGATGTCCGGCAAAGCTTGCAATAATATGTGCGGGCCTTTGACTTTGCTAAGCCGGCCGACAAACAAGACGATTTTTTTGCCGTGAAGCCTCAGCTCGCTACGCATCTCTTCGCGAGCCCGCTGCCCTTCATTCGTCCAGCGAGGGTGGTACGTTTTTAAATCCACACCAGAATACACCGTTTTTGTTTTTGATCGTGCTGACGGAAAACGGCTTGTGATCGTCTGTCCGATATAATCGCTGACCGTAACAATCTGCGCTACGGAGTCGATGCAAATCTCGCCTTCCGCCTGGCTGATTTTATCGTAAGCGAACATTTCATTGTGAACGCTTAAAATAAAAACAGCATCCGGCGCCTGTTTCTTCAATTTCGGAACCCAGCTTGGGCGATTACAAACATGCACAAGATCAAAACGGCTCTTTTTCAGCTCTGCTCCAACGGCTTCTTCATAACGGTCTTCATCCAAATGCACATAATGGACACCGTCTACCTTCTCTCTATCAGCGAGATTCGGATCTTTAATAGAAAACACAGTCACCTCATGTTTTTTGGCAATTAAAGGGGCAACCGCTTCTAGGTAGATTTGAATGGCGCCTCCTCGAACCGATGGGACAGGAAGCTTCTCTGTGGCGATCAGTGCTATTTTCATACATAGCCTCCATTCCTGCATGATTTTTAACTAGTTAGAATCATGATACGGCTGAACAACCAACTTGTGCGGAATGGGACTGCCCTAAAAACAAAACGGGTAAACAACCAGATTCATCTATTAAATATAGTCAAATAACTCAATCATTTTTTCCTTTTGATTCATAAGGTAGGAGTAAAACAGGTAAGGATGTGTCCTTTAATGGCAGAAAACCATGAAGTCATTGAGGAGGGGAATTCATCAGAGCTTCCTTTATCAGCAGAAGATGCAAAAAAATTAACGGAGCTGGCTGAAAATGTGCTTCAAGGATGGGATGTGCAGGCTGAAAAAATAGACGTCATTCAGGGAAACCAGATGGCGCTTGTCTGGAAGGTCCACACAGACTCCGGTGCGGTTTGTCTAAAACGAATACACAGGCCAGAAAAGAAAGCGTTGTTTTCCATTTTCGCGCAGGACTATTTAGCAAAAAAAGGCATGAATGTTCCTGGCATACTCCCAAACAAAAAAGGCAGCCTATATTCCAAGCACGGCTCATTTCTATTTGTCGTATATGACTGGATCGAAGGAAGGCCGTTTGAGCTGACTGTAAAGCAGGACTTGGAGTTTATCATGAAAGGCCTTGCTGATTTTCATACAGCTTCCGTCGGATATCAGCCGCCAAATGGCGTTCCCGTATTTACCAAATTAGGTCGCTGGCCGAATCACTACACGAAACGATGCAAACAGATGGAAACGTGGAAGCTGATGGCGGAGGCGGAAAAAGAAGATCCTTTCTCACAGTTTTATCTTCAGGAGATAGATGGCTTTATTGAAGACGGGCTGCGCATCAAAGACCGGCTTTTGCAGTCGGCCTATGTTCCATGGACTGAACAGCTGAAAAAAAGCCCTAACCTTTGCCACCAGGATTACGGAACCGGAAATACACTCTTAGGGGAAAATGAACAGATTTGGGTCATTGACTTAGATACCGTTTCATTTGATCTGCCTATTCGCGATTTGCGCAAAATGATTATTCCGCTTTTGGATACGACGGGCGTTTGGGATGAAGAAACATTTAATGTCATGCTGAACGCATACGAATCCAGAGCCCCATTAACTGAAGAACAAAAACAAGTCATGTTTATTGATATGCTGTTTCCTTACGAGCTTTACGATGTCATTCGCGAAAAATACGTCCGCAAGTCTGCTTTACCGAAGGAAGAATTAGAATCAGCTTTTGAATATGAACGCATTAAAGCAAACGCATTGAACCAGCTTATTTAAGACCATCATTTCCCCCGCATATCGGGGGTTTGATCTTTATAAGATAAAGGGTAAATAAATACATGCGGAGGTTGCAAATATGAAAAAGATTGTCGGCGCTTTAGCCGTTTTTGTGATTACATATGCGCTGTTTTCAGCCGCAGGCTACCTGTTTCCTGTGGACCAAGAATGGTACAATTCATTGAAAAAACCGGACTGGACGCCAAGCGGAACTGCGATCGGCATCATTTGGGCCATCCTGTTTGCCCTGATCTCCCTTTCAGCAGCCATTGTATATGCTGCGTTTTCAATTAAAGGTGCGAAAAGCTTTTGGTTTACACTTTTGATAAATTACGTGCTCAATCAAGCCTTCAGCTATTTCCAGTTTACGCAAAAAAATCTGCTGGCTGCATCGCTTGACTGCCTGCTTGTCGCCATCACAGCAATCGTATTACTGATCATTGCCAAAAAATACAGCAGAGCCGCAAGCTATCTTCTTTTGCCTTATTTTTTATGGAGTGCATTTGCGACGTTCTTATCCTTTACAATCAATTCAATGAATCTGTGAACAAAAAAAGCCGCTTATACAGCGGCTTTTTCACATCATCGGCTTGATGCCCCAAATGTCCTTCGCATATTCCCGGATCGTGCGGTCGCTGGAGAAATATCCAGAATGAGCAATGTTTACAATCGAATGCTCAGACCATTTCCTTCGCTCTCGATAATCAGCTTGAATTCGCTCCTGTGCATCTGCATATGAGCTGAAATCCTTCAGCACAAAATACTCATCATTATGCGGAAGCAGCGAGTCAAAGATCGATTCAAATTCATCTGCTTCTCCTTCAAAAAAACCATTGATCAGCTGATCCGCTACCTGCCTGATTCTCCTGTCATGCTGATAATATTCCCTCGATCTATAGCCGCCGTTTTCCTGATACGATAGAACCTCATCCGCCTTTAAGCCGAACGTGTAAATACAGTCAGGACCCACCCGCTCAAGGATCTCGATATTTGCGCCGTCATGCGTGCCGATCGTCAAAGCCCCGTTCATCATAAACTTCATATTCCCTGTACCAGACGCTTCCTTGCTTGCAGTTGAAATTTGCTCACTTACGTCTGATGCCGGAAAAATTCGCTCAGCCATAGAAACTCTATAATTTTCTAAGAAAACAACTTTGATCAGCTGTTTGACCGCTGGATCATAATTGACTTTTTCTGCGACAGAATGGATCAGCTTAATGATTTTCTTGGCATAATAATAGCTTGGTGAAGCCTTTGCCCCGAAAATAAAGGTTTGCGGGTAGATTGAAAACCCGGCGTCCTCCTTGAGTCGGTTATACAAATACATAATGTGAAGAACATTCAGCAGCTGCCGTTTATATGCATGAAGCCGTTTCACCTGTACGTCGAATATGCTCTCAGGGTTCACAACCACCCCGGCCGTGCAAAAAATCAAATCGGCAAGCTCTTGTTTTTTCTTGCTTTTGTTGTTTTGAAACTGTTCAATAAATGCAGGATCAGTGGCGTACGGTTCTAAACGGATCAGTGATTCCGGCTGTTTGACCCATTCATCGCCGATCGCCTCTGTAATGATGGCAGACAAGCCTGGATTCGCTTTTAACAGCCAGCGCCTGTGGGCAATTCCATTCGTCTTATTGTTAAAACGATTCGGAAACAGCAAGTGAAAGTCGCGCATCTCCCTTTCCATTAATATATCGGAATGTATTTTTGCAACGCCATTTACACTGTAACTGCCTACTATGGCCAGATGAGCCATTTTGACAACACCATGCGCTGTAATCGCCATGTCCTCTATCCTTTTCCAGTCTCCCGGATACTTTTCCCAAACTGCGCGGCAAAACCTCTCATTGATCTCTTCAATAATCATGTACATTCGCGGGAGCAGCGGCTTAAACAAATGAATCGGCCATTTCTCGAGCGCTTCTGACAATGTTGTATGATTTGTATAAGAAATCGTATGTACAGTGATATGCCAAGCTTCTTCCCAGCTCATGTTCTCTTCATCGAGCAAAATCCGCATCAGCTCAGGCACCGCAAGCGCAGGGTGAGTGTCATTAATATGAATGCTCACTTTTTTATGCAGGCCGGATAAAGATTTATGTGTTTTTCGGTAATTGTTCACAATGCTTTTTAAGCTTGCGCATACTAAAAAATACTGCTGCTTCAGCCGTAAAATTTTCCCCTCATCATGGGTGTCATCGGGATATAAGAATTCAGAAACCGCTTCTGTTTCCCGCTTATAAGACAAAATATTACCGCCGTGATAATGCGCATAGGGCTCGGCGTTCCAAAGCCTTAACGTGTTGACAGTGCCCGTTTCATAGCCGATGATCGGGATATCATAAGGAACAGCGGTAACAATTGTCGCTTGTTCGTGGCGAAAATGCAGGCGCCCGCTTTTTTCTGTCATATGGACTTCGCCCCAAAACGGCACGTCCACTGCTTGATCCGCATTCCTTACTTCCCATACGTTCCCGTTTTTCAGCCATTGCTCAGGCAGCTCCACCTGATGCCCGTCTACAATTTTTTGCTCAAACAAACCATGCTTATAACGTATGCCCATGCCGTGCCCAGGCAGGTTCAACGAAGCAAGCGAATCTAAAAAGCAAGCGGCCAAGCGCCCAAGTCCGCCATTGCCGAGACCTGCATCGTTCTCTATCTGAAGGATCTCCTCTAAATTGATGCCGATTTCCTTTAAACCAGCTTCTACAACATCACGAACACCAAGATTCATTAAGTTTTGCTCAAGGAGCTGACCGAGCAGAAATTCGATTGATAAATAATATGTCTGCTTCCCGGAATTTGATCTGCTTTTTTCATTCGTCTCGATCCAATCAGCGCTGATATACTCTCTGACCATATTGCCCAACGTTTTATATTGATCCAGCTTGGCAGAATCTTTAAAGCTTTTTCCGCACGTCATTTCCAGACGCTTTAAAAATAAGTCTGCAAAGCGTTCTTTACTCGAGAACATCCCGTCCACTCCTTGTCACCTGCTCGAAAATACGCTGATACTCTTTAGCCGACTTCCCCCAGCTGTAATCTGCATTCATAGCGGTCTTCACGATGCTCTTCCATACATCCTGTTGGCAATAAAACGACAGCGCCCTTTCTATCGTAAATTTCAGATCATGCGCATTAAAGGCGGAAAACGTAAAGCCATTGCCCGTTCCCTCTTCCTCCTGATAGGCACGGACAGTGTCGTAAAGACCGCCCGTTTCCCTGACAATCGGAATGGCGCCATATTGAAGAGCAATGAGCTGCCCCAAACCGCACGGCTCAAATTTCGACGGCATCAAAAACATATCAGAGCCCGCATAAATTTGATGGGCTAGCGGCTCATCAAACCCGATATAAGCCCGGCACTTCTCATGAAAAGCAAATTCTGCATACCGGAAATAATCTTCAAATTCACGTTCTCCTGTGCCTAGCACAACCAGCTGTATGTCTTGCTCCTCAAGAAGTTCGTGCATAATTCTGCGGACAAGATCAAGCCCCTTTTGTTTAGTGAGCCTTGTCACCATACTGATCAGCGGAATATCGTTTTTCTCTGGAAGCCCCATCCGCTGCTGAAGCTTCGTTTTGTTTTCCAGCTTGCATGCAAGATCCCCTGAATCGTATTGCGCCTCTATATAAGGGTCGCTTTTCGGCTGATAGAACGTATCATCAATGCCATTTAATATGCCGGTTACATCATCTTCCCTATATTGCAAAACCTGTTCCAACTGCTCACCATAATACGGCGTCATGATTTCATTTCTGTAAGTGGGGCTCACAGTTGTCACATGATCAGCCGCAATGATGCCCGCCTTCATAAAATTAACAAATCCGTTGCATTCTAACCTTTCATAATGAAAATGATCCATCTCAAGACCCAGCAAGTCATGTGTGACATCAGGAGGGAATATGCCTTGAAACTGCAGGTTGTGGATCGTGAGCACGCTTTTCATCCGTTCATAAAAAGGATGTTTTCTGTACTCCTCTTTCAGCAAATAATTGACCATCGCTGTATGCCAATCGTGAGTATGAACAATATCGGCTTGAACATTCACAACTTTGGCAGCCTCCAGCACAGCTCTTGAAAAAAAGGCAAACCGCTCACCGTCATCATAATGCCCGTACAACGAATCCCTGTTGAAATAGTACTCATTGTCGATGAAGTAATAATTCACATCATTCTCTGCCATATGTTCAATTCCGCAATATTGCTGCCGCCAGCCGACAGCTACGGTACACTCAGCCTGTTTTTTCATACGCTTTTTCCACGGTTCAGGTATTTGGCTGTACTTCGGCAGCATCACAGCTACCTCATTGCCTAATCGCGCAAGCGCCTTTGGCAGAGCACCTGCTACATCGGCAAGACCTCCTGATTTCACAAATGGGGTGCATTCTGACACAGCAAATAATATCTTCAAGAATTCATCAGCTCTCCTTGCACCAAACCTTTTCTTAATACAAGCGGCTGCTCAGCTGTTCCTACAGCTTCCGTCGCCTTGCCGATTTTAACATCCTTATCCGAAATGACCTGCTCAAGAAGACAATCCTCGCCAATCTGCGTTTTTTGCATAATAATACAGTTTTTCAGCTTCGTTCCCTTTCCGACATGGACCGCCCTGAACAAAATGCAGTTTTCAACCTCTCCTTCAAGCACACAGCCGTTTGCCACCAAAGAATTTTTGACAGTGCTGTGCTTTCCGTATTTCGTAGGCGGCTCATCCTTCACTTTTGTATAGATCGGCTGCTGCGGCAAAAACACCTGCTGCCAAAAACGAGGCTGAATGAGCTCCATACTGTGGGTATAATATTTTTCCACCGAATCAATGACAGCGGCATAACCTGAATATTCATATGGGCAAATGGTCAGGGCAGAAGATTCCTTTTCAACAGCCTCCTGAATGGTTTTATAGCCTTTTTCACTATGTCCGTAGATCAGATCCTTTAAAAGCGTTGTTGACATGATATAGATTTGCAGCGACTGGCCGTCCTGAAATACCTCGGTGACGTCGCAGCCAACCTCCTGATGGCGTTTCAGCACATATTGAAATTGAATGTTGCATACGGTATGGCTGTTGGAAATAACAGCATATTGCTGCGTGCTTCTGTGGAAGTAATCTAGATGGTCCGAAAACTGGCGAAAGGACCCGAATTCATCGTATTCGTGATGAAGATGGGGAGACGGGAAAAAAAAGAGGCCGTCCTTTTTCCGGTGCAAATCCCATTCCTTACCCGCCCCAAGGTGATCCATGAGCGAACGGTAACGATACTTCGGAAAAATTGCAACACTCCTAATATCCGCATTCACCATGTTGGAAAGCATAAAATCAATCAGTCGGTACCTGCCGGCAAAAGGGATCGCCCCGAGCGACCGCTGTGCTGTTAAATCCTGAAGAGAATGCTTATATGTGGTTTCATCTATAACACCTAACATTTGATTATTGAACACTGACTCTGCCCCCTCTTCAGTAATTAAATCAATTCTTTTTCTACAAATTCCTCTGAAACGAGCAGCACCTCTTCAATGTCTTTTTCGGAGCGAATCACTGCGCCATCCGGCAGCACCATCCCATTAGGAACGATGGCATTTTCAATGACTACATGCTCCCCAATCGTCACATCCGGCATTATGACGGATGATGTAACAGTCGTATGCTTACCAACAGTCACACCTTGAAAAAGAACGGAGTGAGACACATTTCCATATACAACACAACCTTCGTTCACAAGCGAATCTTGAACCTGCGCATCAGATGAAATAAATTGCGGAGGCTGATTTGGATTGACGGAGTAAATTTTCCATTTGCGTTCAAACAGCTTCAGCTCCGAGTCCTCTTTTAACAAATCCATATTGGCTTCCCACAAGCTCTGCACCGTTCCGACATCCTTCCAATATCCCTTGAACGGATAAGCAGAAAGCTTCTTTTTCTCCTCCAAAAGCAGAGGAATAATGTCTTTGCCGAAGTCGTGGCTAGAATAAGGGTTTTGATCGTCCATCTCAAGATACTGTTTCAAAAGCGGCCAATTGAATATATAAATCCCCATTGAGGCAAGATTGCTCTTAGGGAATTTGGGCTTTTCATCAAAATGTGTGATCGTCCCATCTGGATTGGCCTTCATGATGCCGAACCGGCTTGCTTCCTCCCAGCCCACTTCGATGACAGAGATGGTCACATCTGCTTTCTTTTCAATGTGATAATCAAGCATTTTGCCGTAGTCCATTTTGTATATGTGATCTCCTGATAAAATCAGTACATACTCAGGATCATACTGATTCAAATAATTGAGATTTTCATAAATGGCGCTTGCCGTCCCTTTATACCACTTGACTTCTGATGACTCGGCATAAGGGGGTAAAACCGTCACGCCGCCATTATATCTATCCAGGTCCCATGCACTGCCGATCCCAATATAGGAATTCAGCTCAAGCGGCTGATATTGCGTTAAAATCCCGACTGTGTCTATGCCTGAATTAGAACAGTTGCTTAGGGTAAAATCAATAATCCTGTATTTTCCCCCGAAAGATACAGCCGGTTTGGCCATATTTTTTGTTAATCCGCTGAGACGGCTGCCCTTCCCGCCGGCAAGGAGCATGGCTACACATTGTTTTTTCATCTTTTTATCTCTCCTCTTTTTTTAACCGCCCGTAAAATCGAGATGCCGTAAGGGGGGATGGTCATCGTGATATAACACGGTTTATGATGAAGTGCTCCCTTTTTGGCCGATAATGGCTTTTTGTTGATTTGCCCTGAGCCTCCATATGTTTCACTGTCACTGTTAAGCACTTCAATGTATTGAGTAAAAAAAGGAACTCCAACATCATATTGATGATAGACCACGGGTGTAAAATTACAAATGATGACAAGCGCCTCACCGTGCTTTTTGCCATAACGAATAAAAGAAAAGATTGATTGTTCGTCATTATGGACATCAATCCATTCAAACGATTGTGCACGATGGTCATGCTCATAAAGGATTTTGCTTTTTTGGTAAAAGCGGAGAAGATCTTGCGTAAAAACGCTGGCTTTCTGATGCATGGGGAAGGAGTCCAAAAACCAATCAAGCTGTTCTGTATCTTTCCATTCATCAAATTGGGCAAACTCTGATCCCATAAAGATCAATTTCTTTCCGGGATGCACTGTCATATAGCCCAGCAAAAGCCGATACTGGGCAAATTTCTGCCAGTAGTCGCCAGGCATTTTATTAAGAAGTGATTTTTTTCCGTAGACGACTTCATCATGAGAAAACGGCAATACAAAATGTTCACTAAACGCATATAGTAATGAAAAAGAGATAAGCTGATGACAATGCCGCCTTTCTTCGGGCGGCGTCTCCATGTATTTCAGTACGTCATTCATCCATCCCATATTCCATTTATAATGAAAACCAAGCCCCCCTTCCTCAACGGCACCTGTCACTTGAGGCCATTCTGTAGAATCTTCCGCAATCATCATCACATGTGGATATGCCTCTCTCATGGTTTGATTGAGTTTTTTTAAAAAATCAACAGCATATGGATTCGTGTGGCGTTCATCCTGATTTGGCCAATACAAGATATTAGCCACTGCATCAACCCTAAATCCATCTATATGATAGAATTCCGCCCAGTACAACGCATTCGAAATTAAAAAACTATGAACTTCCGGTTTTCCCAGGTCAAAGTTTGCCGTGCCCCATAACCAGTTCTCCCGATCACGTTCTTCTTTGTATTCATAAAGCGGTTCTCCATCAAACATATAGAGTCCATGTGCATCTTTACAAAAATGTCCGGGGACCCAATCCAAAATGACTCCGATATTTTGTTGATGACATTCATCAACAAACTTCATCAGATCATGCGGCGTGCCAAACCTGCTTGTCGGGCTGTAATACCCCGTTCCTTGGTATCCCCATGAACGATCATATGGATGCTCATACACCGGAAGCAGTTCAATATGGGTAAACCCATGCTCCTTGATATAAGGGATAAGCGTCTGACTTAATTCTTTATAGGAATAATGCCTGCCATCAGAATGCTTCTTCCAAGACCCAAGATGCAGTTCATAAATGAAAACAGGTTTTTCATACAGCGTCTTAGCCTTCTGTTTATTTTGCCATTTTTGATCTTGCCAGCTGTACCCTTCCAAATTGTAAGTAAGTGACGCTGTGTTTGGTCTGACTTCTGAATAAATAGCGTATGGATCTGCCTTCAGCCTGATCTCACCGTTATTCGTCACGATTTCATATTTATATCGTTCCTTTTCTCCTATACCTGGAATAAATAACGTCCAAATGCCATTATCATTCACTCTGTGCATCACATGCTCTTCTCCAGACCAGCTGTTAAAATCTCCAGCCACTCGTACTTCCGACGCATGAGGCGCCCACACACAGAATTCATATCCGCTTTTGCCATTCAGCTCGCGGTAATGCGAGCCAAACAGCTGAAAGCTTTTAAACAGACTGCCTTCGTGAAAAAGATAAACATCATGTGCTGTCGGGCTGGCAGCGGCCATGTAATCATCCTTTCTGACATCATAGTTTTCATTTATAGTATTTATTCGAAGAAATAAAAAAAAGCCCTTTGCTGAAAGCGCTTATACTTATAGACAATTAACTTCATTTTCTGAAGAAAAACGAAATATATGGAGATTTTTGTAGTCTGTTTTTAAAATAAAGAACAAAATCTAAGACATATCATGATTTAGAAAACAAAAAAACCTTGCAGGATATGCAAGGCTTCTGGATGACCCGTACGGGATTCGAACCCGTGTTACCGCCGTGAAAGGGCGGTGTCTTAACCGCTTGACCAACGGGCCGATAATTATGATATCTGTAATCATATGGCGGAGAAGGAGGGATTTGAACCCTCGCGCCGCTTACACGACCTACACCCTTAGCAGGGGCGCCTCTTCAGCCACTTGAGTACTTCTCCATTTGGCTCCACAGGCAGGATTCGAACCTGCGACCGATCGGTTAACAGCCGATAGCTCTACCACTGAGCTACTGTGGAACAAAAGTCATGGTGGGCCTGAATGGACTCGAACCATCGACCTCACGCTTATCAGGCGTGCGCTCTAACCAGCTGAGCTACAGGCCCATGACGATATAGAAATGGAGCGGGTGATGGGAATCGAACCCACGACATCAGCTTGGAAGGCTGAGGTTTTACCACTAAACTACACCCGCAATTTTTATTTGGGGCGATTGATGGGAATCGAACCCACGAATGCCAGAGCCACAATCTGGTGCGTTAACCACTTCGCCACAACCGCCAAAATATATTGATAAATGGTGGCTCGGGACGGAATCGAACCGCCGACACACGGATTTTCAGTCCGTTGCTCTACCAACTGAGCTACCGAGCCTAAGTATTTAAATGGCGGTCCGGACGGGACTCGAACCCGCGACCTCCTGCGTGACAGGCAGGCATTCTAACCAACTGAACTACCGGACCATTTTAAAATTTGGTTGCGGGGGCAGGATTTGAACCTGCGACCTTCGGGTTATGAGCCCGACGAGCTACCGAACTGCTCCACCCCGCGATGATTAGGAATATGTATGGCGGAGGAAGAGGGATTCGAACCCCCGCGGGCTTTGACACCCCTGTCGGTTTTCAAGACCGATCCCTTCAGCCAGACTTGGGTATTCCTCCGTATAGTGGTGGACCTTGTAGGACTCGAACCTACGACCGGACGGTTATGAGCCGTCTGCTCTAACCAACTGAGCTAAAGGTCCATTGGTAGCGGCGGAGGGGATCGAACCCCCGACCTCACGGGTATGAACCGTACGCTCTAGCCAGCTGAGCTACACCGCCAAATATTTTTTGAAATCAAGTGGAGCCTAGCGGGATCGAACCGCTGACCTCCTGCGTGCAAAGCAGGCGCTCTCCCAGCTGAGCTAAGGCCCCAAGAATGGTCGGGAAGACAGGATTCGAACCTGCGACCCCATGGTCCCAAACCATGTGCTCTACCAAGCTGAGCTACTTCCCGATTTCATATAGATCATGGCGCGCCCGAGAGGAGTCGAACCCCTAACCTTTTGATCCGTAGTCAAACGCTCTATCCAATTGAGCTACGGGCGCAAAACTTAATGCCGAGGGCCGGACTTGAACCGGCACGGTAGTCACCTACCGCAGGATTTTAAGTCCTGTGTGTCTGCCAATTCCACCACCCCGGCGTGGATGGTATAGTTGGAGCGGAAGACGGGATTCGAACCCGCGACCCCCACCTTGGCAAGGTGGTGTTCTACCACTGAACTACTTCCGCAGAAATGGTGCGGATGAAGGGACTTGAACCCCCACGTCTGTAAAGACACTAGAGCCTGATTCTAGCGCGTCTGCCAATTCCGCCACATCCGCAACATGTAAATGGTGAGCCATGAAGGACTCGAACCTTCGACCCTCTGATTAAAAGTCAGATGCTCTACCAACTGAGCTAATGGCTCTTCTTACAAGAGACTTGAATATTATATCATATAAAAGTGGTGCCGGCAAGAGGACTTGAACCCCCAACCTACTGATTACAAGTCAGTTGCTCTACCAATTGAGCTACACCGGCATATATGTAAAACCGATATGTATAATGAAAAATGGTGGAGGATGACGGGCTCGAACCGCCGACCCTCTGCTTGTAAGGCAGATGCTCTCCCAGCTGAGCTAATCCTC